>JBGAWQ010000045.1:0-21693 GCA_044227555.1 Saprospiraceae bacterium | reverse complement strand
AAAAGTGGTTGGGCCGTATTGGCATCGGAGCGTTGAAAACCGTAAGCTCCTACCTCTCATCAGTAATACTGCGATGTATGGTAAGGCGTATGGTGATTTTCTACGATCATCCCGGATCAACCTCAACATCATTGATGACACAAATTACCCTGCGGCCAATATGCGTTTTTTTGAAATCCCCGCGGCAGGAGCATTGCAGGTGTCCTCGGCTTGTCCGGAGCTAGAAGAAATTCTTATCGATGGAAAACATCTTTACTATTACAAGTCGCTGGAGGAACTGAGTAATAAGATTCATCACATCCTAAATCACCCCGAAGAGGCAGATACTATCCGTAGAGCGGGATATAATTTGGTTTCATCAAAGCATACTTACGAAGATCGAATCAGACAAATCGTCAGTAGTCTAAATATTTCAACAACATGACAAACATTTTAGTCACCGGGGGCGCAGGGAATATTGGTGCTAGCCTCGTCAACCGATTAGTCAGGAATCCGGATTATTACGTCGTGGTTTCGGATAATCTCCTGACTGGTTCAGTAGATAAGCTTCCTGGGCTGGAATTTACCAACTGGAAATTTATTAAGTCGGACGTTAATGATTATCGTGATATCAGCGCCATCATGCTGGCTCATGCCTTTGACTATGTGTTCCATTATGGAGCTGTAGTCGGTGTGCAACGCACCCTTTCCAATCCTAAAATGGTTTTGGATGATATAGAAGGCATCAAGAATGTACTCAACCTTTCAAAAAATACGGGGGTCAAGCGGGTATTCTATTCCTCTTCTTCAGAAGTGTATGGAGAGCCTGTTGAGATCCCTCAATATGAGGATACAACCCCGCTCAATTCAAGATTGCCATATGCTATCGTAAAAAATGTAGGCGAAGCTTTTTTCAGGTCTTATCAGCAAGAGTTTGGATTGGATTATACGATATTCCGGTTCTTCAATACCTATGGCCCCAGACAATCTACCGACTTTGTAATTTCCAAATTCATAGAGTGCGCTGTCACAGGAAAGGATATTACTATATATGGCAACGGTTTGCAGACACGTACATTTTGCTATATCGATGACAATTTGGATACAATTGAGCGCATTCTACAAACCGGCGTTTGCAAAAATGATGTGATCAATATTGGAAGCGATGAGGAAATTACTATTCTGGACTTGGCACATAAAATCAAATCCGTTTTCAATTCTCGATCTGAGATCGTTCACCTCGATCCGCTCAAAGAGGGCGACATGACGCGGAGAAAACCGGATATCACTAAAATGCTCGGAATTCTTGACCGGCCCCTGATCAACCTGGAGGAAGGAATTCGTCGTTCGTATGAATACCGGATGTTCTGATATGGAGAAGCATCATATTTATTTTGTTGTTACTCATCCGATTCAGTATTTCGTGCCCTTGTACAGTATCTTGGCAAATCAACCAAATATTAAATTAAAAGTTCTCTATTTATCAGAAGATACCATCCGTACTGGATATGATAAACAATTTGGAATAAAATTTACTTGGGACATTCCACTTCTTGAAGGTTATGATTATGTTTTTCTTCCGAATAGAACATTTTATAAAAAATCCTCAGGAGGTATATTACGATATTTTAATCCATCTATTTTTCGTTATCTAATATCCCAGCCCCCGGGTATCGTAGTATTTAGCGGTTGGAATTCATTATCTGAAATATTAGGTTTTCTGATAGTAAAATGCACAAAACATCGAGCAGCTATTCGGTGTGATGCTCCTGCGCTAAAGGAAGGATTTAAAAGCGGCTGGAAGGCAAAGCTTAGAAAATTTATTTTAGGCAAAATATTATTTCCCCTATTTATTGAAAAATTTATTTACATAGGAAAACAAAATTATCTATTTTATAAGGAATTTAATATATCGGATGATAAACTTATTTATTCACCTTTCTCGGTTGATAATTCGAGGTTTTTAAAAGAAGTGAGTGCCAGTCAGGGTGCAACTTTGAGACATCATTTAGGGTTATTAGAGGATAATTTTGTTATCCTTTTTACAGGGAAATTGATTGGGATTAAACGCCCTATGGACCTTGTCTATGCTTTTCAAAAATTACCTGTTGAAGGTAAAAAGTTATTAATCGTAGGTGATGGGGAATTGAAGCAACAAATCGAACAATATGTTGCTCAGGAAAAAATTAAAGATGTCATCTTGGCAGGATTTATTAACCAAACCGATTTGCCGAATTATTATCATGTGGCTGATGTTTTGGTTCTTCCCTCTTCTTCTGAGACATGGGGGCTTTGGAAGGAGTCAATGGATATATTTATCCCACAGGAGAAGTAGATGCTCTTACGGATGCCTTGGTCCATGTTTGTGAAGACGCTAAAGGGGAAAGAAGGATGAGTAAAGCATCTTTAAAGATAATTCAGAACTACACCTTAGAAAATACAGCTCAGGGTATTATGAGGGCAGCAGGGGTTGAAGGTTATCCTAGGTGAATGGTTATTAGCGATGCTGATTAAAGAAAGGATTATCTCTGCGATTTCTGGCAACATCCTGATGCAGGTTGTAAACGCGATTATTCAAATTGCGGGTATACCGATTTTGCTTAAGTTCTGGGGTGTGGAGTATTATGGAGAGTGGCTGTTGTTATTTACTATACCCTCTTATGTGGGCATGAGCGATATGGGTCTGGGAACAGCCACCACATCAGAGTTGTCCATGTTGGTCCAAGGTGGTAATGCGGCTCAGGCCTCAATGATTTTAAGAAATACTTTTTGGTTTATTCTCTTGGTAGGGGGTATTCCTTTTTTATTGTTGGGATTGTCCATGTTTATTTTGCCTTGGTATAGTTGGCTGCAATTTTCAAAAATTACTCGAGATGAATTTGGGCTAGCATTCTTCTTTTTATTACTTTATGTGTACCTCTCATTGTTTCTAACGATCCCTTTGGGCTATTATCGCGTCCAGCAGGTGTATCACCGAGAGCGGGTGATCTCTGCGATTTTTCGCATTATTGAATTTGCGTGTGTGGTAGTAGCCGTCTTTATAGGGTGTAAGATTGTGACCGTGGCGTTAGTATATTTTGCGGTCAGATTGATAATGCTCATTTATATACTTATGGAACTGAGTCAGCGGTATGATGGATTCAGGCTTCTCCCTTTTAGCTTAGAGTATTCCAAAATTCGGCATCTATTAAGGCCGGGCCTGTCGGCTATGACCATCTATATGGGTCAGAATTTCATGGTGCAGGGATTGGTCTCCATCATAGGTATTGGACTAGGGAGTGCTCAGGTTGTCATTTTTTCTACGGTAAGAACGTTGGTCAATGTGGTCAAACAGGTTGTGAATATTATAAACCTCTCAGTGACCTCTGAGTATAGTTACGCCTATGGAAAGGGCCAATGGGAAGTATTGCGAAAATTATTCCGCGTATCCGTAAAGGGTAATTTTGTGATGGCGTTGGCCATGTTGTCGGGTCTATATTTATTTGGTTTTGAGATTATTGATATTTGGACCGGAGGGAAAGTCGATGTAACTAATCCCTTTTTTCTTTTGGTTTTATTAGGAACATTGGTCAATACCACCTGGAATGGCTTTCTCGTGCTCATGGTAGCCACGAATCAATTGGGTCGGTCCGGAGTATTATTTTTATTGAATGCCTTGCTTTTATTGTTGATCAACGGCGTGGGGATACATTATTTTGGACTTAATGGAGTGAGTGCATCAATTCTCGCATTTGAGATCCTGATGACCGCAATTATGATGGCCAGTAGCAGGCACCTATGGCAAGCTGAAGGAAGCATTAATCCAGTGACCTGATGCGGAGACGTACGTTATATCATATTGTATTTCCAATTCTTGTATTGGGACTACTTCTGATTTCGGGCCTGGCATGGAATGAAGCTTTGGTATGGACCTCTTGGACCTCTACCTTGGTGGCCATTTATATTTTTCTGTACAACTTGACGGTGAAAATCAATTTTCTCGACGTTACAGCCGTGGCAGCCTGTGCTTCTTATTTAATGATGCCCATGTTAGTCTACAATGTGTTTGGTGAACACAACAAACTCGCAGCACTTTGGCAAACCTACATGACGATTGATAAAAGTCAATATTTCAGTCTGGCATTGCCGGGTACTATAGGACTGTTGTTGGGCCTATGGGCACCTCCGATGATGACTACGGCCATGAAGGATGAAGATTTAATAAACAGAGTCAAAATCTATTTGAAACGGAAAACAGTTTTGGGTTTTGTAATGATCTGCATTGGGCTGATGGCGATGCCATTAGTGTTGGTGGCTCCGGAGTCTTTACGCGCCCTGACTTACTTCATTTCACAGTTGACCTATGTTGGTGTCCTGTATCTTTTACATTCCAATATTCGACTAAAGGCTTTTGGCATCATTTTTATTTTTATGCTGATGATCGCACAAACTGTTATTACAGGAATGTACGGCGAGTTGGTGTATTGGAGTGTCATGGGTTTTATCCTGATGATGATTGGTAAGAAATGGTTTACCCTACCATATAAAATTTTATTGCTCATATTTGGTGTGGTCATTTTGTTTATGATCCAATCGATCAAACATGAATATAGAGATGTGGTATGGAAGGGTGCGGTTAGGGGCAATGACTCAGCATTATTTTTCAGATTAGTAGCTGACCGGATCCAACACCCGTCGCACATATTTGACCCCGAGCGGATTTACAAAGTAGTGGTTCGTGCTAACCAAGGCTATCTTGTGGGAAGGGCGATGGAGTATGTTCCAAAGCATGAACCTTTTGCGAAAGGTGAGACCATTGCCAAATCTTTTTTGGCGGGCATAGTACCAAGATTTTTATGGCGTGATAAACCCAAGGTAGGTGGACAGGAAAATATCTGCCGTTTCCTGGGAGATTGTGGAAAGTATAACTACAGTTATAATATCGGACAATTGGGAGAAGCCTACGTTAATTTTGGAGTCGTAGGTGCCTGGATATATATGTTTTTTTACGGGTATTTGCTTAAGTCCCTTTTTCATTTTGTTCGTTATTTAAGCGTAAAACGCCCATCTTTAATTTTATGGACACCTCTTCTTTTTTATCCTGCAATGGTGGTCGAAACCGATTTGCTTACGTTTTTCAATACATTCATTAAGGGGGCAATTTTTTGCGCTTTTATTTATTTCATCTTCAGGGTTGTTTTAAAATACCGAATTTGAATATTTCCTTTTATAGATGACGGATGGACATCAAAAAATAGCCCTGATTACCGGGATTACAGGACAGGATGGCGCGTTGCTGGCACGGTTACTCTTGTCTAAAGGCTATCGTGTGGTAGGTGTTTATCGGCAAGATGCTGTACCGGACACATCAAGATTGGCCTATCTGGGCATTGATCAGAGTATTCAACTGGAGGGCGCTGACCTGATAGAACCGGATCAATGCAAATCGATGTTGCGTCGCCTGGCACCTGATGAATTGTATAATCTGGCTGCGCAAAGTTCAGTATCATACTCTTTCAATCATCCCAGAGAGACACTTGAATTCAACATTATTTCCGTGCTGAATTTACTTGAGGCTATTAGAGCAGTCAATCCGGCCATACGCATGTATCAGGCAAGCAGTAGTGAGATGTATGGAAAGGCAGAGCGCCTTCCCATTACACTCGAAACACGGCTTCATCCGATCAGTCCGTATGGCATTTCCAAAGCTACCGGCCACTGGATGGTCAGCCAATATCGGGAAGCTTATGGCCTATATGCTGTCAGTGGCATTTTGTTTAATCACGAGTCTTATCTGCGACCTGAAAGCTTCTTTGTGAAAAAGGTTATTCGTTCCGCTATACGGATAAAGCGCGGTGAACAGAAAGTTTTACAAGTTGGAAATATTGATATTAAACGAGATTTTGGTCTCGCCACAGAATATGTAAAAGCGATCTGGATGGTCATGCAACTCGAGCAACCTGAGGACTTCCTGGTATGTAGCGGATCATCCATTGCTTTACGAGACATCGTCTATTTCGTATTTGACCAATTAGGTCTTGATAGGTCATTGATTATCCATGACACAACCTTGGACCGACCAACGGAGATCCTCGACATATACGGCGATAAGACTAAAATTGAAGCAAAAACAGACTGGAAATATCCATACACCATTTATGAAGTATTGAATGTATTGATCAATGAAGAAATTCAAAATGGAAGTTAGGAAGGAGGATAAAATCCAGGTGGTCCATTTTCAACGGCGACCACGGCCCGGAGCAAATTTTTCCCTGGAATTTATATTTGAAGATGTCCGCCAGCAACTTGAGGACAGGGTAGATTTTAAAGTGATTGTAGCCGATCATTATAGTAATGGAATACTCAACCGGGTAAAAAACATTATTGGGGCATATAGGCAGCAAGGCCAAGTCAATCATGTGACAGGCGATATTCATTATATTAACCTCCTGTTTAATCGTAAACGTTCGGTCCTAACGATTTTAGACTGCGGGATCATGCAGTCCGGAGGTAAACTTCAACGCCTTCTCTTTAAATGGCTTTGGTTAAAATTGCCTGTCTGGAAGGCGCAGCGGGTAACCACCATTTCGGAGGCTAGCAAACAAGATATCCTGAAGTATACCGGATGCCCTCCCACTAAAGTCAGTGTTATTCCTGTAGCTGTATCCGAGATGTATCAACCATCTCCTAAATTATTTAACGAGAATAAGCCTGTTCTACTCCAGATCGGCACAGCTCCAAATAAAAATCTGGAACGATTATTTGAAGCCATTCATCCCATCCCATGCACCTTAGTAATAATAGGAATGTTGGATGACCGACATAGACATTCCCTGGAAAAGTGGGGTATCCATTATGAAAACAAATCTAATCTCTCCCCCTTGGAGATGTATGGAGAGTATATACGATGTGACCTGGTCACTTTTGTCTCTACGTTTGAGGGTTTCGGAATGCCCATAATCGAAGCCAATTGGGTGGAGCGACCGGTCATTGCCGGACGCAACAGCTCAATGATCGATGTGGCCGGCAAGGCAGCACTACTAGTCGATGCATTCTCTGTGGCAGAAATCCGACAGGGCATTGAGCGAATTATTGCAGACGCTCACCTTCGGGATCAATTACTCGAACAAGGAAAAATAAACCGGGAACGCTTTTCTGCAACCAGGATTGCGAACATGTATTACGAAGTCTATGCTGATGTAGCGGATGAATAGTACAACTTACCTGAAACGAAATAAACATTCGGTTTATCGGACAAAGTATAGAGGCCATTTGACCACTTGAGTTTGAGAATTCTAATTATCGTTCCTTCGTATGAACCGGCAAACGTATACGGTGGTCCTATCCGTTCTATTAGTGCACTTTGTAAAGGGCTTTGGCAACAAGGACATCAGGTAGAAGTATACACCACCAACGCAAATGGTAAGAACAATCTCGATCTGACTCCTAATGAAACGTACATGAGGGACGGAGTGCAGGTAACTTATTTTAGCCGATGGACAGGAGATCACTCCAATTTCAGCCCTGGCCTATTACTAAAAGTCTTTAGGAATGTCTCGACATTTGATATCATTCATATACACTCCTGGTGGAATCTGGTTACCATACCCTCAGCCTGGATTTGTTATTTAAATGGTATCGTCCCGGTGATTTCACCACGAGGTAGTATTTCCAACTATACGTTGCATTATCGAAACGCCTTTATTAAGCGAACATTTCATTCCGCTATTGGAAGGAAATGGCTTAAGAATTCAATGGTTCATTGTACAACTTCCAAGGAAGAACAAGAAGTGGCATTGCTGGTGCCCGGCTCGAAACGGTGTGTTATACCTA
Source organism: Saprospiraceae bacterium (assembly GCA_044227555.1). GTDB lineage: Bacteria > Bacteroidota > Bacteroidia > Chitinophagales > Saprospiraceae > Opimibacter. Next base: position 13,902 of record JBGAWQ010000045.1, on the reverse strand, counting down.
ACCTTATACATTTGCCTGAACCATTACCTGGCGCCCTTGGCCAAACCGATAAGTTGAGATTGGTCTTCCTAGGACGTATAGACCCGGTCAAAAATCTTGATTTTTTAATATCGATGCTGGCACAAATCTCCTCAGTTCCATTTAGCTTGACTATAGCCGGAGAAGGAGATCCCTTCTACAAACAAAACCTCAATGCATTGTCTCGAGGGCAATTTCAAATCAACTGGATCGGTGAAGTGGTTGAGGACGATAAGTTTAGCTTGTTGGCGGATTCCGATATTTTGGTGTTACCCTCCCATACAGAGAATTTCGGAAATGTTGTTTTTGAATCCTTAAGCCAGGGGACCCCGGTTTTGGTATCTCCTCAGGTTGGCGCAAGTGAATATGTGGCCACACATCAGGTGGGATGGGTAGCCGAAACTCAAACAGAGAAGTGGATTTCCGTTTTAAAGCAGATTTGGGAAAACAAGTCCTATAAGGGAGATATCCGAACCCGCGCCGTCCAATGTGTGAAGGAGGATTTCAGGTCGGACAGGCTTGTTGAAGAATATTTGGAAATGTATCATTCGATAATCGAACCCTCAACCACCAGAACATCCTAGTGATGGTAAAAGACCTCTCCGTCATCATCCTCACCCACAATGAAACCCTCCATATCCGCAGGGCGATCCGAAGCGCATTGCGGGTCACGGAGCAGGCCATCATCGTGGATAGCTTTTCGACCGATGATACGGTTGAGATCGCACAATCCCTCGGTGCCACAGTAGTTCAACATGAATTTGTCAACCAGGCCCAACAAATGCAGTGGGCCATGGAACAGGATTTTATCCATACCGAATGGATCTTGCGCCTGGATGCAGATGAGTATTTAACGGATGCATTGGTACAGGAAATCAATTCCCGCTTGTCCACCCTGCCAGAAGAAGTTTCTGGTGTAGTGCTCAAACGACAAGTCCACTTTATGGGCCAATGGATCCGTCATGGTGGGTATTATCCAATACGCCTGCTGCGCATCTGGCGCAAAGGTCATGCGATCATCGAACAACGATGGATGGACGAACATACCTTGCTTACGCAAGGGACATCAATCCAATTCATACATGACTTTGTGGATGACAATTTGCAATCCCTGACCTGGTGGACACAAAAGCATAATCAATATGCCACACGCGAAGCCGTAGATATTCTTACCCGAAAATATGGATTGAATGCCGGTGATCAAAAACTCGATGGAGGCCAGGCCAGTGCCAAACGTTGGTACAAAAACAATCTTTACCTGAAGTTGCCTTTGTTCCTGCGAGCCTTCCTCTATTTTCAATACCGCTACTGGATCAAACTGGGGATACTCGATGGAAAGAAAGGCCTGGTATGGCACTTCCTTCAGGGCTTCTGGTATCGATTTCTCGTAGATGCCAAGATCCTCCAAATCGAATGGTGGGCTAAAGCAGAACAAAAACCAATCAAAGACATTCTCAAAGAAAAATACCAGATCCAATTCGATACAAAGCGTTGAACCTGCAATCCTTCTAACAATTATTCCGCGCAGAGGCCCAGAGACGCAGGTCTAACCTTTATGTAACTTTCATTACGCTACAATATCTAAATCGTTGGTGAGAGCTTAATTGATCTTCGAACTGCCTACTGCTGACTGCCCACTGCTGACTGCCCACTGCCAACTATCTCAAACCTTTTCGCTTTTAGTCGCCGAAGCACCTTTTTGTGCGAAGGAGTGCCCTTTCACCCTTTAACCTTTCACCCTTTCACCTTTTTCCATGTATATCCTCGGTCTTAACGCCTACCACGCCGATTCCTCCGCAGCCTTACTCAAAGACGGTGTCCTGATCGCCGCGATTGAAGAAGAACGCTTTCGCCGGGTGAAACATTGGGCAGGCTTTCCATCAGAAGCTATCCGTTTTTGCCTTGAGGATGCAGGCATTACCCTGGATCAAATCGACCATATTGCGATAGGCAGGGACCCCAAGGCCAAGCGGCTACGAAAAGTATTTTTCGCGGCTACCCATCCAGGTATCGGAATCCAGGCCATTCAAAACAGATTGCTCAATGCCAGGCAAGTCGCTTCCCTCGCAGATGAATTTGTCAAACACTTTCCTGGCGTTCCAGCAAGCAAGATCGAATCGAAACTTCATTATGTTGAGCATCACCGGGCCCACCTGGCCTCAGCTTTCTATGCCTCCCCGTTTGAAGAAGCGGCACTCTTATCCATTGACGGAAGCGGTGATTTTACGACCACCATGTTAGGTATCGGTCATGGCTCTTCGATGGAGGTAATGGATTCAATAGACTTTCCACATTCCATCGGGGTCTTCTATTCGGCATTTACACAATACCTGGGCTTTCCACACTACGGCGATGAATACAAGGTCATGGGCCTCGCCCCCTATGGAAAACCACTGTATGTGGATAAACTTCGCCAGATCGTAAAATTGCTCGATAACGGATTGTTTAAACTGGATCTTTCCTTTTTCAAGGTCACAAGAGGCAATGTCATTTCTTACGGCGAAGATCACATCCCTGTAGTAGACCGCCTGTATAGCACAAAACTTTCTAGTCTGTTTGGCCCGGAAAGGAAAAAGGGTGAAGAGCTCACTCAATATCACAAGGATATTGCCGCCTCAGTACAAGCGTATACAGAACAAATCATCTTCCATCTGTTGCAGGGTCTGCATGAACGCACCAGGTTGACATCAGTCTGTATCGCAGGAGGCGTGGCACAGAATTCAGTCGCAAACGGAAAGATCACCAGAAACACGCCCTTCAAACAAGTCTATATCCCCAGCGCCGGACACGATGCAGGGATATCGATGGGCGCGGCCCTATATGTGCATCACCAGGTCTTGCATCAACCCAGACTGCCCGCCATCCGCAGCGCATACACAGGCAGCCGATTCTCCAATGAGGATATTGCGTTGTATCTGCAGCAAGAAGGGGTGTCGTACAGAAAATTTGAAGATGAGGCCTTATTTGAAATCGTATCCGATGCATTGATACAAGGAGGTGTGATCGGTTGGTTTAATGGCCGCGCTGAATTTGGCCCAAGAGCCCTCGGCGGAAGATCGATCCTGGCCGACCCCAGACGAGAAGATGCCAAAGAACTGCTCAATGCCAAAGTCAAGAGAAGAGAAAGTTTTCGTCCCTTCGCTCCTTCGATCCTGTCCGATCAGGTAGACGCCTTTTTTGAAGTCCATGATGCGGTTCCGTTTATGGAAAAAGTATTTCCGATCCGGGCCGAAAAACAAAAACTGATTCCCGCAGTCACGCACGTGGATGGAACAGGACGATTGCAAACGGTAGAAAAAGAGGTAACCCCCAGGTATTACAATCTGATCAATGCGTTTTATCGTAAAACAGGTATACCCATTTTGCTCAATACCTCCTTTAACGAAAATGAACCCATCGTCAACACCCCGGCAGAAGCGCTGGATTGTTTCAGGCGAACCAATATGGACATGCTGGTATTGGAAAATATAGTGGTCGACCGCAGCCAACTGAGCTGAAACAGGTAACATGATTCCCGCAGGACAACCCTTTCCACTGGTCACCATCATCACCGCTACATACAACAGCGCGTCAACGATACGGGATACGCTGCAATCTGTGGCCAGCCAGGACTATCCCCGGATCGAACATGTCATCATCGATGGTCAATCCAAAGATGAAACACTGGCTATCGTAAATGAATTTCCGCACGTCTCCCGCGTAATTAGTGAAAAGGACGCCGGGATCTATGATGCCATGAACAAAGGCATACAACATTCTTCAGGCGATATCATCGGCATCCTCAATTCGGATGATTTTTATGTCGATCCAGGCGTCATCAGCGGAATCGTACAAAATATGGTGGATCGACATACAGACACCCTCTACGCCGATCTGGTCTATGTGCATCCGGTTCAAACACACAAAATCATCCGGACCTGGATTGCCGGAAACTTTGACCAACGCAAATTCCTTTTTGGCTGGATGCCCCCACACCCGACGTTTTTTGTTCGCCGCAAAGTATATGAACATCACGGGGTATTCAACACACAACTTCGATCCGCAGCAGACTATGAATTGATGTTGCGCTTCCTCTATAAGGCCGGTGTCAGTGTGAGCTACCTGCCCAGGGTTATCGTACGCATGCGCGCGGGAGGCATGAGCAACGCGACGTTTCGAAATCGGATAAAAGCTAATCGCGAAGACCGGGAAGCATGGCGTGTCAACCAATTACAGCCGTATTTTTATACCACGCTCCTCAAACCCATCCGGAAACTCACTCAATTTTTTAGAAAACCGAACACTAGAATATGAAGAAGGCATTGATCACCGGCGTCACCGGGCAAGACGGAGCCTACCTCTCCGAATTTTTGCTCAAAAAGGGATATGTCGTCCATGGTATTAAACGCAGGAGCTCCCTCTTCAATACATCCAGGATAGACCACCTCTATCAGGATCCGCATGTCAACAACCGGAATTTTATACTCCATTACGGAGACCTCACCGATGCGACCAATATCATCCGCATCATTCAGGAAGTACAGCCCGACGAAATCTATAACCTCGGGGCCATGTCCCACGTCAAAGTGAGTTTTGAAGAACCGGAATATTCCGCGGATGTCGATGGTATCGGCACCCTGCGTATCCTTGAAGCGGTAAGGTTGTTGGGCCTGTCTTCAAAGACAAGGATTTATCAGGCTTCTACATCAGAATTGTACGGCAAAGTCCAGGAAATTCCGCAAACCGAAACCACTCCTTTTTATCCACGCTCTCCTTACGGTGTAGCCAAACTCTATGCGTTCTGGATTTCAGTCAACTACCGGGAAGCGTATAATATGTTTGCCTGTAACGGTATCCTGTTTAATCATGAAAGTCCCCTGCGTGGTGAAACCTTTGTCACTCGCAAAATCACAAGAGCTGTAGCCAGGATCGCCTTGGGTATGCAGGATGTATTGTATATCGGCAACCTTGATGCACGAAGAGATTGGGGCCACGCCAAAGATTATGTAGAAGTGATGTGGAAAATTCTTCAGCATGATACTGCCGAAGACTGGGTGATTGCGACGGGTGTCACTACAGCTGTCCGCGATTTTGTAAGCATGGCCTTCCAGGAAGTAGGGATCAATATTCATTTTGAAGGTAAAGGCGCAGACGAGAAAGGCACGATCGCGGGAATCGACGCTTCTTATTTTGAAGAAGTCACCGGAACAAAATGTGCTGTGCGTGAAGGCGCAGTCGTCGTCAAGGTGGATCCATTATACTATCGGCCCACCGAAGTGGATCTGCTCATAGGCGATGCCTCTAAAGCCAAACAAAAACTCGGCTGGGTGCCTAAGCATGATGTGCATGACCTTTGTCGGGAAATGGTGCGTTGCGATCTTGGTCTTGCCCAGCGGGTCGCCTTACTAAGAAGGGAAGGGTTTGATATTAATCATGAAAATGAATAGTAAAATCTACATCGCCGGACACACCGGCATGGTAGGCTCAGCGATCTATCGTAAACTAAACTCGCTGGGATACACCAATCTCATTGGCCGCACATCGGCAGAACTTGATCTGCGTAGCCAGGATGCTGTCATCCGGTTTTTTGAAAGAGAACGACCGGTTTACGTCTACCTGGCCGCTGCCCGCGTAGGCGGCATTCTGGCCAACAATCTATACCGCGCGGAATTTTTGTATGACAATCTGATGATGGAAGCCAATGTGATTCATGCCGCCTATCTCACCGGCGTGGAGAAACTATTGTTTATGGGATCTTCCTGCATCTACCCTAAAAACGCACCACAACCCTTAAAGGAAGAATCCTTACTGACCGGACCTCTCGAGCCTACCAATGAACCCTATGCCATCGCCAAGATAGCAGGCATCAAATTGTGTGAAACCTACCGAAGTCAGTATGGATGTCATTTTATCTCGACCATGCCCACCAATCTGTATGGGCCCAATGACAACTATGATCTGCAAGGTTCACATGTCATGCCGGCACTGATCCGTAAGTTTCACGAAGCCAAAAAAACAAACAGCCCGGAAGTGGTCATCTGGGGATCCGGGACGCCTTTACGCGAGTTTATGCATGTCGATGATCTGGCCGATGCCACTGTCTTCGTAATGAATCATTATGATGAAGCCGGGTTTATCAACATCGGTTCAGGCGAAGAAATCAGCATCCTCGATCTTGCCAAACTGATTAAGAACATCGTTGGATACGAAGGAGTCATCATACACGACACCTCCAAGCCTGACGGTACCCCCCGGAAGCTCATGGACAACTCCAGGTTGACGTCTATGGGTTGGAAATCCTCCATCCCACTCGAAGAAGGCATACGGGATGTATATACGTCACTCACAAATCAATCATGGTTTTGAGTAGGGGCGCAACAATTTGCGCCCGGAACGCAGACATCCTGCAAGGATGATGCGTGCCATATGTAGGGGCGCAACAATTTGCACGATTCAATTCGAAAATGCAACAAACATTCTCTGTGGAATCTGCGATCCTTCGAAGTGTAAATTGCAGAATCTTGTTTTACAAGTCACCTTAAATCCACCTCATGTAGTATGTGCGGCATTGCCGGAATAGTCAACATCCATCCTAAAACCAGGCAGGCTACGGCCATACGCCTGATGACCAACCGCCTTGCCCATCGCGGTCCGGATGCCGAAGGCATATACGTAGACGACCACATCGCCCTCGGCCACCGAAGGCTTTCAATTATTGATCTCAGTGCCGAGGCTAATCAACCGATGTGGGATTACACCGGTAGATATGCTCTGGTGTTTAATGGAGAGATTTATAATTATAAAGACGTCCGCAGTACACTCAAGGATTATCCTTTCAAGACCCAATCGGATTCCGAAGTAGTGATTGCCGCTTATGCGGTATGGGGACCACAAGGCTTACAGCATCTCAATGGCATGTTTGCCTTTGCGATCTGGGATCAGCAGGAACAGACGCTCTTTGCGGCAAGGGATCGTCTTGGGAAAAAACCATTTTTCTACAACCACACAGCGTCCCATTTTATTTTTGGTTCCGAAGTCAGAAGTATACTGGCTTCCGGACTGGTGGATGGAAAATTGGATGAAAATCAACTGGACGAATTCTTCAAGTACCAGGCCGCGCAGCATGATCACACCTTGATCCAGGGCATACGCAGGATGCCTGCCGGACATTACATGCTGATCAAAAATGGACAATTATCCTTGCAAAGGTATTGGGGCTATGATCATCTGCAGCCCTCAACAGACCATCTCAGCCAGGCAAAGGCTAAAGTGAAGGATCTGTTTATGGACTCCATTCGGCTCAGAATGGTATCAGATGTACCAGTTGGTGCTTTTCTTTCAGGGGGTATAGATTCCAGTTTGGTGGTGGCATGTATGGCCGAACAATCCACTTCTCCGGTACACACCTTTACCATCAGTTTTGATGAAAAGAAATATGATGAATCCCCCTATGCCGAGATCATCGCTAAGCAATACCGAACCGATCATCATCGTATCAACATACGTCCCGAAGCATTCCTCGAGTCGTTTGATGAAATACTGTCTTCGATGGACATTCCAAGCGGTGATGGCCCTAACACCTATCTGGTCAGTAAGTATACCCGACAGGCTGGGGTCAAAGTAGCATTGTCGGGCCTGGGAGGAGATGAGTTGTTTGCAGGGTACAACAAGTTTTTGATTTACTATAAGCTGATGTCTTTTGGATGGTTGCAACATATACCTGTTTCACTTCGCTACAACCTGCTAAAGATCCTGGGTACCACCTTAAAGGATCATCGTTTCGAAAAATTAACGGAGCTGGCGGGTCTTAAACATTGGGACATTTCAAAAGTGTATCCTGTACTCCGTCAATCATACAACGACAACGATCTCTCCAGTCTCCTTACGCATCCTTTACCGGATGATGGAGTGCGGGCCCATTTGGCCACAACGGTCAAAGACCTCAAATGGATGGAGCGATTGAGCCAATGCACCGTAGCGGAGATGGAAACGTACACAAGAGATGTATTGCTCCGCGATACGGATCAGATGTCGATGGCTCATGCCCTTGAAGTACGAGTGCCATTCTTTGATTATCGCCTGATGGAGTATGTGTTATCCCTTCCCGATCATATAAAGTTTCCACATACACCTAAGCAACTGCTGGTCGATGCCCTGGCACCACGACTGCCGCAACAAATCAGCAATCGTCAGAAAATGGGTTTCACTTTCCCTATGGAACAATGGCTCCGACACGAACTCGCTGATATCACCGGACAGAAAATTCAATTCCTGGCCGACCGCAAGGAATTTAACGGAGGTTATTTATTGAAAAAGTGGGACAGCTTTAAAGCGGGTGACAAGAACATCCTCTGGTCCCGTATATGGAAGTTTGTCGTCCTCGCCGACTGGCTCCAACGAAATAATTTATAGTACAAAGGTCCTGCTTGAAAAAATTATTGCTCACGGAGACACGGAGAACACGGAGATTTGATCTTTATTCATTCTTCAATTTACATTCTTCACTTTTCACCCTTACCTATTCAGCCCCTCTGCTTCACTGCGCTCACCCGACCCCGTGTTTGCCGTGCAATTCAATGACCTTGCACATCACTCCATCACTCCATCACCCCATCACTACATAATGATGCTTCTCGACCTCATCGCCGGCGCCCGACCTAATTTTATGAAAATCGCTCCCATCATTCGGGCGATCAAAAATTTCAACGCCAAACACCCGGCTCCGGTGTTTCAATATCGCCTCATACATACGGGACAACATTACGACCGTAACATGAGCGAAAGTTTCTTTGAACAACTGGGGATCCCCGAACCCGATATCAACCTTGGCGCCGGATCAGGTACGCAAGCCAGCCAGACCGCTCAGATCATGATCGGATACGAACAGGCCCTTCAGCAATGGAAACCCGATATCTGTGTCGTCGTGGGCGATGTCACTTCCACTATGGCGTGCTCCATTGTCGCGAAGAAAGCAGGGATCAAAGTAGCCCACGTCGAAGCAGGTATCCGTTCCGGAGATTGGACGATGCCGGAAGAAATCAATCGTGTCGTCACGGATAGTATCACGGATTATTTTTTCACCACGTCAGAAATCGCCAATACCAACCTGCTCCGCAACGGACATCGCCAAGAACAAATATTTTATGTGGGCAACACCATGATAGATACGCTCTATCAGCATCTTGATCACTTACAGAAACCGGATTTTTTTAATGAGCATCTTGCCGGACAACCCTATCTCGTATTGACACTCCATCGACCCTCCAATGTCGATGATCCGAATACGCTGCGCTCTTTATTAGATCTTATCCATGCCACAACTCCGGATATGCACTTCCTCTTTCCTATGCATCCCAGGACAAGGAAAATCTATGATGCACTGGGCAAGGCATATTCTAATATTATCATCGTTGAACCCATGCCCTATCTCGAATTTATGTTTGTGATTCGGCATAGCTCTGGTGTCATCACGGATTCAGGAGGCATCACCGAAGAAACCACTGTGCTCAATATTCCATGCATCACCCTCCGCACCACCACCGAGCGCCCTGAAACGGTCACGCTCGGCAGCAACGAACTCGTAGCAAACCCTGCAGACCTGCCAGGCCATCTGCAACGAATGATCGCCGGCGAATGGAAGCAAGCACAACCCATTAGGTTTTGGGATGGCCACACCTCAGAAAGGATCGTTGAAGCCTTGCATATCCTTCACCATCGCGGATAATATTAATACAATCGTGCCAGCTCTAAATGTTGCGACACTTCGTATGTCACACTTTATCCTTGCAGGATATCAGCGTTCCGGGTGTAAAATGTTTCGACACTTCGTGTGTCACTCAGCATCCTTGCAGGATATCCTCGTTCCGGGCGCAAAATGTTGCGCCCCTACGTAACCCTTAACCCTTAGCCCTTTGCTCCTTTAACCCTTAGCCCCTGCTTCTCATGTCCTCTTCTCCCTACATCCTCATCATGGCCGGTGGAATCGGCTCCCGCTTCTGGCCCGCCAGCCGCGAACATCTGCCCAAGCAATTTCTCGACATCACGGGTTCGGGTAAATCATTGATCCGCCAGACCGTAGATCGTTTCCTTGACGTTGTGCCCACAGACCACATTTTCGTGATCACGCATGCAGACTACGGACAACTGGTGGCTGAAGCTATTCCAGAACTGAAGCCCCATCAGATCATCGAAGAACCGTCGCGTAACAACACCGCGGCCTCGATAGCCCTTGCCTCAATGAAGCTCAGCAAGATGGATCCAGACGCTGTATGCATCGTCGCTCCCGCCGACCACCTGATACAAAAGGAAGACGAATTCGAACGCGTAATTCGACAAGCCGTGATCCATGCGACACAACATGCGAGCATCATCACGCTCGGTATCGAACCCACCAGAGCAGATACAGGATATGGGTATATCGAATACGATAAGACAGAAGACCATGCCGTACGCGCAGTCAAATCTTTCCGCGAGAAACCAGATCGGGCAACGGCAGAACATTACCTCAACCTCGGGTCTTTTGCCTGGAATGCCGGCATCTTTGTATGGAAACTCTCCGTCATCCTCGAGAGCTTCCGCATCCATGCCAATCAGATCTATGAAACCCTGTCTCCTGGAATGAATGTATATAACACTCCTGATGAGATTGATTTCATAGCTAAGACATATCCCCGTACTGAAAAGATCTCCGTGGACTATGCGATTCTCGAACGGGCTTCAAATGTTTACACTATACCCTGTGATATCGGATGGTCGGACCTTGGCACCTGGGCTTCACTCTACGAACAGTCTCCAAAAGATGCCTCTCACAATGTTACGTTAGCTGCAACGACCCATCTGGATCATGCTACCCACAACCTCGTGATGTCACAGCCATCCAAACTGGTAGTCATCCGCGGCCTGGAAGACTACATTGTGATCGACACCGAGGACTGCCTTATGATCTATCCAAAGTCAGAAGAGCAATCCATCAAGGCATTGAAGGAAAAGCTGGAGGAGAATGGTCTGAAAAAATACTTATAATTTAAAGAAGGTTGCCACAGTTTACAATATTCAATGACCCATGCATATCTTTTCCTCACCCTTTAGGCGCTGTACTGAGCGGAGCCGAAGTAGGAAAGGGGCCGAAAGGGCCGTTGCATAGTTTTAGAGATTCAGTATTGCATACACCCTGGCTCAGAAGAACCAGGTCTGCCACACCACTATAATTATTAATACGCCTGGACAATATAGGTTCCGGAAATCAGTGGACAGTAACATGACACCCAAAAAAATTGCCATCATCGCCAACACGACCTGGAATATTTATAATTTCAGGCAGAACATCATCCGGAAACTCATCAGCGAAGGCCATGAAGTCATGGTCATGGCCCCGGTGGATGCATTCATCACATACACGGAATCAATCCGCGAAGTGACCCATATTCCAATTCGCCACCTGGATCGCGATAGCGTAAATCCATTTCAGGATCTGCGACTTTGCCTCGAACTCCTCCGTCTCTATCGACGCCATAAACCTGATTTGATTTTGCATTATACGGTTAAACCGAATATTTATGGGGGCCTGGCCGCAAAATTATTGGGCATTCCTTCGGTGGCCGTTGTGACCGGACTAGGGTATTCGTTGATTCACGAAGGATGGATCAACGTGATCACTCGCATGCTATACAAGCTGTCCTTGCCCCTGCATCGCAAGGTTATTTTTGAAAATACTGATGACAAGACCCTCTTTGAGAAAGCAGGGCTCGTCACTGAAGGCAAAAGCATTTCCATCAAAGGCTGTGGTGTAGACACACAATGGTTTAGCCCCAACGGAGATGGACGTACTGCAGGTACTATGACCTTTACCTTTATCGGCAGGCTACTCTACGACAAAGGCGTCAGGGAGTTTATCGAAGCCGCACACATCGTGCGAAAGCAAAATGCAAATGTGCAGTTCTGGTTGGTAGGAGGTATAGACAAAGAAAACCCATCATCGGTTCGCAACGAAGACCTCGTGAAATGGATCCGTGATCCGGGCATTCACTATCTGGGAGCTACGGATAATATTCGTAAGTACATCGAAAAATCGGATTGCATCGTATTGCCATCTTATCGGGAAGGTATGCCTCGCGTAATCATGGAAGCCATGGCCATGGAACGCCCGGTCATCACTACAGATACGGCCGGATGTCGCGAGACGGTGGATGAAAACATCAATGGCTATCTGGTCCCTGTCAATGATGCCACGGCTCTCGCAAACGCTATGGATCGGTTTGTACATCTCGATGATAACATGCGAAAGGAAATGGGTAAAGCCGGCCGGGTAAAAGTGCTGCGCGAATTTGATGATCGGATTATTGCGGATCAACTCTATAAAGTGATCATGCAGGCTTGAAGATGAATGAGCCCTGTTAGATCATCAACTGATTGAAATACCTTGAAGAATCGATTTCTCTTTTTGCTCTACTATTTTCCTCCTGTGACGGGCACGGCGGCAAAGAGAAATTTCCGGATCGCTAAAGCCATTTCGCAAAAGGCAGAATCCGTTTTAGTCTATACAGCTTCACAAGTACAAGAAGGACATGTCTCAACATCTGATGTTACGGTCCAACGGATCAAAGCATTCGATTACCGTGCCCTTTTACGGCGTCGCACTAAAGACGGGGCATTGCCGGAGGAATCGAAGTCGAATGTCTTCGCGCAGAGCTTGATCCGGCTGATCAATACCTTTCCCTTCAATATCATCGCCGGCGAAGGCGGACTCTTCTATTTTTTCAAACTGATGTCCCGTGCTAACAAAGTCATTAGGCAGAAAGACATTACCCATTTATATTCTTCATATCGTCCATTTGCAGATCATTACGCGGCCTATTGGCTTAAGAAGAAAAACCCGGAATTGATATGGATCGCCGATTTTCGCGATCTGGTCATTGACCCGCATTACCGTCATATTTTATATCCCGAAGCCCACCATCGCTTTTTTAAAAAACTATTTGCGAAAGCAGATGTCCTCACAACCGTTTCGGATGGATTGGCTGCACACCTTCGTGCCTATCATCCAAAAGTCATCACGCTGCGAAATGGCATCGATGCGATTGCCCCAACTGTACCAATAGCAACAGCACATTTTACGATTGCGTATACTGGATCGATGTTTCTCGACAAGCGCAACGCGGAGCCACTGTTTCTTGCCTTGCAGCAACTCTTTCAGGATGCATTGCTAGAAGCCGGTGATATCCGTATTGTCTATGCAGGCAAGGATAGTCGCTATTGGAAAAATATGGCCCGCAAGTATCGCTTCGAATCCATCCTCGAGGATCGTGGTATGGTGTCAGGAGAGGAAGCGACAAGAATTCAAAAGGAAGCATGCATCAACCTACTCCTGACCATTTCTTCCGAAGCCTTGCGTGGCGTCCTCACCGGAAAGATGATAGAGTATTTCGAATCCGGCAGCCCCGTCCTGGGCATCATCGTCGGCGATAATGATCCCGAGCTCATAGAGATCCTTGCCCACCTCGAAGCCGGAGCCACTTTTTCAGATCAACCCCATGACCTAGATGCCATCAAAGATTTCCTCAACAAAGAATACCTCCTCTGGAAACAATCCGGACATAATCGCAAACCATTGAATACACAATATCTCAAACATCATTACGCTCAGGAGGCAGTGATGGAGCCATTGTATTCCATTTTGGAACTGGAACAAAGTGATAATTCTATTGAAATAGGTACCCCCATTTAGGGGGCAAAGGGGGCAAAGGCGAGAAAGCGAAACATAACGCTAGAAGCAAGAAAAGTGCTCAGGTGAGTTTAAGGAGCGACTAGACTTTGGTTGCTGAGCTGTAGCACAAGGTTGCGCGCTGCAGGTCGAAGCATTGGTTGGTGAGCTGTAGCACCAGGCTCAGCGTGAGCAGGTCGAACCAT
>JBGAWQ010000044.1:0-23371 GCA_044227555.1 Saprospiraceae bacterium | reverse complement strand
AACGATTGTTCTTCTATGGGCTACTATGTGGAGTTCTGCCATTGCGCAGGCTGGTTTTGGTATCAAAGGCGGTGGTAACCTTGCTTCAGTCAATGTAGATAATAGTGAGGCATGGTTAGCTTACCATGTTGGAGGCTACTGGCGGGTTCCAATAGGGTCTGATATGTTTGTACAGCCGGAACTTTTGTATTCGGTAAAAGGCAGTAACCTGCCCGATTTCTTTTATTCTGATGATCTGGAATTCAGGATGAATTACCTGTCTCTGCCGGTAATGCTTGGAATAAAAGCTGGTGACCGATGGGCATTTTCATTAGGTCCGGAATTAAGCAAGTTGCTGAGTGGCCGCTTTAACGTTGGCGATACTGAATCCCAAGGTTCAGACGGGTATAGCCAATTTGACTTCGGCCTGGATGCGGGTGTTGATTTCGCGATTACACCCGGTCTGGGAGTTTATCTGCGTTACAACTATGGATTAGTGGATGTCTTGCAGGTTCAATTTACCGACGAAAACGGCCAGTCCCTGGGAGGATTCAATGAAGGGAAAAACAGATGTCTTCAGGTGGGAATCTCCTGGGTGATCAGTGGCGCAGAGTAATTTTGAAAATAGCTCCTTTCAGCAAGAGGAATGGGTTGGATTACTTTTGATCCGCAGGGTCCTCCTCCGGAAGATTGTAATCCTTCTGCTTCTTCCCAAACACCGATACATTCACGTACCGTTTAGGATTGAGTCTGAAATCCTGCAATAAAAGATCCAATTGACGTGAAGCATCCGTGAGGTTGTTGTACATCGCTTCATCCTTCATGAGTTTGCCCATGGTGCCCTTTCCATCCTGCATATCCTTCATCAGGAGAGAAAGTTGCTCGAATGATTTATTGGCTTCGCTCAGCGAACTGTCCAGGCTTTTCATAGCAGATTGAGCATCTGTTATCAGCGCGGCGGTATTGGAGCCCACTTTAGCTTCGTCAAGTTGACGGGTGATGCTTTCGAGGTGGGCTATCGAAGCTGCGATTTTATCCTGGTTTTTCGCCAGTGCGCCGGTGAGAATTTCAACGTTGGATAATGTAGCTTTCAAGCTCCGGTCATACTGGCCCATGGACTTGTCCAGAGTGCCGGTGATGGAGGCCAGGTTGCTGATCAGATGGGACAATTGGGTATAGGTCTTTGCAATCTCATTATCGGCATTGGGGGAAGTGAGGGAATCTCCAACCGTATGCAGAATATCACCAAGGGTGGATTTGACTTTAGCCAGGGTTCCATCCTCTCCACCAGACAGGAAGGTGTCAAAGAGGCCTTTTACACTGCCATTGATAAACGTACCAGGCTCAGCGCAATCAGGGCCGGAACAAGCTTTGTTGATCCGCAGATCAATAGCTTTTCCTCCCATCAGCCCGGTGCTGATGATGACCGCTTCAGCATCTTTAGGGATATGGATCCCGCGCTTGATATCCAGGGTCACAATAATAGTAACCATGTCTGTATCCAATTCCACTTTAGAGACTGTACCGACATTCATACCCCGGATCAATATCGCTGAGGTCGCAGCCAGTTGGTCTACATTTTCATAACGGACATAGTAGATATTGGAGGGTTTCAATAGGTTTTTTCCCTGGAGAAATTTATATCCCCAGATGGAAAGGGCGACAACGATGATCGCCATCAAACCGATTTTAAACTCATTTGAGATTTTCACGCAGTGTGGTTTACACGTAAATCAATACCACCCATGGATCCGGAATATCCACGCTCGGAAAGGATTCAGGATAGTTTAGAGGGCAAAGTTAACGCCCCGGCGGTAAATATGGCCGTGATTTTTACGTTCTGACGCGCTGACCAGCCTGATAGGTCACTATAAATGCCCCTTCAAATCCATTCGCTTTGAGTGCAGCCAGCCGTGGACGGGCGGCTTCGGGGGAACTGAAATACCCAACAACGAACTTATACATTTCGCCTTCCCGGATCACTTCGAGGTCCTCTATATCGTGATATCGGGCGTCAATGGTAGATTTTGATGATGCGGCGATCTGAATTCGGTACGCGACTTCTAGTGCACCTTTGGTGGTGGTAGGAGGAGAGGCTGCATTAGGATCTTTGGGCATTTCTTTTGGTGCGGGGGTCTCTGCTACCGGAGCCTGGCTGGCATCCTGTGGATCTTCCACTTCTTTTTTATAGTTGGAAAAGGCCCGCAGAATTGCCCCGGCTACCTCTATCTGATTTTCTTTTTTCATGAGATAGTTTTCATCGGCATCTGCACTCAGAAATCCGGTCTCAATCAACACACTGGGCATGGTAGTCTCACGCAGCACCAGGAATCCAGCCTGTTTTACACCCCGGCTATTCAACCTGCCCATTTGCTTGAAGGAGTTCTCGACCTTGGTGGCCAGCAAAATACTCTGTTCGAGGTGGGCATTTTGAAACATAGACAGAATGATATGGCCCTCTGGTGAGTATGGGTCAAAGCCCTCATAGGTCTTTTCATAGTTATCCTCGAGCAAGATGGCGGAGTTTTCCCGCTTGGCGACTTCCAGATTGTCTTCTGCCCGATGCAGACCCAGAACATACGTTTCAGACCCGGTCGCCCTGTTTCGAACGCTTATGTAGTTGCAGTGGATAGAAATAAAGAGATCCGCTTTATTCCGGTTGGCAATAGCCGCACGTTCGTTCAGTGGGATAAACACATCCGTCTCCCGGGTATAGATCACCTGGATGTCCGGGTAGGTGGCTTTGATTTTCCGGCCCAGTTCCAGGGCGATCGAAAGGGCCACTTCTTTTTCCCTCGAATGGAGGCCATTACAGCCGGGATCCTTTCCGCCATGGCCGGCATCCAGGACTACTTTCCTTATTTTATAAGGCTGCTGGGCCTGGAGAGATACCGAATCCCAAAGGAAGAACGTTAAAACCAGAGCGAGCGAGGACAGGGTGGGGTATAGTGACGTTTTACTTCCGTTCCAAACTTTCATACCTTTGACCTTATAGATAACATTAGCAAAAGTAATAATATGTAAGTAAATGTTCAAATGCGTTTTGCATAAATATTTAACCCTCTTGCCGCGATAGACCCCAAACTGCCGATACTTTCAAACGAGACTTGCTGATGGCTTATTTTTTTGACCTTACCCGGAAAACTCATTTTTGAGGCGATACCGTTACATATTCCTCCTGCTGAGCACCTTTGTGATGGCATCCACCAGCCATGCGCAGGACACCTTATTTCAGCGCCTGAAAATTGATTTCCCAAAGGATACCCTGCCGGACAGCTCGATCCAGCAAAGGCTCAAAGACCTTACCAACCCCAACATCCTGATCTCCAAGGACGCCCTGGATGCCAAGGTCGAATATGGCTCTCTGGACTCCAATTACCTGGACAATGTGTCCCGACAAGTGCACTTGTACGGTGATGCTTATGTTCGATACAAAGACCTTTCGCTCAAGGCCGACTATATTATCGTGGACCTCGATAGCAGCATCGCAACGGCCCAGGGCCTTCCCGATAGCCTGGGTCAGCTTGCCGGAAAACCAGAATTTAAAATGGGTGATGAGTCCTTCACCGCCGAAAAAATGCGTTACAATTTCATCCAGCGCAAAGGCATCATCTACAATGCGGTGACCCAGGAAGGCGACCTGACCATCCACGGGGAAAAAACCAAGTTTGTAGCTGGCAGCCTGACTACGGATCAAAAAGATGATGTACTCTACGCCAAAGGGGCCTTGATCACGACTTGCGATGCCGATGAACCCCACTTTGGCATACGGGCACAAAAAGTCAAGACGGTTCCGGATAAAATCGCTGTCATCGGAGCCTCTAACCTTGAATTGTTCGGCGTGCCAACACCACTGATCGTTCCTTTCGGGTTTTATCCGGTGTCTGAAACCCATACCGCAGGATTGGTCCTCCCCAGGGATTATGAACGTTCGCCACAACTAGGATTTGGAATTCGGGATATCGGATACTATTTCCCGGTCAGTGATTGGGCCGATGTCAAAATCCTCGCAGACATTTATTTCAACGGAACCTGGGGACTTGGACTGGCAACCAACTATGCTCAACGATATAAGTTTAAGGGCAATATGACGGTCCGCTATTCCTATCGGATCACTGAAGTCCCAAATGATTATAGGGAGAATGTTGAAAAATCATTTTCGATCCGTCTTACCCACAACCAGGATTCAAAAGCTAATCCTTATCAAACGATCGGAGGTAGCATCAATATCCAGAGCAACGATTTCGAATCCCTCAACTACAATGATGCGCAGTCGGCTTTGACCAATACCTACTCATCCAACTTTAACTACAGCCGCACCTTTCCAGGCAAGCCGTATTCCCTGAGTGCAGCGATCAATCATAGTCAGAACACACAATCTCACCTGGTCACCATCAATGCACCGGAATTTAATTTTCGCCTCAATCGCATCTATCCGTTTAAAAACAATCATAAGGCCGGCCCTGAAGCGTGGTATGAAAAGATTGCGTTTCAATATTCCGGTTCTGCCCGTGCTCAGTTGCTGGCTACCGATACCACATTGCTCGATGCTGCCACCTGGAACAATGCCCAATATGGCGCACAGCACAAAGCCAACGCATCGGTTAACTTCAATGTGGCGAAATATTTCAACGTCACTCCGGCGGTGGACTATGGGGAGACATGGTTTTTCAAAACCCAGGATCGAATGTTCCGCTTCGATGCTTCAGATCCGGATTTCGTACAAAATGATACGATCTGGTATCCCGACAGTACAGGCTTTCTGGTCGTTCCTGATACCGTCAGTTACGGGGTAGTCGATAGTAAATTGGCCAATGGTTTTGTGCCGTTCAGAACCATGTCGGCCAGCGTCAATATGAATACCCAATTGTTTGGTCAGCTTCAATTTAAAAAGGGTTGGCTCAGAGGAGTACGGCATGTGCTCAAACCAAGTGTTGGATTTTCTTTCTCCCAACCTTCACCGATGTCCTATTATCAGGATGTACAGTTTAATGTACTCTATCCGGATTCTACACAGAAGTACAGTCGCTTTGACCAGCTTCTCTACAGCGTGCGTCCGACCAATGTGCGGCAGGCCAATCTCAATTATTCCTTTACCAATTTGTTTGAGGCCAAATATTTCAGATCGAAGGACAGCACCGAGCAAAAGCTTAAACTCTTCGATAATATCAGCCTTGGCGGTAGTTACAATTTTGCGGCTGATTCTTTTCAATTCAGTCCTCTGAACATTAGTGGTACAACTCGCTTCCTCAAAGGCATTACCACCTTTTCGGTGGGAGCATCCTATTCATTTTACGGTTTGCGATCCAATGGTCGCCTGGATCCGGAATTGTATCTCCAGTCCGCCGGGAAACTCCTCCGCTTTGACAATCTGCGCTTACGTTTTTCAACACGCATCACTTACAATGATGTCATGAAACTTTTCAATGGGGACGCAGAACAACCTCAAGGGGATGAAGGCGGCATCAAACCAAAAGACACGCGGGATAAATTTGAACAATTACTCTCCGGATTTTCAATTAATCATGAGCTGGGGATAGTTCGCATGGGTGAGGTCGGAAAAGATGTCACCATGGTTACGACCAATAGTATCAATATGGTTGGAGGCATGGATGTCACGCCCAACTGGTCGATCTATTTTGGAAATATCGGATATGACTTTATTTCCAGGCAGATCACCTATCCGGACATCGGAATTTCAAGGGACCTTCACTGTTGGCAGATGTCATTCAACTGGCAGCCGACGCGGGGTACCTATGCGTTTAACATTAGTGTCAAGCCGGGCACGTTTGATTTCCTCAAGTTGCCTTACAAGCGGGGCAACTATGATTCATCCGGAGGATTCTAGGCGTGCAGGCCTTTTGTCATACTTTTGATGGCTACCGGCCTATGCGTCTGCTTCATTTATACATACTACTCCTCTTTCCATGGTGGATTCATGCCCAGTCTGCCTGGTGTGATTTGGATAGACTAGTGGTATTGAATCAGGACAATCCCGCATACAGATCTTTTTTGCAGAAGATTGATTCTACCCTGGCCCATCACCCCGTTCAGTCCCGTTCAGTGATCTATATCCCGGTAGTCATCCATGTGGTAGCTACTGCTGATCAACAGCCGATTTCCCGCGCACAGGCATTGCAGCAACTGGATGTCGTCAATCTGGATTTTGCGGGGCAGGGGGAAAACATATACAAGCTCTTACCAGATTTCGAGCCCCTGGTCAAAGATGCGGAGATCCGTTTTTGTCTCGCGACCATCGATCCTGATGGAGGGCCTACCACCGGTATCACGTTTACACAAACCACGGTTCCCAATATCGCTTTAGAGACAGGTCAGGAAGGTCGTGTCGCTATTCACTATGATCAACTGGGTGGAAAAACCGGATGGGATCCAGAGCGATATCTTAATATTTGGGTAGGAGAGTATGGCGACCTATTGGGCTCTGCTTCTTTCCCGGGCATGGCTCCATTTCCAGAAGAGGAAGGCGTGGTTGTTGACATTTATCATTTTGGTTCAATAGGTGATGGAGGTGCTTCTGGTTTTTATGGACGAGGACATACGCTAACGCATGAAATCGGTCATTTTCTCGGACTGAAACATATATGGGGACAAGGATTGGAATATACATGCGATGACAGTGATGATGTTGAGGATACCCCTAATGCTTCAGGCCCGTATTACAATTGTCCCACGGGGGTGCAATGGAGTTGTGATGCTTCCAATATGTATCAGAACTTTATGGACTTTACGGATGATCGATGTCTGGCTGCCTTTACGAGCGACCAGGTGCAACATATGCAAGCTGTGTTGGAGATTTTCTATACTCAATGGACATCTTCGGCCAGTTGCCTCACGTATGCCGATTCTTTTGACACCTGGTATAGTGAGTTGACCTGGGCCTATGATGCCGGCAGCCGCAGATGGGTCATCTATCATGACGTTGTATGGACAGGAGATCGGAGGGTAGAGGTCTTTAGTGCGGATGGGCGCCTGGTGTCAGAAGGACAATGGCATGAGGAATTGAGTTACATGATCGATCTGAGTCGCGTGGGTTCCGGGGTGTATTTTGTGAAAATCAGTCAGGGGGAGGCACATGAGGTTCGTAAGATCGCTGTGTATTAAGATGAGCAATCATAGAAATTTAAATAGCATGAGGGTATTTGCAATTCAGGTCATCTTCATGGGGGTGATGGTAGTGTGCTGTCTTTCATCTTGTCATCTTGCAAAGACTACAAACACTGCGACGCCTGATGCTGCATCCGTAATGGTGCCATGGGTGATTAAATATGAACGTGGCCCTTGTTTCGGAGAGTGCCCGGTATACACTTTTTTTCTGGTTGAAGACAATAGTGGACTGGTCGAAGCCAGATATAACCTTTTAGATCCTCCAGGGTGGTATGCCTCCGAACTGGATCAGGAGGAAGTGCATGAATTGCTCAATGAACTGGAACCGGAAGCATGGTGGCATGAGGATCTGAGTCAGCTGCCGGAAATCTCTGATTTGCCGGTGATGAGCCTGCTGTATAAACACAAGGACGGGCTGAGGTGGTATGCGGTGCAAAGTAAGATGTCAGATCTCTCCTCCAGAATATTTACGAAACTGGATCATCTTGTTCGGGAAGCCCGCTGGGTCCCAACTACGAAGCGTCCCTTATCACCTGACGTTCCGGAACCAACGGATGTGATTGTACAACTCAAAGATGGTGTTGATATTCATGCCTGGATGAAGAGCTATGAACGATTTGGAATCAAACTGAAGAAGCGGGTTTCTCCAAATCTCAATTATTACGTGGTGAGCAAAGATCCGGGGATGGGATCTGCCAATGATTTTCTGCAATACATCAAGTTGGATGACAACGTCATTGGGGCCCAATGGGACCAGGAACTCACACCAAGAAATCAATAGCCGCACCAGCTGTTTTTTAGATAAAGGGAGGTATCTCGCATAGGTAATTTATACGGAAGGAGCTAACGTGGAATTTGGTATTATTGTAGGCAATACGTCCACTATGCCGACATCAATCATCATTATTTTTATCGGATTGTTTATTTTCTGGGGGCATTACCTCGCCGGGGTTTTTGAGCGTCGTGGTATCCCGGATGTCTTGGGATTGATGTTGATCGGTATTTTGCTAGGGCCCGTCACAGGACTGGTGGATTCAGCAAAATTTGGAACGATGGGTTCGCTGTTCAGCTGGTCTTTATCCTGTTTGAAAGCGGAACAGATCTTAAAATATCAGAAGTAACTAAGTCATTCAAAGAGTCGGCTGGGATCACCATCGTTGGTTTTTTCATGACCTGGCTGGTCCTTTCTGTGTTGACCTATTTTATTTTTGGCCTCTCCATCCTCTCCTGTCTGTTTATCGGTGCCGCATTGGGTGGTACATCTTCGGCTGTGGTGGTGGGCCTGGTACGTAAGATAGCGGTGACCTCAAAGACGTCTACCACCTTGATCATGGAGTCCGTGGAGACCGATGTGTTTACGCTGGCCATTCCCATTTCCATTCTGGGACTCATGATCACCGGTGAGATTCAGGTGCACACCGTATTGTCTCAGTTTATTGCTTCGCTGTTGATTGCTCTGATGATTGGAATCGGAGGCGCATTTCTCTGGTCGATGACGCTCAATCGTTTTCCGCAATTGAAATCCACTAAATTTACCACCCCCGCCTTTCTTCTTATTCTGTATGGTCTCACTGAATTTCTCAATTTCAGTGGACCACTCACAGCGCTATCCTTTGGTATTGCGATCGGCAATCTTAAATATTTTGAGCCCCGCATACTGGACAGGATTATTCCGGATCAGGCGATTGTCCTTCCGGCAGAGGAACGCAATTTTTTCAGTGAACTGGTGTTTCTCTTGCGGACTTTTTTCTTTCTCTTCATTGGTTTGAGCATACAGATTCAGCGATTGGATTGGTTGATGTGGGGGGCAGTGATGACGCTGGTCTTGTGCCTGGTGCGGATCGTGTATACGCCACTACTTGTGCCAAAAGCTACGCCATTGCTCGATAAAGCGGTGATCTCCTCTATGGTGCCGAAAGGCTTGGGTGCCGCCGTGGTCGCTACATTGCCATTTCAAAATGGGGTACCGGAAGGCGAAATTATCCGGGCGATTTGTTTTTCGTTGATCCTATTTAGCACCGTATTTACCGTCCTCTTTGTTTTTCTGATCAATACCGGGATCAGTCTGCCGTTTTATCGGCTCTTGTATGGAAGGGATAAGGAAGTATCTGCCTAGATTATATCGCCCGCATCACCATCAGACCAAGAAATGTGGCGGTCAGTCCGACCAGGATACTGGCCACAACGTAAGTGATAGCATAGGTGGACTGGCCATTTTGAAAAAGCGTAACGGCCTCATTGGAGAATGCGGAAAACGTGGTAAATCCGCCAAGTAATCCGGTAGCCAGAAAAAGTCGCCATTCTTTTGGAAAATGCCAGCGTTCGGCATAGCCATATAGTAGCCCAATGACAAGGCATCCCAGAATATTGACAAGTAATGTGCCCCAGGGAAATCCATGGGGATACTTATGCATAAAGGGAAAAGAAACCAAATAGCGCAATACTCCGCCTATAAAACTTCCCGTACCAATTAACAACAGGATCTTGAAACTCATGCTCAAAGGTAAAGAGGAATTGGCTGGTCACCACCTCTTAGGAAGATATAGTCCTGGAATCCTTTTACGAATTGGTGGATGTGCCTTGTGTTTAGTTTCAATTTTACATATATAGTTATGGATTGAAATGCGATCTTGAGGTAATTATGAATAGTGCAATTTATGCTGTTATCCGGCTGACCTTTCTGCTGATTACCGCTTTGATACATTCCGGATGGATTAGCGCTCAGGAGTATCGGCGTTGGGAAATGATGGCAGATGGATCCATCCGTTGGACCATTAATAGTGATATCCCTCACGCCGATCACCTCGAGATGAGCGGTAAGTACATCTCGGCGGTGGTACGATATCAGGTCGATACGGACAAGACATTTTTGGCTTCCCGCAGCCTGGTTTGGCCCATGCTGAGGACCATCCCCAACAACACCCATGCTAGTTTGACCCGGCGATTTTCAGTCGATGGTTTTCAGCATGTATTGGTCAATGGGAAGCCATTGCAAGAGACATCGGTGGATATGATTACACTGAATGGCACCTTGGCTACCTTAAGCCGCGGTGCAAATGACCTCCGGCTGACTCGCAGATTCTTTCCTTCCACGGAATGGCCTGCCTATTACGAGATATATGGGATTAAAAACCTTTCCACAAAACCCATCCGTATAGAAGTGCCGGATTTGAGCGCAGTCTACAGGACTGATTCTGCCGAAGGAGTTGATGGAAGCTATGAGGTTAGAATGGATTATAAAGGTCAGGGTGTTTATAAGCTGGGGCCTTTGGATTCAATGTCGTTTGCTGTTGTCTATTCAGCGCGTAAAGAAGCAGCGCCACGCCTTGATATGGATGCAAGTCATGAATTGCAACTGCGCATGGACTTGATCGCTATGTTGGGTGACAACCTGGTCTTGGCCACGCCGGATACAGTGCTGAATACCGCATTTGCATTTGCCAAGATCCGTGCCACAGAAAGTATTTTTCAAACTAAAGGCGGACCGATGCATGGCCCGGGTGGGGAAGCCTATTATGCAGCGATCTGGGCCAATGACCAGGCGGAATACGTCGGCCCTTTTTTTCCGTATCTCGGTTATCCATACGGAAATGCTGCCTCCCTGAATGCGTACATGCATTTTGCCCGCTTCATGAATGATGCGTATTCCCCGATCCCCAGTTCGATTATTGCGGAAGGCACTAATATCTGGAATGGGGCTGGAGATCGTGGTGATGCGGCGATGATAGCGTATGGTGCCGGCCGATATGCGCTCAGCTCCGGTGATTTGGAGCAAGCGAAACAACTATGGCCATTAATCACCTGGTGCCTTGAATATTGCCGCCGACAGATGAATAGTGATGGGGTGATCACGTCTGATTCGGATGAATTGGAAGGACGCCTGCCATCAGGGGATGCCAATCTTTGTACCTCTTCTTTGTATTACGATGCGCTGATCTCTGCCACGTACCTCGGCACCGACCTAGGCATAGAAAAGAATGTGGTCAATAAGTATGCGAAGGAAGCTAAGACCCTACGCAAAGCCATTGAAGATTATTTTGGAGCGGACATTGCTGGATTTCATACCTACCGTTACTATGCAGGAAATGATACCCTTCGCGCCTGGATTTGCATTCCATTGACGATGGGAATCCAGGATCGCTCGAAAGGGACGGTAGATGCGCTTTTCTCTCCGCAATTATGGACGCCAGATGGGTTGGCCAGCATTGCGGGAGATGACATATTCTGGGACAGATCAACGTTGTATGGATTGCGCGGTGTCCTGGCGTCCGGTGAGACCGAAAGAGGGCTGGAAAAACTCCATGCATATTCTGTTCGCCGACTCTTGGGGGATCATGTGCCATATCCTGTGGAAGCCTATCCGGAAGGTAGCCAACGGCATTTGTCCGCCGAAAGCGGCCTCTATTGCAGGGTCTTTACAGAAGGGTTGTTCGGTATACGACCGGTTGGCTTGCGGTCCATGGAGCTCACTCCACATCTGCCGGCTAGCTGGCCATCCATGTCGCTTCGACATATCCGTTCTTTTGGTCATGATTTCGACATCACCGTCAGGCGTTCCGCAAACCAAATCACGATTTCGATTGAAGAAGGTGGGGTAGTACTTTTAAATCAAGCAATTTCCGAAGGAGAGGCGATCCGGTTTACATTCAAATCATGATAGGAAATTCACCATGAGGCATTACTAATACTCGGCAAAGCGCACCTGTCATTCCTTCGCTCAAGGCAGGAGCAAACCAGAATGTTTAAAAAGCAGACTTATTGGTGGAAAGATATTTAGGAGTCGTTCTTTTTCGGGAGGATTGCTCATAGGAGTAGCCTATGGTTAAAAGCCCGGGTTCATTAAACGGGCGACCGAAAAATGTTATCCCATAAGGAAGTTCATTGGCGGTACCCATGGGGATCGTGATGGAAGGGTAACCGGCCACGGCTGCAGGACTGTAAGCACCACTACCCACACCACACAAAGCGTCTAACGCATAGGTGTCGAGCAGTTTGTCCAAAAGAGGTTTTAGCGCATAGGTCTTCGATAAGGCATCGAGATACGCAGGGTGATCAAGTCCCCCTTTAGAGGAAGCTGCTATCATGGTTTCCTGCTTGAATAACGGCATGACCGATGAATCATGCTCCATATTATACCTGATCACATCATCAATAGATTGCATAGGGCAACCACAATTTGCAAGGTATTGGTTGAGCCCGTCTTTAAATTCAGTCTGCAAGACCTCAAACTCAGCATCAGCCACATTGTCGTACAAAGAAGCAAATTGAACTTCAATGATCGTGGCGCCTTGCTTTTCCATCAAAGCAATGGCTTGTTCCAGTAAACGACCAACCTGATCATGTTTGTGCCTCATCGTTTTTTCAAT
The DNA here is from genome assembly GCA_044227555.1 of Saprospiraceae bacterium. Classification (GTDB taxonomy): domain Bacteria; phylum Bacteroidota; class Bacteroidia; order Chitinophagales; family Saprospiraceae; genus Opimibacter. Next base: position 10,901 of record JBGAWQ010000044.1, on the reverse strand, counting down.
TCCTATCCGTTTCCCTTTCAGTCCGTCATAACGAAGGAATTGCGTATAATCAATGACTCCACGCTCTACACATCGCAAGGTGGTCTCATCATTCGGATCATATCCTGACATTACGCCCAGGAGAATGGCAGCATCCCGGACCGTCCTGGCCATGGGCCCTGCAATATCCTGTGTTCTCGAAATGGGGATAATACCCGATCGGCTGACCAGACCAACAGTAGGTTTGATTCCAACTACTGCATTAAAGGATGCAGGACATGCAATGGATCCATCAGTTTCTGTACCTACAGCGATCATGCAAAAATCTGCAGCCACGGCAACCGCTGAGCCAGAGCTTGACCCACAGGGCGTTTGATCCAGCACGTAGGGATTTTTGGTTTGTCCCCCTACACTGCTCCATCCGCTTATACTTTGGGTGGAACGAAAATTGGCCCACTCACTTAAGTTTGTTTTACCAAGAATGATCGCCCCGGCATCCCGCAGTTTCTTGATGATGAACGCATCCTGCTGCGGATGATTGTCAATCATGGCCAGCGATCCTGCCGTATTTGGCATCTGATCATGGGTGTCGATATTGTCCTTGATTAAAATCGGTATGCCGTGAAGTGGACCGCGGATATGATTTAGTTTCCTTTCATCATCCATCTGGATCGCTATACTCAGTGCCTCGGGATTGATTTGTATGACGGAATGTAAGGCAGGCCCCTTGCGGTCAAATTGTCGTATACGGTCGATATACAGTTGGGTGATCGCCAGGGATGTGAGCTCGCCCGACTGTAATTTATGTTGCATACTGTCAATGGTCATGCCCGACAACGCAAACTCTTCTGTAGGCTGGACACCGTCAAACGCATTATGTCTGCTGGGTTGACAAGCCAGTAAGCCTATAAGAAGCCACAAGGCAGAAAATAGCAGTGGGTTAGATTTCGTTTTCAAATACATGTATTGACCTGAGAGATAGCTGTTCATACCAATCAGCAACGATCTCTATGGCGAATAGATGTATAAAAGTCACGCTTGTCCTCAAGACAAACGTGACTTTTCAAGAAAATGTCAGCTATCTGGCAATATCCCTCATGAAACCGGAGTCCATGTTACACGGTAAGAGAATCTTTTCCTGATATTAGTCGTAAGCGTAGAAACTGGCGGCGATATCTACCGCGGCATCCTCATAACCATCCGCATACACGATGACGATGAGGAGATTGGTACTACTCTCTTTGTCCAGGAGTGCCATGAGTATTGCGTTGGCTCCATCTTTGCGGCCTTTGACGTAATAACCGGTAAAATCATCGATATCGATGGCATCACCTTCCTGGATCCGGTCATAATCCAATCCTTCGGCCATTTCAACCACAGCATCAGCCAATTCATCTTCAGTAATCGTCTTATCCTGGATCGGAAGAATACTGAGGAAAAGATTGTCATTGCCGGCAGTAAACTCTTCAGCATTATTGGTTTCTATTTTAAAATTTCGGGGCACAGAAAATCCAACTCCATGGGTATCCCAAATCATATCGGTTTGGGTAAAGCCGGATATTACCGCGGTACAAAGGAATACCACGGGCAAAAGCAAGCGGAGTAATTTCATAGTCTAGTTAGTTTATTGTTTTGAATAAGGTGAGTGTTGGCTGGCCCCCTGCTCATCAAGCCTTAACGAAGAGGAAACGGCTACAAGTTAGCATTATTTCGGTGCCTTAGTTCTACCGAATCAATGTCAGATCACCCTTGAGTGTAATGGAATGTTCCTGTCCGTTTTTCAGGATAGTGCACCGCAAGATATACGTAAACACTCCGGGTTGGAGTTGCTCATCATGGAATCTTCCATCCCAGTTAAAAATAAGATCTCTGGATTGGAAGACGAGGTTACCCCATCGATCAAATATGAATCCCTCGATCGTCATTACGTCAAGGTCAGCACCAAACGAAGGTGTAAATACATCATTGATACCATCTCCATTGGGGGAAAAAACATTGGGCACATAGATATCATTATGTACTTCATATTTGTCACAATCATTGTCCGCTACGATATCTACGGATTGGGAGACGGTGCTACAGGGTACAATGACATCAATAGAATAAACGCCAGGCGTGGTCACTTCAATGGATGATGTGGTCGCCCCTGTACTCCACAAATAGTCTGCAGGGAAAGGTTGTGCTGCATTGAGGGTAATGATATCCCCGGCGCACCAGCCGATCAATGGGTCGAGCAGGAGAGTAGGTACGCGATGGTCAACATCTACATTTATTTCATCCGTTTGTATGCCGCAGTCATTACTGAGTTGCAAAGAATAGGCCCCCTGCTGGTCCACGAGATAGGACAATTGATTGGAGCCATCCTGCCATAAAATGGAATAAGCCTGTGTAGGTGCTTGAAGGGTAAGGTAAGCACCGGGACATAAGATAGTGTCCGGTCCAAGATTGAATGGGTCAGGAGCATCCAGATAAGCGACCTCTATGGTGTCCTGATCATTCCCACAGCGATTGGATTCCATCAGGCTGTACATTCCGGGTGATGTTACGGGATAGGACAGAGCAGATGATCCATCCTGCCATTGGGTAGTGGTGATGGCATCTGCATTTGAAATCAAGGTTAGGATCATGCCCTCGCAAAGCGTTGTGTCTGGTCCCAGATATACAACAGGCGCCACACCTGAAATATCCACCACAATGGTGTCGGTGTCCACTCCACAATTGTTGCTGACCTCAAGAATAAATGTTCCTGAAGATGATGTGGTGTACGAAGAGTTTGTAGAGCCATCTTGCCAGAGAAAATGTACGCCGGAAATACCGGAAGGAATGGTGATGATCTCGCCTTCACAAACCTGGATATCATTGCCCAGATTGACTTGTGGGCCCTGGGTGCTTTCGGTGATAACCAGCGTATCCGTAGCCATGCCGCAAATATTTGAAATCGTCAGGATCACAGTTTCTTCTTGTGTGGAAGTATAGGTGGAATTGGTGGATCCATCCTGCCACAGATAATTTACACCCGAAATTCCAGGGGAAAAGGAAATGATCTCGCCGGGGCAAAGGCTTTGATCGTTGCCCAGGCTGAGTATAGGTACATCAGGCAAGGCAGTGACTTCTAAGGTGTCGGTAGAAACACCACAGGAATTGGTGATGGAGGCAAAGACTTGTCCCGGGCCGGTGATGGTATAATTAGGATCTGTGCCACCATCCAGCCAAAGAATATTGACCGCCGGAATATTGATGGTAAGCGAGTAGGACTGACCGGAACAAAGCGAAGTGTCCGCCCCCAGATCAAGTGAGGGTATATCGGGGAGCAATGTTGCATTCAAGGTATCAAAGGCCTCTCCACATGTATTTTGCACGGCGACATAAATCAAACCAGCGGTGGTAATCTCAAAGGTGTTGGTGGTAGAACCATCTTGCCACAGCCAGGTATCAATATCGGATGCAACGGGAGAAAGTAGAATGAGATCACCAGGGCAAAGTGATACATCATTGCCCAATTCCACAAACGGAGCAGGACCTCCATCGGAAATGATGACAGAATCAGCATCACTGCCACATGCATTCGAAACGGTTACACTATATGTACCTGGAGTCAGGACAGTAAGCTGCTGGTTTTGGGACATGTCATTCCATTGGTAAGCAACACCTGTGACCAAGGCATCAAGAGTCAGGGCTTGTCCTTGACACAAGGACAAGCCTACGGGCAGATCGACTTGTGGCGGATTACCATTAATGGATACAAGTATAGTATCTGTGTAGGATGAACAGGCATTATATACCTGAACAATATAAGAGCCGCCAGCGGAGATCGCCAGGGTGTCAGCAGTACTGCCGTCACTCCACAAGTAGCTGGCACCCGGGGAGGTGGCTTGCAGGATGATTTCCTCTCCGGGACATAAGCTGATGTCAGGCCCAAGATCTGGAGCAATGACGGACGATGAATAGTTGATGTTTACGGTATCCAGGGAAGTACCACAACTGTTAGTGACATTAAGGATATAGGTACCGGCTTGGGTGACTGTGTATAGCGTGTCCGTGGATTGATCTTGCCAGAGATAACTTCCGGCAATGCCTCCTCCATCAAGAAGGATAGTGTCTCCCGGGCAAGGGATCTGGTCAGGCCCCAAATCCAAATCAGGTGTTTGAGTGTATATCACATCTACATAATCGCTTCCAAAACCGCAGACATTGGTCACCGTAACACTATAATGCCCAGGATTGGAAATGTAATAATCAGGTGACGTGGTTCCATCTTGCCATAAAAATTCACCAAGATCCGGGTCAAGTTCAAGGCTGTAGGTTTGGCCTGAACACAACTGCACCGTATTTGTGCCTAAATCAATTTCCGGTGCTTCAAGATCTTCAAGGATGATTTCATCTGACTCAACCCCGCACATATTCGTAACGGTTAAACCGTACGTTCCTCCGCCTGAAATAGTGTATGATGAAGTAGTGCTTCCATCCAGCCAAAGGTAATCGCCAATATCCGGATCAAAATCATAGTTGATACTATACCCATCACATAGCGGACCATCATCTCCCAGATCAATCGGAGGTGGGGGATTCAGCACATATACCGTGATCTCATCTGTGGTTACGGCACAGCCATCATCAAAAGTCACTGCATATGTTCCTTCCGTGGTTATGGAATAGTCAGGTCCGTCAGAACCATCACTCCAGGTATATTCACTCAAATCCGGGTCCAGGTTGATATCATAAGCATCTCCACTACAAATGGTCACTTCCGGTGGACCCAGGTCAACAGGAGGATTCACGCCGGCAACGGTGACTTCAATAGAATCCACGACTTCAATACATCCATCCGAAACGGTCAATGCGTAGGTCCCTGATTGGGTTACGGTCAGTGTGGGGTCGTGTGAGCCATCACTCCAGGAGTAATATATGGCATCAGTTTCCGGTACAATTTCATATTCGTAACATGCAAACTCCGGACCTCCAAGGATCAGTTCGGGTTCATCCTGGGATATGCCCTCCACCAGGGACATGTCATCAAGGAAGTAATAGGAGGTAAAAAGGTCTTCACATACGGGGTCAAGTGGCGTCTGGAGGTCTGTATGAAAGTTGCCAAACATCACATACTGTTCGCCACCTTCTGCCAGAAAACATCCTCTGATCAGTTTCCAGTTTGCGGTGTCACTGAAAAATCCATAATTAGTTTCAATCTGAGGTTGGACAGGATATGGGGTGGTTATAGCCGTATAAGGGTTGCCGACCGAAAAGTAGACACCAAACTGTTCAACACCACAGTGGTTATCCGCCAGGCTGACATAACATTCAAAAGTATACCAGGTATCAGCGGTCAGTGGTTGTGTAAGCTGGATGGTTGGGTATTCTCTCCAGTTTTGATACCAGATCCGCATAAGAATACCTGCATAAGCTGCTCCGGTACGTGGATGCTGCATGCCCTGAGTGTTGTAAGGTACACTTACATTGGGGCCCGGACTGCATTCATGGTAGTAATCTACAGTTCCATTCGTTCCACAAAACCAGGGAGGACAGACATTGTTGCAAAAGTCGCTATAGTCACCCGGACAAAAGGTATGATCTTCAAAGCTGGCATTGGCGATCAGATTTTGAGATGAACTACTTGAGGGCATCAACATCCACAGAAAAAAGATGATGCTAGTCGAACGACTTGATGAAAACAGCCGATCTATAGGGCGGTAGTTAGGCAATGGAGCTATTGGATTTCAAAGAAAAATACAAAAAATTAATGACCTTCTTTCCAGGTATGGTTAGGTTAGGATGGATTTTAGATTAAATTGCTTTTAAAGCCATCTGCTTTCCGATAACTGACAACCGCCTGTTCGGAGCCAGGACCAGTGATTTGTCAAACTGGACCAGCGCGTCCTTGGGTCTCTTGTTTTCAAGCAACCATTCACCATAGAGTTCATACGAAGGCTTGACGATATTCGGTGGCCCGTAGGAGTATCCTGCTTTGTCGTGAGTGGCCGTTGCTTTTTTGAGGAAATCTTCTGTGGCAATGGCATCTTTTTTCATCCAGGCCCGAAGTGCCCGCAGTTCTAATTCCATGGTTTCAGCTTCCAGAAGATCGGTAGGCGAAGCGAGCGAGCGGTTGATATTCCCACACATCCTGATGCCGGTACCGGAGGTCTTGAGTTGCTCGGTGACACGCTCATCTGCCAGTTGCATGATTGCAGTATCCAGCAGACCCGGCTCTCCTGCCTGATAGGCGGCCATGCCGATGGTATAGTAGTTTTTAGCACGGACTACGATATTCAGGTCATGCGGGTCAACAGGAATGGATATCGCTTTACTACTGTAGTCATTAGTCTCCGCGAGATAAGTTGATTTAAGCAATATCAAATGGGCACGTGCCCTTGGACTGGGTAGCTCGGCGCAAAAGGTTTGCATGCTGTCCAGCATGGCTCTGGCCTGGTCTTGTTCACCCAGTTGAAGGCGGCCATATTCAAGCCAATGATAGGCGTGATAGGCAAGGGCATTGTTGTCCAGGTTTTTGCGCTGTTTACGGGCATACTCTGCTTTCCAGGAGACCACATTGCTTTGCACCACTTTGTCCCATTGACCCAGGGCCAGATAGGTATGAGTTGGCATATGTAAGGCATGACCGGCATCAGGGGCCACGATGGCATACCGGTCAGCAGTCGCTGCGGCCAGCTCAGCATATTGAGGATCATCATATGCGTGGATCATGTAATGGAGTGCCCCCGGATGATCCGGATTCCGGTCCAATATTTCCTGTGCAATCTGAGCCGCATGAACCATGATGGATTTGTCCAGATCGGTAGTGCCCCAGCCATTGAGGGCCAGGCTATAAAAGGCAGCGACCTCATCATTGCCCGGATATTTTTCATACATGGTCTTCATGTACTCCGCGTAAAGGCTATCCCGTGTAGATTTGTTGCCCTCCCCATAAAGAATATTGACACCACGTATAAAATCCTTTTCCAGCTCCGTCTTCGCTTTTGCAATACGATCTCCAGGATTTGGTGAAAGGGCATTTAAAATGGATTTCCCTTTATCAACATCTTGTTCCTGCCATAATGGATGATTACAGGTCATCGCCTCTCCCCAATAGGCCATCACAAATGTGCTATCGGTTGTTCGCGCTTTGTGGAAAGCCTCCTCGGCATCAGCATATTCAAAACTGTGAAGCAATAAGAGGCCTTCTTTAAAATCGGGCTGAGCTTCAGGTAAGCCGGTGACGTCAAAATGGAGTTGCCCAAGATGTGGGTTATCAGAAGTACCACCTGGTTTGCAACCAGCAACGAATCCAAAGGTGAGACTTGCAAATATGAAATAGGTAATGGTGCGATACATGATGTAGCTGAATGGTAAGGTTATAAATATAGGAAAAGAATGAATTCAAATTCAATCTGCCTGCATCATCAACGGATCCGGGATCCTTTGTCGGGAATTATCGAAGCAAGGTTACATCACCTTTCAACAACTTTGTTTCTTGCTGTCCATTATTCAGTAATGTAATTACCATAATATAGGTAAATACACCGGGCTGAAGTTCTTCCTCATGAAATCTTCCATCCCAGACAAATTGGGTGCCATTCGATTGAAAGACGAGGTTGCCCCAACGATCGAAGATGGATCCGTTCACTTCCAGGACTTCCAGATCAGCACCAAAAGCTGGCGCAAATAGATCATTGATGCCATCTCCATTTGGTGAAAACACATTGGGCACATAGATGTCATTATGTACTTCCTGCACGTCACAATTTTGGCCCTCGATGATGTCTACAGATTGTAATACGGTGCTACAGGGTACAATGACCTCAATGGAATAAGCACCTGGCGTAATCACTTCGATGGATGGCGTAGTTGCCCCTGTGCTCCACGCGTAGTCCGCAGGAAAGGGTTGCAGTGCATTCAAGGTGATGATATCCCCGATGCACCAGGTGATCAAAGGCTCGAGCAGAAGTTGAGGAGTACGGGTATCAACATGAACCTGGATTTCATCGGCCTGCATACCACAATCGTTGCTGAGTTGCAATGAATAGGTTCCCTGCTGGTCCACGAGATATGACAATTGATTGGAGCCATCCTGCCATAAAATGGTATAAGACTGAGTAGGGGCTTGAAGCGTAATGAAAGCGCCGGGACATAAGGTTGTATCCGGTCCAAGGGTGAAGGGGTCAGGGGCATCCAGATAGGAGACCGTGATGGTGTCACTGGCATCTCCGCAACGATTGGATTCCATCAGACTGTATTCTCCAGGCGAAGACACAGGATAGGAGAGACCAGATGATCCATCTTGCCATTGAGTCGTGGTGATGGCATCAGCATTTGATATCAAGGTTAAGGTGATGCCCTCACAGAGTGTTGTGTCCGGCCCCAGATCAACTTCAGGCTGTACTCCGGAAATATCCACCACAATGGTGTCCCTATCTACGCCACAATTGTTGCTGACCTCAAGAATAAATGTTCCGGATGATGTGGTGATGAATGAAGGATTGGTTGATCCATCTTGCCAGAGGTAATTAACCCCTGAAATGCCGGAAGGAATGGTGACTGTTTCACCTGCACAAACCTGAATGTCGTTTCCAAGGTTCAACTGCGGGCCAAGGGTGTTTTCAATGATCTCTATAGTGTCAGTGGAAGTCCCACAGGCATTGGTTATATTTAAAATGATGGTTTCCTCCATGGTGGTCTGATAAGAAATGCCAGTCGATCCATCCTGCCATAGATAGTCTACATTGGCGATCCCTGGATTGATCGTGATGGTTTCACCCGGACAAAGACTCTGATCGGCCCCAAGGTTGAGTACGGGCACATCAGGCAAAGCAGTGACTTCCATAGTGTCCGAAGACACGCCACATACATTGGTGATGGAAGCGAAGACTGATCCCGGCCCCGTGATGGTATAGCTGTCATCAGTTTCCCCATCGTGCCATAGAATATTAACTGACGGTATGTTGATGGTGAGGCCAAGTGTCTGGCCGGAGCAAAGCGAAGTATCAGCTCCAAGATCAAGCGGAGGTATAGCCGGGAGCAGGGTAGCAGTCATGGTATCAAAAGCTTGTCCGCAAGAATTTTGCACGGCGACATAGATCAAGCCAGGTGAAGTGATCTGAAATGTGTTATTGGTCGATCCATCCTGCCACAACCAGGTGTCGATGCTTGAAGCAGCAGGTGCGAGCAAAATGGTATCCCCCGCACAGAGGGAGACATCATTGCCCAGCATCACAAGCGGAGCGGGACCACCATCAGTGATGACGATGGTATCTGCATCAGATCCACAGGCATTGGAAACGGTAACACTATATGTTCCGGGTGCAAGTACGGTGAGTTGCTGATTCTGGGACATATCATTCCATTGGTATGCAACGCCAGTGGCCATCGCATCAAGTGTCAGCGATTGCCCCTGGCAGAGAGAAATGGATGTAGGAAGATCAACTTGAGGCGGATTGCCATTGACACTGACCATGACAGTATCAGAGAACGAACTACAAGCATTGGATACGGTAACATAGAAAGTGCCGGCCGTATTTACTAACAAAGAGTCAGCAGTGCTCATATCATTCCACAAATGACTTGCTGTCGTTGAACCAGCATGAAATACCACGCTTTCCCCGGGGCATAAACTGACATCGGGACCAAGATCAACGGGAGATAATGGAGCCTGGTATTGGACGTGAACGCTATCCGTCATTTGGCCGCAGATATTCGTAACATCAAGACTATATACTCCTGATTGGGTAACTTCAAACAAGGCGTCGGTGGATTGATCCTGCCAGAAATATTCGCCCTCAACTCCACTGACTTGTAGGATGACGGTATCGCCTGGACAAAGTTGGAGATCCGGTCCAAGATCAAATGCCGGAGGCTGATGATAGATTGCATTAACTGCATCACTCCCCGTTCCGCATTCATTGGTAACGTACACAGTATAAATTCCAGGCGCGGAGATATAGAAATCCGGATTGTCACTTCCATCCGGCCAAAGGATATCCCCAAGGTCGGGATTCACACTGACTTCATATACCTCATTGGGACATAGATCAACATCATCGCTGCCTATTTGGACATCTGGTATGTCCAGTGCATATACGGTGATTTCATCTGTTTCCTCACCACACATATTGCTGATGGTGAGGCTATAGGTTCCTTCATCTTCTATGGTATACACATTACTGTGGCTGCCATCCTGCCAAGTAAAGTCGCCGAGTGAAGGATCAAAATTGTAATCGAGGAATTCACCGGGACAAAGCGGACCATCATCGCCAAGGTCGAAGGGTAGGGGTGGATACATTATCAATACCTCCACTTCATCCGATGTTGCATCACATCCATCATCAAGAGTTACTGAATATGTACCCGCTGCAGTGATACTGTAATCTGGTCCTGTACTTCCATCACTCCATTCATATTCGAAGAGATCGGGATCAAGGGAGATAGAATAGGTGTCGCCATCGCACAGTACAATATTAGATGGACCCAGATCCACAGGTGGATTGTTGCCTCCGATGGTTACCTCAATCGAATCCACCCCGGTATTGCAACCATCTGAAATGGTAAGGGAATACGTTCCCGTTTCGTTGACCGTTAATGTAGGACCGTTCGATCCGTCTTCCCATACATAATAGTACCCGGATAAACCCGGATCAATCACATATTCATTGCATGCAAATTCAGGTCCACCCAGATCAAAGATCAATTCCTCCGGAGCATTTCCTTCTACGACGGAGACTTCATCAATAAAATAATAGGACAATCCGCTTCCACAGTTTGGATCATAGGAGGTCTCTGTATCATCATGAAAATTGCCGATCGTAATATATTCTTCTCCTCCTTCGGCCTGGAAGCATCCGGTGATCAAAGTCCATCCATTACTTTCGGAGAGATATCCGCCAAAGGCATAATCAATTTGTGGCGTTTCTGGCAAGACCGTCCACTGTGCCAGG
>JBGAWQ010000043.1:0-24559 GCA_044227555.1 Saprospiraceae bacterium | reverse complement strand
TCCTGCGAAATCGTAGGAACAGCATTGAAGGTAGCCGCCATCAACACGTTAGGGCTCGCACCAAAAGTGATGTCGTTGACCGAATTATGAATAACACCATTACTGACCAGGGTCCATTGTCCGCCCCCGTTTTTAGTTTGGTAGACCATGCGCCCGTCAAGCGCTATTCCATACTGTGCGTCATAGAATTTTACGACATCAGGTCTGGCCACCTGGGTGTTCGAATTCCACATCCCCCCACCATTGGACGTAGCGTAAATCACCGGGGAAGAGCCTGCGGTGAAGCACCAGATATGCTGGTCATCCAGGATGAAACCACCAGCTACACCCGAAGTCACCGGTAGATTCAGGCTCGTCCAGGTATTGTTGGACCAATGATGTACTCCTCCATCTGCGACCACAATCATTTCTGTGGGAGAAATAATATGGATGGCATGAATGCCGGATGGCGCACCACTCACTTGCGTCCAATGCGCACCATTGTCTTCAGAGGTGATGACCCCTTGTCCTCCCGCGGCAACGAATTCAGTGCCATTGAGGTAGTCTACAGCTTCCAGGGTCCAGTTCTTGTCCCAGCCCAGCAGTAATTCCCATTTTTTAATGCCGGGGTCTAACCGGAGGATCAGGTCATCACCTCCCACGGCGAAACCATGCCCGTCAGCATGCAGGGCGATGTCATTGACGTGTTCCAGCTTGTCAAGGGGATACTGCCTTACCCACTGAGCATCAGCAGGTAGCATGTTGATCAATACAAAAAGAAAAATCAGGAAAAGTGTGGAATGGCTTTTCATCAGCTATTATTTATGGTGTTAATTAATACCCTTAAATGTAAGGTAAAGCCTTAAGAATATATTGGCTTAGAAGCCATTAATCCGTTTTTTAACTATTGTAAACCCATGTACCAACAAAGTCAAACTCCTTCCATAACCGGCGCAGCCCCCGACCTACTTCGACTTCGCTCAGCACATCGCCTGTGTTGCACCATCCCTCATCCTTTCGCATGCAAACCCCGGGGCGGGCTACACGCTGCCTCTTATTGTTGAAAAATCAATAAAAAAAATCATCTCGAATAAGGACAAACCATGCCGCTCGAAATTGTCGGAACCGACCGGACGATTTAGATCATTGCACAATAAGAATCGTGTTCTCGCAAATTATAGTGACCTGATATTGCCCTTTCGACTACTAAAATCATGTGACGAAAAATTTCCTCGAATAGGAATAAGCCATGTCGCTCGAAATTGTCCGAACGATCCTATCGCGCTGTTTCAGGAAGAAAGCAAGACACATGCATACAAATCCTTTCAAAGAAACAGCAAAGTGGAAACGGACTAAGCGTGACAGCGAAACAGAAAAACCAGCGAACGATAGGAAACCAAAGTGAGTTTTTCGAGCGACTAGATTTTTTGGTTACTTTTTTATCGATGAAAAAAGTAACAAAAACGCCTTTCGTGCAACGAAATCTTAAACCACCGTTTATTCCCTTACAAACCGAATGCCATCAAACGGCATGAAATAGTTGGGATGGCAGGTCAACTCCCCGTCTTTAATAAACAAATCAATCCCTTTAAAACTCACTTGCCCAAGAGATGGAAGCAAGGACACTTCAAATACATTGTTCGTATTGTCCACATCTTTAATCAAAGTGGGGATGTCAGGAAAAATCTCATGCCGCAGGAAAATCTTGTCGCAATGATCGACATCGAGATGAATATATCCTTTCGAATCTGACTGTACTGTCTCTTGCCGGTCACCGACAAAATAAAAGCAGGTCACATGGCTGAGCAGGAAATCATTGGGTGCCTTGACCTGAATGGAATAGCCCTTGCCTTTTTTACTTTGGGCATCGATACTGAAATCTTTTCCAGGCTCCTTCTCGCTTTTGAGTTTGATGGTATCGCCATCCATCGTGTAGGTTCCGGTGGCCTGTCGGTCCGAGACCCCATAGATATAGAAAAAGTCAAACCGGCCATCCGGTGTAAATCGGAAACCCGCGGCCATATCATGTATGCCGGTGAGCCGGTAGGTGCCATCCATCATTTGTGCTTGCATAGGGATAAAAGATAAAGCCATCCAACCCAGACATAATAACCAACGAGTAATGCCGAAGGATAACTTGTTCATGAATTATTTTTTAGTAGTGGTCAATGTACTGCCCGGTCTTATTCTGGTGAGTAAAGAAGGTTAGTCTTTGGTTTATTTCAGTTTCATCAACAGATAGGCATATTCCAGGGCGACCATTTTAGCCCGCTGCTCATTGGTAGAAGCCGCCCCATGTCCACCTTCGACATTTTCAAAGGAGTATACCTTATAGCCGAGGTCTTCCATTCGTGCCACCATTTTTCGCGCATGGCCCGGATGCACCCGGTCATCCCGCGTCGAGGTCACGAAAAAAACTTCAGGATATTTCATCCCCGGCTTAATATTCTGATAGGGCGAATACTTGCTGATATATGCCCATTCTTCCGGGATGTCCGGGTTGCCATATTCACCCATCCATGAGGCTCCGGCCAACAACTTATTATAGCGCTTCATGTCCAGCAATGGAACTTCACATAAGACCGCATTGTACAATTCAGGATGTTGGGTAAAAGCCACGCCCATCAGCAGGCCACCATTACTGCCTCCCTTGATACCCAAATGTTTCGGGATGGTAATCTTGCGGGTGATGAGATCCTGGGTGACCGCGAAGAAATCATCATATACGTTCTGGCGTTTTTCTTTAAGCCCGGCCTGGTGCCATTTAGGTCCGAACTCCCCACCACCACGAATATTGGCAAGTACATAAACCCCTCCGTTATCCAGCCAGCTGCTCCCCATCGATGAAATATAATAGGGCAACATGGACACCTCAAATCCGCCATACGCATTGAGCAAGGTAGGATTCAGGCCATCGTACTTGATGGTTTTAGAGGAGACGACAAAGTAGGGGATCATGGTCCCATCCTTGGATTTCACTTTAAACTGCTCCGTTTTGTATTTCGACGCGTCAAAAAAGGCGGGCAAGGATTTCAACGGGGTCACCTGGTGGGTCTGCGCATCTGCAACATACAAAGTGGTTGGGGTAAGGAAATTGGTGTAGTCGAAAAAATAGACATCCGAAAAAACATCGGTCGCGTCAATGCTGATCGTGCCCAGATCCGGTGCCCCCACCTTTGTGGCATGCCATCCCTCGGCATCAAGCGTATACTGGTTGAGTACACTTTTGACATTGGTGGTCATATTGACCAGTAATTTGTTTTTTGTGGCATACACTTCTTCCACACTGCTCCATTCGTCGGGAACGAGGATCAGGCGAATTTCTTTTTTCCCTTCTAACAATGAAGAAAGTTGAATGCTCAGAAGTGCTCCTTGAGGATACCGTGTGCCAGCGACTTCCCAATCGGTTTTAAGGGAGAGAATCAATTGATCCTTTAACAGGGTCTTTATCGAAGCATCAGTGGGGATATCGAGTTTGACCGGGGTATCCCCAACCAGAATATAGGTGGAAGAGGTAAAAATGGTAGGGGCCTGTACGATGGTCGTGTAAGCCAGATCACCATCACGCAAGACATATCCCCAGGTGCCGACGTCAGTAGTATCTCCTTCAAACAATAAGGTGGCGGCACTCAGCGGCGTGCCACGTTCCCAAAGTTTCACCTGGTTGGGATAGCCGGATGTGGTCATCGACCCCGGACCAAAATCCGTGCTGACGATCAATGTGTTTTCATCTACATAATCCGCTCCACCTTTTGATTCTTCCAGATGGAATCCCCCACGTACAAAGTTGCGGGTCTGCACATCAAACTCTCGGACTTCAATAGCATCTCCACCGCCTTTAGACAGGCTGATCAGAAACCGGTTGTATTTAGGATATAATCCCCCGGCCCCCTTAAAGACCCACATGACCTGATCTTTGGCCGACATGGCATCCAGGTCGAGGAGCGTCTCCCACTCCGGGCTGCCTTCCATGTAGGTGACTTTCAATGCCCGCCGCCAGATGCCCCGCACATGCTCTGCATCCTGCCAGAAGTTGTAGATGTAATCGCCGGCTATTGTTGGGTAGGCTATCCGGTCGGTAGAGTTGAGTGCTTCAAGTACTTTGTTGTAAATCGGCGCATAGGTTTTTTCACTCATCAGCCGGGTGACCGTAGAGGTATTGTGCGCATTGACAAAATCCATGGCCCCTTTACTGTCGATGTCTTCGAGAAACAGAAAGGGGTCTTCCTGCTGGGCAGTAAGTGTGGTCATACAGGCCAAAAGTAGAAGTGAAATACTAATTGATGAATTCATGCAGGGCAGTTCAATTGAATAGGTACGGGGTAAAAGTAAAGATTATATGCCACGTGACTGATGCCGGCCCGGGGACAGGCCATACCCAAAAACGCTCTGCGTACTGTCTGATTTTAACCGTGGATGCTATGGATCAGATCCCGGAGCTATTCACTCTTTGCAAACATAATCGCGATACCATCGGCAGACAATATGTAAATCCCGGTGGCTAAGGCTCTGATGTCAATACGTGGATTGGAAGCCGATAGATGGCCTTTGAATATAGGTTGACCCATCAAGTTGGAAATCATGAAAGGCATATCCTTCTGGTCCTGCATCCGGATCGTGATATAGTCAGCCGAAGGATTTGGAAAGACCAACACCTCATGCCGATCAGTCTCCGCAGAGGTAGAGGTGGTTTCGATCAACCCGTGGATATCATATTTTGAAAAGAACCTCCAGATTTCCTTGCAGGCATCGATGTCCTGGTTGGTCCCCACGCCTCCAAAAGCACTTCCGGGCCAGGTGTGTGCTCCACCGGTGATCTTGTAATGTTCTACGGTGGCACCATTCTGTCCCGCAGGATAAAAATGATGTTCTGCGGTACAACCATCCGCAGTGTCAGTGTCTGCGATAGGATTGACGATGGCTGGCGTCGTACAGCCATTGTATCCAACCCAAAAACTGAGGACGGACGGTATCGGTGCGAAGAGAATATTGCCGGTGTAGGCTACAGTCTGATCTGCCGTGCCATGGATTTCCATCACAGGCATCTGATGTTCCGGATGACAGGACGCAGCCTGGTTGACATTCATGCTCCCGGTCACCGAAGCAATAGCCGCAATACGATCACTCAGATCACAGGCCAGTTTGTAACTAAAAAATCCACCATTCGACATCCCGGTACTATAGATGCGGGTAGGGTCAATGGTGTATGCGGCGGAAAGCGAATCAATCAATGCACTGGTAAATCCAACATCATCCACCGTACTCGTGCCCCATCCCACATTCCAGTGGGTATTGCCCAGCAGATCCACCGTGCCTTGAGGATGCACTACAATGACTCCTGTCGTGTCCGCTATAGGGCGGAAATCACCATAAAACATCTGCTCCAGCGCATTGGAGGTGTAGCCATGAAAGTTCAGGAGCAGAGGCGCAGGTACACCGGGTGCATAACTGGCAGGAACATACAGAATGTACTCCCTGACCAGGCCGTCATGAACGATCGAACGTTGTAGGGTCTGCTGGCTAAAGCCAGTGATGGTACAGGAGATCAGGTACAGGGTCCAAAAAATGTATTTCATACCTAAATGTAAGATTTATTAAAAACTGATTGATCAATTCGTGGGGAGTTTGCCTTGATGAAACACATTTTAATGGAGGTCCAATCCCAGTGTGTTTTCGTAGCCATGATAATCCTTTTATCGCTCAATCCGTATTTCCATGCCCTCGCGGCTAAATTTATACGGGAAAGTAGTCGCTATTTTTCTTTTCAGAAACTTGTCCAATGCGTGGAGTTCCTGATCTGTACGGGTGGGATCGTGATGGGAGAGCAGCAGATGCTTTGCCCCAGTCAGTGTGGCATAGGTGATGGCATCTTCCATGGAGCTATGTCCCCATCCTTGTTTGTTAGGGTATTCAAGGGCAGTATATTGAGCATCATGCAGTAAAAGATCTGTTTGATTGGACAGTTCGCTACCAGAAAGCCATTGGGGATTTCTGGACAAACCGGTTACGCCTAATGCAGGTTCATGATCCGGCAGGTAAGTGAATGTCCCTGATGCATGTTCAATGCGGAATCCAACCGTTGGCCCGGGATGAATAATAAATCTCGAAAGGATATGAAAAGGGCCGATGTCAAAATGGCTGTTGCCAATCTCATGTAGCGTCAAATGACAAGGAAGATCTCTGAAGTACACCGGGAAAAATGGCGGCGACAAATACCGTCCCAGCCTGGAGCGTAGGCTATGCGTACTTCCTGCGGGACCCCAGATATGGATGTCCATCGTGGGGTCAAATAAGGGTTTAAAAAAACCGATGCCCTGGATATGATCGATGTGCAGATGCGTCAACAGAATATCTACACGCCTTGGTTTGAGCGATGGAGGTAATTTGACATTTTGAATACCGCTCCCTGCATCCAGCACGATGAGACATCCATCCGCCTCAATACTGACGCAGGATGTATTGCCCCCATGTTCACGGGTATCCGGACTGGTCGTAGGGATAGAGCCCCGAACACCGCACAATGTGATGTTCATGAATCTGATGATTTCCAGAATATAGCTACCGCGCCTTCAAAAAGCCCGGTCCGGCCGATGATCGGCAGCGAGGTGACATCGATCTTCTGCGAGCGGCCTGTCATACTTTCTATCCGAAAAGTAGCATGATGCGGAAGATGATCCTGTAAGGTTCTGACGAGAGGTAAATCCTGCGGTGGCATGGGATCCCCGTTTTCGGCCTTGGTCTGAAAGGCGGTGGACCATTGTTCCACGGGCATCTCTCCGGTATCCTCATACCGCATGCCGAGGACGTCTTCAGCAGGTTCATTATAGAACAGCAAATTACCCTCAGGATCTACGATAAATACCGGGATGGCCAGACAGTCGGCCAACTGGCGGTGTAGTATGATTTCAATTGGGTAGGCCATGAAATTGTATTTTTGGCATGTGCTGGCTTGAGGGTGCTTTCAAATGTAATGAATATTGGGAGAAGGGGTGGGTGAGGGTCAAAAGTCGAAAAATTCTCTTTCCTGGCGTCCTAAAATTGGGTGAGGGTCACTTAAACTGTTTAGTAAAATGGAAAAGTCTTCAAAAACAGGGAAGGCTACAAAGACCTTGCCGATGTAATGTAAAACGGAATCATTCTTTTACTAAGATCCAGGTCAGCCAGCTTTTAGTATTTACACTATCCCCATTTATATTATAGCCGCTAAACTCTAAATACCTCTGCAACACCAGACTGTCACTTGAATTATAAAGAAGGTCAAATATGCCATAGTCCAAATATGCTGATGCATTTAATTCCTTTTCAATATTAAGAACTGAATCAGTACAAGTCCAAGTAAATTTTTCATGATTATCCTTGCGAAGAGTCCAGCCTACTTGATTATAATTAAACTTAATGTCCAATAAACGGGATATGTCCGATTGAATAGTGTCATAACTCATAAAAACAAATCTTTCGGACGCACTCCAACTCCCCAAATATATTGATTCACAATGATCAATATTTACTTCCTTGTTTCTACATGAAGGAAGCAATGCTACCAAAATATAAAAATAAATCCAATTAATATTTCTCATATAACTTTATTCAATAATTGTTATCATTTTTGTATCTAATAATGCCTTATCATTTGCTATATTAATATAATATATGCCTGGGACTAATTGATTAACATCTATAGAATAGATATTATTTTCAAAATCATTGGTATTTAAAAATAATTTCAAAACTTCTATGCCTAAAGTATTAAGTATATTAACAACCATCTTAGAATTATCTTCAAAATCCGACAATAGCTCTAAGTCGATAACTGTTTTAGCGGGATTAGGATATATTTTTATTAATTGAGTTTTTTCAAAATGATCTAATGCATCCTTACTATAATTGCTATCGTTTTGATCAATCGGAAGTAATGTGGTATTTCCAAAGGAACCAATTATGTCAAAAACAATATCATTTGTATAATTTATAGTAAAAGGATCATTCTCAGAATAATTTCTATCAGTCTCAGTAATAGCAGTATCAACGATGCTTAAATCTCGTATTGCGATACAACATCTAACACTATTCCTATCACACTCAGTACAACTTACATCCTCTGTGCTAATAGGGTTACCATCGCAAAAAGAATGCTTTTTACATTGTCCATCAATGCATTCATAAGTATAATTAAAGTTGATAATCTCCAACTCATCAATAAAGATGATATCATCAGTCTCATTAGGAAATAATACACTAGCATTCATAGGCAAGACACATAACTTCTTACAAGTATTTGGGACATCACCTGCAGAATATTCAATAGATCCAAACCAATTATTAAATAATAAAGAACCATTACATAAGACAGACATTACACATTCATCATCACCATACAAGGTAGAAGTAATTTCAATTTCTTCAGTAATTTGACCTAATGGAATATCTCGACATCTTTTTATTGCGTTACATCCCGTAATACGCAACCAATTATTATTAAGGTAATTATAGAGGCCTTGTCCTTGTACGCCATTAGGCAAATAATTAAAACCATAAGATATAGTCTTTACAGGCTTTCCATTGCAAGAATAAACATCCTCACAAGGATCAAGATTTCGATCTAAAATTGCTTCTACTGGATCATCAATGTCAAAGCACGAAGTTGCTTTGCAATGAAAATTATCCAAAACCGTAACGCAATATTCACCCACCGGTAAATTATAAAGATTCATGTCATGACTGTAATTACTCCAAGTATATGAATAGGGAGAATTGCCTCCATTAGGGAATAGCTCAATCGAACCAACTTCATATGAAATACAAGTGTTTTCCACATTACTATTAATTTCTATTTGAGTAGATGAACAATCAGAAATTGTCCAACAAAACTGATCGGAAGAGCAACCGTCCGTAACCTGCAGACAATATGTACCTGCACATAGATTATCCAAATAATAAGTAGTAGCTATACTTCCATCAGGTAAGGTCCATTTAAAATATTTCGTATTTGCGCCTCCTAAAATTTCAGGATATATGAATCCATTGCAATTATTGCTAGATTCCCAATTTCCCTCCTCAATATTAATGGAATAATCTGCATCTTCACAGTAAGGAATAGCACCATTTTCAAGAAAATACAAATAGCAAGAATTCTCAGGAGCAAAGGTAACTGATTGTTGTCTATTAGGTTGTGAACAGCAACAAATATCTATAGATTTTCTGATTGTACAGCCTGCTTCATTTGTAACATAAATAGTATATGTGCCTGGACATAATCCAGAAATATCTTCATTATTAGAACTATATCCAATTCCAGTCCATAAAACAGTATAAGGCAAATCATAATTTATTGAAATATCAATGCTGCCATCTGCACTTGCATAAAAGCCTGGATGATTTTCATATTCATAACAAATGGAATTATTTTTTACAGAAATAATTGATATGATATTCTCCTGCACCTGAACATCAAAATTAATAGTTGAAGTACCACAAAGTGCATCAGTTACTAGAACTGAATAGTTACCATAGGCTATATTGTTTAAATCCTCCAATCCATCATTTCCATATGAGGTTATACTTGGACCAAAGGAAACACCATTTTTAAACCATTGAATTTCGTAAGGTGAAAATCCACCACTAATTTCTAAATCAATAGCTCCATCTGCACAATTTTGATCAGGTGAGAATGCAGGTGAGCTAACGCCAGAAATTAATATGCCCGAAGTTACACCTACGCTTGGTTGCATAGATTGTTCTCCGCATTGTCGTAAATAAAACCTATGAATTACATCCGTTCCTGAAGGTAATTGAGAATTGTTAATAAATCCATTTACACCACGATAAGGAATTGCTTGGCAATATTGTGCATGAGGTGTATCGAATGCAATCAAATTATTATTTGAAAAGTCCTTTCCATGAAATTTGAAAATTATGTCCATTCCAAAATTGGTCACATTAGAAGAAGGTATTGAAAATTTATACTTAAATTCATTTTGCGAAATATGGTAGGCTTGACCTGGTAGATTTTGAATATTCCAATCGTCGACATCAAGAAATATTTCACTCATAGGCTCGCTCGTATATGCGGTTACAACTATTGGTAAAATTGCACTAATCCCGCTAACTAATACATTAATTGTATTCGGTTGAAATAATCCACAAGTTCCAGTTGAATTGGGATTCCATTGAGCATCATAAATATGCTGAAGACCCCAATCCATTTCTACCTTCTCAACAAATGGCCACCAATTGTCCAAAACTACTGCTTGATTTGCATGATGTTCATAACTATTATCAGTACGCCAAAACTTAGCACGAAAATCGTACGGACCATCTTTATACTTACAAAGGCTTGGGTAATTTGCAAATTTCGAAATATTGTTAAACTGGTCACCTATGTGTATTCTTGTTGGAAAATCAATAAAATAATAATCATCCCATGGATGTGGTGCATTGTCTCCAGAGGAATTTGAGTTATAAGCATTTGATAAAATTCCGTTTTCATTCCATAGTGGAAAATTATTTGGATAAATATTCCCAGACGGGTGGTTTAATTTTAGTTCATTCAATCTGCTCCCTATACTTATAATATTATTTTTCTCATCACCTCTTATTGTTTGAAAG
The DNA here is from genome assembly GCA_044227555.1 of Saprospiraceae bacterium. GTDB lineage: Bacteria > Bacteroidota > Bacteroidia > Chitinophagales > Saprospiraceae > Opimibacter. Next base: position 13,975 of record JBGAWQ010000043.1, on the reverse strand, counting down.
AATGAATTTGATAAAAACTGATATTTCCACTCTAATTCGATTGTATTAATATCAAATACATGATAATATCTAGAATTATTTGGCAATTCACCGACCATAGCAGGTCTGATTTTAACTTTAGTTGGTTCATCACCAGGATAATGCAAAGATACTGAAGATTGACTATTTGGAGAGCTGGCAGTTATAATGTATGCTGGATGGATGTAAGAAATATATTGTAGTGGACTTCCATTAGACAAATCACTATCGGTATTTGTACCATAAGGTATGGTGTTAAGATGCAAATGTGAAGTATAATTTCCGCCGCTATTTCCAATTGGAATAACTGGATCTAAATCATTCACTTCGTTAGTGGTTGGAATCAGTACGTTATTAACTTTCATTTCTGCATTTGGAACCTGACTATAACAATATACTTCGTTGCTCAAGTTTAAATATAACCCCCATTTATCATTATTTGGAAATTCACAATATTTAAGAATAATATGGTGATCAAATAAGTCATAAAATTGCTGGTCATCATCAAATGCATGTCCAAAAACCCAAGAGTACGATTCATTATGCTCTTCATCGAATACAAGCGTAATAAGACGTTTATAGAAATTACCCGATTGAATTAGTCCATTAAAATCAAAGATGTATGAATACTGAGGACTAACTACCATATTCCATTTTTGGGCATCAGCTGCTTGATATGAGCAATTATAATCAATTCCGCCATGAAAATCATCATTACCATAATCACGAGGTCCAAAATCATCAGCAATGGCGCTATCTGGAAAAGTAAATGGACCAGTAATAGTATAATTATTATTGTTAAATTCATACCACCTTGGTTGTTGAGCTATTACTGTTTTTAATAAAGTCGCAAGGAGGATAAAAAAGAATATCTTTTTCATGGGAATTTTAATTAGTCAAGTGTGTCTAGCTGATCTATTTTAAAGTAACAGTTTCAAATTTATATTTGCTAATATAATAGAGCCAATCCTTATTATTTGTCTCTTTTACCTCTTGCAAGAGATTATTCCATTCAGATTGCAACCAATATTTTTTATATAATGTTCGGCTGCTTTCATCAAAAAAAACTTTGTAGTCATAGTAAAATTTATCATATGGAGTTGTGCTATTTACTTCAAGCAATCCTTGAATCAGAAAAACCCCATCTAAATGAGTTCCATCAAGCTCTAGCTCCGAATAAACAACACTTTTAGATCGCAAATCCATAAGTGCCCAGCCAGGTTCTTGGAGTTTTGCAAATGGCTCGTTTACAGTCGCAATGTTGCCACCAAAAATATATAACATAAAATTACCACTTGGAGATATTACACCTTTATCCCAAGTCGGAATATTATTAAGTTCAGCTATTACCTCCCCATAATAATTAAATATGACTAACGATGTGTTCATGTCTACAATCGTAAAATTATGTAAGATTACTTGCTTATAACTTAAAATTATATGATTTCCTAGTGCTTCAACATTAGTGAAGATTGAATATTCATCAGGAATAAAAGTATTTTGTTGTTTAGCAAATGGCAATAAATTCATTCTTTCAGCATCAAAATTAAAGTATGTTAACTTGGCATTGTATGGTCTCTTAAAGGGAAGATTACCCATAATATCAAAAGTTCGCAATGTCTGCCGCAGAGAACTATCCAGAAATTCAATCATAGTTGGTTGTGAGCTACTAAACAAAACATTTTTTATACTATCTGGACTTTCATAATAAACTAGAATATTCGGTGCAACCTGCACAATTTTATCTTCAAACCTTTCACTTATCACCGGCTTACTTCTCCAAACGACGTGAGTCATTGGGCTTTCTAATTCTGAATTGAGTGCAACACTAACCTCCTGACCAACAAAGTACCTTGTAAACGATATAGGAGAGGTATCTTTGTGTGTCTCTATTAATCTGTAAATTTCATTTAAACAGCCTCTAATTGAATAATCACCTAGTGGATCACAATATTCATTGATTAGAATTGGCTTAGTGCTTGTTAATCTCTGGCTTTTCATTTCATTTAATCCAAACAAAAAAATATAAAGCCCTAAATTACCGATCATCCAATGGTTAATATATTTCATATTCAAATTATTGTAATATATTTGTTTTTACAAATTTCTGGCGGTCAACGTCTATTATTGATCAAAATTCTTGGTAATCAACCAAGACACTTTCCCTAAAAGTATCATTTTTATTTGAATAGTTAAAGCCATGATCAACTAATAAGTGCAACATTTTGATTTGATTTCATACATCTGATTGGGCGTCCTATAATTAAATTTCCGAATAGGCCTTCTGTTAAGGCAATTTTCCACACGTCGTATTTCGCCATTCCCCGTTAACCTCAAGTCTGTTTTCTTTGGAAAGAACATCCTGATCACACCGATCCGGTTTTCAACAGTGCCTTTCTCCTGTGAAGTATAAGGGTGGGTAAAGAACGTTTTTGCCATTAATTGCCTGCCAATCCACTTGTGATCGGCGAAGGCCTGGTCATTACCAAATGTAATCGTTTTTACAGGCATTTTAGATGCCTTTACAGCTTGGACGATCTTATTGGCAATTTCCTGTGCGTGTTTACCCTGCACCTTTCTCAACTTAGTCTTTAAGGTGGCCCGGTCTGTAATCACGATCAAGGCTGACTTGTGATTCTTCCCCATCATTAAATCGACCTCAAAGTCGCCGGGTCGCTTTCTTTTCTCCACGGTGGCTGGCCTTTTCTCAATGGAAACACGCTCCAGTATCAGACCCCTGGATTCCTTGATCCGTCCTCGCTTTTGGCGTCTCTTCCCATGCTTTAGATACCGGTACAAGTATTTATACGGCTTATCTTCTCTTCGATTGGATTTCTTCATCTCCCAGATCCAACGATATATAGTTTCATGGCTTACCATGGCGCAATTCTCGGTGCATGCTTTGGCATAGATTAGCTCTGGTGTCAATCTCTCCATTTTCATCCAGGACACCACCGTATCCTTCATCTCCTGAGTGAAGGAAATATGCTTGGCTTTGGTGGCATGTCGTACTTGAGTCTTCTTCCAGGCCTTCTCTGGATTGTATTCATTGGCTCCTTTCCCCCTTTTAGGGACGTTACGGGCGAGTTCCCGGCTGATGGTCGATTTATGAACACCTATGATTTCAGCTATCGCCGTGTAGGTTTTTCCGCCCTTCAGTAAGGCCTCTATTTGATATCTTTGGTCCAGGCTGAGTTGGTTATATTTTTTCATGCAAGACAAAGTTTAGCTTTTCAGCCCACTAAAGCGAGGATTCTTTCTCGCTTTAGTTTTTCAAACTTTGTTGCACTTATCGGTTGAACTTAGAAAATCACAAGTGTCCAAAATAAATATTTAGAATAGTAGACATTGGGTCATTTTCCCCTAACTTAGGGATGCTTACAAGCTCCCTGCCATGCCTGACATAAATATAAGCCTCGTCAACTAATTGCTGCATTTCCAGGATCGGAATTCCTTCGATCGAATCGTTAAGAAACACCGTGCTGACAAATACACCAAAGGGATCAATTCCTGGATCGATCTCGTTTCTATGTTGTTCTGTTACCTGGCTAAATCATCCTCGGTCAGGGAGATCACTTACGGACTGCGCATTGCTGAGGGGAATCTGAATCACTTAGGTGTAGCCAAATCTCCTAGCAAATCCTCCCTCTCCTACATTAATGCCCATTGGACATGGGAGCTTTTCCGGGACTTTTACTTTGCACTGCTAGATAAATATGAACCCTCGTTAGCCAAACGAAGGCAATACGCTCTTCGCCTCAAGTGAAAATAGTTATCATGGATGCCACCACGATCTCTTTGTGCCTGAGCTTGTTTGGCCGGACACTGTTCAGGACCCGGAATGGGGCTATTAAACTCGATACCGTACTGGATTACAACACCTCCCTGCCGGTATTCGTGGATATGACCGAGGGACGAAGGCATGAGAGCAAAGTAACCCCATTGGCCCTGTTCCCTGCAGGATCCGTGGTGGTGATGGACTGAGCCTATGTTAAATACGAGTTCCTCAATAATTTGGACGGTAAGCGGGTGTACTTTGTTACCCGACTCAAACGCAACGCGGATATTGAAGTGTTGGAATCCTTCTTAGCGAATGAAAAGCACGACCATATTCTGTCGGATGAAGACATCACATTGTCAGGGTTTTATTCCTCGCAGAGGTACCATGGCCCACTGCAGGTTGTTGAGGTATACGACAAAAACACCAACCAGCACCTTTTATCTGCTGACCAACAATTTATCTTAGACAGCAGACACCATATCTCAGTTATACAGGGCCCGATGGGACATCGAGGTGTGTAATACTCCCCATATCCTTGACCAAAAGGTTTATACACCTTTTTTGAAAGATTAGTCTCTCTTTAAAGCTCAATATTTTGCCTAAATTACTCAAATTTAAACAATACTCGAAGCAGTTGGCAGGACTAGATAAAAACATACCTATCCACCCGAGCCAACACCCGCTCATCCGTCAGCCCGGTACGGTTGAAAAACAAAACGCTTCCTTTTCCAACATCTGGGTACAGCCGCATCTCTTCGTAATATCCACCGCCGCTACCTGCATAGGTGAAATAGGTTTGCGCATTAACCTTGCCGGTAAACCATGACAAACAAAGGCCGGTCGGTTTGCCATGGACCGTATGATTTTCGGTAAGCATGATTCGCTTTTACGATTCCGTCAACAGGTTGCTTTCTGGACGAAGCAATTCCCGCAGATATCGAAACAACCCCATGGGTGTCCAAATCATTCCACCGTAGGGTGCACCATTGACATACATAGGATCACAAACCCGCCGGGACATGGAAGTGCCCCTGACCTTCGCTAGCGACTGCCATGACCGTTATCATTGATCAAACGGCCGCCAACCTCTAGTTTTCAGTGAAAATTATAAATCCCCGATATATGAAAACGGCGCAAGAATCCGGTATCCTGAAATCGATCAGGAAGTTTGGTTGGTTTCTGTTTGCAGCCTTGATCCTGGCAAGTTGCCAACCGGAGTCCAAAGGTTTTGTGCTTCCACCCGGAGATGCGGTTAACGGAAAAAAACTCTTTGTCCAACTGAGTTGTAATGACTGTCATAGTATCGCTGATATCAAATGGAATGGCCCGGGTGACAATTATCCGGAAGTCAGGCTGGGCGGTGATGTTACACAACTCAAGACCTATGGCGAACTCGTCACGTCTGTGATTAATCCATCCCACAAAATTTCGCAGCGGGCTCTGGCCGATTCGCGGTGGCTGATCCACGGAGATTCGTCCAAGATGGAGACGTATCATTTCAATGATTTTGTCACTGTCTCTGAACTCGTCGACATCGTAGCATTTCTGCAATCAGAGTATAAATTGGTGCAACCAGTCAATACGTATCCGTATAATTTCAAGTAAGCAGCAAGGGGATCAAGCCAAGTATGGGCTTTGCCTAAGATAGGCATGAAAATTCCGAGTTTACAAAGTCGAGAGTCGAAAGGCGGGAGATATCGGGAGTTATCGGGAGTTATCGGGAGTAATCGAGAGTTATCGAAAGTTATCGAAAGTTATCGAAAGTTATCGAAAGTTATCGAGAGTTATCGAGAGTTATCGAGAGTTATCGAAAGTCGAGAGTCCACTTTCGCTTTCCACTTTCGCTTTTCAACTTTCGATAACTCTCGATCACTCTCGCCTTTCGATCACTCTCGCTTTCCACTTTCGCTTTTCAACTCTCGATAACTCTCGATAACTCTCGCCTCTTGCCTATTTAAGCGAACTCATAACTTCCTCCTTCCTCCTCCGGCTGATTTCTACGCGGCTATTGTCTTTCAAGACAGCAAATCCATCGTGGTCTATAAAGGATATGTATTTTTTATTGACCAGATGGCTTTTATGCGTCCGGATAAATTGTTGCGGCGTGAGCAGGGTATCATATTCGCCAAGTGTCCTTGAAATCAGATAAGTTTTTCCATGGGTCACATAAAACTTGGTATAGTTGCCCACGGCCTCACATCGGACGATGTCCTGGGGTTGTAAATAATGTACCCCTTCCTTGGTGGGCAGCGCGAGCCTGAATTCCTCCGCATTCGCAGCCTTCATGTTGTGCATGATATTCTTGAGCAAATCATATTGCTGGCGGAAATCCTCCTGTCCTTCCAGAAATCGGTGCACAGCCGATTGCAGTTCTTCCATGTCCACGGGTTTCAACAAGTAGTCAAATGCGCTGTAACGGATAGCCTGTATCGCATACTCATTGTAGGCCGTGGTAAAGATGATCTTGAAGTTCTTGTTTGGAATTTTTTCCAGCAATTCAAATCCATTAAGGTGCGGCATCTGGATATCCAGAAAGACCAGGCCCGGCTGAAATTGATGAATTTTTTCAGCGGCTTGTCTCGCGTCATTGCAGACCATGATTTCGTCAATGGCGGGGATCGTCTTGATGATCATGAGCCGCAGGGCATCTGTGGCCCGTTGTTCGTCATCGATGAGCAGTACTTTCAGCATAAGAATCAGAGATGTATGGGGAAATGAATTTCTACACGCGTACCAAGCGTTTGTCCGGTGTCATCGGTCAGATCAGTGATCTCCAGAGACCCATGCTGCCCCTCACTTGGGGTCATGGATTTCAGGCGTTCGAGGGAGACCGCAATGCCTTTGCTGGTATGATTTTTATCCTGGCCGGAGGTGAGTTTCATGGCCTGCGCCGCTTTACGTCCGATGCCATTGTCCTCGATGATACATCGGACATAGTGGTCCTCATCGGTGAACCGAATCTTGAGTATTCGCTTCCCTTCTTTGTGCATTAGTCCATGCCAGATCGCATTCTCGACAAACGGCTGGATGAGCAGGGTAGGGATCTTGACCTCATCGGTATCCAGATTTTCATCACATTCGATACGGTAGTCAAACGCATCCTTGAAACGCACTGATTCCAGTTCGACATAAAGTTTGAGGATGTCAATTTCTTCACGCAAAGTGATGGATTCTTTGTCACTATGGATGAGGATCGATCGCAGTAGTTTTGAAAAACGGGACAAATATTTGGTCGCCACCATGTCTTCATTCGCCAGGATCATCTGCTGGATGGAATTAAGGGCATTGAATAGAAAATGAGGATTCATCTGAAGCCGCAGGCTTTGCAGCCTGGACTCTGCCGCTTTCTGCTTATTCTGCAGCACTTCGATCTGTGCCTTTTGTTTTTCATCTTCAGCCCGGATACGCTGGAGCTGGTTGGCCGTCAGCAAGGCAATCGTGGTCAGCAGATTCAAATGCTTGGGAGTAAAGAAGTTTTTCTCATGATGTTCACTGTCAATGACACCGGCCAACTGTCCATCCATGATGATGGGTACAGCGATTTCGGAATAGCGTCGCTCATCATCCACGATGTACCTGGAATCTTTTTCGGTATTGTTGATGATCTCAGCGGTCATCGTTTTGGCTACCGTTCCGGTGATGCCCTGACCGACAGGGATTTCAATGGGCGATAATATGGTTCTTGCACTTGGATTTTTGGGGCCATAAGCTGCTTTCTGAATCAGAACATTTCTTTCGGCATCCAACAAATAGATCACACATTCTTCCAGGTCAAGCCTGCTGATGCAGTTCTTGGCTACATCCCATAACATTTCATCGGTGATTTTATGCCGGTTGATTTGCGAAGCAAAGTAATTGATGACGGCCTCTGTCTCCAGTTGCTCGGTCTTCCTTTTTTGCCGGTTATGGAAATAGGAAAACATGGCATAAGCCAGGGAAAGCAGCCCAAGGACAGAAAGCAGTTTAAACCAGCCGCGCTCGTAGAAGGGTGCCTGGACATGCAAACTGATTTCGTTTTCGGCATCGACCCAGGTCTTCTTGTCATTGGAAGCTCTGACCTTAAACCGATAATCGCCTGCAGGTAAAGCATTGTAGGTGATGGCATCCTGGTCTATCGCCGTCCTCCACTCCGGATCCAGTCCTTCCAGTTGGTATTGATAAAACGTGCGAAGGTGCTTGCTGTAATCTATGGTCGAAAAATGAAAGGTGATAAAGTTATTACCAGGGGCCAGCTCCACTCGCTCAGAGCCGGTCAGGAAATGATTGAGGTCACGGGATTCCACACGGTCAATCATCGCCCTGAGCTTGACCTGCTCGCGGTACAACCGGTCCGGCATAAAATACTGCACACCTCTTTCCGTACCCCAGAATAATTCATCCTCCGGGCTCTGGTAATAGGAGTTGATCCGGAATCCCTGCACGCTCAACCCAAAACGTTCATCAAAAACCCGTAAGGTGGTATCTGCTATATTGAAACACGCCAGACCTACATCATTTCCGATCCACATCCGGTTTTGGTGGTCCAGCAAAAGCGCTTCAATGCGGTTGTTGAGCAATCCATTTTCAATGCCATAGGTAAGTGTCCTTCCATCCGTCAGTCGCACTGCCAATCCCCGCGAAGTCCCGAAATAGAGGTTGCCTCTTTGGTCTGTATTGAACGTAAAGATGTTGTTGGAAGGTAAACCCTCTTTTGTGGTATATCTTACAATGTCCGTGGTGGTCGTGTGGTAAGTCCATGCTCCTTTAGTACTCGTGCACAGCCATATTTGGTCTCGTCCAAACTCAATCCGATTGATCCATCGTCCTTCAAGTTCTTTCAAAGGCGTAGCCGCAGGATAGGTAATGGTAAAATGCACCGGATCAATAATGCAGAATCCTCGCGATGAAGCAATCCAGACCTTGCCATCCAGCCCCGGATGAATGTGCGTAATCACGCCGGAAAGTGGATTGCTGGTGGTATCAGGCGTTGGCAGAAAATGATGCACAGGACGTTGGCGCTCATCCAGAACATACAGGCCAAGGTGACGCGTGGCCACCCAGGTATGCTTCAATGCGTCAATAGATACAAACAGCACTTCATCTTTTTCGAAGCCTGATGTTTCACCAGCTAAGGGAAAGGAGAAAAACGTGCTGGTATTGTGGGCCCGGTTCCATTCGATCAGGTAATCAGAAGTTCCGATGAGATAGGTTTCCGGCCCGGATCGTGTGAGTTGATTGATATGTCCATCATACGTCATCCCCTTCTTGTCTTCGAAGACAACTTGCTGCCCGATGATATCCTGATGTTTGAAGTAGCTGATCCCGTTTGGATTGGCGCCTACGAAAACCCAACCGCTTTTATCCGCGGCCAGGGAGACCGGAGTGTCATTGACAATGGTCGTGGGATCTGAAGCATTGTGGGTGTGGTGGATCAACTGCCCTGTAGAAACGTCATAGGCATACAACCCATAATCACGGGTCGCGATGTAAAACTGGTTCTGATCAATACGCAGCACATCCTGCACATAACCGCGAATAGGCTGATGTCGCTGATCAAGCAACCCTTGAAATGGCAAATATGTTTTTCCGGTATGCAGGTCCATCACCTGCATCACCTGATCCTCCCCATTGTATAAGAGTTCATGGCCATCGGTCCAGGTATCCAGCGGTTTGCATTGCGGACAAGGAATTCGTTGCTCCACCGATCCTGTGGAAAAGTCCACAACGAAAAGATAGGTCTTCGTGGCAAACAGGTAGGTATTGTCCCCATGGGGTTCAACCCATTCAAATCGCTGGCTAAAGATGCTATCGGAGCCGTGAACGGCAAGGGTGTCAAACATGCTGACCCCGACACTATCCACGGTAGTGAGATCAAAAGGTGGTGATGGAACCCAGAAATGAGCATTGGTGAAAATGATGATGCCCTGCTTTTGGGTCTGCAGAATCCACCTTGCCTGTTCATTAGCTTTTCCATGCTGAAGATGGACGGAATGAAATTTTCGATGTTTATCAATGACGGTCACATCTCCGGAGTAAGACATCACCCAAAGATGATTTTCCGGATCGCACACCACCTCGCGGATATTGTCTGATCGCAAGGCAGGATATTCTGCGGCGAAATAGCGTTCGACATTCTGGCCATTAAATTTGTTGAGGCCTTCGCCAGTGCCAATCCACAGATATCCGTTGAGATCCGTGGTCATGCTCTTGATGTAATTGTCGGTCAACCCGTCGGCCGTGGTCAGTTGATAAAAATGGATATTGGCATTTGCCGGCCCTCCTTGTCCGAAAGAGGAAATGTTGACGATAGACATCAGGAGGACCAGGCAAAGTTGTATTTCACGCCGCATCAGAGGAAAGTCATGCATATCAAATTTAAATATAGGCATTCCCGATGCGAAGCCATGGTTGAGGGGGTCATTGGGGAGCCTGTAATTACTGAAAGGTAGTTGCGGCCTATTCTGCGGTAGCTTTTTATTCCGCCCCGACTATGACCAGCTTAACCGTACTGGCCGGATAAGACCAATCCATGCCGGTATAATTAAACAACTCAATCGTGCACCCGGTCGTGGTGACGTCCTGAATCGTCATCGTCAAAGGACCAATCCCTCCAGAAGTAAATTGGGCAAAGCTGACCGCCGGTGTGGCTGAAAACGCCGTGCTGAAGGTGACATCGATATAGTCAGGCGAATTGAATTCGTCATAATGGGATACAGATCCCGCCGAGAAACTAACGTTCATAATCTCCATCCTGAGTTGAGTGCCGGTAGTGTTCCGGACAATCCCTTTATTGCTCAGCACGGTAATGGTTCCATCCGTCACCAGGTTACCTTCTTTGGAAAGTGTCGTCTTGATATCGCCAAGCCCATTTTCAAAGCGGAGGAATTGTCCGCTTCCCGAATTGCGCATCCGCAAGAGCGGAGAGGTATTACTCAGGCTGGTATGATCGATCAGGATGCCGTTACCTTTTCCATTGGAAAGAATTTCCATCACCGCGCGGTTGTTCAAATCGTAAGTGTTTTTAAATACAGCAGCGACAGAATGATTACTTGTATTTCCGACCGTTCCGGCTACTGCGATACCATCAAATCCGAGGGATTCGCCATAGACCCCTACACCATCGGTCATGTTGATCCCGGTGACTGAACCGACATCTTCATTGTGCGTATACCCGATACCTTTTACCGCAATGGCTTGAGGATTGGTCTCCAGGCCTATGCCCAGTACGCCAATACCACCCGATATAGCGCCACCCGCGATGCCTTTCACTCCAATGCCATTAGGGTCGCTCGCGCCTGCTTGTCCAAGCACACCGATACCATTGGTAACTGATGTACCGGTTGTTCCTTTGACGCCGATGGCATCATTGGCGGATGGGCCGGTGGTGCCTGAGATAGCAACAGCAGAAGCTGCGTTGGCTTGTGAAGTGATTCCCAGCGTTCCTGCAGTGTTGACCCAAAGCCCTGCTTGGGTATTGGTATTTTTAGTCAAAGAAATTTCCAATCCACGCCCTATCCCTTGATGTTGCAAGGAAACATCAGCATTGGTTGCCGTAGCATCGGTGATGGCAAAGTACGCGGAATTACCTTTTAGCGATGACACACTCAGGCCACGGCCTAATCCATTGTTGACGACGTCAACCACGTTTCCTGTACTGCCAGTATGGGTGGAAGTAATGGAAAGGGTTGTGCCTAAACTATTGGTACCCATCACCATCACCGGAAATACATTAGTGGCATTGGTGTTTTCAAATTTTCCGGCGGTACTGTTCTCACTTCGACTATAGATGCCAATACCTGTACTATAGGACAGTACATCCAGTGCATTAGCAGTAGCATTGGTTTTGGTCTGCCGCAGTTTGATGCCATTACCATTGCCGGCATGCAAAATGTCTACAGCAGGTTTGGTATTGGATACATTGGGAATCATAAATGCGGCAGCGGTCCCTAAGCCCTGGGTAGTCACAAGTAAGGTAGTATCGGTCTGTGAAGTGTTGGTGGTCTGGAAAACACCCGCTTTGCCTGTAGCGCCTGTACTGCTTCCAAGAATGGCAGTTCCACTATTCTGGATTTCACCCATCACGCCAATTCCGCCGGCATTGGCATGCGAGCCTTTGACGCCCGCAAAGTTGGCCAGTGTACTGTATCCATAAACGCCATGATTGGAAAATGAAAACCCGAAAGTGCCTATTCCGGTGTTGCTCGTTCCCACTACACCAATGCCTGCTGAATTGTCACCCCACACGCCCATAGAATTGGCCGGTGTGATTCCACTGCCCGCATTTCCACTTCGGCCGAGTATAGCACTGGATCCATTGGACGTGTTGTTATTGGTTATTCCAAATAATGATGTAGCACTGCCAAAAGAGACATTGTAGGGGAGAAACAAAGAGTCATTCTTGCCCTTCCATTGGTTTTGAATAGCGTCCCATTTGAGGACTTGCTTGTCGAAAGGAACACCAAATGCAACGTCCAGGTTCTGAATTTTTACAACGTTGGGGGTTGGATAACTGCCAGATAGATCGCCACCCGCAGGCCCGGAAGCGCCACCGCCGGAAGCCAGCTCGCGCCAACTACCATCATGGAACCAAAAGGATCGGGAATATAAATCATAGACCAGCAAACCTTGTGCGGGATTGCTGATCGCTAATCGGTCAGGAGTCGTCATGCGTGGAATGAGCAATCCTTTGTCATTACTTGTAATGTCCAGCATGGCACTCGGATGTGCAGGATCTCCATTGGTATTGATGGAAACATTCTGGCCACGAGCATATATGGCCATGAACAGCGCAATGGAAAACAGAATAATGTGTTTCATGGTCGTTTGATTTATGCCCCGAAACTATAGGTACCATCAGCAGCACCGCTATTTTTCCTAGCCTGAGGGAAACGGAAATGAGTGAACGGTAAAAAATGACAGGAAGTAGACAGATATTTTAACTAGGTCCAGCCAACGTTTTACCACTGGATTGCGTCTATATATGGTCACAACACCACTTATTATGATTAGATCTGTTACACGTATAGTCTCTGTCCTCTTTTTGCTCTTTGGACCTGTGATAAAGTCTCAGGGTCAGAAGCAGATAGTCTGGCAGCAAAGCCTTGGCACCGCTTCCAGCGACTATGCTCTCCAGGTATTCCCGGATGAAAAAGGCAATATCATCGTCATTGGAAAAGAACCTCACGCGGATTTTGCCGGCAATGTCAAAACCTACCTGGTGACCGCCAAATTCAACCCCAATGGTGAGGAGATATGGAAGACCTTCCATGATGTCGCCTTCGATGTGTTCAGCGTTCCCGTTGACTATGGGGTAGGAGGCCATTTTTATACGGAGGAATTCGGAGACACGCTGCTCAACCTGGTGATCACGATCAACAACCGGGCTTTGCAATACAAAATCCTTGATCACTCGGGCCAATACTATTTCTATGAAGAAGTACTCTCCGGCATCCTGGATGTAGACCGTCAAAATGAAAAAGTGTATGCCGACGTTCGCTGCTCTATTCAGCAGGCATGTTATGGTTCGGACTCCTTAATTGTTCAACGGTTTGATCCTTCACCTGATTCCATCTTCTTTGACCCGATAGAATGGTCCTTTGAGCTAAAGCAAAATTTCAGGACTGCCCCGATCCAGGGTCACTATGATTTTGATGTTCAGGATATCTGGATGGAAGGACTGGGCAACACCTATCTCCTGGTGCAGATTGAACGATGGGACTTTCAGTTTTGCACCGATTGCGCGGATGCGTTTATCGATGCGTGGTGCGAAGTATTCAAATTTGATAAAGAGGGCAACCTGGTTAAAAACGTAAACCTTAAGACCGCCAAAGCCGTTGTGAGCACGATGCAGTTTGTTGGCATGGATCAGGATCAACTGATCGTCTCAGTCAGGGACATCAATGCCGCCGGCACTAAAGTGGTGCCTTCGATCTATCGCCTGGACGCCGACCTCAATGTCGTCAAGCGCATTGATCTGGACCAGGATTATAATGTACTGACTGCTGATGCCAACCTCAATTACTACGGTATCCGGAATGCTTTTGATGCGGCCAATCCTGAAATTCATGGGCTCTCCGATGTGCTGGTTGCCAAATACAATGCCGACGGGCAACTGTTGTGGGATGAATATTTTGGTGGTAGTAGTTGGGATTTTCCGGTTTCCATGTCATTGGCCGATGATGGCAGTTTATATGTTCT
>JBGAWQ010000042.1:0-24685 GCA_044227555.1 Saprospiraceae bacterium | reverse complement strand
AATGTGGATGGTCACTCTTATCGATATTGCATTACATCCATCTCTAACCCTTTCGATTCACATCTCAAAATAACACATCAATGCCCCGTAGGGGCAAGAGGTCGGTTGCATTGAGTAATGAAAAATTATCCCTGCCCCGTAGGGGCAGAACCGGGTTCAGATGTATATTAAGATTTCTGATAAAGCTCCGAATATGGATATGCACCATAACGAACAACATCTCTCAATCTTCTGCATTCATCATGAATTCCAGATCGTAATGACACATCAATGCCCCGTAGGGGCAAGAGGTCGGTTGCATTGAGTAATGAAAAATTATCCCTGCCCTGTAGGGGCAGAACCGGGTTCAGATGATCCGGCGTTATTTGAATATCAAAATTGAATATTAAACGTCATCTCTTTCCCATCCCGCAATGCTACAAGTGTAGTCTTGTCCCCTTTATGGAAAGCACTCAGTGCTGACATATACACATAGATATCCTTGATCTCCTTATCCCCAAGTTTGATGATGATATCACCTTTCTGCATACCAGCAAGAGCCGCGGGTTTGTTTTCCCGGACACCATCAAGGCGCATCCCTACACCATCATAGAGATAATCGGGCAATACGCCCAGGGTCACCTCCATGGAAGGTGTTGAAGAAGGATCGGGATCCTTAGTCTTGGTAAATACCAACTTTTCTTTTGCATCCATATTACGGATCAACGTGCTGACCATATCCGCGACCTGAACCATACCTTCCTTATTGATCAATGCGACATCATCCGATGGCTTGTGATAGTCCTCATGGGCACCCGTAAAGAAATGAATCGCAGGAAGATCCATCAGATAGAAAGAGGTATAGTCAGATGGTCCGATACCGGATTCCTCACTGGTGATTGCAAATCCTGCTGTATTGCTGGCTTTGATCAGATCCGGCCAGACCGGTGAGGTCCCTGTCCCGTTGATCGCAAGTTTATTTTCGTGCAGGCGGCCTACCATGTCAAAGTTGATCATGGCCGTCACCTTCGTGAGATCAATCGTCGGATGATCGCAATAATAATTGGATCCCCACAATCCATTTTCTTCTCCCGTAAAGGCAATAAAGAGGAAATTGAATTTCTTCTCTGACTGCAGCCGTTGAGCCAATTCAAGGAGCATGGCTACTCCACTGGCATTGTCATCCGCGCCGTTATGAATAGCGGGCGAACCCACATACAGGGAGCCAAATGAACCATATCCCAGATGGTCATAATGGGCACCCAGGACGATAGTATAAGGAGCTCCATGATCCATGAAACCGATGACATTACGACCACTTTTGCTTCCTTGCTCTTCGGTCTTAGAAAATTCAACGGTATGTGGATTGGGATTATTGACTGTAAGGCTCTGAAACCAGGTACCATTCTCTCCTTTTGCCTGGAGACCAAGTTGACCAAACCGTTTTGCGATGTAATCTCCTGCTTTCATTTCTCCTTTGGATCCAAAGGTCCGGCCCTCCAGTTTGTCAGAGGCCAGGTAAGACACATCAGAAAGCATCTGATTTGAATCGGCATCCTTGGCAGACCACTTGGTTGAACTGCAAGACAGCAAAATGGCAAGGAAAGCCAGTACAAAAGTCCTTTGGAGTGGGTTAGCAGGTATAAATTTCATGTTTAGAGGTATAATGATAGGATAAGGCAGGGCCTATATTTGTGTCAAACATACAAATCATGCATCGATTCCGCATTTTGAACCCCATGTATATACTGGTTTTTGCCTTATTGAGACTGAATCCAACCAACGCCCAGGAGGTCAAAATCGTTCCTCTTCCTTCTGATTCCCTGATCTATCCACAGGAAAAACACCTGGCCAATATGCGCCAAATGACTTTCGGCGGTGACAATGCAGAAGCCTATTGGAGTACCGATAGCCGTAAACTGGTGTTTCAGGCTACCCGCGATGCCTGGCATGCGGACTGCGATCAAATCTTTATCATGGACGTCAATAAACCCGTGGATCCCGCCAAAGTTCCCATGCGGGTGTCGACAGGAAAAGGTCGCACGACCTGCTCCTACTTCATGCCGGGCAACAAGAAAATTGTTTACGCCAGTACCCACATGGGAGATGCCGCATGCCCTGCCGTCCCACCCCGCCGCGATGATGGCAAGTATGTCTGGCCGATCTATCCTGACTATGACATCTATGTAGCCAATCTGAAAGGAAAAATCTTACAACAACTCACGCACGAACCCGGCTATGACGCCGAAGCCACGGTATCGCCCAAAGGGGATAAAATCGTCTTTACCAGCACGCGCAGCGGAGACCTGGAACTGTACACCATGGATATAGATGGATCCAACGTCAAACAGATCACGCATGATCTGGGGTATGATGGAGGCGCCTTTTTCTCTCCGGATGGAAGTCAGTTGATCTTCCGCGCTTCCAGACCACAGACACCAGAGGACATCGCCTCCTACAAGTCTTTACTCGCTGAGGGGTTGGTTCAGCCAACGAATATGGAGCTCTATATCTGCAATGCGGATGGCACCGGAATCCGGCAACTAACGCACCTGGGCAAAGCCAATTGGGCACCGTTTTTCCATCCCTCCGGAAAGAAAGTGATCTTCTCCTCCAACCATGCTGCTCCTCGCGGTTATCAGTTTAATCTCTACATGATCAATACCGATGGTACCGGCCTCGAACAAATCACCTATGACAAGACCTTTGATGCCTTCCCGATGTTCAGCCCCGATGGAAAGAGAATCTCCTTTTCATCCAACCGGAATAACGGAGGCACACACTCTACGAATTTGTTTGTAGCAGATTGGGTAGACTAAGATCAAATGATAATTGAAAATTGAAAATAGCTGGATCCTTTAACTGTAAAATAATAGAAACATCCGGGACATAAGATCATATACAAGCTCTCCCGCTACAAATGCAATGCATTTGGCGGGATCTTCGCTGCGCTTCGATATGCCCTATGCTCTATGCTCTATGCTTTATGCCCACACCATCCTGGATTACTAAACTTCAAAACCGCTGGCGCGTCGGATCGGCGTGGCAGGTCATTATCATTCTGATCGTGTTCGCCTGCACGGGCTTCTCCGTGATGTTTATCAAACCGGTGATCACTGGTTGGTTGTTTCATGAAGGACACCCGACATGGTTCTCCATATTATATTGGATCCTGATCCTCCCCATCTACAATATCTTCCTCCTCTTCTATGGTTTTGTCTTCGGACAATTCAAGTTTTTCTGGGCATTTGAAAAACGGTTTGTCGGGAGGTTTTTTAAACAAAAAAAGGAACAACCGTAGGTTGTTCCTTTAATAAAGTGCCGAAGGCGAGACTCCCATACGGGTAAACTTCTCGTCTCGTTTATGGCAAAAAAAAAGAGAATCACTTTCGTGATTCTCCTTTTTTGTGCCGAAGGCGAGACTCGAACTCGCATGTCCTTACGAACACACGCCCCTGAAACGTGCGTGTCTACCAATTCCACCACTTCGGCATTGATGATATTTTGCCCCCGCTTCGCGGGGGCAAAATAAATATTTTTTTAAGTACCAGAGGCGGGACTCCCATACGGGTAAACTTCTCGTCCCTGCGTGCTACTGCGTACCAGAGGCGGGACTCGAACCCGCACATCCTTGCGAACACTGGATTTTGAGTCCAGCGCGTCTACCAATTCCGCCACTCTGGCAATTTTATCTTGTCCCCCACTGCTGAGGGAGTGCAAATTTAAACTTTTTTATAAATCAACCTATAAACCTATTCACCACTCACTATGGACCACTCACTTGGTCTACTTTCCGAAAAGGCGCATGATGTCCAGTCCATTAGCCAGTATCAGGAGCCCCAGGATAAATGCGAAGCCTACATACGTAGAGTATTCCATAAACTTATCACTGGGCTTCCGGCCGGTGACCACCTCATACAAAAGGAATATCACATGCCCTCCATCTAGTGCGGGAATCGGCAGAAGATTCATGATGGCCAGGATAAAGGATAGAATACCCGTGATCCGCCAAAATGATTCCCAATCCCAGGTCGTGCTGAACAGTTTGGTGATGGTGATAAATCCGCCCAGACTGTCCTTGGCCTTGACCTTGCCTTTAAAGAGCTGGGCTATGCCTTTAAACCAATCGCCCATAAAAGCGACCCCCTCTGAAAAACCGGCTGGGATGGCCTTGCCCAGGGTGTATTCTTCACGACCGGTCCATCCAAATTCCGCTGCACTTTTAAGCGCAATACCAATCTTTCCGTTTTCATCAACAGCCACTGGAATCTCCGATTGAACACCGCCGCGCAGTATTCCTAACCTTATAGTCTCTCCTTTAAACCTGGCCAACAACTTAACCACTTCGTGTTGATAGGTCCCCGGCAGGTTATTGACATACACAATCTCATCATCCTTGAGCAATCCTGCTTTTGCGGCATTGCTACCATCAGTGACCTTGCCGATCACAAACGGGATTCGAGGACCGACGACGACGTAGTCCTTATAATCGTTGGATGACAGAACCTGCACATAATGAGGTTCCACATACAACGTCACTTCACCTGAACCCCTGGAAAGGATGATCTGTTTTGCGTTATTCAATACAATTTCCTTCCGCAAAAACCCGGGGGTAAATTCCTTTACTTTTTCGCCTCCGATCGACTGGATTTTATCTCCATCCTGAAAGCCCATGGCGACGCCAAGTGAATCTGCGTAAATGCCATATTGCAGTTTGTCATTATCAAGATATTCCTTGCCGTAGCCCCAGAGCATCATGCCGAATATCAGGAAGCCCAGCAGGAAATTGACCGTCACCCCGCCGACCATGATGATCAGCCGCTGCCAGGCTGGTTTGGAACGAAACTCCCAGGGCTGCGCGGGTTGTTTCATTTGCTCCAGGTCCATGCTTTCGTCCACCATACCGGCGATCTTGACATATCCGCCCAGAGGCAACCAACCGATACCATATTCGGTATCTCCGATCTTCTTTTTCAGGAGGGAAAACTTGACATCAAAAAACAGGTAGAACTTTTCCACCCTGGTTTTAAACCACTTAGCCGGGAGAAAATGCCCCATTTCATGCAATACCACTAAAATCGACAGGCTCAGGATCAACTGAGCGATCATGGTCAAAACTCCCATCCGGAAAGATTAATTTTTAGAAATCAAGGTTATTATCCTGCTCAAAACGATAGTTTTGGCCCCGATGTTCCGGGACCGAACGGCAAAATTAGACATTTATGGGTACTGATTCGCTTCCATGGTGCTTCAGCCCCCTGCCCGATGGGCCTGGTCAGACCGTCACTCTCCAGGGTGACGAATGGCACCATTGCCACCATGTGTTGCGCCTCAGCCTTGGACAACACCTCATACTCTTTAATGGGAATGGGCAATGTATGGAAGGTGAAATTGTCTCCGCTACCCGGCACGAAGGCGTCGTAACGCTCTTGAGGGATCTGTCGGCAGCCTATTCGGTCTCCAGGGGATATTCGATCACGGCAGCTTTTGCACCGACAAAAAATATCGACCGGACCGAATTTGCCGTTGAAAAACTGGTAGAACTAGGCATAGATGCGATATGTTTTCTGGAATGTGATCATTCTGAACGCAGTCATTTGCGTCTTGACCGGATGGAGAAAATCATCCTCAGCGCGGCCAAGCAATCCCGGAAGATCCACTTGCCCCGACTGACTGGACCCGTTTCACCTGTAGAGGTCATACGCGATTATAAAGAAAGGAACCGTGCCTCTGGAATATATTTCGGTCATCTGGATGAATCTTCAGGACCACTGCCTCAAAATTATAGGAGGGGTCAGGACGTTCTACTGCTGATCGGACCGGAAGGAGGATTTTCGGTGGCAGAAACAACCTTGATGAAACAAGAAGGTGCAACGGCCGTCACGCTGGGTCCATACCGACTGCGGGTGGAAACCGCAATCATCTCGGCCTGTGTGGCCATACATGTATTAAACGAAGCGCATACGCAATCATGATCCAAACCCTGCTTTCTATTTTCCTGCTGATGGCCTTGCCTGCCAAAAGTCCTGAGCCTGCTCTCAAACTGGCTTTACTCAAATATAACGGTGGAGGTGATTGGTATGCCAATCCAACTTCACTGACCAATCTCTCCCGGTTTTGTAATGCTAACCTGGGGACGGACCTCAATCCGGATTACGCAACCGTCGAAGCCGGTAGTGCTGATTTGTTTAACTATCCTTTCATCCACATGACCGGTCATGGCAATGTAGTTTTCTCACCGGCTGAAGCAGAAAATCTGCGGAATTATCTCATCGGCGGAGGGTTTCTACATGTGGATGATAATTATGGAATGAACCCATACATCCGCGTGGCCTTAAAATCTGTATTTCCTGAGCTGACCCTTACTGAGCTCCCGTTTGAGCATGAGATTTATCATCAGAAATTTAATTTTCCACAGGGCTTGCCCAAAATCCATGAACACGATGGAAAAGCACCCCAGGGATTTGGATTGATCTACGAAGGCCGCCTGGTGGTATTCTATTCCTATGAGTGTGACCTGGGGGATGGCTGGGAAGATCCCGAAGTCCACAAAGATCCTCCGGATATCAGGCTGAAGGCGCTACAGATGGGGGCGAATATTGTCTCGTATGCCTTTAAGAATTAATCAGAGAACTGTGGTTTCCGAGGTTAGGAGATTAGAAGGTTAGAAGGTTAACGTCTCCCCTTTAGGGGGAAGGGGGCAAAGGAGGTTAAGAGATTAGAAGGTTAAATGGTTAGAAATTCTGATCTCCCCTTTAGGAGGAAATGGAAAGAGTGAATATTAGGAAATTAGAATTATAAGATCGCCCCTTTAGGGGGAAATGGGGTAAAAGCAGCATGCCCTTTTGAGGAAAGGAAGCAAATCTACCTCACCAGCGTAATATCCCCATATTTAACCTCGGTCTTTCCTGTGACGTATGCAACAACAGCTCTGTAGGTAAACACTCCGGGATTCAGCCGCTCTCCTTTGAACGTACCATCCCATCGGCCTGCCACGTCATCATCGGTCTTGTGGCTGAAGCCAAAGACGTGATTGCCCCATCGGTCAAAGATCTCCATCAGGGCTATTTCCTTTACACCATTATTGGCATCCCACTTTAAGACATCATTGATACCATCCCCGTTCGGGGAGAATATGTTAGGGATGTAGAGGTGTTGATCGGAAGTCACAGATACAGTCATGGTGTCGCGATCACTGCATCCATCCACAGAGGAAACGGTGATCGAATAGGCGGTGGTGATCACCGGGGCCACAATCTGATACAGACAGTTTTCACAGCCACTGCTGTCAATACCTGTCCAACCAATCGCCGAAATCGAATCCAAAGGCAGGTTGACGATAGCCTGGATCTCGGTAGTGTCTCCAAGGCTGATGTTTTGGTCGGATCCGAGGTCAACCGTGATCTGTAGTGGAGCATCAATGGCGATGAGGTCTTCTCTGGTACATCCATTCGCATCTGTGACCGTGAACAAGTAGATGCCATCGCCAAGCGAATCAAACAAATCAGAAGTTTGTGATACTCCTCCATCCTTCGCAAACCTGTAGGGTGGCACACCCCCAGATGCCTCTACCCGGATGATTCCCAGGGCCTGGTCAAAACAATCTGGCTCGGTCACTTCAAAGCGCATCATCAGTCCGGAGGGCTCCGTCAATGTGATGACTTCACTGGCGCTGCATCCGTTTCCGTCCGTGATCGTCACGGCATAATCCCCGGCCTCCACTCCTGTGATCTGCTGATCCGTAGCATTGGTTGACCACAGATAGGTAAAAGGCGAAATCCCCGAGACGACCGCCATCACTCCCCCATCCGCATCTCCTGTGCAACTCACATCATACCCATTGTAATCCACGATGGATTCCAGGGTCACTTGCGGCAGAGGATACAAACTGGTCGTTTCAATCACCAGGCTATCGCACCCATCCTGGGTCATGTACAGAGTCTCCATGCTTCCTGTTTGAGCCGGATCACAAGTGAATTGCTGATAGTGGGTGGTATCCCCTGGCAACAGGGTTATGGTCTCGGTAATGATACTGTCACACCCATATTGGTTGGTCAGCGTGCTCACAAATACTCCGGCTTCCGAGGCCACACAGGTGGTTGAGCTAAGGACAATGGCATCATTGGGTAATAGTACAACCGTCTCCGTCACGATGCTGTCGCAGCCATATTGATTGCTCAACGTATTTACAAAAACACCTGCCATCGAAGGATCACATGTCGTCGATGACTCACTGGTCGTATCCGACGGCAATAAGGTGATCGTCTCTGTTACGATACTATCACATCCAAATTGATTGGTCCACTGGGTGACAAATACACCTGCACCCGCCGGATCACAAGTGGAGGACGAAAGAAAGGTGGAGTCCTGTGCTGAGTATGTGATCGTGGTGATCACCAGGCTGTCACATCCATCGACTCCTGTAGTGATGTGTTGTGACACGCCTATCTGTGTCGAATCACAAGAGGTCCGATGCACCATCGTCGTATCCCCTACACCCATTGTGACCGTCGTGATCACCAGGCTGTCGCAACCCTGGGCATCCGCATACCAGGTCTCAAACACCCCGATCTGGCCGGGGATGCATGAGGTCCCGGACTGATACGTCGTATCGGTCAGGATGTACGTCACATTCCGTACTACGATACTGTCACAACCCGATGCGGCTGACAGGGTATCATAGAAAACACCCAACAGGGAGGAATCACAGGTCATAACCGGGAGGACCGTGGTATCCCCCGGGGGGATATAGATAGTGTGATGGATGACCAGGCTATCACAGCCCGCCCTGTTGATCAGGGTGTCGAGGTAGACCCCCGCATCACTCCACACACAAGTCGATTGTGTGATCACCGTAGTATCTGTCGGCAGCAGGCTGATGGTTGTGGTCACCACCGTATCACAGCCATTCGGATTGTCGATCGTGGTGACAAATACCCCTACTGCTGAGGCATCACATGTGTCCTTCTGTACCTGGAGCATCACGGCGGGCAATATCGTGATGGTGGTAGTGACTATGCTGTCACAACCATAGATAGTGTTGAAGGTGTTTTCATACATCCCTGCCTCCGTCTCCCAATAGAATCCCAGCCAAACTGAGTCGCCATCACAAATCGATACATCCACCATCTGCTGGTAAGTCGGATATACATCGATGATCTGCACCGAATCGGTGATCTCGATACAGGCCTCCTGCGATGGGGTCACCGAGGTGATGGTATAGGTCGTGTTTTGTTGAGGCAGGTCGGTAAACGAATAATTTCCAACCACATCATCAAATACAAACGGGGATCCGGGATCGGCCTGGATCTCTACTGTGACCGGAAACGGAGCATTGGTATTGAGCGTGAGGGTGGCTGATTGATTGTCACAGATGACGACATCACCTGTGAGGGCTATACTGATCAACGGAATCGTGACTACTTCTGCCGTATCCGTACCGGGACAGTGGGTGGCATCGCTCACGGTGACGATGTAGGTTCCATCATTCACCGCGGTAATCGTCTGGGTCATCTGGCCGCTGGACCATTGATAGACCCCACCCGGAAAACTGCCTGCGTCAAAAAAAGCCGATGAGCCCTCGCAGATCAACTGGTCGGGACCGATATCAACGACAAGGGCTGGTACCGCATTCACCTCGACATACGCGACGCCTACATTGCTCATGCTTCCGGAGGCCGTGGAAAATTGTACTTCAATCGTCCGAAGCCCTGCCGTGGGGCTCAGTGCGGAGTTGACATACCGGACCAGGTGAAGTGCATCGATAAAGTCGCTGGACTTCGCTCCGCCGGCATTACTGAGGGTCAACAGGTCTGTGCCCTGACCTGAGATATCTATGCCCGGCACCGTGCCGGTCATATCGATCCATTCATCCAATCCATCCGGTACACTCCCCGTCACGCGAATCGTCATCTCTTCGATCCAGTCGTCATAAAACATCCGTACATCTTCATCCGCGACAGGGGCTTGCCTCATGAGACAGGTCACAGGAGACGAATTGTAATCAGCACCGGTAGCCCCGGAACTGTCATTGCAGTCCAGGTCAAGCGTGATTTCACATACAGAGGGGGGAGTAAATTCACGTATAGAGGTAATGAAATCTATGGACCACTCTGGGAGCTGGCAGACCGTTGATATAGTTCCGTCAATCAGGTTTATTAAAACAATCTCTGCTTCAAACGAATTAATGTATGCACCTATACCCAACAGGGTATTACAAAAAGGAGAGGCAGTAAGTCCACCAATGACATAATTTATAGGAAAGGTTACAACAATCGAATTATTATTTAAATTACTTGTATCTAAAAGAACGATTCCACCATAGGTAGAATAGTAAATATTTCCATCAAATAAAGCCAAATCACCCACCAGATCAATTCCACTTGTACCCATATACGTAAATGAACCACTATTGGTATTTAACCTGTATAACTCACTTTCAGGAAATGTCATTCCGTAATATACACCGCCTCCTACTGAAACTAGGGATCGCAAGTGCCAGTATTCAGGAGGAGGCAGCGGTGGAGGGGTAAAAATAGTAGTTTCGACTCCAGTTATAGTATCAATTTCCCATAAATAGCCATTACCGTTCTCAACAAGAATGGTATCCGGTGTAAGCGTAATCCCGGTAGTGCCATATGACGGACTGATCCATTCAAATGAACAACTACAAGAGGACATATCGGAATTGCTCTTAAAGTTATTAATCGATCCGGTTAAAAAATAAGTCTGGGCCTGAATATTACTAACAATAAATGTAATAAGAAGAATCAGGAGTGTTTCTCCAAAAGTTCTTGATGATTTACACAAATATGTATAAACAGAAACAACCATTTAGACATTTTAATAATTTCGAGTGTACCTCTAATTGAGCGTACACTCGAAATATTATTTGATAGGCTAAACAACCATCAGCAGCCTGCTATTATACAGGATCCATCATTATGAAAAAAAAGTTCTGTGTGCGCCGGAATGGTCACCGTCTGAAATGAAGGTGGTGTCTGATCATAATCACATGTGAAGCGAAATGTGATTGAGCTTGCCTGAGGGTTATAAATACGAAAAGAACCACCGGGTTCAACACAAAACACCTCTCTGGTGTGTGAAAAATTGAGTTGAATATCCTTACCAATTCCAGAAATAGATGAACAAGGTGAGCCAGGAGAATAAGTGCCACAGAGATAATCTCCTTCACACAATCCGCAAAACTCCAAGGTTCCAAAGCCAGAAATTAACTCGATCCCGCAGCAACAGCATCCAATCGGGCAATCTTCGCATTCATCCAGTGGCTCCCGCGGCAAAATCTGCTCTCCGGGACTACCACTCCTTACTTGTGAGGGATCCACACTCGTATCACATCCCACTGCCAGGAATAAGAAAGTCAGGCCCATCAATACGCCAGTTAAATTTGTATTTTTCATGATTGATTTTTTGAATCACACCGGCTCCAATTAAGCTGTTCAGGCCTGGGGCCGGTGCTTATGGTTAAAAGATAGTTCACCAGTTCTGATCTTTTACCTTGCGCTCAAGGTTATTGGGGTGTCATGGAATCCTGTCTCCAAAGCGCTTTATGGGGAGACAGGCTTACGCCTCATGCGTAGTTACAGGAAGGTTCCTGCCCTTCGTGGGAAAGGTTTGCGAATAGATTTTCTTCGGATTAGCACTAGGGAAAACTATGCCCTGCAAAGGAGCATTCACCCTCCTAGCATCAGATCGATCGTCTTGCCGGACTATGGTTGGATTGATTTTGGTTTTCATTGGGGTCGTACTCATGGTATTGAATTTACGCTGAAATCCTGATCATGGTCTCCATGGAAATTCAAACTTTATCCTACACCCATCATTTCCTGCACATGAGAACATGTCCGTATTGGATTCCAATATAATACAAATTCAATAAAATTCATAAGTTTTTCTAAATCAGACTGTTCTCATTTTACCATTCAACACTGACTACTCACCCCTCACCATCGCAGCCCCTCTGCTTCACTTTGTTCAGCAGTTCCCCTGTTTGCTGCGCAATCCAGGGGCCTTTTACTCACCCCTCACTTCTCACTTCTCACCACTCTCTACTCACCACTGACTACTGCCCACTCCCCTCACCATCGCAGCCCCTCTGCTTCACTTCGTTCAGCAGTTCCCCTGTTTGCTGCGCAATCCAGGGGCCTTTCGCTCTCCACCGTCCACTCACTACTCCGTCCACACCCTTCCAGGTCCGGGTCCCTGCAGATATTTCTTGATATTCAGCCAGAAGGCCATAAAGAGATAAATGACAAGGGGAGATCCAAACGTGATAAAGGACAGGTAGATAAAATACATCCTGATCGTGGCGGGACTGATGCGCATCCACTCCCCTATTTGTTGACAAACCCCAAAAGCAGATTTCTCCAGAAAGTGACGGTTGGAATCGAAAGCGGATTCTATGTGGCTAAGCGATTTCATTGTAAGGTTAGGAGTTTAGGAGATTAGAAGATTAGGTGTTTAGGAAAAAGTTTATAACCATAAGATCTCCCCTATAGGGGGAAAGGGGGCATAACGGATTAGGAGTTTAGAGGGTTAACTGATCATTTGTGTAAAAATAACATTCTCAATAAAATGAAGCAGATGGGCTGGCCATCGGTTTGTTCTTCACTACATTTGAACGATCATGTCGTCAAAAAATTTTACCCTGGAAGCCAACATCCTGGATCCGGTCAACAGACGTTCCGGCTTCGGCCATGTTCGCGTGGAGGGGGGTCGGATCTCTGGGGTAGAAATCTCCGGTCCGGAAAAAACGGGCCAGCATTATATCCTTCCGGGCTTTGTCGATGCCCATATCCATATCGAAAGCTCGATGCTGACGCCACCTGCTTTTGCCCGGCTGGCCGTACGGCATGGAACCGTGGCGACTGTCTCGGACCCTCATGAGATCGCCAATGTATGTGGTATCGAAGGCGTCCGTTATATGGTGGAGCTGGGGAGGAAATCAGGGTTTAAATTTTTCTTTGGCGCACCTTCCTGCGTGCCGGCTACAGGCTTTGAAACTGCTGGTGCTACACTATGCGTAGACGAGATCAGTCAACTTTTTGAGGAGAAAAGCTGCTGCTATCTCTCTGAGATGATGAACTACCCCGCTGTCCTGGCCAGGGAACCGCTGGTGATGGATAAAATCGCAGCTGCCAAGCGTTATGGCCTGCCGGTCGACGGACATGCACCGGGATTGAGAGGCAAGGATGCAAAGCAATATGCTTCAGCCGGAATCACCACAGACCATGAATGCACGACACTTGAAGAAGCGCTGGACAAAATCAATGCAGGCATGCACATCCTCATCCGCGAAGGCAGCGCGGCAAAAAACTACAATGCCTTGCATACCCTGATCGGTACCCGTCCTGACAGGGTCATGCTCTGCTCTGATGACAAGCATCCTGATGACCTGGTCCGCGGACATATCAATCAGCTCGTCACAAGATCACTAGAGCTCGGATATGATTTGATGGACGTGCTCAACATAGCATGTGTCAACCCGGTCAAACACTACAATCTAAACGTTGGACTCCTTCAACCAGGCGATCCGGCCGACATGATCATGATCGAAGACCCCGAGTCTTTCAACGTGATGAGTACCTGGCTCAATGGTGAAGAAGTGTATGCCGGAGAAAAAGTTCATTTGCCTGCTGTAGAAATTCCTGTGATCAATTCATTTGGCATCGGTAAGATAGAACCGGGAGATCTGAAATTGAACCTCAAGTCCGCACCTGCAAAAATCATCGTGGCTATAGAAGGTGCTATCGTGACTGAGCATGAGGTGGCTGACATGCAAGAAGGACTCTTTGAAAGCGACATAACAAGGGATATCCTAAAACTCGTCGTGATCAACCGCTACTCCAAAGCATCTCCGGCAGTAGCCCTGATCAAAGGCTTTGGGCTAAAGAGCGGAGCCATCGCGTCAAGTGTAGCCCATGATTCACATAACATCATCGCCGTTGGCACCAACGATAAAGATCTCGCGGCATGCATTAACCAGGTCATAGAAGCCAGAGGTGGACTATGCGCACTGGGCCGGATGGAAGGCATTCCTGAGCATTTGGATACGCCCACTATGGCAACATTTGAATTTGAAGCCATGGCATATAAGAGCGTTTGCGTGCCATTGCCTGTTGGCGGCCTGATGTCCGACAGCCCGGACGGAGAGACCATAGGCAAGCTCTATAGTGCCGCAGACCTGATGTCAAAAAAATGGCTTGGTTCTACCCTAACAGCTCCGTTTATGACCCTATCCTTTATGGCCCTACTGGTGATCCCTTCTCTCAAACTCAGTGATCTTGGATTGTTTGATGGAAACCAGTTCCGTTTTACATCCATTCAATGAAGTTTCCGTTCAGGTCACCACATTTTTTTATACCGTCCTGAAAAAGAATTGCTATCTTTCATCTCATTGGTGGTTTTTAAAAGAGATCCCGAGCTCTGACTGAACCCTATAAAACCAGGCCACCAATTTCTGAACACATGATGTCTGCACAATCCTTTCCGGAGGAATGCCCTACCCTATTGTCACATTTAATTTATCTATACCATGAAAAAACTATTGTATTTACTTCTGGTTTGCCCTTTTATGGCATTCTCGCAGGCTCCGTCCGAACTGGTGTTTGAGATCAATACTATCAAAGTCAGCCCGGCCAAAGTCCCCCAGATTGAAAGCGCCATGGGGGCACACAATAAAAAATACCACGCCTCCGGACCCAATGGAGTACGGGTATATACAGTGCAAACCGGATCCGGCACCGGGGACTATAAATGGGTGATGGGCCCCGGCCCCTGGGGTGCCCTTGACACCAGACCTGATGATCCTGCACACAACCTGGACTGGGATGCCAACGTAGAGCGCAACCTGGAGCAAGGCGGGACCACTGAGTACATCAAACTTGAGCCATCCCTGTCCCGATTCCCCAATGACTTTAATGTGAACAAACTGTTCGTGCGCTATGTCGACGTGGCCCGGGGCAAAATGGATGAAGCGAAAGAAATCCTCAAGAAAATCAACCGGGTATATGCCGAAAAAATACCCGGTGAAACCTATGGAATCTATTACAACCAGATCCCAAGTACAAGCAGCGGCAGAGATATCACAATTGTCTCCTTCTTTGATAAATGGGCATGGATGGGTATGGACGATGATTTTGATGCGAAATACAATGAAATCTATGGCAAGGGCGCTGCTGACGCCATGTGGGATGCCTGGATGGCCTGCACGGTAGCCCAGGAATGCGAGATCTGGGAATATCAGCCAGACCTGAGCGGCTTACCAGCCATGGTCAAGGCTGCCGACCGCCAATAATATTTGTTACCACACCACGTATGAAGCCGGTAACCCTCCATGGGTGCCGGCTTTTTTAGTTTTTCCTGGTCTCAGACAGGCTTTTCGGTCATACCGGTGTATTTGAACTTAACATAACAGAAATGGTTAATACCTTTGAATCTTAATCCAAATACAATACATCCTGACCCATGGCTGACGAAAAGAATCAACCCAATCAACTCAATATCGAACTTCCGGAAGAAATCGCAGAAGGCGTGTATGCCAACCTCGCGATCATCTCACATTCTCACTCTGAATTTGTGGTCGACTTTATCCGCATGATGCCCAATGTCCCCAAGGCTAAGGTCAAATCCCGCGTGATCCTGACTCCACAACATGCCAAGCGACTGATGCGCGCCCTCGCCGACAATATCAAGAAGTTTGAATCCCAATTTGGCACGATCGACGAAAATGACCAAAATGTCAATTTTCCGCCGATGAATTTCAATACCCCGAAGGCGCAAGCGTAAGCAAAGAGCAAAGAGCAAAGAGCAGAGGGCATAGGGCATAAGGCATAGAGCATATCGATGCCCAGCGAAGATCCCGCCAAATGCATAGCATTTGTAGCGGGAGAGCATAAGGTTGTTTTTCCTTTTGATAACTACCTCCCCTTTAGGGGGCGGAACGGCGGAAAAAACATGAATTCATATGAAATGAGGTAGGAACGCAATGCATTGCGTTCCTACCTCATTTCATGTCAACGGAAAATCAAATTTGTGGATGATGCACTGTGTCATAGGGACGCAATGCATTGTGTCTCTATGTCTTTTTATGTGAATCCGTCCTTTCCGCCCTTCCGCCCTTTACCCTTTGCCCTTACCCTATCATTACCTATCTTAGGCACCCCTAACACCCCCAAGCCACGGTTGTAATTGATGTTGACCCGGACGACTTTAGGAATCCTATTGGTGGCTTGTTGTGCAATGCAATGGCGGCCTGATCCATTTCCAGTGCCTGTTCCGGCATCCGTTTGCAATATGGTGGTTGATGCAGGACCCGACACCAATGTATGCGCACCTGGTGGAACCCTTCAACTGATGGGCAGCATCTCTCCCAATCCATTGTTTTATCAATGGACACCGGCTACCGGCCTGAGCAATCCATTTATCCTAAACCCTACCGCCAATATTACTGGCCCCATCACTTACACCCTTGGCGCATACGGAGTGGATCCCAACAACCCCAACCTGGTGGTTAACGGAAATTTTTCATCCGGAAATACGGGTTTCTCTTCGGACTATACCTATGTCGTGGATATTCCTGGCAACCAAAGTGAAATGGTCCCGGAAGGAACTTATGCGATTGTGCCTAATCCCAATTCCGTACATAGTGGATTCAGTGGGTGCAATGATCATACAGGTGGTGGTGGCAATATGATGGTGGTCAATGGCGCCGCTAATCTGCAGGACATCTGGTGCCAAACCGTATCGGTCTCCCCCAACTCCTTTTATAATGTATCGGCCTGGGTTACCTCGGTAAATCCTGCTTCTCCCGCACAATTACAATTTTCTATCAACGGCACACCTATAGGACCGATCATCAACGCACTGCCTACACCCTGCACGTGGATTCCCTTCAATGCCACCTGGAATTCAGGGGCCAGCACCACAGCAGAAATATGTATTCTCAATCTTAACACAGCAGCCGGAGGAAATGACTTTGCCCTGGATGATATCTCGATGGTGGGTTTGTGCTATGTAGAAGATGAAGTCACCATCACCCTTGTTGATGAGGATGCCCCTACCCCAATCATCGATGGACCCACATTCCTTTGTGTAGGAGAGACCGGTGTTTATACCGCCAGCTTCCCCCCGGATCCACCAATTTTTTCCTACAACTGGACTGTTCCCTCAGGTGCGCAAATCCTCAGTGGACAGGGCACCACAGAAATCACAGTACTTTGGCAAGATGCACAGGAAGGTGAAGTTTGCCTGGAGGTTGAAACGCGGTGTGACATGGATGAAGGCTGCTTTGAAGTCACGGTGGGCACCTTGCCTGAGTTTCCGCTAATTTCCGGTCCCTCCGAAATCTGCCAGGGAGAGACAGCAACCTTTTACACTCCTGAATTTGATCCGGATGATATTTTCGAGTGGACCGTTCCGACTAACGTAACCATCATCGGAGGTCAAGGGACCAACGAACTTGAAATAGCCTGGGCTCAGGCCGGTGAAGCTGAAATCTGTGTTGAAGTCACCAATGTTTGCGGATCGATTGACAACTGCACCATCCTGCAACTCTATCCTACCTACCTGATTTTATTTGATACCACCATTTGCACTGGCACTACAATTGAAATCAATGGCACCGTCTATGGCAACGGCCTGGTGAGCGGCGTCGAATCCATGACGACCGTGAACGGTTGTGACAGTATCATTGAAGTGGACATTACCGAAGTCACCACACTCATGTACGCACAGACCTTTCGGCTTTGCCCCGGAGATTCGGTCTTTGTCGGAGGTGGCTACCAATATACCGATGGTGTGTATACAGATTCTCTCATCTCTTATGCCGGATGTGATAGTGTAGTGACCACAACCGTTCAAGTTCAGCCACCGGATTCGACATTTATTTTTCTGACCACGTGCGATCCAACAATGACAGGCATCACCTATGTCACCTATAGCCTGGGTAAGTGCGATAGTACCGTCATCACGCAAGTTGATCTGGTACCTACCGACACCACGATCATTTCACGGTCCTCTTGTCTGCCGGCAGATACTGGTCTGGTGACCCAGGTGCTGACCAATCAATATGGATGTGACAGCTTGATATTAACGACCACTTCACTGCTTGCATCTGATACCACCTTACTATTCTATACCAGTTGTGTACCCGCAGATACTGGAACAGTTCAAGTTTTATTGACGAATCAAGCCGGATGTGACAGCCTGGTGATTTCCTATACAGCCTTCGCGGCTTCTGATACTACGTTGTTATCTGCGAGAAGTTGTTTCTATGCCGACACAGGGATTACTAGTGTGTTGCTGACCAATTCAAAAGGTTGCGATAGTCTCGTGATATTGCATACGCTGTATGGTGGCTCGGATACGACGTTCTTTTTCCAATCCAGTTGTTTTGCATCAGATACCGGTCTTGCGATCATCCCTTTGCTCAATCAATACGGCTGTGATAGTATTCTTTCCGTGTATACGGCGTGGCTCATATCAGATACGACCAGATTGTTTTCTTCCAGTTGTAATGCTCAGGATACCGGCGTGTTTTCACAAACCTTGATCAATGCGGCGGGATGTGATAGTATCATCATTACGACGGTGACCCTTGAACCCATCAATCTTTGTGACCTTCAATCCAGCAGTCAATTGATCCAGCCACTATGCTTCGGAGATACTGCGTATTACACCATTAACATAACGGTTGGTCTTGAGCCTTTCATCATTGATTGGCGACACAGCAGTTTGATGATTGCGGGTTCGGATGCTATTCTGACCAGTCCGGGATCATTTACACTGGATCTTGTCACCCCAGGCACCTACTATATCGAAATCCGATCTGCCAACGGGCTTTCATCCCGGGATACCATTACTATGGATACCATACCTCCACTTGTAGTTACAGCAACGACTGAAACTGATCCTTTTGGATATGCTATTTCCTGTCATGGGGATATCACTGGAAAAGCATCCGCCATACTTACCTCTCCCGGCACTCCTCCATACCTCTTTGCATGGTCAACCGGAAGTGGTGCTGCGCAATTGACTGGTCTTGCTGCGGGAATGTATGCCGTGACCGTCACTGACAGCCATGGTTGCCTTGCCTCTGATATTGTTGACCTCACCGAACCGGAGCCTTTAACCTTTACCCTTCAGCCTGATGATATCAGTTGTTATGGCCGGCATGATGGCGCGGTTAGTGTTGAAGATCTCCAGGGTGGAGTTTCACCATGGCTGATTTCCCTGGATCAAGGGATACCTGGATCTCCTTTAGTTTATACCGGACTAGGTCCGGGGCAACATCAGATCCTGATCACGGATCAAAATGGTTGTGGTCTATCGCAGGATTTTACCATTTCTGAACCGGAGGATTGGCATGTTTCACTTGGGCCGGATACGCTCATTGCATTTAGCACTTCCATACAAATAGAAGCTGTTTTTTTCGGACAACCTATTGATCCGGTGTCGGTGCAATGGTCTGATGGCCAATGCCAGGATTGTATCTCCCGAACGATCACTCCATTATCTAATGGGATATGGAATGCCTTAGTCACGGATGCTCATGGATGTACTTCATCTGATACTTTAAAAATTGCTGTCTTCATTGATCGCAACATCTATATCCCCAATGTATTTTCTCCCAATGGGGATGGCATCAATGATTATTTCCTGATCACGGCCGCTTCAGGGGTGGATGAAATCAGTGACCTGCAAATTTTTGACCGTTGGGGCAGCCTGGTCTACAGTGCGGCTCATGTTGTTCCCGGTGATCCCAATACCGCATGGGACGGGCGTACGCATGGTGGTGACCTGAATCCCGGCGTGTTTGTATACCGATTGACGGTCCACTACAAGGATGATAAAACAGAAACCCGATCCGGTGATGTTACCCTGATTCGTTGACACGAAGTCGTCACCTCACAGGCCTGCGAAGAAGAAGGATAGAAATAATACCACGCTAATCACAAAACCATACATCAGGGTCTGGTAGGCATAGACCAGAAGATTGTATTTCCGTTTGAGGATGAGTCCCTGGTTGTAAATGTCGATCGTCATATGTTCGTACATCTCATTGCCCGCCTCCAGCAGTGCTTTCATTTTCTCGAGATAGGCGGCCTGCGAGTAATTTGCAATAACCCCAAAAAAGAGTAAGCTGGATTTCTGACCGGATTCTTCCCATGCCTTGGTGCGGATCAGTTTTGGCTGGGCCGCTTGAATGGCAAATACCAGCGCGACCAGACATGATAAGATGATGCTTCCGATGGGAACCATCATCCTCAATCCATATTCCATGATGGAGCCAGAGATCGATCCATAGCTCGTGATCGCTACGATCCCGGAGATAATCATCGTGCTGACCGAGATGATGATGTTTGCTTTATAATCCGCGATCTGGATGAGTTTGCTCTGGTGATTGTACGTCACCCTGAACAACGTTTCTTTTCCCCGCTCTGCTTGTTTTGATTTGACAGGTTGTTCTTCCATGAAAGGTTAGGTAAACAGGTCCCCCTGTGCTGGTTTAAAGGGTACACCGAGATGTTGAAATGCTTTTGGTGTAGCCTCGCGGCCACGGGGCGTGCGTTGAATAAATCCCTGCATGACCAGGAAAGGTTCATACACTTCTTCGATGGTTCCGGAATCCTCACCGACTGCAGTGGCGATAGTTGAAATACCTACAGGTCCACCTCCGAATTTATGAATGATGGTAGACAATATCCGGTTGTCCATTTCATCGAGTCCATATTGATCAACACGCAACGCATTAAGGCCATGAATCGCGATGGCTTCATCAATCGTTCCGCTGCCTTTGATCTGGGCGAAGTCCCGTACTCGACGGAGCAATGCATTAGATATACGTGGTGTTCCGCGCGAACGTGATGCTATGGCATGCCTGCCCTTTTCTGTGATGGGCACATCGAGAATAGTGGAGGATCTGGAAATAATTTTTTCCAGAGTCGGCACATCATAATAATCGAGATGAAAATTGATCCCAAAGCGGGCGCGCATCGGTGCGGAAATGAGTCCCAGCCTGGTGGTGGCGCCTACAAGCGTGAAGGGTTGCAGACTGATTTGCACCGACCGGGCACTGGGTCCACTGTCGATCATGATATCGATCCGGTAATCTTCCATGGCGGAATAGAGGTATTCCTCGACGACCGTGTTGAGACGATGGATTTCATCGATAAAAAGAACATCTCCTTCCTGTAAATTGGTGAGCAAGCCGGCCAAATCTCCAGGCTTTTCGATGACTGGTCCTGAGGTCATCCGGAGATTGGCCCCCAATTCAGTAGCGATGATATGTGAAAGTGTGGTCTTGCCGAGACCGGGAGGTCCATGCAATAAGACGTGGTCCAGGGCTTCACCCCGTTGCTTAGCGGCCTGGATGAAAACGAAGAGGTTTTCAACGATGTCTTCCTGGCCCGCAAATTCTGTTAACCCCTTGGGACGCAGTGCTTTCTCGACCTGTTTCTCCTGGGGGGTCAGGTGGTCGTCTGCCGCATCAATGATAGGATTTCGCATCAAAGGCTAAGGTATTGAAAAAATAGCCACCTCCGGCTTGCCCCAGAATTTCTAATTTTGCGGTTCATTAAAACGCTAACGACAGAAATGAACGGTTCGAAAATAACGATGTCAGCTTCCGGAATCCAGGTTCCGGCAGATCCAATCATACCATTTATTGAAGGTGATGGCACCGGGGCCGATATTTGGGCAGCCTCCGTGCGTGTATTTGATGCCGCAGTTCATAAGGCTTATGGCGGATCTCGAAAAGTGCATTGGAAAGAGGTCCTGGCCGGAGAAAAGGCTTTTAAGCTCTCCGGAGACTGGCTTCCGCAAGAAACCCTTGATACCATCGCCGGTCATCTTGTGGCTATCAAAGGCCCGCTGACTACACCTGTTGGTGGCGGCATCCGCTCTCTCAATGTGGCCTTGCGCCAAAAACTCGATCTCTATGCTTGCGTCCGTCCGGTAAGATGGTATACCGGTGTTCCTTCTCCTGTGAAAGAACCCGGATTGGTCAACATGGTCATCTTCCGTGAAAATACAGAGGACATCTATGCCGGAATTGAATACCTCGCCGGCACCCCTGAAAATGAGCGGGTCAAGAGATTTCTCATCGAAGAGATGGGCGTTAAAAATATCCGCTTCCCTGAATCGTCTTCGCTTGGTATCAAGCCGGTATCTGTAGAAGGCACTGAGCGACTTGTACGTTCTGCACTCGAGTATGCATTCCGTAAAGGCAGCAAAAGTGTTACCCTCGTTCATAAGGGTAACATCATGAAATTTACCGAGGGTAAGTTTAAAGAATGGGGTTACAACCTGGCGGAGCGCGAGTATGGCAACAAAGTATTTACGTGGGCTCAATATGACCGCATCGTAGCGTCCGAAGGCCAGGAAGCTGCTGACGCTGCGCAGAAAGCAGCACTCGATGGTGGGGCTCTGCTCGTCAAAGACGTGATCGCGGACGCTTTCCTGCAACAGATTCTCCTCCGTCCGGCAGAGTATGATGTTATCGCTACCCTGAATCTCAATGGAGATTATATTTCTGATGCCCTGGCTGCTATGGTCGGAGGTATCGGTATCGCTCCAGGGGCCAATATCAATTATGTCAACGGAGCCGCCATCTTCGAAGCTACTCATGGTACTGCACCCAAGTATGCAGGACTTGACAAAGTCAATCCAAGTTCTGTCATCCTCTCCGGCGTAATGATGTTTGATTACATGGGCTGGACTGAGGTTTCTGATCTTATTGAAAAAGGTTTGGAACAGGCGATAGCCAAGAAACGGGTGACCTATGATTTCCACCGACTCATGGAAGGAGCGACGCTGTTGAAATGCTCGGAGTTTGGGGACGAAATCATTTCGAATATGTAGGAAGGGTGGAATGAAAAAATAGATAGAGACGCAATGCATTGCGTCTCTATCTATTTTTTCATTCCGCCACAATTCCCGTAGAGCCACAATGCATTGTGGCTCTACGGGAATTGTGGCACCACGGACATTTTGGCACCACGTAAATTCATAAACCGCATTTTGTGTATCTTTCGAGGTCTATGGAATCTATCTCACCAGCCTCCCTGCCTAAGATCGCTGCAAGCGTACTCCACGATCTGAGGGTTTACCTGGAGGTGATTGAACCGACGACCTATCAGGCCAGGCTGGAACTGCTTTCAGATTCGACGATCGGGCAGCATACCCGACATATCATTGAGTTTTTTAATTGTCTTTTAGAGCAAGCCGGTCAAGGATCACGACCAGTGATCAGTTATGCATTAAGGCAGCGTGATTTTAGGATCGAATCAGAGCCTGGGTATGCGTTGCAACTGGTTCAGCAGATCTGTGAGCAACTGGAATACCTTAAGCCTGATCAAGCTTGTCTTCTCGATTGTGCTGAGCATGGCCAGGCGGATTTGCTGGTTCCATCGACCATCGGGCGTGAATTGATTTACACCATCGAACATACCATCCATCATCTCGCCATTGTCAAAATCGCCTTGCGGGCCACCACACCTTCTCTGGCCTTGCCGGAACATTTTGGTGTTGCCCCCTCGACCATCCGCTACCGGCAGGAATCATGTGCACAGTAACGTTTATCCCAAGGGGAGAAACTATCTATATTACGTCCAATCGTGATGAGAGTCCATCCCGGCAAGCCAGCGGCCTGATCTCCAGTCATGCCCCTGACCGACATACAATCTATTATCCACTGGATGATTCATCCGGAGGAAGTTGGATCGCACTTAATGACCAGGGCCGGGCCGTGTGCCTTCTCAATGGAGCTTACGAGCCTTTTGTACCATCGCCACCATACCGGATGAGCCGGGGTCTCATCGTCACCCAGGCAGCATTAGCAGAGGATACCAATACCTTTATATTGAAAACCGAATTGGAGGGTATCGCCCCTTTCACTTTGTTGATTTATGAGGAAAATATGTTGATCCAGCTGACCTGGGATGGTCATCAAAAACATATTTCTGCTCCACCGTATGACGAACCCCGCATCTGGTCATCGGTCACCCTGTATCCTCCTCGTGTACGTGAATGGCGGAAGTCACTGTTTGAGCAATGGCTCGACAACACACCCCATATCGATCAGGATTCCATTATAACTTTCCATCAGATGGCCAATGGAGATCCGGACAATGATTTTGTGATGAATCGTAATGAAATCGTCAGGACGCTGTCTGTGACGGGCATTGTGCTCATGCCTGAGCAAGCCTCCATCATGCACCTGGCGCTGGGCAACGAAATCCGGGAAGAAATAAGGGTTACCTATGAGCGGTAATACATCAGCTTTGCTGTCCGCCGTGCCTGTTGTCCAACGCCCACGGGGACTCTGGTGGCGGCGATTTATGATCCGTTTGCGTTCCTGGGAGTATTGGCCAGTATACATTTTCAATATCCCGGTGTTGGGGATTTGGATCCGGAATGCAATCCGTGCGAGAGATATATTCTTTTTCACCCTGACCAATCCCGGCATAGAGACCGGTGGGTTTTTCGGGGAGTCCAAATCATCCATACTCGCTCACCTACCTGAGGATTTTAAACCCAAAACGGTGTTGCTTAAAGCCGGCTTGTCTCCAGATCAAATACAAGCCCTGGTGACAAGCAGTGGATTAACCTTTCCATTTATTGTCAAACCGGAAGTGGGCGAAAGGGGTTGGCTCATTGGAAAAATGCATGATCTGGATGAGCTCAT
>JBGAWQ010000041.1:0-25676 GCA_044227555.1 Saprospiraceae bacterium | reverse complement strand
ATGAATTGGAAATGCCATTGCAGGGCATCCCGAAAGGTCTATATCTGGTAGGCCTGCAAAATGGATTCCAACGGCAACAACGCTTGCTAATCGTGCAATAGGATAGGCAGGAACAACGCGGTGTCTTTTTCCACCTACCAGCGATTTTACCTGGTGATCATCCGATCCTTATTAGGGGATTTCCGGGCGTCAAGGCGGCAGAGGGTAATCGCAGTTGATTCTGTACCTTTGTATCCTTAATACTTCATCATGAAGAGGACATTTGTTGTTACGGGAGCCAATAATGGCATAGGGTTGGAAACCTCGAGAGCGCTTGCCGCGGCTGGAAGTAAGGTATTGCTGATCACCCGGACAGAGGAAAAAGGACAGACCGCGAAGGAAAATATTCTTTCTACTCATCCTGATGCCGATGTAGAGGTCTATGCCGGCGACATGAGCCTGCTGGGCGACATGAAGAGGGTGGCAGCGGCTATATTGGAAAAGCATCCGGTCATCGACGGGCTGGTCAACAATGTGGGTACCTGGATGTCAGATCATGTGATGACCCCTGAAGGGATCGAGACGGTATTTGCCACCAACCATCTCAGTTATTTTATGATGACGCACCTGTTGTATCCGGCATTAAGAAATTCTCCCGATGCCAGGGTCGTCAACGTGGCCTCGAATGCTCATGCGTACGGTAAGATCAATATCCAGGATCCAGGGTACTCCAAAAACTACCACGGTCTTCGTTCCAACGGTCAGTCCAAGTTGGCTAATATCTATTTCACCTTTGAATTGCACAACCGCAAGCCTGATGATCATGTCAGTGTATATGCGGTCTCTCCCGGCCTGGTCAAAACCGATATTGGTTTGAAGCATACCACCTGGTTGCACAACATTGCCTGGAAATTTCGCCGCCGCAAAGGGCAAACCCCTGCTGAAGGCGCACGTACATCAGTATTCTGTGTTTCCTCTCCTGAAACGAAGGGACGCAGTGGCCTATACTGGGAGTTCTGCCACGTCAAGGAGGTTTCCAAATCCGCCCGTGACCCCCAGTTAGGCAAGCAGTTGTGGGAGTTGAGTGAGCGGATGTGTGGGATTGAGGAGTATTTTAAGAGTTAGCAGTCAGCAGTTTGCATTTAGCAGTTGGCAGTTTGCATTCAGCAGTTGGGATTTTCGATTTTAGGGGTAGGCGAGGAAGCATCAGATTATCGGTGAATGGTAAATTTTTCCGGGTGGTCTATAGCATGTTGCAACATTCGGCCTTCTTCCTCAAACCGTTCAACCAGGTCAACATGTTCATCTTTCGTTATGTACGAACATGCTAAAGCGAAATCCAGCCAAACTATGGTTTCGCTGTTTTCCATATCCGAATCGGTAAGTTTGGAAACAAAGTGATTTGGATATCTCCTTTTTCGATATCCTTCAACCATGTTAGTGCATACGGACCGACTGCTGTCCCGAATTTGGGAGGTCAATCCATATTTTTCATGTGGTGGAAATGATTTGCTTATATGAAAGATCAGCATAGCATTCTCAAATGCCTTCTTATACATATGAAGGTCACGGTAATCTCCCATAGAAAATCAATTACTGGTGAAGTAATGGTAATCCGAAAATCAAATGGTTGTTTATTTAATTTCAACCCAAACGGAAGTTAGGTCTGATATGCACACGAGTCAATTTATTTTTTCGAGACCTTCTTTTACCTCATAAT
This sequence comes from Saprospiraceae bacterium, assembly GCA_044227555.1. Lineage (GTDB taxonomy): Bacteria > Bacteroidota > Bacteroidia > Chitinophagales > Saprospiraceae > Opimibacter. The sequence continues at coordinate 23,977 of JBGAWQ010000041.1, read as the reverse complement.
GGTAAACTACTGACTGTTCACTGTTGACTGCCGACTGCCGACTGCCGACTGCCAACTGCCCACTGCCGACTGCCGACTGCCAACTGCCGACTGCCCCGTGTTTGCCCCTAAATCCCCTGAAGGGGACTTATTGGTTCTGAGCTGCGCCTAAAAGAATAAGCAGAATTAATGGTGCGTCTCAATTTGCCGACTGCCGACTGCCCACTGCCGACTGCCGACTGCCAACTGCCAACTGCCGACTGCCGACTGCCAACTTTTTTTTACCTTTGTCGACCAACCTTAATCCACCCCTGTATTAAGTGTTGTTAATCAACAGCTTATGGTGTTTCTCGAATTTGAGCAACCTCTTGAAAGCCTCTATGATCAGCTTGCGCAAATCAAGCAGATTGAAGCCCAGGGGGATGTAGATGTCAGTGCAGCCATACGGGACCTGGAGAACAAAATCATCCAGACCAAGAAGGATATTTACAGCAACCTCACCGGGTGGCAAAAGGTGCAGTTGTCCAGGCATCCTGAACGTCCTTATACCCTGTTTTACATTCAGCAGATGTTTACCAACTTCATCGAACTTCATGGTGACCGGTTGGTGCATGATGACAAAGCGATCATTGGTGGATTTGCCCAGTTGGAGGGCCGTACTGTAATGGTGATCGGGCATCAGAAAGGAGCCAATACCAAGATGCGTCAGTATCGCAATTTCGGGATGGCCAATCCGGATGGATATCGTAAGGCTTTGCGTCTCATGAAGTTGGCCGAGAAATTTGATATTCCTGTGATCACGCTTATAGATACTCCGGGAGCTTATCCTGGTCTGGAAGCGGAAGAGCGCGGACAGGCTGAGGCCATCGCACGCAATCTCCTCGAGATGACACAGCTCAAAGTACCTATCGTCTGTTATATCATTGGCGAAGGGGCTTCTGGGGGAGCTTTAGGTATCGGGCTTGGCGACAAGGTCTTCATGCTAGAAAATACCTGGTATACCGTGATTTCTCCGGAGTCCTGTTCGTCGATCCTCTGGCGAAGCTGGGACTTCAAGGAAAAGGCTGCTGAAGCGCTGAAGCTGACGGCGGATCATATGGCCGAATTTGGCTTGATTGATGGCATCGTCCGGGAACCCCTTGGTGGTGCACACAATGATCCGGAAGGTATGGCTACCGCCTTGTCGAAACATATACGGAATGAACTCAAGGCCCTCAAGAAGATGACTCCGCAGGAGCGTATCGAGGCGCGTATTGAAAAATATTCGTCGATGGGCCGCTACCAGATAAAATCTGAGCCCGAAAATCCCGTTAAACAGGTTTGATGGAGTGATCAAGTAAAGGCTACATGCTAGAAAAAATCCGGACATACTTTTACGAAAGGGAAAAAAGGAGAAGATTAAGCGGAGCTGCCGGACGAACCTCTCAGTATAAAAAAGACCGCAAAAATTATTTCGGCCTCCTGCTCGATGCCGGCAATACAGGACATCGGGATGAGGTCGTTGCCTTTGCGGATCAACTGCGCAAAGAAGGTCACCGCGTCCGCATTCTTGGTTTTCTTGAAGGGAAGGGAGAAGGCGTGTCGATGCCATTTGAAATTTTTACCTCTGCCGATCTGGCTAAGCTGACCGCCGTGCCCAAAGGTGAACTCATTGAAGGATTTATCGCCCAGCCTTTTGACGTTTTGGTCAATATGTCGATCCATCGCGACCATCGTGCTCTGGATTATATCAGTTCGCTCTCCAAGGCCACATTTCGCATTGGTCCATGGTATCCCCAGTCGCGGCACAACCCCTATGATCTATGCCTGGATGCAGGGTCAACGGTTACGCTCAAAGACTGGATCCGTGAACTAATGCATACCTTGCAGAAGATTTATTAATCCTACCGGTATGGCAACTTTTTCCCCCACTGGCACCGGCGTCGCCCTGGTCACTCCATTTTCCAACGGACACATCGATTTTGAAGCACTCACCAGGATCATTGATCATGTGATCCAGGGAGGAGTCGAATATGTCATCTCCCTGGGTACTACAGGGGAGGCTACGAGTCTCTCGGATGCTGAACAAGAATCGGTGATCCGTCATACCGTCAAGGTGGTAGCCGGGCGTGTTCCGGTAGTGGCCGGACATTTTGGTGGCAACAATACCGCTCAGGTCTGTGATAAACTCCGGGCTTTTGATTCTACCGGTATTGCAGCAATATTGTCGAGCAGTCCGGCGTATGTCAAGCCTTCGCAGGAGGGGATTTACCAGCATTACATGGCGCTGGCTGAAGCTTCTCCTCTTCCTTTGATCATATATAATGTGCCGGGTCGAACGGCATCCAATATCACTGCAGCTACCTTAGTTCGGTTGGCCAAAGCATCGGATCAGTTTATTGCGGTCAAGGATGCCTCAGCAGATCTGGTGCAAGGTTCGGTGATTGCGCGCGATGCACCTTCACGATTTACTTTGTTGTCCGGCGATGATCCTACCGCATTGGCAGCGATTGGCATTGGCTGCCGGGGCGTTATCTCAGTGATCGCCAATGTATTTCCGCGTGAATTTTCCGACATGATGCGGTTGGGTATGCAGGGCAAGCGCGATGAGGCCGCCGCTTTACATTACAAGCTTTTGGATCTGCATCATTGGTTGTATGTAGAAGGGAATCCTGTTGGGATCAAGGAAGCGATGGCGTACAAAGGATTGTGTAATGCCGAACTGCGACTCCCTTTGGTGAGGATGAGTGAAGGAAATCGCTCGAGATTGCGTGAAGAGATGGGGCTAATGGATAATTGAAAAGTGATTTATCTTCTCGCAAGTTAAAACTTGCAGACGCTCAAGTACTTCGAACTGCTACATCTCATCCTTGTGTGACAGCTCAGTAACCATACTTCGACCTGCTTACCCGCATCCTTGTGCGACAGCTCATTAACCATACTTCGACCTGCTTACCCGCATCCTTGTGCGACAGCTCAGTAACCATACTTCGACCTGCTTACCCGCATCCTTGTGCGACAGCTCAGTAACCACGTAAGTGAACTTAAGCTTAACGGTATTGGGTTTAATAAAAGACTGAGCGAAAGAGGCCGTCGGAGCAAACTCCTTCTTATAGATGTTCCAGATCATCAAGGTCCTTATTTCTACCGGCTGCTTTTTTAGCCTTCCTTAGATCATGAAGGTGTAAAACAGGAATGGTGATTCCTTCGTCCTCAAATAATGCGACTCTCTCATAACATTGGCTAAAATCTAAATCAGCCATTTTGACCATAATATCTATGGCCACAGGTTTTCTTCCATATCTAAAGACTTCAAAGCGATCAACGGAAAGGAAATTTTCTAAGGTCATATCGAAGATGGACATTTTAAAGTCTTTGAATGCCAATACCAGTCTTGAATAGTTTTCTTTAGTTGGGTCTATCCAAATGTCCATATCACCTGTGGTCCTGGAGTATCCATGAAATATCACAGCATAGCCTCCAACCAGCAAATAGCGGACATGGTGGGAATTAAGTGCTATTAGGAATTCACGGAAATCGGGATAAAATATATTACCCATCTGTTAGTTTTCTGGATTCAAAGGCCGTTTTGTCCAACACCGGCATCTCCTGGCCGACATATCCATACGCTATACTATTTAAGTACAAAGCCAACCTCAATCGCTGCTTCCAATCCAGTTTGGAATGATCATTCCATTCCATATCTGCCTCTTGAAGCGAAAGCATTTGAAAGTGACTTCGATCCAGTTGATATTCCTTCATGCTGAATTTTTACACCTGAAAGATAAGAATGAGAATGGAAGATAGGTATATTTAAAGATGGGTCAGGAAGCGATTATTACAGATTAGATATTGTTGGTCTACTCCTCTCGAAACCAAAGCAGGGACAGGTCGTCCGGATGTGCGCAAATTAAAACTTGCAGACGCATAAGTACTTCGACCTGTTATATCTCATCCTCGTGCTGTGGTTCGACCGGCTATACACATCCTGGTGCAACAGCTCACCAACCGCAGCTCTGTAACCACGTAAGTGAACTTAAGCTTAACGGTACACAACACCGTAATTGGTGTGCCATGATCATTTGAAATGCTGTAAAGGATATAGCCAAACATAATACGCGACTATCTCCATTAACCGAGAGGTTACGGAGGGCGAGGTTGTCCAGGATTGAAATTTGGAGTTGGCTTGAACAACCATTTATTAGATTGAACCTCCACTAATAGATATGCCATTGTTAAAACTTGTTTAAATGAGGGGATAGTTTGGAGAAATCACTACCTTCAAACCGAGAACATATATATGTTGAAATATATTTATTTCAGGTTAAACATTTTTTCTCTTGTGGATTATGGGCAATCTTCACGTATTTATATGTTTACTTTTCTTTACACTTTGTTGTACGAACGCGGGTAGGAATCCTGATTATTTTGAGTGTTTAAAAAACTGTAAGTCCTGGGACAGCCATGAAGCTTTTGATCCTTCAAGGGATTATACAATAAATTATAATTGTTTAAATGGTTCTACTATTCCAGATTTTACATACATAAACCTTGAAGGGGATAAGAAGAGTATGCATGACAATAACAATTATGCGCTACTCAATTTTTGGTTTTTAGGATGTAAGCCGTGCATTGATGAAATTCCTGAATTAGTATATTTAAATAGTCAAAATAATATAAGAGTTATAAGCATTGCATTGGACAATAAAGAGGATTTAAGTGAATTTATAAAAACGAGACAAAATATAATCTATGAAATAGTTCCGAATGGGAAAAATATTATTCGGGATTCATTGCAAATGCCTTTTGCCTATCCTACTAATTATTTTATTAATCCGGAAGGTAAAATAATTGGTGTGTATGACCAGTTGACTAAAGGGCAAGTAGACGAAATTGTTCGTCTTTCAAATGAATAATATAAACATAATTGGAGGTGAGTTATAAGGATATAAGAGTTATTTCGACAAGCGAAAATTCTTTCATTCTCGCGGGGAAAGATGTATGTGATTTAAAATGTATTTGTTTAGCTTTACGAAGTGTAGATGCAATCTGCGCTGACCGCAATACAACATGTTTTCTTTAATAATCCATAAAAATATGAGGAGTATATATTTATTAATAGTATTTAACGTAATAAATATTGCAAGTACTTTGGCCATCCCAACCACCATTAGCGGAATCTTCTTATATCAAAGAGAGGTTGAATATTCTGTAGAATTTTATACCAATACATTAGTTGAGGAAAAGCCTCAGGTGTTTGGAGCGTCTAAATGCATGCCTGATGGGAAGTTTGAATTTCAGTTTGATCTACCTAGTCCGGGCATTATTATTTTGTCAAGCATTCATGATAATTTTAGAATTTATTGCCACCCGGGTGATTCCATTTATATTCAAATAGTGAATAGGCAAAATGTGAAATTTTCAGGAAGTCATACAAATGAAAACAATCTTTTATTTAATGAAGGCCTTACTTCAGATATTTTTAGAATCACATCCTACCCTGAGAAATCACTTGAAGAATCAATTGATGATATTTTGAATCAATATGTTCGTCGCAGTTCAGCAATAAATAGTTCAAAGGAGGATTATGATAGGGATTTTCTTCAATTTTATGTGGCTGAAATATTAGGCAGAAAGTACACGGGAATATTTACTTTGATTGCAAATGATCCAAGCCATTCTTATGATAGTCTGCTAGTACAATTTGGTAATGAACCGTTGATAAATGAAGCCCGGTCCAGGTCTTATAATAACTGTTTTGCCCTTTTATCCAAATATATTTCACTTTCACCAGGGGTAAATTCGAATCAGAAAGTTCGTTACAGAAATTCATGGTATACTCAACTGCCAAATCCTGAAAAAATACAACTTCTGGATGCTGTAATAACTTTGCCGGAATTATATCGATTGCTGTCCTATTCCAGCTTTAATAACACCATTTATAAGCTGAAAGATACCCTGCAACTCGACAAATTGTATCCCTTGTTGGATGAGCTTTCCCGGGAACTGCCGAATCCATATTTAATTGAAATTCTGCGGTCCACATTGAACGAAAAAATAAAGCAATTAAAGTTAGTGATTCCTTACAACTTCAAAGCCTACACGACGGATTCCATCTTAACACAATTGGATTATTACACGACCTCTCCTTATATATTAATTGATTTTTGGGCTACCTGGTGTAAGCCATGTATCCAGAACTTGCCAAAATTGAATGCATTTGCTTCCGAAAATAGAGACAGCATCATCGTCTTGGCCGTAAATATACAGGATACTCGATCTAATTGGTTGGAATGGATAAATGAAAACAACCTCGATAATATTACTCATTTAAAGCTCGATTCCAAAGAATCAAAGGAGGTTTATGCAAACTATTATTTTAATACCGTTCCAAATTATATTTTAATTGACCAAAGTGGAGAATTTATAGTAAAGGGAAGTCCAAATTTTGACCCTGAATTCTTTTTGTTTCAACTTCAGGGTTATTTATATTCTAAACGTTTATAAATAGCTGAGAAGTGATTTGTCTTCTCGCAAGTTAAAACTTGCAGACGCACAAGTACTTCGACCTGCTATATCACATCCTTGTGCTGCAGCTCAGTAACCACTTAACTAAACTTAAGCTTAACATAGCAGTGATTTAAGGATGCGTATAGCTCGCCCCTGGATTTGCATGCAAAAGGATGTGCCTTAGGGCAAAACAGGGGAGGGGGCTGCGACGGTCAGTGAGTATGAGGTAGATAGCCCCACCGGGGCGTACTTGGTAGCGGAGGGGTTCAGCCCCAAGCGTCAGATGAATCAATTTATGAATGAGAAGTGATTTATCTTCTCGCAAGTTAAAACTTGCAGACGCACAAGTACTTCGACCCACCTACCCGCATCCATGTGCGGCAGCTCAGTAACCACGTAAGTCAACTTACGCTTAACAGGAGCTTGATATGAATTTGATTTTTGATACGAAGCGTAGATACAACTACGCTAAGGGCCTAAACCCTAAACCCTAAACGTACAGTGTTCAACTTTTTCCAACCCTACCAGGTTATGTTTCCCAAATGCCTCCACCCCACGACCTTGGCCTGACTACGGATCTGTACTTCATCTCCGCCATAGAGGAGATAGCTATGATCTGGTGAGGCACCGGATAGGTCCTGGAAGTAGGTGAGGCCATCAAAGAAATTGGAATGGAGGGTACGACTTGATTTGATTTCCATGGGTATCAGCTGACCTCGATGGTCAAGGAGTAAGTCAATTTCATGCCTGCCGGCGGCCTGCCAAAAATACATAGCTGGTTGTATACCCCTGTGCAAATGGTTTTTTAGGATTTCACTAATGATAAAATTTTCAAACAACGCACCTTTCGCAAAATGAGCATTCAGATCTGCAACCTGACGAAGGTTTAATAAAGCGCAGGCTAATCCAGTATCATAGAAATATAATTTTGGTGTCTTGATTATCCTTTTATTATAGTTCTTGTGAAAGGGCCTGAGGAAATAAATGATATAGCTGGTCTCCAGTACATTCAACCATCGGTGTACGGTATGGTAAGAAACACCTATCTGACCGCCGATCTCTGAAAAATTAACCTGTTGCCCGGTGCGGCCGGCACAGATCTGAAGAAATTGACGGAAGGTACCGAGATCCGACACGTTGATCACTTGTCGTAAGTCCCGCTCAACATAAGTCTGGATATAATCACTAAGCCACGATGTCGGGTCCAAATCTTGATCATAGATACGGGGATAAAATCCACGAAAGATGTAATCTTCATATAGGGCCTGGGCAAATGAAGTACGGTCGATTTCTTCCAATGAAAATGGCAGCAGATTGAAAATGGACACCCGTCCGGCCAGGCTCTGGGATACACTTTCCATCAACAGTATGTGTTGAGAACCGGAAAGGATGTATTGGCCGGGTCTTTTGTTTTCGTCTACGATCGTCTGTATGTAGGAGAGCAGATCAGGAACATGTTGTACTTCGTCAATGATAGCATGCTCTCCAAGGTTTCGCAGGAAATTCCGTGGATCTTCCAGGGCAAACTGACGCTGCTGGAGGTCTTCTAAATTGGCATAGTCGTATTGAGGAAAACTATGCCTTATCAGTGTTGATTTGCCGCTTTGCCGGGGACCAGTGACTACAATTACCGGCATTTTCGCGGCAGCGTCCTGAATTCTTTGGCCAAGTATACGAGGGATCATGTGTGCAAATTAGATATTTAATGTCTAATTTGCAAATTTCAACCCAAAATCCATACAAAGCATTGATAATCAGATTTGTAATTGAGTTGTATTCGGTACGGAGCATCAACCACATCTGATCTGAATTCTATTTTCTGTACTTTTTACGATCATAATCGCTAAAAGTTATAACAATTTGCGATTATAAACGGAAAAAGTAATACTTTTGGGCTGTGATTTCGAGATTGGTAACCAGCACGCTTAGCGAAAGACTCGGTAAAGGCAAGGCCGTCATCCTCCTTGGTCCACGCCAGGTCGGCAAGACTACGATGCTTCTTGACATCCTGGAAAAGGATAAAGCCGGACTTTATCTTGACTGCGATGAGCCGGATATCCGAAAGCGATTGACGGAACCCACTTCCGCAGAAATAAAAAACTTAATAGGAGACCACCGCCTGGTTATCATAGATGAATCACAGCGGATAAAAAACATCGGGCTTACCACTAAACTGATGGTGGATAAATTCAAGAATGTCCAATTTGTACTATCCGGATCTTCAGCCCTGGAACTCTCCAATTCAATCAACGAGCCCCTGACGGGCCGAAAGTTCGAATTGGTATTGCTACCATTTTCAACGCAGGAATTGGTCAATCACTATGGCAGACTGGAGGAACACCGACAACTGGAACAGCGCCTGATCTATGGGTTTTACCCTGATATCGTACTCCATCCTGCTGAAGCCAGGGAAAGACTTACGGGTCTCGTTTCCAGCTATCTCTACAAAGACATTTTTACGTATCAGGATGTCCGCAAGCCCGACCTCTTGCCTAATCTTCTCGAAGCTATTGCCCGGCAGGTAGGAAGCGAAGTCTCCTATCACGAACTAGGTACTCTGATTGGAGCTGACGGAGAGACCGCTAAGCGATATATAGATTTATTAGAAAAAAATTTTGTGTTGTTCAGGCTCCGATCTTTTAGCCGTAACCTCAGGACTGAACTTAAGAAAAGTCGTAAAATCTATTTTTATGACAACGGGGTCCGGAATGCAATTTTGGGAAATTATCAGCCGCTTCAACTCAGAACGGATACCGGAGGTCTTTGGGAAAACTTCTGCATAAGTGAGCGTATCAAAATGCACCTGTATAGTCGCACGGAGATGAAACCTTATTTCTGGCGGACTAAACAACAACAGGAGATCGATTTTATCGAAGAAATCAATGGAGAACTCATGGCGTATGAATGCAAATGGAACCCAGGCGTCAGAACTTCCTTCTCCTCCACATTCGTAAATGCATACAAGCCTGCATTAATGCAGACCATGCACCGGGAAAACTACATGGATTTGTTGACGTCCATTTGATGTTATTTTTCTTTTGATTTTCGTGTGACTCACTCTCATTTGTCGTGCATCGGACCATTCTCCCAAATTTTAACTAAAAAAGATCAATTATTTTCAGTTTCCTCACCATTTCTGGTGAGATGAAATTTGAATAATCACCGTTAGATTGGGGACTGATTGGGAAATTGAAAATTAGGTATTTGATGGTCAGCCAAAGGGGTTTATAGGCTTATGGGGTTTATAGGTTTATGGAGTTTATAGGTTTATGGAGTTTATAGGTTTATGGAGTTTATAGGTTTATGGAGTTTATAGGTTTATGAAGTTTATAAGTTTATGAAGCCAGGGGGATGGAGAGCAGATCCTATGCAATAGGCTAGAATATAGAGGACACACATTTTAGAAATCAGGGAACATCAGGAAGCCATTTCCATATTATTCACAACACGACTCGATGGACTGTGGTCCAGCTTGTCTAAGGATGATCGCATCCTTTCATGGGAGGGAGTATACACTGCAAGATCTCCGCAATAGAAGCTATATCGATAAGGAAGGCGTTTCCCTACAAGGGATCAGCGAAGCAGCCGAAAGTATTGGATATCGAACTCTTGGAGTGAAAATCCCTTTCGCAAATAAACGAGATCTTCCCTCCCTGTGTGAAGCCCCTCTCCCGGTCATCGCCCATTGGAATCAGAACCATTTTGTGGTAGTCTACCGGATTTCAAAAAATTATGTCTGGATCGCGGATCCCGGTAGCGGCAAGCATAAGTTGACTATAGATGAATTTAAAAAGCACTGGCTCAGTGATCATGAAAAAGGAATTGTCCTATTACTGGAGCCTACTGCCAAATTTACGGATAGCGAAATGGGAGGGGGTAAAAATGTCGGTTCCTTTGATTTCTTCCGGTCATACATACACCCTCATAAGAAACTTATCATCCAGCTGATCCTGGGCCTGGTGCTGGCTTCTGTATTTCAACTGATGATCCCCTTCCTGACCCAGTCTATCGTGGACGTAGGGATCGATAACCATGATATTCATTTTATTTATCTCGTTCTCTTTGGTCAATTGGCGATATTCCTTGGCCAGCTTTCCGTCAGAGTGATCCAGAGTTGGATATTGCTCCATATCAGCACCAGGATTACGGTACACCTGATCTCCGATTTTCTGCAAAAGCTGATGAAGCTACCCCTCGGATTTTTTGATTCGAGAAACACAGGCGATTTATTACAGCGTATTGGTGATCATCGGCGGATTGAGGGATTTTTGACGCAATCCTCGCTTTCGATATTACTATCCTCCATCAATTTGGTGGTTTTTGGCGTAGTGCTCCTTATGTATTCGGTGCCAGTATTCTTCATTTTCCTGGTGAGCTCGATCCTCTATATCGGCTGGATTACTTTTTTTCTCAAGCGGCGCAGGGAGATTGATTATTTGGCCTTCCAACAGATGTCGGACAATCAAAGTTCACTGATCGAGATCGTCCAGGGGATGCCGGAAATTAAATTGCAGGGGAGTCATTTCAAACGAAGGTGGGCTTGGGCATCTATCCAGGCACGGCTGTTTAGGATTCAAATGAAATCGCTGGCCATATCTCAGTATCAGGATATAGGTGGATCGGCGATCAATCAGGTCAAAGACATCCTGATCACATTTCTGGCAGCCAGTGCGGTCATTGAGGGACAGATGACACTGGGGATGATGCTGGCGGTGCAGTATATCATCGGCCAACTCAATGGACCACTGCAGCAACTGATCAATTTCATCCGGTCAGCCCAGGATGCCCGTATCAGTTATGAAAGGCTCAGTGAAGTCCATCATCAGGATGATGAGCAGCCGTCGGGCGAGGTGCGCATCAAGACCATACCGGATGGAGATCTCGTCCTTCAGGAGGTTGGGTTTAGATATACGCCGATTGCTGATCCGGTTTTGACCGCCATCAACCTGACTATTCCAAGAGGCAAAGTGACCGCCATAGTCGGGACCAGTGGTAGCGGCAAGACGACATTGATCAAGCTCTTGCTTGGATTCTATAAACCTACCCATGGGCTGATCAAAGTTGGGAATACTGCGTTGGAAGCTTTGGACAAAGCCACCTGGAGAGCCTCTTGTGGGGTAGTCATGCAGGAAGGGTATATTTTTTCGGATACCATCGCCGAGAACATTGCGGAGAGTAGTGATCATGTGGACCTGGCCAAACTATTAAGTGCCGCAGAGACGGCCAATATTCAGGCCTTTATTGAATCCATGCCGCTGTCGTATAATACTATGATCGGGGCCAGGGGGAATGGGATCAGCCAGGGACAGCGACAGCGTATGCTCATCGCCAGGGCGGTATATAAGGACCCGGAGTTTTTATTTCTGGATGAGGCGACCAATGCCCTGGATGCCATCAACGAAGGTGTTATATTAGATCACCTCAACCAATTTTTCCAGGGACGTACCGTTATTATTGTGGCCCATCGGTTGAGTACCGTCAGACATGCGGATCAGATTGTAGTACTCGAGAAGGGAGAAGTGGTAGAAACGGGCCGTCATCAGGAACTCATAGATCGAAGAGGCAAATACTATGAACTCATCAGTAACCAATTAGAACTCGGCTAATCAGAAACCCCATGCCTGAATACACGGAGTATACCATTGAGCATGAAGCCCGCTTTCAGAGAGAGCGATTGACGGATTTGATCGGGCACCCACCGGGGTGGTTGTTACGGTCAGGTAGTGTGTTGCTGGGAGGTATTACCTTATTGATGCTCACTCTGGCCTGGTACATCCGGTATCCCGATCTCATGGAGGCGCCTGTGATCGTCACCTCAGACCATCCACCGCTGGATGTGATAACAGATCATACGGGAATAATAGACTCCATATATATTAGGAATGGAGACCGGGTCGATGTAGGCCAGATGTTGGTGTATATGTCCAATACAGCCACACTTGCTGATATAGGTATCTGGCGTAGTTGGTTGGAATCTATGATTAAATCCAATAGGCCTGATTCATTGCATAAAACACCTCCTCCATCTTTGGCTTTGGGGGAATTGCATCCGGGATATACCTTGATCAGTCAGAAGTACCAGGAGTGGTCGCGGTGGGTTGGAGATAAGAGTGTAGATGAAAAGATCAAGGCGTTTGAGGCCGAGATCGGGACCACCAGGCAGTTGATGGCCTCCTTGCAGCAACAGATTGATATCTATGATCAGGAACTTGATTTGCAACATAAGTCTTTGGGCAGGGATGAAACCTTGTATAAAGACGGGGTGATCAGTATGGCAGATCGGGAGAAAGCGACCTCTGGATATCTGGCAGCGAGTCGGCAGCGGGAAGCCCTGGCGACCGGGTTGCTGTCGCACCGGCTGCGGATGAATCAGTTGGAAGCACTTATCCTGGATCAAAGGATCTCGTATGATGATCAACTGCTCACCCTGCATACCACGCTGCGCACACTGTGTCGTGAGGCGCTGACGTCCATCGCCAAATGGGATGAGCAGTATTGCCTGAGAGCGCAGATACCGGGTATTGTGTCGATCCCCGGGCAACGGGTGTCCCACATCCATATTCAGGCAGGGGAATCGCTCATGTCGATTATTCCTGAGGAAGAAGGGAGTATTTATGCAAGGGCCAATGTATCAACAGCGGGGATGGGGCAGATTGAAGTCGGCGATCGGGTTATACTCCGGCTGGAAGCCTGGCCTTATAAGCAGTATGGAACACTGGCTTCCAGGGTGGAGGAGATCGCCCGGGTGCCTATGGCAGGAGAGCAGGAGGATAAGACCTTTGAGATCCGGATGTCGTTGTCTGAACCGGTTGTGACAACAACTGGTGTAGCACTGCCCCTTAAACCATTGGAATCCGGAACGGCGAGGATCATCACCCGGGACAGACGGATCCTGGAACGCTGGTTGGATCAGTTACTTCAACTTACCAATATCAATCCTTAACCACCATGGGCTACATTGACTACCTGCGCTTACTGGAGCGGATCCATTATCACATCGAGCATAAGTCTACGGGGCCGGCGGGCGAGTTTGCCCGACGGCTGGGAATCTCCGAACGGACCTTGTATCGGATCCTGGCGGAAATGAAGGATATGGGGGCCGTCATTCAGTACAATGCGGATCGGGAATCGTTTTTGTATGAGAATGATGTCAGTATACGGATACAAATCCTGATTGATTATCAGGAGACAAAACGGACGAAAGGTGGATTTTTTTCAAAAAATGTGGAGTTAATGCCAAATTTGGCAGTGGAAGAGTATAAACTTGTGTCCGATAGCTATTGGGCATCTCCGAACCCGTAAATGAGGAGATAACTTGAAATAATTTTTAAATTATGTTAAAACTAGAAACATTTAATGCTGTAAAGCTTAGGAATGATCAGCTTTTTACAGTGATTGGAGGTGAGAAAAGCACGACTTGGACAAATTCAAATGGTACTAATGGCACTGATACAATTGCCGACGACCATCTGAATACAAGTTATTACATGGATGGGCACGTGGGTGAAATTGAGTACATGCACAGAACCAATGATGGCAATTTGTAACAATTTGCAAAAGGGAGGCGGTAAAACAACAGAATCGTAAATGACTTTGTACATGGTTAATAAGGAATATGTTAGTTTGAGCCTCCTTTTCAATTTTATATTATGAATATTAAGTGTTTTAGGTGTTTTGCCTTTATATTATGTCTTCCTTTAAATTTAATTAGCGCATTGTGCCTAAATACAGATTCATTACCTGTGCATTATCCGTTAATTGACACTCTAGGATTAAATTTTGAAATTGATAGTAGTATAATAAAATTTTGTAAAAAGGAAATTGCTAATCCAGAAATACCTTGGTTCGATAAGTCGGTTTTATATACAAATTATTTTGCTTCATCAATTAATTTATTTTACCCGATAAGTGATATTAAGTCAATATGGAAAATGAGTTATGATAATGATCCTTATACAAGTTGTCAATATGTTGAAAAGGAATACAGAAAGATGTCGAATGTGATTTATCAAAACAATATTCCATGGCCATTGCATTGTTTGATATTGCGTGAAAAGGCTTTCTTTCAAAGTTATTGTAATGCCATTAATTTAAAACTGGATTCAAATATTATAAATCAAATTATAACTATCAGGGATGATGGGCATAATGACCGTGAAAAGCAGCTAGCAATAGATGAAATAGTATTTAAAATTAAAAAATACCCAGGAAGATCAACCATTGGTATTGATTTAGAATACGTTCCCTGGAAAATAATTCAAAATGGTGACATAAATTATCTTGAAAAATACCTAAACTATATAAAAATTTCAGTTGAATCACATGATTTACATCCTCGATATCTAGCATTCACTATTGATAAAATAGAGGTATTGAAAGGCTATCCGCAAATTTATGGAACTCAATCATATTATAATGAAGGGAAGGAGGAGTTGTATCCAATTAAGGATCTTAAAAATGTTGATATGCTGAGAGCTCAAATGGGGTTGTATCCAATTAGAGGATCACGTGCAAGTTTAGGAGATATTATCGTTGATCGACTGAGAAATAAATAGTCATGTATTATAAGTACAGTCATTATCTATTCGCAAAAAACGGCATATGAAGATATTAATATATAGTTGGATAATATATCTGACATGTTTTTTAGGTAGCGTTAAAGCTCAATTGACAGCAAATGGTCAGGTGAAAATGGATTCTAATTATATAAATTATTATCCATTTATGGATAAGCTCCCTAAGGATTACAAATATTATATAAGCGATTATAAAGAAGCACAAAATATTTTATATGATTCATCTATAATATGGAGCCAAAAGGAATATTATTATTGGAGATATTTTGTTTCTAATATTGCTCTCTTATCCTCAGATAGTATTGTAAAAAAGATATGGAATGAAGCATATTTGAATAGCCCTCATGCTATGTGTGATTTTTATTCTTGGATATTTAATCAACCCTTCGACTCTAAAAGTTTTCATCAATCGCCAGTTGCATATTATTATTTACATAATGAAAAGGGATATTTTGACTGTATTTGTAATGATCTCTACAGCAGATATGATTCAACAGTAATTAGAAAACTGTGGGTAGTAATTACGGATGATCACGGTCGAGGCAAGCGGGAGATTGGTAAAGTCCAGAACACTAGAGATAGTATTAATCAAATAAAGGTATCCTCAATAATAAAGGACCTTGGAAAATACCCGGGTAGATCACTTGTAGGCACATCCCAAGAAGAGATAGCTTGGTTAGTCATTCAACATGCACCCACGGAATTTCAGGAAAAGTATTTTCCCTATATAGAGGAAGCTGTAAATAATCACGAGTTAAATCCTAAATATTTGGCTTATTCTATTGATAGACTCAATATGGCAAAGGGTATACCTCAAATATATGGCACTCAATATAGTTTTGTTGAAGGTTTGAATAAATTATATCCGGTACAAGATATGCGCAATATTGATACCCTTAGAAAATCATTAGGATTAGAGCCAATAAAAAAATATATGGATCATAATAAAATTATTCAGTAATATATATATGTTATTAGCATTTGTTGAAGATGGTGACAATTCCTCTCAATTGGTTTTAGACTGGTTGAATTGTTTAGATTCTAATTTCAAAATTGTTATTCTGAAGGAAGGTGAAGTATTGGATACCTTAAGCATTGAATTAAGCAGCAATTATGTTAGTCTCGAGGAATTGCTAGGTTATAAACTTAGTGAATTCAGATTTTATTATTATAGGCGAGGAAAATTTGGATCATATTTTGGAGATGTTATTTCGCTTTTCAATGAAACTGCTGTAGCTTGGTTCAGGAAGGAAGAGAATAGAATCTTTGAATATTTAGAAAAAAGGTTTTTAGGAAGATGTAATCTGGGATCATATACAAAAGAAATAAGCACAAATAAATTATTTAATTTGAAAAGTGCTGTCGATTCAGGATTTAAAATACCAAGCTCTTTAGTGACATCATCAAAGAAAAAATTATTGGAATTTTCTTCGAGAACCTTTAATTATTTAATAGTAAAACCAATTAGTGATCATAAACCATTGGCAACTAAGGACGATATATGTTTTATTCCATGTGGGACCCAGATTATTGGGAAAGGAGCTATTGAGAACTTACAGGATCACTTTGTTCCATGTTTGTTTCAGGAATATATTATAAAAAAATATGAAATTAGAATATTTTATATATACGACAAATTGTATCCCATGGCAATATTTTCACAGAATAATGAAAAAACAAAAGTAGATTTTAGAAACTATGACAAGGAAGTTCCGAACCGATGTGTTCCTTTTAAATTAAATGCTACTATTGAAGAAAATGTAAAAAAATTTATAAATATATCTGGCTATAATACTGGATCTATTGATTTACTGTATGGAGAAGATGGAAATTATTATTTTTTGGAAATTAATCATTGTGGAATTTACGAATGGCTTTCTGAAAATTGTAATTATTATATAGATATGGAAATAGCAAATCAAATATATGAAAAAAGTAGAAGTCAAAATTAAAAAAAATGTTCCATTGCTTTCTTTCTATGAGGTGAGGAGGTTGAAAAAAGTTAATTCGAGTAACTATATTAGTTACCTAGCGCCTAAATTTAAGAAGCCAATTTCAAAAATGTTTGTAAATGGAAGCTACTAAATTTATTCTATTTTCAAATGTAAAAATAGTTTCTGGGAAGAAAAATGTAATAGTTATTGATCTTCAAAGGGAATGCGTTTACAAGGTACCAAATTCCCTTTTAGAATTTGTGTGCACCTGCTTTAGAAAGACAAAAAGCGAAATATTTAATTTATACCTGAATCAAACAGGATTAGTAGAGGATTATCTAGACTTCCTGCTTGAAAATGATTTAGGAATGTTTGTAGAAGATGTCGATTTATTTCCGGAAATAAATGAATATTGGAATGCACCATATGATATAACGAATGGAATATTAGATATAAATAAGCAAATAGATTTGAAATTATTATGTAAATCATTTGACAACATTAAGATTCCATATTTAAACTTACGTGTATTTGAGTTACAGGATTGGGATTATATGGTTGAACTTTTTATCTTTATGGATAAATATATTTATATTGGTTATACCGTTTATATTCCTTATTGTGAATTATATTATGAATCACTTGTGAAGTTAATTCTAAACTCAAAAAAGTGCTATTTTATATTATTTTATAATGGACCTTCTATTTTACGGGCGGAACCAACATATTCTAATAAGGATATTTTAATCACCACTGAAAACATTACATCACATCTTTGTTGTGGAGAGATTAGGAATTACTTTAATCCTAATATGAAGTCTTATTTTGAAGCACTTGCCAGCAATACATGTTTGAACAGAAAAATATCAATCGATGTGGACGGTAATATCAAGAATTGCCCTTCATTGCCAGAATCATTTGGCAATATCAAGGACACGACCCTCAAGGAAGCAATTGAGAAGCCTGGTTTTAAAAGTTATTGGAATATCAATAAGGATAAAATACATGTATGTAAGGATTGCGAGTATAGGTATATCTGTACCGACTGTCGCGCCTATATCGAAGATCCTGAAGATATCCTGAGCAAGCCCCTCAAATGTGGCTATAATCCCTATACTGGTGAGTGGTCAGAATGGAGTACTAACCCATTGAAGCAAAAGGCGATACAATACTATGGAATGGAGGAACTGGTTGCAGAACGCCAGGAAAGATTAAAAGCGGACGCTGAACAGGATAAGCAGGATTAGACATTCATTTCAGAGGCCACAGCTTCAAGCTTGATTTCAAAGCTGGATGAAGAGTCCAGGGGTAACAGATGTCCCGTTGTAAATTATATTACAGCGTCGTATCTTTTGGGAGGTAAACGAAATCTAATGACCTTATACCATTGCAGAAAGCACCATTTTTCAAGAATTTTTCTCTTTTATCTTTTCATTTTCCTACCTGGCCTTAGTGCATCCGCCCAGAACCTGGTGCCCAATGGTGATTTTGAAAGTCATACTGCTTTTGATTTCAGATCTTATATCCCAGGCAATATTATATCCAATTTAACGGATTGGGAGATTTGGGATAAACATGGGGGTTGGGATGAGATCTATTGTCATAGAGATATGATCAGAAGGTATGGTATGGAGACTATGAAAGAATCAGGTTATATTTTGAATTTTGATACCGTTGATTTGTGGCAGGGGGATGCAATGGTGAAGTTATTTTACCATGAAAATTGTACGGAGCTGGACACAGGATGTACAGGATACCTCTTGGCTAAACTTAAGGAACCTATGGAGGTAGGTGAAGTGTATCAAATATCCATGTGGGTGTTAGCTCCGACCAATCCAGCCGCGGATACAGCCGCTTACAGCCATTTCGGGGTTTATATTTCG
Organism: Saprospiraceae bacterium; assembly: GCA_044227555.1. Classification (GTDB taxonomy): domain Bacteria; phylum Bacteroidota; class Bacteroidia; order Chitinophagales; family Saprospiraceae; genus Opimibacter. The sequence goes on along the minus strand of JBGAWQ010000041.1, from coordinate 5,116 downwards.
AAAGAAGCGGATATGCCCGAGCATAGAAGTTTGATTAAAACAGACTATTATCTCTCGGATAAGTTAACGACGGGCCAATGGGTAAAGTTGACCTGGAATATCAGGGCATTATGCTCCATGCAATTCCTGATCATCGGTTTCTTTGAAGACTATTATTTTCCAAAACTTGTGCGTTGGATTGATAACCCGGTGGCCATTTATGTGGATCAGGTAGAAGTTTTAAAAATTCAGGAAGAATCCCTTTCAGCGGACATCTTCCCGACTCCATACTGTGAATATTATGAGAAAACCCATAAAGAGAACATCCTGGCATCTATCACTTCCCTGGACCTTCGGTTTCAGTCGAACTCATCTATTTTGGATGCAGGAGATCAGTCGGCACTGGACAGTTTTTACCAGGCCAATTTGGAGCGGAAGGATAAGATATACATCATCATCGGCCATACCGACAGCCAGACCGCAGAGAATATTGCACTCTCAAAGGCGAGGGCTGAAAGTGTAAGCCTTTATCTGCACGATAAGTACAAGGTCAACCAGCAAAGCATGCTCAGCTTTGGCCTCGGCAGTGCCTATCCCATTGCCGACAATGCCACCGCCACCGGCCGGTTGCAAAACAGAAGGACCACTATACGTACTTCAAACCTGACCATCCCCCAGCTCTTTTACCGGAAGGGCCTGGACTTTCTTCAGGCCGATAGCCTGGGAAAAGCAAATTCACAATTTACCAGATGGATCAAGATGGTGCCAATGGCCAAACGGGTGGAAATGCTCGTCGACCCCCGATTACTTAAACTTAAACGTAGCTCCTACTGGAAGCCATTGGTAGCGGAGGTCAGAAAAGGATATTCGCTATATCCGGATGCCAAGGGTGCATTTTTCCTGGACTCTATGTATTTCGAAGATCAGAAATACCGGACGTATTCACCCTATTCTTTAAATGGATTAATCGAGGAGATAGACACGGTGGTGTTGCCTGAATTTAAGTTCACCGAGCAACAAGCCATTCAGAAGGATTCATTCAATTACCTGGCATTGCAACGATACCTCGACAAGAATGGTTTTCCTGAAATAGCTAAGGTAGGCCGGAGACAAGCCAGAGCGGCGGGTTACATACTGCTTCATCATGGCGACAGCCTTGTGTACGAGAAGTACTTACCTGTGATCAATGACCTGTGTACAGAAGGTGAGGCTGAATGGGACATCTTTGCCAAAATGACCGATAAACTCTGCATCACCCGCCAGATGCCGCAGGTTTATGGCACCCAGTATGTCCGGAATGCGACGGGTCAGCCAGTACTCTATAAAATTGATGACATAGAGCAGGTCAATTATCGACGGATGCGGATTGGGTTGGGGGCGACAGGGGTGACGGAATAGGGGAGGATGATCTCGTCAGAATTTGTTCAAGCCCCAACGGGGCGTACTTGGTAGCGGAGGGGTTCAGCCCAAAGCGTCAGAAGAAGCACTTGATGAATGAGAAGTGATTTAACTTCTCGCAAGTTAAAACTTGCAGACGCACAAGCGTCCGTATGGACGCTTAACGGAATTTTCTTACAATATCTACTAGGCGAAAAATCAGCGCCCCCTTTCAGGGGGTAGGGGGTCCGGATGGACCTGGTGATTTTTATCGCATGTTAAAACTTTCAGACTGCCAATTGCAGACTGCCATTCTACCCAATGTTCCTGCTCAATCCGGTTCCGCACCTACGGAGCGGGGTTGATTTTTCTATTCCGACAGCTACCGACCTTTAGCCCCTACGGGGCAAGAATGTTTCTAGGCAGACTGCCTATTGCTAACTGCCTATTGCTAACTGCCTACTGCTAACTGCTAACTGCCCACTGCCCACTGCCCACTGCTTTTCAATCTTCCACTCCAATACCCATGCTCTTCAGTGCCTTATATGAAGCATTCTGCTCGGCGGATTTTTTGTTGAAGTCCTCCCCGCTGGCGATTTCCTTGCCGTTGACGTAGACAGCGATCTTAAAGCGGTCGCGATTGTCCATCTTGAAGCGTTCGACGACGCGGTAGTCGATCTCATTGCCGTTTTTCTGGCAGTATTCGAGGAGCTGGCTTTTGTAGTTGTCGTCAGTGTCTTCGAGGACACGTATATCGAGGTGGCTGCGCAGGATCTTCTTGACGACGATGTCCCGCGTGGTGTCAAATCCTTTTTCCAGGTAGATCGCTCCTACGAGGGCTTCCAGCGCATTGCCTTTCATGGACTCGCTAAGGCGAGTGTCGTTGTTTTCCTGCAAGACGACATCGATGCCCATATCATCAGCAATGCGGTTGAGCGTCTTGCGCTTGACGATTTTAGAGCGCATCTTGGTCAGGAAGCCTTCATCGCTGTTGGGATATTTCTGGAAGAGATATTCCGCGACGATGGTGCTGAGGATCGAATCACCCAGGTATTCGAGTCGTTCGTTGCTGGTGACCGTATGCAATTTGGGGTCTACCGCCGACTTGTGACTGAAGGCTTGCTTGAAGATCTGGAGGTTGGACGGCGTAAAGCCTACGATGTCCGCAATGGTGCGGGCAAACTGACGGTCTGGGGATAGAAAATGGTTATAGAATTTCCGGATCACAAATTATCACATGCTAATCGATTCACACCCGACCAAAGATAAGCGATGTATTGTGTCCTCCAAATCCAAATCCATTGCTCATCACCGCTTTAACATCCCGTTGCTGGGCTTCATTGAAGGTAAAGTTGAGCCGGTTGTCAATCTCGGGATCATCTTCAAAGTGATTGATCGTAGGTGGGATGAAATTGTGGTTGAGCGCCAGGATGGACGCAATGGCCTCAATAGCCCCCGCGGCACCCAGGAGGTGTCCGGTCATGGATTTCGTAGAACTGATATTGAGCTTATAGGCATCGTCATGGAAAACCGAGACAATAGCATTGGTTTCGGCAACATCACCCAAAGGAGTGGAGGTGCCGTGTACATTGACATAATCGATCTGGTCGGTGCGCAGCCCTGCTTCCCGGAGGGCCATCTGCATACACTGGATGACCCCTTTACCTGAAGGTTCGGGAGCTGTGATATGGTAGGCATCCGCATTCATCCCTGAGCCGAGGAGTTCGGCATAGATTTTAGCTCCACGGGCTTTGGCGGATTCATAGGATTCGAGCACCAGGGCACCGGCACCTTCACCGAGGACGAATCCATCGCGATTTTTGTCAAACGGCCTGGAGGCGGTTTTAGGATCATCGTTTCGGGTCGAGAGGGCCTTCATGCTGGAAAAGCCACCGATACCGGCGCGGGTAACCGCAGCTTCAGATCCTCCACAGAGGATGACATCCGCACGACCGAGGCGAATATTGTCCGCGGCGATGATCAGGGCATGATTGGCAGAGGCACAGGCGGAAACCGTCGCGAAATTGACACCTGAAAAACCATATTTGATACTGATGTGCCCCGCGGCGATATTGACGATCAGTTTGGGGATCAGGAAAGGGTTGTATTTTGGTACTCCTACCGCGCGTCCCGCGGCTTCGATCTCCTCTTCAAACGTGGTGAAACCACCGATACCGCTACCCCAGATGATTCCGACGCGGGTTTTATCGATGGTCTCGAGGTTGAGTCCGCAGTCGGCGATAGCCTGGTCGGCAACCACCATGGCGTATTGGGCGTAGGGGTCGATGCGCCGCACTTCTTTTTTGTCCAGAAAGTCTTCGGCATTAAAGTTTTTGACTTCGCAGGCAAAATCGGTTCTGAATCCGGTGGCATTAAATCGGGTGATCTTATCCGCGCCGCTCACGCCGGTCTGGAGACCATGAAGGTAGGCGGCTACATCATTGCCAAGTGGCGTCAAAGCGCCCATTCCGGTAATTACAACTCTTTTGGACATACAGAGATGATGCTTGGTTTATAGGTATATAATATCCTCACGTTCAGCAGGGGGTGAACAGGGCATCTTTGCCGGGCCCGGGCATCCAGCCCTGAAGGCCGTGGATGAAGGTCTGCCTGAAAGGCCAGGTGATGCCATCCCCTGGGTATTCAAATGTACAGCCAAAACCTAACATAACTAGTCCCGGCCGGGTTTTGAGAGGCCCTAAAATAAAACATCCACAGAGGGGCGTTACACCTCTGTGGATCATTAAAATTTAAGTTTCAGGCTTTCCGGTTATGCAGAAACCTGGGATTCCAGATATTCTATGGCATGGCCAACAGTCTGGATGTTTTCGGCTTGTTCGTCCGGAATAGAGATGTCAAATTCTTTCTCAAATTCCATGATCAGCTCAACGGTATCCAGTGAATCTGCTCCTAGATCATTGGTGAAGCTTGCTTCTGAAGTCACTTCAGACTCGTCAACGCCCAATTTGTCAACGATGATTTTCTTCACTCTTTCAGCAATGTCTGACATAATAATTGTGTTTGATTAAGGTTGCAAAAGTAATGAAACTATCGGCTTTTGCGTCAAATCTTCAAAATGCCGGCCGGAACCTTAAGTGGGGATGATTCCGGGTAACAAATGTAAATCCCTCTTTTCGGATTCCCATAGCCTTGGGGCAAAATTTTCTACTGAAACCGGCCGATTTGCACAAACAAGTGGGAGGTTATAGTTTCGCACCTGAAATTTTATAAAAAGCAGAACATCCATTATGTCACATACCACTCATCAGAACACCAAGATTGTTGCCACGGTCGGACCCGCCTGTTCGTCCTACGATCAGCTCCTGGCCCTGGCCAAAGAAGGGGTCCACGTCTTCCGCCTCAACTTTTCGCATGGCTCACATGAAGAGCACAAAGACGTGATCAACTCCATCGTCCGCATCAATGAGGAAACCAATCTTCATGTCGGCATCCTGGCAGATCTCCAGGGCCCCAAGATCCGAATCGGGGATATCGAACAAAAGGAAATCCTTCTCGAAAACGGCAAAGAGATCACTTTTACAAACCAGAAATGCCCTGGCACCCCCGAGCGGGTATTTATCAATTATGAAAATTTTCCAAAAGAAGTCAAGGCCGGCGAACGTATCCTCCTCGATGATGGAAAACTGGTGCTCGAAGTGATCTCCACGGATCGTCAGCGGGAAGTCAAACTCCGCATCCTGTTTGGAGGTAAACTGAGTTCCCGAAAGGGCGTCAACCTGCCGGACACCAACCTGTCGAT
>JBGAWQ010000040.1:0-28339 GCA_044227555.1 Saprospiraceae bacterium | reverse complement strand
CAACATTTTGCGCCCGAAGCGCAGAAATCCTGCAAGGATGAAGCGCGAATAATGTAGGGGCGCAACATTTTGCGCCCGAAGCGCAGAAATCCTGCAAGGATGAAGCGCGAATAATGTAGGGGCGCAACATTTTGCGCCCAAAGCGCAGAAATCCTGCAAGGATAATGCGCGAATAATGTAGGGGCGCAACATTTTGCGCCCGAAACGCAGAAATCCTGCACGGATGATGCGCGAAATGAATGAAGATTGATAATTGAAAATTGAAGAAAGAAAATAACGGTTAACCAAATGAAAAGGGGGAACTGAATTAATACAAAGTGAATCAAGAAAAGAACTAACAATACTACATATACAATACTCATGCCAATTAAAAATTCCTTATACCGACTCTTGGGCACCAAGATGATTTACAAGAACCTGCCGTTCCTGTATTTCCTCTGCGGACTGGGGGTCATCTATATAGGAAATGTGCACTTTGCTGAACGGAATGTGCGGAAAGTGCAGGCATTGCAACATGAACTTAGAGAAGAACGGTGGAGATATATGACGGTTAAATCTGACCTGATGTATCAATCTACCCCGACGATGATCGAGCGCAGCGTCGCCGAGCAGGACTTACATTTTTTAACTCAAAACCCGGTTGTCATCCGTTAATCCCCTCCACCGTACATAACGGTCGAACCCCCACCGATGAAAGAGATAAAGAAAGAGTTACTGATCCGCGTATATATCGTCGCCTTAGCGATGGTAGGAGTGGCCTGTCTGCTCTTTTACAAAGCCGCACGGATCTCTATCGTGGAGGGTGAACAATGGCGGAGCATGGGTGATAGCCTATACCTAAAATATGTACCGATCGTTGCCGATCGTGGAGATATCCTGGCTGCAGATGGCAGCTTGATGACTACCTCACTTCCGTTCTTTGACTTACATGTGGATTTTAAAGCAGACGGACTGCGCGAAGATATTTTCAAAGCCAATGTCGACAGCCTCGCGTATTACCTGACCCGATATGTGAACACTTCGGTCAGTAAAGCTCAAATGAGGGATTGGCTCATCCAAAAGAGGAGGAGCGGAGATCGGTATGCGCTGCTGGCTAAAGGGGTCAGTATCCGTGACCTGGAACAGATCAAGACGTTTCCAATTTTCCGCTTAGGTAAAAACAAAGGCGGGCTAATTGTCGATCGCCAGCATGTCCGCGTCAAACCTTATAAATTATTGGCAAGTCGTACCCTGGGTCTTGATCGTGATAATGCGCAACTGATCGGTCTCGAACGCACCTTCGATCCATATCTCAAAGGAGAGGAAGGACAGCGACTGATGCAACGCGTCACCGGTGGAACCTGGATTCCTGTCAGCAATCTGGCGGATCTCGAAGGGCAGCGTGGAGCAGATGTCATGACCACGATCAACCCTGAGATTCAGGATATCGCAGAGTATGCCCTGCTGGAAGGACTGCAGAAAAGCCAGGCGATCAAGGGCACCGCTATCGTCATGGAAGTAGAAACCGGAGCCATTGTGGCGATCGCTAATCTAGGTGGTAGCGGAGGTGAAGGTTATGATGAAGACTATAACTATGGTGTTGGTTTTTCATCCGAACCAGGCTCAACCTTCAAATTGGCCAGCGTCATGGCTTTGCTTGAAGATGATGGTGCAGATACCAATACGGTGGTTGACTTAGGAGGAGGGGCAGGCAAGTTTTATGATCGCACCATGAAGGACTCCAAGATGCATGGAATCCATGAGAGCAACCTGGCCCAGGCATTTGAACTCTCTTCCAACGTAGGGATCGCCCGACTGGTGCAGGATTATTATGGACGCGATGGACGCGCCGGACAATTTGTCAAGCGTATCCGGGAGATGCATCTCGACGAGCCAACAGGTATCGAGTTGGATGGAGAAGGAGCGCCTATGATGAAGGACCCTTCCAAGAAGGAAGACCATTGGAGTGGTACGACGTTGCCCTGGATGTCCACCGGATACGAATGCAGACTGACCCCATTGCAAATACTAAGATTATATAATGCCGTGGCCAATGATGGAAAGATGATGAAACCTTATATCGTCTCTCAGATCATGCGCGAAGGCAGAACCATAAAACGCTTCCGTCCGGAAGTAGTGGACAGCCGCATAGCTTCATCATCCACGATACGCAAAGCACAAGCACTATTAAAGGGGGTCGTGGAACGTGGTACTGCAAAAGAATATAAGCCTGACTACTATATGTTTAGTGGCAAGACGGGTACTGCGCGTACAGATTATTATGATCCCAATAGTCCACGCAAACAATACATGGCTTCGTTTGCCGGATACTTTCCTTCGGATAAGCCAAAGTACAGCTGTATCGTGATGGTGTATGATCCGGTAGTAGGAGGATTCTATGGTGCTACATCTGCCTTGCCCATCTTCCGGAAAATTGCAGACCGCTGCATGGGTATCAATAGGGAATTGTTGGCTGATGCTTCTTTGCCAGATACCGTGGCCTATAAGACTGGGATGCGCCTGGCCGGATGGTCAGATCGTGATGAGCTCAATGAGATCATTGACGAGTTGTCGCTGGATACTGATGTAGAGGGTGAAGGCAACTGGGCCCGATTGGCTGGCGGCAAGGAGATCAGTATGGAGGTTAAAGATGTATTGGAAAAAAACCTGGTGCCTGAACTTTTTGGAATGGGGATCCGGGATGCGATATACCTGCTTGAAAACAGGGGAGTACATGTAAGATATCAAGGGGTAGGACGCGTGAAAAGCCAGTCGGTACAATCCGGCCAGCCGATCATCAAAGGTTCGACCATTCATTTGACACTTGGATGATGAAGACGATCAGATCGCTGATGGTCGGCATCCAGGCGAAGGAGATACGAGGCAATATGGATCAGGCAGTGAGTGCCATCCATTTTGACTCCAGAAAAGTAGTGCCGGGGTCGGTGTTTGTAGCCGTGCGGGGTAGAGCGACAGACGGACATCAGTTCATTGAAATGGCGGTAGATCGTGGAGCTGTATGTGTGATCACCCAGGAAAGGGTAGATCATATCAGTGAACATGTAAGTGCAATCGTAGTGGAGAATTCTGCTGCGGTGCTCGCTCAAATGGCCGGTGCCTTTTACGATCATCCATCGACCAATCTGACGATGGTGGGAGTGACAGGAACCAATGGTAAGACCACTGTGGCCACATTGTTATTCCGTCTCTTCACGGAATTGGGATACAAATGTGGATTGTTGTCGACCATTGAAAACCGGATTGGAGATCAGGTAGAGCCTACAGGCTATACTACACCAGATGCTGTAGCAGTGCAGGATACATTGGCGAGAATGATCGAAGCAGGATGTACGCACGCCTTTATGGAGGTGAGTAGTCATGCGCTGGATCAGCACAGGGTGGATGGGATCGCGTGGGATGTGGCCATTTTTACCAACATCACGCATGATCACCTGGATTATCACGGTGATTTCAAATCATACATACAAGCTAAAAAGATATTATTCGATGGATTGAGTGCTCAGGCGTTTGCCTTAATCAATGCGGATGACAAGCACGCTGAAGTCATGGTACAGAATACTGTTGCTAAGGTCTCAAATTACAGTCTTACCAAAATTGCTGATTTCAGAGCTCGTGTTATTGAAAACCGGATTGATGGCTTGCAGCTGGAGTTGAATGGGACACCATTGCATGTGCGGTTGGTCGGAAAGTTCAATGCGTCTAATCTCCTGGCCATTTATGGTGCAGCACTATTGCTGGGAGAGGACCGGGAACAGGTACTGACCGGGTTGAGCAGATTGCAGCCTGCCGAGGGTCGCTTTGATCTGGTGACAGGCAGCAAGCAGATTTTTGCAGTGGTTGATTATGCTCATACTCCGGATGCACTGCACAACGTGCTGAGCACTCTTATCCAGGTTCGCCAATCCGGATCGCGAATCATCTGCATCGTTGGATGCGGAGGCGACCGGGATCGGACTAAACGTCCGGAGATGGCCCGGATCGCTGCTACATCAGCGGATCAGGTCATCCTCACCTCAGACAATCCAAGGACAGAAAATCCTGAGGACATTCTCGACCAGATGTGGCCGGGGGTACCAGGAGATCGGCAAAATATGGTGTTGCGCATCACCGACAGGAAGGAAGCAATACGCACAGGAGTAGCGATGGCCAGACCGGGAGATATCCTCCTGGTCGCGGGTAAGGGCCATGAGAAGTACCAGGAAATCCACGGTCATCGCTATCCATTTGATGATAAAAAAGTGTTGGCGGAAGCGCTGGCATAGAAGATATATAAGATTGGTTCTATTATCATTCTCAGGTTGGTTTTAGCAGTTGCAGCGGGTGTATCCGGCGTGAAAAAGTTCATGAGGCCACCCGCTGGCATCTGCGTTTTTCCGGAGAGATAATCGGACAAGGATTACAAGTAAAGTTATGCTCTATCACCTCTTTGAATACTTAAACCGTGAATTTGACCTGCCTGGTGCGGGCCTTTTCCGGTTTATATCCTTCAGAGCAGGCGTGGCGATCATGCTATCACTCGTCATCTCCCTGTTGCTGGGCAACAGGATCATTCGTTCTTTGAAACGTCTCCAGATCGGAGAAACTGTTCGCGATCTGGGTCTGGAAGGCCAAAAGCAAAAAGAGGGAACACCTACCATGGGTGGTCTCATCATGTTGCTTGCGATCCTCGTGCCTTGCCTCCTGCTGGCCAGACTCGACAATGTGTATATCATCCTTATGGTGCTGACGACCGTATGGATGGGCGTGATCGGATTTGTGGATGACTACATCAAGATCTTCAAGAAAAACAAGCAAGGCCTGAAAGCCAAGTTCAAACTCTTTGGACAGATTGTGCTGGGTCTGATCGTAGCATTGACCATGCTCTTCCATCATGATGTAGTGATTAGGCTCACGCCTGAAGAAGCGGCCCGAAATGGCTATGAAGTCATGAATCATGTACAGATCCATGATGCGTCGGTTCCTGGTGAATGGAAGGATATGGTGTATTGCAAATCCTCCCTGACCAACGTACCTTTTTTCAAAGGCAATCAACTCGACTACAAGAACCTGGTCAACTTCATGGGGGACAACGCGCAGAATTGGATCTGGCTTGTATTTATCCCGCTGACCATTCTCATCGTCACTGCGGTCAGTAATGGGTCTAATCTCACGGATGGCCTGGACGGCTTAGCGACGGGAGTATCAGCGATCATTGCGTTGACCCTGGCTATGCTTGCCTATGTAAGTGGTAACACCATCATCGCGGATTATCTCAACATTCTCTATATCCCATATAGTGGAGAGCTCGTGATCTTCAGTTGTTGTTTCCTGGGGGCTTGTATCGGATTTCTTTGGTATAACTCGTATCCGGCGAGAGTTTTCATGGGTGACACCGGGAGTCTGACGATTGGAGCAATCATCGCGGTGATGGCGATTGCATTGAGAAAGGAATTATTGATCCCGCTGTTGTGCGGAATATTCCTGGTAGAGATCCTGTCGGTCATGATCCAGGTCTATTATTTTAAATATACCAAGCGGAAATACGGCGAAGGCCGTCGCATCTTCAGGATGTCACCGTTGCATCATCATTTCCAGAAGTTGGGCATGCATGAGGCGAAAATTGTTACCCGGTTTTGGATTGTAGGCGTGATGCTGGCAGTCCTGACCCTCATCACCTTGAAAGTAAGGTGATATGGCTATGAAGGTCGCCATACTCGGAGCCGGTATCAGCGGAATTGGAGCAGCATTGCTGGCCAAGTCACGAGGGCATGAAGTGTGGGTGAGTGACGGGATGGAGATCAAGGAAGAGCGTAAAGAAATATTGAAACAACATCATATCCCTTTTGAAGAAAAGGGACATCATTTTGAAACGTTGACGGCATGTGACATCATTGTCAAAAGTCCGGGCATCGCCAATTCAAGCGATATTCTGGTCAGGCTGCTCGCAGCAGGTAAGGACGTCATCGGCGAGATCGAGTGGGCGTATCGTAATGCCAACGGTAAGATCATTGGGATCACCGGAAGTAACGGGAAGACGACGACGACCGGTTTGTGTCATCACTTCCTGATCTCTGCGGGCATCGATGCGGCCAAAGTGGGCAATGTGGGTGAAGGTTTTTGCCATTACCTGGCGGCAAATGAGGCAAGTTGGTATGTATGTGAGCTGAGTAGTTTTCAACTGGAAGATGTGGAGACCTTCAAACCGGAGGTCGGCATTCTCCTCAACATCACGCCCGACCATCTTGACCGCTATGGATACAGTCTCGATCTCTATGCGGATGCTAAAATGCGGATGGTACGGCAGATGACCGAAGAGGATACACTGATCTACAATGCCATGGATCCGGTGACGGTGGCCAAGGTGGTCTCCATGCAGATGGAAGCGCGGCTTTGGTCGATCCGTGAATCCGACATGATCGATGATGACAAGGTCTATGTCAAAGATGATCTCGTGCTCGATTTATCACGGTCGAGGTTGATGGGCAAGCATAATCAGGTGAATGTAATCGCTGCAGCCCGTGCTGCCTTGCTGGCCGGATGTCCGCCCGAAAGTCTGCAACCCGCTCTGGAGTCTTTTGTGAATGAATCACATCGGATGGAGTGGTCAGGTGAGCATGAAGGCGTGCGGTACATCAATGACAGTAAGGCCACCAATGTGGATGCCGTCTACTATGCCCTTGGCGCGATGAAGACGCCTGTAGTCTGGATCGCCGGGGGACAGGACAAAGGAAATGATTACGGGCCCATTATGGACCTGGTTAAAAATAAAGTCAAGGCATTGATTTGTCTTGGTCTGGATAATGCAAAATTATATGAAGCTTTTTCGACAAAGGTCAACTACATATCAGAAACTACAACGATGCACGAGGCGGTCCGTCGAGCCGCTTCGATTGCATCATCCGGTGACACGGTCTTATTATCACCGGCCTGCGCAAGTTTTGACTTGTTCAGGGATTATCGGGATCGTGGAGACCAGTTTAAACAAGAAGTGAAAGCATTGAATAATGTATAGAGCTATAGCGATTGCCAAAAATCTGAAAGGTGACAAAGGGATCTGGGTCATCGTGGCTTTGCTATGTCTGGCCTCTATCCTTGCGGTCTATAGTTCTACAGGGACCATCGCCTTCAAATACAATGGAGGTCATGCGGAGATCCACCTGATCAAACATGTGGTCATTGCCATGGTCGGTCTTTTCCTGACCTATCTCTGTTACAATACACACTACACGGTCTATTCCAAATTGGCGCCAATCCTGTTTGTGATTTCGATTCCATTACTGCTTTACACCATGTTCTTTGGGCCTGAAATCAATGATGCCCGTCGCTGGATTTCGATTCCGGGTATCGGGCTTAGTTTTCAGACCTCTGACATTGCGTCTATAGCGTTGATCATGTACATCGCGCGTTCGATTTCGATGAAGCAGGATGTGATCAAGGATTTCAAAAGTGCATTTCTCCCGCTCATGGTGCCGATCATTTTGGTTTGCGGTTTGATCGCCCCCAACAATTTGTCTACGGCCATGCTGCTTTTTGCCACCTCGATGACCCTTATGTTTATCGGTCGTGTGCACCTCAAGTATATTTTTCTGTTGGTGCTGATCGGGGTTGGGTTTATGGGTGCGCTGGTATTGTTGGGAATGGTCTTTCCTGATGCGGTGCGTGTCGAGACGTGGACCAGTCGTTTTGGTGAATTCTTCAACAATTCAGATGGCGGTTACCAGATACAGCAAGCCAAGATTGCGATTGCGGACGGCGGATGGTTTGGGGTAGGCCCGGGGATGAGTACGCAGCGTAATTACCTGCCGTATTCGTATGCGGATTTTATTTATGCCATCATCTGTGAGGAGTATGGATTGCTTGGTGGGTTGTTGATCATATTCCTCTTTCTCCTTTTGTTTTTGAAATGTACATCCATCGTGACACGGAGCCCAAAGACCTTTGGAGCTTTATTGGCGATGGGATTGTGTCTCAATATAGTCATTCAGGCATTTGCCAATATCGCGGTTTCGGTCAACCTCGTTCCGGTCACCGGACTCACCTTGCCCCTGGTGAGCAAGGGAGGGACATCCATGTTGATCACGTGTGTTGCTTTTGGGATGATCCTGAGTGTAAGCCGGTTTATCGAACAATCGGCCAGCGATGTAGGAAAAGTTGAAATCAAACCTCTCGATGAAGATCATCATTAGTGGTGGGGGTACGGGAGGTCATATATACCCGGCTATAGCGATAGCCGATGCGCTCAAAAGGCGCGACCCGCTCATTGACATATTGTTTGTAGGTGCCCGTGGAAGGATGGAGATGGAAAAAGTGCCTGCGGCCGGATATCCGATAGAGGGATTATGGATTAGTGGACTGCAACGGAAGCTGACTTTATCCAACCTCATGTTTCCGGTCAAAGTCGTTCATAGTCTCGTCCGCTGCCGGTCGATCATTCGTTCGTTCAAACCTGATGCTGTAATAGGTGTAGGTGGATATGCGTCTGGTCCGCTGGTTAAAGTGGCGGCCCGCATGGGGATACCGACGATTCTTCAGGAACAAAACAGCTATCCGGGAATCACCAACAAGATGCTCGCGGCGAAGGCGGTGAAAATCTGTGTGGCGTATCCGGGGATGGAAAAGTTTTTTCCCGCAGCGAAGATTGTGTTTACCGGTAATCCGATGCGCAGCCAGCTTGGAGCCACGGTCTCAAGAGAAGAAGGCGCGAAGATGTTTGGCCTGGATGCCGGAAAGAAAACAATCCTTGCGGTAGGAGGTAGTCTGGGTGCACGTACAATCAATGAAATCATTAAACAATCCCACGACCAGATCAACGGTCGTGATGATATACAAGTTCTTTGGCAGATTGGGAAGCTTTACGCAACACAGTATCTGGACATGCCGGTAGCACAACTGAGTAATGTCAGACCGTTTGTGTACATCGATCGCATGGATCTGGCGTACGCGCTGGCTGATGTAGTCATCGCCAGGGCCGGCGCCATGACGATCAGCGAACTCTGTCTCATTGGAAAAGCATCGATCCTGGTGCCATCCCCATATGTGGCCGAAGATCATCAGACGCACAATGCGATGTCGTTAGTCCGACTTGGTGCTGCCAGATTGGTGACCGATAAGGAAGCCCCGCAGAAGGCATTTGCTGAAGCGATGAAATTGCTTGAGCAGCCAGATGAAATCCGGCGGCTGGAAGGCGAAATCAAAAAGTTGGGCAGGCCACAGGCGGCAGACGAGATTGCGGAGATTATACTTGGTGCCATTCAAACCGGAAAACGATCATGACCGGACTGAAGAAATATGAGCATATCTATTTCCTCGGCATTGGAGGTATCGGGATGAGCGCACTGGCGCGTTGCTGTATATTATGGGGTATCCGGGTTAGTGGTTACGATCGTCAATCAACCGCCATCACGGATGCACTGGTCAAGGAAGGTGCGGTGGTGCATTTTGATGATGATCCGGAAGAGATCGATGGTCATCCGGACCTTGTGATCTATACACCAGCCATTCCGGCAGACAGTAGATTGCGTGCTCACTTCTTGCGGTTTAATGTGCCGATGATCAAGCGATCGGATGCTTTGGAGTCAGTAACGGAAGGAATAGATACAATCGCGGTGGCCGGTACGCATGGAAAGACGACGACATCTTCAATGATCAGTTTTCTTCTGCACAAGGCAGGAGTGATGCACACGGCGATTCTCGGAGGTATAGCGGCCAATTACCACTCCAATTTCCTTAGCGAAAGCCTGGAACTGATGGTAGTTGAAGCCGATGAATACGATCGTTCGTTTTTGAAGTTGCATCCTCGGTGGGCTGTAGTGACAGCGATGGATCCGGATCACCTGGATATCTACGGAACGTATGAATCCATGCTGGAAGGGTATCGTCAGTTTATGTTGCAAATCCGTGACGGCGGTGTGTTACTCTGCCATGAAAGCCTGCTAACCAAGATCGGCAAGCGGGTCCTGGATGCATTGAAGAGTAAACAAGTAAAGGTGTTGACCTATGGATTGGATCAAGGCGATTATCATACTGTAGGATTGAGAGTTGATCAAGGGGTGTGGCATTGGGATATGATTGCTCCTGGGGAAGAGGTCAAAGATCTGGCCTTGCTCATGCCAGGAAGGCACAATGTTCAAAACGCCACGGCAGCATGTGGTATCGCATTGCTCGCAGGTGCTGAGGGGAAGAAACTCACTGCGGCATTGCCGGAATACAAAGGAGTATCCCGGAGATTTGAAATACGATACAAGAAGGGAGATCATGTACTCATCGATGATTATGCCCATCATCCTGAAGAACTGGTGGCAGCGATCACGGCGGCACGTGAAACCTTTGGTGGTCCGGTGACTGGTGTTTTTCAACCGCATCTCTATACGCGGACAAGAGACCTGGCGAAGGATTTTGCCGCAGCGTTGGACCTTTTGGACAACCCGGTGATCATTGACATCTATCCGGCTCGTGAAGAACCTATTGAAGGCGTAAGCTCCCAAACGATTTATGATCTGATGAAGAACCCAAATAAGAAATGGTGCAGAGCGGAGAGTTGGGTATCATGGATCGTCAGCCAAAAGCCCCGGGTATTAATCACACTGGGGGCCGGAGACCTGGACAAACACATACCTGATCTGATCAGGCGACTATATTGACATGAAGAAACTGAATACACATCGAATCAAAGCTTTCCTGTGGCTGGTGCTGCTGGCGGTGCTGACAGGGATCACCCTGACGGCAGCACGGTACCAGGCAGGCGCGCTCATCAAGGGTGTGGAAGCAGAGGTCGTATTGCTGGACAAAGGAAACAACCTCATCCAGCCGGAAGAGTTCGTCAAAATGGTGGCTAAGAAATTTGGACCCATGGAAGGACTTCCGGTGGATATGGTAGATATGAGGAGCGTGGAGGCATTTCTGCTCACCAATCCTTATATCCGCCAGGCGGATGTATATCTCGGTGCTCAGGGTAAACTGATTCTCAATCTGCATCAGCGTCAGCCTTTGATGCGGATCGTGGATAACAGTGGCCGGCACTGGTACATCGACAGGGATACGGTATTGATGCCGGTGTCTAATCGGTTTGCGGCCCGCGTGCCTTTGGTGAATGGTGATTTTCCCGCGACCACAGATGCGCGTCAATGGCCTGTAGCTGATTTGTTTCGGATATCGGAGTTGTTGCAAGAGGATGATTTTATGGGTTCCCTGATTGATCAGATTTACATGGAGTCTAAAGAGAAGATATGGTTAGTGCCTCGACTTGGGCCTACACGGATATTAATCGGTAATACGTCCGATCTGGAGGATAAGGCTGAACGAATTGAAAAAATGTACAAGGAAGCGCTGCCTGCTGCAGGGTGGGATGCGTATTCCTATATCGATACACGGTTTGCCGGGCAGATCGTCGCTAAAAGAAAATTAAACCAATAAATTTTTTCCTCATGAGATACAGAGAAATTCAAAAATCCAAAACGGTCGTGGCCCTCGACATCGGGACGACTAAGATTTGCGTGATGGTCGGCCGTCGCAATGAATATGGAAGTATTGAAATCCTCGGCGTTGGGAAAGTAGCTTCGGAAGGTGTGCGTCGTGGTGTCGTAGCCAATATTGATAAGACGGTACGTTCTATTGAAGAGGCCGTGATCCAGGCCGAAAAAAGTGCCGGCATGGAGATCATGGAAGTATATGCAGGTATTGCGGGACAGCATATCAAGAGTCTGCAGCACCAGGGCATTCTCACCCTGGCAGATGCGGACAAGGAGATTGCCAAGTCGGACCTGCAAACCTTGCTCGATGACATGTATCGTCTTGCCTTACCTCCTGGCGATAAGATCCTGCACATCCTCCCACAGGAATATACCGTCGATGATGAAGAAGGTATCCTCGATCCTGTAGGGATGTGTGGTCATAGGCTCATTGGCAATTTCCATGTTGTGACCGGCCAGTTGTCCGCGCACAAGAATATAGAGCGTTGCGTGGAGAAGGCAGGCCTTAAAGTGGCTGACTTCGTATTGGAGCCCATTGCCTCAGCGGCAGCGGTATTGAGTGAGGAAGAAAAAGAAGCTGGTGTAGCCCTGGTCGATATCGGCGGTGGCACAACAGATATAACCATATTCCAGGAAGGGATCATCCGCCATACAGCAGTCGTTCCTTTCGGTGGTGATGTGATCACCGCGGATATCAAAGAAGGATGTACGGTCATGTACGAGCAGGCTGAAAAACTGAAAAAGAAATTCGGTTCGGCACTGGCGGAATGTATCGTGGATAACCGGATCATCACGATCCCAAGCTTTAATGGCAGGGATTACAAAGAGATCTCTGAAAAGAATCTTGCGCTGATCATCCAGGCACGGATGGAGGAGATCCTCGAACTGGTGCGCGTGGAGATCAAGAAGTCTGGGTATGAGCGTAAACTTATCGGAGGCATTGTCCTCACTGGCGGTGGTGCTTTGCTAAATAAAGTGGATCTGCTTGCTGAATACCGCACAGGCATGAGTGCACGGGTGGGATTACCGATCGAGCATATTGCCTCACGTCAGCGGGATGATGTATCCAGTCCGATTTACGCGACGGCCATTGGTCTGATCATCCATGGATTATCGACACCGGATGAAGTCGATGAAACCGATAAGCTGGTCAATACCAAAGCACCTGAAGCCGTAAAAACTGAGCCGGAGATGCCGAAAGTACAGGCCGAACCAGAACCGGAAATGCACGAAAAGCAAAGGGGGAATAAATGGATAGATAATATCCTGACCAAAACCAAGGAGTTTTTCGAAGCCACACCGGATCAGGATTTCCTCTAAACCACATACAGACCAGGATCATATCAATTACCAAATCTAAAAACTCAGACAATATGTTATTCGATATACCAAAAGTAGAAAAGAGCATCATCAAGGTCCTTGGTGTTGGAGGTGGCGGCAGCAATGCGGTGACCTATATGTTCAAACAAGGGATCACCGGTGTTGACTTTGCAATCTGCAATACCGATAACCAGGCGATGGAGACCAGTCCTATACCGGTCAAAATCCGGTTGGGTCCGGAACTCACCGGCGGACGCGGTGCCGGATCAAGGCCGCAGATGGGCAAGCAAGCCTGCATTGAATCCATTGATGAGATCAGACAGTTTATCCTCGATGGCACGAAGATGCTTTTTGTCACTGCCGGTATGGGTGGTGGTACAGGTACCGGAGCTGCTCCGATTATCGCTAAAGCTGCGCGTGAAGCTGATATCCTCACCGTAGGTATCGTAACCCTTCCGTTCACGTTCGAAGGTAGTCGTCGCAAGCGGCAGGCTCTCGAAGGCCTTGAAGAGATGAAGTCCAATGTCGATGCGTTGATTGTCATCTCGAATGACAAGCTGCGTGATCTGCACGGTGATCTCAAATTATCGGATGCGTTTAGTCGTGCTGACAATATCCTTACGACAGCCGCCAGAGGTATCGCTGAGATCATTACTATGGAGGGCTATGTCAATGTGGACTTTGAAGATGTGAATACGGTCATGCGTGACAGCGGTGTTGCGATCATGGGTACCGCTTCGTTTGAAGGCGAAAATCGTGCACGCAGAGCCGTTCAAGCTGCGCTCAATTCTCCGCTGCTCGAAGACAACGATATCCGCGGAGCCCAGCATATCCTGCTCAATATCACATCGGGTCGCGTAGAGGTGACCATGGACGAGGTGTTCGAGATCACCGAATATGTGCAGGCAGAAGCCGGATATGGAACAGACCTGATCTGGGGTAATTGTGTAGATGAATCTCTGGGCGAAAAACTTTCTGTAACCATCATCGCAACCGGTTTTGAACAAAATCTCAACAGGGCTGAAAAGCACGACACACAAAAGATCCTGGTTGGTATCGATGAGGACATGGGCATCAGTTCAAGAAGCGCCATGGATGACGATGATGATTTTGAAATCACCAACGAGCGTCCGGTAGAAATGGAACCTGTGGTGGTCGCCAGGGAAACACCGATAGAAAAGCCTAAGCATACCTACAATGATCCTTACCTCCGCTCTGACGATGTGGAGAAGCGTGAAGAGATCCGCCGGTTGCTGAAAGAAAAAGAAGCACAACGCATGCGTGAAGAGGCTTCAACGCCTGCCGTCAATGTCAACCCCAGCCGGATGCAAAATTCGGAGTGGATTGCAGAGATGACCAAGGTCCCTGCGTTTGCACGGCGTAAGATTCAACTGGATGATGTGACCCATTCCTCTGAAATGAAAATGTCCAGGCTGACCGTAACGGACGATGAAGGGGATGATCTGATTAAAGGCAATACCTACCTGTACGACAAGCCTTGCTAGAGTATAGGATGAGGTAAACGATTTTATATTCTCTTTCTTGAGGTTGGTTTAATGGTCTGAGGTGAGAACTCAGACCTTTTTTTTTACGATAGGTTTCACCGCACTAACAACTTATTAAGCATCTCCCTGCATCGCCTGCACCTGTTTTCTCTACCTTTGCCCGCATTATGAGTCTTAGAAGAGGCGAGTCCACAGCCAACGGAGAGAAAGCTAAACGGGTGACCTGGCAGCAACTGAAGGAACTTAAGAGCATGCTGGTGTTTATCCGTCCCTACCGCTGGCATTTTATCGGAGGACTTATTCTGTTGTTTCTCGGCAGCATGACGTTTATGGTTTTCCCTTACCTGGCAGGGGAACTGGCGGATGTAGCTACAGGGACGAGTAAGCTTGGACTGGACCTCAATCAAATCGGCCTGGTGCTCCTGGGGATACTCTTCCTGCAAGGGATTATGAGTTATCTCCGTGTGATTTGGTTTGCCGTGGTGAGTGAAAAGGGTATTGCAGATATCCGCAGCAGTATCTACCAAAAGCTGATCGGCCTGCCGGTTTACTTTTTCGAGCGTAATCGGGTTGGGGACCTGACCAGCAGGATTTCAGAGGATGTCAATAGATTGGCTGCGGTATTCTCCAACACGTTGGCTGAATTGATCAGGCAGGTGATCATACTTATAGCCGGCATTGCCTTCCTGATGGTGACAACGCCCAGACTCAGCCTTACTATGTTGGCGACCTTTCCGGTTATTGTAGTAGGTGCCATGTTTTTCGGACGCTTTGTCCGTAATCTTTCCCGTAGCCGACAGAAATCGCTGGCCAATACCAATACTGTAGTCGAAGAAACCCTGCAGAATATCAATACGGTAAAGGCTTTTACCAACGAGTCTTTTGAATACAATCGCTATCGAACCGAGATGGGCAATGTAGTCACTACGTCCCTCCGCCTGGCAAAGTATCGTGCGGCTTTTGCGAGCTTCATCATTGTGGTATTGTTTGGGGTTATCTTTTTCATTTTATGGTATGGCGCCAAAATGGTGCAGGATCATACGATGTCCATTGGTCAACTGGTATCTTTTATCAGTTATACGGCGATCATCGGCGCAGCCATCGGTAGCCTTGGTAATTTTTATACAGAAGTGGTCACTGCACTGGGTGGGACGGAGCGCATTCGTGAGATCCTGAATGAAACCGGTGAGATCACTGTGCCTCAGACAGTGCGCAGGCCAAAGGTCACAGGTCATATACGATTTGAAGATGTGCATTTCGAATATCCATCAAGACCGGATATCTCTGTATTGAAAGGCATCGATCTGGATATATTGCCAGGACAGAAAATCGCACTGGTAGGTCAGAGTGGATCCGGGAAAAGTACAATTGCTTCTATCCTGATGCGACTCTATCCCTGGCAGGGCGGCAATATCACCCTGGATGGAATCGATATACGCGAAATGGATCTCTCATCCTACCGTTCTGTTTACGCCATTGTTCCACAGGAAGTGCTCCTCTTCGGAGGTTCTATTCGTGAAAATATTCTCTATGGACATCCCAGTGCCACTGAAGAAGAATTGATGAATGCGGCACGAATTTCCAATAGTCTTGAGTTTATACAATCTTTTCCGGAGGGCTTTGAAACCATAGTCGGTGAGCGCGGCATCAAACTTAGCGGTGGTCAGCGGCAGCGAATAGCCATAGCCCGCGCGGTGCTTCGTAATCCGGATATTCTGATTCTCGATGAAGCTACTTCATCTCTTGATGCAGAATCAGAAAAAGTGGTGCAGGAAGCTCTCGAACGACTTCTCGAAGGACGTACGGCGGTCATCATCGCTCACCGCCTGGCAACGATTCGCAATGTCGACTGCATCTATGTTTTGGATGAAGGAAAAATTGTAGAGAAAGGCACGCATGAGCAACTCAGTGGAGTAGAGGATGGCCTGTATGCTGCCCTGGCAAAACTCCAGTTTGAAATGTGATTTTAAGGTAGACCTATTTGCCGGAGATTGTATCCCGGGATTTAGCCTTGAATCTACACTCTGCTTATCTTGGTGCCGTGGAACTCATCAACAACGCACCACTCCAGCAATACACCACCTTTGGCGTTAAAGCTATTTGTGATCATCTCTACCGGGTAGAGGATGTCGACGAACTAAAACTTGCGGCTCAATACCTGGAAAATCCATTGATCCTCGGCGGAGGATCCAATATCCTGCCAGTGGGCGATATCCATCGCAATGTGCTCCGGATTGAACTTAAGGGAAAAGAAATCGTGGAAGATGGACCTGAGCCATTGGTCTGGGTCGCTGCAGGAGAAATCTGGCATGAAACCGTGATGTGGGCTTTGGATCAGCATCTTGGCGGCATCGAGAATCTGTCATTGATTCCAGGTACGATGGGTGCGGCACCTATCCAGAATATTGGCGCTTATGGAGTCGAATTGGAATCCGTCTTTCACAGTCTTGAAGCTATCGAAATCGGGTCTGGTCATCTTCATGTTTTCAATAAGGCAGACTGCCGTTTTGGGTATCGGGATAGTATTTTTAAACAGGAAGCTAAAGGGCGGTTTGTCATCACGGGTGTGTTTTTAAAATTGCAACGCAACCCCATTGTGAACACTTCCTATGGGGCCATCATGGACGTCTTAAAGGCCAGGGGAATTTCCCAGCCAGGCATCCATGATGTAAGTGATGCGGTGATCAGTATCCGCAAAAGCAAATTACCCGACCCTTCAGTCATTGGTAATGCAGGAAGTTTTTTTAAGAACCCCGTTATCTCCGCGGAGCAATTTGAAACATTAAAAAGTAAGTATCCAGAGATCCAGGGATATCCTTCAGGCGATGGAAAAATAAAAGTTCCGGCAGGGTGGCTCATTGAACAAATGGGCTGGAAGGGAAAAAGCCTTGGACCCGCTGGTTGTTATGAAAAACAGGCCTTGGTCCTGGTAAATCTAGGTGGGGCGACGGGTGAGGATATCTATTCCTTGGCCCAGGCCATTATTCGATCTGTTATGGATCAATTTGAGATCCCCTTAACACCAGAAGTCAATCTTTGGCAATAATGCATGCAAGTATAACAGCGCTTTCTTGATCTTCGACTTCGCTTTTTATTATGGCTTGATACCGTAAGCAATACTTTGGCCGTTATGCAAGTAAAATCATGATTATGAAGTTTGCTTTTCTATTTTCCGGGTTTCTCAGTGTCCTGTTCCTGTCTTGCAAAGACGAGGAGATTGTGTTTGACAACGAATGTTATCCTCTCAATTTGCGCAGCGGTGTGATAGCTGCTTATTCTTTCAGCCAGGGTAGTCTGATCAATGAAACTTCAGCAGATGGTGACCTGATCAATATCAACCAGGCCTTGCCGTCTGCAGACCGGGCAGGCAATCCGCAATGCGCTTACGCATTTACCAATGTCCAGGGGAATCAGTATCTCTATACGCCATCCACTTCATTTCTTAATCAATTGGATCAGTTTTCAATATCACTTTGGTATCAAGCCGCTGATACTACACGTGAAGGTGGGGACTATGAAGTGCTGATGGGCCGCAATTGTATTCAAGGAGGAAGTCACTGTCCGGATCGAAGAGGGGAATGGTCTTTGGGACTTTTTGATTGTAGAAAGGCAGTATTTGGTCATGATAACAGTGTGTGGATGAATGATCCTGTTCCTCAACCATCCTCTTGCCAGGAGATCGTCAATACACTGACAGGAAATTGGGCTCATATCGTTGCAACGTATGACCACCATGTGTATAAGATTTATTACAACGGAGTTCTGCAGGAATCTGAATCCGGGATAGCGGGGTGTCAGCAACATCATGCAGCTCAGGATATCGGGGATCTGTTTGTGGGCCTCAATTACAAGGGAAGTATCGACGATATATTGATTTATAATCGGGCGCTAGCGGACAGCGAGGTCGCTGAGCTCTTTACCCTTCAACCTTGCTGTCAGCCATGAAGACAAAAACAATACGTCAATCGGTGACCTTTAAGACTAGCCCGGATAAACTTTATGCCTTGCTCTTTGATTCAAAGAAACTGACCCAAATGCATGGTACTCCAACCCAGATGACACGTAGGGCAGGCGGGAAGTTTACCGTCTTTGGAGGGTATTGTCATGGGTATAATGTGGAGCTTATTGAAAACACCTGCATCAAGCAGGCCTGGCACTTTCAGGAGGAGGGGTGGCCAGAGGATTACTTCTCTACATGCCGCTTTGTATTAGGTCCGGTCGCAAATGGCACCAAACTTGTATTTACCCATAAGGGTGTACCGGAACACACCTATGAGGCCATTAAAGCTGGATGGCTTACCTTCTACTGGGATCCAATCCATGCCTATTTGGCGGGGATGCGCTAATCCCCGATTATTTAACAAATGAGGATAAATTCGGCCGAAGGGGTAAAACCATGCATAATTACTATATTTGGGTACCATGAGCACGTTTTCTAAGAGAACCATCCTTGTATTTCTGGTTTATCTGGCTATTTCTATTGGCCTGACTTTGTTGGCCCTGCGTAAAGAATCCAGAACTCCTGCACCTCCTCCCAAAGATGGGGTGCAAGTGACGCCTCCCACAGAAATACAATTTCAAATTAATTGGGTTTAGTCCCAACATTCACTCTCCCAAGACTGAGTCTTGCTCCTGAGCAAGTAAGTTGGTCGTATAATTTCAGTGAAAGATCGTTTTATCCAGTTAGCAGTCCTCCCATTTTTCTTACCTTTCAGTAAGTAATTCCCGGTTACCTTCCTTTTTTAAAATCACACCTTGATTCCTTTCGATCATGAAGATTTCCTATGGTCTTAGCCTGAGGTGGACCCTCATTTTCATTTTTATCTCATATGGCCTGATTGCTCAGGTAGCAGTCACCGGGACTGTACTTGATGCTCAGCATCAGCCCGTCGGATATGCCAATGTCCTGGTGTTTAGCACAGTTGACAGTTCATTGGTGAAAGGAGCGGTCTCCACCGATGATGGCCGCTTCTCTGTGGAACAAGTTCCACCGGGACATTATTGGCTTCGGGTGAGTATGATGGGCTATGAAGAATATAACACTGCACCATTCGATCTGCAGGATGCTGAAGTCACGCGAGATATGGGACAACTTGTGGTTGCTGACCTTTCTATGCAGATGCAGGAAGTCCAGGTGATCGCTAAGAAACCACTCTTTGAGCGCAAGATCGACAGGATGGTCGTCAACGTGGCCAATAGCATCACATCATCAGGCATCACAGCATTACAGGTCCTGGAAAGATCTCCAGGAGTCATCGTCAACCACCAGTCGAATATGATCGCGATCAGTGGTAAGACAGGCGTGGTGGTGATGATCAATGGCAGGATCAATTATATGCCCCAGGATGCGGTCGTGAGGATGCTCGAAGGCATGAGCTCCGACAATATTGAACGTATCGAAATCATCACTACACCACCGGCCGGGCTTGATGCAGAAGGCAATGCCGGTTACATCAACATCGTCCTCAAGCAAAATCTGGCGGATGGATTTAACGGATCATATAGCATGTCCCTGGGGTACGGAAAAGGCGAAACTGCGGGAGCCAACCTCAATTTTAACCTTCGCCAGGGGAAAGTCAATTTATACGGAGATTACAGTTACCTGCACGAAGCCCAGGAGCAGACCTTTGATTTTTACCGTCGCATTTTGTTGGATGGTGACCAAGTGGAAACGTCAACGATTTCCGATAGGGACCCACAAACCAATAATCACATGGCCAGACTAGGCCTGGATTACCAGTTGACCCCGAATACGGTCATAGGCGGATTGGTTTCAGGCTACGATACTAAATGGACGATGGATGCCCTCAATCATTCGTGGATCACTATCAATGAAGGGCTGGATACCATCATTACAATTCAAAATGATGAGTTAAACCAATGGAAGCATCTGGGCGGCAACTTAAACATACAACACACCTTCAGCGAAGGCAACAAGTTGACGCTGGATCTCGATGTATTAGGCTATAAGGACAACAATCCTGTGGATTATGCCAATACCTATTATGATGGGGAAGGGGTTTTGCTTTTTCAGGATTCCACACGCAGCCGTAAGGTGACTCCGATCAATATTCGAACCGGCAAAGTGGACTACACCACACACTTCAGTGAAAAGATTAAAATGGAGACTGGAGCCAAGGTCGCCATTTCCCATTTCACCAATGATGTCGGGGTGGATTATAATGAAGGGAGTGGTTGGGTCCCTGCTCCTGGCCTTACCGCCAGGTATGATCTCGATGAAAATATTTATGCTGCGTATGTTTCGGTCGATGCGACACTCAGTGAAAAATGGACCTCCAAATTTGGGCTGCGGTATGAATGGACAGACTCCAATCTTGGATCTGAGACTGAACAGGATATTGTAGATCGCAGTTTTGGTCAACTTTTCCCCACTGCTTACCTCTCCAGAAAAATCAATGAGAATCAGTCTTTGTGGGTTTCATACGGAAAGCGGATAACACGTCCCACCTTTAAAGACATGGCGCCGTTCACCATATTCCTGGATCCCAATACTTTTTTCTCCGGAAACCCCGCTTTGCAGCCGGCGATTTCGCACAACTTCGAACTTGGATACCAATTCAAGTCTGCATTGATCAGTGTAAAATACAGTATGGAAGACAGTGCTATTGCCAACTTCCAGGGCACGGTCATCGAGGGTACCAATATCCAGTTGATCTCTGCTGAAAATCTCCAGCGCGTCTCCACAGTGGCGACCAATCTTTCTTTCCCGATCACACCTGTCAAATGGTGGAATATCAATTTCAACATCAACGGCTACTGGCAGGAGGCCCGAAAGTATGATGAAGGACAACTTTCGACCTATCAGGCGATTGGTGTTGATGCATTCAATACGCATACGATTACCCTCCCACATGACCTTACGTTTGAAGTCTCTGCGATGTATGGTTCAGGCGGATTGTTTGGAATCTTCCTGATCAGGCCTTATGGGGCAGTCAATGCGGCGTTGCAGAAAAAGTTTGGTGAGCGTGGAGGGAGCCTGCGGTTAGGTTGTGATGATATCTTTAATTCACTGGCCTATTCAGATGAGCTGGAGTTGCAGGATGAATATTATAAAGCTTATCTCAAGTTTAGCCAACGCACCCTCAAATTGACCTACACCCGTAACTTTGGGGATCAGAATGTGGAAGGGAGCCGGCGCAGGGAGACCAGTGCGGAAGAAGAAAAACGAAGGGTCAACTAAACACAAATAACCATTGGCTATGAAAGTCATCATTACTGGTTCGACAGGAATGGTTGGAAAGGGGGTATTGCTCGAATGCCTCGATCACCCATCCATCGAAGCTGTCCTTGTCGTCAATCGCCGAACGGTGGGGATGACCCATCCAAAATTGCGGGAGATCATCCACAGTGATTTTTTTAATTGGTCCGCTATACGTGATCAGCTTGCGGGATATGATGCCTGCTTGTTTTGTCTCGGTGTGACTTCTGCAGGAAAGAAGGAGGCGGAGTACAAACACATGACGTATGATCTGACCCTGGGATTAGCTAAAGTATTGTTGAACCTCAATCCGGGTATGACTTTATGTTATGTCTCCGGTGCCGGAACCGACAGTACGGAGCAGGGCCGGATGATGTGGGCCCGTGTCAAAGGCAAAACTGAAAATGATCTGTTGGCTCTGGGATTCAAAGCTGCTTATATGTTCAGGCCCGGGTTTATTGAGCCGATGCGAGGCGTGAGATCAAGTACGCCATTGTACGATAAGTTGATCTGGTGGTTCAAGCCTTTATTTCCTTTGCTTAGACGATTTCCCGGATATGCGACTGATTCCATCACCCTTGGTAAGTCCATGATCCATGTCATCCTCAATGGGTATCCAAAGCAAGTATTGGAAAGTCGCGACATCAATATAGCCGGAGGCCGATAGAGCTGGTTACGATATTCCGTGGAATCATGGAGCTGGTATTGAACTCCCGGATAGTGTTCCATTAGCCCTACCTTTGTATCGTAAGTTTAGGTACTAAGCATCAAATGTGGGTTATGAAAAAGGTATCCTTGATAGGTTCTCAGTTGGTCTTCCTTCTTTGGGGAATGACCCTTGCTATTCCGAATGTCATTGCACAAGGCTGCAGTGATGCCGGTGTATGTACTATAGATGTCTTCAAACCCTCCGTAAAGGCAGGGCCGGCCACTTACCGTAATACATTGGAAGGAGGTCTTAGTGTAGGCGCCGCTGATTATGGTATCACTGCTTTCGGGGGTTCGTTGGGCTATAGCCATGATTTCAGTGATGTCTGGAGCATAGACAGCAAGTTTACGTTCCTTTCGCAATCCGGCAATGATATTTCAGTGATGGGTCCGGGTGATCTTTTTGTCAATCTCAATTACGATCTCTCTGAGACCTTTACTGTTTCAGCCGGTACGAAGATTCCGTTTACCCAAGCGGATAAAGAGTATGATGGTCTGCCCCTGCCAATGGATTATCAATCCAGTCTGGGGACATTGGATGTGCTTGCCGGTATCCGTTTCAATCCTCAGCATTGGCAATGGGCTTTGGCCGCGCAGGTGCCGGTAAAGCAGAACAACAACCAGTTTTTTCCAGGATTATATCCGCCTGGATCGGGGCTGGATTCCATTCAGACGACTAATGCATTCAAGAGGAAGTCAGATGTCCTACTCCATGTATCGCGGACATTTGATTTGAACGAAAAACTAACATTCACTCCGGGACTGATGCCGATCTATCATCTTGGAGAAGATGAGTATACCGATATCGATGGTGTGCGGAAGAAGATAACAGGCTCAGATGGCCTTACCCTCAACGCAACACTTTACGCAGATATCAAAACCGGAGACCACGGTAAATTACAATTCAGCCTAGGCTTCCCTGTAATCGTTAGGGATGCCAGACCAGATGGTCTTACACGAAGTTTTGTGTTTGCGACAGGATATAGCTATTTATTCTAAGTCGAGTCTGGTCCATGTATCACATCAGCAGCTTCATTGAATAATCAGGATCAGGTTTTAACAAATTTCGCACAGCTGTAGGCATTTCCGGTTTTCACCCGGACCAGGTACGTGCCTGCAGGTAATGAAGAAACGCTGACTCTAGCCAGATTGGAATCGAATGAAACCGGAACATTCAGCTGCTGGCCATCCATGGCATACACACTTACTTCCTGCAGGTTAACCTTGGTGGTCAATTTCAGTTCAGTTGTCACTGGATTAGGAAAGAGGGTTACATCAAATTGTGCTATGTTACGGGTAGATGAAATCACATTTTCTTCGGTGAACCCAATAAGGAAAACATCTGAGCCTCCCTGCGTCTGGATGTCGAAGGAATCGGGACCGGGGTCGCAGTCAAGGTCACCGTAATAATACCCATGAATAAAAACTTTGCCATCCGTCCCAGGTACCACGTTTCGGATACCTTCATCATCAGACCCGAAAAATGGATAGACCCAGGCGAGATTTCCATCTGTACTCATTTTCCCGGCGAATAGATCCCCATCATAACCGCCGTCAACGATTATGGAATCCGGACCGGGATCAAGGTCTGAAATCAGATTGAAGCCACCTGAGAAATAGAGATCAGTATTTCTGTGCAATGACATCGTATAGACACCGCCATATTCGCCATTGGTGAACACCCGTGCCCACGCCAGAAAACCATCTGGGGCATATTTGGCAATAAATCCTTCCCCTTCTTCAAGATCTGTAAAGACTACAGGTGTGCCTGATGGATGTTGAAAATTGACCGTACCGGTATAGTAACCATTGATATACATATTTCCATCTGTATCTGAAACGATGTTACGAATTTGATCACCCAGGTCTCCGCCAAAAATATATGCTCTCTCTACTGAACCATCAGGCAGGATCCAGCCGAAAAGCGAGTTATCTTCTCCTTCCGCAGGACTGATCAATTCTCCATGATTGGTTGTTACGACAACAGTGGAATCATGGATAACAGCATAGTAGATATTTTTATCCTTTCCAATAAATACCGACTCCGTAAAATCATCACCGGTGCCGGCAAAAAGCGTGATCCAGTCCAGTTGCAATTGGTCGTTGAATCTGGCTACAAACGCGTCATATTCTCCTTTGGATATCAGCGTCCTGGTACTGTCCGGGGTGTTAAACGTAATGGTTCCGCCAAATCCGCCGCCGGCCAGAATGGTTCCGTCCGGCTGGGTTTGGAAGTCAGAAAAGTACATGTCCTCTGTCCTGGCAATAGGCCTGTAGGAAATGATCTGACCTTCAAGATTCATGCTTATGGCCGCAATGTTATGGCCAGGATTGGCCGCTATCCATGGGGTATGATGCATATAGATCAGCGAATCTGTGTAATACACAATGAGCAGTATCCGGTTATTCTTAATCTCCGCGATCTGACCACCGGCATCTCCTTTGGTCCTGAATTGTGAACTCCATAGATACTGACCATCCTGGCTATACTTGTTGAGAACAAAAACTTCGTCGTCCGCAACAAATACCATATTGACACCGGGGCCGGGATCCAGATCTGCGGTATCTCTGAAGGAGACGGTTGTATAGAGTCCTCCCTGGTCGTCCAGTTTGCAACTTCCGGTGAGATCAGAATCATTACCTCCCTGGGTAATAGCCCAATCAAACTGGATTTGCGCGCGAATACCGGTCAGGTCTGGCATACAAAACAGTAAAGTGGTTAAAGCAATGGTTATTTGGGAAATGGTGTGGTTGGATTTCATGAACTTAGGGTTTGTAAGTGGATAATGGTGGCGAAAATAGTATTTACGCTTCTTTTGAACGGATTTCTTATTCGACCTGAAGCGAAAGGGTCCGAGCAAAAGATCCTGATCAATCTCAATGACCGGATTACAATATTTTGAAGACTTGAATAGTTAATTTAAAAAAGCTGATCCTTATGCCTTCCATTCCAGCGGCGTTGTCCAGCCAGAGAAATGAGACGATTGCTCCATTCCTCTCTGCATTGGTAATCGTGATGTTCCTCTTTTTTATCGATGAGGGATATTATGATTTCCGATGGATGAAGGACGCGGGGAACTGGCTGGTGTTTGTTTTTTACCTGGCCTTTTTTTTCCTTTTCCAATGGTTGGTCTGGAAGTTCATATTGCGCCGGTTGACCGGGTGGCAGAAGGTAGTTACAATGACTGGCCTGAGTCTAAGCCTTACATTTGGGTTTATCTGGCTAGTGAGCTAGATTACCATTTGAAGCCAGGTTAATCCTGTTCCAAAATCACGGATTCTTTTGCATCCAGTTGCGCAGCGGATAGGTTTCGGATGATTTCCGGACAGGAAGTACATGTCTGGATGACACTGGTGTTTTCGAGTTTTAATTTTGCCAAAGCGCCGGTATTTAGTATCGAACATCCTGTCAGTCCTTCGATGACCGGGCTATGGATGACACAGTTTTCGATCCAGGTCGGACCTTCATTTAAGATCGAGCTTCCGGTCAGCCCGTGATTGTTGTCAAGGTGGCAATTTCTTAAAATAATTGGATGGCGGTTTGTATAAGAAATAAAGAGCCCGCCCCCTGATCCGTTGTTGCCGCCACCATCGGCATAGCCATCCCGGATGTGAAGACCATCCAAAAGGACCGTATCGGCATTGGCATATAAATACAACACATGATAGCAGTTGTCATTGATTTGTGCTGCATCCCCTGTGGCCCCGGTCAAAATAGTGACATGATTGATAATGTCTCTTTGGGCCAACGAAGTTTCACCTCCGGCAAAACCACCATACATTTTGACCGGCCTGAAGATGACAAAAGAGGTATCCCGGTCTAAAGCTGAAGTGACGGGGTACGTACCATCAGCGATCCATATTTCATGAATGGAAGGATCTGTATTACTTTGAAGGAGGGCATCGCCCAGCGTCCTGTAGGCTGTTAACCAACTTTCGCCATCCGGATATCCTGGTCCGTTGACATCTACATAGATCCGGCCGTGTGCTGGTCCCGGAGGCGCATACGTGCTGCAATCCAGGTTGCCGGTAAATAGTTTGCAAAAGATATTATCAAGATAGCTGTCATTGTCAGTTCCGGCAAAACGGGTACCCATGATGATAAACCGGATGGTCCGTGTTCCGGCAGGTACAAACTGGCTGTTTTGTTTGAGGGTCCATGCGGACTGACTATGTCGGATGGTATCGGTGCCGGAGATGACCTGGCCGTTCCCATTCAGAAACTGAAGGGCCAGCGAGGGTTCGTCCGTATTGGCATAGTCAGCCATGTAAGCACCGTAATGGACGAGTACTTCACCCGCATCAATCAAGGCCGCATGCGAAGCAATATTGAGATCCTGATAAGCAGAGGCAAAGGGATATTCAACACATAATGCCCCAACCGCAAAATATTTCGCTCCGGCATAAGGATTGATCCCTGCGCATTCGAGTGGATTCAGAGATTCGAGGACTCCAATAGTGGTAGTCCAGTTACCGATCCCGGATTCGGCCCCGGGATTGACGACCAGGTTGGTGGTGAGGTCCACGAGCGGATAGGTGTTGAGTCGGGTTGCGGGACTCCAGTTGCTCCACTCCAGACTTTTGTCGCGATACCTGACCCGCCAATATAATGTAGCTCCTCCTTGCAGATTGGTGACATCCATATCGGTAAGGTCATCGTTGGCTTGCAGGTTGACTTCATTGTACCAATTGGCATATTGTTTCCAATCTTCAAATACCGGATTGGTAAATCCTGCGCTATCGGCGGAGATCTGCCAGTGTGCGGCACCAAACTCATCTCCATCGGGATCCGAAAATCCATCAGCCTGCATCGTAAAACAGAATGCAGACACTGTGTCAGAGGGTAATGGGAAAAGCGGCACAGGCGTAGAGGGAGGCGTGTTGTTTTTTCGCACAGTGACCATATCGACTTCGGTACTGCCACCTGGATTGTATTGATCCCCAAAACTCAATCGCTTGAGGACAAATTTTGGATTAGGGCCGGCAGTAACTTCAACCATCACAAATCCATATTCATCCTGACTGATAACATATTCTTCATAATCCTTGTTGGCAAACTCACCCCAGTAATCAATATTGCCGCCTGATGTAGCCACGTTGACCCAAAGGTGATTGTGATCACGGGATTCGCCGCGTGAATAAGCATGGGTATGGCCAAAGAAATGAATGGTAGGCTTGCCACACGTTTCGGTAAAGGTTTCCAGACGTTGCACGACATCACCCGTATAACTCGCTTCTCCGGGAAGCCATAATTCGGATTTAAAAGGGTGGTGCATTTCCGCAAAAACAAAATCAATCAAAGTGTCCGCACAACTGAGTACAAGGATACTGTCCACCCAATTGAGTTGGGCCTGGATCCGGTAGGGTGAATTGGAATTGATCGCCAACACCCGGACATTGGAGTAATCTTTATAGTACCAATGCTCCAGGTAGCCTGGGGTGCCGTTGGCCGGAAGTGTGTAATAATCGAAGTAGTTCTGAGAGTTGGCTTCGTGATTTCCAATCGCCGGATAGCAGGGAACGGATCGCCACAAGGCTTCTCCTGGATTGAAAAAATCATTTTTCCATTGGAGATAGGTATTCCCCTGATCGACGACATCGCCGGGGAGAACCGCCATCTGGAGGTTTTCGCTGAGTGGCGACCCATAGTGGTTTGCCACATAGGGTAGCAGGCTGGTGTTGATGAGGTTGTTGAATATATTGGGATTGCTGCCATCCTTCTGCATATCGCTCATCAGTACGATGTTAAAGGATGCTTCACTATTCCGGTTGGGTGGTGTGACAAAATCGAAAATGGAAGATTGCCAATTGCCCGTAATGGCTTTATAAAAATATCGTGTATCCGGGGTCAGGTTGTTTAATTGAACCGAGTGGAGGATCTTGCCACCCAGGGTCGTGATGGTAGAGCCAGAGGCGGATTGACCAAGACTTTGAGTGGTACCGTATTGAACGATACTTTCGGTATTCACGTCGGTTTCCCACTTGATGATCATAGACGTGGGCTCAGCGTCCTGTAGGTAAGGTTGAATGAGGATGGTTTGTGCATGGACCGCCATAATGGCTAGCATGCAGAAGGATAGCATCAACGTTCTTGGGGTTCCAGGACGTAGAACGTGCATCGGGATGAGGGCCTTAAATAT
>JBGAWQ010000003.1:0-255568 GCA_044227555.1 Saprospiraceae bacterium | reverse complement strand
GAGCAAAAGACCCTTCGGGATTGGCAGGAAAAACTCCGCCGGGCATACGCGAATCAACTTGACTCCACCTACAGGCAAGACAGTTTGTCCCGTGTCATCTTTACCCTGAAAAAAAATATCAGCGAGTTGCTGGCAGGTAAGGAGGGTCAATGGAAAAAAGAGACGATCGATGGATCATACATTGAATATGCAGTGTATGGGGACGAGGTCATGGCAAACTTCAATATTGATCAATTTAAAGGTTGGCTAAAGTTGGGCCCCAAAAAGTATCTCGATCGACTGATCGCCGCGCTCAATGCATATCTGACCTCACCCTTGATGGACAATGACCAGGTGCTGACAGAACTATACCAATTCCTCATCGCCCCGCTCACCGTTTATTTGCCAGATCACTTTACTGTGATTCCGGATGGCGTGATCGGAACGATCCCGTTTGACATACTTAAAGATACCACCGGGCAATTATTGATTCGTCATCACACGGTTCATTACGCCCACTCCTTTACAACGCTCTCTGATACGACCAAGCGAGAGGAGCCAACTTGTGAAATATGCCTGTTGGCCCCGGAATATAGCGAAGACCGCACTGACATTTCTGCATCAAGGGGCTCACTGTATCCACTGAAATATAACCAGATGGAAATTGATTCCATTGCACAACTGTATGGTCAACGTGCCAGTACCCCAAGAATTGAAGATGATCGAACTTTGTTGGATTCCATTGCCTCCGTGGAGATTTTTCATTTTGCCGGCCATGCGATTGTCAACGCAGATGGAGCCTTCCTGGCGCTGAGCGCTAAAGACATTCCGGATCAACAGCTTACGCTTGAGGAGCTCTCGACCCTGAAAAGAGGGCCGCGGCTGGTGGTACTCAGTGCCTGCGAGACAGGACTGGGACAGTTTGATGTCGGGGAGGGCATCCGGAGTCTGGGAAGGAGTTTTGCAGAAGCAGGGACGAAAGCATCGGTAATCTCATTATGGAACGTGGATGACCGATCGACCTCCCGGATCATGGTTTCCTTCTATAAATATCTATTGTCCGGATATTCCGTAGCTGAGGCGCTAAGAAATGCCAAGTTGGAGTATATATCAGTGTCGGAAGATGGGATGGAGCATCCGTACTTCTGGGCGGGTTTTGTGGGGATTACACATTCAAGTAATTAAAAAAACACAAGGAAAATGGATAATCAATGGCTCATCGTAGATGGCATCGGCAAACAAGGGATAGATTCAAATGGCCACAACTTTTATCCGCCTGTAAACATCATACAAGACAGCTTTATGGCTGAAGGCGTCGGGCATCCCTACAATAACTTCTCTCCTTATGTGGCGAATTCACTATTTGCCATTTTTGATGACCTCTCATACTTCAATGAGCGGACAACAACATACTCGCCAAAGTACTTTACGACTGATCTTTTGCCAGTGGGTAATACCACCAGTCAAAGGGAGCACAATTTCATCTGTCGCAACAGGATTGATAATCCTATTAATCTTCTGCATGCCTATTTATCAAACATCTACGAAGGAGATGATCCGCCACAGGGGTTGAATATCCTGCCAGGCAACAAGGTCGGTATCTATGGCTATGGTAATCCTTATGTAATAATACCCTCCGTTTCTCAGGCAAGCATACAGGCAAACCATTCCGTTGCTCCTAGCAAGGATATCACGATTATTCTTGATCATCAGGCAATCATCAATGAAAGCGGAAGTGGGATTTACAGGTTTGAGTTCAACCATTATAATATTATCCTACAAAATATTCAGGGTCACACATCTGATTTTCTGGAACTTTCACCCCTGGATAATGTGGGTTCCGTTATTTCCGGAAGGGATTTTTCCATTATTGATCCTACAGGTGTAATTGAAATTGAAGTTGTACCGAAAACTAATACCTTTATTAATCTTCGGCCCCTGGATCCCAAACATCCTTTATTTCCTGCCTTACAGTATGGCAATACGGATTATGCTGAAAATGAAGCGTTGTTTATTTTAAAAAACATAGCCACTCAGAAGCAAATCATTCATAAAGAGGCTATACGGGCCATTCAATGATCCTGGTGAAGTTAATGGCTTTACTAAGATTCCAATTAATAGGGTCATAGCCCAATTATGAAAAATTAACTTCACTATCTCCATAGTAATAGGTGCATATCCGAATTTGAGGATGAAATCGTCTAATGACATTAGTCCTAATGCTCAGAAACGCTTCTATTGAATTCCAACTCAACATAATGTTGCTAAGATTCCTCCCCCTACTCGTATTAATCCCCGACAGTCCATTCCAGCACTGCCGGGACGATGCCGAAAATCCCCGATCAGAGTAGGCGCAACTAAACCCTTTTTTCCAATGAAAAATGTATTGCTTCCCTTTTGTTGGGCATCTTTTGTCATTGCCCTTTTGCTTACTTCGTGCCAGTCGGAAGAATTGGCCAACTCAGACCAAAACCTCTCCACATCGGAGATGGATTGGCGATGTGCCCAGAATTCAAAGGTGTATCCGCCCAATGCGCATCCTTTTGGCCAGTCCTATAAAGAGTGGACAGAAGATTGGGGCAGATGGCTGATGGGATTCGACTGTGCATCATCCCCGTTGCTCGACCCTACAGGTGCTAATGGAAGTCAAAACCAATCCGGACCTGTATTCTTTCTGGTTGGAACGCCCGGTGGATCCGCAGAGCGCTATATTACAATTCCACGAAACAAAGCCATACTCTTCCCCATGATCAGTTATCTCAATGACTTCCCATGCCCGGATCCTGATTTCCACCCTGCACCAGGTCAAACCCTGGAAGAGTTCCTCCAGGAAGGCGCATCAGCATTTATTGATCTTGCCGAAAACATGTCGGTTACGCTTGATGGAGAAGACATGAACAATGAGGAAAACTATCGGTTCCTGACCGATCTGTTTCAATTTACCGGCAACGCGGATCTCACCAACTGTCTTGACGCGTGTGTAACCGGCGAAGAACAAGATGCTGTATCCGATGGCTATTGGATGATGCTTAAAAAGCTACATCAGGGTCAGCACACCTTACATTTTTTTGCAGAAATACCTGATTATGGGTTTGTGGTGGATGTGACATATCATATTACCGTCCCTTAAACGCATACTGCAGAGATAAAAAGCACCGGAATCCCTGTTAAGGCCACTCCAGCAAAATGGGGTGGCCTTTAGTTTTAATCATACACCAAGAAAAACTGAAATCTCTGAAGATTCCGTTTCTACCTAATGCTAAGAAGAACCCCGTAACGGTATAAATCCCTGGAAGCAATATGACATTGCCTTCAAGGGACCATGCCGAAAATCCCGATCAAAGAGTAGGCACAACTATTAATTCAAAACCAATGAAAAAGCTGAACTCCTTTTACCTCTACCTCCTGTTATTCCTCGCTGTTGGCATAACGACGTACTCCTGTAAAGATGATAATGACGACGACCCTATGCCTTTCTACAGCCTCGATGAAGATCCATTGGGTCAGACGTATGAAGAATGGATCATGGACTGGTGGCAATACCTGATGAGCCACGACTGTGAAACATTCTCCAATGCTTCAACAGAAACCCAAACCGGCCCTGTTCATTATCTGTCCGGTAGCGTAGAAACCTATTCCAGGAATGTCACGATCACCTCCGGACAATCGATCCTGGTCCCAATCCTCAATTACCTAAATGACTATCCATGTCCGGATACAACGTTTCATCCTGCCCCCGGACAGTCCCTTGAGGATTTCATGATAGAGGGGGCCAGAGCCGCGATGGATGTGGCAGCGGATATGGAACTTATTCTTGACGGGAAAAACTACCCTATCACAGAAGAAAACAGAATCCATACAGGCCTCTTTTACTTCACCGGAAACCCGGACATCGCCAATTGCATAGATCCATGTGTCACCGGTGAGTCACAGGCAGCTGCATCTGATGGTTACTGGTATATGATCAAACCATTATCAAAGGGCCAGCATACGCTTGTATTAAAAGGAAAACTGGTTTTCCCAAATGACACCTACGTTTTGGATGGGACCTTTAACATCACAGTCAATTAATCTGAAGGATTCATTATCAATGAAGCCCCTCAAAAACCCCAACTTTCCTCATTACTAATTCATCCAAAAAATCTCCTCATGAAACACTTGATCACATTACTCTGTAAGATGGGTGTGCTATGCATTATTCTTCTTACATCGACCTCTCTCAACGCGACTTCCTATACCTGGAATGGTTATAACGGCAACTGGAGCGATCCTTCGAAATGGATTCCGAATGGTGTGCCGGGACCTACCGATGACGTCACGATCCCCGGAGGCACCACTTGCACACTTGATGGAGACGTAATCATTCAGTCACTCTCCATTTCAGGCGGAACCCTCAATGGTGACTTTGATATCACACTTACCGGATCCCTCGCTTGCAGTGGAGGAACCATTGCCGGAATTGGAGATCTCATTGTCAATGGAGCGACTTCACTAACGACCACCTACACTAGCCTTTTCTCAAGGGCTGTTTATATAAATGGAGGTGGATCCACTACCGCAGCCGGCCGTTTTTATACCCATGCCAATTGCACACTGCATCTTCCTGCCGGGCAAACTTTCACCATGAACACCATTGGCTATACACCCTGGAATGGCTGGCCAAATAACTGTATTTTCTTTGTGGATGGCACACTGATTAAGAATGGACCAGAGCCTGCCCATTTCCTTTATCAGACTTTTGTCACCAATGGCCATATCATTATAAATCAAGGCTCAATTGACTGGGCAAATGGCGGAACGCATTCAGGTGCTGATATTGCTATAAATGGTTCCGCTTCATACCTGGGCTTGGGTGGCGGCACCCACAGTTTTACAAACTGTACTTTTTCCGGTACTGGATCCGTCCCCATTTATGGAAATGCCAATGTTTCAACTTTTACAGGTAACACCTGGAGCAATACGCTTCACCTTCGCATGCATGCAGGATCCTTGACACTTGGTCAGGATTTAATTGTTCCAACCTACAGGCATTTGGGCGGCACGCTTAATGGAACCGGAAACTTCATCGTACTCGATAGTGTCCAACTCACCAACGGAAACATTGAAAACAATGGCTCATGGAACATAGGAGGTTCGCTGACCTGTGAGGGCGGAAATCTTTCGGGCTCCGGTGTCATGAATGTGACCGGAATAACCCGATTAATAAATACAACCTATCTATTTTATCGCACCATCAATATGAATGGCGGCGGATATACACAAGCCAATGGACGCTTTTATACGCACGGAGGATGCCAGTTAAATCTTCCTTCAGGGAAAACATTTACCATCCTCGCGACAGGTTATGCTCCATGGCATGGCTGGACCAATGGCGGAACAATAAATATCCTTGGCACTCTGATAAAAAACGGACCTGGGCAGGCTCATTTTGTTTCTCCCTCAGTCCATCTGAATGGAACAATCATTATCAACCAGGGCTCTATTGACCTTGCAAATTCTGCATCGCATACCGGTATGGATCTTTCAATTTACCCGGGTGCTTATACGACCGCACTAAATGGATCACATACCTATACGAATTGCGTATTCAAAGGGAGTGGGCCCTATTATGCAGCACCCACGGCCAACCTCATTCTGTCAGGAACCTCATTTAGCCCTGGCATATCCGGTACAGGCATTCTAAAAGTAGAACGGACCGGATATGCATTTCCTGTTTTTGAAATGAATACTGATATCAACACTTTAGCCGGACCAGGAATTGGACATGACAAACTTGAAGTCATCGGAGGCGTAAATCTCAATGGGGGCACATTGAATGTAACCGATAGTGGAGCCCCGGACGGAAATTATACTATACTCAGTTTTACCGAAACCCGCACCGGCACCTTTAGCCTACTCAATGCACCCCCGGAATACAGTCTATTATATGACGATGTGCTAAAGATTGTCATCCTCAATAAAACCACGCCACCGGACAATGATGGTGATGGATACAACGCAGCTGTAGATTGCAACGACAGCGATCCGGGGATATATCCGGGGGCACCCGAAATCTGCAATAATCTTGATGATGATTGTGATGGACTCACGGATGATGCGGATCCGGGAATTGCAGGCCAACTTACCTGGTATGCTGATGATGATGGAGATACATATGGTAATCCAACTTCAATATTCCTGGCATGTAATCAACCATCAGGCTATGTGGCCAATGGGGATGACTGCGATGACCTCGATCCTGGAGTTCATCCAGTGGCAGTGGAGATATGTAATGACACCGATGATGACTGCGACGGCTTGGTGGATGAAGGGGTTCAAACGACTTATTACCAGGATTCAGATCAGGATGGGTATGGAAACCCTACCAATACCATACTCGCATGCTCAACACCGTCAGGATATGTAGCCATTGCTGATGACTGCGATGATAGTGATGCAAATGTTTATCCGGGTGCAACGGAACTCTGCAATCTCCTCGATGACGATTGTGATGGCTATATCGATGAGGATGTACAACTCACCTTCTACGCAGACGCAGACGGAGATTCCTATGGAGATCTTGCCAGCACGACACTGGCCTGTACTCCTCCCTCCGGGTATGTGGCCAATCATGATGACTGTGACGATACCAACTCTGGCATCTATCCAGGTGCTCCGGAAACCTGCAATGGCATCGATGACGATTGTGATGGCGTGGCTGATGATGGTGTACAATCCACATTCTATGCAGACAATGATGGGGATGGATATGGTGATCCGGGAACCACTATCCTGGCCTGTACATCACCCTCTGGTTTTGTCGACAATCCGTTTGACTGCAATGACCAGAATCCAGCAATCTATCCAGGAGCCCCTGAAACCTGCAACCTGACGGATGACAATTGCGATGGCGTGGTGGATGAAGACGTACAGCTGACCTTCTTTGGAGATGCGGATAATGATGGATTCGGAAATCCGGCAGTAACAACGCTGGCTTGCTCTGCTCCTCCAGGATTCGTATCAAATGATGATGATTGTAATGATGCCGTAGCTGAAATCCACCCGGGAGCAATTGAAACCTGCAACCTGATCGATGATGATTGTGATGGTGAGATTGATGAAGGCGTTCAGACCGGGTATTTTGTTGATAATGATGGTGACGGATATGGTAATCCTGCATCATTGATATGGGCTTGCTCTCTGCCTCCCGGTTATGTCAGTAATTCAGAAGATTGTGATGACGGCAATGTCAATGTGTATCCAGGAGCCGTAGAAATCTGCAACACTATTGATGATGATTGTGACGGGGATATTGATGAAGGTGTACTCAATACCTATTATGCCGATGCTGATGGTGACGGATATGGAAATCCTGCAATTACCCAGATGGCTTGCACAGCGCCATCAGGCTATGTATCTAATGGGGATGACTGTGATGATACTAATCCAAATGTCAATCCAGGCGCACGTGAACTGTGCAATGAAATCGATGATGACTGTGATGGCCAGATGGATGAAGACGTTCAAACCATTTACTATGCTGACCTGGATAATGATGGGTATGGCGATCCGGCCAATACAATCCTCGATTGCCGGCCACCTGCAGGATATGTCGACAATGCACTGGACTGTGATGATACTGATCCTAATGTCAACCCATCCATGACAGAAACTTGCAACCTTATGGATGATGATTGTGACGGGGATGTGGATGAAGGCGTACTGCTTACCTTCTATGCGGATACAGATAGCGATGGATTCGGAAGCCCAACATCAACTATCCTTGCGTGCACTGCACCTCCTGGATATACAGCCAACGATGACGATTGCGATGATACCAATGCGGCAGTGAATCCGTCAGCAACAGAAATTTGTAACCAAGTCGATGATGATTGTGATGGCACTGTAGATGAGGGCGTACAGGTACTTTTCTATCTAGATCAGGATGGGGACGGCTATGGCAATCCTTTGATAACCATACTGGCTTGTAGTTCACCTCAGGGCTATTCTTCCAATAGTGATGACTGTGATGATACCAATGCAAACATCCATCCGGGAGCGTTGGAATTGTGCAACAGTCTTGATGACAATTGTAATGGTCAGATCGATGAAGACTTTGATCTGGATAGCGATGGCTTTAGTCCTTGCAACGGAGATTGTAATGACCTGAATCCTGCCATTCACCCTGGCGCTCCTGAGTTATGCAATAACCTGGATGATGATTGCGATGGATTAGTTGATGAAGGAGTAACGGACAGTGATGGCGATGGAATCTGCAATAGTTATGACAACTGTCCATACACATACAACCCTGATCAGGCCGACAATGAAAATGACGGAATTGGGGATGTCTGTGATCCCAATGATGATAACGATCCCAAACCGGATTACAATGATTGTGCGCCTTTCGACCCCACCATTTATCCGGGCGCTCCTGAAATATGCGGTGACCTCATCGACAATGATTGCGACAATAAGATTGATGATCCGTTAAAGATTGAGGTGCTTATCGAACAGGATGTATTGTGTCATGGAGATGCTTCCGGTATGATTTCCATTACCGGCGAATGCGGCCTTCCACCATATTCTTATGTTTGGAACAATGGAAGTACTTCTTCGACCATCACTAATCTCTCCGGTGGTACCTATAAAGTTACTGTCACGGATGCCCAGGGATTGCTCAAGAAAAAAACCTTCAAGATCCATGAGCCTTCTGCTATAAACCTTAATGTTTCCTCTACGGATGTCAGTTGTCATGGAGAAAGTGATGGCACTGCCAAAGCAGAAGTCCATGGAGGTAATTCACCTTATACTTATCTGTGGAGCAATGGAGCAACCACTAAAAAAATAACCGGACTCTACCAGGGAACATATTGGGTCACAGTAACTGATGAGAATGGCTGCACTAAGACAGGGTTAGCGACGATTGAGGAACCTACTTTACTGGAAATCACTAATACTGTGGTAAGTCCTGATCCCGCACATCCCGGAAAATTCCGGATCACGGTGACCGCCACAGGAGGTACGCCTTACAATAATGGGTATAGGTATCGCAGATGTAATCAATCAGGATCTGACTGCTCCAGCTGGCAGGTCAGCAACGTGTTGACCAATCTCAACCCAGGGACTTACCAGGTAAAAGTCAAGGACGCAAATGGTTGTATAGACTTACAGACGGTCACTATTAATTCTCCGGGGTGCATGATTGAACCTTCGGAAATAATAGCTATGGAAGTTGATAACTTGCCTGTTCAACCAACCCATTTGCTCCGTCTCCGCACTGAGGATGAACCTTCTCATTTTCAATTTACACTCCTG
The DNA here is from genome assembly GCA_044227555.1 of Saprospiraceae bacterium. GTDB lineage: Bacteria > Bacteroidota > Bacteroidia > Chitinophagales > Saprospiraceae > Opimibacter. The sequence goes on along the minus strand of JBGAWQ010000003.1, from coordinate 246,292 downwards.
CATCCAAATCCAGGCAAGGACTATGCCATGGTACACTGGTATTCCGTCCAAAATGGAATAGTAGCCATCAGGGTCACTGACCTCGCTGGGAGACCTATCCTTACAAAAACCATTAAGGCCAGTATTGGTCAAAATGAAACTTTACTGGATATGTCTGATTTAGCTCCGGGGGTTTATGTGGTCAGTATTCTAAACCAGCATAACATCCAATCAAAGGTTTGGGTAAAGACCGATTAAACCAGGATCCTTCAGATGTATTATTAAAAAGGCCGCAGGAAATTCTGCGGCCTTTTTTCATTTCCATCACCCTACCTTTGCATCTTAAACCTGTCAAGGCAATTGAAAACCATCCTGCTCATCGACGACGAAGAAAAACTTCGTTCCCTGCTGTCCAGGCTGATCAGCCTGGAAGGTTTTGACGTCGTCCAGGCCGGTGATTGCAAAACCGCAATAAAAAAGATGGAGCAGCAGGAGTTTGATGCCGTGCTGTGTGATGTCAAACTTCCGGACGGCCACGGCGTCGACTTCGTCAACGTCATCAAAGAAAAACAACCACAGACGGAAGTTATCCTGCTGACCGCGTATGGCAATATCCCGGATGGCGTCCAGGCGATCAAGAACGGAGCGTTTGATTATATCGTCAAAGGCGACGACAACAATAAGATCATCCCACTCCTCCATCGCGCCATTGAAAAATCAGAACTGGCCAAACGATTGGCCCGATTCGAACAGCAACTTGATTCTCTATATTCCTTCGATGCTATTATCGGGCACGCCAAACCTATCCGTGAAGCCATCGCCCTCGCCGAAAAAGCCGCCCCAACAGATACCACGATATTACTGAGCGGAGAAACCGGTACCGGAAAAGAAGTTTTTGCCCGTGCCATCCATCAGGCGAGCTTGCGTCGGCTGCGCAATTTTGTAGCTCTCAATTGCGCCGCCTTCAGCAGAGATCTCCTCGAAAGTGAAATGTTCGGCCATAAGGCTGGATCCTTTACCGGTGCCACAAGGGATAAAAAAGGGCTTTTCGAAGAAGCCAACCATGGCACGATATTCCTGGATGAAATAGCAGAAATGTCCCCCGACCTCCAGGCCAAACTACTGCGCGTCCTGGAAACCGGCGAATTTTATAAAGTCGGAGACACCCAACCTACCAAAGTCAATGTACGCGTGATTGCCGCTACCCATCGCCATCTGGTAGACGAAATCGCCGCCGGCCATTTCCGCGAAGACCTGTATTACCGCATCTCAGTATTCCAAATTAATCTTCCTCCCCTTCGCGAACGCATTGCCGACATCGAAGTTCTGGTCCATTATTTTATCCAAAAAATGGCTTCCAAAGTCAAACCGGCTGACATCCGGCTTGAACCCCATTTTTTAGATGTACTCAAACTGCATCCATGGAAAGGGAATATCCGTGAACTCAAAAACGTCATTGAGCGCAGCCTGATCCTGATGGAAAACAATACACTCAGGATCGATCATCTGCCACTCGAAATACAGCAGTTGACGAGTACATTTGACGCAGGATCCTCCCATAAGCAACTCTCGGGCTTTTCGATGGCCGCCGCCGAAAAAGTCCACATCCAAAAAGTACTCAACTATACACAAGGCAACAAAACCGAAGCAGCCCGTCTCCTGGATATCGGCCTCACCACCCTCTATCGCAAGCTTCACGAATACGGCATAGACGTCTGATCCCTTTGGGAACTAAAATGGTAACCATTCGTATTCTTTCATTTTGAAAAATGTACCCTTCCATTTTGAAAGGGTGTCCTTCGCTCTCCGCCAAAACATTTTTTGCATTCAATTGACAATGTGTGCCTTAGTAAGCAGCATGGGATCCGGCATTGGCTTTGGCATGAGTGTATTGTGAAATCAGACAGAGAACAGATTAAAGCGACGATCATCCTCATTTTTTCTGTGATGGTCATTGCCGCCTTTATCTATCTCCTCTGGATCAAACTGATTTCATTCAAACGATAACCATCTACTATCAACGTAAACCAAAGTCTATGCTTGCCATTGCACTACTCACTACAGGGTTGATTGGATTTGCCCTGCTTTTCAAAGCTATTGATTGGTTTGAAAAAATCTAAGGCCATGATGACACTCTTATTCTTTTTATCCATTGCCGTTTTCGTCTACCTCCTGTATGTCCTGATTAAACCCGAAAAATTCTAAACCATGAACGGAGATCTATTAGGTATCATCACCATATTCCTGGCCACTACAGGATTGGCTATTGTATTGGGGAAGTACATTGCAAGGGTTTTCTCCGGTGAAAAAACGTTGCTGGATTTTTTGCAACCTGTTGAAAAAGGAATTTACCGACTAAGCGGTATTGATCCTTCTGAAAGCATGGATTGGAAACAATTCCTGAAAGCCCTGCTCACCCTCAACATGCTCTGGCTGGTCTATGCGTTCCTGATGCTCATCTTCCAGGATCAACTACCCCTCAATCCTGATGGCAATCCGGCCCAGACGCCCGATCTTGCTTTCAATACAGCGATCAGTTTCCTGGTCAATTGTAATCTGCAACATTATTCTGGCGAGTCAGGACTTACCTATTTCACCCAGCTTTTCGTGGTGACCTTTTTACAATTTGTCACTGCGGCTACAGGCATAGCAACGGTCGTAGCCATGTTTAATGGCTTCAAAGCAAAAACCACTGAGGACCTGGGTAATTTCTGGAAATACCTGGTCTTGAGTACCACCCGAATACTGCTTCCACTTTCCATTGTACTGGCCACGATCCTGGCGTTTAATGGAACGCCTACCAGTTATGCCGGCAAGGACACTATAGTCACCCTGGAAGGTGATAGTGTGCAGGTGTCCCGTGGACCCGCTGCAGGTATGATTGCCATCAAGCAATTGGGCACCAATGGAGGTGGATGGTTTGGCGTCAACTCTGCGCATCCATTTGAAAATCCAAATTATCTGACCAATGCCGCGGAGAATATTTCCATTCTGCTCATCCCCATGGCGATCGTATTTGCCTTTGGCTATTATATCCACCGCAAGAAAATGGGATATGTCATCTTTGGCGTGATGACCTTTTTGTTCTTGATTTTCGTCAGCATCAATGTTTATTTTGAATCTGCCGGGAACCCGGCGATAGACCGATTGGGTATCGCCCAGGATATGGGTAGCATGGAAGGCAAGGAAATCCGTATCGGATCAGCCGCAACAGCATTGTGGAGTGTTTCTACAACTTCCACCTCCAATGGATCAGTCAATGGCATGCATGACAGCCTGACTCCGATCTCCGGCGGTGTTGCCATCCTTGACATGATGATCAACGCGCTCTACGGAGGAGTTGGAGTAGGCTTATTAAACTACTTTATCTATATCATCATCGCGGTATTTATCTCCGGGTTGATGGTCGGTCGCACCCCCGAATTTTTGGGGCATAAAGTCGAAGCGCGGGAAGTGAAAATTGCTGCCCTCATCACGCTCTTGTCGGCCTTTCTCATCAAAAGCTTTACCGCTCTGGCCGCCTATTTAGTCGTGCAACATCCGGATATGGCATGGGCCGTCCAGCCGGGAGCGTGGCTTAATAATCCTTCATTTCATGGTTTCTCCGAGATGCTCTATGAATTCACTTCCGCCAATGCCAATAATGGCAGCGGTTTTGAAGGCCTGGGGGACAACAATATCTTTTGGAATGTGGCGACCGGTATCGTATTGCTTCTCGGCAGATACCTTCCTATCATTGGGCCGATCGCCATCATTGGAATTTTGGCACGTAAAAAATATATCCCGGAATCTCCCGGCACCTTACGCACCGACGCATACACCTTCGGCGTCATGACCCTGGTGGTGATTGTCATTATCACGGCCTTGTCCTATCTGCCGGCATTAGCCCTTGGGCCCATTGCCGAATACTTCATCTTGCATTAATACACGGTATCATGTCCAAAAGAAATAGACAGATCAAATTATTCGACCGCGAATTGGTCGGCACCGCTATCCGTCAATCTGTGATAAAACTTAATCCAGTGTTGATGATTAAAAATCCAGTGATGTTTACTGTTGAGCTGAGCACAGCGGTAATGCTGCTGGTCAGTCTCTATCAGTTGTCCACCGGAGACTCATCCCAGGGTGCATTGTGGTATAATCTGACCATCTTCCTGATCCTGTTACTGACGGTACTTTTTGCCAACTTCGCGGAAGCCCTGGCCGAAGCCCGTGGCAAAGCACAAGCGGAAAGCCTGAGAAAGACCAGGGAAGAAACGCCAGCCAAAAAAGCAAAGAAATCAAATGGCAGCTTTGTTGAGAGTGGTGAAATCGTTTCCTCTTCATCGCTCCATCTGGGAGATTATTTCGTCTGCACCGCAGGAGATATTATCCCTATGGATGGCGAAATTGTGGAAGGCATTGCGACCATTGATGAATCTGCCATCACCGGAGAATCTGCTCCTGTCATTCGGGAAGGCGGAGGAGACCGTTCGTCTGTAACAGGGGGGACCAAAGTCCTGAGTGATCGTATTGTAGTGGAAGTGACCTCTCAACCCGGTGAGTCCTTTTTGGAAAAAATGATTGCCCTGGTAGAAGGCGCTTCACGACAAAAGACACCTAACGAAATCGCATTGACGATTTTACTGGCTGCCTTTACCCTCATCTTTGTCATTGTTTGCGTCACCCTCAAGCCTTTCGCGGATTATGCGCATACGCCGATCACCATCGCTGCCTTTATTGCCTTATTTGTTTGCCTCATTCCGACGACCATCGGAGGCCTGCTTTCGGCTATTGGCATCGCGGGTATGGATAGAGCACTACGCGCAAATGTCATTGCCAAAAGCGGAAAAGCAGTAGAGACCGCAGGGGATGTGGATGTGTTGTTGCTTGATAAAACAGGAACCATCACGATAGGCAATCGTAAAGCAACGCACTTCTATCCCGCTCCCGGGGAAACAGAATCTGATTTTGTCAAGCTTTGTGCATTGTCATCGCTGGCGGATGAAACGCCGGAAGGCAAATCCATCCTGGAACTTGCCGGTAAAGATTCGGTACTGAGCGTGCAGAAACTGTCCGGTGGAGCATCGATGATCAAATTTACCGCAGAAACACGGACAAGTGGTATCACCTTATCTAATGGCACTGAGATTCGCAAAGGAGCCTACGATGCCATCAGAAACATCAGTGACAAAGCCGGTAAATTATTTCCGCCTCTCATGGACACCAAGGTCCGTGAAATCTCCGCGAATGGGGGCACACCCCTGGTCGTCGCAGAAAATGGACAAGTCGCCGGTGTCATTGAACTTCAGGATATCATCAAGCCCGGTATCAGCGAGCGCTTTGCCCGTCTGCGAAAAATGGGGGTTAAAACGGTCATGGTGACCGGCGATAATCCGCTCACCGCAAAATACATCGCTGAAAAAGCAGGTGTGGATGATTTCATCGCCGAAGCTAAACCAGAAGATAAAATGAACTATATCCGCAAAGAACAGGCGGATGGTAAACTGGTCGCTATGATGGGAGATGGTACTAATGATGCTCCGGCACTCGCACAGGCCGATGTCGGAGTATCCATGAACAGTGGAACTCAGGCCGCCAAAGAGGCAGGCAATATGGTAGATCTCGACAATGATCCAACTAAACTGATCGAAGTAGTGGAGATCGGAAAACAACTGCTGATCACCCGGGGTACCCTGACGACGTTTTCCATCGCAAATGATGTTGCTAAATATTTTGCCATCGTACCTGCTTTGTTTATTGCTTCCATTCCGGCATTGCAGAGCCTCAATATCATGGGTCTCAAGAGTCCCGAAACCGCTATTCTCTCAGCAATCATTTTCAACGCAATCATTATCCCGATGCTAATCCCGCTGGCCTTGAAAGGGGTGCAATACCGTCCTATCGGCGCGAGCGCCTTGCTAAGACGGAACCTCTTGATCTATGGTCTGGGGGGAATCATAGCCCCTTTTATTGGTATAAAAATTATAGATATCCTTCTTGGGATGTTTATGTAACTCAATAATGTTGAAGAACATGAAAAAGAATCTCCTGATCTCCTTAAAACTCACGACCGTACTCATCATTATCCTTGCCGGCCTGTTTCCACTCCTGATCTCTGGTATTGGAAAACTTACTCCGGGCAAAGGCGAGGGGGTCACACTCTCCGTAGAGGGCAAAGTGGTTGGCTATGAAATCATCGGCCAGCATTTTACGGATCCAAAATATTTTTGGGGCCGTCCGTCCGCTGTTGACTATAACGCCGCGGGATCTGCCGGTTCGAATAAAGGTCCGTCCAATCCGGAATACCTATCCGTGGTTCAGGCACGAATTGATACCTTTCTCGTCTACAACCCGGGCATCGACAAATCCAATATTCCTGCAGAACTTGTGACTGCAAGCGGTAGTGGCCTGGATCCGCATATCTCTCCGGCCTCAGCTCATATCCAGGTCAACCGCATAGCAACTTCCCGAAATCTCGCAACAGATCGTCTCCATGCGCTTGTGGATGCACAAACTGAAAAACCCTGGCTGGGCATGTTTGGTCCTGAAAAAGTCAATGTATTAAAGCTGAATATTGCGTTGGATCAACTAAATTAATGTCCATGAAAAACCTTTTTACGTCCCTCCTATTGTCCATGGCTTCCCTGGCCTACGCCCAGGTAGATACTTCTGCCTCCTCTCTTACAGTGAGTGGATATGCTGAAGTGTATTATAGTTACGACTTCGGTCAACCTGCAGATCACAACCGTCCTGGATTTATCTACAGCCACAACCGGCACAACGAAGTCAATCTCAATCTTGGATTTATCAAAGCCGGATATAGCACAGACCGAGTGCGGGGTAACCTGGCGATGGCAGCAGGTACGTATATGAACGCTAACTATGCCGCTGAGCCCGGAGTCTTAAAGAATATCTATGAAGCCAATGCAGGATTTAAAATCAGTCCAAAAAGTAATCTTTGGGTAGATGGAGGAATTTTTGCATCTCATATTGGCTTTGAAAGCGCGGTTTCCAAGGATTGCTGGGGACTTACGCGGAGTATTCTGGCGGATAATTCACCCTATTATGAGAGCGGAGCCAAACTTACATATATCACCAAAAATGGCTCATGGTTATTCAGCGGATTGATACTTAATGGCTGGCAACATATCCAAAGACCAGAAGGCAATAATTCATTGGCCCTTGGTACTCAAATTACCTATACGCCCAACTCAAAAGTAGTCCTCAATTACAGCACATTCATTGGCAATGATAAACCCGATGAAGCAAAACAAATGCGATACTTCCAGAATGTGTATGGCATGTTTCACTTTACTGACCATTTTCATTTTACCGCCGGACTTGATTTTGGCGTGGAACAAGATGCAAAAGGCAGCAGTAATTTTAATACCTGGTACAGCCCGGTACTTATTGTCCAGCTGATGCTCAATGATAAGTGGTCATTCACTGGAAGAGGAGAATATTATGCGGACGAGCATGGCGTCATTATTCCAACCGGGACTGAAAATGGATTTAAAACATTCGGCTATTCCTTAAATGTGGATTATCGGATCAGGGCGAATGCAGTCTGGAGAGTGGAAGGACGCCTTTTCAAAAGCGAAGATGATATCTTCACCAAGGGGGATGGGAATGCTACAAATACAAATACTGCGGTGACTACATCGATAGCTGTATCCTTCTAATGCCTGATAAAGAACAGACCGTTCAGTATTTTCTTGACCTGATCAAAAAATCAAGGCGCGGAAAATTTAAAATCTATATCGGCATGAGTGCCGGCGTAGGAAAAACCTTTCGCATGCTGCAGGAAGCCCATGCATTGCTGCGAAACGGGATTGATGTCAAGATCGGCTATGTCGAAACGCACCACCGAAAGGAAACAGAAGCTTTGTTGGAAAATCTTCCGGTTATCCCCCGACGAAAACTCTTTTATAAAGGGAAAGAGCTGGAGGAAATGGATCTTGAAGCCATCATCAACCTCCGGCCTGAAATCGTGATCGTGGACGAGCTGGCTCACACCAATATCGAAGGCAGTAAAAATGAAAAACGTTGGCAGGATGTCATGGAGATCCTCAATGCCGGTATCAATGTGATCAGTGCCCTCAATATCCAACACATCGAAAGTCTCAACGAAGAGGTACGCCAAATTACCGGTATTGATGTCAGGGAACGCGTGCCGGATAGTGTCCTCGCGCAGGCAGACGAAGTCGTCAACATCGACCTCACAGCGGATGAACTGGTTGTCCGGTTGAAGGAAGGAAAAATCTACCATGCCGATAAAATCCAGACGGCCTTGTCCAATTTTTTCCAGGCGGAAAAAATCCTCCAGCTTCGTGAGCTGGCCCTGAAAGAAGTGGCCTCCCAGGTAGAACGGAAAGTTGAATCCGAAGTACCGCGCGAAAAAGGCATACGTCATGAACGATTTCTGGCCTGTATCAGTAGTAACGAAACCAACGCACGTACGATCATTCGTAAAACCGCTCGTTTGGCCAACTATTATAACAGTAAATGGTTTGTCCTCTATGTGCAGACACCAAAAGAAAATCCGGATATCATCCCCCTGGATAAACAACGATACCTGATCAACAATTTTAAACTGGCTACCGAGTTGGGTGCAGAAATTATTAAAATTGAACATTCACGTGTGTCCATGGCTATCATCGAACAAGCTGAATTACGTAATGTCACAACCATATGTATCGGCAAACCACACATTAGCCTCATCAAGATCATCCTGGCGACCAATATTTTCAATGAATTGTTGAAAAAACTGGGTCAAATGGATATTGATCTTATTATTTTGTCTTAAATGAAAATCAAGCACAAACTGACCCTTTGGGTAGGATTGCTTTTTATCCTGATTATACTTCAGGCGGTTATTGCCATTGTCCAGCTTCAGTCACTGGCCGTAGCCTCCGAAAATATCCTGGAGGCCAACTACAACAGCCTGGTGTATGCCCGGGACATGCTCCACTCCCTGGACCAGATGGGGACGCAACCTGATGCGCGGGAACAGTTTGAAAAGCAGTTGATCCTGCAAGAGAACAATATCACCGAACCAGGGGAAGATGACTGGACCTTACAATTACGCACGCATTTCAATCTTCTCCAAAACACTCCTTCTGATACCACACTGCAAGCTCAAATACGGGCTGATCTGAATCACATCATGCGACTCAATCTGGAAGCCATAGATCAGAAGAGTGAAGTTGCCAAACATACAGCAGACCAGGCCATACTGTATATTCCTGCTACCGCAGGCTTGTGTTTTACCATCGCTTTTATTTTATTGATCAACCTGCCGGGTAGTATTGCCAATCCGATCCGTGAACTGACGGAAAGCATCAAGCAAATCGCAAAAGAAAAATATTCCCAACGTGTGCATTTCGAAAGCCATAATGAGTTTGGTGAGCTCGCCAAATCCTTTAATACTATGGCTAAAAAGCTGGAGGAATATAATAACAGCAATTTGTCCAGGCTCATGGTGCAAAAACAACGCATTGAATCCCTGATCAATAATATGCATGACCCCGTCATTGGTTTGGATGAAGACAGGATAATCCTGTTTGCCAACGAAGAAGCCCTGCATATCCTTGGAATCAAGTCGGCGGATTGTGTCGGCAAACCCGCCCAGGATGTGGCCATCACCAACGATCTCATGCGCGTACTGATCAAAGATCTGTGGGAAGCTCATCCTGCCGAAGGCAAGCGCCCCTTAAAAATCTATGCCCATGGAAAAGAAAACTATTTTGAAAAAGAAACCATTCACATCCTATATACGCCTACCGGAGAGACAGAATCTTTGAATATTGGTGATGTGATAATCCTAAGGAATGTCACTAGCTACAAAGAAATGGACGTGGCCAAGACCAATCTCATGGCCACCCTTTCTCATGAATTCAAAACCCCCATTGCTGCCATCCGCATGAGTGTGGATTTGCTAAACAAACAGGATATTGGACCTTTAAACGCGGCACAAACAGATCTCGTCCAGAGCATTGAAGACGATACCACCAGATTGCTTAAGATTATCGGTGAGATCCTGAGCTCATCACAGATGGAAACCGGACAGATCCAAATGAATATCCAACACGTGGATGTTCATTCGATTATTGAGCAAGCCATTCAGACCAATTTAGCCCTATCTGTCCAAAAAGATATTGAAATGGTAAAATCTATTCCCGCTGAGCCCATCGTGATCACCGCGGATGCGGAAAAAACCAAATGGGTGCTCTCCAACCTCATTGGGAATGCCATACAGTACTCCTACGAACACAGCACGATCAAAGTCAGCGTTACGCAAGACAAGGAATGGGTAGATATCAGTATAATAGATGCTGGACAAGGCATTGCCCCTGAATATCTCAGTAAAATTTTTGACCGCTATTTCCGCATCCCCGGCGCTGCGCAGGCTGGAACCGGTCTTGGGCTAGCTATTTGCAAAGAAATGATAGAAGCCCAGGGCGGCCAAATCTTAGTGAATAGCGAATTAGGTAAGGGAAGTGTATTTACCTGCAGACTACCGGCTTACTACGAACTACCGGAGCAAAGGAATTTTAATACATAAATAGAAACTCTTCATGCAGGGTTTGCCGGCCATTTACCTTCCAGAAATATTAAGAATTAGTATAAATTTTATTTTGATTGCCAAAGACCAAAGGATCATCTTACATTTACTTTCGTTCTGAGTATTCTATTTTCAAATCATATCCTTTAAAACCAAAAACCGAACGAAATGGCCGTCTCCAAATTAATCAGCGAAGTCTCCTTTGGCGGAAACGCCTCCAACAATCCATCCAATTATTCCTGGACGGATTACAGCAACTATCCCGACCTCGATACCCGCAAATCGTACGTCAGGATGAATATCATGTTTTATGAACCCAAATTGGGATACAATCTTCAGGTGACCGGATTGGTGGTATTAAATGAACAAGGATTTCCCTTGATGAGCGGTACAGACCTGGTGTATTGCCCCTGCCCACCTTGCTGCATATAAGCCGGAATTGCCTATATTATCGGGACAATTCCATTTTAATGTCCGGATTGCGGTATGTATTCTTCCTGCTCATTGCGTGGGTGTCTCCACTCAGCGTATCCGCCTATGGAAATCCTCTGGATTATCATCATCTTGGTATTCAAGATGGATTATCCCAGGCAACCAATGCCTATATTTATAAGGACACGAAAGGATTTGTATGGATCAGCTCTATTAGCGGGCTGAATCGGTACGATGGCATGCAGGTCAAAGTGTATATGCCGGACAAATCAGATCCTGCCTCTCTGTTTGGTGAAAACATTCAAAGCAATTTTTACGAAGACAATGCAGGAGGGCTTTGGTTTTGCACCTATGAGGCGATCCATAAATACAATTGGGACCAGGATTGTTTTGATCATTACCAGGTCATCGACTCCACGGGCACACCTGTGGTTGGGTACCATATTTTTTTTATGGACCAGGACCAGAATCTCTGGTTTCTCCTGGACAACGAAGAGATCTATACCTTTCACATACCCACCGGAACTTTCCAAAAATCCGGATCTATACGTATCGGAGCTATCCGGTGCTTTGTCAGCCTTACGCCCGATGGACAGGTAACCAAATTATTACTCCAGGGAAGAACCTGGGCTGGGATTGATGTCGCCGAAATCGGACCCCAGCTTCAGATTACGAAGACTTACCCTTTATCTGACTCCCCTGCAGTCAATGTTAGTGGCATCCAAAAGGTAATCGCGGAAGGTGATAGTGTAGCCTGGATTATCACTCCTATTGACTTCGTACGCCATTCATTGATAAACGGACAAGAAAGGACTATACCCTTTGAACAAGGTCGTGGTTTCTTCAGGCTATCGGATTCCACCTTTTATTTAGCCTCAGCCGATCATGGTTTGGTGGAATTCAATACCCGAACCTGGAATTTCCAGGGAGACTCCATTTTTATTAATACAGGTCCCTGGCAACAGCCTGAGAAGATCACCTACTTTAATCTCGACCGGGATGGAACCATCTGGCTTTCTGCGAATGGCACCGGTATCCGGTATGCCCATCCGCAAATGAATAAATTCAGGGACATCCGCTTTTCTGATTTTCCGGGGATTCCCGCCAATAGTATACCTGTGGCCTTTTTTGAGGACCGTCCAGGTCATATGATTTGTTTTACTAAATTGAACGGAGTATTTAATGTGGATTTCGGACCACATCATACTTTCGTCAGCCCATACCATGAGTTACAGCTCCCTGCCCGAACTGATGTACATTATGTAGTACGAGATTTTTCCAATCGTTACTGGCTGAGCACTTTTTCCGGAATAATGATCTATGCCCCGGAAGATCATTCCTTGTACCCGGTGACAGACTCGACCTTTATCAGCCTTACATCCATCCTTTCAATCGATAGTTCCATCATTTTTGCTTCCCCGCAAAAAGGGTTACACCGGGGATGGGCAAATGATAATTCCTCCATTGAATTTGAAGCCATCGACAATGTACCCAAAGACGGTTGGTATTCACCTGTCCTGAAAGACCACCGGGGAAGGATTTGGGCGGATCTGTTATTACGGGAGTTCAGAGTTTTTGACCCCCTGACATTTCAACAACTGGCTACTATTCCGCTGAATGGCTTTCCCAATGCATTGATAACTTCATCCGATTCATCCACTTTATGGATTACAGCCTCTACCGGATTATTTGAAGTTGATGACCGGGAGCTGAGGATCCGGAAAACGCATAATAGTTACACCGGATTTCCGGCAAACAATATCGTCAGTATCCTGAAGGATGAGGAAAAACTATGGCTCGGACATCCCAGCGGACTAATTGCCTTTGATCCCTTGAATGGGGTCACCAGATCATACACCTATGAACACGGGCTCTCCACCCATGAATATACTAACGCTGCCTTCAAGTCGAGTGATGGTTCTTTCTGGTTCGGCCATCATGACGGAGTCACCCGCTTTTCTCCGGATCAGGTCAAGGATTACGAAGTACTTTCCATCCCCCAGATTACGGACCTGAACCTTAATGACAGGGTTCCCGTGGATCCCGTGTATTGTAGGGTTACCGGAGCTACGCATTTTCCTGCCATCCAAAAACTCTGTCTGGAGTTTAAAAGGAATACGTTGTCCTTTACGATCCATTCCCTTGGCTTTGGTGCGCCTGCTTCCAATGATCTTCGATACAAAATGGAAGGACTGGATGAAGGATTTGTACAGTCCAAAAACGGGAGCATAGTCCGCTACCCCAGCATGCCTCCTGGCAACTACCGGTTTGTACTTTATGCCGGAAATCCTGATGGGATCGAAAATCCTGAACCCCGGGTGCTCCTGATTACCATACTTCCTCCGTACTACAAAACCTGGTGGTTTATCAGCTTGACCTCTATCCTCATCTTACTTGTACTGGCCTATATTTTTTACCTGCGGGTGACAAAAAAACTTGAATTGCAAAATGTCCGGTTGAAATTGTACGAAAATCTACATGATGATGTAGGTTCCCGTTTAACGGCCATCGTATTATCGGCCGAAGATCTTGAACGTAATGAACATCTTGATCATCCCAGGATCAAATCCATTTCACAAGTAGCCAAGAGCATCGTCAGCAATATGCGCCGACTGGTATGGGCTATTGATCCGGAAAATGACCGCCTCAACAACATCATCCAGAAAATCAATCACGACAAATCCCTGATCCTTGGAGAAGAGATTGACTTCCAGATCGAAGTGGACGAACGCCTGAAAAATCAAGTTGTTCCGGGTGAGATCCGCTACCAGATGAGTTCGATCAGCAATGAAGCATTTACCAATATTGTCAAGTATGCCAATGCCACCAGGGTGACCGTTCGAATCTCCAAAGAAAACAAACATCTCAAACTGGTGATACAGGACAATGGGATAGGATTCAATCCAGATCACAAAGAGAAAAGCCAGGTGACTGGTTCCGGATATGGACTGGCCAACATGCATCGAAGAGCTTCACGCGTCGGTGGAACATTATCTATCCGCTCCACGCCTGGCGAAGGATCCGTGATTGAATTTCTCATTCCTTTCAAAGGATAAAGAAAGGATGTCCATGTCACGGTGAACCAATCCATGATTTTTAGTTATTTATGCATGACGATACGATGCCCCGAACAGTCATAGCATATGAGGACGACCCAGCGCTGCGCGGACAGCTGGAAAGTGTATTCTTAACCATACAGGATGAATACCATCTGCTGGCGACGTTTGCCAATCCGGAAGGTGTGCTTTTTGACATTTCCCACTTCAAACCCGATGTCGTCCTGATGGACCTTCAGATGTTGGAAGAAGATGATGGTTTGGTGGCCTTGCATAAAATCAAACAAACCTCACCGGATATCAAGGTACTGGTTCTCACCATGTTTGACGCCGACCATAAGGTGTTTAATGCCATCTGCCTTGGTGCTGACGGGTATATGCTCAAATCCGATTTTTCATCCTACACCATTCCTCAGGAGGCCATCCGAAAATCACTCTCTGTTATCTTTGAGGGGGGAGCGTATCTGACGCCATCCGTCGCCGGACAGATCATGCGGTTGTTTACAGATGCCTCCATATCTGCTCGAGCCCAGAAGGTTAAAGAGACTTTCCAGGCTATTTTTAATCAAAAGAAGGGAGTAAACCGATTACATGCTTCCGGGCTGACCCCTACCCAAATCCAAATCCTTCAAGGGATCATCGATGGCAGGACTTCCATTCAAATGGCCAGGGAAAGAGGGGTTACCGAAAACACTATCAATTCCCACATTAAGACCATATACACCGTCCTGGGAGTCCACTCCAGGGCCCTTGCCGTCCGGAAAGCAATCGAAAACAGGTGGATTTCGTGAAAATAGTTGAACTATTTTCACTTTTCTCACCAGTTCTGGTGAGGCGGAGTTCCAATTATTGGCTATATTTTTACAGCGTTCAGGCTGAATAAAGATTTGGCCAGGCCTGGCAGGACTGAAAAGTGATCTCTGGTTTAGTTAAGGAATAAGCTCTGTTCATTTTTCAGGCATAACACCCCACTTTGCCAGTTCAACCCGGCCAACCCATCCTTACAAGGTGAGTATTCCAGCAGACTTTCGCGAAAACCCAATGTTCTGAACGTTTTGCCGGAATACTGACCGGGATGGTAAGCCATAATAGATAGGACAAATTACAATCCCCGGACCCCAAGAGGGAACCCAGGAACCCCACATCAAAAGCAGGCAGGCATCTCGCTATCCATGATTGAGAGGTCTGCCTGTCTTTTTGATATCAATGCACAAATTTTACCGAGTTCTTATTGCCGTGCCCATCATCTTCAATGATAGGATTGGCCGGATCGGTGATCCATTTGCCATCGATGATAAACTTATAACTATGTTTTCCCCCGGGAAGATCAAGTGTGCATATCCATCCCTCAGGTATTTTGGTCATTTCCTGACGGTGCTCATTCCAATCATTGAACGAACCGGCCAGGATGACCTTTTGGGCATTGGTATACCCTTCCAACTGAAAGACCACCGGCGTATCAATATAAAGCACCGAATTAAGGGTCTTGTGCTCATTCTTCACATTTTCTTTGCTGGCCGGATCATGCATCCATTCACCATCCACGATAAACTTGTACTCATACCGCCCTGGTGGCAACTCGGCCCGTAACTCCCATCCCTCCGGCACCCGGTTCATCTTGAGCTCATGTTCGTTCCACCCGTTAAATGAACCGGCAAGGATCACTTCATTGGCGTCGGTATGTCCATTGAGATAAAAACGAGCATTGCCCGATTCGGAAACTTTGATGACGGACAGATCCACTTTGTAGATATCTTCAATAAAATCATCCTGAAACTGTCTTGGATCGGTGATCTGACCCTCAGCATCCGCGATGTACCGGTCATTGATGATGTATCGGAAGTCCATCGGGAAGGGATCATTGAAGGCATTGATCGGTTTTCTCAACGCATAGGTAAACTCATCCCGACGGTTCATCTTCCAACCCTTCTTACTCCAGTTGTTAAACTCCCCCGTCACCGCCACCTCGTAGATACCCAAATCAGCAAAGTCGACACGCAAAGCATTTTCCCCCAACAAGGCTTTGGCATAATTGCGAACATCAAACACAAAGACGACATCATCTCCCTCGAAGTAATAAGTAGGCTGATCCTCCGTCTGCGCCGCACAAGGGCATGCGGAAAGCACCCAGGCCAAGACCAGGAAACATACATGCATGATATGTCTTGCTTTGCGTTTCATACGATTATGACCTCAACGGGCTGAAAAAATAGAGCTTTCTTTTCTGATAATTGACCAGCACCCGGCGCTTTTTCAAAAACTCATATCCCAACACCCCCTGGACATTAGTGCCAAATGAATCGTTGATATCATCAAGACTCGTCAGCAGGGTATTCATTTTCTCCGAATATTGATTTCCACAATAGACCTCTTTCATCACACCTGCCAATACCTCCACTTCCTTTTTGCCCACCCCTACCAGATTGACGCGCTTGATGATGGTAAACTGATCCAAAACTCTACGGTTGACTCCCCGATCGATCAGGTTGAGTTCAGCACCGGAATCAAGGATCATCTTGACCCGAACCTCATTGATTCTGGTCTCAACAACGATTAGGTGATGCTTGAGCTCGAATGAAAGACTGTCGGAAGGAACTTCCCAATTGGACACGGTATCCATACGCATGCCTTTGCGGTCTACCCTGCTCAAAACTATGACCCGGTTTTGAAAATCGAGAAAGACTTCAAAATCCTGGTAGACCTCATGGCCCAGGATCCCCATGAGGCGGACGTTTTTCTTCAACTCAATATGATGCAGGTCTACGATGTGCGCAAACAAGTCGTGAATCACCAGCTGACTGAGTTGCAAACTATCCACTCGCCTTTCCGTCACATTTCCAACCATACCGGTATTACCCACAGACGCAACACTTCGTCCATTTTCAACCGGATCAAAATATTCCTTGTTGAGTACCAATTTTTCAGAACCGGTATCCAGCATAAAATAACCCGTTACGGTATCGACCCGGGCTTCGACCATGATCAACTGGCCTGCCAGCGTGAATGGAATATAGATGGTGTTGACATCCGTCACAGCTGCCTGGGGAAAGGAAAGACTACACCAAATACCTTCCGGACGTGTTGGTTTCAGGAGAGGGCCCGCAGCGATATGGTTTAATGTCAGGCCAGACCATAGCAGGATAGTTATAGTGCATATGACACCATAACCCCATCTACGACGACTTACATGAAAAAATCGCATGCTTATGGCCCTAATAAAGACTAAGGTATTTCCTCTAATGAAGAGTTATGCAATAGAATCGAATGAGATCGCCAGAAAATCGACCAATACTGTTGGAAACGATCAGATCCATAAAACCATTGCCTCAAGCACACGATGCCGTCAAAGCTGCGTTGGGTGAAAATACAAATTTCACTTTTCGATCAGGATTCTGATCTCTTCACCTTCCAACCATTCGACGGCAGAACCTGAGGTCACCTCTCCCGTGGCCAGCGTGTCAGCGAGAGTCTCCGATTGGATATAATCGCCAAATTGCTTAATGGCTTCATCAACACCGGGTAAGGATTCCACCTGCACACGGATCCGATCGGTCACATTCAGGCCGCTGCTCTTCCGGAGATTCTGTATGCGATTGACCAACTCACGGGCAGTACCTTCGGCTACCAATCCTTCATCAAGTGACACATCCAGCGCAACAGTGATGCCGTCTTCAAATGCCACCTGCCATCCCGGGATATCTTCAGAGATCACTTCGATATCCTCCCGCTCGAGAGGATAGGATTGCCCGTTAATACTGATGGTCAACAATTCTCCGCGCTCAAATTGAAGGATGGCCGCCTGGTCAAGGTTTTGGATGATTTCCGCTGCGGCTTTCATGTCCTTCCCCAGGCGCTTTCCCAGGGATTTAAAATTGGCTTTAGCTTTTTTATTGACCATGCCTGCCGTGTCCTTGATATATTCAATGGACTTGACATTGACTTCAGAGAGAATCAACTCCTTGACTTGCTCCACATCGGATTGAAAACGATCATCAAGCACCGGCAAAAGGATCCTGCGCAACGGCAGACGGACGCGGAGTTTCTCTTTCTTGCGAATCGAAAGGATGAGCGAACTAATATGCTGTGCATAGTCCATTCGCCGCAGCAAACCTTCATCCAGCAAAGAAGGATCCGCCATGGGCAGATCGGTCAGGTGTACACTTTCAGGCTGACTACCGGATGCTGCGGTGAGATTGCGATACAACCAGTCACTAAAGAATGGAGCTACAGGTGAGATCAATTGAGAAATGGTGACCAGGCATTCATGCAGTGTTGCATATGCAGCCCGTTTGTCATCGGATAATTCTCCTTTCCAGAAACGCCTCCGGTTGAGTCGTACATACCAATTGGATAAGTGGTCATTAACAAACACCTCTACACGTCGGCATGCGGTGGTCACATCAAAGTCATCCATATCCGCACGGAACTCTCCTATGAGGGTATGCAACCTGGAGATGATCCAACGATCGATTTCCGGGCGGGCAGATACAGGCATAACTCCTGAATCATCTGCATTCCAGTCATCCAGGTTGGCGTATAGCGCGAAAAAGGAGTAGGTATTATATAAGGTGCTGAATAATTTCCGGGTACTCTCCACAATCCCTTCTTCGTCAAAGCGGAGATTGTCCCAGGGCTGCGCATTGGAAAGCATGTACCAGCGCGTGGCGTCTGCTCCGTATTTGCTGATGGTCTTGAAAGGGTCTACGGCATTGCCCAACCGTTTGGACATCTTTTGGCCATTCTTGTCCAGCACCAGTCCATTGGACACTACATTTTTAAAGGCCACTGAATCAAAGACCATGGTGCCGATGGCATGCAACGTAAAAAACCAACCACGGGTCTGGTCGACACCTTCGGCAATAAAATCAGCCGGATAATTATTTTTGAATACCTCTGCATTTTCAAAAGGATAATGCCATTGGGCATAAGGCATGGCGCCACTATCAAACCACACGTCGATAAGATCGGTTTCCCTACGCATCGGTAAGCCTTTCGAAGAAGCGAGAACCACCTCATCGATATAAGGGCGGTGCAGATCTCCAGGTACATACTGTTGCAGACCGAGTGCTTTGTTAGCGGCATCAATTTCTTTCGCCAGTTCTGCGACAGAGCCGATACACTTTTCTTCAGATCCATCTTCAGTGCGCCATATCGGTAGTGGGATGCCCCAAAACCTGGAGCGGCTGAGATTCCAGTCCTGGAGATTTTCAAGCCAGTTGCCAAATCGCTTTTCGCCTGTATGGGCAGGTTTCCAGTTGATGGACTTATTGAGTTCAATCATCCGGTCTTTGCAGGCTGTCGATTTGATAAACCAACTATCAAGGGGATAATAGAGCACTGGTTTGTCGGTACGCCAGCAATGCGGATAGTTGTGCTCATACTTCTGGACATTGAGCGCTTTGCCTTCCGTCTTCAGCATGACCGCGATATCGATATCGACCGGCACATACCCGGGCTCATCTTTATAGTCTTTGACGTACCGCCCTGAAAACGGACCTACAGTGTCTTTGAATCTGCCAGTCTGATCTACTAAGGTCAAAGTACCTACGCCATTGGATTTGGCAACACGTTGGTCGTCGGCTCCAAAGGATGGAGCAGTATGCACGATTCCTGTACCATCTGAGGTCGTCACATGATCTCCGGTCAGGACCAGGTATGCATCTGTTCCACCCAGGAGGGGTTCGATCGGATTTCCAAAATCGAGGAGTGGCTCATACCGGACACCTTGTATCATGCTACCCTTAAAAGGAGTAGACTGTGCTTCCGGAACAGGCTGATTTTTTCCACCAAACCATGATGGCACCAATGCCTGAGCCATCACCACACTTACAGGAGCGTGGGTGTATGGATTGGCCGTCTGTACTTTGACATATTCTATATCCGGGCCTGCACTCAGCGCGGTATTGGATGGCAATGTCCAGGGTGTCGTGGTCCATGCGGCAATGCGCACATCTTCATTGCTGTCTTCAAACAGAAATGCGGATCGATCGTCATGGATGACTTTGAATAAAGCGACAACAGTGGTGTCCTTGACTTCCTTATACGCGCCGGGCATATTGAGCTCGTGTGAACTGAGTCCTGTACCCGCGGCGGGGGAATAGGGTTGAATCGTATATCCTTTGTATAAAAGTCCTTTGTCGTAAAGCTTTTCAAGCAAGAACCAAACCGATTCGATATAATCGTTTTCGTAAGTGATATATGGATGGTGCAGATCTACCCAATACCCCATTTTGCGGGTGATGTCATCCCATTCGGCTTTATACCGCATGACCGTCTCGCGGCACTTTTGGTTATAGTCTTCGATCGAGATCGATTTGCCGATATCGTCTTTGGTGATGCCCAGTTCTTTCTCTACGCTGAGTTCGATTGGAAGGCCATGCGTATCCCAACCGCCTTTGCGCTCGACGCGATACCCTTTGAGGGTATTATATCGGCAAAAAAGATCCTTGATCGCTCTGGCCATCACGTGATGGATGCCGGGCATACCGTTGGCGCTCGGCGGGCCTTCAAAAAAGACCCATCGTTTGTCCTCCGGACGTTGTTCGATACTCTTGTCAAAAATCTTGTGGTCATCCCACCATTGCAGGAGTTCCTGGTCGATGGCCGGGAGATGGAGACCTTTATATTCCGGATAGCGTTTGCTCATTATGCGTAACAGTCAGTGGTTAACATTAAAAAAGCCCCGGCTGTAATCTGACGGGGCCTTTGTAAGCACAGATTACAGGTTTCTTTTATGTGATGATAATATCGATAATCATAGTTTGCACAATAGATGCAAAAGTACAGAAAAAAGCATAGAGCATAGGGCATAGGGCCAGTAGGGGCGCAACAATTTGCGCCCGGAACGCACATATCCTGCAAGGATATGGCGTGAATGTAGGGGCGCAACAATTTGCGCCCGGAACGCACATATCCTGCAAGGATATGGCGTGAATGTAGGGGCGAAACAATTTGCGCCCGGAATGCACATATCCTGCAAGGATATGGCGTGAATGTAGGGACGCAACAATTTGCGCCCGGAACGCACATATTCTGCAAGGATATGGCGTGAATGTAGGGACGCAACAATCTGCGCCCGGAACGCACATATCCTGCAAGGATATGGCGTGAATGTAGGGGCGAAACAATTTGCGCCCGGAACGCACATATCCTGCAAGGATATGGCGTGAATGTAGGGGCGAAACAATTTGCATCAGAAACCCATATATCCTGCAAGGATGTGGCGCGACGAATATGTGCATAATTAGTTGATAATCAAGAGTGAAATCAAAAATGTATCCCAAAATCAAGTTTTATTGAGCAACGGAGTAATGTTTAGGTCTTGCTGAGACACTATTTGGAGACTTAAACTTGATAAATGCAATAGCTCTACATGCCTAAATTCAGATTTGAAGATTTGGATATCTGGAAAGAAGTGATATCCATAGCTATGATCTTCTTTGACATATCGGATGAACTCGAACAAAAGAAATTATGGCGCTTTGCGGATCAATGCGGGTGTGTTGGTATGGGTATCCCAAATAATATTTCCGAAAGTACAGGCACCAATATGAAAGGGGAGCAACAACAATTGCTCAGATATTCTAAACGTGAATGTTATGAAGGAGCAAATATCCTTGTCATTCTTGACCAGAGACTACTCATTAGCCGTTCGTTGAAAATGGAGGTATTTGAACGACTTGATGTATTGAGTCGAAGAATTCAGGCTTATTCTGATAGTCTCAAATAAAACCTCTTCATGTTTCACTTCAGGCTAACTGATTGAATCGCTCTTTCCTCTATTCGCTCTGCCCTCCTGCAACAAATGCCACGCATTTGGCGGGATCTTCGCTGCGCTACGATATGCCTCTATGCTCTATGCTCTCTGCTTTTTCAGCCAGAGGTAGATCATGCCGACAATACCTGTAACAATCAGCAGCCCGGCAACATACTCTGCCTGCGTGGCGGACATGCCCAACAGGTGGATATCCGGATTGGTGCGGATCTTTTCGATAAAAAACCGCTCAAATCCATTGAGGAATACATAGAGAAAAAATAACATGCCAGGCACTTTGAGTCGTTTGCGCATAGCCCAAAGGATGCCGAAAATGACCAGCGAGAAAAAGGACTCATATAAAGGTGTAGGGTACACCCCTTCACCCAGTTGGCGGCAATAATCGAAAAGGCATCCTTCGATCTGGACGCCCTCGTTGAGTACATTGTGGGGATAGGTATATGACCAGGCCCAATCCGGAAGGAACCACCATCCGGGTGCAGCGGCGCTGTTGACAATCCCCCAGTCGCCGTCACCTGAAAACTGGCAACCCAGTCGGCCTACTGCATAGCCCATGATGAGTGCGGGAGCGACAGCGTCCATTACATAGATGGGTTTCATCCCTTTGCGCTTGACAAACCAATACACGGTGACGAACGCGACTATGAGTCCGCCATAGATCGCCAGGCCACTGCCGCTGAGCAGTTGGTCCAGGGGATCTTTTATAAACGCCTTGATTGTTCGCTCTCGATGATCGAAAACAAACGGGCTCCAACGATACCAGAGATGGCGGCAATGATCGTGATATCCCCGAGGCGTTGATGAGGTAGCACACTGACCTCCCGGATCAAAGGTTTGGCAAGTGCTTTCTTGTTGCTTTCCCAAACCTTGAAATAACCAAATGCAATTGCGGCAATGATACCCCATAGCCAAGTGCCTTTGCCGGAGAGAATGATGCTTGCCGGATCCGGTCTGAACTCCTGGAAATGCTGTGCGATGTATGGGATCTTAAATCCGATGACAAACCCAAATAAGGCGTTGGACAAAATCTCTTGCCAGGTGGCTGGAAAACCAATGCGCTCCTTTTCGGTGAAGGCTTGCAATAATCCTTCATGCTCCTTTCGTTTGAGTTCGAGATTGAGGACAAAGGCACTGGCCAGAAAAGAGAGGATGAGGAAGACTCCAAATGTCTTTAAGACACTGAGCCAGTTGTCAGGCGCGGTGCCCAGGAGATCATGAAAGAGGTAAGATAAGTCCGGATACATAGGCGATGGCAATCATTGAGCTGATGCAGCAGCGAAAATAAGCTAACTTTGCAGAGCATCTCCCCTACAACGTAATAATCAAAATGAATATTTGCATCAAGCAGATCGGGCTGATTTGTCTGGTACATGTCCTTTCGTATGGCGTGGTGGAGGCCCAGGCCAGGTTCAATGCCAAAATCGGCGCCGATTCCTGGTCCTTTAAGGATGAAGCTGAAATGACCGGCCAATCGAAACATCCCGGCCAGATGGTTGGATTTGATATCCTGGTGGAGGACAGCGAGTTTATGTTCGTGGCGGGACTACAATACCACAGGATTTCGCTGATCAATGAAGACCAGAGCTTCAGTTTTGATTTTAGTGAGCATCATCACGTCCATTATTTCATGATCCCCGTGACAGCGGGCTATACATTTCTAAAGAATGACGTAGTCCATCTCTCCATTCTCGGTGGTGGTGAAGTTGTTTTCTTCTATGATGTGGATGACAACATGCTTGGATTTGACAACAAGGATTTCTATGGTGTATCGACCAATCTCACGGCGATACTCCATTCGGAGCTTTTTTCCTTTCTGACCGCAGAGGTGAGATATCATTATGGCTTGTTGCCCCTGCTTAAAAACCGGGATGATTCAAAGCTGAGCGGGTGGACGCTGGGAGCCGGGGTGAGGTTTTGAAAAAATATAAGTGCCTGGCGGGGGTGAAGTTTTTAGGTTCATTGGTAACGGGTTGTTCCTTGGTGGAAAGATAGTCAGCAACGGGCAGAGGGCATAGCGTCATTAATATGTCACTAAAATAGAATGCGGGCAGAACAGAGATTCAAACTCGGAAAATGGTAGTTAATTCGGTCTAATAGGTATTATTAAAGACCAACCCTGAATAAGCATTCTCAAGGCAGGTACCAAAACCATATAACAAAAGTTAGATTGTTTGGTGTTGAACCAGCCAGTAATTATGCATTGCAGTTTCTGACTATGCTAAACCATCGAGTTAGAAATGCAAATGGAGTTCAGCCACCATCTTAAAAAAAAACGAGGCGTTTCCGAAAAGCCACACGAGTAGGGCAAACCAATTATTACATTATGACACTAGCTCAATTGACCGACCAGGATTTCGACAAAATGGCAACTGAGATCCAACGCATCAGCAAAAATGTCTCGGAAGAAGACCTCTACACGTCGCTGGGAAGAGCCCTGGATGACTTGGGATATGCTGTATCCTCAAGCAGATCATTTGAAATTCTCCAACCTAAGATGTTTGGAGGTACCAATGAGCGGGTCAACCTGGCAAAATCCTATGATTATGTAGCTAATGTCAGGCCTGCGACCAAAGCCAATGCGAACAAAGAAGGCAAAAAGTTCTGGAGACGTTTCAAGGACAAATTGCAAAGCGCCATTTGTAATGATCCAAAGATCAAAGACCTCCTTACCGGACAAGGAACCCTCAAACAGTATTTAATTAACGGAATTCCCTTGGTGCTGGCAGCACTGGGATTGGGGGTATTAAACCCTGTGACCCTGGCCATCATTGCTGCAGTCTTTGCCCTAATCGTGAAAGTTGGATTCCAGGCATATTGCGAGGTGGAATAGCACCAAATGAAGGAAACCTTACTCATTCGGCATTTTCAAATACCCCCCCTGCAGTCAAAGACAGCCTTCTAAAATGACAGGATGGTAAAGATTCCTTTCATTCAACGTACGCGGGCTCAGGTACAACCTGAGCCCAAGATGATAGTTTTAAAAAGAAATACCCCCATCCGGGGGTATTTCTTTTACTTGGCTGCTATGTCTTCATCGATCCGGAAAATAAAAGTGAGTTCTCCCCACTCCTTCTTTGGCGCATTGTATTTTGCTTCGAATCTATAGCGTACGGCGAGGTAGGTCGCTTGCTTAATGATTTCATTGTCAGTGATCGTGGTTTTCTCGGGATCGTAGGCGGCATAGATCACCTTGCCTTCGCGGTCGATGCATATATCCAGGGTTACACGACCATTGACTTTGGCCACGCTGGTGATATTTTCGCGATAGATGACTTTGCGGGTGATGATGCCGTCTCCTTCGAGTCCGTCACCACCTCCACCGTCTCCTTCCATGGCCGCACCATCCTGGTTGCCCTCGATAGGACTACCACTGCCACCACCACTGGCCTGGGTTTCGGCATCGTTGCCATCAGCAGCCGATTCACTGGCGACTATGTCAGAAGGCGATTCGGAAGTCACATCACTGATGACCTCACTGTTGTTTTCAGCAATCGTAGTCTCCTCTACCGGTTCGGTTTCGTCGACCGGAATAGGATCCTGGTTGGCCTGATCTGTGGTAGGTTCAGGTTCTTCATTGAAGATCGGGCTCCGGGCTTGCAGCCCTTCACTACCTGAAGCCTGTGCCTGAGGTACGTCTTCGTACCCGATTTCGATGAGGTACTCTACCGGTTGCTTTTCGATCACCCGGTGGGCGAAAGGAAGAAATGCAATCAGCAGCAGGGCAGCATGCAGGCCAAAGCTCCATTCAAAGCTTTTGTTGCGGGATAAAGTCAGTGCTTTCATCAGTATAGGATTTTGATGTATATCCCTAAGACACTGACGGCCCTGTTAATGTATAATAAGGAGGACTTAAGAAAGGGTTAAAGCAGGAACAAAGATGCAGGGGGCAGGATGCAGGAGGTATTTACTGCACACTTGTTCCTGATTACTGCTTCCTATTCGCCATGATCTCTTCGATTTCATCCGGATCGATGGGGATGCCTTCCATGAGATTTTTGGGTTTGCCCCGGGTGATGAGGATATCGTTTTCAAGTCGGATGCCGATACCCTCCTCAGGAATGTATAACCCCGGCTCGCAGGTCAATACCATGCCAGCCTTCAGCGGTGCTGTCCGCTCATGCTGATCATGCACATCATATCCGAGGTGATGACTGACGCCGTGCATGAAATATTTACGCCGAATCGGAGCAGCAGGATCCTGTCGACGCAAATCACTTTTTGTAATGATACGAAGCCGAAGCAATTCCCGCTCCACGAGTGTTCCGGTGGCTTTGTTGAGCTCGGTCAATGTGATCCCAGGTCGCATGATCTCGCTGACTTCATCCAGAATCTTTTGGACCGAATGATAAATATCACGTTGTCGTTTGGTAAATCTGCCGGACACCGGAATGGTCCTCGAGATATCGGAAGCCATGCAGGCATACTCCGCGCCAAAATCAAGCAGGACGAGATCCTCCTTTTGAAGGACACGATCATTGCGGATATAGTGGAGGATGCAGGCAGACTTTCCGGAAGCAACGATGGGCTCAAAGGCTTGTTGACATCCATTACGAACCAGAACAGAGGTGAGTTCCGCTTCCAGTTGATACTCCTTCATCCCGGGGCGGGTCGTTTCGAGAACCCGGTCAAAGGCCATGCCACTCACCGCTACCGCATGTCGCATGAGTTGGAGTTCTTCCGGATGCTTGATCATCATCATCTGACGGAGGATCAGGTACGAATCCTTAAACGTATGATCCGGAAATCGTTGGCGGAGACTTTCTGCCATGCGATCATTGGGTAATTGAATAGTCAACTTATGGTGACCTTGATCCACTGAGTTAATATATATAGTATGTGCTTCCCTGGACAAGCGATCCAGAATGCGATCCAGGTGATCGAGGGTTTTCACCTGGGATATGCCGGAGATTCTGGCGGCTTCACGTGTGGAGTATCGTTCGCCGTTCCAAATCGTATGTTCCGGATCTTGTGGCAGAATCAAGGCGATCTCGCGATCTGCTTTTCGGCGAGCATGGGGGCATAAGATGATGATCGTACCGGGTTGATCCAGACCGGAGAGTGCGAAGAGATCAGAATCTTGACGGAAAGGAAAATGCTGATCACCATTTCGAGGCATAGGTTCATTAGAACAAAAGATCGCCAGCGAACCCGTGGTCATCTTACGCATAAACATATCTCTGCGATCGGCGAAGAGGGAAGGTGGAATGGTTGAATAACGCATAGTACTTCTGAATAGCCCGTCAATACAGGTGATGGGGCGGTCAACGAATCTGTGTTCAAAGGTAGCTTACTTGTCCTCAGGAAGAAACCCTTTTGCGGCATTTGGTATCGCCGAAGGAGAGTCTTGATTCGGCTGATGGATTCCATTGGGCAGCGGAAGAGGTAGTTTTGCCGGTTAGTTATCGGACTACATCCGGAATTGGGGTGCTCAGTGAAAAAAAAATTTAGGGCCTCGCCGACGTTCGATTGGACGGAAATCGTGAAGCGGACGATGTGCCAGATGAACGTTGAGAAGAGATTTCTCCTGAATCTCGAAAGGGTTCAACTTAAAGATGGAGCAAAGGATGCATGCGGTGATCATCCTCGTGAGTTCTCTCAGTGGTTTTCTATGCATGGGCCACAACCCCTATGCCGTATAGGTTGTGGGACGTCACATGAAGGCGTACGCGATCGCCGGGCTTGGGATAAGGATGTAAAAGTGATGATGCGTTGATGGCGTAGCGTTCGGAAAATGATCTCGATGGAGAGGTTGCCCATCAAAATATTTTGGATCACTTTTTGCGTTGAGGAGATCAAAAACATAAACGGCGTTGTACGCGCGTGATAAAAATTTTTTCAAATATTTTTCAAAAAATATATAGAAAATAAATCTAAAGTGTATTTTTGTCCTGGAATATGACCATTCATCCATCATATCGTTCGCATCATCATCTCTCCACGGATAATCAAACTGTCTGCATGGATGTCGTTCTGACATACATTGCCGGCAGCGTCTCTATCTAATCATTTTGCAAACTTAATCTCATTATTCATTATGGCTAAATCAGCAAAGAAGGCTGCTCCTAAGAAAGCAGCAAAGAAAGCAGCTCCAAAGAAAGCTGCTAAGAAAGCAGCACCTAAGAAAGCTGCTAAGAAGGCTGCTCCTAAGAAAGCAGCTAAGAAAGCGCCTGCTAAGAAGGCTGCAAAGAAAGCCGCTCCTAAGAAAGCAGCTAAGAAAGCAGCTCCTAAGAAGGCTGTTGCTACTAAGACTATGCCAGCTGCCAAGGCTGCTCCGTCTAAGAAAGCTCCAGCTAAGAAAGCAGCTCCTAAGAAAGCCGCTAAGAAGGCTGCTCCTAAGAAGGCAGCTAAGAAAGCAGCTCCTAAGAAAGCCGCTAAGTAAGCAAGCGAAACCTACTATTGCCGTTCTACGGCAACGGGAACCCGGAAATTTTTTTCCACCCGAACGTACATCAAGAGAAGAATTGAGAGCGCTGATACCCTTCAGCGCTCTTTCTTTTTGCCCCTATACCAACAGCGGATGCCGGCCTAGTTGCTGCGCCGCCTCATCCGGTCGCTGCGTTCCAATGAGCAATCGCTTACCATTTTTGCGGACGATCTGAATGCCGGTATTGCCCCGGATGTTGTACGCTCTTCCTTTCGGGCCAAACCGAATACCCCATCCACCGTACTCCAGGATCGGGCTATACTTCCGCACATGGATCTGATCAATATCTTCCCAGGGTATCGTCTGCACCTTGAAATGAAATGGCTTAAACCGATAGTGCACCCCCTGCTCATCAATCCGCGTGATCAATTTGATGGAACTCAATAAGGCCATCGATAAGGTGATTGCACCCAATCCGATGCCGGCGACCCAGAGCGGCTGACCCGCACTGAACATGGCCACCAGGATAACGATCAGTTCAAATCCCATCAATGCCCATAGCCAGATCTGATCAAAAGATTGCACTTCTTCAAACGCCTCGAACCTATCCGGAGGCAAAGGCATACGCCCTTCCCTGGGACGAAAGATGGTTTCATCAAAGGCATAACGTCCCTCTTCAGGGGACCTCGGTGGATACGTTGACATCGTGATTGTGGTTTATTCTTTTCTATTTTACATATCCAAAGTACAAAAACATGTCCGCTAGCCTGAGCCCGGTCCGTCTTCAATTTGAAAAACTCGAAGAGAAAAAACGTACTCTCCTGGCCAGGATTCAGAATCTGTCACCAGAAGATTACCTAAGACAGCCTGCTCCAAATCAATGGTCAGTCGCTCAGGCC
Source organism: Saprospiraceae bacterium (assembly GCA_044227555.1). Lineage (GTDB taxonomy): Bacteria > Bacteroidota > Bacteroidia > Chitinophagales > Saprospiraceae > Opimibacter. The sequence continues at coordinate 217,242 of JBGAWQ010000003.1, read as the reverse complement.
GCCACGCATCTCTACCTGAGCGAAAAGCTTTCCCTTGCTTACCTGCGCAAAAAACTCTCCTATCCGGATAGTGTGCCCAGGTATAACATATGGTCATGGAAAGGAAATCAGCTGATCAAACTGACTTTCTGGACTTCCTTTAAGGTCAAAGCACCTGCTTCGATTAATATGTGGGAGCATCAGGAAGTACTCAGCCATGATCAGGTTGGATCTAAATGGAGTGAACTGCGTAACGAACTCATCACCTTTATCGAATCCAACGAAGACACCTTTGGCCGACATCTGGCCTATCGTCATCCCTTTGCTGGCAGGATGACCATGCACCAGATGCTCATCTTTTTAAACGACCATATGGCACACCATATACGGCAGATAGACCGCATACGTAAGGCGATTTCCCGCTGATGCTACCCGATTATTGTGATCTTTTCTTAGAACGCGATGAGGGAATGAGTTCCGCGATTTTTCGTGCCAGGTCATCCATCCTGGCACTACTCAGATTGACCAGTGTAACAATGACAAGATCACGATCAGGGTAGATCAGCAACATACTGGTGCCGCCGACACTACCTCCACTATGGCCATACCACTTGTCACCATCCTCTTCGGTGCCGTTGAAAAACCCGATTCCATTTCCTGTAGGCTTGCCATCGCTTGTGTACTGCGTGGTCGTGCAAGTCGTGAATACTTTCTTCTTTACATACCCTGGCCCGGTTAGCGCTGCCCCAAATCGGATCAGATCATCCGTGGTACAGAGGAATCCTCCTCCTGCCCATTTGTTACTATTGTCTACGAACGGAGCTACCAATAGGGTGTCATTGGATGAGTAGTAGAAAGTAACCCTATGATATGCTACAGAATCCACCTGATCCGGTTTGAGTTGCGTCAAATGCAAAGGTTCACTCACATCATCACGAACAATATCCGTGAAGGACTTGCCGACCGCCTTTTCCATCACTGCGCTGACTAGTGTCCACCCATAGGTGGAATAACTGAATCGGGTTCCGGGAGCAAAGAGTAGAGAGTCATGAATAAACACCTCGAGCGGCTCAAATATATTGGAGTAATGTACTGTGCTGAAAAATTCATCGCCCTGGTAATGCCGGATGCCTGCCAGGTGCCCGGCCACCTGTCTCAAGGTGAGTTGTTGTTTGTCCGCCGGCAGATCTTTATAGTAGGTATCAATTGGTTCGTCCAGGTTGATCTTTCCCTTTTGAATTTCTCTGGCCAGCGCTGCAGCAGTCACTGTTTTTGAAATACTGCCGATCCGGAAGAGATGATCAGCAGGATCGACCGGAATCTGATGTTCTATGTCCGCAAATCCATATCCCTTGCTCCAGCTAGTCTTGCGATTGGCGATCCCTACAGCCAGCCCCGGGAAATGGCCCATCTCCATCTGGCGCATGCAGAGTGAATCAACCCGACGTAAGGTGACCGGGTCAAAATCCGTCGAACGTAAAGTGCGTGGTGATGAGCACCCCATTGAGACCATAACCGCGGCCATGGAGAGTACCACAAAAGTGAAATATGGGTTGCGGAGTACTTTCTTCATTCAAATCTTCCAGATTATTGACGGCATCAATATTACAACACTGCAGAATTATGCTGTCCGTTAAGTCCTTTTTTCTCAAATTAGGACTTCATATCCTTTCACCACCTAATACCAACTATGTATGCAAGCAGGTATCCGCTTCAAGTTATCCCTGATGATGTTTCTCGAGTTTTTTATTTGGGGCGCATGGTTTGTGACGATGGGCACCTATCTGTCCACCGTCCTTTCCTCCAATGGCGATGAAATCTCAGCCGCCTATTCGACACAATCTCTGGGCGCCATCATCGCTCCATTTATCATCGGTTTGATCGCAGATCGTTACTTTTCAGCCCAGCGCATCCTGGGAATTTTGCATCTGGGTGGAGCAGTGCTCTTGTACCTCGCGGCTCAATCCGGTCAGTTTGCGGCTTTCTTTCCCTACATCCTTATCTATATGGTATTGTACATGCCGACCTTAGCCCTGGTCAATACCATTTCCTTCCGGCAGATGACCGATCCTTCAAGTCAGTTTGCAAACATCCGCGTGTGGGGAACGATAGGCTGGATCGTGGCCGGACTGCTGATTGGCTATCAGTTTCATTGGGAAGCTAAAGGCATGTTGCAAAATACGTTCTATATGGCCTCAGGGGTATCCGCATTTTTGGGTTTCTTTAGCTTCCTGCTACCCGACACCCCACCTAAAGCCATTGCCGGGAAAAAACCGTCACTGGGGGACATCCTTGGCCTGGATGCACTCCGGTTACTGAAAGAAAAAAACTTCCTGGTCTTCTTTGTCTCATCGGTTCTGATTTGCATACCACTTGCTTTTTATTATCAGAATGCCAACTTATTCCTCAACAGTACCGGAATGGAAAATGCGGCTGGCAATATGTCCTTTGGCCAGGTTTCTGAAGTCTTTTTCATGCTCTTATTGCCCTTGTTTTTAAAACGGTTTGGTCTCAAGACGACCTTGCTGGTGGGAATGGGTGCATGGGCTTTGCGCTATTTGTTGTTTGCCTATGGTGATGCGGGCCAGGGTGCATGGATGTTGTTTTCAGGCATTCTCCTGCATGGTATCTGTTATGATTTCTTCTTTGTCTCCGGCCAGATCTATACCGACTACAAAGCCGGAGAGCAGGTAAAAAATGCTGCTCAAGGACTCATCACTCTCGCTACCTATGGTGCAGGCATGCTCATCGGATTCTGGCTGGCCGGTCAAATCTATGATAGCTATGTCGATGCTGCGGGCCTGCATGATTGGAAGATGATCTGGACGATTCCCGCGATGATCGCCGCCGCGGTGATGGTTTTCTATGCTTTGATTTTTAAGAATGAAAAGATTAATTCTTGATTTATGGTGGCACGAGCAACATTGCGGCTCCGCAAAATGCACCACCGCTCCTGCCTCGGCAGACTAAGCTGAAACATCTTAAAATACTTCTATGAGGAATATCGCTATGTTGGGTTCCGGATTCATTGGCCGGTTTTACGCGGACTCTATCCTCGGCTATCGTAACCGTGACCGGATTGTAAGCGTATATTCCAGGCAAGAGGAAAGTGGTCTCCGTTTTGCTGAAAAATATCACATACCCCACTGGACAACTGACTTGCAGGCGGCGATAGCTCATCCCGAGGTAGACACAATCATTGTAGCCTTGCCCAATCACTTGCATGAAGAGGCCATATTGGAATGTGTGCGTCATCAAAAAGCTGTGCTCTGCACCAAACCCCTGGGACGAAATGCATCCGAAGCTCTCCGCATTCTTGAGGCAGTAGAACAATCGGGTATTTTCCATGGGTATCTGGAAGATCTCGTGTATACCCCCAAATTTCAGCGGTCGATGCAGGTGATTACCTCAGGGGCCCTGGGAAAAATACTTTGGGCCAAATCGCGTGAAGCGCATCCTGGTCCACATAGTGAATGGTTTTGGGATAAGACACTTGCTGGCGGAGGAGCTATCATTGACCTGGCATGTCATTGCATCGAAGTGTCCCGGACATTTATCGGCAAGAATGTCCGTCCGGTTGAAGTCATGTGCTGGGCTGACACCCAGGTCAAACCCATAGATGCTGAAGACCATGCGATCGGGCTGGTTAAATATGAAAACGGGGCTATTGGTCAGTTTGAAGTCAGCTGGACATTCAGAGGCGGACTGGATTTGAGAGACGAAGTGATGGGCAGCGAAGGCACGATTTGGAGTAATGGATTTCTTCGCACCGGCCTGGAGGTGTTTACCAGTGGCAAGGCATCCGGATACCTTGCCGAAAAATCGGAGTCCAATCAGGGATGGACGTTTCCGGCAGGGGATGAGTTGAACGAACTGGGTTACAACCATATGTTCGCTGATATGTTTGATGCTATAGAACAAGGCCGGGCACCGAAGGAAACCTTTTATGATGGCTATGTCGTCAATGCCATTATGGATGCGGCCTATCTCTCTGTGCAGAGCAAGAAATGGGAGCCCATCCAAATCGAACCATGGCGAGGCAGTTTGAATATTGCCGTTACTGATGTACTGGTCTCTTTTGATGAAGATCATTGGCTCATCAAGGAAGAAACCACGCATTATGGGGCCCGAAAACTGATTCTGAAAGACAAAGCTACAGGCCGTATTTTTGAGCGGATATTGTAAGCGATAAATATGGTCTTCAGGGCCATCAACCATAAGATACACTATGCAGGATACCTTTATCATAGACGGAACACGTACAGCCATAGGCTCTTTCAGGGGCACCTTGTCTGCTGTTCGCACAGACGACCTTGCTGCTCATGTCATCCGGGCATTGCTTGAAAAAAATCCTGGTGTGGATCCCGCGCTCATCGATGATGTCATCATGGGATGTGCTAATCAAGCCGGCGAGGACAACCGCAATATCGCGCGGATGGCGCTTTTATTGGCTGGCCTTCCCTGGTCTGTGCCCGGCGAAACCGTCAACCGGTTGTGCGCCTCAGGGATGTCCGCGGTCATCCATGCCCATCGGGCGATCCAGGCTGGAGATGGGGACTTGTTTATAGCCGGTGGTGTGGAAAATATGACCCGTGGACCTTGGGTGATATCTAAATCCAGTCAGCCCTTTGGTTCGGATGCTGAAATGTTTGATTCCTCCTTCGGATGGAGATTTATCAATCCACGTATGAAGGAGTTGTATGGCACCGAGGCTATGGGAGAAACTGCCGAGAACCTGGCTGAACGGTACAAAATTTCAAGAGAAGACCAGGATCATTTTGCACTTAGATCCCAACAGAAGGCTGCCGCATCAGCGCATATTTTCGCAACAGATATTGCTCCGGTACTGCTGCCCAGACGCAAACAAGACCCATTGGTTTTTGAACAGGATGAATTTGTCAAGGGGCAATCTACTCCGGAAGGTCTTGCCGCTTTGAAACCGGCGTTCAGGAATGGAGGAACTGTGACTGCTGGCAATAGTAGTGGCCTCAATGATGGTGCAGCCGCGTTGATGGTGGCCTCTGACTTTGCTGTGCGCCAACAAAATCTAAATCCAATTGCACGAATTCTTTCTTCGGCCGTAGTGGGTGTTGAGCCACGGATCATGGGTATCGGACCTGTAGGTGCGAGTCAACGTGCTCTGAAAAAAGCAGGTTTATCATTGGATGATATGGACATCATCGAAATCAATGAAGCGTTTGCTGCCCAGGTACTGGCTTGTACGCGCATGCTTGGTCTGGAGGATACGGATGAGCGACTCAACATTTGCGGTGGAGCTATCGCACTAGGTCATCCGCTGGGAATGAGTGGGGCGAGGATCATCCTCAATGCGGCTCGTTCTCTCCAACGCCTCGACAAAAAATACGCTTTAGCCACGATGTGCATCGGCGTGGGGCAGGGGTATGCAGTGGTCATTGAAAAAATCTAACAGAAAAAAATTCGGAATTCGGAATTCGGAATTCGGAATTTAAATTTTCTTGTTGGGTACTTGTGCTGAGCGGAGTCGAAGTATTCCCTGTTGAACACAAGATTTATCTATCACTTAACCAATTGCTTCTTTCAATTTTCATTTTTCATTTGACTTCACCTTACAAGGGTGACATCCCCATACAGCGTAGCATGCCTTCCATCGCTGAATATTACCTCCGCTACCCAGGCAAAAACACCGGGATTGATGGGCTCTCCTTTAATCCTTCCATCCCAGCCTTGTTCCGGCTGATTGGGTGATCGTTCGATGCCTTCATATACAAGTCCGCCCCATCGATCGTATATCCGCAGATAGGGGACACTGCTTACTGCATCCGGATAGGAGGATAGGAAAAAGTAATCATTGATACCATCACCATTTGGACTGAAGACATTGGGGATATAGATCTCCCGATGCACAACCGGATAACAGGAATCAAGTGGGCCCAGTATGATATGTGTCAACACGAGGCTGTCACAACCATATATATTGGTGAGTACTTGTTGTATAATACCGGTATCCTGCGGTTGACAAGTAACCTGCTGGGTGAGGACGGTATCCGAAGGAAGCAAAGCCACGGTTTCTATCACCAGACTATCACATCCACCAGCATTGGTGAGTAAGGTGGTAAATACTCCGGCTTCCGCGGGAACACAAGTAGTCCCGGAGAGTTGTGTCGTATCAGATGCGACAAGCTGAATAGTTTCAATAATGGTGCTGTCACATCCACCAACATTGAGCAGCACGGTGATAAACATTCCGGCTTCTGAAGGATCGCACGTTGTGCTGTTAATGAGCATAGTGTCCGGTTCGATGTACAGTATCGTTTCTATGGTGAGACTATCACAACCGTCGGTTCCTGAAAACAAGTTTGTAAAAACACCGGCGGACTGAAGATCACAAGTGGTGGATTGTAATAAAGTGGTGTCGGCAAGCGAATAGGTGACTGTTGTGATTACTGTACTATCACATCCCGCCTGATTGCTATAGACTTGGGTGAACACTCCAGTCTGAGCCGGGTCACAGGAAGTATCATCGATATACACGGTGTCCACTGGTGAAACGGCAAGCTGGGTCTGGATGATACTATCGCATCCTAAGACCGTAGTATAAGCATCGATATACACTCCGGCATTAGTTTGATAAGCTCCACCAAGTAAAATACTGTCCCCCTCACAAATTTGGGCTGTGGCAGACGTCGAATAAACACTGCCTACGCTTATAGTCACAGAGGATCCCGGCATGCTTGCGCATCCCGGTGGCGACTGCTCCGCAACTGACATTAATGTATAGGTAGTCATTGCAGTGGGATACACGCTGACTACAAAACCGGATCCGATTCCGTTGAGTGTATGTAACATTGCTCCCTCTGCATATTGAATATTAAAAGGTCCTGTACCATTAAGGGTGAAGGTCAATGCCGCGCTATCTCCCTGGCAAATAATGCCAGGAGCAGAAAGTTGACCATCCGGATTTTTATTCCATACTACAGGCGGACCTGGTGCAACAGAAAGACATGGATCAAGCAGATCCACCCCAGTAGGGATGCTATTTCCGATCAAGGCAGAAATAAAATACGTGACTCCGGCTTGCAAAGGGGGCTGCAATACAAAAGCACTATCCATTCCGTACACCAATGGCTGATAAGGATCTCCCTGGTGAAGCACATACACAAGGGTATCATTGGGATCTGCGATGAAACCGGTCGGTGCGGAAACATAAATGGTATCCCCCTCACAAACGGAAATCGGCTGGGTATCCATGGTGCCGGCGTCTGTAGCACAGTTGCATTGATAGGAGCCAATGATATCTACTGTATCACATTGATATTGATCCCAGAATGCAAACTGATAACTATTGCCACTGGGTATAGGGTCACTGACAAATATGTATGGAACTCCCGGCGTTAAAAGACCGGGTACGGAGCCCTGGAAAGCATAGGTAGCCGGATCACCACCCGTAATTTCAAAACTCACTGTAAACGTAGTGCCGGTATTATCACAAGTCAAAACCCGGTTTTGTACCGCGGGCGCATCCACGACCTCAACATAGATCCAGCATGAATTTCCAAAAGCTGCACACACCCCCACAGTGTCATGATAAAATGCGGTATGAATACCTGGGCCCAGCTGGGAGGGGTCTACAAAGCCATCGGGACTTGCCGCTCCTGTCCACACCCCGCCAGTTGGATCAGCCGTCAGATAAAACGGGGTTGCATCAACACATGATAGAGGCACGGATTGGCAAGATACTGGTGGAGCGTATTGAATATCAATTAATGCTTGAGCATAAAAACAGGCATTATTGTCACCTGATTGGTAGGTAATCAGATGTGCACCACTGGGTAGTTGATTGGGCAACAATATTCCATTGGAATCGGGTCCACCCGCCCATATACCCCCAGGCGGAGATGCCATGAGAAAAATAGTGTCCATGCCACAAAACGGACCTGGAGTAAGAATATCAGCAGGGGCTTGTGACACTACTTGAATAATGATTGATTCCGAATTCGTACACCCATTACCATCATTTGCTGTATACGTCACAAGATGTGAGCCGAGGCCGGCAGTAACTGGATCAAATATTCCATTCAAGGTTACTTCACCATCCCAAACACCACCTGCCGGACTACCGGTCAATTGAACCGGAGCTCCTCCCTCACAAAGGGGACCAGGTGGGTTGATGACAACATCCGGAACGCTGAGCACATCCAGGTCTATAGAGGCCGTGCTTACACAACCCAACGCATTCTCCACTGTGTACGTTACTGTGGTGGTGCCTACTCCAACATAAGAGGGATCAAACAAACCCCCTGGCGTAATATCACCATCCCATTCTCCTCCGGGAGGTGTGGCGGTCATGAGGAATGGATCAAGGTTTTCGCACAATGGCGATGGGGGATCATCAAAGAAAATTTCTGGTCCTTCATCAATGATCACTTCTGTTGTTGCCGTTGCGGAGCATCCCGCCGCATCAGTTACCGTCACGGTATACCACCCTGCATCCGCGGGATCTACATTACTTATCGTTGGATTCTGTACCCCTGAGATAAAGCCCGATGGACCATCCCACTCATAGGACGTTCCACCTGATGCAGTTAGAAAAAGTGTTTCGCCCACACAGATCGGGCTGTTGTTGTCTGCTTCCGGTTCCGGTAATGGTAATACCGTCACCATCACCGTATCATAATTAAAAAAACCACATTGATATTCAATCTCCACCATATACGTGGTTGTGATATCCGGAGTAGCGTCAGGGTCCTGAATGATCAAACTGGAAAGCGTAGGATCCGGTTCCCAGGTCCATGCTATTCCTTTATCATCTGCTTGAAGGGTAACACTTTCCCCTTCACACACCGAAACATCAGGCATTGGATCCAAGGCAGGAGGACCAAAGCAGACCCGGTGGATGTTGGACAAACCCCCGGTGCCGGAACTGAAACCATAATAAACAAGGGGATTTCCTCCAAAAATATTAGCCACGATGTTACCCGTGTAGGTAATGATATCATCATCCAAAGCAGCAGATAGGGTTTGCGTGACCGGGTTCCAATCAATAAAAAAACAATGGTCTTGATCATCTTCCACATTAGGGATATTCATAGGGCCGACCAGGTTAGTGGGCATCGTATGATCAATCTGGCCCATCGAAATGACGGCCATATGATCGTTGGCCGGGTCTCCAAAGTTCGAATTCTGGTAATCATCCATTTCAACGGCGATCGATGGCGTAATGCCCTGGTATCCGATGCCACCGCCGCCACCACCTAATGCCATGTTGGAGGTGGCCAGGATAAATACAATCCCGTCTGCACCATTATTATCCTTGTTTCCAAAGTAAAGGGATACTTGTTCAGAGAAAGGCTGGGTCAGGTCAATAGGGTTTTGAGCAAAAAGGGAGCCGGCCTGGGAAGAAGAATTTGGAGTGAGCTGAAAGCAATCTCCGCCAAGCGCAGTTGCGCTGCCATTAAGGACAAAGGGCTGGGCCCTGAGGATGGCAGGGAGGAGCATCAGGAACAGGATGCCCGGAAAGAGGAAAAGGAATCTATTCTTCATCAGGGTGATTGCGGAAGAAAAGATACCTATTTACCTGAAATCGCAAGAAAATAGTTTAGGCACCGAAGGGCTAAAACCCGAATAACATCAGATACAAGACTTGAATAACTCCGGATGGATCAAGCATCCACCCGGGCATACTTGGCGTTGGCCTCGATAAACGCGCGACGCGGAGGTACTTCATCGCCCATCAGCATACTGAAGAAACGATCCGCTTCCTTGGCATCATCGATATTGACTTTGCGGAATACGCGGTTGTCCGGATCCATGGTCGTCTCCCACAACTGTTCGGCATTCATCTCACCAAGACCTTTGTACCGCTGAACCTTGACGTTGCCACCTTTATCCCCGGCCGAATAGCTGTCTACAGCAGCCTGCCGTTCGGTTTCGTTCCAGCAATATTGAAACTGAGTGCCTTTGGAAACACGATACAATGGTGGGGCGGCAATATACAAGTGTCCATTGTCAATCAGCGGACGCATATATCTGAAAAAGAAGGTCAGGATCAATGTCGTGATGTGGCTGCCGTCAATATCAGCATCGCACATGATAACGATCTTATGGTAACGCAGCTTATCAATATTGAGGATTCGCTCCCCATTTCTTTCTTCGATGCTTACGCCCAGGGCGGTAAACATATTCTTGATTTCCTCATTGTCGTAGATCTTGTGCTCCATGGCTTTCTCTACGTTGAGGATTTTACCCCGCAATGGAAGGATCGCCTGGAAGTTACGATCACGTCCTTGTTTGGCGGTTCCTCCGGCACTGTCTCCCTCGACGAGATAAATCTCACTGAGTTTAGGATCGCGTGACGAACAATCAGAAAGTTTGCCGGGTAATCCTCCGCCTGCCAGAACGTTTTTACGTTGCACAAGCTCTCTGGCCTTGCGGGCAGCATCACGAGCACGGGCTGCAATAATTACTTTCTCTGTGATCTTCCTGGCATCTGCGGGATTTTCTTCGAGGTATGCGGCCAAGGCTTCGCCTACGCATTGGGATACAATACCCACCACTTCGGAATTACCTAACTCTCCTTTGGTTTGTCCTTTAAACTGAGGCTCTGGCACTTTGACGGATACAACAGCAGTCAGGCCTTCGCGGTAATCTTCTCCGGACAGTTGGACTTTAGCTTTGGTAAACAAACCGCTATCATCTCCGTATTTTTTAAAGACGCGGGTGATCGCCCGTTTGAAGCCGGCTTCATGGGTACCCCCATCGCGGGTAGAGATATTGTTGACAAAGGAAAAGACATGCTCCTGATAGCCGGTGTTGTATTGCATCGCCACCTCCACTTCAACATTGTCTTCTTTACCCTTGACATAGATGGGCTGATCGATCAATGGGGTGCGGCTCTCATCCAGGAATTTGACAAACTCCCGAAGCCCACCTTCGGAGAAAAACAATTCTTCTCTGGGTTTGCCATCATCCCCGAGTTCACGCTCGTCGGTCAATTTGAGATAGAGTCCGCTGTTGAGATAGGACAATTCACGAAGACGATTGGCCAGTGTATCAAATTTAAACTCAAGGGTTTCAAAGATTTCCGGATCCGGCCAAAAGGTGATGATGGTTCCGGTATCGGTGGCATCACCAATAGCATCTACTGCAGTCGTGGGCTTGCCACGCTCATACTCTTGTCTCCAGACTTTGCCTTCACGTTTGACTTCAGCGCGGACTTTCTGACTGAGGGCATTGACACAACTGATCCCTACGCCATGGAGACCACCGGAAACTTTATAGGTGTCATGGTCAAACTTACCTCCGGCATGAAGGATCGTCATGACCACTTCCAGTGCCGATTTCTTTAATTTTTCATGCATCCCTACCGGAATGCCCCGGCCATTGTCGACGACCGTAAGTGATCCGTCTTTGTTGACGACTACCTCTATGTGTGTACAAAAACCAGCCAGATGCTCATCGATGGAGTTGTCCACGACCTCCCATACGAGGTGATGCAAACCTTTGACATCGGTGCTTCCGATATACATACCTGGCCTCCTGCGTACGGCCTCTAAACCCTCCAGCGCCTGGATATTTTCGGCGCCATAACTACCCTGTTGTTTACTCATAAAACGGTCTAAAAAATTGAGGTGCGAAGATAGGGATTTCAGACCGGAATTCCAAGCTAGTTTTAAAGTATATTTATCTGAAAATCAGCTATCTAAAAGTATTTTTTATTGCTATATGTATTCCCCCAAATGAATCCCGCTCCCAGCCTGAAAATGCCGGTCTGTATTGGCCCTGAACGGTTGAATTTTTATGGTCAAACTGTATGTTTCCGGACTGTGAAAACGCACTTCTGCACGCTGTATTTCGCTCTGAAATAAACTCTTTACCTTCATCAGCCCATACAACTTCTTTGAAAAAATAATTCTGTACTGTGAAAAATCAATTTCTTCTTTTCATTCTGATATGTAGTGGTGTCGCCTCCATCCAGGCCCAGGATACGATCAAAGTGCAGGCTCTCACCTGGCAGGATTCGCACCGCTCTGATACGGTTGATTTTCCGGATAACCCTTCCGACACGTATCGCAAAATCATCATGCGGTACAATATGCGGTGTCATGATGCCCTGGTGGGCAATGGCAGCACGGGATGTTATGAATGGGACTATAGTTGTAATACGTTCGTCACTGATCCTTCCCGCACAGACTCCACACGGGCCACCGCCCCGGATTATACTATTTCCGGATTTTCAGAAACCAGCTTTCCCTACAGCCACGCACCGACTTACATCTACACCCAATATATCCAACACAACACCACGCTTACCCAAGGAAATAATGCAGGAGAAGTGCTCTATCCCCCCACAGGTTCGCTCATCCCATTTGACCCATCTGCCAAAACGTATCGGTACCAGGTCATCCTTCCCCAATCCATCCTGACGACCCAAGGTCTGATCAGCGGAACTAAGATGTACGGCATCCGCTTATCGCTCAACACTCCAGGAAGTACCGTAGGCTTCTTTAAGGTTAGATTAAAAAATACAGCCCTGGCCCAGGTAAACACCACCCCGGATGACTCCGATCTAGTGGAAGTATATGACCGTAACACACCATTCACCGGAGGTTCGATTGTACTGCCTTTCTATACCTCATTCACCTATACTGGTGGTAACCTGCTGGTTGATTTTTCATACACCACGGACGATTCCTCCGATGCACCCGCATTTGATTTTTTTGAATCTGCCAATTCCAACCTCGCTTTGGCTTCTTCTACTGCCGAAGAAGAACACAACCTTTACTTCGGCGGGGCAGGATATATCGATGTCAAGCCCCAAGCATTTGAAACCATCCAGGACGAAATCACCATTTCCTTCTGGTCCTATGGCAACCCCACCTCCTTGCCCGCCAATACCCAGGTATTTGACGCCACCGATGCTGCCGGCAACCGCCAGGCCAATGTTCACCTGCCATGGAGCAATGGTGAAATCTATTGGGACTGCGGCAACAATGGCTCAGGATTCGACCGTATCAATAAAGCTGCTGCCACCACCGAATTTGAAGGACGTTGGAATCATTGGGCATTCACCAAAAATGCCAGCACCGGTGAAATGAAAATTTTTCTCAATGGACAACTATGGCATTCCGGCACAGGTTTGACCCGAAAAATAAATATTGATGCCTTTCGCTTTGGTCTCTCCCTTGCCAATAACAATCCTTATTTCGGATCCCTCGACGAAATACAGATATGGGACAAAGCACTTGATCAGGCCACTATCGCAGCCTGGTTATATAAAAATATTGATGCTTCACATCCCGAGTATAGTCATCTGCGCAGTTATTATAGACTTAACGAAGGCACAGGTCAGTTGATCACGGATGATTCTCCTTTACATACCAACACAACCATTGCTGCACCAACATGGCGTAAAATGCGTGGTGACCAACGGTTTCATAATTTTTCAAAGACCAACCTTCATCCTACGCTGGTATTCCTGACCAAGGATTTTACCATCCATGACCAGGAGGTCACCGTGTTGGATTCTATCATAAGCCCGTTACACGAAGTCATCCACTTTGGATTGTCCGGCACTGACCTGATTCGGCTGGATACAGCATATCTCTATCCTGCCGGCGACCGGCCTGTCTTTGATGAGGAAGGCAATGAAATCGACGCACGATACAACCAGGAAGAAGGTACGATTGACATCCAGACCCTGACCTATTACCTCAAGCAACCATCAAGATTTGAATTGCTGTCCTTAGTCACCCCATATGGTATTGGTCTGGATCTCGGGCCGGAAGGAAAAACGTTTTTATTCGATGTCACCGATTTTGCCCCGATCCTGAAGGGGAGAAAAAAACTATCGGTCGAGTTTGGGGGCGAAAACCAGGAAGAACTGGATATCCAGTTTTGGTATATCAAGGGTACACCCGAACGTGATGTGCTCGATATCCAACAGATCTGGCCTGAAGGGCGTGGGTACTATGGTGAAATCCAACAAAATCAAAGGTTTGAGCCTCGTCAGGTACCCCTGCGAGCTGATGCCTCTTATTACAAAGTTCGTTCAGCAATTACCGGCCATGAGCAAAACGGCGAGTTTACGGCCCGTCAACATTTTATCAACATCAATGGTGGTGCCCAGGAGTTCCCCTTCAATGTCTGGAAATCATGCAGTATCAATCCGATTTATCCCCAGGGAGGCACCTGGATTTTTGACCGTGCCGGTTGGTGCCCGGGTATGCCTACCGACTTGTATGAATTCTCTTTGGATGGCCTTGTTACCCCTGGCGAAACCGTAGAGATTGATTATGGCGTCAATGGCGCCCTGCTGTCTTCCGCCAATTATTTGGTCAACAACCAACTCGTGAGTTATGGTGGATACCATTTTGCCACAGACGCATCTCTTGAAGCCATCGTCCGTCCAAATGCGGATCGAGTAGAATTTGCACGCCTCAACCCTGCATGCAATACACCAACTCTTCGCGTTAAAAACAGTGGTGCAGAATTTATTCAAAGCATCAAAATCGGCTATGGCACTTCTGCCGGCAACATGCAGACGTACACATGGAATGGAAGTCTTGACCTGCAGCAAACAACAGACATCGTGCTGCCGTCTCCACCGCCCTCTTTCTGGCAAGCCGGTAATACATTCAGAGCAACCATTCTCGAAGTCAATGGTGCTGCCGATGGCAACAGCGAAAACAACCTGATGCAATCTGTCTTTGAACCTGTCAGAATCTATGATTATGCTGATCCCGTGCAGCTGAGAGTGCAAACCAATGCCACGGCGGCTGACTATTCCTATACGATAAAAGATGGTTCGGGTGCTGTCGTCCTACAGCGAGGTGGTATGGCCGCCAACACGGCGTATGCAGATGAACTTTCATTACCTGATGGATGCTATTCACTGGACTTCAGGGATGCGGGCAAAGACGGTTTGTCATTCTGGTTTTTTCCGGAAAATGGAACCGGGAGTCTTCGCTTCGAACGCAAGTTGCAATCCGGAGGAGCCATCCCATTATATTCATTCAATCCGGATTTTGGTTCCGGTGTGAAATATGATTTCATCCTCGGATCTGTGATTTCATCCACCGAAGAAACAGATCGCAAAGTCCAGCTTTTCAGTACCTACCCTAATCCGGTAATCGATGATCTCAACATTGATCTAATGGGTTATGAAGGAGAAGCTTTGTCTTTCAAGCTGGTCGACATGGCCGGCAAGACCATGTTGGAATCCAAATACAAATGTGAATCGTCAAAAGAAACAACGCAAATCAATATGGCAGCCTTGGCACCCGGCATGTACCTGCTCCACGTAACCAACGGACAACGCCATTGGGTCAGGGAGATTGCGAAACAATGATGTTGCTACCGACCTGTAGCCCCTACGGGGCAATGCTATACCTGGATCCTTTGCTCAAAAACTATTTCCTTCTTAATTCAACTTCCTTGTTGGTTATTCTTTGTTGAATACCCATGAAAACTCCTTTCTGACAACCGTTCCTAATTCGATATTCCAAATTCGGCATTCCGCATTACTCTTCAATCTTTCCCGCCTGGCGGACGGGATCTCCGCTTCGCTGCGACATTTTTCCCTTACCTTCGCCTTCCCATGACGGACCTGGAGCGGTTGCTTGACCTTTACAGTCAGGACACTACAGTCAAATTGCTTCAACAGGCCCTGCTGGCAGACCAGGCACATATAGGGGTGTCCGGATTGGCCGGCAGCGGGAAAGCTTTTGTCTTTTCCGGACTAGTGCTCAACAGTTGTGGTCCGTGGCTGGTCATCGCCAGCGATAAAGAAGCCGCTGCTTATCTGCACAATACACTCGCAACGCTGCTCCCAGACGCCGATATCCTCTTTATCCCGGATAGCTTTAAACGACCGGGGCTGATCGAAGAGATCATCTCCAGCCAGGTGATGGAACGCACCGAAGCTGTCAACAAACTCCACCAAAACGCGACAACAGGTTATCAAAAAGCATCCATGATTGCGGTGACCTATCCTGAAGCCCTGGTGGAAACCGTCATTTCTCCTTCCTCCGTTGCCCGTCAACAAATCCAACTTCGCAAAGGTGAAATCCTTGGTGTAGAAGGATTGCTGACCTTGCTCGTCGATATCGGATTCGACCGTGTGGACTTTGTATATGAGCCTGGACAGTTTTCCATTCGCGGAGGGATCATTGATATTTTTTCCTTTGGCAATGAATGGCCGTATCGAATTGAACTCTTCGACGATGAAATTGAAAGTATCCGACTGTTTGACCCACTGACCCAATTGTCCCAGCGTAACCTGGCCCAGGTCAATATTATTCCCAATGTGCAGACGCACTTTGAAAGCGCTGAGTACCTGCCTCTGCTTCATGCCATTCCATCATCAACTTATCTCTGGATCCAGGAGCCTGGCGTGATCATCGACAAGTATCAGGACACTTTCGAAAGATTATCCTCCATCCGGGCGGTCGATATTGATCCTGAACTTCACGCCGTCCAGCGTTTTTTTAAAGAAAAACAATTTGCTCCAACCAGAACCCTCATCGATCACCTGGCTTCAGCGCGCGTGGTTATTGAAGGGGACAACAGTGAATTTGTCGAAGCGACATCCGTAATCACCTTTCGGATGAAATCTCAACCCAGCTTCAATAAAAATTTTCCACTTCTGATTGATGACCTCCTCGCCCAAACGAAGGCAGGACGGACCAATTATATTTTCACCGCCAATGCACGCCAGGTCGAACGGTTTTATTCCATCTTCGAAGATCTCGGTGCCAAGGTGCAGTTTACACCCATAACCAAATCCATCCACGAAGGATTTATTGATACCGGAGCGAAAGTGGTGTGCTATACTGATCATCAGATCTTTGAACGCTTTCATCAATATCATCTGCGTCGGGGATTCACCAAAGATCAGGCCCTGAATGTCCGCTTACTCCGCGAACTACAACCTGGTGATTTTGTCACACACATAGATCATGGAATTGGAAAATATTCCGGCCTCGAAAAAATAAACATTGGAGGTCATGTGCAGGAATCCGTGCGGCTATTTTATAAAAACAATGACATCCTATACGTCAGTATTCATTCGCTGCATAAGATTTCAAAATTCGTCGGCAAAGAAGGGACCGAACCCGTGCTCAGCAAACTGGGATCAGATGCGTGGGAAAATCTAAAGCGTAAGACAAAATCCAAAGTCAAGGATATCGCGCGCGAACTCATCAAACTGTACGCCCTGCGAAAAAATGCTCCAGGTTTTGCCTTCGAACCGGATGGCTACCTCCAGAATGAACTCGAGGCTTCTTTTATCTACGAAGACACGCCGGATCAATTCAAAGCTACCCAGGACGTCAAGGAGGATATGGAAAAAGCGCATCCCATGGATCGCTTGATCTGTGGAGATGTCGGTTTCGGAAAAACGGAAGTGGCTATTCGTGCGGCCTTCAAGGCGATCTCCAATGGCAAGCAAGTGGCCGTCCTGGTTCCGACTACGATTCTTGCTTTGCAGCACAGCCATAGTTTTAAAGACCGTCTTGAACAAATGGGGGTAAGTGTGGATTATGTCAACCGGTTCCGCTCTGCCAAAGAAAAAAAGGAGATCATGGATCGCCTCAAGGAAGGCAAGCTGGATCTCGTCATCGGAACACACGCCATCCTCAACAAGGACATTGACTTTAAAGACCTTGGATTGCTGATCGTGGATGAAGAACAAAAATTTGGAGTGAGTGCCAAAGAAAAACTACGTAAACTCAAAGTCAACGTCGATACGCTGACCCTGACTGCAACACCCATCCCACGTACGTTACAATTTTCATTGATGGCTGCGCGCGACCTTTCGATCATCCGCACGCCTCCACCTAATCGCCAGCCTATCCATACCGAGCGGAGGGTCTTCAATGAAGAAGTAGTCAGGGATGCCATTTATTACGAAGTCAATCGTGGTGGACAAGTCTTCTTTGTGCACAACCGCATCAAGACGCTGCCCGAAATCACCGAACTCATCCGACGGGTATGCCCGGATGTTGATGTAGCCATGGCCCATGGACAGATGGAAGCGGATCATCTTGAAGAGACCCTGCTTGAGTTTATCAATAAGAAACATGATGTCCTGGTTTGTACCAATATCATTGAGACCGGCCTGGATATCCCCAATGCCAATACCATCATCATTAACCATGCCAATCAGTTTGGCTTGAGTGATCTTCATCAGTTGCGCGGTCGGGTAGGACGCTCCAATAAAAAAGCCTTCTGTTATCTCTTTGCTCCTCCACTCAGTTCGCTGACGCAGGAAGCTCGTAAGCGATTGCAGACCGTGGAAGAGTTTAGTGATCTCGGCAGTGGATTTGATATCGCCATGCGTGACCTGGATATTCGCGGTGCAGGTAACCTGCTGGGAGGCGAACAAAGTGGTTTTATATCTGATATCGGATATGAGACCTACCAGAAAATCCTGGAGGAAGCCATCCAGGAACTCAAGGAGAGCGACTTTAAAGATCTCTTCAAAGAACAAATGGAACGGGAACGGAAATATGTGCAGGATGTGCAGATCGACAGTGATGTCGAAATGCTGATCCCAGACGAATATGTTTCCAACATTGATGAACGATTGCGGTTATATACAGAACTTGACCATATTGATTCCGAAGACGGCATCAGTAAATTTTCTGCTGCCCTTGAGGATCGTTTTGGAGCCAGGCCGCCAGTGGTGGAGGAGTTATTTGAAGGCCTTCGTCTCCGTTGGATTGCCCGGTCCCTCGGATTTGACCGGGTAACCCTCAAAGCGGGTGTACTCCGTTGTTATTTTCATAAAAATGCCCAATCGGCCTATTATGAGAGTGCCGTTTTTGACCGGCTGATCAAATTACTGGGGGCAAAAGGACGGGTGATGGATGTCCAGTTGAAACAATCAGCCACTCGATTGTTATTGATCAAAGAGAAAATCAAAACCATGCGGGCTGCCCGGGAGTTTCTATTTTCGTTGCAGACCCTGACAGAACACGAAACCGTTTAGGCCCATGGACCGCATTGATGAATTATTTTCCAACAACCAGATCGACCTGGGCGGATTGCCTGAGGCTGATCATATGGAGATGATCCGTCTTGAACCCGCCTACAAGACTGTGCGTTACATTTCAGCGGTCTTGATTGCCCTGGTCATGATCATCGCCAGTTGGGCGACCGTCTATTTACAGCCTCAACTTGGTGGGTACGGCTATTTCATCGGCGGAGCGATCACTTTGTTATCCATATGGCTCGTATTCTATAATGGAATCTCATTTCATTACATGGGATATGCGGTGCGTGAAAAAGACATCACCTATGTTTCGGGTTGGCTTTGGAAAAGCATGACCACCATTCCATTCAACCGGGTGCAGCATTGTGATTTTAAACAGGGATTACTCGACCGGCGTTTTGGGTTGGCCAAACTCACCATCTATACAGCCGGCGGACAAAACACGGACCTGGAAATCCCAGGCCTCCTCCCGGACACCGCTGAAAAGCTTAAGACGTATATTCTACGGTCTACCGAACAATCCATCGAGAACGAATAATCGCGATGACTGCTCCTCCTCATCTGCAGATTCCGCAGCGTCAGTCTCCCAAGGCTGTGCTGCTGATCCTGCTTAAATATTTTCGGATCATCGTGCGCCAGCTTTGGCCGATCTTGCTGGTGATTCTCATCAATCCAACCCACGGTAAAGGCATGATCATCACCTCCATCGCGTTGGCCATTGTTGTGATTTCATTGATCTATTCCATTGTCGCGTATACCCGGTTTTATTTTTTCATAGAAAACAACGAATTATGTGTTCGTTCCGGGGTATTCCGCAAGACGGTGCTCAATGTTCCCTTCGACCGCATCCAATCCGTTGACTTTAAACAAAATCTGGTGCATCAGTTTCTCAATGTCGTCAGCGTGCAAGTCGATACCGCGGGATCGAAGGGCAGCGAACTTGAACTGGATGCTATTGAGTTGGAGCGTGCCGAAAACCTGCGGGAGATCATCCTTGCTTATAAACAAACCCGGACGGCGTTAATCCATACATCGGAAGGCAATATTCCACCCATCCCGGCGGTAAAAGAAACGCCTGAATTAATCCTTTCCCTTTCGTCAAATGATCTGATCAAGATTGGGGTAAGTGAAAACCATATTCGTACCGCGGCTATCATCTTTGCTTTTTTCCTGGGGTTGGCCGATGATCTTGACCAATTATTGGGGTGGGATGTGTATGGACAATTGGAAAACACCACCACGGCAATGTCATTGTTTGGCTTGTTAGCTACTTTAATTGCTATTCCATTTTTTATCATCATCTCCTTTACGATCACCTTGATCAGAACTGTGCTCAAATATTATGGACTTAAGTTCTGGCGTGAAGGCAAGAGTTTCAAAGTCGTCAGCGGGCTTTTTACCCGAAATGAAAAGTCGATCCAGCAATCCAAAATCCAGGTCATCCGGTGGGTGACGTCGCCGTTGAAAAAACTATTTGGCATCTATCAGCTCAATATTTACCAGGCGGCAAATGTGGATCAAAACCAGAATAAATCTCTGGCCATTCCGGGTTGCTATCAACAGCAAGTGGATCACACCCTGGACACGATCGTTCCGGAATATAAACAGGCTATATTCACTTCTCATTCCATGCACCCGGCTATTGTGCGACTGATGGTCTTTGTTTTTGGATTTATCCCCGCCGTATTATTTGGGATGATGGCTTGGATCAATGAAGGGATGATGCAGTGGCTATTGACATTGGTCTTTCCACTGGCAATTTGGATGGGCAGGCAATATCAACGCAAGAGGAGATTGAAAATCCATCCGGATTATCTCGTATCCGAAGGAGGCATTTTTGGAAAAAGCTATAAGCTGATGGAGATCTATAAGATCCAGAGTGTACATATCCACAGTTCGCCGATGCAACGCCGTCGGGGTTTGACTTCGCTGCATGTGTATACTGCTGGTGGCGATATTTCTTTCCCATATCTCAATGCGCATGTCGCCCGGCAGGCGCGGGATTATATCTTATATCGTGTTGAAAAAGAGGAGAAATCCTGGATGTAGGTACCTCCCATAATACGGAAAAGGGAAACCCGATAGGAGCTGTGGGCTTATAAAAACCCACAGCTCATGGGTAGGTAATTATTCTCTGCTCAACCACCAGGTTACGACACCTCCTATGATAGCACCCACAACGGCATTGGCTACGAAGTTGATGCCAATGGGCGTATACGAATTAGACATTGTAGTGAATGTGATGGTATACAGGTCAAAAGACAGTCCGATTATAACTGACATTAACGCGCCTGGTACCAATCCGGCTTTAAAAGAAAGTTCGCCTTTCCAGTTGCTGAAAATATAGGCATATAGAAATCCCCATAGCAGGTTAGCTACTATGAGTAGGCCCATATTCATTTCGGATTCTGGTTTCATACAGGAGGCATTCTGATATTGTGCCATGATGTCCATGAGGAGCTTGCCCCATATCAACCAGCCTAACAGGAAGGAGGCTACTCCGCCGATAACGGCGGCAATGATCACTTTTGCATTCATTGGTTTTGTGTTTTGATGATTAGGAAAGAAGAGAATATGTCATGGGATTATCATTCTGTTCTTTCATGGACGTCCCAACCACCATCCGACGACTGCCCCAACAATCGCAGACATCACTCCACTCATGATCACGTCCATGACAATACCTGTCGGACTGTCCATCATTGTAGTGGTGCCGTACATAATACAATCGTAACCTGCAGAAAAGAGTAAACCGATCACCAGGCCGGCCATGGCGCCGCCTTTGGCGGAATTGGCTCCAGCCATTTTAGACAACAGGTATCCCATCAGGAGACCACTGAAGAGGTTGCCGACCAGGATCCAGACCATGCTCATGGTCTCCGGGGTGCGCATACAAGGTATGCCGCTCATCGCATCCTTCATCAGGACACCATAGACTAGCCAGCCGATAAGGAAATACACAATGCCACCTATGAGGCCACCCACAATTGCTTTTGTGCTCATTGGAAATAAATTAGGAGGTGAGAGAAAAAATGTCTCCTAAAATTAACGAAAAGGAATTGGTATTACAAAATCCCATCTTGCGCTTCGGAGCAAACTCCCTTAGCGGCTAAGGCATGTTTTACCATCAACTAAAAAGTGCCCGGAAAGAGATCCGATCTTCTACTAAATCTTTGATTTTAGAAATATGGATTCTCTCTTGCTGCAGGGAATCCCGCTCCCGGATGGTCACCGTCTGATCTTCCAGACTCTGATGATCGACCGTCACGCAGTAGGGTGTGCCGATCGCATCCTGACGACGATACCGACGGCCGATAGCATCCTTTTCATCATACTGGCAGAGAAAGCTAAACTTAAGATCATCAAAGATCTTACGGGCCATGGCGGTCAGATCATCATTGTTTTTCAACAGGGGCAGGATAGCACATTTTACCGGAGCCAGTGCAGGATGAAACTTTAGGACAACGCGGGTTGAATCCTTACCGTCTGCATCAGGCACCGTCTCCTCTGTGTAAGCATTACTCAGCATCGCAAGGAACATCCGGTCGAGACCAATCGACGTCTCCACCACATACGGCACATAACTTTCATTGGTCTCCGGATCAAAATATTGCATCTTTTTGCCACTCAACTCCTGGTGGGCTCCAAGATCAAAATCGGTCCGGGAGTGAATCCCTTCAAGCTCTTTGAAACCAAAAGGGAAAGCAAACTGCACATCTACCGCGGCATTGGCATAGTGGGCCAGGTTTTCATGGTCGTGGAAACGCAGCTTGGCTTCATCTGTGCCAATGGCTTTATGCCACCTCATCCGTGTTTCCTTCCAGTAATTATACCACTCTATTTCGGTGCCTGGCTGCACGAAAAACTGCATTTCCATTTGTTCGAATTCACGCATCCGGAAGATAAACTGGCGTGCTATGATCTCATTACGGAAAGCTTTTCCGATCTGGGCAATACCAAATGGCAATTTCTGGCGTGTGGTCTTTTGTACATTAAGGAAGTTGACAAAAATCCCTTGTGCGGTTTCCGGGCGGAGATAAAGTTTACCTTCTTCACCAGAGATATTGCCCAACTGAGTATGGAACATCAGATTAAACTGACGCACATCTGTCCATTCTCTCGAACCACTGACAGGATCCGCGATCTCCAACTCTTCGATGATGGCTTTCAGGCCTGGCATATCGCCCTTCCCCATGGCATCGACAAATTTTTGATTGATCGAGTTGTATTGCTGGAGATATTCCGCGACGCGGGGATTTTCGGTTTTGTATTTGTTTTCATCAAATGCATCCCCGAAGCGCTTACGTGCTTTTTCGATTTCCTTTTCGGCTTTCGCCAGGATTTTCTCCAGGCCCTCTTCAATCAGGACATCCGCCCGGTAACGTTTTTGAGAAGCTTTACTGTCCACCAAAGGATCATTGAAGGCGTCCACGTGACCGGAGGCCTTCCAGATCAGCGGGTGCATCATAATAGCGGAGTCCAGGCCCACAATATTCTCGTGATTCTGCACCATGGCTTTCCACCAATAGGCCTTGATATTGTTTTTAAGTTCTACGCCATAGGATCCGTAGTCATATACGCCCCCCAATCCATCATAGATTTCACTGGATGGGAAGATGAAACCATATTCTTTACTATGGGATACGATATCTTTAAACAAATCGGCGGACATATCGGCAGTTGTTGATTAAGGGGGGCAAAGATAATGAGCATAGCGCAGAGGGCATAGGGCAAAGAGGAAAAGGTAGAGAAGCATATCGTAGCTTAGAAACCCAATGCAGTTACACTCTAAACTTTCGCAATACAGGGTGGTTACTTTTCTTTGCGGTCGTTGCGCCGTTGCGCGATAATTCCTAATCGTGAGGGCAATTTCAATTTGCTGATGGTAAACACATAGTCACTTTGTGGCCTTTTCCTATCTTGGAGGGATACTCTTTTGCCTATGCAGATCAAACCTTCTCCTAAAGAATATGATGTCATCATTGTGGGCTCTGGTGCCGGAGGCGGCATGGCCACCAAGGTGCTCAGTGAAGCCGGATTAAAAATCGCGGTAGTAGAAGCCGGCCCTTACTTTGATCCCGCGGCCCCGGATCAGCGAACCCAACTGAAATGGCCATGGGAATCACCCCGTAGAGGTGCCGGATCCACAAGGCCTTTCGGAGATTTCGATTCCGCTTATGGCGGATGGGAAATAGAAGGTGAACCCTATACCCGTGTTCCGGGAACCCGGTTTGAATGGTTCAGATCCCAAATGCTGGGAGGTCGCACCAATCATTGGGGACGCATTTCTCTTCGGTTTGGTCCCAAGGATTTCAAACATCGGAGTGTAGATGGCCTGGGCGATGATTGGCCGATCGGATATGATGATGTCAAACCGTACTATGACAAGGTGGACAAACTCATTGGTGTTTTTGGCAGCAAAGAAAACCTTCCTAACGAGCCTGATGGATTTTTCCTGCCGCCTCCAAAGCCCCGATTGCACGAACTCTATTACATCAAGGGCGCCCGCAAAGCCGGGATTCCGGTCATCCCCTCCAGATTGTCGATTGTCACTAAGAAGATCAACGAGGATCGCGGCGTTTGTTTTTATTGCGCACAATGCTCCAGGGCCTGTTCGGTGCACGCGGATTTCTCATCAGGCACCTGCCTGATCTTCCCTGCCCAGAAAAAAGGTGGCCAGATCGATTTGTTGGTCAATGCCATGGTGCGAGAAGTTACTACTGATGCCCAGGGCAAAGCCAACGGAGTGGTCTATATCAACAAAGAAGATCGCCAGGAATATGCATTGAAATCCAAAGTGATTGTCCTCGCTGCTTCAGCTTGTAGTTCTGCCAGAATATTGCTCAACTCAAAAAGCAAGTATCATCCCAATGGGCTGGGCAATTCAAGCGGACTGATCGGTAAATACCTTCATGATTCTACCGGTGCATACCGGGCGGCGTTTGTCCCTTCCTTAACCAATCGCAAATTATACAATGAAGATGGTGTAGGTGGCATGCATGTCTATACACCTTGGTGGCTGGACAACCGCAAACTTGATTTTCCAAGAGGCTATCACCTCGAAGTCTGGGGAGGACTTGGCATGCCATCGTATGGCTTTGGATTTAATCCTAATCATCTCAATGAACAACTAGGACAGAAAGTCGGTGGATATGGTAATATGCTACGCGATGATGTTAAAAAATTCTACGGCTCCGTCGTTGGAATTTCAGGCCGGGGTGAGTCTATTGCCCAGGAAAATAATTACTGCGAAATAGATCCACAGACAGTGGATGAATACGGCATTCCTGTTTTACGATTCAATTATACATGGACCGATTATGAACGCCGGCAAGCCAAACACATGCATCAAACTTTTGAAGATATCCTACAGGGTATGGGCGGCATTGTGCTTGGAGATAAGCCAGGGGCTGAAGATGAGTTTGGATTGGCCGCGCCTGGAGAGATCATTCATGAAGTCGGTACTACCCGTATGGGAAGTGACCCTAAAAAGTCAGTCGTCAATGCGTATGAACAATTGCATGATGCAAAAAATGTGTTTGTAGTGGATGGCGGACCTTTCGTCTCGCAAGCCGACAAGAACCCTACCTGGACCATCCTGGCTTTGTCCTGGCGCACCTCAGAATATATTGTACAACAACTCGGCAAGCAAAATCTATAAATTTCCCATCGCACAAGATTATGGATAGAAGAGAAACCATCAAATCAATGCTGATCGGCAGCCTGGCCGGCGGAGGATTGATTATTTCCGGATGTCAACCTGCCTCGAAAGAAACCCAAGTGACTGAAGGTTCAGGGGAAGGACAATATGGACGTACGCAGAAAGAAAAGGATCGTGATGCCCGGCTTCAATCAGAAACGTTTTTTTCCGAGCATGAAATGGCAACCATTGCGGCACTCTGTGACCTGATCCTTCCGGCATCGGCTACTGCTGGTTCTGCCACTGAGGCTGGTGTTCCAGAATTTATTTTCTTCATCGCCAAGGATATGGAGGCTCATCAGTTGCCCCTACGCGGTGGACTCATGTGGCTTGATCATCGCGCGATGACGATACACAACAATGCCTTTAAGGATTGTACTGCCGATCAGCAGCATAAGCTATTAGATGAGATTGCCTGGCCTGATCAGGCTGCAGCTGAAGTGCAACAGGGCGTGAGCTTTTTTACCCGAATGCGTAACCTGGTGCTGACCGGGTATTATACTTCACAGACAGGTATCAAGGACCTGGGCTATCAGGGCAATGTGCCTAATGTCTGGGATGGTGTACCGGAAGAAGTACTGGCTGCGCATGGTCTGGCCTACGAACCGGAATGGCTAGCGAAGTGTATTAACCAGGATAAGCGGGCGGAGTTGGCGCAGTGGGATGAGCAGGGAAATTTGATATAAAGAACCATTATCTTCTTCCATCATTTTGGTTGTCCAAAATGATCTTGAGCCAAGATTTTTTGCAGAAAATCCTATCTAACGTGAAAGGCTATGCTGGGGCTTTTAATCTCGTTGCCCGAAAAACTCACTCTTATAATCGATCTATAGCTTATCATTCGGGTTTGCCTTCATGCTTATGCCGTTTTCACCTTGCTGTTTCTTGAATATGATTTGTAGGCATGAGGCTTGTTTTGAGCCTGAAACAGCGCGATAGTATTGTTCGGACAATTTCGAGCGACAAGTTTTATCCCTATTCGAGATGAATTGATCAAATAGTTAACATTCAAATGATTTAGCAGAATTTATTGAATAATGAGATCGTGGGCATAGGCTAAAATTGCACCTATTGTAGACCATCAAAACAAAATGAATTAGCATGGCGGCACTGATGGCAGTATTACCTTTGAGACTATATTAAAATTCGCATCGGCCTTTTGTTGGCGAAATAAAATAATACCGACCTGATACCAAATTTTAAACTCATTATTCTAAGACATTGAGATAGCATTTATTAATCTTTTAGTATCTGCGTATTGCTTTGAATATTGATCTGCGCAGTATTCGTATTTACTATTTTATACCATCCATCTGAAGGAGAGTGAATGATGCAATTCTCCAATTTGAGATTGGAAGTACTTCCCCGGTTGTAAATGATTTGACCATGATCCGCTCCACTGTTGAGGCTCATCGTAATATTTTTCAACGTCAGTGCCCCTTCACAGAATACGGCGGATCCTTTGCTGTCATCACCGGTTCCATTGGCGTTTCCTTTACTTAGGGTGAACCCATCTAATATGACACCTAATTGACCTGGTGCGACTTTTAGAATGTGATAAACGTTGTCCGAGATATTGTTTGCAACACCAATATCCCCGGAAAGGGTTGTAATGTTAGTAGACGGATTTCTCATCGCAAATGAGCTTCCTCCCGTTGGAAATCCACCATAAACAGATCTGTTGTTGGGAATATTGAATGCGATCAGGCGATTGGTAGTCAAAGTCGGCAGATAAGAACCCGTGGCTACAAAAATGCTATCGATCGGCCGGCAGCTTGCCACACCCAACGCCATGGGCAGATATTGCATGGCATTGGACCAGGAAGTACCATTTCGGCTACCCCCAGCACTCTGATCCACATAAACTGTTTTTCCGGTAAAGTATGCTGTCTGTAAAGCGTAATACTGGCTATCCACAGGCATATTCTCTACTACTACCACTGTTTTGTTGCTGATGGAGGAAAGTTGACGGATGTAGATATCGTCGATATACCACCCATTGATGCCGCTGCCTCCTACTGCGCCATCGCTGGCGAAGCGGAAACGAACCAGCAAGGATTGTCCCGGTGCAGTAGAGAGTTTGATCCTGCTCCGGATAAATCCATTCGCATTAAACTGGGTATCGCTATTGCCGGTAAAGGCATCGCGGCCCGCGAGTGGGCTATCGGTATTGGTGGAACTGATCGCATCGGGATATCCATGTTCAACAAAAAAAGCACCCGCGTCGAGCCAGGTGGTACCGCCATTGATGGAATACTCCACAACGCCACCGTCATACTGGGCTTCGGTTTGATAGCGATGCTTAAAGGAAATTTCCACAACACCGGATGTCGTAACCGGATTGATCAGTTTAAGAACAAAATCACCCAATGATGTGTAGTCCTGGGCATACCAGGAATTTGCAGGGCTGACATATTGTGCGGTGCTCTTGACCCATCGTTTTGTACCTGAGCCTGCAAGTTTAATGGTGACATATTGATCAGGGCTTTCGGCGTGCTCTTCAGACAAGATCAGGCTGTCTGTTGGAGAGCAAGGATTGATAAAGGCATGATAGGAAAACAGAAGTGAGTCCAATGGCGCTAAAGTGTCTGCACTAAAGACCACTGTGTTGCCATTAATTGCTCCACCGGATCCAGGTATGTATGTAATGTTTTGTGATAACACGTCTTTAATATCGAGATCAGATTTTGGAGTACACCCGCAAATGGTTTTCAGATTAAAAGTGACATCTTGACCTTCTGTACCTAAAGAGACCGAAGGCGTGCTTTTAATCGTTACGCCATCGGGAATGTTATACGATTCGGTGCCGTCTGTATGGCTGGCTGAACTTCCCTGATTGGCACCATAGCCTAATCCTCGTCTTGCGAAGGCATTCCAGATCGCACATTGATGAATGCCTCCATAATTTAATTGATCCGCAAGCAGGATGGCATCCCGGCCATCTACAAATCCCGGGCTGCATGGCTGGAGTTTGAGCCCATCAATGACGAGCTGTAAAGCCACATTATTTCCTCCATCGCCTGCATACAGATTGGTATCAACGCCTTCCATGGCAATGATTTCCCAGGTCATTTCCCAAAGCATGGTACACCATACGGATCCCACATAATGAGGACTGGGGCTGCCACCAGACAATGGAGCGTTGGCGATATCCGCGTAGGTAAAGGGATTGAGCAGCGTATCGGTACTGTATGGATATGTGCGGATACCCACCCCATTGGTCGGTTGTCCTAATGCGTAGGTTCCGATCCCTCGTTTATCTGTTGGTTCTGCAGTCGTCCAATCGGTGGTGAGCATAAGGCCAAAGAAATCACTCCATCCTTCGCCCATTTGCTCTGCATTATTAAGGCAAGACACATTTGATGGACCACCCGTCAATCGAATGGAAATACCATGACCATACTCATGAGCCACGATGCCACTGTCATAATCTCCATCGGGTGTGATCAGGGGCACTGCATCAAGGGATGCATTTACATTTGAGGTATCCAGAACAGCTTTTAACGTATTTCCATCTTCCAGACTGATCATGACGGCAGGTATCACAATACTGTTATCTGTACCGCCCATCACAAAAGGGGCACCGGGCACATTATTGACCACAATAGCTGCGATCGCTCCGAGATTCTGAACATTTTTCACTTTAGTGACAAAGTCACAACTGCCTCTGTCGATGACGGCGATTTTGCCAGGTATGCTGCCTGCGTTGCTGAGTGCACCACATGCGAGATGTGTGGGTCCACCGCTGTCTTGTACCAGGATGAGATTACCTGTAGTCAGTCCAATATTGGCCAGTTTATTGGCTGTACTAAAACCTGATTCAACAGCGTACATAGAACCTGCAATCGATGCTGGTGAGTTGATGGTCAGGGGAGAGGTCAGTGGTACTGGAGACCATAGATACATTTGCATCCTGCCTTTGCTGCCATCCACCGGGGTGTAAAAGTTGGCATTATTGGTTCCTCCTCCATCCTGCGCTTCAGCCAGCACATAATCGCTGCCAAGGCCTCCCCGGCCAAGATTACTGTTTTGAAAATTACCGGAGACTTCATTAAACCCATACTGATACATCACATCATGCATGATGTTGTTCCAATAAAAGAGGTTGGTCACACAAGCCTTTAAATTTTGCACCGGAGGAAGCGTGGGAACAAACGGATAATCAAATTGGAAATTACTCGTATCGGGGCTGAAGCCAGGAAGATTATTGTTGTCAATGTCGTCATAAGCATAGACATTGTTGCCTCGTGTTTTCGTATAGCTGGTCGTTCCATCGCGATGCCATCCGAGAGTGATCGCATCGTTGCTCGCGCCGGCATTAAGCCATGGTCTTACGACCAAAGAACGAGGGCCATGATTGGGGGATTCTACAGGTGTGGCAAATACTCTGTAACAACTATCTGCCTGTGGCGGGGGGAAGTAGGTTTCAAAAGAAGTTTTTTGTTGGTTGTGATTTTGGGCTGGTCCTGACATGTATTCAGGTGTTCCGAAGTCACAGTGTCTGACCAGGTTTTCCTTCTTAACGAAAGCGCCGGAATGCGCATCGATAAAAACCAGCCATACATTTTCTGCCTTCGTTTCAAAAATGGTCACACTCCAACATAGTTGTACATCCTTGCTTTCTTCGGAGAGCCATACCAGTTCGACGACTATATCTTCTCGCGAAAGGGTACTATGGTCAAAAATCAATTTGGTGATCTGTCCTAATCGATTAGAGATGGTATCCTTCAGGGTTGGGTTGGAGAAATTCTGATCCAGATGTGATGCTGACCTTTCAATAGCAGTTAGTGCAGTGATGTCTGGCAAATTGGAAGGAGCAAGTTCAGACAGTCCGGCGATCCAGCGGTTTCCGAAACTCAGGAGCTGACTTCCTTTGACGTTTAGATTGAGCATCCCATGGTGTACCCTTATCCCTTGATAAGCTTGTTCGAGGTAGATATGGGTGACACCGAGATGGGCGGTGGTATACGCGCTTGATAAGGTGTATTCTGAAAGATCTTTGTCGCTGACCCCTAAGGTTTGTTTATTCAGTTCCAGGATCGTGGGAATGTCCGGTGTTTGGGCCGGGAGAATGTGTGCTGAAAAGAGAAAGGAAAAAACGAGGATAAGCCGGATCATGGAATAGAAGTGATCAGGTAGGTGGAATAAAAATGTGGCGGTCTGCCGGTTCATAATGGATGTATGAAGATAGTGGAAAGCAGGGGTTATTATAATTTCTACCGCTAATGGAATGTCTCAATTCCGGGGGGCGAGGGGTCATGGTTTTTCGTCTTTCAAAAAGGACTTGGCTCGATTTTGATGGTTTTCTGCTTTTATTGACAAGGAGCTCCGCTTCATTCTTGTATCAGGTTATTATCCATTACTCTGGTATTTTGAGGAAACCAAAAATCCTCTATATTTGCCGTCCGTTTAGGCCTCCTTAGCTCAGTTGGTTAGAGCGCCGGACTGTTAATCCGTAGGTCCTAGGTTCAAGTCCTAGAGGGGGCGCCAGCACAAAGCACTGATTTTCAGTGCTTTTTTTTATTTCAGGACATGCCTCCTTATAAAATTGTATTTTTCCTAAAACGAAGTTTATGGCCTTCAATGAAGCTCTTGCCGATCGGGTACGCCATCTCTTAGCCGGACGCCGTGTCCAGTATACGGAGAAGAAGATGTTTGGTGGTATTTGCTTCCTGGTAGATGACAAAATGCTGGTTGGCGTGGAAAAGGATCGTCTCATGGCCAGAATAGATCCGGAAGACGAAGCCACGGCTTCTAAAAAGAAGGGGGCCAAACCCATGGATTTCACTGGCAGGGTGATGAAAGGGTATCTATTTGTGGACGATACTGCGGTGGATATGGATGATGATCTGGAGTATTGGCTTTCCCTGTGCCTGAAATACAATCCCAAAGCCAAAGCGTCTAAAAAGAAAAAATAAAGCCCGATGTGTTTGTATCACGCCGGGCTTTAGTTTGTTGTTGATGGGTTCTTACTTGGCCGCTTCCATCATTTCCTGGCGGTCATCGATAAAACCGCTTTTGGTCTTGACATTGAATCCCTTCTTATCGGGCATCGTACCGAAGATATGATCCCAGAACGGAGAGGATACGCCAAAGGCAGCATCTGATTGCTGATAGTGATGCAGGGCGTGATGAATCCAAAGCACTTTGAGGAAGTTTTTGGGTGGAGGGAAAGCATGCACAGAATAGTGGACACACAGGTAGGTGGCATAGCCGGCTACAAATCCTCCGGTAAATGGAATACCGTAATAGCCCAGGATCAATCTGTACAGCAGGAAGAAAATGCTTGCCAGCGCAAGGCTTACAATAGGAGGCATGGCAAGGCGGGTTTTGTCCTTGGGGTAGTCATGATGTGCTCCATGCATGACGTAAGTGAGTCTTTCTTTAGTAGGGGTGTCTGGTTCCATGTGGAAGGTATAGCGATGGATCAGATATTCTACCAGGGTGAAGGTCAGTAATCCGGCGAAAAAAAGCAGGATGCTGGCGCCGGCACCTAAAAATCCCTCATAGAGGGTGTAGCCCAGCAGGATGGCACCGGTTCCGTAGAAAATGGAAAGCGGCCATGCAATGTGGGTGCGGGTAAATTTTTCAAGGATGGGATTTTTAAAAATGGTCCCATCACCTTTCGGTTTGCCATAAGCCATAGTCTCAGGAATTTAGGCCACAAATGTACGGTATTAGGGGTATAGGGAGCAAGGAAAATGAAGTTTGCAGTTTCTTACCGGTATTTGTCGTTGAGACCCCTGCCCGCCAGGATCCGGGGTATCGATTTGGCAACCCTGGCCAAACGTGTGGTTTCCAATTTAGCTTCATGCACGTACTCCAGGTATTCACGCTGGCGACCCGGAGTAAGCCCCGAAAAAGCCGCTTTTAGAAAGGGATCCGTACGAAAAGCAGAGGCCAGTTCTTTGGGAGTAGATAACGCAGCTTTCTTCTCCGGTTTGATTTCCTTACCGGCCTTAGCATTACCGATGGCTTCCTGCACATATTTTCGCACTAGAGCAGGCTTGATCTCTTCTGATGAGGTAAACCTCCATTGCCGCAACCCCTTTGTCTTTCCTTCACCTGCATTGATCAGGACTCCTGCAGTATCCGTAAGAAAAACACCCTGATGAAACCAGATGGAAAAGTAATGTTTGAAACCACCGAGAGCCATGATTTTCTTTCCTGCGAAATAATAGGTAGGGGCACCCCATTTGATTTCTTCCTGAAGACCTGCTGAAAGCAATATTTCACGCAGCTTAAAAAGACCTTCAGCCCAAGGGTCCATTCCCTGGATAAGTTCCGCTACAGATGATTTTTGCTTTTGCACAGATCTTTTCTCTTTATTGTCGAAGATAAAAAAGAGGTCAAACAATCTGCTCTACGCACTCTGCTCTTTGCCCTTTGCTCTATGCCTTATTGGCTAGCTGCCCGCAAGCTGCATCTATATCCTTTCCCCGGCTGCGCCGAACGGTGATCATGACTCCCTTGTCTCTTACCCTGCGGGCAAACCGGTCGACCTGATCTTCTGCTGCTTTTTCAAAAGGGGCACCTGCGACAGGATTATATTCGATGACATTGACTCGCACCGGAAACTTACGGCGACATAGTTTGATCAAATGATCCGCATCTTCCATCGTATCATTGAATCCGCGGAGGGCGATGTACTCATACGAGATACGGCCATGGGTCATCAGATAGAAATACTCCAGGGCTTCCATCAATGCGGTGAGTTGATTGCTTTCATTGATGGGCATGATCTCATTACGCTTGAGATCTTCTGCCGCATGCAGAGATAGGGCAAGGTTAAATTTGACCTTTTCATCCCCCAACCGTCGGATCATTTTAGCAATGCCCGCCGTACTCACGGTGATTCGTCGTGGAGACCATGCCATACCATTAGGACTGGTGATCATGTCTATGCTCTCCATGACCGGGTTGTAGTTGAGCAGAGGCTCTCCCATACCCATGTAGACAATGTTGGTCAGCGGATATCCAAGGACTTCCTGGCTCAATCGATTGGTATCGTAAGCCTGGTCATAGATTTCGGCAGCGGTGAGATTGCGGATACGCCCCATTTTACCGGTTGCACAAAAACTACAGGTCAGACTGCATCCCACTTGTGAAGACACACAGGCTGTCGCTCTTCGATCTTCAGGTACCGGGATCATAACGGACTCTATCATATGACCGTCATGGAGTTTGTATCGTGATTTGATGGTTCCGTCCTGGCTGTGCTGACGAGCGTCCAATTGGATACTATGATATGTATATTTTTCAGCCAATGCCGTCCGTAAAGCTGCGGGAACATTGGTCATATCGTCAAATCCCTTAGCTCCGTTTTTCCACATCCATTCATACACTTGTTTAGCCCGGTAGGCAGGCTGGCCCATGGCTGCAAAGGATTTTTGCAACTCGGGAAAAGATAGGGACCTGATATCGGTTTTGGACATGTGGGTAGTGAATGGTCAGTGGTCAATAGTGAGTGGATTAACTCCCTGGATTCTCCTTTCGTCGAATCCTTCCCTCTTACTGAGAGGGAAAGTCTGGCATCTGGTTATCTGGTATCTATACAAATGCTTGTAGAAACGTAATGATGACCAAACGAAATTAGAGTCGGACAGGTTCAATGGTGGGCTTTCTTACGATGATGCCTTTATAGAGTGGATGTTTGATGAGGCCCATTCTTTGGAACAGGTGAATAACAGATACTTTCATCACACCGAGGCCATATTTCATACTTCGGGGAAGGTTGATGGAGCTGGCTTCTTCAAAATACTTGGTTGGACAGGTGACTTCGGCGATTTGAAAACCCGCATAGATAATCTGAGAGAGCATCTCGTTGTCAAAAATAAAATCATCCGAATTGGTGTCAAATGGGATCGCCCGAAGGACCTCTCCGCTGAAGGCCCGATAACCGGTGTGGTATTCGGAAAGCTTATAGTTGACCATGATGTTTTGAAACAATGTCAGGAATCGGTTGGCCCAGTATTTATAGATTGGCATTCCGCCACGAAGGGCGCCTTTACCCAGGATCCGGGATCCCAACACTACCGGGTAAAGGTTTTCGCCGATGATATTGACCATGCTTGGAATAAGCAGAGGGGTATATTGGTAATCGGGGTGAAGCATAATGACGATATCCGCCTGGATATCCATGGCTTTGCGGTAGAGTGATTTTTGGTTGCCGCCATATCCTTTGTTTTGTTCGTGCCGGATGATGTGGGTGATGCCCAGGGCGCGGGCTTCTTCGACCGTGTTATCGCGGCTGGCGTCATCGCAGAGGATGACCTCATCCACCAGGTCGCGGGGGATTTCAGCATAGGTTTTGGCGAGGGTGCGGGAGGCATTGTAGGCCGGGAGTACGACGACTACCTTTTTATCCTTGTACATGGCGTAAAGATAGATGGAATGGTTAAGATCGTTGGGGAGGGGGTGGGCAGGACAAATAAAAAAGCCTCTGCGCGAGGCAGAGGCTTTCTATGTTCCTATTGGGAAAGTATTACTTCTTGGCAGGAGCAGCAGGAGCCAGCGTACCCATCAGTTGGGTCAGGGCAGACATTGCTGTGTCTACGCCACCTTTAACGGTGCCGTAAGAACCTTGCCATGCTTTCAGATTGTCGTTAGCGGTTGTTACCAGCGCACCGAGTTCAGTCAGCTGAGCGGTAACATCACCTTCGATCTTGCCAGCAGCCAGACCATCCTTCAGTGCAGTAACTGCAGCTGACTTTTCAGTCCAGGTTGTAGCGAAATCGTTGATGGTTTGTTGCAGTGGAGCATAAGCGCCAAGAGCATCGGTAACTGCTTTTTGAGCAGCTTCCCAGGCAGCAGTTTGCTCTGGTTTCAGTTTCTTAGCAACCATATCATCCAATTTAACACCGGCGAGAGCCTGTGTGTAGCTGGTCAGGTCGTTGCTAACCATTCCTGAGAAATCAGTAACGGCTTTGGTGGTATTATCCCAGTTGCCTGAAAGTTCTTCGATACCGGCACGGTATTGCTCAACGCCTTTGCAAGAGATCAACAGCAAAGGAAGGGCGAATAAAAACAGTTTTTTCATGTTGTTTGTGTTTTTTTGTCAATTGTGGGTGCAAATGTATAAGGTTTTCAAGGATTTACATAAGGTTTTTAACAGAATTTTAAACTTTACTATAGCGTAAATGATTATTTTTATTTGTATGGCATTGGGTAAAATATAATTTTGAAAATGCGTCCATTGACCAACGAATATTGGTTTTATTGGCAAAAAACCAATTTCAACACCCATTAGAAATGAATCGGGGTAAACCCTGAAATTTTAATGGAGGCTGTTTGAATCGGCAAATTCAATCTTAGAATCATTGGTATCGACTCTATCCCAGCCCAGGGGCTGAGGTATTCAGGCGAATCATGATCCCTGCCAGGGACTATACTGAGATTTGATCCGATACATGTTAAAGCATCTTTAACTCGCACGGAAAAAATACCTGGAAATATCCGATCACCCCATCGCTCCATCACCCCATCACCCCATCACTCCATCAATCGTGGGACCTCCTACAATGCGTTCAGTCTACCTATACGACGCATTGATCTCCGCCAACGCCTCCTGCCCCGGCATCAGGACATCTTCTTCCAACATATTGAGTGGTGTATCCAC
The DNA here is from genome assembly GCA_044227555.1 of Saprospiraceae bacterium. Taxonomy (GTDB): domain Bacteria; phylum Bacteroidota; class Bacteroidia; order Chitinophagales; family Saprospiraceae; genus Opimibacter. The sequence continues at coordinate 180,972 of JBGAWQ010000003.1, read as the reverse complement.
CGTGTTGAGGAGCTGATGAACATCAGGTTGATCGGCATTGATGTACAATAATCCCGTTAACACCTCCCCTTTCCGATTGGCATTATGAATGGCATTAATCGCAGAGAGCCGATCTGTTGGATCCCAACCATTGGCAAGAGCGGTGAGGTGGATATGCGACCCGTCATGCATTTCAATATACTTGCTTTCGCCTGGAGCAACGGCCGCTACGATCTCACCTTTTTCAGGAACGAAATCCGCGATCGACGTGGCATCCATGTGGTCGCGTACATAACTGTATGACTTGGTAGAGGTATTGGTATTGTTGAAGGTAACGCAAGGAGAGAGTACGTCGATGAGCGCAAATCCCTGATGCCGTATACCCGCCTTGATCAAGGGGATGAGCTGATCTTTATCTCCGGAAAAGCTCCTCGCCACAAATCCCGCACCCAGCTCAAGCGCCAGTCCGGCCAGATCAATGGAACTGAAGACTGTTGCGTGGCCGGCTTTACCGATGGAACCAATATCCGCCGTGGCAGAATCCTGGCCTTTGGTCAAACCGTAACAACCATTGTTCATCACGATATAGATCATGTTGAGATTGCGACGAATCACGTGCGCAAACTGCCCCATTCCGATAGAAGCTGAATCACCATCCCCACTCACGCCGATATAGGTGAGATCTTTGTTGGCCATCACTGCACCAGTAGCTACAGAAGGCATACGACCATGGACTGAATTGAAACCATGACTGTTGGCCAGAAAATAGGTAGGTGTCTTGGACGAACATCCGATGCCTGAAATTTTTGCTATCCGATGCGGAGGAATAGAAAGTTCGAAACAAGCCTGGATAATCGCCGCACTGATAGAATCATGTCCACATCCCGCACAAAGTGTGGAAAGGGCACCTTCATATTCCTTCCGGTGAAAACCTATGGCATTGGTGCCTGCGCCTGGGTGCCTGAATACTGGTCTCTTGTAACTCATATGGAAAGGTTAGAAGGTTGGAAGGTTAGAGCTTATGGAGGTTATGAAGCTTATACGGTGTAAAGGTTCATTCATTCGGAATGAAAGGGAGGGCAGACACTGGCCTTTGACAAGCGTTAAAGATCTGGTATCTGGCATCTGGTATTTTATTCCTGTAGACATGGATTACTACTTATAGCCAAGAAAATCAAACTGCAGATTGGGGTTGTGGAATATGACTATGAACAAGCCTTACGATATGATCTGCGGTAATCGGAAAACCATCATAGTTGAGGATAGACACCAAACGACGGGGATCTATTTCAAGTTCGTTGATCAGGATGGTGCGCATCTGGCCGTCGCGGTTTTGTTCGACGACAAATACGGTCTCATGTTCCAGAATAAAGTCCGTAACCGCTTGCGAAAAAGGAGCAGCTTTAAGCCTCATCCCATCCAATGTAATACCCTGGCTACGGAGCATATCTATCGCCTCCAATGCTGAATCGGTTGTTGTTCCAAAAAAGATCATCCCGGTATCTGCACCTGATGGTGAGGGATAAAACTGAGGCGGTGGCACCAACGTTTTTGCGGTATTAAATTTTCGAACCAACCGATCCATATTTCTTACATAGGCGGCACCGTCTTCTGTGTACTTGGCATATTCATCCCTGGACGTTCCGCGTGTAAAAAAGGATCCTTTCGAAGGATGCGTCCCCGGTAATGTCCTGTAGGTAATTCCATCTTTGTCCACATCGAGGTATCTGCCGAATTTTTCAATCCGATCCAGATCTTCCGCGGACAACACTTTGCCGCGATCATAAGTCCTGTCCGAATCCCAGGTCAAGGCATCACTCATGTGATCGTTCATCCCCAGGTCGAGGTCCGTCATCACCATGATCGGGGTCTGAAGACGCTCCGCCAAATCAAGGGCCGTAGCGGTCATTTCAAAACACTCTTTTGGTGTGGATGGAAATAACAACACGTGTTTGGTATCTCCATGCGATGCATAGAACGCGAGCATCACATCCGCTTGTTGCGTACGCGTAGGCATCCCGGTGGATGGACCAGCTCGTTGCACATCAATGAGTACAGTAGGGATCTCAGCGAAATAGGCCAGTCCCAGAAACTCATTCATCAGCGAAACCCCGGGACCACTGGTAGCCGTAAACGCACGGGCACCATTCCAATTTGCCCCAATGACTACGCCGATGGCAGCAAGTTCATCTTCTGCCTGGACAATGGCATAATTATGTTTACCTGTAGTTTTATCTACACGCAATTCCTTGCAATATTGTTCGAAAGCATCCGCAACGGAAGTAGATGGGGTGATCGGATACCAGGCCATGACGGTAGCGCCACCGTATACGGCACCAAGTCCACATGCCGTATTACCATCGAGCATAATTTTACCTTCTGTCAGCTTGAGTTTGCTGGCATGAAATGGCAAAGGACATTTCCAGTTTTTCCGGGCATAATCGATCCCCAGATCCAATGCTTTGACATTGCTGGCCACAACTTTTTCTTTTCCCGGAAACTGATCCTCTAACAAGCCGATGATGATGTCACGGTCGATATCAAGGAGCGCAGCCAGTGCACCGACATAGATGATGTTTTTAAACAACTGACGTAAGCGAGGCTCAGCAAAATGCTCGTTGCTCATCTCCATCAGCGGGATCTCCAGGTAATGGAGATCATCGCGACGACGATCATTGGACAGTGGCCAGGTACTGTCATACAAAAAGTAGCCTCCGCTCAAGGTGTTTTTGATATCCTGGTCCATGCTCTGTGGATTGACACTCACCATGAGGTTGATGCCTTCGCGTCGCCCGATGTACCCGTTTCCGTTGACCCGAACTTCGTACCAGGTGGGCAGGCCCTGGATATTGGATGGGAAAATATTCTTGGCAGAAACTGGAATACCCATCCTGAAGATGGCCTTGGCAAAAAGCATATTGGCACTGGCCGAGCCGGTACCATTGACGTTGGCAAACCGGACCACAAAATCATTTACACCACCACTGATGGACATACATGAGAAGCTTTCGTGACTTGATATAAGAATTTCTGCATATCCCATGCAGAGGTGGGGCATCGTTCGGCACAAAGTCCGCAATGCAGGCAGACATCTTCGTCTTTCACCATGATCCTGCCGGTGGGCAGCACATCCGAGACATAGAGGTCCTGAGTTTTATTAAGAGCAGGCATACTCAGCCTGGTACGCAAATCTTCCTCTTCGCCATTATTGGTAAAGGTGATGCAACTGGTGGGACAGATATCCACGCAGGCATCACATTCGATGCACCGGCTACGATCGAATACGGTCTGCACATCACAATTGAGACATCGTTGGGCCTCTTTGTACCCAATGTGCTTGTCGAAGCCGAGTTCTACTTCAATCATACGATTAGTCAGCGTCATCTCCTTGCTGGCATGTGGTACTTTGTAGCGATGATCATCCACGACACTGTTGTCATAGCTCCATTCATGGATACCCATCTTCTGGCTATAGATATTGGTCATGGGATCAGGACGCTCATGCACATTCATCCCTTCACAGAAGAGTTGTATAGATACGGCTGCCTGATGACCGTGGGCCACCGCGGTGATTACATTCTGTGGACCGAAAGCTGCATCTCCACCGAAAAACACATTGGGTAAGGTGGACTGCAAGGTTACTTTATCAACCACAGGCATTTCCCATTCTCCGAATTCGATACCGAGGTCGCGTTCAATCCATGGAAATGCGTTGTCTTGTCCAATGGCCATCAGGACGTCATCGGCTTCAATAAACACATCGGGTTCGTTGACGGGTACAAGACTGCGCTTGCCCTGTGCATCGTAGACCGCCTGTACTTTAGTAAACAGCATACCTTTCATCACTCCATTCTCTACCACAAAAGCTTTAGGGTTATGGCAGTTGAGGATGGGGATATCTTCGTGCTGGGCATCTTCAATTTCCCAGGCTGATGCTTTCATGTCTTCAAATGGACTACGGACGACAACTTTTACTTCTTCGCCACCAAGCCTGCGCGCTGTGCGACAGCAATCCATAGCGGTATTTCCACCCCCTACGACAATGACTTTCTTGCCAATCTTTTCAGTGTGTCCGAAGGCTACACTGGCGAGCCAATTGATACCAAGATGTACATGGTCCTGGACATCCCAACGTCCTGGGAGTTTGGGCAGATCTTTACCACGGGGAGCACCAGTACCAATGAAAATGGCGTCATATCCTTTACCCAGGGTGTCCTTAAGGCTGGATACATACGTATCGAAATGCTGGTGGATACCCATGTCAAGGATGAAGTTGACTTCTTCATTGAGCACTTCTTCCGGCAAACGGAAGGATGGAATCTGACTGCGCATAAATCCGCCACCGGAGGGTTGCTCATCATAGAGATGGATTTCATAACCTAGTGGAGCAAGATCGCGGGCAACAGTCAGCGAGGCAGGGCCTCCACCAATGAGTGCGATTTTCTTTCCATTGGATGGAAAAGGCCCTTTAGGAATGCGGGAGGAGACATCCGTCTTATTGTCGGCAGCAACGCGTTTCAAACGACATATGGCTACCGGCTTTTCTTCAACCCGTCCGCGTCTGCATGCAGGTTCGCAGGGACGGTCGCAGGTGCGACCAAGCACACCGGGGAAAACGTTGGATTCCCAATTGATCATATACGCATCATCGTATCTGCCCAATGCGATCATGCGGATATACTCCGGAACCGGGGTATGAGCAGGACAGGCATATTGGCAATCGACGACTTTATGAAAATATTCGGGATCGGTGAGATCAGTAGGTTTCAAGATAGCTGCAATTGAGTCATGACACAATACAAATAGGGGGTGAAAATTAGTGAAAATTCGGCTACTCTTTTGAATCTGACGGGATGAGCAGTGCTTAGATGGTGCTGAACGGGGCGGTTAAACGGACCGGAAGGGACAGCGCAGTAGGCATGGTAAATCAGTCATTACCGATTGTTTGACAATCATTTATGATGCCTGCCTCCACCAGAAAGGCTTTGTGGACCCGTTCCGTAGTAAAACCAGTATTTTTGACCTTCCGACCTGCCTGGGTTGAAATTTATCAAATGAGAAGTTTTCCTGCCGTCCTGTGCTTTTGCTTCATGGCCTTGCTATCGTGCCGCAAGGATCATAAGGTGCACCAAGCTGAATTGGGAAACCAGGCAGATAGCACGGCCAGTCATTTTCCAAACCTGGTCTATCAATGGGCAGATATAGCCCTGCAAGCCACGGCTCATGATACCGAGCGTTTCAAGCCACGTCCTACCGTAACCTCCAGGTATTTAGGGCTTGTGTTTGTATCCATATTCGATGCATGGAGCCGATATCACGACACGGCTACTCCAATCTACCTGGCGAATATTGAAAGGAGACCTTCCACGGAAAATACGCTTCGAAACAAGGAAATCGCAGTGAGCTATGCAGCCTACCGGACATTGTGCGAGTATTATTTTTCCGACACCCTGATGTTTCGGGAGATGATGGTTAGGTTGGGATTGGATCCCTCTGATACATCCACTGATCCTGGTTCACCCGCAGGTATTGGCAACCTGGCTGCTCAATCGGTCATTGAAGCCCGAAGGCATGATGGCTCCAATCAATATGGTGATGAAAAGGGTTCTGATGGTACGTCCTACTTTGATTACAGCCATTATACTCCCGTCAATACCGCCAATCAACTGCGGGACATCAATCGTTGGCAACCTATTTATTTTATTGATGCTAACGGTAAAAAATATGCTCCCGGTTGTCTGACCCCTTTCTGGGGTAAAGTCAAGCCTGTTGCCCTTACATCCAGTGATCAATTCAGATCCACACCGCCACCATTGGTGGGTTCCAAAAAACTGGAAGCTGAAGTCAAAGAAGTTGTCGATTTGCAAAAGAATCTGACGGATTCCCAAAAAGCGCTTGTTGAATTTATGCGCGACGGTCCGGCTTCTGTTCAGCAAGCAGGTCATTGGCTCAGATTTGCCATGCAGGTGTCCTCAAGAGACCGGCACGCTCTGGATCAGGATGTGCAAATGTTTTTACTCACCCAGGTGACCGCAATGGATGCATTTATTGCGTGCTGGGACACTAAGATGACCTATGACTTTGCCAGGCCCCTTGCGCTGGTGCATCATTATTACAGAGGCAAGAAAATTAAAGGTTGGGCCGGGCCTGAAAAAGGCATGATTGACATGGATGGGAAAGATTGGAGGCCTTATTCGCCTGATGCCTTTCTGACTCCTCCTTTCCCCGGATACGTTTCAGGACATAGCACGGTGAGTGGAGGATGTGCGGAAGTACTTCGGTTATACACAGGTAAAGATGAATTTGGTCAGGAGGTAAAATGGGTTCCGGGACAGTTGACCGAACCTAACTATGAGGCAGATACTGTCGTCTTAGAGATGCCCACGTTTACTGAAACCGCTGAAATGGCGGGATTATCCAGAGTATTAGGTGGATATCATATTTCTTCGGACAACCTGGAAGGGCTAGCCCTGGGGAGGAAAATTGGAGAAGAAGTATTCCATTGGTATCTCCGACATATGGGTAAAACAGAGTAATGAGTTTGGGGTAATGATGAATCTTTTACTTTTGCACCCCTTAATCCTGCTCATTAGGGCAGTCATATAACATACCACATGAGTAACTATCATCCCGAGCCCTATTGGTCAGATGTCGCCCGGCGTATAAAGGCGCGTAAGGGGAAAAATGTGATCGCGGGAGATGACGAACCGTATTATCGGTACAAGAGGGAGCGGTTTCTTTCCCTGCTCCACGAGATCGATTTCAAGGACAAGACAGTGTTGGAAATTGGAAGTGGTCCTGGTGGTAATCTTAAATCACTCTTGTCCCTATCTCCACGGAAATTGACAGGTGTGGATATTTCCCCGGAGATGATAGAGTTGGCCAAATCCAATTTGCCCGATTCGGTGGATCTCATCAAGGTCAATGGCACAAAGTTGCCATTTGAGGACAAGAGTTTTGATTATGTTTTTACTGCAACGGTTTTACAACACAATACCGATGAGACCATGCTTCTGCAGTTGATGGCTGAATTGTGTCGCGTAGCCAAAGAAAAAGTCTTTCTTTTTGAGCGCATTGAAGATCAGATTACCGGGGATGAGTTGTGCTATGGACGTCCGGTTTCATATTATGAAAATGTGTGCAACCAACATGGTTTTCAACTTGTGGGTGCCAAGTGGATCAATATCCGCACCAGCTATTATGTCAGTGGCGCTATCCGTAAAGGGTTGAATCCGAAATCACGGGTCGAAGGTGAGCCGTTAAACGGCATTTCTGTTTTCCTTCAAAATCTTACGCTGTCAGTAACGCGTCATTTAGACAAAGTCTTCACGTCCCGCAAGGATGTGGCCAGGCTGGAGTTCAGGCGAGTGAAAGACCTTTAATATTTTATGGAATGATCACTATAGCCACTGCCCGTAAACTTGTTCTGGCTATGGATGGCATCCAGGAGAAGCCTCATCTCAACAATGCTTCCTTTCGCTATCGCAATAAAATCCTGGTAACCCTGGATGAAGAAAAGCAGCGAGCAAGTATAAAATTATCTCCGGAAGATCAGGATGTATTCTGTCTGGTGGACAAGCAGATCATTTATCCTGTGCCTAACAAATGGGGTTTGCAAGGTTGGACTTTTGTTGAATTAAAGTTAGTCCCGCGAGCCATGTTCGTGGATATTCTAAAGGTGGCCCACCAGGAAATTTCCAAAAGCAAATAATCTTTAAGATCACGTCTCATCAAATAAATCTAATTGCTGCATCTCCTGATCAGCGTATTTGAAACTACGCCTGTGTTCGGGACTCAACCCAAACTGACTGATGGCTGACCGATGTATCTCTGTTGGATAGCCTTTGTTTTGATTCCACCCATAATGTGGATAGTAGGTATGCAGATACTGCATGTACTCATCCCGGTGAGTTTTAGCCAGTATGGAAGCAGCCGCGATAGCTCTAAATCGCGAATCTCCTTTAATTAAGCATTTGTGATGGATAGTCTCGTAGGGGTAAAACCGGTTGCCATCTACCAGGATATAATCTGGTTTTTGTCTGAGCATTCGGAGCGCATTGTGCATAGCCTGAATGGAGGCACGCAGGATATTGATGCGATCGATCACTTTGGCTTCGATATGAGCGACGGCCCAGGCGATGGCTTTTTCTTCGATGATCCGGCGCATTCTTTCACGGTCCTCCGGAGAGACTTGCTTGCTGTCGTTGAGACCCGGGCATCTGAATCCTTCCGGAAGGATAACGGCGGCAGCAAAAACAGGGCCTGCGAGGCAGCCACGACCTGCTTCATCGCAGCCAGCTTCCAGTCTGCCCTTTTCCAGATATGGTTTTAACTGTCCCACATGGACAAGGATAGCAAATTTCAGTCAATCATAGAAGGGGTCAGAGGCTGATGACTTTGATTTCTACTCTTCTATTCATCGCCCTTCCCTCGGATGTCGCATTCGTGCTGATAGGTTGCGTGCTGCCAAAACCTGAAGAGCGCAGTAGCTCTCGTTTGATCCCTTTTGATACCAGCCATTGGAGGACCGCAGCAGAGCGTCGCATAGAGAGTTGCTGATTATATTCATCTGTGCCCATATTATCTGTATGGCCGATGATCTCGATATGCATGGTTGGGTATTTATGCAGGAATGCCAGTAATTGATCAAGTTGAATCAGTGCTCTGGGCATAAAATCTGAGCGGTCATACTCGAAATAGATGCGACTGAGCGTGACGATTTCACCAGGTTTGGGAATGAAATTCGTCAGGGGGGAATCGTATTGAGGCGGAATAATGACCGGTGGTATTTTGAATAAGCGAACATCGTCCAGATAGTAATAGCCATAACGAAGATCACTACGTACCGGCATTTTAACCTGGCTTTGGTCATCGGTTTTAAAATTGCCTATCAGCAGGTAGGATGAAGCTTTATCGGCAACAAACTGGCCGGACCAACGATACCATTTTCCATCGGAGGGCAGGAATCGGTCCAAAGAGAGTACAGGGTCTTTCAAAATGGGATCGTGGGCGCCTTCTTCGATTTCATTTTCGCTAAACCACAGGCCGATGTTGCGCACGCTGACTGATTTCTGCAGGTGGGCCAGCATGCAGGTGAATCCATAGCGTTGGCCCGGCACCAACGGTTCCGTGAGCTGGACCTGGACGTATTCCCTGCAATGGGGTTTCCCTTTGTCACATCCGTAGACTGTAATGCCTGCGTGGGAGACACCTTGGTAGGATTTTACTTTTCCGAAGCCTACAGCAGACCAGCTTTTAGGAATCTGGACTTTGGGGCCGTAGATATCGGGGGAAGCCGCAGTGGGTGAGGTCCAGTAGAGGGAGACTCTTGAAAAATCTTTTCCGGAGTAATACCATCCTGAGGGTTCGTCAGAGTATTCTTCAAAACCGGGGTTAGGAACGAGGTTGGCAGGTGGGGTTTTGGGGGCCTGAGCCGACAAATAGCTGAGGAAGATAAGTGTGAGAAGAAAGGTGAAAAGGGATTTCATTCCTCGGGCATAACGGGGGTGATGAGGGGGTTAGTATTTGGGAGGGTGGGGTATTTGGAGTGGGTGGTGGAGGGCATGGAATGAGGTGTTTTTATTTGGGGAGTAAATATATTAAAATATTGATATTTAATACTATACAAATAGTAGTAAATCTTAATGTAGACGTATATTTTGAATATACCATTTGTATACCTGAAACCCCTAATTTTCAGTTTTCTTCACCAGTCAACCCCTTCCCCATGGCCTTCTCCAAAGCCCCTCAATTCCATCCGCTTACCTTCAAACAATCCTTCTGGTCCAAAGCCCTCTCCCATCCGGCCCGGATCATCATTCTTACCCACCTCCTGGCTCACGGAGAAACTCCTTTCCATGCCCTCGCCAAACTCATCCCCCTGGCCAAAACCACAGTTTCCCAACACTTGCGGATCCTTCGCCAGGCCGGATTGGTTGAATCATACGAAGTATACCCCCATACTATTTATATACTTCAAACTAAGATTTGTAAAGACCTGGCTATCCAACTCGAAAACCTGAATCAATCTTTTACTTCATTTCAGCTTGATGCTTCAAGTTTGCCGATTCAACGGTCCCAAGGTTAAAAATCCCTAAACGCCCTGAATAACGGCACGAGCGGACTCAATTTTCTTACTTTTGCCCGACAGGCCACCAAACCCATTGCCTTTCCCGGTTGACGGTGTGCACGTAAAGTCCATGATCCAATAACCTCCTATTATTCACACACTTTCACACCCCCAGGGGTAGTAAGATGTCATCTGCTTTATGAATCAGGAAAAAAGATTTTCGCTCATCACCGGCTGGATTGTATTCGCCATTGCCATGGTGGTCTATTTCTTCAGCGCCGAACGTACCGGCAGCCTTTGGGATTGCGGGGAGTTCGTACTCGGAGCCTACAAACTCCAGGTAGTCCACCCGCCAGGCGCACCTCTCTTTTTGCTGATCGGCAGATTATTTACCTGGGTGGCCGATATGCTGAGCAATGATAAAGCCAACATCGCCTTTGCGGTCAACCTCATGTCCGGCGCATGCACCGCCCTTGCCGCTGCACTTGTCGCATGGACCACCATCATCTTTGCCCGCCTATCCCTGGTCGGCAGAGATGAGTCGATGAACCGCGAACAAACACTTGTCGCTTGTGGAGCTGGTCTCGCAGCAGGTCTGGCCACAGCCTTCTGTACCTCCATATGGTTTAGCGCGGTAGAAGGCGAAGTCTACGCCATGTCCACCATGTTTACTACGCTCACCGTATGGGCTGCAGCCAGATGGTATGGTATGGAAGACACCCCCGAAGCCGACAAATGGATCATCTTTGCCATCTATGCCGCCGGACTTTCGATCGGTGTTCACCTCCTGAGCTTGCTCGTGTTTCCGGCCATGGGACTGCTTTATTATTTCAAGAAATATAAGGACTTCAATTTCGGAGGACTATTGCTGGCCATGATCATGGGGTCCCTCATGATCCCGGTAGTACAGAAACTGGTGATCGTAGGAGTACCATCACTATGGGCACAAATGGAACTGCTGATGGTCAATGGCCTTGGTTTTCCAATCCACTCAGGGATCATTCCGACCTTATTGATCCTCACCGCCCTGGCTTTCTTCGGACTTCGGTGGGCCAGGAAGAACAATAATGGACTGGCCGAACGACTCATCGTTGCTTTGACGCTCCTGGTCATCAGTTTCTCAACGATCGGTGTCGTGGTCATTCGAGCTAATGCCAATCCTCCCATCAACATGAACGCCCCTAGCGATGCGATGCGCCTTATCCCGTATCTCAATCGCGAACAATACGGCGAACGCCCTTTGCTGAGAGGCCCTCATTTTGCAGCTGACCCTATCGACACCGAAAAGGAAGATCGATACGGTATCGTCGGCGATCATTATGAAGTCGTGGATTATAAACTCACCTATCTGTACCGGGACGAAGACAAAATCCTCCTTCCTCGTATCAGTCATAGCGATGGCAGCCGCCCCGCACTTTACAAAAGGTGGATGGGTGATGATAAAGGCGAACCCACCATGGCCTTCAACCTCGAGTTTCTGTTCCGTTACCAGATCAACTGGATGTACTGGAGATACTTCATGTGGAATTTTGTAGGTCGGGAAAACGGCGAACAAGGCACAGAACCGTGGAACCCGAAAAGTGGTCATTGGATGTCAGGCATTAAAGCAATAGACAGCGCACGACTTTTCAATATGGATAAGATGCCTGAATCCATGAAGGACAACCAGGCCCGAAACAAATACTACTTCCTTCCCCTCATCTTCGGACTCTTCGGATTGTTTTATCAGATGGGCAAACGAAAAAGGGATTTTACGGCTCTACTTGTGCTGTTTTTGTTTACCGGATTAGGTATTATTTTCTATTCCAATCAGCCCCCTAACGAACCCCGCGAGAGGGATTACGTATTGGTCGGCTCCTTCTTTACTTTCTGTATCTGGATAGGATTAGGGGTACCCGCCTTATATGAAATGATCAAAGCCAGGTTTTCATCTCTGGGTGCGGCTACGCCAATACTTGCATCTGCGATCGTACTGACAGCCCCCGCTGTGATGGGCTTCCAGAATTTCGATGACCATAGCCGCATGCATATCACGGCAGCAAGAGATTATGCAAGCAATTTCCTTGAGTCGCTGGATCCCAATGCGATCATGTTTACCTATGGGGACAACGACACGTATCCATTATGGTATGCGCAGGAAGTTGAAGGAGTAAGGCGCGATGTCCGTATCGTCAACCTGAGTTTGATTGCTGTCGACTGGTATATCGAAGGACTCAGAAGGAAAATCAACGACTCCGCGCCAATCAAACTCACTATACCCACAGAATCTTACCGGGGCAACAAACGCAATCAATTGTTTTTCCTCCCAGGGAAAAGCACAACTAATGAAATGCCACTGGATCAGGCCTTGCAGTTTATTGCCAAAGACAATCCACAAAATATCCAGGGCACCAAACTGGAAACCTATTTACCTTCCAATAACCTGTATATACCTATAGATCCGGCACGGGCCCTGAGCTCAGGTCTGGTAACTATGGCTGATACAGGAAAAATCGTCACTAAGATTCCAGTGAGTGTTGATAAGCAATACATCACCAAAGATCAACTGGCTGTGCTCGATATCATCATGAGCAACATTTATGACCGCCCAGTGTATTTCTCGGTCACTTGCCAGGATTCTAAGTTGATGAACATCAATGATTACACCCAGATGGAAGGTTTAGGATTGCGCGTTTTGCCAGTGTATACGCCTAGCCAGAAAGAATTCTACATCTATGGAAGCGGCCGCGTTGATATCGACAAAGTGCACGATCGGGTTGTCAACAAATGGAAATGGGGCAATTTTGACAAGCAACGTCTCTATGTGGACAACAGCTATGGGGCAAGTGTGCAGGCTATGAAAATGATCATCTGGCGTTCTTCAGAAGAAATGATCGCTGAAGGACGCAACCAGGAAGCTGTAGATATCACTGATGCCTATTTCAAGGGTTTCCCGGAAATGAACTTCCCCTACGATGCACGGACCATGCCACACATCAACATCTATGTGCGAGCCGGAGCCTTTGACAAAGCCAAAGAACATCTACGGATATTGGCCAAAGAAAGCGCAGAATACATGGCTTTCTTTGACTCGCTGGATGAAGATGATCTCAAGGCTGGCTTCAGCCTGGACTACCGACTGTATAGCAATGCCGTCTCAGAGATTCTCAAGATCTCGAAGACGGTCAAGGATGATGCTTTCGCCCAGGAAATGGAGTCGTTACTGGGCCCATACAATACGGCCCCGGCATTAGAATAAAGCTTACCATGGAAACACAGAAAGACAGAAAAACCATTGCCATAGGATCAGATCACGCCGGCTACATCTACAAATCGGCCATCATCCACTGGTTAGATCGTAATGGATATGATATCGTGGATGCCGGACCGGATAGCGAGGCATCCACGGATTATCCAGACCATGTCCATCCCGTTGCTGATGCGGTAGAAAAAGGCGAAGCCTGGCTGGGGATCATCCTCTGTGGATCAGGCAACGGGGCTGCTATGACGGCCAACAAACATCAGGGAATTCGGGCGGCATTGTGCTGGAACAATGAACTGGCTTCCCTGGCTCGCCAACACAATGATGCCAATATTCTTTCTATCCCGGCACGTTTTGTCTCCGAAGCGGTTGCGCTATCCATGGTGCAGACCTTTCTCGAAACCCCTTTTGAGGGCGGAAGGCATCAACGCCGGGTAGACAAGATCCGCTGCAGCTGATTTGATTGAACGACAAGGGAGATTACTCCTTATGTCCGGATGATTTAGGGATTTATTGACGATTCGTCCTCAGGATTTAAGTTCTTATTGAAGAGCTGAAGTTATCCTTCAGATATAAGAAGCCTGGCCTGACCTCCGTTAACGCTCCGTTAGTCTATTTTTTACCCCAAAACGCGCCTATTTTCTTTGATTTGTCATAGCGGCCATCACCCTATTCATGCCTCCTTGTTTATGAATATGTTTAAACCAGGAGTTCATCAGCATCAATGATTGTAAAATGAAGAAATTCCTATTCCTGATTTTTTCCCTTTTCAGCGGCGCCCTGGCTCATGCCCAAATGGATGATCCTTCTGTCATGCTGGCCAACTCCATCGAAGCAGCTTCCATCCGTCAGCATGTGTACTATCTCGCCTCTGATAGCCTGCAAGGCCGAGAGACAGGAACAGCGGGCAACAAGAAAGCAGCAGATTATATTTCCGCTCAATTTGCATCCTACGGCATCGCACCGCCCCCCGGCGATAACAATTACCTTCAGGAAGCCGGATTTACGAGTTTCAAATGGAAGGATATCTCCCTTTATGTCAATGATCAAACCTATGAGCACACCAAAGAGTTTCTTTGCCTACCACAAAGTTTCCCAATACAATCCGGGCCTTTGTCGGTCTCATCAATGGTCTTTTTGGGGTACGGTATCGATGACCCCGCCTATTCAGATTACAAAGGGGTAGATGTCCGCGGCAAACATCTTTTGATCTATAGCGGTGAGCCGATGACTCGCGATGAAAAATTCAGAATCACCGGTACAGATACCGCATCCGCCTGGTCCTATGATCCAATGCTCAAAATGGAAGCCGCAAAGAAAGCCGGAGCTGCTTCCCTTTGGGTGATCGATGCCAGATTTAAAGACATGGTCATGTATGCCCGCAAATATTTACTGGCAGGTAAAATGGAAATGAAAAGACCTGAGGATCTCAATGACTATATACCCTGGGCCATCCTTTCTCCCACGCTGGGTCAAACTCTTGTTGGTGACAAGGTCAACAAACTGATCAAAACCCGCGATAAGATTACGCGCACAGGTAAACCTGCGCACATGACGCTCGACGTAAATGTAGTGCTCAACGCTTCTCATAAAATAGAATCCATACCCGGCGCCAATGTGCTGGCCTACATTGAAGGCACTGATCCTGCTTTAAAAAATGAACTCGTCATCATATCCGCTCACTATGACCATCTCGGCGTGCGAGGCAGCAATATCTTTTATGGTGCTGATGATAATGCTTCCGGCACCAGTGCAGTCCTTGAAATTGCCCAGGCTTTCAGCATCGCCAAACAACAAGGCCTTGGCCCCAAACGAAGTGTACTCTGTATGCTCGTCACAGGTGAGGAAAAAGGATTGTTGGGCTCCCAGTATTATGTCGAGCATCCTGTTTTTCCTCTTGCCAATACGGTGGCTGATGTCAACATCGATATGATCGGGAGGGTAGATAAAAATCACCAGGACTCCTTGTACACTTATGTGATCGGGGCTGACCGCCTCAGCACCGAGCTCCATGAAATCAATGAGAAGGCCAACAGCACCTATACACACTTATTCCTGGACTATACCTTCAATGCAGAAGATGACCCCAACCAATTTTATTACCGCTCCGATCATTACAATTTTGCAAAAAATGGAATCCCGGTTATCTTCTATTTTTCGGGAGTCCATGACGACTACCATCGTCCCACGGATACGCCCGATAAAATTCAGTATCAAAAAGCCGAAACCATCGCCCGCCTCGCCTTCCACACCGCCTGGGAGCTCGCCACCCGTAATGAACGCATCAAAGTCAACGTCACAGGAAAGAGTTAGTCTATTACTTCCCTCTCATCATGAGGGAACGGTTTTACGTAAGTAGAAGCGAGGGAGTTCACCAAGGCACTAGATAAATAGGCACACGGAGACACGGAGAGCGCAGAGATATAATCTTTCCTCACTCCATCACTCCATCACCCCATCACCCCATCACCCCATCACTCCATCACCCCATAATTACATAAGAGTATCCTCCAAGTGATCTAACAATTCAGGATAGTCGGTGGTATAATGCAATCCCCTGCTCTCATGCCGCATGGAGGCTGACCGGCTCACGAGATAGGCAATAGTGATCAGATTGCGTAGTTCACAGAGTTGAGGAGAAAGGGTCGTAGTGTTGTAGAGATCCTCGGTCTCTTTGTAGAGCAACCACAAGCGGTCAAGCGCGCGTTGAAGACGGACATTGGACCGGACGATACCCACATAACTACTCATGATGTCTTTTAATTCTTTCCAGCTCTGCGTGATGAGTACCATCTCTTTTGGATCCGTGGTACCTATTGCATTCCATGATGGGATACCCTCTTTGTGCTGATATTGATCGATGGTGGTGATTACATCCGTCGCAATATTATGGCCATAAATCAATCCTTCGAGCAGGCTGTTGGAAGCCAGTCGATTGGCGCCATGCAGACCGGAGGCTGTGCATTCTCCCGCTGCATAGAGACGGTTGATAGAGGTACGACCCTGCATATCAACATGGATTCCGCCACAGAAATAATGACAAGCAGGCACCACAGGGATCATCTGCTTAGTGATATCAATTCCGTCTTCAAGACAACGATCATAAATATTGGGAAAATGTTTTCTGAAATCCTCGAGTGGCAAATGGCGGCAATCCAGGTAGACAAATTCGTCACCCAGGCGCTTCATCTCGTTATCAATAGCGCGAGCCACAATATCACGGGGCGCCAGACTCTTCCGGGCATCATATTTATGCATGAATTCCTCTCCATCCTTGGTCCGCAGTACCCCACCAAAACCTCTCACGGCCTCTGAAATCAGAAAAGCCTGGTTCTCTACTGCAGGGTTGTAGAGTGAGGTGGGATGAAACTGGACAAACTCCATATTGGAGATCCTTCCCTTTGCGCGATAGAGCATAGCCATACCATCGCCGGTGGCTATGACAGGGTTGGTCGTGGCACGATAAATCTGACCGGCACCTCCAGTAGCAATGATAGTCAACCGGGCCAGGTGGGTTTCTACATCCAGATTGTTTTTATCCAGGGCATAAACGCCATAACATTCAATGCCCGGTGTCACCCTGGTGATATTGTAGCCAAGATGATGCTGCGTGAGCAGATCTATGGCAAAACAATTTTCGCGATATTCAATGCCAGGATATAATTTGCTCTTTTCGATAAGGGTGCGCTGTATCTCCCAACCCGTGATATCCTTGTAGTGCAGGATTCGGTTTTCACTGTGGCCTCCTTCCCTACCCAGGTCGTAGTTTCCGTTTTGTTCCTTATCAAAGCGGGCACCCCATTCGATGAGTTCGCGCACACGCAAGGGACCTTCGTCCACCACCATTTTCACTACTGCTTCATTGCAGAGGCCATCGCCTGCATCCAGGGTGTCAGCTATGTGTTTGTCCTTATTGTCGATCGCCTCATTCCACACGGCAGCGATTCCACCCTGGGCATATCGTGTATTGCTTTCATCCCGCACAGCTTTGGTCAGGACTGTCACTTTCAAGTCCGGACGGGCCTCCGCGATTTTGATCGCACAGGTGAGTCCGGCGATACCGCTGCCGAGAATCAATACATCGGTTTTCTTTGCTTCTCCCATGGCTCAAAGATAGGTTAGAAAGGCGGAAGGGTTGAAGGGCGGAAAGGCGGAAGGCAAGGTAAATTAAGCGGAGATCCAAATACGCAGATTATTGGAGCGTGAAGTATTAAACTGCGTCTTTGCGTCTCTGCGCGAGATTTTTTGAATCCTCTATCCGCTTGACGTCTTTCAAGGTATTGGCTTACTTTGTGCCACCTACAGACTCACTTATGCGCATAGCCGTCAATACCAGACACCTGCTCCTCAACCGCCTCGAAGGTGTTGGCACGGTCACGGACGAAGTCATGCGCCGTATGGTTCATTCACATCCTGAAGATGAGTTCGACTACTACTTTGACCGGAAATTTGATCCTCACTTTGTGCATGGCCCGAATGTGCATCCCCATGCCTTTTATCCGGTAACCCGGCTGCCTATCCTCATCCGGTATTGGCTCGATCATCCGGTGCGAAAACATGCCGTAAAAGAAAAGGCAAATGTGTTTTTCAGCCCTGATGGATTTATTCCGCTGGGGATGAGCATCCCTAAAGTATCCATGGTGCATGATATCGCCTATCTGCGTTATCCTGAATATCTTCAGCCCCGGATCAGGGCATTTTATAATAAATGGATGCCACGCTATCTCGCTTATACGGACCACATCATAACCGTCTCCGAATTTTCTAAGCGCGAAATCATCGACGGATATAATGTACCTGCAAATAAAATATCGGTGGTGTATAATGGCATCACCGATACCTATCAACCTATACAAGCAGCTCAAAAGCTAAAGACGCGTGAAAAATATGCTAAAGGCCTACCCTATTACGTCTATCTCGGGTCCATCCACCCCCGTAAGAATATCTTAACCCTCGTTCGGGCTTTTGAACAATTCAAATCAACCCATCCTTCTGATCACCAGCTTGTCCTCGCAGGCCGGGCATCCTGGCATACAGAAGAAGTTTTTAAGGCTATTGCAGATAGCCAATGGAAAGCAGCTATACATCTTTCGGGATATGTTTCAACCTCTGATGCCACTGCGTTGGTAGCCAGTGCGGAGGCTATGATCTATCCGAGCCTTTACGAAGGTTTTGGCCTGCCTCTTGTCGAAGCCATGGCAAGCGGTGTACCGGTCATCTGCAGTGATGTGTCTTCTCTTCCGGAGGTGGCTGGAAATGCCGCTCTGCGCTTTGCGCCCCTTGATGTCAATCTACTGGCACACCACATGAGGCGAGTTTCTGAAGAGGAATCCCTTAGGAAAGAATTGATCACGCTTGGTCTTGAAAGAGTCAAATATTTTTCATGGGATAAAGCGTCCGATCAGATATATGAAATTCTGGGTCGATTTGCGAAAAAATGAGGTTGGAATTCCAACACGGAAATCAAACGTGTTACTTCGATTTTCTATTCCATTGGTGGAGGCTATTCACCATCATGCCTTTCGTGACCAAAAAGATGAACCACCCCAAGTCCGAGGACCCAGGTGTCATAAGCCTCCCACTTCAGGTCATAGGTAAGGGCCGCTGCCATCTCCCAGCCCGGCGAGAGTTCCGCGATATAACCCAAACCAATCCGGTTGAAGACCTCTTGTTCTTCCTTTGTGAGTTCCAGACCCAGTCCGGCTAAAAACTCCCAATGCGTCCCCGGCTGGAAAATGGCCATCAATGCTGGGGCCACCGGATAGTTGACCTCGGTGGTCTCCCCATCTTGCGCTTCAACTTTAAATTTTTCAATAATTACATCCGTATGCAGACCGATCGCCCACTGAGGATGAAAATGATAGTTGAAATCCAGACCCCACGATGACAATGACAAAGCCTGTCGATCGCCATCCGCATCCAACCCCTCAAAGACATGGGCATGACTGATAAATAATCCCACGCTGGGATGCGCATGAAATGGCTCTTCATGGCTTGACATTTCCTGACTCCAAAGAAGAGGCGTATGGAAACTAAGCATGAGCACAAAGAAGAAGAAACGAAGTATCTTTTTCATAGCTGGAAGGTGTTTAATAATGCTGACTAAAAATCAGATCAATATACCCATTGTATACGAACCTGATAAGAATGTGTGATATCTGTGATACTGCTTCGTTCCAGATTGCTGATGCTGTAGTTAATCCCCGCCTTCCAGTGCTGGTTAGCCCACCAGTTGAGTCCGGCGGTATAGATGGTATTGATCCCTCCATGGATATTAAACCCATCAAGATCCACACGTCCATAGCGTCCGGTCAACTCCCAGGCACCGGCTTTGCTGTCTGGCTTGATCCGGCGCGCATAGGCCGCCTTCTGATCATAAGGTCGCTGCTCACCACTCAACACATAGGAAGCGGTGACATAGTATCCTTGAAATTGCTCTGTACCTGTTGGTGTAGGTGTCCAGTTGTGCATGTATTCCACCAACAAGGATGCATTGTCAAGACTCCACAATTGCTCGACCCCCAGGTTGATCTGGCCATCAGCGGCAAAATTGCCGGTATCAACATAGTTACTGCCGACATTGGTTTGATTCTTTCCCTTGAGTCGTACGTTGCCATCAACAGCATCCGTGTAGCGGAAGGAAAAAGCCGAATGCCAGAAATGTTTTCCACCCATATTCCAAACCGGCAGTCCTGTCAACCGAGCCGTAAACGTGCTGGTCCCCGGGCCGGAAATAAAATCATTGTAATACCCGCCGGCGATGGTCATCCTGTTGTCCAGCATGTAATGTTTGAGCATCATCCCGGTATTGCGGCTTCGAAAAAAAGGATTGAGCAACCGCTCCTGATGCGGAAGGTTGGCGGCATCTCCCACCATCTCATATCCAAAGGTCTCTTTGATTTTACCAATAGACAGGTCTGTATTTTTCAAAACCGGTATGACAAATTGGATATCTGTAAAACCAAAAGCGGGATCATCTTCCGTCCGGTCCAAGCCCTTATACTCCAGGCTCAGGAGATAGCTCCAGGGATTTTTATAATTGAGTTTTCCCCGCATCATCACCCTGGCACCCCGGATGTCCCCGGTGCTCTCCTGGGGACCTACTTGAGCTTCGCTGCTCGAATCCTGGCTGAAACCGGAGTAATCAAAGATCATCACGAAACCAAGCTTGTGCGTAAAAAACTTGTTTCCTCCTTTAGTCCACATCAGATCCTTCTGACTCAAATCCGGAAGAAAATATTGCTGACCGGTATCCGCCAAGACCTGGGTCTGCGTAGAATCCACAAGATCCATATGCTGAGCCTGAAGGCTGCAAAAGGCCGTAAAACAACAAGCGATCGCGACCCATATTTTGAATGGAAATACAACAATGTTTTTCATGTTGAAAAAATGGATTTAAGGCAGATGTTTGTCTAAGAGCTATAATGCAGTTGTCTTAAAAATGAAAGTATGACCATTCGTAAAAAAAATGAGGCAGGGCGCTAGAGGGCACCCTACCTCTATACAGTCTGGTTAAGACTGCATTCCCACTTTATAAACTCTTCATTCAATGCGCCCGGACACTCGCCGTCCAGGAAAAAATAGGGGAGTATATCATTTCACTCCCCTTCGTATTTCATCACTTGATCTCTATGGACACTTGTTCGATGCGGCCATTGAAATGGTTGGCATGACCCAGTTTGTAGTTTTTGCTGACGTTAGTGGCTTCATCGATACCTACATCTGCGCCTTCATCCAGGCTGAACATATTGGAATTAGTATTTTCAATACGACCTTTTCCGGCTTCAACACCATCAACGATAAACGTTCCATTTCCACCTTTGCCGAGTCCGCCTCCATCGTAGTCAAATTTGAATTCAATCGTATGCTTACCTGGAGCCAGGGTTTTTGTCGATTTGACATCATACTCGGCCTGGCCAACCCAGTTGTAGGTAAACATGGGCACACCGTTGATCATGTATAGGCTATATCCGCCAAACATACCACCCATCGCTACAATGACACCGTTACCCTTAGCGGGTACATCTACGTTAGCTACAAAAACACTGCTGCGGTTTTTGATGTTGATAAATGCATTTTCCTGCAGGCCGCCCATGCCTTCATACAAAGTAAGTTTGGTTCTGCCAGCCATAGCATCCGGTCTTCCTGCTTGCGCGGGGTCGAGCCTTTCTACGCTGCGGTCATCCAATGGAAATACGTGGTATTTCACAGCCTCTGTAGCAAAAAGGGCCTGGAGTTCTTTGAGTTTCTCTGGATTTTGTGCGGCCACATCAGTACTCATGCTGAAATCTTCCGTGACATTGTAGAGTTCCCATTTATCATCAGCAAACGTTCCTCTTGGGGTTGTCTCCCATGCCGCGCGGTGGATGACCCGTGCGATCCATCCGTCATGGTAAATTCCGCGATTGCCCGTAATTTCAAAATATTGAGTGGTATGCGTTTCCGGAGCATCAGCTTTGGTAAAACTGGGGACCATGGTCACCCCTTGCATAGGCTCCTGATCGAAACCATTGACCTCCACCGGCTGAGGCACGTGGCAAAGCTCGAGGATCGTAGGTGCTATGTCGATGACGTGGTAGAACTGGCTGCGGATCTGACCTTTATCCTTGATAATGGCAGGATACTCTATGATGACCCCATTACGCGTTCCACCAAAGTCACCCGCAACCTGTTTGGACCAACCGAATGGCGTATTTCCGGCAATTGCCCAGCCAGCAGCAAAGTGGCCATAGGACTTGCGTCCGCCAAATAATGGCAATTGTGTAGCAAGCACATCAATGCTTTCAGGGATGTTGTTGAAATACGTATTCTCATTCAACAAACCATTGGCCGAACCTTCTGCACTGGCACCATTATCTCCAAGGATATAAATGAATACCGTATTGTCAAGTTCACCAATCGATTCGATATAGTCATGCAATCTGCTGATCTCATAGTCAGTATGCTCTGCAAAACCGGCATAGACTTCCATCTGACGTGCATACACTTTCTTCTGGGTATCTGATAGGGAATCCCAAGGCTTGATAAATGGATCCGTTGGCGCCAACTTAGTGCCGGCGGGTACAATACCCATTTCGATCTGACGTGCGAGCGTCTTTTCACGATATACATCCCATCCTTCGTCGAACTGACCTTTGTATTTGTTGACATAGCTTGCTGGAGGCTGGTGAGGTGCGTGGCATGCACCGGGAGCGAAGTACATGTAGAAAGGTTTGTCCGGTGTCATGGACTGCTGGGCTTTCATCCACTCAAGGGCATGATCTGTCATATCCGTGGTGAAATGATAGTTGGGATCCTCAACGGGTACTTCTGCGCGGGATGTTCCATCCCAAACACCAGGGTAAAACTGATTGGTTTCACCACCCATAAAACCATAGAATTTTTCAAATCCTTGACCGGTCGGCCAGTTGTCAAAGGGACCTGAAGCATGGATCTGCCATGCTGGAGTTTCATGATTCTTACCAAACTGAGCGGTATTGAATCCATTGAGTTTTAGAATCATGGCGGTTTGGGCGATACTCTGTGGCCTGACCCCGGTATTACCTGGAAAAGCAGTTGCTACCTCCGTTATCCCAGCCATGTTGTTGCTGTGATGGTTACGACCCGTGAGCAGCGCGGTCCGGGTAGGCGAACAAAGTGCTGTGGTGTGAAAACGATTGTAACGTAGACCATTGGCGGCCAGTTTTTCAGCAAATGGCATTTTAATCGGGCCACCAAAAGCACTGGACATCCCAAAACCAAAATCATCGACCAGGACGAGGATGATGTTGGGAGCCCCTTTAGGAGCATGAACTTCCCACGGTGCTGGCGGTGTGGCGTCCCTGGCATCCTCCTGTGTGTATCGGGGGATAACCGGTGGCTGTATCGGAAGCCGGGTGCGGTCAAAACCATCCCCGGTATTGGCTGAAGTCTCTGAAGAAGTTCCTGTAGGATTGCCGGCTGGCTGGTCTCCGGGATTGCAGGATGCTGCAGCCAGAAGAAGACAACCGAAAAAGAAAAGTTTAAAGCGGTTCATAAAACAAATGATATTTAAAATGTGATATGCTCAGGTTTAGCAAAATAGGTAAAAATGAAAGCCCTGTATTCCAGGCCAAATTTATCCAATTATATGGTTTGGAATCGTGAGACGATTGGGGCGTACAGGGACTCTTTGAAATCGAATGCAAGTTCTGTAACAACTTCAAAATGAGGATGTAGAATATCAACTACACCCCTTCTGACCATTTGACAAAAGATGTCCGGGTAAAGGAAGTTTGAAAATACTGGCTCTATTTTTTCACAATTTATACGTCACGAAAGAGGGTGTTACCGGGGTGGTGAATCACCTGCAACTATTCATTCAGGGATGACTACAACTCATATATAAATTTATATTTTACTAATATGCTGAAAAACAAAGTGCTCCGCGGGCACTTTTTCAAATGCATGTTTGTTGTTATGTGTACTTTTAGCGGGCGTTGTCCAATAGGTTATTTACCAACATTTTTCTCCACAATCAGACCGGCACTTGTCCACAATATGTCTCTCTTGCGGAGATCACCCGGTTAGGATATCCGTCCGTATGGGTTTAGTTTTGGAACCCCAAAGAAGCAGAGAGCAGAGAGCAGAGAGCAGAGAGCAGAGAGCAGTTGGCAGTTGGCAGTTGGCCGTCAATTCTATATTCAGAAAACGAAAACACACATCCTACATCTATCAATTTCAACTGCACACACCTCACACCTCACGCCTCACCACTCACTATTCACTATTCACTATTCACCACTGACCCTTCACTAAAATAATGGCTGAGCCCAATCAATATACCCCCCAATCCTCCGGTAGCAGACTCAAACCTCTCCGCTCCGACAATGATCTGACCAACCTGGTATACGGCAAGATCCAACCCCAGGCCACCCAGATCGAAGAAGTAGTCCTGGGCGCCCTGATGCTCGACAAGGATGCCATGGCCATCGTCCTGGATATTTTGACACCGGATAGTTTTTATAAAAAACCGCATGGCGTGATTTTTGAGGCCATGATGCACCTTTTCGAAAGGTCGCAACCGGTCGATATCCTCACCGTGCACGAAGCCCTGAAAAAAAGCGGCCAACTGGAACAGGTCGGAGGGGTAGGTTTCCTGGTCGAACTCACCAACAAGGTCGCCAGTGCTGCCAACCTTGAATTTCACAGTAGGATCATCGCCCAGAAGCACATCCAGCGGGAACTTATCAGGGTGAGCACCTCGACAATCACCGATGCTTTTGAAGACACCAAAGATGTCTTCCAGATGCTCGATGAAGCCGAATCCAATCTTTTCGACATCACCCAGAAAAACCTAAACCGCAGCTATTCAAAACTTGGTGATCTCGCGGTCAAAGCGCAGAAAGAACTCGAATCCCTTTCGAAAAAAGAAATCGGCATGACTGGTGTGCCTTCGGGATTCACCGAGTTGGACCGAATCACCAATGGATGGCAACGATCCGATCTCATCATCGTTGCCGCACGACCTGGTATGGGTAAAACGGCCTTCACTCTGGCGCTGGCCAAGAATGCCGCTCTTGACTACAAACGCCCCGTGGCATTCTTCTCACTTGAAATGTCCGCGCTTCAGCTGACCCATCGTCTCATGTCGATGGTCGCCGAAATACCGGGCTCGAAATTGCGGAATGCTCAGCTTGAAGACTATGAATGGCAGCAACTCAATAGTTCTGTTGAACGCTTTAGTGATGTTCCCATCTTTATCGATGATACGCCGGCCATCAATATTTTTGAAATGCGAGCCAAATGTCGTCGCTTAAAAATGCACCATGACATCCAACTGGTTATCGTAGACTATTTGCAACTGATGTCTGCTGGTCCTGAAAACCGCCGGGGAGGCACACGTGAGCAAGAGATCAGTACCATCTCCCGAGCACTCAAAACCATGGCCAAAGAACTTGCTGTACCTGTGATCGCGCTGTCACAGCTGAGTCGCGCTGTTGAAACGCGAGGAGGAAACAAACGTCCGCAACTCTCCGACCTCCGGGACTCCGGTGCTATCGAACAGGATGCGGATATTGTCACATTTATCTATCGCCCGGATTACTACGAGATGGAGTCCGATCCTACGATCTCCAAAGATCAGGCTGAAATCCTCATCTCCAAACATAGAAATGGTGCATTGGGAACCGTCAACCTGAAGTTTATCAGCCAGTTTGCCAAATTTACAGACCCAGGTGATGACTTCTTTAATGATATCTCCGGTAAAGGGCCGGCAGCAGACAACTATAATGCCATCATCACCCGTCCATCCCGTCTCAACCAGGATGACGAGCCTATTCCTTTTTAATCTTTACTCCGGCATCCCTGTACTGACGTGAAACGAAAATCAACATATCCAAGGACGTCTGCACCCAGTGCAGGTCCAAAAAGAAAAAATGAACAGCCTGCTGTTTCAAAATCCGGAACTGCCCGTCCTCCTAAAGAGAGTGCCGGGTCTGAGGCTCCGCTGACGCCATTCTATAGTCGACGTAAATCCAAATCCATCACCCCGGAAGACGCTTACAACCGCACGCAAAAAAAGGCAAGGCTCCAACGGGAACATGGTAAGGACGAAAAGCAAATTCCTGCTGAAAAACCCAGTGTGAAAAAACCGGCAAAACCTCAAGCTCCGGTTATTGCAAATACAACTCCTGTCAAACCCACTAAACCCGCACCTGCTCCAAGGCAAACCCCTCGCACTAACACATCAAAAGATAAAGCTCCCGGGCCGGAAATGCGGCTCAACAAATACATCGCTCATTGCGGCATCGCCAGCCGTCGCGCCGCGGATACGCTGATCATGCAAGGCCATGTCACCGTCAATGGCACGGTGGTCCAGGAAATGGGTTATAAAGTCAAACCCGAGGATATCATTGCATTTAAAGGACAGCAAGTCAAAGCCGTTGACAAACTGGTCTATTATCTCCTCAACAAACCGACCAATATTATCTGCACGTCCAGTGATGAACGTGGCCGTCGCACAGTCCTCGATATCCTGGCTACCAAGGTGACTGAACGCGTTTATCCGGTAGGTCGTCTCGATCGGAATACCTCAGGCCTGATCTTGCTGACCAATGATGGCGAGCTCACCAAAAAACTTTCTCATCCCAGCCACAAAGTTCCCAAGGTCTATCTGGTGACACTGGATAAGAATCTTTCACTCAAAGATCTGGAACGCATTCGGGAGGGCATCGTGCTCGATGATGGCGAGATCAAAGCTGACAGCCTTCATTACGCTGATACCAAAACCAAACGGGAGGTCCAGATCGAGATCCATTCCGGTCGAAACCGGCTGGTACGTCGCATTTTCGAACATCTGGGTTATGAGATCGTCAAGCTGGACCGCACCTATTACGCAGGCCTGACCAAGAAAAATCTCCCCAGGGGAATGTTCAGGCCGCTCACCCACGAAGAGGTGAGGATGCTCAAGCATTTCACCTGATCCTGCCAAGCCCCGGAATGATATGCCTGTCCGGCCAAATCAGCCACACTACTTATCTTTGAAAAATGAATACCGGACGCCACGAACTTTACACCGAATTACTTGCTGCCCGCAAGGCCGGCCACAAGAAACTTGCCGTGCTGATCGATCCGGACAAAATGCGCATGGGCAAACTGGATCAGATCATCGACCTGTCCATTCGCTGCAAGACCGATTATTTTTTTATCGGTGGCAGTCTCCTGGTCAATAGCCAGCTGGATCAATGCCTCCAGAAGATCCGCGAAAGGTGCAATATCCCGCTGATCCTTTTTCCCGGCAGCTCGTACCAACTCAGTAATAAAGCAGATGCTATTCTCTTTCTGTCACTCGTCTCTGGCAGAAACCCGGACCTCCTGATCGGCCAACATGTAATCGCTGCACCTTATCTTAAATTGAGTTCGCTTGAAGTATGGCCGACCGGCTATATGCTGATCGATGGTGGTGTCGGCACCACGGTGCTTTATATGAGCAACACTTCACCCATCCCTGCAGACAAATCCGATATCGCGGCTGTCACCGCTATGGCTGCAGAAATGCTTGGGCTCAAAATGATCTTTATGGATGCAGGTAGTGGAGCCGTACGTCCTGTTTCGCCAGACATGATTGCCGCAGTCAGTGGGGCCGTGGATATCCCGGTGATCGTGGGTGGTGGCATACGCTCCGCAGAAAAAGTAAAAGAAAACCTCGAAGCCGGAGCCGATGTCATCGTGATCGGTAATGCGCTCGAACACGATCCATCCCTGCTGATCGATCTATCGGCAACGATTCACGCCCACAATGTCACCCTCAATGTCTAGGTGGGCCCAAAGCCTGGCCTGCCTGGGTTTCTTCTTCATACTCCTGCCTCTACAAGCCCAACGCCTGGGCCTATTACCTCCCACCACCAACTGGCAGCAACTCACCAACGACAGCCTTAGGATCATCTACCCGGAAGGCAATGAAGCAACCGCAAGACGTGTAGCATCGCTGATGATGAAATTCGCAGCGGCTGATCCCATCGCCAGGGACAGCCGCTATGCACCGATCTCCGTTCTGCTTCAGCCCTACACAAATGTTTCCAATGGCTATGTTGGTCTCGCTCCTTATGTCTCTGAGTTTTATATCCAGCCGAATGAAAATCCATTTGAATTAGGCTCACTTCCCTGGACCGATCTGCTGGCCATTCATGAATACCGCCATGTCCAGCAAGTCAATGCCGTCAATACCAGCATCAGTCATATCGTGAAAGTCATCTTCGGCGACATCGCTTTTTCAGGAATGTATGGCCTGGCTACTTCCAACTGGCTTAGGGAAGGCGATGCGGTATATGCAGAAACAAAATGGACACCACAAGGTCGTGGCCGGTTGAGTCGCTTCACCCTTCCCTTTCGTGAGAAATGCAAGGAACCCCAACCATGGAATTATTACCAGCTTCGGAATGGTTCGTATAAAAAATACCTCCCGGATCATTACCCGCTTGGTTATCTCATGGTACAGTATGGCAATCATGCGTTCGGAGAAAATACGTGGGACACCATTTTCAGAGTAGCCCCCAAAATGAAACCCATCTATGATCCATTTTCCGGTGTGACCAAACGATACTATGGCAAAAGCAATCGCAATCTGTACCTCGATGCCATGAAATACTATGGGGCACAATGGAATTCAACGCAACGCTCCGATATGGTCTATGACGCCGTGCCGATTTCAGTCAGGAACCAGGAGAGTGCCTTTTTTGATATGAATTATCCGGATGCGGCGGACAGTAGTATCTATTGTGTGATCACCACTTTTGATTCGATCGCCACTTTTTTTCAAATCACGCCTGAAGGCCATCGCGAGCGCATCCTCTCTACCGGATTGCAACAGGACACCTATTTTGATTATAGTCGCGGACGTTTGGTTTGGACCGAACTTAGATTTGATCCCCGATGGATCCGTCAGGATCAAAATGTGATCGTGGTCTACGACATGGCTCATCATCGTAAAATGGATATCGTCCCGGAGAAAGGATATTACACTCCATCTCTGGATCCAACAGGCACCAGGATTGTAGCGTTACATGTCAATCAACAAGGCGAATATGCCCTGCGTATCGTGGATGCTGAAGATGGGCATTTGATCCACACCTTGCCCAATCCGGAAAATCAATATGTAAGCAGTCCAATATTCTCACACGATGGTATTCACATCGTAGCCACTGCCCGAAACCAATGGGGTCAGATGGCACTGATCAAACAAAACATCATCACCGGTGACATCCACACGATCACACCATACACCTATGCAGTCATTGGCAAACCTGCTGAGGCTGGTGCATACATCTATGCTGCATGTGGCATTGGTGATCTTGACCAGATCTATGCTATAGATTCTACGGGGTCGTTTTACCAGGTAAGTGAAGGTGGACGGGCACATTACAATCCAACCTATGATCCTGCCCGCCATACCCTGGTCTGCGAAGAATACATGCTGCAAGGGAAAAAACTTGTTTACCTCCCCCTTGAACCCTCTACATGGCAAAAGATAAATATCGGGAATGGCATTCCGGAGGTTGCAGGAGCTTCAGGTCGCAACTTACTTACAGAACCGGCAACAGATTCGACGTTTTCCATACGTAAATATTCACCATGGTCTGACATCATTCATATACACAGCTGGCTGATCACAGCCAATGAACCAGTCTGGGGTGTAGAATTGCGCTCGGATGATATCATGAGCAGTACTTCCATCGCTGCTGGCTACAATTACAATAGGAACAACAAGGTGTATGGCCCTTACTTTGATGTCCGTTTTGGCATGTGGTACCCACAAATCAATGTAGGGTATAGGAAAGAAAACAGAAATGAATTCAATGAAGAAGGAGAGAAATATCGATCCATCAATGAAGAAGTCTATGCCGGCGTGGTCGTCCCTCTCGAATTCACTCCGGGTCCATATCTGCGGACATTTCAGGTATCCTCCATTTTTCATAATGGGATCAACCGGCTCAATCCAGCTCAACCAAATACCAACAACCTGCACTACAATTATATCAGCAACCGGATCGTATTCATCAATGCCCGTCGAAGAGCCCACCGACAACCATTACCTTCCTGGGGGCAGCATCTGGATATCAGTTATGCCGGTAATATTTCAAATGCCACGATCAGCCAGTGGTATGCCAGGGCCGATCTGGCATTTCCTTCTATTGCCGCATCCAATTATATACTGCTTACTGGTGAGGTATTGCAACAAAATCTTAACCCGGGAGCAGTGCAACTCAACAGCCGGTATGCCGGAGCCAGAGGCTATTACGTGCCGGATGATGCAGACAACTATCGGGTAGGGTTGACGTATGGCTTCCCGTTGGTGTATCCCGATTTTGGTTTGGGCAATATCCTGTATATGCGACGGATTCGATTGCAACCTTTCTATGATTTTGCATACACCAGTGATCCGACCATCTCATCAGGTAATCTGCAGAGTGCCGGAGTAGAAACATTAGTTGACTTCCAATTTGCCAATCTTACCCTGGGATTCAGATATGCCCGATTGTTGACCGATATTGGGGAGGGGCCAAACCGGTTTGAGTTTTTCATACCTTCCCTTCGATTTTAGATGAGAGGCATAGTCACATTGGTTACCGGTAGCTGGCATGATATCCGTCTTGAAGACGGATCTACGCTACCTTGCCGCATTGCCGGCAAGTTGCGCATGGATGATATCCGTACAACCAACCCCGTGGGCGTGGGGGATGAAGTTGAAGTCCAATATGAAACTGGCGATGATACCCGGGGAGTCATCTCCGAAGTACTGCCCAGGCGCAATTATATTGTGCGGCAATCTCCTCGTCGCAAACACGACCTCCATCTGCTGGCTTCTAATGTTGATCAGGCCGTATTGGTCACTACGATCATTCAGCCCACACTCAAGATGGGATTTATCGATCGGTTTATTCTCATGACCGAGCCGCATAATATTCCGGTCATCATCGTCATCAATAAATTTGACCTCTTCAGTGAGGAGGAAAAAGAAATGTTCGGTGGGCTTCAATACATGTACGAAGACATCGGCTATCAGGTACTCGGAGTATCTGCGTTGACCGGTGAAGGCATGGATACCCTGAAAGAACTGCTTAAAGACAAGGTGACCCTTGTGGCCGGACAGTCAGGGGTCGGGAAATCAACGCTGGTCAATGCCATCCAGCCTGGTCTCGGATTGAAGACCGATGAAATTTCTGATTATTCCGGCAAAGGCCAGCACACGACCACCTTTGCGCAGATGTTCCCTCTAGATATGGGCGGTTATATCATCGATACCCCGGGGATCAAAATGCTTTCGTTCAACAACCTCGAGCCCATGGACGTCGCGCACAACTTTAAAGAATTTTTTAAAGCCTCAGTGGGTTGTCGCTTCCCCAACTGCCTGCATCGCAATGAACCCGGATGCGCTGTGAAATCTGCTGTTGAAGAAGGCACGATTTCTCTCATGCGTTACGAACATTACCTTCAGATCATCGGTGAAATCGAGGATCAGAATTATTGGGAAAGGCATAAGGATCTTTAATAGCAGAGAGCATAGGGCAGAGAGCCGAATAGCCTTTAGGGTGGCTATCACTACACATTTCTTTCCCCTTTAGGGGTTAGGGGCGGAAAAGGCAAAAGGGCAGAAAGGCGGAAAGCTTTCATAAAATTACTTCTCTTCCCCTTCAGGGGTTATGGGCAGATGATTTTCATACCTTCGGCACATGACCTTATTTAAGCGGCGAAAATGGATTTGGATCACCGTGATGGTCCTGGGCGGACTGGTAGTTCTCTATGTTATCGGGCCTAAACCGGATCCACCTGACTTTTCCTCTTTAACGATTCCGGTCGTCACCAACGATCTGAAACAATTGGAAGACAGTATCCATCGTAAGGAACAATCGATCCGTCTCAAACCGGACAACCAGGCGCGGATCGTATGGCACACCCCATATCAGAAGACACCCTACAGCATGGTCTACCTGCATGGCAATGGAGCAAGCCAGGAAGAAGGCGATCCGATCCACGAAGCACTCGCCGCCAGGTATGGATGCAATCTCTACCTTGCCCGGCTTGAAGACCACGGCCTGGAGGATGACAACCCTTTAGCGCATATCGATCCTGCCCGGTGGATGCAATCAGCTCTGGATGCCATTACCGTCGGAAAAGCCATTGGTGATCGTGTGATCGTAGTGTCTTGTTCGACCGGAAGTACATTGGCCCTTTATCTCACTGCACACTATCCGGGATTGGCCGATGCCCAGATCATGCTTTCGCCCAATGTCGATTATTTTGATCCCCGGTCTTTTCTCATGGATGCTCCCTGGGGACTTCAAATCTCGAGGCTCATTCTTGGATCAGATTTCTACAGCTGGCAGGCTGGTCGTGAAGCAAAACAATACTGGTATACTCGCTACCGCATCGAAGGTCTGGTGACGTTGAAATCTATCATTGATGAAACGATGACCGCGGAGACGTTTAGCTATATCCGGGAACCGGTATATCTAACCTACTTTTATAAAAATGAAAATGAACAAGATCACGTAGTGTCTGTGAAACGAATACGCGAAATGTATGAACAACTCGGTACGCCGGATTCATTAAAACGTGAAGTTGCCCTCGCTGATGCTCAAACACATATCATTGCTTCCGATCTTTTTAATACCCACTTACAATCGGTGTGGGAACCACTGACATCCTATTGTGAAAATGTTCTTCATTTGTCACCCGTCCAAATGGAAGGTTGGCAACCCTACGTGGATTTAAGAAACAGAAACTAACACGGCTTTGTCGCGCATCTATCCATCCAAGCTTCTACTTTTTGGCGAGTACACGGTCCTCAATGGGTCGCAGGCGCTGGCTATTCCACTGGACCTCTGGAGAGGCACCTGGATCCAAAAAGAACGCAGGTCGGTTGCGGATGATTCACCTTTGTATGCCTTTGTATCCTGGCTGCAATCGCATGATTTGATTTCTGCCGCTTCTGCAGCTCATATGCTCAGTGACGCCGAAGAAGGATGGACCTATGTCGCAGATATCCCGATAGGATATGGACTAGGTAGTTCGGGCGCTTTTGTGGCTGCATTGTATGACCGGTATATTACCAAAGAAAATTCAGCTACACCTGCTTCTGCCCTTTCCATGCTGGCTAGAATGGAATCCTATTTCCATGGATCGAGTTCGGGAATGGATCCGATGGTCTCCTACTCTGGTCAAGCCGTGCTCCGTGATGATCGCGGGCAGTATCAAAACATCCATGATCCGGGATGGCCCGAAGGATTCAATATTCATCTACTGGATAGCAAATCCGGACGAAGCACCAGCCCTTTGGTACATCTCTACAAAGCAATGCTGACCGATCCTGAAATCAAGATCAAGATCGAGCATGAACTCGTGCCGATGGTCGAGCATGCCATACACAGTTATCTCGCTGGGGCCGGAACGCTTCTCGAACAATACATCAGCGTGATCGGACAATTCCAGCGGGAATATTTCTCCATGATGATCCCCGATCCCGTCAAAGACTTATGGGACGAATTCACAGAGTTGCCCGGCGTGTATGTTAAGTTTTGCGGTGCCGGAGGTGGCGGATATTTTATGGTGATATCTACTTCAGAAGATGAGCATCTCACCCATCCTTATCTGAAAAGGGTGATTTGAAAATATATCTTTTCATAGTCAGTTAGAGATCATGGACAACCTGAATGATGTGTTGAAACGCCTCATGCCCTACTGCGCACAAGCGGAGCGATGCACCCAGGATGTGATCCGGAAATTATCTGACTGGGATGTACCCGAAGAATTGAATGAAGAGATCCTTGAAAAACTCCGTGTTGAAAAATTTCTCGACGACGCACGCTACGCCTATAGTTTTGTGGCGGACAAATGGAGACTCGATCAATGGGGTCGGGCAAAAATCAGGAATGGTCTGTTTCAAAAAGGGATCAGCGAAGGGATGATACAAAATGCGCTGGAGACCATCGACCAGGAAGCCTATATAATCGGATTGAATAATCTGTTGGAAAAGAAAAGTGGCACTTTACGCAAAGAACCAATGGTCACACAAATGAAAAAGCTACTGGCCTTTGGTGCGAGCCGGGGCTTTGAAGAAGAATTGATCTGGGCATGGCTCGAGAAAGAAGGGCTTATGTTTGAGAATGGTCAGGAATGATGAATTCTGAATTTCGAATTAGGAATTTCGAATTAGGAACGAAATGGTCTCCGTGCCTCAGTGCGCTAAATACCTTATAGAACTCCTTACTTCCTTATGCTCCGTGTACGCCGTGCCTCCGTGCGCCAATTTTTCTGTGGCTAATGAAATAATAATACACTTGCTATTTTGGAGATTCTCCCCCTAATTTTCATGGACCAAAGTTGAAAACATGGAAATTCAAACTATCCAGAGCAAGATCTATGAGATCCGGGGCCAAAAAGTCATGCTTGATTTTGACCTTGCAAAACTCTACGAAACCGAAACTAAGATATTAAAGCAGGCAGTCAGAAGGAATTTAAACCGATTCCCGGATGATTTTATGTTTGAGGTAACCGCAGATGAGCTTGAAAACTTGAGGTCACAAATTGTGACCTCAAGTGAAGGCTGGGGCGGGAGAAGGTATAAACCCTTCGCTTTCACCGAGCAAGGCGTAGCTATGCTGGCCAGCATTCTCAACAGTCCAAAAGCAATTGAGGTCAATATCGCTATCGTCAGAGCCTTCGTCTTTATGCGCCAATATGCCCTGTCCCACAAAGATCTGACAGATAAACTTCGTAAACTTGAGGCCCGGTACAACCGCAAATTCAAAGACATTTCCACCGCGATTCACTTCCTGCTTCAAAAAGATCAGGCCGATACACGCCAAAAGGAACGAAATCGAATCGGGTACAAAACAGACCATGCTACGTGAAACTGAATTATAAAATCTACGGCACAGGGCATCCATTGATCATCATGCATGGATTGTTTGGCATGGGTGACAACTGGCGCACCATCGCCCGGATGCTGGAACCGGATTTTCAATGCATCGTCGTGGATATGCGCAATCACGGTCGGTCTCCTCATGATCCTGTCATGAACTTCTCCGTGATGACTGATGACATCTTGGAATTGGTAGAGGATCTTAATCTTGACTATCCATCGCTGCTTGGACATTCGATGGGAGGCAAGGTCGCCATGCAGTTTGCCCTTTGCTACCCACAAATGGTTCATAAATTGATTGTGGTGGATATAGCCCCAAAGTTTTATCCCCGTCATCATGACCAGGTCATTGAGGCCATCGAAGCCGTCGACCTGTCATCGCTGAAAGAAAGATCCGATGCAGATCATGCCCTTGCCCGATACCTCGGCAATGACCCATCCACCATCCAGTTCCTGATGAAAAATCTCTCCCGAACCCCGGAAGGTGGATTTGAATGGAAAGCCAATATGCCGGTGATCATTGATGCCTACTATCATCTGATGGAAGAAGTAACACCCCTCGCCGCTTTCCAGGGTCCGGTATTGTTTGTTAAGGGCGAAAAGTCGAGGTACATCTCTATGGATGATCTCCCTCCTATCCATGACCTTTTTCCACATGCCGCACTCGTGACCATACCCGGTGCCGGACATTGGGTGCATGCAGATGCCCCCGAACCGTTTACCAGGGCAATACGTGATTTTTTATTGGATTGACATCCTTACGGCATTGCAACGCCAATCGGCCCCCGGTCCTTGCGTTTTAGCTTCATAAATCCTTAACTTTGAGGACTTTTTGAATTTTCCGGGACTATGAGAATTGGACTTTACCACTTTACCTTATGGCTCTTCCTGACTTGGGGAAGTACAACTCCTGTTTGCGGTCAGATGCTCATAGGAGAGGATACCCTTATAGGCAACGAATGGATTCGTTATGGTCAGCAGTATTTTAAGTTTACCGTATCCGAAGATGGCATCTATCGCATTCCATCGAGTGTATTGGATGCGGCAGGATTAGGCGGTACTACGGGAGATGCCTTCCGACTCTATTCGATGGGCAGACAAGTGCCATTATATGTAAGCACACCAGGCATCATCGGCTCAGACGACTTTATAGAGTTTTATGGTTACAAAAACGATGGCGAAATGGATCGCTATCTCTATCGACATCCTGATGCGGATATGCTTAACCCGGCACATAGTCTTTACTCCGATCAACGACCCTACTACCTGACCACTTCGGGCGATGAACCACCACTTCGGGTGAAAGAACTCATCAATGATATCTCGACCCCCCCTGCTGCAGAACCCTATTACCTGCATACCGAACGCATCAATTATAATGCCGCGGCCAATGATCCCTATTATCCCATCTCCGGTGGTGGAGCGATTTCATACTCCAGCTATCTCCATGCTGAAGGATTCGGGAAAGCTAGTGAAACCAACAGCACTGTACAACTCAATACACCCGAACGTGCAACAGGGCCAGATGCTATCCTGCATCTCCGGTTAGCAACCACCAATTATACCACCCATCGGTTTATCCTCCGATTCAATGGGAATCTTGTGGATACTCTTTATTCCACAGAAATTCAAATCCGCGATACATCCTATACCATCCCGCTTTCCTGGCTCCAGGATGTCAATGATTTTACCATTACCAGCATTAATTCGCAGAGTCGTCAGTCCCTGGTGACCATAGCATTGACTTATCCCCGCCTGACACAATTGAGTGGCTTGAATCAAGCCCGGATGACGCTGGACGATCATTCAGGTGATCAGTATATCGTTCTTGATGGCTTTCAACACGGCACTTCTGAACCCATCGTATACACAGCTGATGGTTCTACACGTATGGTCACAACAATTGGAGGAGATGACAAAGTGCATTTTCTTTGGCCTGATCATGCCCAAAGTAAGTCTCTTCTTATTGTCGATCCCACCACTTCTATCCATGCTATAGGATCCCTTCAACTAAAAATATTTGAAGACCTGTCCGGTGACAACACTGAATATGTCGTGATCACTCATCCTGACCTGATGGAGATCGGAACCGGCAGCGCTTATATTCAATACCGATCTTCACCGGAAGGCGGAGGCTATCGTGCCAAAGCGTACTCCATCCTTGATTTGTACGAACAGTTTGGCTATGGTATTGAAAAACACCCGCAGGCTATTCGCAACTTTGTTGACTTTATGCATCGCCATTGGTCTGATGCAAAAATGATCTTTATCATCGGTCGTGGCATCGAATACCATCGATCACGATATACCAACGGCACCTGGGAATCACTCTTCTTTGTACCTACTTTCGGCCGGCCAGGCGCAGACAATCTCCTCGCAGCTACACTATGGGATCTGGTCCCCCGGTATCCGATTGGTCGCCTGGCCATCACAGATCCTCAAGCCATCGATACGTATCTGAGCAAAGTCAAGGCCCATGACTTGTCGAGGTATACCGGCCAGACCCTTGAAGACAAACAGTGGATCAAAAACGTGATGCATATCGGTGGCGGTAAAACCAGCACCGAACAAGTCGATTTTGAAAACACCCTGCAGGCGTTAGGCAACGAACTCGCTGCCTCAGGGTACGGCGCAGATATTCATTTTTTCCAAAAGCGATCCACAGAGATCATCGGCGAAACCGAATCCGCACAGGTCCTTAATCTGCTCCACCAGGGTTGCAGCATTATCAATTACTTAGGACATTCAGCAACCAGCAGCTTTGAATACAATATCAACGACCCTTCTGAGTGGAACAACAAAGACCGATACCCGATCTTCAGCGCGATGGGATGCAGCGCAGGTCAGATCCATGGCATCGCCCTCAGCCTGAGCGACAATTACATTCGTATTCCTGACGAAGGTGTCGTGGCTTTCATCTCGGGATCAGGCTCTCAATTTGCCTCCGCACTTGAAAAATGGGCCGAGCCCTGGTATGATTATTTTGGAAATCTAAACTATGGTTGCACCCTCGGCGAATCGATTTTATTCGGACTCCATTTCGTCAGCAACTATGTCAATGTAGATCTGGTTGGATCCAACTCTTACCGCTACCTCCTCGAGCAACAAACATTCCAGGGAGATCCAGCCTTACAACTTCATCCTCTGCCCGGCCCGGACTATATGGTAGATCGTAATTCCATTTCGTTTTCACCTAATCAGCTCGAGACCAAACAAGATAGTTTTGATCTGACCTTTACAGCAGTCAATATCGGCCGCAACCTGGGACAAAAAGTTCCGTATTCAATACGTATAGCCTTGCCTGATGGTCAGGAAAATCTGTTGATTCAGGATACATTGAGTGCAGACTCCTTCAGAACTACTGTCGTCAATCACCTGCCGCTGCTAACCGGAGGAAAATCCGGTGCCTACCGACTACTCATCACCCTGGATCCTACAAATACGGTTTCGGAATTACCCACACCCGATGCGGAAAACAATAACGAATTGACCGATAACCTGGGCGTGAAAGGGATTGCGTTTTTCGTCATTGACAATTTACTTACAGCGGTATATCCTCCCGATTTCAGTATCGTGACTACGCCTGATCCTGAGCTCGTGGCCACAGGGACGAATGCTTTCAGCGCCTCCGGAAATGTGATCTTTGAAATAGACACGACACCGTTTTTTGATAGCCCTGGTATGGTCCGTCAATCCCTCCATAGCCAGTCCTCTACCGTCAAATGGACACCACAGGTGAATTGGATAGCCGACCAGGTTTATTACTGGAGAGTCAGTCCGGACAGTCTTTCTCCGGAACAAAGTTTTGCATGGAGTCGCAGGTCATTTATCTACAAACCGGGTTCATCGCCGGGATGGAATCAATCCGAATTCCATCAATTGACCGACAATGATTTTCCTCATCTATTGGCTGACAGCACTGCCCGTACATTTACGTTTGACAGCAAGTCGCGCAACTTCAATATCCTCAATCGCTTTCAGGATGTGGTGCAGGGGTTGATTCCCAGAGTCATTGAAGAAGGAGTAATCCTGGCTGAGTTCTTCACCGGCTTCCGGGAAAGAAACGTTCAAGTCTTTGTCGTTGCCATTGATTCATTGACCGGCAACTATATGTACAATCCGAATCCGGGATTGTATGGCTCCTACAACCATCTTGCCTTTGATGCTAAATGCTTTGCTTATCGTTCTGATTTGCCGGAAAGTCGCCAGGCTCTGATTCATTTTGTCGAAGACATTATCCCAGCCGGATACTTCGTCTTCTTCTACACCTACCAGCGCCCGTCGTATCCGGATTATTTTCCTGAATTATGGGCAGCAGATGAAGCCGAATTTGGAGAGAGCATCTTTTCTATGATCGAAAAACAATACCCGGGCTCAGCCATCCGAACCCTGGCCGAAACAGGCAGCAAACCATATATCGTCTTTTTCCAAAAAGATCGTGGTGGTATTCGCGAACTTATTGCCGCTGATTCATCCGACGTGATCTCAATGAACTATGATATTAAAAGTTCCCTCTCCCAAGGGTCCCACATATCGAGGTTGATTGGACCTGCATCTCAATGGTATGCCATTCAGTCAGCGACCCACTCAACTGCACCAGATACCGCAGGTCAAAACATCATGTCAGCGATAGCCCTTTCGACTGATCTCTCCGATACCCTGGTGATATCCCGACACCTCACCAACCAGGATACAGCCATCGCGGATATTGATGCACAGGCATGGCCTTTTATACAACTCAACTATACGACGCAGGATAGTGTTACCTATGATCCTGCTGACATCCTTTATTGGCGGGTATTGTAC
Source organism: Saprospiraceae bacterium (assembly GCA_044227555.1). GTDB lineage: Bacteria > Bacteroidota > Bacteroidia > Chitinophagales > Saprospiraceae > Opimibacter. The sequence continues at coordinate 141,498 of JBGAWQ010000003.1, read as the reverse complement.
GAAGGGGTGCCCGAGCTGGTCGTACAGCCTGATCTCGGCTTTGAATTTATCGCCGACACGCTCAATCGCGGAGATACAATGCAACTCCTCACGTATCTGGAAAATGTAAGTCCTTATGATGTCGACACACTCCCTGTATCCCTGCGGATCACCAGCGCGGATAACACCACCGATGAGTTGAAGATTCAATTGTTTGATGTCAATGGGCATTCTGCTGTACCGGTGATATTTTCAAAAAGCACTTCCAGCTATGCCGGAGACTACCAAGTCTTGATGGAAGCTAATCCTGGCCGACCAGTGCCCGAACTGAACTATAACAACAACATCGGCATTCTCCCAATGTTTGTAAGGGTTGATAATGCCAACCCCGTATTGGATGTCACTTTCGATGGATATCATATTCAGGATGGAGACCTGGTGAGCGCCAGTCCTCTCATCCGTATTCAACTCCTTGACGAAAATGAAAATCTCAGGCTGGACGATACCTCATCATTTGAGATGTATATCGAATATCCTTCTGATTTCAATGCTCGCCGCATTTACTTTTCTACCCCCTGGGTGCACTTCATTCCTTCACCTGCTACCGGGAAAAATATTGCATACGTAGAACTCACGCCTGATTTTAACGAAGATGGTATTTATACCCTCCAAGTCAATGCCCGTGATGCTTCCGGCAACGCGGCAGGCGACAATGATTACCGGGTTTCTTTTGAAGTCATTCAGGACAAGTCTGTTTCGTATATCTACAATTATCCGAATCCTTTCAGTACATCCACCCGGTTTATCTACACCTTGACAGGCCCCGGTGCTCCGGCATCTTATGGCATCGAGATTCGTTCGCTTACCGGTATCCTGGTTCGTGAAATCTCTTCAACAGACATGGGTCCATTAGTGCCCGGCCAACACATGACCGAGTATGTGTGGGATGGAACAGACCAAAATGGCAATCTGCTGCCTGCAGGACTGTATCTCTATCGTTTGGTTGCACATGATGAAGACGGTGTTGAATATGAACGGTATGTGCCTTATGGTCAAAGCGATTACGAGAATAAAGGTTGGGGCAAACTCATCATGGTCCGGTAATCATCTATCCTTGTTAACTACCAAATGCAATTTGATTTCGATCCTGTCATGTGAGGATTCGGATCAAATACATGTACCTTAGGGCACAGAGTAATGGCTACAACCACTATCATCGAAGCGGGATCGCCCATCCAATACTGGCGTAAGATCAAAGAATGCTGGCAGTACAGGGACTTACTGCGCATGCTCAGCTATCGTGATATCAAAGTACGCTATGCACAAACCGTATTGGGTATGGCCTGGGCAGTGATCAACCCGGTCATCTCTGTGTTGCTTCTATATTTTGTTTTCGGCGTTGTCATCCGTGTAGACACACAGGGTGTGCCACCATTGCTTTTTTCGATGGCAGGCTTATGCTCATGGAATTATTTTTCCCGGGTCGTGGGTGAAGCTGGAAGTTCAGTCCTCGGGGCTCAATCGCTGGTCAAAAAAGTGTATTTCCCTCGTCTGATCATCCCCCTTTCAAAATCGGCAAGTGCCATCATTGATCTCATCATAGTCCTGTTGATCCTGGCTATCATGATGCTGGTCTACAGGATACCTATGCACTGGCAGGCTTTAATGATCATCCCTTTTACCTTAATGGCCATTCTCGCGGGAATAGCATTTGGGGTTTGGGTAGCCGCGCTTACTATTCGCTACAGGGATTTTACCCATATCCTTCCATTGGTGCTGCGTATCGGAATGTTTCTGAGCCCAATTGCCTTTGGCGCATCCCTTGTACCACAGCCTTATCGATGGGCTTTCAATCTAAATCCTCTCACCGGCATCATTGAAGGCTATCGTTGGGCATTGTTCAACACACCCCTGGACATGACCTCGGTGTGGATGTCGGGATTCTTGATTTGCTTTATTCTGATTGCGGGCATCTGGTACTTCCTCCGCATGGATCAATATATCGCTGACATCATTTAGGCATGCGGAGGATGGAAAAAACAGCGATTGAAATACAAGGTCTTTCGAAAACCTATCAACGAGGTAAAATTCGTCGCGGTGATATCCGCAGCAGCCTCTCTTCATGGTGGTCAGGTTGGGGCAAAACGAAAGAAGAGTTTTTTGCATTGAACAATATCAACCTGACGATCCATCAGGGAGATGTCGTCGGCATCGTCGGTCCCAATGGTGCAGGTAAATCAACACTCCTCAAACTGCTTTCCCGCATCACCTTTCCCACCCAAGGGCGGATAACGATCCATGGGACATTGTCGTCTATGCTAGAAGTAGGTACAGGTTTTCATCCGGAACTCACTGGTCGCGAAAACATCTACCTCAATGGCGCCATCATCGGCATGCGACGTGAAGAAGTCAGTCGAAAACTGGAGAGCATAGTAGACTTTTCAGGACTTGAGCCTTTTCTGGATACACCGGTCAAGCACTATTCCTCCGGCATGTATGTCCGGCTTGCTTTTGCGGTCGCATCGCATCTTGAGCCAGATATCCTTCTGATCGACGAAGTCCTCGCGGTAGGCGATCAGGAGTTTAGAAAAAAATGCATGGACAAATTGCTGGATGTCTCAGTCCAGGGCAGAACGATCATCATGGTGAGCCATCAGATGGCATACCTCCGTGACTTGTGCCACACCGGAGTATATCTACATGGAGGCCAGGTGTTATATCAAGGCACCATGGATGATACCATCAATCACTATATCAATCATCTCGGTGAAACACGACAAACCGAAGTGCAAAAAAGAACAGATCGTCGTGGATCAGATGTAGTGCGCATTGTAGCCTTCGATCTCCAGGATGCCCAAGGCTACAGCCTCCATGCATTGACTGCCGGACAAGCACTCCATATTCGCCTCGACCTCGAAAGTAAACAAGAGGTGTACAATGTTGTGGTCCAACTGGAATTCTATGACATGTATGGGCAATTGTGTTTTGTCGCAGACAATACGATCAGCAACTCTTCCCTTGCAAAGATCAATGGCAGACACTCCATCGCATGTCATATCCCGAGATTGCCACTCAATACCAACATGTATTTCATCAATGCGGCCGTCTATGTCACAAACCAACTGGCGGATGAAATCCTCAATATTGCCTCGGTAGAGGTGGAAGCCGGTCCTTTCTACACTACAGGCAAATTGCCAGGTTCCAACAAGGGATTTCTGGTGGATTACACATGGATTTGATTTCAGGCATCATTTAGAAGACTGTATCACGCCGATCCATTCCCCCAAACTGTAAGCCAGAGGTTGCAGGATTTGATATCCAGCCTTTCGCATCAAGTGTGGGGATCGAATCAAATTACCTAACAGATGAATTGGCGTCCAAAGTATCCGTCCGCCAATAGTTCTAAGGAGACGAAAGGTTGCTGTGAGGAGGGATACAGGTTCAATCTTCATTTTATCCCTGCGCCTTGCGTACTCGGATCGCAATACCCATCGCAGGCTGATTTTGGCTGATCGTACATAGTGACCCGTTTTTAATCCTGGAGCATACGCTATCGCATGCCCGCTCTTCCGCATCCTGTATTGAAATTCTATTTCTTCTCCGTATCGAAGTGTGCGGCCTTCAACGCCAAAGGAAGGATTAAATCCGCTAAGTTGATCGAGTACACTACGACGTATCAGCATACATCCACCCCGGATATACCCGGAAGTTATTGGAGTCACTTGATCATACGTCATGGAAAATTGTCCAAAACCCTCAGGCAGCCAGGCCGGTGGCTCGTCTTCAAACAATGGTTCTATAGGGCCTCCAAAGGCATCCATCCCAGACATGGCATCTATCAATCGAAGGGCTTCGGTAACAATGCCATTGGGTGGCAGGCAATCATCATCCAGATAGAAAATCCAGTCACTCGTTGAACTCTTCCAGCCGGTATTACGAGCTTGACTTAAACCCGGATTGGGTTCATATACATAACGAATAATGGAAGTGGCCGAAGCCAGAGATTGAACATACGCTGCGGTCTGATCTGTTGAATGATTGTCCACCACGGTGACTTGCGTCCTCCCTGCAACGCTTTGTTGCATGAGCGCTTCCAGGCACTGCCGTAGATACGCTTCACGGTTGCAGGTACAGATACAAATGTCAATGGTTTGGCTGGACGCGCTCTTTATCATCAGGAAAATCTGAGTTTACGTCTTACAATTGAAAACCATTTTGCAATGCTGTAGGACAACATCCTGGATACTGAAATGGGAAACGCGTCTGCACTAAGGCCGAATTGAGCAATCACTTTCTTAGGAAACACAGGTACTCCACTGATCCTGCTCTTGAGATTTCGGTCATGAATGATCTTAAGCCATGCCGCATCGTACTCCACATTCAGCACTTTAATTTCACCGGGCGGATTATCATGTGGATAGCCAAGTACAGTGAGTACCGTACCTTCAGGTTTAATTTGCTCTATCAAGCTTCCATAATGATTGAAGGGGCTATGGCGCAACCTGGTCATGACCTTTCGCCCGGTATCGTAAAGTATGCCGCCTGCAAGGTTGATCAGCAACTTATCCCTGGCTTCAAAGTGAGACTGTACCTTGTATATGTATTCCAGGCCGAGTCCATCATCATTGTCCACCCTGGATGTAATGACAAAAGGGGTCTGGGCTTTAATTAACCATTGTCTGAGATCATTCAGCAGCTCGTTGAAATCATCTGCCAGCCGGACTTCAGCATTCTGTACCGAACTGATCGATTTTCTGATCATGTCCAGGTAAGCCGGGGCTGTATTTCGGCCACAATAGACGATCCAGGTAAAATTCCGTTCGGTCTGTTGCCGGACCGTAGGTACGCAATAAGCCTGGAAAAGTTGAATCCGTTCCTCCATCCATGCATTATCCAGCGTTGGACGGCCCGATTTGTCGAGATCCCAGTTTTTTACCGGGACATTAAATCGGGTGATGAGATAATGCGTAAATTTCCCACTCATATTGTCAAGCTAAGGTAAGATTATGCAATGGCTCCGTAATGCAGCGTATATCCTGATTGTCATCCTCGGTGGAGGATTTTTGCTGCTGGCCGGCAAGGATCTCATGTTTCCGTTTCTCTTCGCGATCTTCTTTAGCTTCCTGCTGATGCCCATGGAAAAGCGGATTTTTAAACGGATCCCTTTTAAAATGGTATCGATCACCGGCAGTGTACTGATCATCCTTGGGGTGATCGGCGGACTGGGATTTATTTTCGGCTACCAACTGGTGCAGATTGTTTCTGAAATGAACGCGATACAGGATTCCCTCATGAATGGTCTCAAGGAAATCCTCATGTTCGTTGAGACGAGGTTTCCTTTCCTCAATATGCATTCGGATGAGGAATCTATGAACCAGATGCTCAACAAACTCCTTGATGCCCCGGTCGAGTATGTAGGCGCTGGAATTACGAGTGGTGCTGGATTACTTTTCAATACGGCATTGACACTGATTTATACGGTCTTCCTGATGATTTACAAAGATGCTTTCCGTGATTTTCTGATGATCCAGTTTGCCAAAGACAGACGGGATGAGATCGAAGCCATATTGACAGAATCTATGCACCTGATCCAGCGCTACCTGACAGGTATGGTGACCGTGGTGCTGATCCTGGCCATCATGAATTGTACCGGTCTTCTGTTGATTGGTATTGACCATGCTATATTCTGGGGCGTCCTGGCTGCTTGTCTGGTCATCATTCCATTTATCGGAACGGCTATTGGTGGGTTGCTTCCCTTCCTCTATGCACTCGCCACGTCCACGCATGGCTGGCAACCGGTGGCAGTCATCTGTCTCTTTGTCTTTACTGTCCAATTGGAGGCCAATTTTATCACACCCAAAGTGGTAGGATCGAGTGTACGCATCAATCCACTATTTGCTTTGATGGGTATCGTGATCATGGGTTCGCTGATGGGCATCGGAGGTGTGGTGCTGGCGATCCCTGTCATGGCGATACTCAAACTCGTTGCAGAAGGCATTGATGTCCTCAAGCCTGTCGCGTTGTTGATGGACAAAGACCTCATGAAAAAACGGCATCTGTTTTTTGGAAAATATGATCGTGAGGATTACCGGTTGTCCTCCCTGATGCACGAAGAAGACCGCAAGCGATGAACGCAGGATCTTCCTGGAAAAATACTATTCGCAATCTCCTTCCCTGGACCGTATACTGGAAACTGAAACGGGTTCGCGAAGAACTCCTGGTCTTGCTGGATCAAACCGATCTGACCACCCTTGCCAAAATCTACAAGACCGATAAATGGGGCCATCATGACTACACCCCGGTCTATGAACAATGGTTTAGCCCTTTTCGCCATCAACCCATACGACTCATGGAAATCGGTGTCGGCGGTTATGCCAAACCCAGGCATGGTGGAGATTCTCTGCGGATGTGGAAGAGATACTTCCCGAAAGGTCAAATAACCGGCATAGACCTTTATGACAAATCTGCTCTGACTGAATGCAGGATCAAAATCTATCAGGGGGACCAGACCGATCCGGTATTCTTACAGCATGTCCACGACCAGGAAGGTCCGTTTGATATCATCATCGATGATGGCAGTCATTTCCAGTCCCATATAATTGCCAGTTTTGAGACGCTCTTTCCTTTAATGTCCTCCGGTGGCATCTATGCCATTGAAGACACTCAGACTTCATATTGGCCCAAATTTGAAGGGAGCACTGCGGAGATGGATCGCATTCCATCCGCGATGAATTATTTTATTAATCGTGTTCACGTAGTCAACCGAAGTGAGTGGTTAAAAGATGAGTCCCATCCCGACCTGCCGGATCAGGGGATCGCTTCCATCGCTTTTTACCACAACTTGATTGTCGTGGTGAAAAAATAGTGTCATAGAAGAAACAATTTCCAAAGTCTTATATTACCAGGGAATGACCTTTACACTGCTAACCCATGGGAACCATCTTATCTGCTTATTGCGAATCGTGTGGCTTTGTTCAACATGGACTGTATTTTGGTGGTGGATTTGCCCAACGCACGCCAAAAGTTCCGGCGCTTCGGCAAGGGACTCCAGAAATAGTTTTGGAACAAGTCAGTGATGATCAGAAACTCCGGTTTTATCATCAGCCAGAGATGTATAAGGGTAAATTTAAAAAATGGGGTGCTCAAAATTCAGTCCTGGATGAAGGAGTCATCCTGGAATATGGCATCCAATTCGATGATATCTATCTCAGTCCTGAAAAGAATCTATGCCCAGGATGTGGGAAGTATACCATGGAGTTTGTTGAGGTTGGGAATTGGGATTGACAACATCCTTTCCTTTATCATCTTTTTGTCGGGGCAACTTGAAATTGCTTCAAGAAGCAATTTCCATTTTGATTGGCTACAACCTTGGCTGTATTGGTGCTACTAAATGCATGCATAGTCGCATGAAAAGCAGATAGCACACTATCCTGCAATTGCTGATCGTCTTCCAATGCCTCAATTTTCAATCCAATTTCTTGAGCTTTTTCAATGGAAATATGTTTACCATGTGTTTTAAAGTTAGCATGGTTAGATAAGTATTCTGCTATTTTATCAGGAGTTGTTTGTGGCTCACCCTTAAACATATATGCTTTAAGCCAATTTCCAACCAATTCCCTTCCAAAGTCAATCTGATCCTGGCATCGCACTAATAATGCAGGACCATACTGACTTAACATAGGCAACCATGAATTCAAATTTTTGGGATTCATGCTACAATCATCCTGAGCCCTCTTAAATTGCTCAAGAATAGCATGTGCAGGAATAGCCTGCAATCCTACAGACGTCTGAAGAATAAATTGAGGATCAATCGGGCCTATGGATGATTGCTTACCCATGACAATTATATCCGCTGAACATGCTAGCATGGTTCCTGCGCTCATAGCCGCTTGAGGAACAATTATTCGGATGTGGCTAAACTTTTGTCTTAAATAAGAAACAATTGCATCAGTCGCTTCAGCGGATCCCCCACCAGTATGAATAATAAGATCCAATGCATCATTCTTTAGCCCTGATATTGCTTCCATAAAGGCGTGAATATCTTCATCCGTTATAGAAACCAAATTGGGAGGGGCATCACCTGATGTCCATCTGCTGGCGTAGATAATGGTATCCCGTCCAGTCAGTGCTGCGTGATGAGAAAGGTACTTGTTTCGAACAGTATCAAAGGCTTGTTGATCCCCTTGTTGTATGTTCCTTCTTATTTCACTGAGAATGTTTCCCCAGGTAGGCATGATGAAAGGGTGATTTGGTTATTTGAGGTTTCAGATGGAGTCTGGTGCATGAGATTGAGAAAATCCTCCATTTGCTTGGTTTGGGCTGTAATATTATTGGCTTCTGCTATGGCTTGGTCAATCTCTGGATAAAGTGCTCTGGCTTTTGCCAATAATTCCTCGTACTGAGCATTTAGATTATTTCTTTCCATGATTCTGATCGCGCTTTATCGATGGGCTAAATGCAAATTTAGGGGAAAATCAGATATACGTTCACAAAATCTCAAAATGGAGAATCTCCGAAAATGAAAAGAGGGACATGCTGGTGCAAGCCCCTCTTTTCACGCTTATTTTGGAATAATCAATACCCCGGATTCTGCAAAATGATTCCTCCGGTAAGATCCAATTCAGATTGAGGAACAGGAAGCAAAGTATGCTTGGTCGCAACAAAATTGGTCTTGAGTGGTCCCATGACATCTGCGATGCGACCCCAACGCGCGAGATCAAACCACCGATGCTGCTCCATGGCCAATTCCACACGACGCTCATGATAGATTTTTTCCCGCAGCGCATCCTTATCTATGATGGTGATATCCGGCAAGATGAAATTGTTGCTCCCGCGGGCGCGTTTTCGGATCATATTGAGATATTCAAGGGCTTTCGCTGGATTGCCTTCCTCATTGTATGCTTCCGCGGCAAGAAGCAGGATGTCCGAATAGCGCAGCAACCTGAGATTACCCGGCCCATTGTCCTGCAGACCGGCATGCGCGGGAACCCATGCTTTTTGATTGTAACGCTCATTGAGCACTTCCGGGTTGTCTTCGACAATGGTAGATCCATCCGGCAGTACCTCACCCACATAGATGATGGTCGCTTGCCGACGCGGATCGCCTGCCTCATAGGATGCCACCAGGTCATCGCTTGGGCGGTTGAAACCCCAACCAAGATTTGGCACACCTCTGACGCCTTGGATCATGTTGTAAGGAGTTGCACCCGGTCCCACCACTGCAGCTTGAACAGCCACGGCACCGATTTCAAAAATACTTTCAGATCCGTTTTCACCGACAGGCATGAAGTTGTCCGCATACCTTGACATCAATGAGTACTCACCAGAAGTGATGATGGAATCACACTGTAATCTGGCCAGTCCAAACTGATGACGGTTCATGTAGACTTTAGCCAGAATACCTCGTGCGGCGCCTTTGGTAGCTCGTCCGAGATCGGCAGAAGCATATTCAGATTTTTCAGGCAACACCTCAATGGCCTCTTTGAGATCCCGCTCGATCTGATCATAGACCTGATCTGAAGGTGTTCTGGCCTGGTTGTAATACTGATCATCGGTCAGCGTATGCAGGATCAGCGGCACATCGCCAAACCACTGCACCAATCGAAAATAAGAATACGCCCTCAACACCTTGGCCTCACCCACCAACCGATCACGCAAGCCCGCTTCCATGTCGATACCGGGAATGTTGTCAATCGCAAGATTGGCCCGAAAAATGGCTTGATACTGTCCCACCCATGCCCCGGAAATGGCCGCATTGGTAGCATCAAAAGTAAAGTCATCCAGTTCGAGCACATACAATGCATCATTGGGCGTACTACCCTTGTCCGCATCATCACTGAGGATGTCGGTGATGCCTATCCACGGAAAGGCACACATCTCCCAGGATCGGAACTGCTGGTAGATGGCGTTGGTGGCCCAGATCGCCTGATCCTGGTTTTCAAAAAAAGTATCATAGGTGAGTTGGCCTTTAGGCTTCCGCTCGAGAAAATCTTCACTGCAGCCCACCATCGCCGCAATGATCACCAACATCATGACCCGCTGAAGGGTCCTGGTTTGTATATGTTCTGATCCTTGAAAAAGTTTCATGGTCATTGTTTTTTTATGGTTTAAAACTGGATTTCTATACCTCCCTGCCAGGACTTATAGATAGGATAGCTTCCAAAATCAAAGCCGACTTCATAGGAATTGCTGCCATTGGGAAACTCCGGAGAGTATCCACTATACTGCTGACTGGTCCACACGTTGGTTCCAGTGACGTATAGGCGAACCCGATCTATTTTGGCTTTCGTGAGCCAGGACTCAGGAAGCGTATATCCAAGGCTGATGCTTCGCAGTCTCAGGAAATCACCTTTTTCCAAAAAGCGGTCACTCACACGATAATTATGTCCACCATTGGTGATGCGCGGCTCAGTTAATGACGGATTATCTACCGTCCACCGATCCACTACATGATGCTCCCAATTGTACACGCTAAAGCGGAATGTTTCTTTAGCGTTGTATACATAGTTGCCCGCTGATCCCAGGAAGTCAAGATTGAAATCAAATCCCTTCCATTCAAATCCGCCATTGAAACTATACGTCAGGGTAGGTATAGGGCTACCGAGATAAACTCGGTCATCGCCATTGAGCACACCATCATTATTGGTATCCGCATAACGGATGTCTCCGGGCTTTTCACCACCAAGCGTAGGACTTGCAGCTATCTCTTCCTGGGTCTGGAAGATGCCAGCGACTTTGTAACCATAGAACGCACCAATCGGCAAACCTACAACGGTATGCGAAGCGGGTTCACCCTGAAGGAATGCAGAAAAGATCTCACTCCGGCCATCAGCCAGTTTTTTGACTTCATTATGTACCGGTGATAAGATGGCACCAAGATGATAGCTAAACGTCCCGCCTTCACGCCAGTTGGCACTGATATCCCATCCATTGTTATTCACTTTAGCCGTATTGACTACAGGGTCTGCCTGTGAACCCACATAATCCGGGATAGGCACTGCGGCGATGATATCATACGTCTCGCGGTTGTACCAGTCCACTTCCATATCCAGTTTGCCTTCAAACAATCCAACCTCCAAACCGATGTCAGCTTGACGCGAAGTCTCCCACTTGAGATTGGCATTGGACAACGAGAGCAAAGTAGCTCCCTGGTTGAGGTTTTCATCAGGTCCAAACACACCATAGAGTCCGCTGGTGACAGCCCCTGTAGATGGATATCCTGAGGCCGATGCCTGGTTACCTAACACACCATAACTGGCGCGCACTTTCAACCGGTCTATGATATCAATGCTTTGCACAAAGGACTCATCAGTCATATTCCACCCGATACTGGCTGAAGGGAAATACCCGGTGCGGTTGGCTTTGGTAAAGCGGCTCGAACGATCTGAGCGCATGCTGACGGTGAGGAGGTATTTACTTCTGAATGTGTAGTTGACCCTAAACAACAATGAAGTCAGCGCTTCATCGTAAGCTCCTTCATAATTCATCTGGGTGGTGTCATTACCCGCAGAGAGATAGAGCAACTCATCTACTGTACCCGGGAAGTTTTCACGACTGCCGCCCAATGAGCTGCTCTCACGCTCTTCTGCCGTATATCCGGCCAGTGCGGTGATATGATGCTCATCCCAGGTATGATCATAGGTCAGGGTTTGCTCCCAAATCCATGAAGTCCCAGAACCTCTTCCGGCACTTAGCCGATCATTCTTGTTGAGCTGCGATGGAGATACCTGAAACTTAGGTTCAAAATATTTTGACTCATTGTTGCTGTTGTCAAATCCAAAATTGGTCCGGAAGGTGAAACTTTTTAGAAAATCGACGTCTGCATACAGATTGCCAAACAACCGGGTTCCTTTATTGTGATTGTCGCTTTTGTAAAAAAGGTCCGCGGCAGGATTAGCTATAGCCAGACCGAAAAAAGTCGGATCCGTAAATGCACCTGTTGAATCGGTTGGTGCAAAGACAGGTGGCATGTGATACGCACTGTTGACCACATTGGGCGCATAGTCCTCATTGATCGTAGAGTACGCTACATTGTGACCGATCGACATGTAGGAGTTGAGTTTGTACTCTCCATTGATGCGAAAGGTCAAACGGTCATAGTGTGAGTTTTCGATAATCCCATCCTGTGAAAAATAGTTTGCGCTGAAATTGTATTGATAGAGATCCGAACCTCCATTGGCTGAAAGGGAAAAATTGGAGACCGGAGCCACTCTGAAAATTTCATCCTGCCAGTCTGTGCCCTCTCCCAATGCAGCCGGATCCGGATAGTATAATTGCCCTCTCAGATCATTGTACGCCGAAGCAAATTCAGCAGCATTGAGCATGTCAATGGTTTTTGTCACTTCCTGGATACCATAGTACCCTGAAGCGGTGATGACTGCTTTTTCGCGAGCCTTTCCCCCTTTGGTCGTAATGAGGATAACACCGTTGGCGCCACGACTTCCATAGATGGCAGCCGCAGAGGCATCTTTGAGGACTTCGATACTCTCCACATCTTCGGGATTGACATTGGATGCATCGTAAGTGATCATCCCATCGATCACATAGAGTGGGTTGGCATTGTTGAGTGTCCCTGTACCCCGGATACGTACCACAGCCCCTGCGCCAGGAGCGCCTGAACTAGGAGCTACATACACACCGGACACTTTGCCTTGCAGGGCCTGCTCGACATTGGCTGTCGGGACGCGGGTGATGTCTTTTCCCTTGATAGAGGATACTGCGCCGGTGAGATCGCTTTTCTTTTGTGTGCCATAGCCTACCACCACTACCTGATCAAACAAAGTGGCTTCTTCAGACATCTTGACCTCAAGTGAAGTACGGCCATCCAATTTGATCTCCACCGTCTGATAACCTGTATACCGGAAGATTAGCGTTGGATCCGATGTAGTGACATTGATTTGGAAATGGCCATCAATATCGGTGAGCGTGCCCTGGTCGGTTTGCGCCTCCAGGATCGTAACCCCGATCAAGGGTTCTAGGCTGACACCATCCACTACAGTACCCGTGACTAACGTCTGGGCTGAAGACAGGACAGGCCACCCTAATAAAAGAAGAAGTAGAGTTTGTAAACGTTTCATTGCATCTGGTCAGTTTAGCAAATGAGAAATAACACCTGTTTCAAATAGCTGGTCAGGTCATTCGGCCAACTTAAATTCCTTTTTCTGGAGTCGTTCTGAATCCGGTCCGGCCATCAGCCAGAAAGCTCCGGGTTCAGCTTTAAAGGTCATATCGGCGGTGTGGAAGGCCAGGTCTGCGCTGGTCAGTTTAAAAGTAACATTTTTGGATTCACCCGGAGCCAGTTTTATTTTTTCGAATCCCTTAAGTTCTTTTACCGGCCGGGTGACACTTCCTACAAGGTCGCGTACATAAAGCTGCACGATTTCTTCTCCGGCCATCTTCCCTGTGTTGGTCACACGGACAGTGGCCGTGATCGTATCCTTCATCGAAAACGATGTGCCGGAGATCTGAAGAGTGTCGTAGGCAAACGTCGTGTAGCTCAACCCAAAACCAAAAGGATATTGAGGCGAGTTAGGAATATCGAGGTACCGTGTATTCCACTTACTATTGGGATCGTATGGACGGCCTGTATTTTTCTGGTTGTAGAAGATGGGCACTTGTCCAACACTTCTTGGGAAGGTCATGGTCAATTTGGCGGAAGGATTATAATCGCCATACAGTACATCACCTATCGCAGGGCCGCCCATCGTTCCGGGCCACCAGGCTTCGACGATTGCCGAAGCATGGTCAGCAATCCATGGAATAGTAAGCGGCCTGCCATTCATCAGCACGACCACCACTGGCTTGCCTGTTGCCACAAGTGCTTCTACAAGTTTCTCCTGAACACCAGGAAGAGAAATGTCCGATCTTGCCGCTGCTTCTCCAGCCATATCGCGGTTTTCACCCACGACAGCGATGATGACATCCGCGGCAGAACCAATACGAACCGCTTCAGCAAAACCAGAAGTATCGTCCCCGGTAATCGAGCATCCTTCAACATGTGTAACCGAAAATCCATCCTTTGCAGAACGCTGCTGAAAGGCATCCAGGACGCTGACACATTTGTCCCCTTCTCCTGAGCCGCTCCAGGGACCGATGAGGTTCCCACGGTCAGCGGCTAATGGACCTACGAGTGCAATTTTCTTTCCTTTGGTCAAAGGCAACGTTTGATTTTCGTTTTTGAGCAGTACGATCGATTTGCGGGCGATATCCCTAGCGGCTTCCAGGTGGGCCGGAGACATGACGACTTCTTTTTCGCGTTGTTCGTTGCAGAACTTATACGGGTCCTTAAACAATCCAAGTTCATATTTAATGCGCAGGATCCGGCGTACAGCATCATCAATAGTCTTTTGAGAAACCCTGCCTGCTTCCACAGATGCTTTAAGGTATTTCTGATACACGGCACCCTGCATGTCCATATCCACTCCGGCATTCGCTGCGAGTTCACCGGCATGGGGCTCATCTGCGGCATAGCCATGATTGACCATCTCGTTGATACTGGTGTAATCGGTCACCACGAATCCTTCAAAACCGCACTCCTTGCGCAGTACATCATCAAGCAACCATTTGTTGCCGGTGGAAGGCACACCATCAAGTTCGTTGAAAGAGGTCATCACGGTACCTGCTCCGGCATCGATCCCGGCCTTGTAGGGTGGAAAATAAATGTCTCTGAACATCCGCATGCTCATGTCGACGGTGTTGTATTCCCGGCCAGCGATAGGGGCGCCGTAAGCGGCGTAATGCTTGATACAGGCCACCACTTTATCGCCTTTATCATAGTTGGCGCCCTGGAAGCCACGGACCCGTGCTGCGGCGATCAGGGATCCGAGATAAGTATCTTCTCCGGCACCTTCCATCACGCGGCCCCAGCGAGGATCACGGGATATATCCACCATGGGAGCAAACGTCCAATGTAATCCGCCGGCAGCAGCTTCTGCGGCCGCGATAGAGGCGCTCTGCTCCATGGCCGCCAGATCCCAACTACAGGACTCCCCCAGTGGAATGGGAAATATGGTCTTGTATCCATGGATCACATCATACCCAAAGATCAGGGGAATACCCAGGCGACTCTCTTTGACTGCCACTTCCTGCAGGTGCCTGGTGAACGCCACGGTGTGGCTATTGAACAACGCTCCACAACTTCCTTTGCGGATATCGTCCTCATAACCGGGGCGGATGGTTGGGCCGGTCGAGCCCCAGTCCGTGGTGTAGAGGGTCATCTGTCCAATCTTCTCATCCAGGGTCATAAGGGCCATGAGGCTGTCGATACTGGAGCTATAATCGGGGCTGTTTTGAGCTTGGATTTGCTTTGCCGGATGGCAAGACAAGAGGGCGATACAGAGTACGGCAGCCACGCCGAACCTGTGCAGAGAAATTGCAGGCATACGCATCGGTCTATAGTTTGTTCAGGGCGAAAAGGTCCGCCCATGTTATTGGGCTTAAGATAGGAAAAGTGGGAAAAAGAGGACTACAAAGATGTCTGTTAAGCTAGTTTTCTATCATCGGATTGCAAGATGTTCATCACATAAACATCCTGCATCAATTGGCATTCATCCATCCATTTCGAAACCCGGCTTTCTTTAAGCCCGCCACGATATACGGATTCTTCTTCATCACATTCCAGATGATCCCACTTTGTTGATTGGCGATCATCAATAAAATGGGTCCTTGGTCTAAGCCAATATAATCTATATCAAACCACCCTTGAGAAGTTTTATCTGTCACATAGGTGAGGTTGAATGCATCCTTAAATCCATATTCACCTACCAGGTCACTGTAATACGTATTCCACATATAGCTCAGTGTACTGTCACAGACCTCGGGTGCAAAAGGATAAGATCCTCCCGCAGCAGTTGGGGTGATTGTACCATCATCCACAATCTGCATACTGGCGGCACCCCTGGCGCGATATTCATAGAAAGTCCAATCCTTGCCATTTATCTTCATGGTGGTATTGGCAGGGCCATCACAGGCGCTGAGTCCCCAACACCATTTATCATATCCTTTCGCGCCCATGGGATTAGCGATACAATAATTTCGATTGGACAGTGTAGCCCGTCGGCTGTTTTCAAAATAATCGATGCTCTTTGCTATCATATAAGGATCCTGTATGCCCCTGAAATCTATCCAGATGTGACTATACTGATGGCCAAACAAAGGGTCGAATTGTACATTTTCTTCTCCCTGGAATTTATTCCATTCGTAGGTAGAGCACCAGGCTGCCCAGGCTGTTGAATCAATAGGATGTGTGGGCGAACCCATCGCCATGATCACTATCATCATCGCCTCATTGTACCCTTTCCATTGAGCCGGGATAAATCCACGCTCTGGGTGGTATCCCATCGACATGGTGGTATTGCCATCCATCATCCAATCCCACTCCACTCTCCTGAATAATGCGTCCGCAGTCTGGCGAATAGCCTTCTCCGTTTCGTTGTCCTGATCGAAATAGGACATCGCCGAAAGTATACCCGCCATGAGCCATCCTGTATCCACAGATGACAATTCGACATCCTTGAATCGGGTTGCATGATCCAGCGTAAGGAAATGATAGTAAAAGCCCTTGAAGCCGGATACACCTGTCTCATCTGGCCCTTGTTTCAAGTTCCAAAGTGCCTGCAAGGTCTTTAAGGTGCGTTCAGCAGCTGCTTCCCTGGTTACATATTTTTTCTCTACGCCAACGATGTAAGCCCCCAAGCCCCAACCAGTGGCTGCTATAGAAGAAAAGGTAAGCGTAGGATATCGGTCCGGTATCTGGTAATGGACACTGTCGGCAAGCTCCCAGAAATAATTGAATGTCCGTCGCTGAAGTTCCTCTGGCGAATATGGAACGAATTTCCCCTTTTCAGGCACCAGCCCGGAAGATTGGCAACCTGAGATCAGGATGCTCAATAGAATTACTATACTGCGCATGTAACTGGCTTAAAAAAAATCGGGGAGGCACAGGCCTCCCCGATTAATTAGTAACTAATAATTAAAGTTTAACAAAGCGAGACATAGCTAAGAGTTCACCCTTATCACTGTATCCGCTCAGGATATATGTACCTTGCACCAGGTTGCTCACCTGGATGGCTGTACTGGTAGCAGAACCGGTCCAAATGTTGGCGATCCGCTGACCGAACATATTGTGGATCACGAGCCTGGATACTTGTCCGAGTTCATCGATCTTCAATTCGTCAATTACCGGATTCGGTGAAATGGTCAGATCCTTTGGTTTCTCTGGACCACCAAACAAGCTGGTTGGGCTGCAACCGCCTGCACTGAGTTGAATGTCATCAAAGTAATAGGTGACATCCTGTGCTGGAATATTGTTGATGTCCCAGATCAAGGTGACCCGTACATACTGTCCGTCATCCGTGATTGGAGTCTGGGCAAAATCCCAGGTCAGCTCTTCCCACTCATTGGCCTTGGTATTTGCAACAGTCAAGTCACCGGAACCAGGAGCTGGAGGTGTGGCCTTGCTGTTTTCAATTTTCATGGTCACACTCGCCACCTGTGGAGACCAGATCTTCATCTTGACGATCTTATCACTACCAAATGCAATGACCGCAGGAAGGTCTGTATACATCCCTTGCCATGGTTGTCCGCTGGTTGATTTCTCGACAGCCTTACCCACCTTAGCACTGGTAT
This sequence comes from Saprospiraceae bacterium, assembly GCA_044227555.1. Classification (GTDB taxonomy): domain Bacteria; phylum Bacteroidota; class Bacteroidia; order Chitinophagales; family Saprospiraceae; genus Opimibacter. The sequence continues at coordinate 123,894 of JBGAWQ010000003.1, read as the reverse complement.
TGATACCGCTTGGATCAGGATTGTCCACGAGTTCAAATTCACCGGAATCATCAGCAGGGAAATATCTCCATACGGTTGAAGTATAAGCAGGCTCTTCATAGTTGATCATACAACCCGTAAAAGGAGCATGAGCAAACTGTACATTGTCGATGTAGTAGTCATCCACTGTAGTGGTTTCCACACCAGCATTGAAGAAAATACAAACGCGCTTGTGGTCCTGACCTACCTGGTTGGAGAAGTCAACACTGAGGGTTTCCCACTCACCGGTTTTGGTCACGGCGGTCCAGATTTCAGAAGCAGGGCTTGAGCCGCCTTCGAGTTTCATCAGGACAGGTACAGCCGCACCGGAGAAGATCTGGAAGGAGAGTTGATTGAATGCAGACAGATCGATGCCTTCAGGGAATTCCCAGCAAAGGGCTGCCCAGGGCTGGCCTGGCTGATCTTTATACAACCCTACAAAAGAAGAGCTATTGGCGTTGGTCACACTTGGGTTGCCAACAGCCGTAATCAGTTCGGCTCCTGCTCCATAATCCTTGTTACGCTGGCACTCAAAGTCGTCAATGATATTGGCGATGGCCACGGTACCCTCACAAGGATCGATGGTGGTTTGCGATTGGGTCAGGTTGTCAAAATAGAATGTTGCACCTTCTTCAGCCACACCAGGATTAAAGATCAGGCGCATAGACACCCAGTCCGTGATGGCCTGATATTCAGAAAAGTCGAAGGATACGGTTTCCCATGTGATAGCACTGGTGATGTCCCTGGTCACTTCCTTATTACCCTGCGAAGCACTTTCCAGTTGGAAGGTCACAGATCCTGGAGCTGGAGCATACACCTGAAGATTATACTGCGGGCGGGCAGTGATATCAATGGCACTTGGAGCTACAGCAGCAAGGGTGCTGAATGGTGATGTGCCCTTCTGATACTCTCCTACATAATCAGAGGTATTGATGCCTGTTGGATCCGGATTATCAATCACCGCAAAGTTGCCATGGATCAGATTTTGCTGATCGAGTGGTTCCCAAGGCAGTGTAGCTTCACCGGACTCAAAGTCTTCGAGAGCGATATCTGTCTTTTCTGCCCAGTTGATATCGTCGATGTAGTAAACATCTCCTGCTTGTGGATCCTGACCTGCATTGAAGAAGAAGACTACTTTACGATGGCTGGACAAAGCTTCGCCGCCGAAATCAATTTTGTACTGGATCCACTTATTGGGTTCTGGTACATCCATCCAGATTTCCTTAGCTGGTGAGGCACCACCTTCAAGTTTGAAGAGGATGGGTACTACGCGTGGAGACCAGATTTTAACATTGAGTTGATTACGGGTAGACAAGTCGATCGGGTTTTGGTTGTCAATCAACAATGCAGCCCATTGTTCGGTGGAAGGATCACCATAGCGACCCACTTTTGCAGAGGTATTGGTGGCATCAGGCGCCGGATTGACCACGACGGAAAGGCTGTCCCAGCCATTGACATAGGTGGCATTGCGGTTGCATTCAAAGTCATCGATCATATTGGGATCGAGAGTTACACCTTTGCAAGCACCTTGTGGATAAGCAATCAGGTTGTCGAAATAATACGTATCCGCGCTGGCTTCAACTCCCGGATCAAAGAACAAAATCACCTTGGTCAGGTGGGTGTAATCTTTGGCATCTGAAAAATCAAAGACGTAATCTTGCCATTCATTGGAAAGGCCGATATTCTTTGTTTTTTCAATCGCAGGACCACCAGGGCCTTCCAGTTTCATCAATACTTGTGTAGGTGCGGAAGCATGGACATTGAGGTGAAACTGGTTGAGGATCGTCATGTCAAATGGTGTGCCACGGTCAGCCAGTAAAAGGCTATAAGCATGAGCACCGGATTTGATGTACTCTCCGCAAAAATCAGATCCGTTGACGGAGTTGGAATCCGGGTTAGCCACCGGACCGGTAAACGTACCATCCAATCCTTGCCAGGGCAGATCTGGAGTTACATTTTCAAATGTTTCATACGCTTCCTTGGCTTCATACGCTACAATGTCATCAAAGTAGAAGGTCTCAAAACTTCCAAGTACAAATGGGTTGAAGGATACCAGGACTTTATCCAGTCCGGTGTACGGAGCACCGGCAGACACATCGAAGGTGTATTCCACCCATTGATCAGCTACTGTGATATCCCTGAACATTTCCACAGCGTTACCGCCTCCTTCAAACTTAAACAGGACTTTACATGGAGCAATAGGCGACCAAACTTTCATCTTGATGAGGTTGAATTTGGAAAGGTCTGCAGGCGTACCAAGGGTACCCAGCGCGAAGCAAAAATCAAATGCTTCGTTGTTGGTGTAGGACCCAACAAAACCACTGCCATTGACCGCATCCGGAGCAGGATTGACCACAACACCATCATAGGTGCCGTTGAGTCCAGCCCATGCGATATCCGCAGTGCCGCCTTCAAAGTCCTCATATTGGACCTGCGCGTTCAGGAACGAAAAGGTGGTGAGAAAAAAGAAAAGTAAAAGTGCATTTTTCATATCGGATCTGGTTTAATTGATAGTGAAATAATCGAACTCTAAAGTTAGAAAAAGCAACCGGAAACGGATAGCCTTCGCCAACTTTTTCAGGACTTCGCGAAGAGCTCGATGGAATAAAATCTTTTTATTCTCAATTTATACTCAATGAGAACTTTACAGATTAAAAAAAAATGCCAACCAAAGTTATTTGGAACAAGGATGTTTACCGTGTTATGGCAAATGGATCTCGCAGGCCCCGAATCTACTTTACCCAAAACAAAGCACTGCCTATGAGATAGTCCTCTTGATATAGGCTTAACCAATAACAACCTAATGGATGATTGTCATTTTGCAAAACGATATGGATGACCTGACCCGAATCCTCCTCACGCTTATATCGAACTACTTTGCCAGTCACATCTGTAATGATAATTTGATAATGATCCGGGGTGACAATATCCGAAGTACGTACAAAAAATTCACCATCAGTGAGCGTTGGATACACTTCAACCGGAAGGAAGGATGGTGGTTGATGTGTTGAAACCGGATCAGCCACAAAACCTATGGCGTCCAGGGCAGGAGCGATCTCCGGATTACGCATAAAACGATCCCATAACAAACCGGATCTGAAATTTTCAATCATGTCGATGATAGGTCCCTGGTCTATCGCCAGGTAGGATGACGCAAACCAGTTTTGCTTAAGATTAAAGGCATCATAAAAACCATATTCCCCCCAAAGGTCCTGACCATAGGTCCTGTAGAAATTTTTCAAAGCCGACATACTCTCCACCGGGGTATAGGGCATCGATGGAATAGCCGCCGCAGGGGTTATGGTCCCATTATCTGTACCGGCTCCCGGGGCATGAGCCAGATATCCCCACGGATCATCACTCGCGGTCAAGCCCCAGGAATCTGGTCCATATCCTTCGTAATGCAACGGGTTGTTGACACACCATGTACGATTGATCATGGTGTGGTTATGATTCTGAATAAAATAGTTTGCAAATTGATCCTTGATCCCTCTCGGATCAAAACCCATGAAAGAATAGTGGGCAAAAAACAACGGGCCTCCAAAATTGGGTCCTACATAAAGTTTGTATCCATACCAGGTATTGCCATTGGTATATCCCGCACCGGCCCAACCAGATGTCCAATACGAAGCTGGAACCGGATGCGTAGGTGAAGCAATGGCCAACAAGTATACGATCAATGCCTCGTTGTAACCCCGGATCGGAAAGTTCATCTGCCAGCCATAATTCGGAGACCAATGCCAGTAGAGAACACCGGAATTGTTACGACTGTAATGATCCCATTCAACATCCTCCCACAGGGAAGTGATGATATCCCGCAGTGCGTTTTCCGTGGGGATGTCCTGGTCGAAATACTGCCTCGCACAAAGCAAACCTTCCATTAAAAACGCGGTCTCGACGAGATCGCCACCATTGTCAAACGTGCTAAAGGGTACCACATCCCCTGTCGTACCATTCATCCAGTGAGGAAATACCCCGTGAAAACGGTCGGCAAACTGCAGGAAACTTACAATTTTCAACATCCTGTTGACCCCTTCCTCCCTCGTAATATAGCCACGGTGGATTCCTACAACAAGGGCCATAATCCCAAAGCCTGTTCCTCCACTGGTGACAATATCACCACTGCCTAAACGCTCACGAGCCATGCCACTGGTGGGATGGCCATATTCGTAGAAATATCTGAACGTGTATTCCTGCACCATATCCAGCATCTGCTCATCTGTGAACGGAGTTACCACGGCTGTTTTGATATCCGAGGCTTCCAATGCGACTCCGGTAACCGTGAGCGCCTTGACAAAATATTGGTAGGTATGTGTCAGTTCATCCGCTCTGCCGGTCCAATCGATCCAGCGAAGTTTGCGGGTACTGGTGAGCAACGTGTAATCGGGGTCACCTTCAGCTTTTCGCCAGATTTCATATCGGTCAGCAGAAGGATATATTGTCCAGTTGAGTTCTGCATGCATATCGTAACCCCGCGAAGTCAAACTCAATGGTTGACCATTGAGTACCTGAATAGCTATGCAACTCAGCAGCAGCAACCATAGTCTATCTAAAGCCATATCGCAATGTACAGTAAAAGGATGGGCAAACCAATTTTTCATCAGTCGCTACATCATATCGCAATGGGTTGATTTTCTGTTATTTAAAATTATTCCGGGGAGGTATGCCAACCAAAATCATCAGTTGTGATGATTTTGCGCCATAAGCGGACTTTTTACTCCTTTTATTCTCCTTTCGAGCTAAATCTTCCTTAATTTGTGCCCTCAATTTATTCATGTTTAAACCCTTGCGTTTATGAAACAATTTCTGAAGTTTTTCACCATTGCGGTCCTCGCCGGATTCGCATTCGCCGGATGTTATCCAGGGGGTGCAGAGTTTACCGAAGACCTTGACGCTGTATACACCAATCATTTGGCCAACTTTGATTTTCAAGGACGCAGCACCTATGCTATGCCTGACAAAATCGTTGTTGATGTGCAGGTTCAAAATGATGGCGATACCGTTTATGTGTACATGAAGGACGCCTATGCACAACCTATTCTCAATGCGATAGATGCCAACATGAGCAGCCTCGGATGGAGCAAAGTGGATGTCCATAACAATCCCGATGTGGTCCTTACTCCTGCCGGCATTAAAAACACCACCTACTTCTATAGTTATTGGTACTGCTGGTGGTATGGCGGCTATTGGGGCTGGTATTATCCTCCATACTATACGGTGAGCAGCTACACGACCGGCTCATTCATTATGGTCATTGCTGATCCGACACCCGATGACAGCGCGATCAACCTCAGCCCTGCCGCCTGGATCGGTGTAGGTAATGGATTGTTTACGGGCAACAACGATCTCAACCGAGCCATCAATGCCATTGACCAGGCGTTCGAACAGTCACCTTATTTGAAAACCAATTAATTCAAACCTGAACATGAAAAAAATACTATATATCCTCTGCGCCACCTTCCTGTTAGGCCTGCCCGCAGCATATAGCCAGTCCAACACCTACCTGACCTATGCTATGGGTTTCGGCACGGGCGACCTTGGCGATTTTATCAGCAAAGCCAGCTTCAGAGGCGCAACCATTGATTATCGCCATATGACCCAACCCAACGTAGGGATTGGATTCAGCCTGGGATGGAATGTGTTTTACGAAGCCAAAGATTTTGACACCTATTATTCCGGCAATGCGGCACTCAGCGGCAAGCAATACCGCTATAGCAACCATGTACCGATGATGATCAACGCCGATTATTATCTCAATCCCGGTGAAAAGGTGAGCACCATCCTGGGCCTCGGTACCGGGGTGATGTATACCCGCCGCAATACTGACATGAATTTGTATACCCTCGAACAGGAAGCCTGGAATTTTTCCCTGCAACCTGAAATCGGTATCCAGCTCAACAACAGTATCACCAGTGGCTCCACCATTATGTTGAAGTACTACTATGGCTTTGCCGCCGGTGAATTGGAAAAACCACAATCCTACCTCTCGCTTAACGTAGGATTTGTGTTCAGACAACCATAACCAATACTAACACACATTACGATCGACGGGTGATCTCGTCATAACCTTTAAATCAATAAAAACACATGAAACAATTACTTATGATCGCTGCTCTGTTTGTAAGCTCCTTTGCTTTCGGCCAGAGTGCTAAAGAAGAACTGGATCTCATCCAATCTATCTATGGTATGGAAAAGAAGGACATCGTTGCTGAATTCGTCAAAGTCGACGGCACGATGAAGGATGCCTTCTGGAAAACCTACGATGCCTATGAAATGGAGCGCAAAGAGTTGGGCAAGCAAAGAGTAGCCCTGCTCGAAAAATATGCCATGAACTACGGCACTATGGATGATGCCACTACAGATGCTTTGATCAAGGAAATGAACAGCCTTGGCATGAAAAACGACAAACTGATCTCTACCTATTATGGCAAGATGAAAAAAGCAGGTGGTGTTAAAGCCGCTGCACAGTTTGTTCAGATCGAATCCTACCTGCTGAGCTCTATCCGGGTAGCCATTATGGATGAAATTCCATTTATCGGAGAGTTGGATAATTAATATTGTCCGGAAGTACAAATAAAAAAGCCGTTCGGATCCGAACGGCTTTTTTATTTACAGCCCGGTTTTTCATGGTCTGCCGAGCTCATGGGAGGGAACGAAAAATACTACAGACAGCTTGCACTCGCATGAGTATGCGGAAAGGCAATCTACCTCCGTGTTCCCTGATTCCATCAGCATTGACACACACAGCTTTGTAGGTTTGCTTTCTTCTCCTTTCTGCTACCCAACCCAGGTATCTGTTTCCGTTACATTGCTCTTCCACTTTAACAGCAGCTCGTGCGTAAACACATCTACCCCCTGTAAAACGAAGAGCTCCACATCGGAATCCGATGTGGAGCTCTGCTGGTATTGATAAGTTGCATCTATGCTATGCAACTTTTAATCTCTTATTGTTTGACATCAAAAGCTACCCGGCGGTTTTGAGCTCTGCCTTCGGCCGTCTTATTGTCCGCAATGGGCATGGTCTGGCCATACCCCTTGGAGGTAATCCGGTCAGCAGCAACACCGTTTTTGATCAACTCATCCGCAACAGCCTTAGCTCTCTTTTCACTGAGTTTCATGTTGGAGGCCTCATTACCGGTATTATCGGTATGTCCACGTACTTCCACTTTCAATGCTTTGAAATCATCACTATTGAGCAGCTTGGCGCCTTCCTTGATCATCGTCTTGGAAGCTGAAGTCAACGTTGCACTACCCGTAACAAACTGGATGCGCTGAGTATTGAACTTGGCGTTCTCAATCTTTGGACATCCCATTTCACTGGCCAACCCTGGAATATCCGGACACTTGTCATCCTTATCGTTTACGCCGTCCTTGTCTCTGTCCGGAATCGGACAACCCATGTATTCAGCAACACCCGCAACAGTTGGACATTTATCGTTGTCATCAATGATGCCGTCATTGTCCGTATCGGCGCATCCATTAAACTTGGCGATACCGGGCTGGTTAGGACATTTATCCTGTTCATCATTGATGCCATCCTTGTCGGTATCCGGGATCGGACAACCCATGTATTTAGCGAGACCGGCAACATCTTTACATTTATCCTGTTCGTCGTTGATGCCGTCTTTATCGGTATCCGGGATCGGGCAGCCTGCATAACGTTCCAGACCGGCAACAGATACACATTTGTCCACCTCGTCGTTCATGCCATCACCATCGGTGTCCGGAATCGGGCAGCCTGCATAACGTTCAAAGCCGGCTTCGCTTGGACAGTTATCACTCTTGTCAGGAATACCATCTTCGTCCGTATCCGCTGGAATGAATTTGCCAAACAACCTGAGCTTCACCCCTATCTGAAAATTGGAATTGAGGTAATCCGTATTGGCATCAGCGGTAGCACGATTGTCCATGTTGTCCAATCCATAGGTGTATCTGCCAAAAATCACTGCGCGTCCATGAGGATAGAATTCAAGTCCACCATTAATACCCAGGCTGGTGCCGGTAAAGTCATCGGTAGAACGATTGGCATCCAGATCGTCATTGACATTCATGACCAGATCAAATTGCGGGCCAGCCGTAATGGCCAGAGCCTTACCCAAATGAAGTTTCAATAAGATGGGCACGGATAAATAATTGATTTCTCCCTTTTGCAACAAGGCCGTAGGGTATTCTGCTCTGTAGGTATAGGCGGAGTACATGACTTCCGGCTCCACAGAAAAGGCTGTTCCCAAAGGAATATTTACCCAGCCGCCCGCAGACCATCCTGCCTTGGTATCGTAACTGATATCTGCAGGATTCTGACCATCGAGTACAAACTTGCTGAAATTCATAGCTCCAAGCAATCCACCGGAAACCGTGTACCGGTCGTGGGCAGACTTCTGGGCAAATGAAGAAACAGCGATGGTCATCAGTAGCAGATGAAGCACACACTTTTTCATACGTAGTTAGTTTTAATAGTTTGAAATGAGTTCGATTTGCCTGGACACAAAGAGGTTGGCAAATCGTCCACAATTTATTGGTTATATTCCGTAAACGCTAATTTAGAATGGCTTTTTTGCCCATGCACCCATGACGGTTTGTAGGATTATTCCTACCCCACAAGCCATCACCTGGAAAAGGCCCCTAGTGCTATGACGTCCACCTCAGACAATAACGTTGAACCTATGTTCTGCATACTACCGGTGATTATACTTTATGGCTTGCATTACCCTTCAATTTCAATATTCTACACTACTGATTTTCTTTTTTTTATATATATAAAATCCAAGCTCACATCATGCCCTGAGGCCAGGGTATACTGATAAGGATATCTGGCAAAACACACTTCCTTCCCACCGTCATCAACCTATGTTTTCTATATTCTTGTTGATGTTTGGACATGGAATTCTACATCTCCTCAACCTAACAAGTAATACAAATTAGAACTACCTTTACTTATCTAAACCGAAATCCAATATGAAGCTACTTGTACTATGTACTGCCTTCTGTGCAGTCATCTTTAGCGCCAACGCGCAGTCCGTCACTCTGATGACCTTTGAGAGTTTCACCTTTGCAGACAAATTTGAGACCCAATACGGATATGGTAAAATCCAGGATGGTTTTCAGTGGGGTGCCGGCCTCGAATTTGAAGTCCAGCCCAACACCGCGGTGGAGTTGATCTATCAGCGGATGGATGCCGACTTTTATTACAATGACTACTATTATGGCGATGATTATAGCGGACAGATAGGGTTAAACTATATCCTTCTTGGAGCTACGCAATACCAACCGTTCAGCGATGCCGTCAGTGGTTTTGGAACCTTTGACATGGGTGCCGGATTCACCAGCCCCGGTGACAATGATTTCGGAAGTGCCTGCAAGTTTACCATAGGCGGCCGTTTAGGTCTTCGCATTGCACCTTCAGACAAAATAAGCATCCGTCTTCATGCCCAGATCCTCTCTCCAATCCAATGGATCGGTGGTGGTTTCTATTTCGGCACCGGTGGGGGTGGCGCAAGCGTTTCGTCAGGATCTACCATCTGGCAGTTCAACCTCGGTGGCAGTGTCAACTACCGCATTAAATAAAATGAAAACATTCTTCTGGCACAGGCCAGGAGTAACCTTTAAAAAGACTTCCGGTAACCCCGGGAGTCTTTTTATTTAATGCAGGTCTTTGATAAACTTGGCCGCAACGGCCATGATGAGCAGACAGGCTGGAAAGATCAGGCTGGTCCAGTCCAGTCCGACCGCATGACTGTTTTTGACTGCATACGGAACCCAGGCTACAAATAACGTGACCAATACAGCAGAAACCAATATGGCCTTGAGTTGATAAAAGTCCTTAAGCTGCAGCCAGGGTAATTCATAATTTTTGAGAAAAGAAGTCTCCGACAGAAATAGTTTGGCAAAACCAATTGAAAAAATGATAAACACAAACCCGATCAGGAAGCGGTCAAGCGATTCCACCAACATGACACCAGGGCGCTCATCCGCCGTCCCCATCACCAGGCGATAGTATACCTCAATACTGTAATAAAAACCCGATACAAAAAAGAATAGAGCATTGATAAAGGTGGTCAACACCACCAGGAAAATAGCAAGGTTGAGTATTCGCTGCATATACTTAGATGAATCCAAATCCCCAATCCGGGAAAAGTGTGGTTTAATTTGATGATATGGGCTTTGACAATATCAATACCCCCAATAATCCGTATTCCTGAACATCATGTAACTGAGGGAAAAATAAAAGATGTGTGACTCCAGCCCATCATAAGGTTTGTTGCCCGCACTATCCGTAAAACCCTGATTGTGAAACTCACTCAGGTAGTATTTAAACTTGAGGTTTGGCCCATCCGGAAATTGGACTCCAACGAGGAAGCCGTGCTGAAACTGTTCCTGGCGATTGCTAAACCAGCCTGTGATCTTATTGATCTTATCGCCATTATCAAACGTTTTCTCCTTATAGCTGAATGGAAACTCCACTTCATAACCTCCATACACGAATAAGCCCGCCAGGTCTCCAAATTTCAATCCAATGGGTATGCCCAGGTTATAAGAACGAAACTTCTTTTTATATACGACCTGTGACAATGGGTCTGTGTAGTTATCATAGATGTATCCCACATTACGCACCGCAAGCCCGGAAAACAAACCGAAGTTTTTTCCCAGGTCGGCATTGACAAACGTCTGAAAGTTGAACACCGGCGCCCAGCGCAGCAGCGAACTTTCATCCCGGCCATGATCTACAACATCCGCGAAGGAAAAAATCATTTCCAGACCCGAGGTATAATAAACTTTGGATTGACTCAAGGCGAATTGGGACATCCCGGCTACAATCAAGATAAGGGTACCTATTTTTCTCATATCATTTAGATTTTGAAGTAATGGATGGGATTCTATTCCTTTGGCCATGCCTCCGGCCCTAAATTAAGGCCCTTTTTCAAATTATCATTCCCTTTCAAACTCTACATCAAAGGTCTGACCTTCCATCGCCTGGTAATAGGTTCCGGCCAAACGATCATCCTCAGGGAAATACTGAAGGCCATAGGTCGAACCGGGATAGTTGACATCCTGAAGTTCCACCATCACAAAATAGGACCCATCCTTCTCCGCCCATTTGGCCCGGGCGACATTGATCGGGTTGGGATTGAAATACGCAACATCCAGTTTGCCATCCGGAAAGGATTGCTGGATCTCTAATATATAGCCCCCGTCGGTTCTCTGCCAACGTCCAACCATATGATCAGGCATCTTAATATTAGTAGGGGCTCCGGTATCAGATCGATTGCTGGCAGGATATTTTACATACCATAGGCCACCTGCCACTAAAATGAATACCAGTGCGCCAATCCAGATCATGGACCGTTTCATAAACGGAAATTCTCCTGGTGCCGAACCACCACGCCTTGTTATTTTGGGTTTAGCCATGGAATGCCCAGGTTACCAGATAGTAGTCGCTTAAAAGTTAAAGCCCAGATGGATCACATAACGATAGCCCACACTGGTGGTATTGGTAGATCCTGTCTTCCTGAAATCCACATCATCAATGGCAAAGGAATACCCCGGGAATCGTTCCGTGAGGATCTCATTGATCTTTTCATAGACCAACGCCTCATCATCCGGATCCAGGGTAGTGTCCAGCTTTGCTTCAATAGAATACCACGCCACACCAGGTCCAATCAATACAAAGTCCAGGGCGATCCGTTTCCAAATGATGAACTGATACCCAAGCTCAGCCCCGATAGAATTGGAGGTAAAGTTGAACGTAGTATTGAGATCGCCTGTGAAATTTTCAGTTTCCAACTTCCAGCTATTGTCACGCCCCATGAAGACATGTGACGCATATGGGCCGATGTACAAACCGCGGGGTGAAGGATACTTGGCCTCACTCTTCAGATAAAATCGGTAATCGGCTGTAACCAGAAAACCCTTGTCCTCCGTATTCTTCTGCAATTGAATCGAAGGATCATCAATTTCAGCATCAAACAAACCAAATTTAGGCAATGCAGCCTGCCCAAAATTGACAGAGAAACTCTGATGTTGACCGATGGTCCGCTCATACCCAAAGATCAGGGAACGGTCACCAAAAATCAAGGGGTTAGTAAGGTTTATACGGACAACGTTTTTACGTTGCTTATAATCCTGCATGGCATCCTGGGCATGACCACCCAAAGGAGCGAAGACCAGGAAGAATAATACGATCCAGAATGGAGATTGCCTTTTCATGATGTTGATGCTTTTACGTGCTGCAATTTAAGAGTAATCTCTGAGGAAATTATACATGCCCAGAACCCAAGGGATGTAAAATCAATCCTACAAAATTCGTTGTATCTGACCACCTCACAAGCCCAGGATCCGAAACATTTCCTGGTATTCCGGAAAGTCCGGATGGAGGGCCCGCAAAGACCGGCCGAAAGGCAAGGCCTTTTCGGGTTGCTTCTTTTGCAAATAGTAATACGCCAAAGCATAATTTATGTCCTCCTCCTCCGGAGCTAATCCATATCCCCGCAACAATATCTTTTCAGCACGGGCATAGTCCTCTTGTTGCAACAACAGGAGGCCGAAATTGTAATACAAGGCGGGTTGGTCAGATCCCAATTGAATAGCCTTTTCAAAATGTTGCTTTGCCAAAACCTGTTCGTTCATTTCCACTTCTAATAAAGCCATATTGAAAAACACCTCACTATTGAAAGGATCGATCGAGGCCGCTTCCTTAAGGGTCTGCAAGGCTTGGGTAGTTTTACCAAGCGAGCTATACGCCACAGCCAAATGTAACCGCACATAGTTCATGAGGCTATCCTTTCGAAGACCTCTTTCGTAATACTGTATCGCCTCTTCTAACGCCCCACCTCGCAAACGGTAATCCGCCATCATCACGTTGCCTACGGCGAAATCAGTCTGATACTCCAGAAAGGCCAAATGCTCCTTATCGGCGCTAACATAACTTGCCCTGATTGCTGCGGACATCGCCTCAGCAGGCACAGTGTGGTAAAGGCTGCCCGCAGCAATCCTGACCGCACGCACAGAATCTTCCAGGGACGCATATGCATGTTGCTGCCATATTTCAGGCGGAAAGCTCTCCAGGGATCGTAGCGCATAGTATCGGACAATCGCTTTACTGTCCTGCAGCACTTTCAATAAAGCTTCTCCACTGGTCCGCGTCAAAACATTTCCCAGGTAATACGCCGCTGTTGCCCGGGCGATAAAAGGTTGTAATGTATCGGTCAAAAGACGAACCAAATGTTCCTCACTTTCTTCATTCAATAAACTCCCTGGCAATAAGTCATCGGAAAAATGGTACTTCCTTTCTGAACCATACCACTTAACTACGGCAGCAGCAGCCCATGCATCCGACCGGGTAGTATGACATTGGGTGCAAGCATTGGGCGTATCATAGGCAACAGACTGATCCGGACGCGGCACCCTGAAACTATGATCCCGTCGGATGTCAGCCCCCATATACGTCCTGGTGGTCATATGGCAATTGACACACAATGCCCCTTCTGTCCCCATCTGATGATGGTGATGATCTACTGCATTATACTTTGGCTGGTGACAACTCAGACACAAATCATTGCCGGCCAATTTTGTTTTACCGGTATGCGGGTTATGGCAATTGGAGCATCGGACATTGTGATTGAACATCTTGCTCTGGGTAAATGAACCGTATTCATAATCTTCATCACGAATCTGTCCATCCGGAAAATAATATTCATTGCTGATCACCTGCGGGATCATATCATCCAGCAGTTCGCCGGACATCATTCGATCTGCAGCGATATCAGATTTGCGGGTATGACAGGCGGCACAAGCGTTGAGTTGATGCAGCGCTACTGTGTCCCTGCCATACGAAAGTGCGGCAGCTGCTATACGTTGGCCCTGTTGATAGCCCGGAGAGTTGACGTAAGCGATATGCCGGCTTCCGGGGCCATGACAACTTTCACAACTCACATTGATCTCCTTCCAGGTCGTGCTGTACGTGTCTGTATCAGGGTCATAATTTTTTCGCAAGTCTGTTGAATGACAAGTTGCGCACATGGTGTTCCAATTCTGACTATTTCCGGTCCAGTGCAACCAATCTCTGTGATCTACTTTTTGTCCGGCATATTGGTGAAACCATCTTTTATCCCTGCTATTCCAGCTCACCCTCGAGGCCTGCATTCGTCCACCTGGAAAAGCAATGAGGTATTGTTGCAATGGGAAATACCCAAAAGTGTAGAGTACTTCATAAGCATGATATTGCCCATCCTCTCCTTCGGTGTAAATGATAAACTTTCCTTGCTCTTTGTAAAAACGAGAGGTTACGCCATCGGACGTAAAGGAGACATCCCTAAAATCGCCCAATACCGTGGAGTCCGATGCGGGCTGCATAGCAAGATAATGATCCGAAGAAGTCCATTCGGCATATGCCGTTTCATGGCATGACTTACAACTTATAGATCCGGTGTATTCACTCTTCTTGCCAAAGGTTGAAATATCAATGGCCGCTGGTGATGGCTTGCAGGATGCCAAAAACACCAACCCGGCCAGAAAGGCCAGTACACTATTTCGCATTGGAGTAAGTCAAGGCCGTGAATGCTTTAGGATCACTTGCATCAATGCCATGTTATTATTTCTGTTCCTCTTTAGCCGCTTGCTTTGCCGCGGCCCCTTTCCCAATTGGAATACCTACGTTGAAATAAAAGGCTCTGTTTTTTACGTCCGGCGTCGTGTCACTGATCCGGACATCCACCAAACCATAATAGTATTGAACGCCCAGATTCATTCCCAGTCCTTTGGTAATCCGATATCCTATGCCTGCCAGCAAGCCTCCGTCTAAAGGATGATATTGATTTCTGACATTAAGCGAATAGCTCAGATCATCATCATCCTCGACCGTGTTGTAAAACTTGTCAGACGCTTTATACCCAAGACCCAGCTGTATTCCGGCCTGGGCGTAGAGGTTATTTTTAAAGGTATATTTCATCGTGAAAGGGACGTAGAAATAACTCATCTGCCGTGTGATACTGCCGCCAGTGAAAGCACTATCCAACACAAAATTGTTGAGTGGATAGACATTGAGCTCCTGAGCCCCAACATTAGATTTGACCCGTACTCCGGTGTTGAGCATCCATCCCGGCTTCTTGAGTTTGAAATCGAAATAAAAACCAAGATTAAAAGTGTTCAGGCCTTTTGAAGGATCAACACCCTCCAGATAAGAGCGGGTCATGCCACCATCCAAACCAAATTCAATTTCACCCGAATTGAGTTTATCTCCTAGTAAGAGGGAGATCAGGACCTGGCTTTTACCTGATAGTGAGGTCAGCAGTAAAAGCACTGCGAAAGTAAATCTGATCATGATAAAAGATTTTAAAGTCCAAATCGGTATTGAAGCGAAGTCAGAAATTGCTCCCGGCTACCCAGGAAACCCAATTCCGCTCTGATCATCCAATGTTTATTGAGCTGGTACTGGGTACCCACGATAAAATTCCAGGCATCCTTGAGCTTTTTATCCAGGGAATAATCCACTGTAGCCAGTTGTTCATCATTAAGAGCCTCATCAGCCGCATTGAGGATATCGCCCGCTTTGGTCAAGGCCCGGTTGGCGGTTTCGTACTTGGCTTTGTTGATTGGATTGGCTTGTTCAATACCGCTGAGGCTGTTCCACCATTCATCCACGGCGTATTGAGTCTCTTCCACTTTCACAATGGCACCATCGACCCTGCCCTGTATATCTGCACCTGGAAACAAGTCAATCAAAGGAAGTGAGCCATTGGTCTCTGATGAAAATTTGACCCTGAATCCTCCGGCCCAAAGGGCGATCTGGCTCTGGGGTTTTTTAAACTTAAATGTTTTGCCAAAGCGGGGGCCAAATACAAACGTTTTCACCGGTTTATCCAGCGCATCGACATCGGACCAGGCAAAATTCATATCCAGTGCGAGCCATCCGCCACCGACACCCAAGGTAGGCGTCATCCCGAATCCCATGATAGAAGCATTGAATTTAGCCTTGGTGGAGAAAGGCAGGATCTCATTCCACACCCCGGCGGTATCCGGCAACCAAATGCCGGCGTTGATCTCTGTAGAAGTTTTGGCTGCGCCAAGTATCCCATAGACATTCAGAAAAGGAAGTATCCAGATGTCCGGCCGAACATTGAGCGCGCTGGCGCTGGCAATAGCTTCCGGTATCCTGACGATTTCATCGATGTTGTATTTCGGTCCGTTGTTAAAACCAACATTGAGGTTGTCGATCACCAGATCGGATTCCTGGGTTAGAAAATTAACACTTAAGCCAGCAGAATAGGGAAGGTCATACCCGAGGGCAGCCGCCTTTTCTCCCCAAATAGGCAGGGCATAAGGATAAGGCGTAGCCTTCAGGCTGTCAATATATTCCTCATTCCTTTCTCCGACCACCTTGTTGGTGTAGACCTGGCTGTACAAGGATACACTCCAAAACAGAAACAGGATAGAAGTAACCAATATGGGTTTCATGTTCACTTTCTTTGGCCCAAAAGTAGTCATTCTTTCAGCCAAATCGTTGCCGGGAACATTGGGGCGGTGTAGCAAGATTACTACTTGTGGAAACCAGGGTAATCAGTTTAAAATAAGATCTGTGGGCCGTGAAGGCAGACCGATCAGCCTTCGCGGATTTGGTTTTTGATCGCCTGCGTAAGTTGAGAGGAATTGGAGGGACGATATATCCTTTTTTTGAGGTTTTCTCGTATGGCTTGTTCGCGGAGGAAAGCTTCCTGGTAACCAGGATCAGCATTGACTTTAGCCAGAAAGGCATCCCGGGATTCTGGATCCAGGGCCTGGTCAAAATATTTGCCCAAAAGGCTGATTAAATCTTGCTGGTCGTCAATGTTTTTCATGCATTCCGCTTTTCGCAAACCGATACACACCGGCCTACTTGTGAAATAAAAAAGAACAAGCCCTAATTTCTTGGGGGCTGTTGGTTTTCTGGCCGGTCTTTGGTTTTAGCGGGGGTATGACGATGCGACTTTTTTTGTCCGCGGATATCCGCATATCCATGTTGTCGCGCATAGTCGGTCAATTTTTCTTTCAACAGGTTGCGGGCCCGGAAGAGCCTGGAGCGCACAGTACCGATTGGAACATCGATGATGCTGGCGATTTCTTCATAGGTAAAGCCCTCGATATCACACAAGAGAATGACCGTCCTGAAATCCAGAGGAAGGCTGTTGATGGCCGTAGTGACCTCATCCCCCATCATGTGGAGAAATATCTCTTCCCTCAAATCACTATACCCCGAAATCCGGTCGTCATCCGTATCGTGGAATGCAACGATGTCTTCAAAATCAACCTTGGTGGGCTGCTTGACCCTTTTCCTATATTCGTTTATATAGGCGTTCTTGAGGATTTTAAACAACCAGGCCTTTGCATTAGTTCCCTGCTCGTACTTGTCGATAAACCGCCAGGCCTTCATGTAGGTCTCCTGGACGAGGTCATCGGCATCATCCTGACTGTAGGTCAGGTGATAAGCAAAGGTCTGGAGCGCACCAACATGGGGCAAAAGTTCATTTTCAAAGATCGAATTATCTTTCGGCTTAGCTGATTTTCTCGGCATCGGATCCTCGCTGGTTTTTGCTGATGTGAATGTATAAAATACGCATGACTTTGAGCCGTTGGTGCGAAGTGTGTAGATTTGGGCCCCATGGGCAGAAAAAGCAAATTGAAAAGGTTTGCCGAAGTGGCCACCTTTCCCAATGTATTTGAAATCATCCCCGGCGAGGAATCATTCCTGACCAGCCAGGAAGGCACCAGCATGGACCTGCGCGGTCACTGGGCTAAAAGTCATTTTCACAACGACCACCCCATCATACTCGAACTGGCTTGTGGTAAGGGAGATTACACGGTCGCACTCGCTCATGATGAACCGAACACCAATTTTATCGGTGTTGACATCAAAGGCGCACGAATATGGAAAGGTGCCCGAACAGCCCTCTCCTTCAACATGAAGAATGTTGCTTTTCTCCGTACACGAATCGAATTTATTGACCGGTTTTTCGCGCCGGCAGAAGTCGATTCCATTTGGATCACGTTTCCGGATCCTTTTGAAGGCAAAATCACCAGGCGACTGACCTCCAATCCTTTTATCGAAAGATATCGTCATATCCTTCGTCCCGGCGGCTTGATTCACCTCAAGACGGATTCCGACCTGTTATATGATTTTACCCTTGATGTGATCCATACTACCCCCGGATGCCAGGTGTTGTATGCCAACCCTAATATTTATGGCAGCCCCGTGGCTTTCCCGGAACTACATCATAAAACGTACTACGAGATCAAACATCTTGGCGCCGGCCGGACGATCAAATACATCCGGTTTACGATCCATTAAAAAACAGCGGAAGGATCTCTCCTTCCACTGCTATGGGTTTTGGTTGGATGATTAATTGTGATGCTTGAGCATTTCTGCTTTGGGCTTGACGTTTTCGGGGACATTTTTCATATTGTCCCTGGCAATCATATCCAACTCTTCGGCGCGGGCACGTAAAGCATTGGCTTCGTTCATCAATTTCATTTTGACATCCTCAGCAACCCCCTTTGCGCCTTTGACGATCAGCTTACGGGTTTTACTTCCCTTGTGCGGGGCAAATAAAACACCAAGAGCGGCACCTAATGCAGCACCGGCTACTGCAGCCAGTACCAACTTACCTGTTTGCTTCGTGTTTTCCATGACTTCAATTTTATGTGAATAAATGATGGTTCTCATGACGGTCGGTTTTTATTCAAAATCAATCACCCCCCTCCCGACGACATGCCGGGAAAAGGAATTGGATTTTCCGTCTTGAAAGTGGTGAGATTATGAGCCTAAATATATCCGCAACCCCTGCTAATTGAAATGATAGCCATCACAATAAGCCGTGACGAACATCATCAACCTTTAAATTGCTCATAATGGAACTATACAGCAACTGAAAAGTTCAAAATATGTATTCAAGTCGTTGCATAGAAAAAAACGGTGCGGACCGAGGCAAAATTGTATGACCGAGGTTATCGTCCAGGCTTAAAAATGAACCCACCCCTGTGCTGTAATTGGATGAATCTGGCCCCCGGAAGTATGCAGTGTGACCCCATCTTCTTGGTTGGTGATTTCTCCAATGATATAGACACTGTCCATAAAACGGACCTTATCCAGATCCCTGGGATGCACTGTAAACAGCAATTCGTAATCTTCCCCTCCGCTCAGCGCACAAGTGATCGGATCGAGCTTAAACTCCATGGCCTGCATCCGGGCTTCATCATGGATGGGCACCTGGGCTTCTTCGATAAATGCACCTACACCAGATTGCTTGCAGATATGCAGGAGATCGGAGGCGAGCCCGTCTGAAATATCAATCATGGCGGTTGGAATCAACCCTGACTTTTCAAAATATCGAACGGCTTCCAGTCTGGCTTCGGGTTTGAGTTGACGACTGACGAGGTATTTCTTCTCCGTAAGCTCGGGCTGCATATTTGGGTTGGCGAGATAGACTTGCTTTTCCCGTTCGAGAATCTGGAGGCCCAGATAAGCTGCGCCCAGGTCACCGGTTACACAAAGGATATCTCCTGGCCTGGCCCCATTCCTGTAAGTAATCCGGTCAGCAGCCACCGTACCCAATGCTGTGATAGAAATAGTCAGGCCTTTGGGCGAAGATGTTGTGTCTCCCCCGACCAGATCCACTTCGTAAGCTTCGCATGCAATACGGATTCCCTCGTATAGTTCTTCCATGGCTTCTACCGAAAACCGGTTACTGATCGCAACAGATACGGTGATGTGCCTGGGGATGGCATTCATCGCACAAATGTCAGAAAGATTGACAATGACCGCTTTATAGCCAAGATGGCGTAGCGGATGATACATGAGGTCAAAATGAATGCCCTCCACCAGCATATCTGTCGTCATGATGACAGGATGACCCCCATAATCAAGCACCGCAGCGTCATCTCCAATGCCTTTCAGCGTATCACCACGTCGAGGAATACACTTGGCGGCCAGATGTTCGATCAAACCAAACTCACCGAGTTTGCTGATATCC
Organism: Saprospiraceae bacterium; assembly: GCA_044227555.1. GTDB lineage: Bacteria > Bacteroidota > Bacteroidia > Chitinophagales > Saprospiraceae > Opimibacter. The sequence goes on along the minus strand of JBGAWQ010000003.1, from coordinate 103,879 downwards.
GTATGTGTTTCGCTCATGATGATCGCTGGGTTGAATAGGCTTAGGTAGCAGGTAGGCAAAGGTACTGAAATACAGTACCCGAATGGTTTCAGCCTGGTCCGATGGCTTTAAATACCAAGAAGTGCGGTGTCCACATGTTTCCACAATCCATCTTCCGGAAGTGGTGCCGTAATCTTACGATATTCCTGGCGGGTAGGATGCTGAAAATGCAATCTATAGGCATGCAGATCGATCGAACTGTCCGGATTGGTTCGCTTAGAACCATATTTGATGTCACCGCGCACAGGCACTCCCAATGCGGAAAGCTGAGCCCGGATCTGATGCTTTCTTCCACTGATCAGGTCGATCCGAAGAAGCATAAAATGATCGAGATGCTGGATGATATCGTAGTGCAACAGGGCCTCATCCGCACCGACCTGCGGCTCTTTATGGGCGAAGGTGACATTCTGGCGATTGTCGTAGGTGAGATAGTGCTTCAATTGGCCTGTCGCTGGAATATCTGCTTCGGGGACGAGGGCGAGATATATCTTTTTGACCTGGTTATTTTCCCACTGACTGGAAAGCTGTGCAGCATCTTGCTTGGTTTTAGCCAGGAGCAATACGCCGCTCACCCGGCGGTCGAGACGATGTACGAGATACAGATCGCGATGAGCATACGCCATGGCCATCCGATGCGCACTGGGGTCGCCCGATGGATCATCCTGGGTAAGTAAGCCTGAGGGTTTGTTGAGCGCGAGGAGATGATGATCCTTGTACAGGATGAGATCACTTATTCTTTTCATGTTCACGCTTGACCTCTTCATGGTCAATAAACTGGTCAGGCTCCTGCGGAGGGGGGATAGGCGGCTTGGGCTGACTCAGAAAGTAGCGGTAGAAAAAGTAAATCGCTACCAGGAGTAAAATAAATTTCATGTGCTTGTCGTCTGGATGACCCCGCAAAGGTACAATATTGAGTACTTACTTGATGATTAGACAGCCAGGTTCATCGCCCTCAAATCGATCCGCTCCGTTTTACGTTCAGGCCTGGATCAAAATCACAATATTTTCCATAGCCCAACTAAGGTGGTCCGGCAACAGAAAAAGAATACGGGCTGGAAAAACAATGGTCCAGCCCGTACATATCATTATTCCCACTTGAAATGACAAGCAGTATCGTTCCTATTGCACAAACGCGTTCCCGACGATTGGCGTTCGTTCTTGTACTTACTCTTCTGATTTATTCTTTAGTTCCATCAGCAAGGTATATGCGCCTTTGACCACCACTTGTTTATCCTTCCAGGTGGAGGCATCCATGATTTCGATATATCCACCCTCATTCATACCGGTTATTACAGGTACCATCCTGAATTCACGTGGCGCTTCGGCAATAAAGGCGTACCCCCGACCTTCAAACATCACCACCGCCTCTTCCGGCACGACAAGAGCATCATGGTTGTGCACTTCAATCTCCGCATTCATGTACATTCCCGGCAACAGGATCCGGTCATACTTTTTAAAGTGACAATGTACCTCAACCGTGCGGTCCTCTGACAAGGACTGACTGATGAGCATGATTTCACATGGATATCTGGCATCCGGTGCATGAATAGTATATGCTGTTAAGGGCTGACCAATCGACAGTTTGGCAACATCCTTTTCAAATACACGCAGATTGAGATGAATATCTTCCGGATCTACCAATTCAAACAATACATCCGCCGGTGTAACATACTTACCAATATTGACTTTGACCGAAGAAACAAATCCCGTGATTGGAGATAGTACACTTATACTCCGGCTGATATTGGACTCATTGAGTTGCAGCGGATCGATCTGGATCAATTTTAATTTTTCACCCAGTGCCCGCAGCACAATCCGGTTTTGCTCATATTCCATATTGGATTGCTGATACACTTTGTCGCTGGATGACTGACTTTGACGAAGTTCCTTCTGCCGGTTATATTCTGTTTCGGCATACCGGAGTTTGGACTGCGTCACGAGATAATCTTCCTGCAATTGAATGTATTGCTGGTCTTCGAGTGTGGCAATCACCTCTCCTTTTCGCACATGCATCCCAGGCAACAGATGCGTGGACTTAAGATACCCGCCCAGAGGGACACTCACGGAAACCATACTTTGCGGAGGCACATCGACCGCACCATTTACTTTAAGTAAGCTGGCCAGATCCTTTTGTTGCGGGAGGGCGGTGACAATTCCTGCAGATTGAATCTGTGCATCTGAGAGAACAACCGTGGTGTCTGTATCGGCCCCGGCGACATCGGTTGGAGGTGGTGCTTCTTTTTTGCCACAGGCAAGGAGTTCTAGCGCCAGAAAGAGAAATAGATATATAGATTTCATGTTATTGCTGATTAGTGGTTAAATAGTCCAATTCAATGATCTGTTCATTATAAGCCGCGCAAGCATCCAGGTATTGGGCATAGACATCAATCGTCTGGTGCATAAGCACGGCCCAATCCAGGAAACCAATCTCACCTAATGCATACTGATGATCGGCCGTTTCACGAATACGCCTGGCGTGTGGAAGTCCGGTGGCTTCAAAATAGGAGATGGCTTCACGATTCGTTGCCAAACGCACCATGGCTTGTTGGTACTGACTGGTGAGCTGCCGCGACTGCATTTCCATTTGTTGCGTGGCAATGACCTCCCCAACCTTTGCGGCTTCCAACCTGGAACGCTGGACCCCTTGAAACAAAGGGATGCCAATCCCTACCTGTGCGGAACTGAAACGTTTCGAAGCATTGTAATACACATTATCCGCACCAACGCCTACCATGCTCGTATTAAAGTAACCGATGTTCAGATCCGGCAAACGCTTTGCCTTCTCTAGTGCTGTGAGAGCCTGGGCAGAAACAATTTGTTGCTCTGCCAATTGGATCACAGGATGCGCCTTTAGTTGCAGACTGTCAGCGCCAAATGAATCCTCCATTTTAATAGACCCCATCGACGGCTCCATTAGGGTATCGGTATTAAGGATAAGTTGAAACTGTTGTCTCGCCAGATTCAGCTCCAGCCGCAGGGCTTGCAATTGACGATTGATCTGTCCCCGTTGAACTTCTGCGGTAGCTTGCTCCAATACATTACTCTCTCCGGATGCCAATCGATTGTTGGCTTTTCGTAACCAATCCGCATATACACTATCCGCCTTCATCAATAAGGCTTCGCGTTCCTTTAGAATGCGGATGCTATAGTATATCCGGGCTACATCTCGCTGCACCTCTCTGGCCTGAAGGTTGACATAGAGGCTGGCCATCCTGGTTTCCGAAGCATTGAGTTGTTTCTGTTTTGAAAACACCGTGGGAAAACGCATGGATTGCGATAGTCCAAAACGTGTATCCCCATATATACTGTTGATTTGTCCAAACTCTGTGGTCAGCATCGTCTGTGGCATGTCCGCATGTGCTTTCAATAATGCCTCTTGATACGTGGCCAGGAGTTGCTCATGCCGGACCTGCATATTATTCACCATGGCGGTTTGCTGTGCCTGCGATAAGGTGACCGACTGTTGGGTAAAAGCATGATTTCCGGCAAACAGGCATAAACCTGTAATGATGACGGCCAGATGCGGCTGCCCTTTTGGTTTGCTGTTGGATTCAAACATGATGTAGAGTATGGGTAAGACAAACAAGGTGAGGAACGTGGCGATGAGCAATCCGCCAATGACCACGGTCGCCAGAGGACGCTGTACTTCAGCTCCTGCGCCATGACTTAAGGCCATCGGTAAAAAACCCAACGATGCCACGAACGCGGTCATCAGTACAGGTCGTAACCTGACTTTGGTCCCCATCAATACGATCCGATGCAAGTCCGTCATCCCTTCTCCACGAAGGCGGTTAAACTCCGCGATGAGGACGATACCATTCAGTACGGCTACGCCAAACAAAGCGATAAATCCTACACCGGCACTGATGCTAAAAGGCATGTCACGCCAGGCCAGGAAATAAATTCCACCGATCGCGGATAGCGGAATCGCTGTATAAATAAGTAATCCATGCCGGATGGAATTGAACGCAAAAAACAACAAAATGAAAATCAGGGTTAATGACACCGGTACGGCAATCGAGAGTCGCTGTTTTGCCGCCTCCAGATTTTCAAAAGCACCGCCATAAGTCACATAGTAACCCACAGGCAGTTTGAGTTCATGTGCTACTTTATCCTGGAGCTCATGGACAATGCTTTGCACATCTCTTCCCCGCACATTGAACCCCACCACGATCCTCCGCTTCGCGTCTTCCCGTTGGATCTGATTGGGACCATTCCTGATATCTACGCTGGCCAGTTGATAGAGTGGTACCTGCGTTCCCAGCGGAGAAGGGATCAACAGGTTTCGGACATCTTCGAGGTTCCTGCGCTGGTCGGTCTGCAACCGGACGACCAGGTCAAACCGTTTTTCACCTTCAAAGACCCAACCCGATCGTTGTCCGGCAAAGGCTGTATTGACCGCACGGTTGACATCCGCGATGTTGAGTTGATACTGCGCGATGGCGGCCCTATTGTAATCAATGATAATCTGTGGCATACCGGTAACGGGTTCGACATAGATATTCTGACTTCCTTCGACTTGCTTGGCAATATTGCCCAATCGGTTAGCATAGGCTGCCAATGTATCCAGGTCTTCACCAAATATTTTACAGACGACATCCTGCCGGGCACCGGTCATCAATTCATTGAACCGCATCTGCACGGGGTATTGAAACCCGGCTGTGATACCTGGCACTGATTCCAGAGCAGCACTCATTTTTTCAGCGAGCTCATCAAAGGTTTCTGCGGAGGTCCATTCCTTCTTGTCTTTGAGGATGACCATCATGTCGCTTGCCTCCATCGGCATAGGATCCGTCGGGACTTCACCACTTCCGATTTTGGTCACTACTTTTTCCACCTCCGGAAAACTGGCTTTGAGGATCCCGGCTGCCTGCTGCGTTTTTTCAATGGTCGTGCTCAGGTTACTGCCCGTGAGTACCCGGGTATCCACAGCGAAATCTCCTTCTTCTAGCGCCGGAATGAACTCTCCACCTAGGCGCGTCAACGTAATAATCGCTCCGGCAAACAGGACCAGGACGGTCACCAGGACTGTTTTTGGAAAATGGAGGACACGCTGCAACAGATGCTGGTATTGCCGCTCCACCACAAAGAGTACCCGTTCTGAAAGATTAGGCTCATGTTTGATTTTACGACTGAGCACCAGCGCACTCATCATAGGGATATACGTCAGGGACAAAATAAAGGCACCCATCAAAGCAAAAGCCACCGTCTGTGCCATCGGCTTGAACATCTTTCCTTCAATCCCCTGTAGGGTGAAAATGGGCAAGTACACAATCAGGATGATGATCTGCCCAAACACCGCACTGTTCATCATCTTACTCGCCGCGTGAGATACCTGGTGATCCATATCAGGCCTGGACAACTTACTGATGTGCGCGAACTTTTTACTGTGCGTGAGTTGATGCATGACGGCCTCCACTATGATTACCGCACCATCGACGATCAGACCAAAGTCCAGCGCACCCAAACTCATCAGGTTGCCGCTCACCCCAAAAGTGTTCATCAGGATGATCGCGAACAGCATGGCGAGTGGAATGACTGAGGCTACCAGTAGGCCCGCCCTGAGGCTACCCAGAAACAATACGAGGATCAGGACAACGATCAATGCTCCTTCCAGCAGATTCCGCTCGACGGTAGAAATGGCATTATTGACCATTTTCGTCCTGTCCAGAAAAGGCTCGAGAATAACCCCTTCCGGTAGCGTCTTTTGAATCTGCGCGATCCTGGCCTTGATATTCTGGATAACCTCACTGCTGTTGGCCCCTTTGAGCATCATGACTATGGCTCCGGAAACCTCTCCTTCGCTGTTATAGCACATGGCACCATACCGAGTCGCATACCCGATATTGATTTCAGCTACATCACGGATAAAAAGCGGCGTTCCGTTATCAGTGGTCTTGATAAATATGCTCTCAATATCCTCCTTACTTCCAATCAACCCTTCGCTTCGAATAAAAAGTACCGATGGCCCTTTTTCAATATAGGCACCTCCGGTGTTTTCATTGTTACGCTGCAGCGCATTGAAGACATCATGGATGGTGATGTTGTAGGATTGCAGTTTGCTGGGATGCACGGAGATCTCATATTGCTTGAGCTTGCCGCCAAAACTGCTTACTTCCGCCACCCCTTCTACGCCAAGTAATTGACGACGAACAATCCAGTCTTGCAGCGTGCGAAGCTCTGTTTCATTATACTTAGATTCATATCCCCTGGCCGGTCGCAGGACGTATTGATAGATTTCACCAAGGCCGGTGGAGATAGGTCCCAGCTCCGGCGTTCCGATGCCATCCGGGATTTCACTCTGAACCCGTTGCAATCGTTCTGTGACTTGTTGACGGGCCCAGTAGATGTCTGTCTGGTCGTCAAATACAATCGTCACCAAAGACAACCCGAATCTTGAAAAACTCCGGATTTCTTTGATGCCGTTGATATTGCTGTTGGCCTGTTCGATAGGAAAGGTCACCAGCCTTTCGATGTCCGTCGCACCAAAGGAAGGGGCCACGGTGATCACCTGGACCTGGTTGTCTGTAATATCCGGTACAGCATCGATGGGTAACTGTGTCACCTGGTAACTGCCGTACCCGATCAGAGCTATGATAAATAGCCCGATGATGAGTTTATTCCGGATGGAAAACTCAATGATTGATGTTAGCATAATATTTCCTGATCATCATTTTTGATAAATACCAATAGAGGCTGTAATCCTGTCGTTCAGGACAGGGCTACAGCATTACATTCGTTCAAAATGGATCAGGAATTCCTGGGGGGTTGCCATATTCTGGCAAAAAAGGAGGATGGTACTAATGGTTCGTCCACGATAGCCTGAGGCTCAAGGATGCTCAGATCTATTTTTGGCGACAGGATCGTCGTAGGGTGGTGAAGCATAAATGGGAAAGAAGAGGCGAGGCATGCATCCCGGTTTTTAAACGGCAAACGCATATCCTGGTCATGATCTTCGTCCGGCTGAGCCGTGTAATCATAATGCATGCGGAGGAATCCGATAAAGCTGATGGTTGGATCTTCCATTCGATGTGTATGAAAATGCTCAAACAACAGCGGCAGCTTGAGCAACTGATGCATCTCTGTAGCCGGCATAGTAAATACGGCAAGTAACAATATGGACGTGAACCGCTTCAAGCCCGCAAAGATAGGGATTTGGACTAATTCCGAATAACAAGGGCAAATGTGACTCTTCAACATAAATATCCCGGTAACTACAGTCTGCATGTACAATTAATGATTACAACGGGCCTGAAGAGATTATATGCAAAAGATTTATATGATAACTTTCCCTATATTTCGGACTCTTTTCATCCAAGGCCGTTTCTGAAATGCTATATCACGCAATCATCCCCTCCCCCATCGGCCAGATTTATCTTGAAGCTTCTGACCAGGGGATCACCCGCATCAGTTTCAGACCCGAAGACACACATGGCACACCGGGTGAAATCCCTGAGCCGCTTCAGGAATGTGCCCGGCAACTCCAGGAGTATTTTGCCGGGAGCCGTAAAGAGTTTGATCTCAAACTGGATTTTGGCGATGCACCTGAATTTCACAAGGAAGTCTGGAAGATGGTCAGACTCATCCCATATGGCCGTACAAGGACCTACACCGACATCGCTGATGTGATCGATCATCACAATGCCACCCGTGCTGTAGGGCACGCCAATGGCGCTAATCCATTGCCCATCGTCATCCCTTGCCACCGCGTCATCGGCAAGGATGGCAGCCTCACCGGCTACGTCTACGGCCTGGAGATGAAGCGTTGGCTCCTCAGCCACGAATCGCCCGGCCAGTATATGAAACAGTCTGACTTGATGCAGGAATTGCTGGGGGCCTGAGAATAAGCATTTGATGTAAGACCATGTGTTTATTCCGCGCCCCGAAGGGCACTAAGGTTTAGCAGCCAGCATCTGACAATGCTGCTGTTGAGAACTGTTAGTTTGTCATTTTCCAAGCCACAAAACAGAAGCATAAACAACATCCCCTTACAAACGGACCGTTCGCAGAACGAAAGGAAACACATCCCCTTGTAAGGGGATCGTTCGCAGAACGAGGGGCAAACATCCCCTTGTAAGGGGATCGTCCGTAAGGACGAGGGGAAACATATCCCCTTTTAAGGGGATCGTCCGTAAGGACGAGGGGTTAATTCAACACATCCGGCATCACCAACTGAAACGCCGGAATCTCCACCTGAAACTCCTCACCGGTATCCAGACGGATCATGTTATAATAGCCGGACATCCTTCCTACAGGAAACTCCAGAACACAAAAACTACTATAAGCATGTATCCCTTCGGATTCAATCACCGGTTGCTCGCCGACTACACCTGGCCCATCCACCACTTTTCTGGATCCATCACCTTCGGTGATGTCCCAATGGCGGGAGATGAGTTGAACAGGATATTCATTGTAGTTCTGGATGTGGATCGTATATACATGCAGATATTGGGAGCGATGCGGAAAGGAATGCCCGGGCCGGAAATCACTTTCCACCCCGATTCGTACGCCATTTGTCGTCAATGTCTGCACAGGACTAAAGTAAAAAATTTCGCACAATGTCTTCCGCCTCGCGCAGGGCATGGGCGAGAACGTCATTGATGAGCACGACATCAAACTCACTTTCGAATTGCAATTCATACGCTGCTTTGGCTAGTCGTCTTTGCAATTGCTCTTCAGAATCGGTACCTCGGGCACGGAGCCTCCGTTCTAATTCTTCCATGGAAGGCACCTTTACGAATACGGTGAGGGTCTCCTTCGGATAAAGCCGCTTGATGCTCATAGCGCCTTTGACATCGACATCAAAGAGCACATGCCGGCCATTTTCATGCAGGCGGTCAATTTCAGATTTGAGCGTACCATAAAACTGGCCGGGATAGACTTCCTCCCATTCGGCAAATGCATCATAGGTCAGCCATAATCGAAAAGTTTCCTGAGACAAGAAATAATAGTCCTTGCCATGCACCTCATGGTCCCGCCGTTGACGGGTCGTCGCAGATACCGAAAAGGAGCAGTCAGGAAAAGAAGTGAGGATATGTCTGACAATCGTAGTTTTTCCTGAGCCACTGGGTGCGGTAAAGACAATCAGTTTGCCCGCGGTACTCATACAATATTGGCGAGTTGTTCTTTGATTTTCTCCAGCTCGTTTTTCATGCCGACTACCAGATGCTGGAGCGGACTCCACTGTGCTTTGGCGCCAAGCGTATTGATCTCCCGTCCCAATTCCTGGGAGATAAAATTGAGTTGCTTGGATTTCATCTCCATATCCCCTTTGAGGGTTTCCATAAAAAAGGTACAATGCTGCTGGAGGCGCACTTTCTCTTCATTGATATCGAGCCGGTCGAGATAATAGATGACCTCTTGTTCAAAACGATTGGCGTCGACCTGGTCTCCGTTCATAAACTCGTCGAGCTTTTGTTTCATCCGGTTGCGCACATAAGCCATTCGTTCCTGATCATGCGCTTCAATCTGGTTGCACATATCATGAATGGCGGTGGCGGATTGATGCAGGTCATTATAGAGGCTCCTTCCCTCGTGTTCGCGGAACAAGATCAGTTGATCAATGGATTTGTTGACCGCATCCAGGATGGCATTCCATAAGGAATGATCCATTTCCGAAGTGGCACCGGACTTGAGGATATTGGGAAGCTTGAGTACTTCATGCAGGATTTGATCCGGGCCAACCCCCAGTTCGTTGGCGATCGAACTGAGTTGCAGAAAATGTTTCCGGATGAGGGCGCGATCATAATCAATATCATCCAGGCCGAGATCACCCTCAAAGGAGATCGTCATTTCGATTTTACCCCGTTGGGTCCGTTGCAGGACCAGATTACGGAGATCGATTTCCTTTTCACCCAGATTGACAGGGAGTTTGATGCGCAGGTCAGTGATCTTGGAGTTGAGTGAACGTATTTCGGACAATACGGTCATATCGTTGTAACTGGCGCTGCCCCGCCCATACCCGGTCATGGATTGAATCATGCGGGCGAAGATAATGGTTTGGAGGCGGAAGAGGCTTAAGAGGCTTAAGAGGCTTAAGGGGCTTAATGCATTTACCCTTTCATCCCTTCCGCCTCCCGCCTAATGGCTTCGCAGCATTGCGGGATCTCCGCTGCGCTCTGACTTTCTGCCTCTTCCGCCTTTTCAGCCTTTTCAGCCTTTCTGCCCTTTTTCTATTGGGAAACAAGAGGTTATAAATACATGAGCAAAATAAAAATGTGTAACCCTATGATTCATTATCAAAAGGTTTTTTAGAACTTTGCCCTCCCGAATTGCCGAAGAAACGGCATAACTTACTATAAATCAGAGTAATGAGAAAAGCAGATTTAGTCAACATCATTGCCGAGAAAACAGGCGTACCCAAAGTCGACGTCCTGGTGACCATGGAGACATTTTTCTCAGAGATCAAAGCATCTCTGTCCAAGAATGAGAATGTCTATATCCGCGGCTTTGGCTCCTTTATCACCAAGAAAAGAGCTAAAAAAGTGGGCAGACATATCAAGAACAATGTCTCTATTGAAATTCCGGCCCACTATATTCCATCTTTCAAACCCGCCAAGGTGTTTGTGGATGAGGTTAAAGACGGGGTAAAACCTGAGGAATAACCATCCGGGTGAAGTATAAAGAGCAAGCCATCTACATTTCCGGCGCCATTCTCTTGCTCGCCGTTTTGTTTTTTGGCTTTGATATCCATCCCTCCACCCACAAGGCCCTCGAAAAGTCGAGAGCCCTGAATGCACAGGATTACGACATCGTCACCTACCAGGCAGAAGCCCGGAAGACCCTGAATAAAAACGATATCGAATACCTTGACATGCTCGATGCCCAGATGCAGCATGCCGGTTCTGATTCCAGCAAATTAGACCTGCAAAAGCAACTTTCCGGTTACTGGTTTAAAGTCGGTAACCCGGTGATGGCCGGTCTCTATGCCCGCGACATTGCCGACCAGGAAAATACTGCTGCCAGCTGGTCGATCACCGGTACCACCTTTGCCTCCGGTCTCCAACAGGAACTGGATGACAAACAAAAACGTTTTGTTCGGGATCAGGCAGTAGATGCGTTTGAAAAAGCCATCTCCCTGGAACCGTCCAATGTAGATCACCGGGTCAACCAGGCGCTATGCTATATTGAACTGCCGGAAGAAGGCCAACCGATGAAAGGTATACAGATGCTAGCCGGACTGGCCAACACCTATCCGGAAGCTCCGGCTCCGCCTTATCAACTGGCAAGACTGGCGGTCAAAACCGGGCAATATGAACGGGCACTGACACGGATCGAACAAGCCTTAAAACTGGCTCCGGAAGATCCGAGAATTGCATGTCTGGCCATAGAGATTTATACGGCACTCAAACGTCCCGAAGAGGCAGACAAACTCCGGGATCTTTGCGCCAAACAACAGTAGACTTATTTTATAAAAACATAATTTTTGACGTATGCCTTGCGGTAAGAAAAGAAAAAGACATAAGATCGCTACGCACAAGCGTAAGAAGCGTCTGCGTAAAAACAGACACAAGAAGAAGAACAGATAAGCATTCATTTTAACCGGCATCAACGCAGTCCGATGTCCACCTTATTTGCCCTCCTCCAGCAGGAGGGCCATCGGTAAGACGGAGCACTTGAATGCCCTCTGTTCCTTCATAGGTGCTGACGGATCTTCCAGATCCCCGGTTACCGGTGTACCATCGCTGCTCTATTAAACGATATACCCTATTGCCGTCAATCTATGCTGACCCTCTGTGGCTAAACAAGCTATAGGTCTGTTGGATATTGATATTTTGCCTGTGGAGGGCTACGACTGCTGATGTGCCATTGAGCATATAGGGTATTTTATGGACAAAGAATTGATCGTCCAGGGGACACCGACTCGGGTAGAGATCGCCCTGGTCGAGGATCAGAAACTGGTGGAACTGCACCAGCAAAAAACCAAAACCAATTTTTCCGTTGGGGACATCTTCCTTGGCAAGATCAAGAAGATCATGCCGAGCCTCAATGCCGTCTTCGTCGATATCGGCCATCGCAAAGATGCCTTCCTCCATTATACCGACATGGGTCCCAAACTGCGGACCATCATGAAGTATACGGAAGACAGCATCCAGGGCAAACAACAGACCGCCCTGCTCGACAATTTTGAATTCGAACCCGAAATCATCAAGACCGGCAAAGTCGACCAGGTACTCAAGAAAAATGAGAACATCCTCATCCAGATCCTCAAAGAACCTATCTCTACCAAAGGTCCCCGACTGAGTTGTGAAATCACCATCCCGGGCCGTTTTATCGTCCTGACCCCCTTTACCAACACTATCGCTGTCTCTAAAAAAGTGAGCAGCCAGGAAGAACGCAAACGCCTCCAGGTACTTGTCGAATCCATCCGTCCCAAAAATTTCGGGATCATCGTCCGCACCGCCGCTGAAGGCAAGAAAGTCGCCGATCTCCATGAAGAACTCAAAGACCTCATGGACAAATGGAGTCAAATCCACAAACAACTCTACAAACGCCAGCAACCCGCCAAACTCCTCAGTGAACTTGATAAGACCAGTTCCATCCTCCGGGATATGCTCAACGATGATTTTACCAATATCATCGTCAATGACAAGGATATCTATGACAATATCCAGGATTACCTGGAAAATATAGCCCCGGCCAAAAAAGACATCATCTCCTTATACAAGGGCAAAAAACCAGTGTTTGATACCTATGGTGTAAACCGCCAGATCAAATCATCCTTTGGTAAAACAGCTACCCTGCCCAGTGGAGCCTACCTGGTGATCGAATCCACTGAGGCCATGCACGTCATCGACGTAAACTCCGGTCCTAAAATGCAACGCAAAGACCAGGAAAGCACGGCCGTCGCGGTCAACCTGGAAGCGGCTGAAGAAATCGCCCGCCAACTCCGTCTGCGGGATATCGGCGGACTCATCGTCATCGATTTTATCGACATGCGCAACCAGGACAACAAGGCTGAATTGATGAAACAGATGAAGGATCTGATGAAGCGCGACAGTGCGCAACATACCATCCTTCCGCTCAGCAAATTCGGCCTCATGCAAATCACCCGCCAACGCGTCCGGCCTGAAGTCAAAATAGATACGGCTGAAGTCTGCTATACCTGCAACGGCACCGGTAAGGTCAATCCGACTGTACTCATTACCGATGATATCATCCGTGACCTCGAATATATCCAGCAGAGCCGACCCAAGACCAGCCTACGCCTGGAAGTCCATCCCTACGTCAATGCCTTCCTCAAACAAGGCTTTCCCAACTTCCAGCAAAAATGGTGGCTCAAAAACCAACGCTGGATACGGATCACCTCCAACGGCGATTTCAGCCTCCACGAGTACAAGTTTTACGACAAGAATAATGACGAGATCAGGCTGTATTAGGGGTGAGAAGTGAGGCGTGAGCAGTCAGTGGTGAATGGTGAGTAGTGAGTAATATATATCAGATCACTCCATCACTAGATCCCTCTCCATAAGAGGGATGGACTCGACGGAAGGAGAGTCCAGGGAGTTCCCAGGAGAGTCCAGGGAATTCTGCAATAACTCCATCAATCCCTCATTAGATTCCTCTACCTTCACCTTTGTGAAACCTGACATCTCTACATCCACAGATATCCAGCTGCTCATCAATACCTTCTACGAGAAAGTCAGAAAGGATGATACCATTGGCTATATCTTCAATGACATAGCAAAGGTGGATTGGGAAAAACACCTTCCCAGGATGTATTCATTTTGGGAGTTTCTCCTGTTGGGGGGTGATGCCTATAAAGGCAATCCGATGGAAGCTCATCAAAAACTCCACCGTATTGAGCCACTGAAAGAAAGCCATTTCAATCGCTGGCTGGAGTTGTTTCATGAAACCGTAGATGATCACTTTGAAGGCATGGTAGCTCAAGATGCCAAAAACAGAGCCAGCCTGATCGTACTCACCTGGAAGCCTAAGTTTGCAGCGATGTAAGAAGAGATTCGTCCCGCTTTTCACCCCGTTGATCATATATTGTTTTTCTTTTTACCTTGGGTAAACAATATTGCCTGAGGATTTGCATTTTCCTTGGAGTCGTTCAATGCATCAGGTGTGAAGATTTTTTTTCCTGTACTCAATTGGGGCCTCGGTCATGCCAGCCGCTCCCTGCCACTCATCCGAAAGTATCTGGGCCTCGGCCATGAAGTCATCTGCTCCTCCGATGGTGAAGCCCTCACTATGTTGCGCAAAGAGTTGCCAGATCAAATGGTCCTCCAGCTTCCGGGCTATGACATCCAATATGGAAGCCGGTTTATGCCCTACAACATGCTCAAGCATGGTCCACACATGTTGCGGACCATCCGGACCGAGCACGAGCTGACGAAAGCTATTGTCTCCCGCCATCAGATCGATTGTATCATCTCAGACAACCGGTATGGCTGTTATCACCCTAATGTCCCTTCAGCACTCATTACCCATCAGCTGCAAGTATTTACGGGTCAAAAGATCCTGGATGCCTATATCCGCCGACAAATCCGATCCTGGATTAAAAATTTTTCTGAGATCTGGATTCCTGATCAGGCGCCACCAGGAAATATCACCGGTGAACTGTCCGGACCCAATACCGATCCCATACCCAAGTATTACCTGGGTGTCATATCCGAATTAAGTTGTAAGCCGGCAAAGGGAAAATATAAAGCCGTCGCGGTCATTTCTGGTCCCGAACCACAACGCACCAACTTCGAAGAATTGGTCACAGAACAACTCTCCGCCATCGACGGCCATTTTGCCATTGTGCGCGGCAAGCCCGATGCTGAAGAGCAAGTCAAAACTACTGGCAACCTCACCATCTATCCTTATCTCACCCGTGCTCAGCTATCAGAAATATTGAAGGAAACGGAAGTGGTCATCTCTCGCAGTGGATACACGACTTTGATGGATCTTTCTATGACCGGACACAAAGCCATTCTCTGTCCTACACCCGGCCAATACGAACAAATCTTCCTCGCAGACCGCCTCAACAATCTGGGACAGTGTGTATATCGCAGACAAGAAAATCTGGATCTCCGACAGGCTCTCGAAGATGTCCGCCTGATCAAACCTATCGGCTATGGTGCCTACAATGTGATCGAAGATCACCTCGAACGGTTACAACACCTGACCGGATCCAACACAGAAGCCATGGTGATCGGAGTACCTAATCCTTAATCTTCGGAGGGTCGGGCTTGATCTGGTTGGATACCGCATTGACCTGCTCCATGGCACGCTTCAAACCAATAGATACAAAGGTCTTGACAGCTTCAGCGCCAGCTTTCAACACTTCAGGCAACAATACCTCCTCCTCTTTGGACCACCTACCCAATACATAGTTGACCTGCTGTCCAGGATGAAAATTTTTCCCAACACCAATGCGTAACCGCGCATAGGCTGTCGTCTGGAGTTGAGCCTGGATGTCCTTCAATCCATTGTGTCCTCCATCTGTGCCTTGTCCCCGCAGACGAATGCTACCAAGATCGAGCTGAATTTCATCCACCACCACCAAAAGGTTCTCCAGTGAAATTTTCTCCTTCTGCATCCAATAGTTGATAGCCTTTCCGCTAAGGTTCATGTAAGTATTGGGCTTGAGCAAAATCAGGATTCGTCCCTTATGCTTCACCTCGGCGATACTACCCAGCGTGACATTCTTCCAGGTGCCCTCCAGGGAAGCCGCCAACTGATCGACGACTCTAAATCCGACGTTGTGCCGGGTATCCGCATATTCAGTCCCGATGTTGCCCAGTCCGGCGATGAGGTATTTCATATGAGCTGCAAAACTATGGCTTTTAGCAGAGAGCATAGAGCAGAGGGCATAGAGAATTCAACCGGCTACGACATACCTCAATGTTTATTGCTCTATGCCCTATGCTCCTTCTGGTTTCAGTCGCCATAGCGCCTTTCCATTCGATAGAGACCCCCTGACCTACTTCGGCTTCCTTTAGATTTGCATATTGCTCATTGCCTTTTCCGCCTTTCCGCCTTTCTGCCCTTCTGCCTTTCTGCCCTTCTGCCTTTCTGCCCCTAACCCCTAAAGGGGAATTATATTGATTTTCTTATTGCTTTTACCCTCTATGCCCTTTGCCCTATGCTCTCTGCTCTATGCTCTCTGCTCTATGCAACCTATCTTTAGCCTATGAAATCCACACTTGTTTTCCCCCGACCTGTTGATGGCGATTGCGCCGAATATTATTTCAAATACATCCATGTTATCCCGGAAGTAGATATCCTCACTTATCTGCATACCCAGCGGGATTGGTTTAGTGATTTTATCGAAAGTGTCTCCGAGGATCAGGCTCGTTTTCGCTATGCACCAGGTAAATGGTCGTTGGCAGAAATGTTTGGCCATGTATTGGACACCGAGCGCGTATTTGCCTACCGGATGATGTGTATCAGTAGAGGGGATCAGAGTAAGTTTCCAAGTATGGAACAGGATGATTATGTAGCAAAGTCGATCTACAACGAGATCAGTCCTGCAGATATCGCGGCAGAATGGCGTGCCATCAGATCTTCAACGGTCTATCTGGCCAGGCACATGAATGCAGAAATGGCGGCCCGCATGGGGACGGCAAGCAACTATCCTGTGCGAGCTTCCGCTTTGGCCTACATCATGGCAGGTCATGTGATGCATCATTATCATGTAGCGCGTCAACATTACCTGGCCGGCCATCAGGAATAGCATGTTGCACGCCCGCGACACCATCAGGTTCATTTCCAAGCTCACCATGGCCAAGGCATTCAACCTGGCCCGGATCTGGACGTCATACCAACTGACCCGGTGGACTGGCCAAGCGCTGCAATGGGGCACACCGATGACCATTTCCATCGAACCTACAACAGCATGCAATCTCCGTTGCCCTGAATGTCCAAGCGGTCTCCGCTCTTTTACCCGGGAAACCGGAAATCTCAAAGAAGATTTCTTTCGCAAGGTTATTGATGAACAGTACCGGCGATTGATGTATTTGATTTTCTATTTCCAGGGCGAACCGTATATCAATCCGAAGTTCCTGGATATGGTCAAGTATGCCCATCGTAAAGGCGTGTATACTATTACCTCCACCAATGGCCATTTCCTGACGCCCGAAAACGCCCGAAAAACGGTTGAATCCGGACTCGACCGGATACTCATATCCATTGACGGCTCCACACAGGATGTATATGAGCAATACCGGAAAGAGGGCACCTTGGACACTGTACTTGAAGGGGCACGCAACCTGGTCAAAGCTAAAAGGGAAGCAGGATCATCAACGCCTCACATCGTATTCCAAATGCTGGTGGTTCGACCCAATGAACACCAGATCGAAGACGTCCAAAAACTGGCGAAAACCATAGGAGTAGATGAAGTCAAGCTAAAAACTGCACAGGTATATGATTATAAGAATGGTCATGAACTGATACCTACACAAAGGGAGTATAGCCGGTATGTTCAGGGTCCAGATGGAACCTGGCATTTAAAAAATAAACTGCTCAACCAATGCTGGAAACTGTGGCACGCCTGCGTGATCACCTGGGACGGCATCGTGGTGCCCTGCTGTTTTGACAAAGACGCAGTCCATAGGTTAGGTGATCTCAGAGAAAAATCATTTCTGGAAATCTGGACGGGTCCTGCCTATCAACAATTCAGAACACAACTGCTGCAAGGCCGTGACCAGATTGATATCTGTACGAATTGTACAGAGGGATGTAAGGTGTGGGCGTAAGAGGCGTAAGAGGCCTAAGGGGCTAAAGGGGCGTAAGAGGCTAAAGAGGCGTAAGGGCAGAAAAGAATTAAAAAGATGGAGGCATGAAGCAAAAGAGATTGAGGCAATGAAAACTTAATGCAGCAAAAGGCCTTCAGGCCCTTAGGCCACTTAAGCCCCTTTCGCCCTTTCAGCCTCTTTCGCCTTTTCAGCCTTTCATCTCGTAAGACTATATAAAACATCCAGCCACTTATATCTCGCCTTGAATATCTTCATCAAAGGCACGGGATGAGCGCCAAATTGCCTGCGGATCTCGGTGATGGGCTCCAGCATGCTCCCGCAAAAATCAAAGGTCTTCACTTGCTTCTCCTCAAAGGCTATGCGCAGCGCTTCCCTGCATAACAGAATACTGGCACCATGCTGACGGCCTGCATCATCATCACCGGCCAGCAGGTAATAGGCACGGTCATGGTCCCAAAGCAGGTATGATACCGCGGTCAACCGACCTTGCTGATCATACGCGCCCAATTTGATACCGGCATGATGAGCTGTAACGGCTGAGTCGATTTTTGAAAAAACCTCAAAGGAATACGGCATATCCATGCGCTGCCGCTTGTAGGTGTTTTTACACATTTCGAAAAACACCTTGGCGTCCACCTCCTTCTTAATGATGAGATCGCCGGAAGCCTCCTTGATATTACGCTTAAGATTACGGTTGATCTGCTGATCCAGGGTTGCGCTATCAGCATGATCGATTACAAACGTATAGCGCATCTCCTGTTTGAACCCTTTCCAATGAAACGGCAACCAGTTGTTGAAACTGTCGGCTTCAAACACCATGGAGAAAAATCCATGGGCCGGAAGATCATCGATCAGGAGCCAGATCATCTGTTTTTCCCGGGTCAGCCATTTATGGTCGCTGATATCAGGTGGCTTGTCTATCCACAGTCGGAGGTGGTGCGTCAGGACAGGCATGGTGATGAGGGATATTCCCCAGCGCCTGCCGGTGGCAAAAGGCATGGCTCCTACCACCTGTTGATTCCGGATAGCGATCGCTACATCCCAGGGGCCGCAAGCCTCCAGCCACCATGGTTGCATAAAAAGGCCTTTGATCTTACCCTGATCACATAGTTCATGGTACATGGCCTTTCGTTGTTCGCTCGTCATCCGTTCAGCATATTACGAAGTTTCCGGAGGAGAAAAAACCAGCGGGGATAATAATGATACAGGGTTTCCTCCTGGCCATGCGTTCCGGCCTTCCATTGATACACCCCTTTGAGACTTTCATTTTGGGTATTGGCCTCGTATCCCATGAGGTCCATGGTTTCAATGCCCAGATCACGCAGGTACAAACCATCCTGCCAAAGCAGAAAATAATGGGCCCTTCCGGTCAAAGATCGGTCGTCATTGTCATTATGATGATTGCTGGCATTGACATACAGCAAAGCTCTCTTCTCAGCCTCATCGATGAGCCATATGTGGCTGCAGAGCATTACGCCTTCATAATATACCGCAGCGCATTCAATGTTCACAAGCGTATCAAAGTGTGATACTTCAAATCCCCGCAGACCTTTAAGGCGCGCCCCTGGATTAAAAAGTTTGAGGATGTGCTCCAGGAGATACCCTCCGCGGTCCACGGCCAGGTTTTCATTCTGAGCCCGGTGGATCTTGGTGCGGGTAGAACTTGACCACCGCTCTCCAAACTGAGCATCCCGCAGATCTACCGTCATGGTAGGAAACGGCACACGAACCATCATGGGCAAGTCCTTTTGTATCGGGGAAAAAAGGTGGGTTTTCAACAAGCCCGGACGAGGATCCCTGTTGAAATACGTGTAGGTCATCCATTTCTTTCGTTCTGTGATCATGACACTATGGATTGATACAATTGAATCCACTGGCGCATCACGCTTTTACGTCCAAACCTCTTTTCAGTTAAAGCATGAATACCAGTTGCGTCATACTTTGCATAACTAACATACAATTTCCCCATGGCAGCCATCAACGATTCGGGACTACCAGGAGTCGCCAGTTCTCCTTGCTGAGCATGAGTGATGATATATTCCGCACCATCCGTTTTTGTAGCCGCCACCGGCAAGCCACACGCCTGCGCCTCAATGATCACTTTGCCAAAGGTTTCCACTCTGCTTGCGGATACAAGCGCATGGCTGCTACGCAGGATCCAGGCGATTTCTTCCTGGGAGATCAGTCCCGTCCAGGTCAACCTTTCATTAATCCCCAACTCAATAGCGAGCTTAACCAATGATTCCTGTTCCGGAATCCGATCAATGAGGACAAGCCGCATGGGCACCTCTTTCATTCGTTCTGTCAATGCGGCAAAAGCGTGAAGCAGAATATCCAAACCCTTGACATGCGCGGGCTCACCAATACAAACCCAGGTAAAGAGGTCATCCTTTTTCACCGTTGGATCAGGATAAAAAATTGTTTCATCAAAGAAATTAGGGATGACATGAATGGGTTTAGGACTGTGGGGTTGCATCCGCGACAAAAGTCCAGGACTGACGCAAGTGATTACCGCAGCTTTTTCAAAACAACCGGGAAGAAACGGATAGTGATGTTTTGGAATCGACTCCAGAATAAAACCTGATAGTCGTTCGGTATAGATAAAAGGGATCCGCACTTTCTGTTGCAGGGTCGCACAAACCGAGGCCGCGAAATAGCTGTGTGCATGGATCACATCAGGTTTACCTTCCTGCTCTATATAGCGTAGGACGTCCCTGACATATCGGTTGATCCACATTCGCATAAAGAATGCGTTGGTTTTCGGAACAAAAAACTGACTCGTACGCCATGTAGGCACACCCTCTTCGATATGGTAGGAAGTTCTCCTAAACAGTGGCGCTTTCGTGGAATAGTCACCATACAATACCCTTGCATCCTCGCCTTCCTCCCTGAGTCCTTTGGCCAACTGATGGAACATGCGTCCTGCGATCTCCGGTGTGCCGGGAGGGAAATACCAGGAGGGCAGGATCAGTACATGCATCAGCGACGAACTTGAATAATCGGTAAAAATCGGAATTGTTTGGGAAAGCAGGGGGAAGGGAGTAAGGAGCAAGGGTGGAAAAGGCTCAAGGGGCTCAAGGGGCTCAAGGGGCTTAAGGGGCTCAAGGGGCTCAAGGGGCTTAAGATGCTTAAGAGACCAAAGGGAATTATGTAATATTGCTAATGCCTTAGCGGAAATTAGCGTGAATTAGCGGCCGCATCACCTTCGCTGGCAGTCAACTCAACTCTGCGTCTTTGCGCCTCTGCGCGAAATTATCTTTTGAGTCAAGGACAATTACCACCTATTCCGAAATCATCTCTGCTCCTCTGTGTCTCTGCGCGAAAAATATCTGAATCACGGATTACCCGGATTCCAGGATTACACGGATTATTGTCCTGAGGAGATTTCACATTATTGCATCGTTGCGTCTTTGCGCGATCCATTTACTTGAATTCCGAATGCTTAGTGCTTAAGACTAAATCATCACCGCGTCGTTGCGTCGTTGCGCGAAATAAGCCATTGTATGATCTCTTCCGTTCGCTTAAACCCAAATATCCTGTATAAGATTCCATATCCCGGCACATGGATATCCCTGGGCCTAAAAGGTGGGGTTGAGAAATATTTTTCAAATAAGGCCAGGGCTTCTGCTTTATCCTGTCGAAACAAACCTCTCAATTGACGGAAGATATATTGCCGGAAGGCTTCGTACCTCTCCTGAGTATCCTCTCCATGGGATACCAGGTAATTCCACATCTTCTCCCGCAATTCAATCCCTTCTTTGATTCTGATGGACTTGGTTGCAGAGGTAATAGACCCACTTTTCCTTTGTCGCACGATCGTCTCACAATGATCATCACATACAACCAGTCTCCCCTTTGATGCCAATCGCATGAGCAATTCATACTCCTGGTGGCTATGGTATGCAGCATTCCATCCTTCAGCGTCCACCAATGCCTCCCGTTTCCACAACATGGATGATGTGGATCCCAGCCCGCTGTTGAGCAGTCCAATCCAGACATCCGCCGGCAGCCATTTTGAATTTTCCCGTTTACCATCAAGGAACAAATAAGTGTGTGGGGAGACAACAACATCCTCGGTTACATACCGGGCCTGATGGTAGATTTTGTCCGGGTGGAGGAGATCATCCACGTCCAGAAACTGTACCCACTCTCCTTTGGCTTGTTTCAATCCGGCATTCCTTGCATACGCGGATCCTTGCCTGGGTTCGTGGACAAACTGAACATCCACCATATCACCAGGCATGGGGGCATATCCTTGAGGTATTGAGGGGGCATTGCATACCACAATAATTTCTGTCTCCACCTCCAATTGCCCTGCAGCAGAAGCCAGAGCTTCCGCCAGGTAGTCGTGCTCGTCGATATAGGGGATAATGATGGAGACCATAGCTCTATATATAGCAAAGTACGTTATTTGAGTAAAGTTTAGGCTTACTATTCCCAAACACTAGCTTTAATTTTTTACAGACCTTTACATGCTTACTATGATTTGAAAGTGAAAACCGTTTGTATCACCTTTCTACTCTTGCTTGTTGGCATTCGACTGCCCGGGCAGGACATTTCTCTGTTACAGGACATCCGCCAGGACTCCGCCCTGCACCTGTATCTGCGGCAGGACTGGAAAAACATAGAAAAACATAAAGAAGACAAAACCTATCAATCGGCCGGCATCAGCCTGGTGACACCAACATCAGATACCCTTTCTATCCCCGTCAAAGTGAGGACCCGCGGCAACATGCGCCTGGAGATCTGCTCACTCCCACCACTCAAATTGAAATTTGACAAAGGCGACCTCCAGCAACATGGACTGTCGGACTTGAATGAAATGGATCTCGTGGAACCCTGCCACGATGACCCGCGCTATGACCAACTGCTCCTTAAAGAATACCTGGCGTATAAACTCTGGGAATTGGTGTCGCCCTACTATTTCAGGACCCAACTGGTACAAATCCATTATATCAATCCCGATGGCACCGAAGCGCATGATCCTTCCTATGCCTTCCTGGTCGAAAACACTGAAGAGTTAGTCGCCCGGTTAGGTGGGCGCAGAAATAAAACTCCAGTGATCAGCAACAGCGCGGTAGACAAAGCACCGATGCTTAAGGTCGCCTTGTTTGAATTTATGATCGGCAACACGGACTGGTTTATTCAAAACCGCCATAACCTGGAATTTATCGGCATACCCGGACACTCTTTACTAGTGACCATTCCCTACGATTTTGACTACTCTGGATTGGTGGATGCCTCCTATGCAGCCCATCATCCCAGCATCAATCTGTCCTCTGTACGAATACGCTATTACCAGGGCTGGTGTTTTCCCGATTCAGATGTAGAGAAGGCCCTGGAAATTTTTCATCAGCAAAAAGACAATATCCTCAGTATGCCTTATCACATCCAGGGGCTGAATGAAAAGTCCGCCAACCAGGCCAGGGACTATCTCGCCGATTTCTTTGATATCATCGAAAACCCCAACAAGTTGAACAACCAGATCCTGCGACACTGTGATATGTGGCCGGTCAAAAAGTAAGCAGTGGGCAGTTATAAGTTGGCAGTTGAAATCTAATAACTGAAATCACGTATTGTCTGAAAGACCTTTGTATTTAATTCCTGAGACTGTTAGATGTAAGAGCCATCATATTGTTTCAAGTTACACTCTATACTTTTCACTCTTCTCTCTTCATTTTTCACTTCATTCCAAACCATCCCGCATACCTCACATAATTGTCCGCCGTCCTGGTGATAAAAAACTGTCGGTTATCCGGATCCAGTTCTTTGATTTTCTTCGCGGGCGTACCTCCATAGATCCAGCCGGATTCCAGTACTGAATTTTCCAACACTACCGCGCCGGCGGCAACGATTACATGTTTTTGCACTACAGCGAGGTCCATGACGATCGCTCCCATGCCGATCAGTACTTCATCTTCAATCGTACATCCATGCACGATGGCATTATGCCCGATAGACACATCATTACCGATGATCGTCTGGGATTTTTCAAACGTGCAGTGGATGACCGCACCGTCCTGGATATTGACCCGATCACCAACACGTATCGCATTGACATCGCCACGGACTACTGCACTCCACCATACGGAGCAGTCATCCCCCATGACGACATCTCCGATCACCACGGCATTGTCCGCGAGAAAGCAATTATTACCAAAGGTCGGGTAGAGGTTGTGAACAGGGCGGATGATGGACACAGATAAGGGTAATTGAAAAGTGAAGAATGAAGAATGAAAAGAGATGTTTCAACAATAATACGAGAAGAGTCTGAATATTCAATAAAGTAACAAGTTAGGAAATACAGAATTGCGAATTTGGTCAGTATCAACACTTAGGAGGCTTATGAAAAAAGAGTGTACAAATGACCTTCGTCACTAATTCTATTGATCATCATCATTGATGTTCATCCCGTTGCCATCTACATTTAAATGTGATTGTTTGGTTTGGCCTAAAATACATCGATCATGAAAAACCTTCTCCTCTCCCTCTGCATCATGTGCAGTACAATTTCTGGTTTTAGTCAGATTTATTATAAATACCAGATCGTTGATGCGGCTGAGGCTAATAAGATTTATAATGCAACTGGTGGGCCTGCGTGGACCAATCATAAAAACTGGCCGATTCCAACAGGGGTGACCTTTGGATACAAGGTTCCTTCCGGGGTAAGTTTCGCCTTTGGAGATACTATCATCTTGTCCTACCCACCACCGGCTATTGATACAGGAATTGTTCATTTACTGATAAAGGAATTGAATCTGCCCTACAACAATATGTCTGGTGCGCTGCCGGCCTTTAGCCTGGATAGCCTTCAGCTGGTTGACATCAGCGACAATGCATTTAGTACATTACCGGTCTTCCATCTGCCTTCCCTGCGGTCGTTGAGTGCCGTACGATGTGGAATAGAGGGCATGCTGATACAATGGAATACACCAAAATTGCAGTTTGTCAATTTGTGGAAAAATAATATTTCATCTGTGGCCCCCGATCTCACATACAGCGAACTCAAATATCTCAACCTTAGCGAAAATGCAATACAAGGGCAGCTTACCCAGTGGAATACCCCTAAGCTTGAATATCTCAACTTGGGGGCCAACCAATTGTCAGGGGTTTCCAGTGACCTGGTGTATCCCTATTTATATTTTTTCGACCTTACGTATAACGGCATTAGTGGTGACCTCCCCAATTGGAATTTTCCAAATCTGAAGGAGCTCCATTTGTCCCTAAACAATTTTACAGGACATATTCCATCTTTCGCTTACCCGTTGATGGAAGTTTTTAACGCCGAATCCAATAATCTCAGCGGAGAGATCCCGGATTTTAACTGGCCAAACCTTAAAGAATTTAATGCAGGTGACAATCAACTCACCGGAGATCTTCCACTCTTAAATTCCCCTGGTTTAGAAACATATGTTCTATTCTATAACCAATTGACAGGCGACCTTAAAAATCTCAATTTCCCTGCACTGAAGTACCTGTGGCTCAATGACAATCAACTGAATGGTGTCATCCAATCGCCGATCAATCTACCTGCACTGATCCGCTTCGAGCTGAATGAAAACAAACTTAAAGGACCCATCACAAGCCTCTATCTTCCTGAAGTCCAATATTTCAGAATTCAGAATAATGATTTTAGTGGAGCTTTTCCATATACGGAGATGCCAAAGTTAAAATACCTGGTCATTGATGGAAACAACTTTACACGTCTCCCGGATTTTACCGGTGGTTCTCCCGACTTATACGAAGTATCCTGCTGGTACAATAAGTTTCATTTTGAAGATTTACTGCCGTATAAAGACCTTGGCCGTTTCTTCTATTATGAAATGCAGCCTGTAGATATGTCTGCCAGCCTGGTTGGCGATTCTATTCAGCTTTCAGTCAATGTCCGGGGTACCGGAAATGAATATACCTGGTATAAGGGACCCGGCAATATTGTTAAAGTAGGCGCGGATGTCTTCATGATATACAAAACGGAAAAACCTGAAGACTATGAGTGTCAGATTACAAATCCATTGCTTCCCTATTTAACTATCCATTCAAAACTTGCGCAACCTGTGATTCCACCTTGCTGGGATAATAGCCTATTTTCCATCTGTATTACCACACCGGATGGAGGTTGGGAAAAGGGTGATGAGGCAAATGAAATTCAGACCACCCTGCCTCTTTCCATCAATGATTTCATTTTATTTGAAGGATCATGTATTTTGGATACGGTGGATCTTGAATTGAAGATCAATGGTAAATTCTATCTCGAAAACATATCCCTTCCAGGTGGAAATGTGGGAAATTTTACCCTTGCCCAGGGAAAATACACGCTTGCTCTTGCCGGATCCGATGGATCCATCACCGGATTTATCAATGATGCCCTTGGCACGTATGTTCCACAAATCGGAGGGCTTAAAATCAAGTTAGAAAAACTGAAGCTGGTTGGGGGATTCCATGCCACAGGGGTGTCCCTTACATTCAAGGTGTCTTTCAACAATATCACTCCTTCCTGCGGCACCTCAAGTACACAGACGACGGCCATCACCATTGATGGTCTGAAAATCACTCGCGATGACATCAGTGTAAGCGGACTCAAAGTCGAAGACATGGGTTTTGCACCCGGGTTCTGCCTCAAGAAACTTATCGCCAGTTATGATAAGCCAAAAGACAAGTTGTCTTTTGGCTTAACACTACTCACACCATTTATCGAAGTGGGCGGTGGTATTGGATTTGTTGGGGGCGAGTTGGATAGCATTGCCATGAAAGCTGAATTACAGAACACCATCATCCCCATTGCCACTACCGGCATAGGGGTTATTGGCTGTGAAGGATGGGTAAGTAGCATCAAAAGCCCCCCATGGGGTTTGCGCTTTGGAGGTATCTTCAGTGCAGTCGTCAACGATGATCTATTCCGGTTAACGACCAGCGTCGAATATATACCCCCTGCTGAATTAAAGATCGAAGCCGGTGACGGCAAGTTTTTTAATACGCATTTTGATGACGAGTGGTGGCTTATCGAAGGTGGTATTTATGGAAGCATCAACTTCAAGTCCGAAAGCATGAAGGCCGGTGGACAGATCAAAATCGCGCCCTATAAGATTGGCGACACAAAGAAATTTATAGGTAGTGGATCCATAGACATGAGTTACAGAAATGTGGAAAACGCATTCTTTGGAAAATTTAACGGAACAGTCACCGTTCCTAAACTCAAGGACACGTGGCCGTTTGACTGGTTGAGCACCAAAGTTGGGCTTCCGTATTCCGCCAGTGGCAATGGTATCCTGGTATACAAACCTCAAACAAAATTTATCATCGGTACCATCAACTTTAGTAGCCGTATCGGTGATCTGCAGTATAGGATCGAGCTGGCAAAACCATATACGGATCCGGACTATTTTACACTCACTGTCGTTGATGGTCAAATCACCCCTGTACATGCTGCGACATTTGACTACACATTTATGGTTCCTGATCATACCACCATGGCTGTTGTCAAAGCGACGCATAGCACCAACCTTCCTGAGGTCTCGCTGAGACAACCGGATGGAACTCAGATCAGTGAAGCCATACCATCAGCAAACGCGGAACTCGACAAAGATCCAGTTGCTCACAAGACGTTTTGGACGCTGTATACACCTCAAACTGGCACCTGGACGGCATCTCTGGAGCCGGATGCAGATCTCAAGGTTTATTATTTTGTTGAAACTTCTGTTTTTACTCTTTCCGCCACGCAGGAACCTGATGGCCTACATGTCTCCTGGGACCCATCACTGTTTGATACTAATGATTCCATTGACTTCTTCGCAGATGACGATCAGGTGAATTACGATGGTGTTTATATGACCACTGTTGGTGCCAATATTGGTGCAGCAATCATCCCCAATGCACAATTTGAAAACGAATGTGCGTTTTACCTTCAGGCGTTGGCCTACCAGGGTCCATCCTTGCTCACCGACTATGCTGAAGCGTCCTTTACTAATTCTCTTTCGGCGTTTGGTCCACCTGAGGATATAGTGGTCAATTTCAATACTCAATCATTGCTCATTGAAGCATCATGGACACCCTCTGCACATCCTAATATTGCCGGATATGTTATTGCGTTAGTAGAAAATGGCATTTCACGCGTGATCGGTATGCCATATAGTGATGAGAGCAGCTTTACATATCAACTGGTTGCCTACACAGGCCAGAAACTTGTCATCTATGCCTATGGAATTGAAGGCGAAGTATCTTGTGCATCACAGGAATATGAGTTGACAACTTCTGCTGTGGAGGATCTGCCTGAACCGTTATTCCATGAGAATTTATTTGTCTATCCTAATCCGCTCACGGATATCTGTACCATTCGCGTCACCAGTTCTACAGATAAGGAGGGGACACTGCGGATTTTTAACAGCCAAGGCATACTGCTAAGGACGATTTCTCAAGTTTTATTGCTGAAAGGCGTCAACGAAGTACCACTATCCATGAATGAAATGCCCCCGGGATCTTATTTCATCACCTTTGATTCTGCAAATGCGGTACTAAGGAGCCAGATTATCCTGGTGAAGTAGGGCGCCAATGGAGCTATAAATGGTTTTTCGATAATGATTATTCCATAATACTGACCGCAAAGCCACCTGCCTTTTTCATCAATATATTTAGTTTTGTTTTTGACGTGACTACTGCACTTTTGATCAGATATTTTTCCGGTGTTTGAATGTAATCCGTCAAAGGGTCATCCTGATATATGATGGCATTGAATTTTTGCCCTTTGGGCAGAAAGCCAAGGTCCAGGGTTGTTTCATGTTCATTTTCTCCTGTAATGCCACCGACAAACCATCTGTTTTTTCCCTTTTCCTTTCTTGCGGTTACCACATGACTCGCCACCTCCGCATCCAGTACTTTAGTCCAGTCCCAATCTACTCCAACGTCTTTAATAAACTGAAATGCCGGATTGCCCTGGTAATTTTCAGGCAGATCAGCTACCATTTGCAATGGGCTGTAAAACACCACATAAAGCCCCAATTGATGCGCCAACGTACTATACACTCTGCTTACAGGTTTTACCGCGACATCATGCGCATCGTAAGCAGAAAAGTCGGTATCATGATTTTTATATTTTACCAATTTCAAATCAAAAATACCCGGAGTAAAATCCATTGGGCCCGCTAAGTTGCGGGTAAAGGGTAAGGTAACATTATGAGATGGGGTATTTCCATCGCTCCATGCATTAAACTCTTGTCCCCGCATTCCTTCTCCGGACATTAAATTGGGATACGTCCTGCATAGTCCCGTTGGTTTTATAGGCTCATGCACGTCCAACATGATCTTGAATCCGGCCGTCTCCACCATTACTTTATTGTAGTGGTTGACCATGTACTGGTCATAATGCCGGTGGTCAGGGATCCTGCCGACATAACCGGTTTTGACTGCATGGATACCCATAGCGCGATACAATTGATATGCCTGCATCATATATTTTTCATATGTACTGACCGCAGAGGAAGTCTCATGATGGCCAATTATTTCAACCCCTTTTTCTTTTCCATATCGAACCACTTCATGTAAATCGAAATCAGCATATGGCGTTTGAAAATCAAATATGCCTTCCCTGTTTGCGCTTCCAGAACCCTCCCACCCCGTGTTCCAGCCTTCTATCAGAAGAGCAGGGATAGTATTCGCTGAACAAAAGTCAATATACGCTTTTGCATTCCCGGTTGTGGCTCCATGTTTTCCACTCTTCAAATCCCACGCTGATTTTCCAATGTGCATTTCCCACCAGATGCCCATATACTTTGTTGGCTTGATCCAGCTTACGTCGTCAAGTTTATTGGGCTCGTTGAGATTTAGGATGAGATTAGACGTAATCAATCCGCCCGCGGAATCTGAGATTTGCACAGTTCTCCAGGGGGTTTTAAAAGGAATTTGAATAGTTGCTTTTATGTTAGGATGGATTTCATCTTCAGCCAAATGGCTTTTAAAAGCATAGTTCAATGTATCCACCAATAAAGACATTCCTGGAAAGCCGATTAAGGCGGCTTCATGAATTGAAATATATTTTCCAGAGGACGTTTTCATGGTCACCGGTGTATTGACAGCATGTTTATTTGTTATTGTGGTTGCATGAGAATATGTATAGCCTTTTTGGAAAAAAGACGCATCTACCTCACTTATCTTTGATTGGGTATAGTAATATTCGTCATTGTCCCAGCATCCCGGCACCCACCAGACAGTATGGTTTCCGGACATTCCAAACGCAGTGAGTTCATCCCGAATGGTAAGCGTATTGTGATTGGGTTGTTCAGGAAACGCATACCGGAACCCAATACCATCATCAAAAACCCTGAATTCAATATGTATCAGATCGCCTGTGCGGTTTGCCAATTGTACCGTAAGACTATTATATCTATTCTCAATCTCTGAAGACTGACCCCATACCGGCTTCCATTTTTCCTGAAATGCATTTACAGTTGTACTTTGAATACTGAGGTTTTGAGAAAAATCGACTTCTTCTGCCTTGAAGCCTAGTCTTGATGAAGTAATTATTGGTTCCTTGTTTTTCAAAACAGCGTATACAGGCTGTCCTTCCTGATTTACTTTAAATTCAAGAATTATATCCTTATTGGGTGATTTTACTTTGGTTAAATATTGCCCATATGTATTACAGGCATACAGCACCAAAATTATAGAAGCAATAATTTTTCCCATTTTTTATACTTTTTATAGCCTTCCAGATGATGAAGACTGGAGACTGCAATTTGCCTCCTCCATTACAACTTCTCCGTGACCATATTAAATATTCTCTCCTTAAGCAGCCTTGAATCCAGTAGTATGCTTTCTGCGATATGCTGTATCTCTGTTGCTTTCTCCTTATTCTTCAAACCACCGAGATTGATCATCACGTTGAGCCAGCCGCCTTCTACTGCAGCAAGGGCACAAATAGCGCCGACCCCGGCATCCGAAACGGAATTGGGATTGCCTTCCCGGGTCATCACTTCGAGCATTTCAAATAGCTGATGAGCAAGGCGCATCATGTTGAGCGGTGAGTAGGTGGCGCGAAGGGTAGCTTGCTCGATGGCATCCTGGCGGATCTTTTTCTCTTCCGGGGTTTCCTTAGGAAGTCGGAAAGCATCCATTAGCGAATTGAAAGCCCTGGTGTCTTCGTCTACCATGTGAAGCAATTTTTTCCGTGCTTCCTGGCCTTTCACGGCCCATTCGGAAAAGAATTCATGACGATCTTCCCAACCTCTCTTATTGGCACTGAGATTACCTACCATCGCGCCCAGCGATGCAGCCAGGGCAGCGGCATAGGCCGCGGCAGAACCTCCGCCCGGAGCCGGTGAGTCTGAAGCGAGCTCTTCCGAAAAGCCAGCCATGGTGAGGTCGGTGAGCTTTTTGGGTGTATCGGCTTCCAGCAAATATTCTATGATCTTTTTCTCCGGATGGAATGGAGTTAGTTCATCCAGTCCCATACTCTTGACCGCGATATGGATGAGTTCGGCATCAGATACACCCTGGGATAATCCTTGCTTTCCTAAATAATGCCTGCCGGCATCCAGCATGACCTGTAAAGGCACAAGTCCCACCAGTTCGGATCCAGTCACACGCATGCCTCTGAGCAATGCACTCTGCAAGCATGCATCGAAAGCGGCGTGGAGCGAAGTAAGGTTGGTATCTGTGATATTCATCGACACCTGGGCAATACCATATTCGGCGATATACCAACCAATGGCTTTTACGCCGCGGCACATGCCTTCTTCGCGCAAAGGTTCTCCGTTAGTATCACGGACGATTTCACCCGTGACGGGATTGCCTTTACGCTTGACTCGACCCTTTTCACGAATATCAAACGCTACTGAATTGGCTCGGCGTTCCGACCGGGTATTGAGATTGACATTATAAGCAATCAGAAAATCCCTGGCTCCAATGACCGTGGCCCCGGCGGTTTCATTGAAGGTCTTTGGACCATAATCAGGTGCCCAATCGGGAGATTCCATTTTTTTGGGAAAACCTTCATACTCCCCCGCGCGGATAGTCGCCAGATTTTTGCGCTCTTCACGAGTTGCAGCCGATTCATACATATACACCGGGATGCCCAGTTCCTTCCCGACCCGCTGGCCCAGCTGATGGGCAAAGGCCGCAGTCTCTTCCATCGTAATGCCACTGATCGGAATCAGAGGACACACATCGGTAGCCCCCATCCGGGGATGCTCGCCGGTATGATGACGCATATCTATCAAGGTAGCTGCTGTCCGAATAGCCTGAAATGCCGCTTCAATGACTCTATCCGGGGCTCCGGCCATGGTCATGACCGTCCGGTTGGTCGCCTTGCCGGGATCGACATCGAGCAGCCGTACGCCGTCTACCTGCCTGATGGCCTGAGCTATGGCCTCAATGACTTCCGGCCGACGTCCTTCACTGAAATTGGGTACACACTCGATGATGGGTGTCATATTCATGTCTATGTTGCGTTATTGAAAAGGTAAAAGTAACGGATCGGCGCCAACCACTGAAACCGGGGTGCCTGAAAGGCAACCAACCGTCGCGGGCTTTTGTTTTCCTCAAAATGGGGCTACCTTTCAGCAACCAACAAACCAATCCAGATCGGAAATCATCAATGAATAAGCGGGTCGCCATACGAAATCTCTTAGTCGTCTTCCTGATCCTCTTTGGAGCTTTTCAGGAGGCCCGGGCGCAGAAGATTACCATCTCTGAGGAGGTCGTATTGCGTAATGACTATGCCTATACCATCCTTGGATGGGTCGGCGAGGACCTGCTTCTCTTCCGCGACAAGGGTCACGAATTTTTTGTCCAGGCCTTTGACGCCGACCTCCATCTTAAATGGGAACGAGAAATCTACCTGGGTGAAAGTCGCGCGGATATTATTGGCGTAATTGCCCAGACAGACCGTTTTCATCTGATTTTTGGCATGCGGGATCGTGGAGATTATAAGTTATTCCATCAGGCTTTCAACCATGATGTCACCCTGATCGACACAGCGACGATCACTGTTTTCCCCAATGTATTCATGCCTCCCCGGGTGCTGATGAAGGAGTCCGATGATCGAAGCAAGGTGCTTCTATACGAAGAAGAAAATAAATCTCTTCGTGTGATCAGTTACGACCTGCAGCAATCGAAGGTGTTGTGGAATAAAGCCATCAATACCGATGGTACCGCCAGGGAAGATGAGTTCAGATCTATACTGGTCAATAATGACGGCGATTTTTACCTGACCCTTCGCCCGGATAGAAATCAATATAAAAACCAATACCTCCATATTTTTTCTTCCTCTCCGGTATCGATCCCCGCGATTCATGACACCATCCGTTTGGCTGACCTGGAGTTGCTCGATGTATTTCCGGCTTACGATCACGTGACCGGTGACCTGACGATCAGCGGTATGTATGGTGATCGTAACACGTCCAGAGCTAAAGGCTTTTATTTCATCCGATACCAACATGGTCAGACACGCCAGGTCAGTTACCTGCCTTTTGATGAAAGTCTGCTGGCAGAAGTAAGCGGCCGCGATGCCTCTGTAGCCAGGGGGCTGAGTGATTTCAGCGTACAGAACGTGGCCCTGCGACAGGATGGCGGAGCGGTCATCATTGCGGAGCTGATTAAAGAATTTTCACGGCGGTCAAGTATACCGATGCAGATGGACAATGGCGCTTTGGCCCGGGACGGATGGGTAGATTATTATTTTGAAGACCTGATTTTGTTTGCGGTATATCCGGATGGTAGCGAACACTGGAAAGAAGTGCTCCGAAAACGCCAGTATTCACAGGATGACGGGGCCATGTATTCCTCCTTCATGTTGTTTAAGACTCCGGAACGTCTGCGTTTTTTATTCAATGACGAAATCAAACAGGAAAATACGGTGGGTGGTTATGAAGTGACCGGGATTGGATACACCGAACGTAAAACGGTCTTTAACACCGATTATCAGAAATTGAAACTGAGATTCCGGGATGGGGTACAGCTATCGAATCATGAATGTATCATTCCGAGCGAACGAAACAACCGGCTCAACCTGGTACGGATTCGTTTTGATGAAGGATAGATTGCAAATGGCCAGAAGACCCCAGTCTTGAAGGCTATTTAGCGGCTCCCTTTTCAGGATTACCATTGTTCCAAATCAAACCCATAAAATGTCCGTCTGAGGAAAACAGGCAACTGGTATCTCCAACGGTGACTTCCCAGGTTGCGGTTCCAAATCCATTGACCACTTTCAGCACCTGATCAATATCCTGGCCGGCAAAATTTTCCTGCACATAATCTTTGACCAATGCTGGAAGAGGCATTTTACCAGTATTGAGCTTGGTTCTGTCCACTGCACCGTCAGGTGTAAAGACGATAGTCCATTCCTGGCCATCCTGGGTAAATGTCACCTCATAGGTTTTTTCGTAGGCTATCCAGGATGGATTTTTAGCATAAGGATAGATGAGTTTATAGCGGGACATCACGATGTCGGGCACAGGCACCGTCTTCTCCTGGGGCTTACAACTGTGGAGAAAGAAACACAGGGACACCAATATCAGCAAAAAAGGCAGCTGTTCAATCTTCCTTCTTGCCATGATCTGATGGTGACTGACTGATGAGATTGCCGCTGGCATCAAAGATGTAATCATCCCCACCGATCTCCAGTTCATAACTGACCATTCCTTTACTATCGGTTACTTTGGCAGCTTCGCTGATCACGGCACCAGGATAATTGTCAGCTATATAGTTGAGGAGTCCTGCGGGTAGCGTGGCCACCTCCACCTCCATTTCCGTAGCGGCTACCATACCATCTCTGGAAAGTATCACGGATACTTCGGATTTATTCTGCTTAAATTCACCCTCATACATACCATCCTCCATTTCCCATTTAACATTTTTGGCATCCGGGTAGAGCGACAGCATTTTTTGCAGTACCACCTTCGGTACTTCTTTTTCTTTGACAGATTGAGATTGTGCCTGGATGGTGAGGAGCATGACTACTCCCAAAAGGATTAACCGGTTCATTTTTTTCGGATTTAAATGGAGGTCTAAGTTACGACTTCGGCAGGACTTATTCAGGCCGCCCTTTTGTAGTCACGACGACAACATCGCTTTTTTGCAGGACGCCTCCGGCATCAAAGGTAAAGTCCTTCTTTTCGATCTGTGCCTGGAAGGTGATAATTCCTGATTGGTCTTCGATGATGGTCGCTTCCTCTACATGTTGGTCCGGATATTTTTCTTGCAGGCACGCCAATGCAGGTTCGGGAAGCGCTGTTACCTTGATTTGGGTTTCCGTCCGGTAGAGCATGCCATCCGGTCCGAGGACAGCAACCGTAGCCATTTTGTTGTTTTTAAATTCCGCCCGGTATTTAGCATCTGTGATAATCCATAGGATACTTCTGGCATCCGGGTAGAGCAAATCAAATTCATCCATGACGGCAACGGGAACAGCTTCTTCATCGATCTGCTGAGCAGTCACAAAGGGGGCATAACATAGTAGCCACAGCGACAAGAGAGCTGGTTTCATTAGTTCCTGGCTTGGGTGAGCGCAAATAAGTCCCCTAAAATACAAATAGTTATGAAAAAATCATATAAGAAATATCTCTATACGTCAGCCTGGAGGAGCGCATAGAGGGTCATGCCCACAGACCACGCTTGTTGGATGCATCCTTTACCTTGCGATGGAAGATCCCCATCAAAAACCTCAGAGATCGCATTCAGGCAAGCCTCCTGGTAAAAGTGTTGCTCCAGCTTTTGGGACTGTTGTTTTACCCAGGTCTTTGCTTCCGCTGAAAATCCATGCACCCGGAGATAAGCTATAGCATATTCACCCCATAGATAAGCCCACACGGTACCCTGATGATAAGCCGTATCCCGATGCCATGGATCGCCGGTAAACACCGGTTTATAGGAAGGATCTTTCGGGGATAAGGAACGCAGTCCATATGCTGTATAGAGATGCTGATGCACGATGCTCAATACCTTCTTTGCTTCAGCCTGGGTCAACGGAGAAAAGGGAAGACTAACGGCATACACCTGGTTGGGCCGAATACTGCTATCCGGCAATTGTCCCGGACGGACTACGTCATGCAGGTAACCATCAGGATGCATAAAGTGCTTTCGGAATTCGTTCCGAAAATCTTTGGCGTCCTGGACATAATGGGTGACCGGAAAACCTAACTCTTTTCCAAAATAAACATAGATGCAAAGGGCATTGTACCACAGGGCATTGATTTCGACAGGACATCCCATCCGTGGCGTCACAACATGGCCATCCACTTTAGCATCCATCCACGTGAGTTGTACGCCCGGCTCTCCCCCATACAGCAATCCTTCCGGAGTGACATGAATTCCATATCGTGTTCCTTTGCGGTGCTGATACAGGATTTGAGTGAGTTGCGGATAAATACGCTTTATAAAATCTGCATCCTTGAATTTTTCATAGTACTCGTACAGTGTTACAAACAACCAAAGCGTGGCATCTATAGTGTTGTATTCCGGTACTTCACCCCGATCCGGAAACCGATTGGGAATCATACCTGCGTCCAGATACTTTATAAAGGTTTTCAGGATGGACTTCGCTGCATCTTTTTTACCTGTAGCAATCATCAGGCCCCGCATGGCGATCATTGTATCCCTGCCCCAATCTGTAAACCAGGGATAACCGGCAATCAAGGTCTCACTGTCCGATGATTTACGGTACACCAGAAACTGGTCACCGCTAACTACAAGGTCATTGATCCATTTGCTCTTGTGCCCAAAATCAAGGCTTTTAAGACGGAGTTCTTCTTCTTCCTTCCAGACCACAGGATCACCTTCGGTATCTCCGGGGGTGGTACTGAAGACGATATAGGTGGTTTCCCACGGCGCAAGCATGCAGCTGATTTTGCCGGTGCTTCGGGCATCTTCCATATGATCGAGGCCTCGTTCCTTTTCCCAGGCATAGTCGAAGTGGCGATACCAGTGCGATTCAGGATAGTAGGTGCCTGCAAAAAAACGAACGTAAACGGGGGGTTGATTTTTTCCGGGTTGGATTTCAATCAACCGGTCACCGGCATCTTTGGTTTGAAAGGTCCATTGCGGATGCTCATGAAAGAGTTGATGATAATCCCTGCAGACCAGTAAAGGGGTGATTTCAAGAAGAATCGATTCTTCGCCTGCATTGGAATACTCAACGACGGTGGTATTCATCCCGTACCGCATCCAGACGGTTTTGGTGATCGTATGGTTTCCGTTGGAAAAAATACTCTTGGGCAAGGGCATTCTGGAAAAAGCCTTGAGATATTGGTAGCCTTCAGGATGGGTCGCCCCGGCGTAAGCATTAGATGAAAGATAAAAATCTCCTTTTTCGGTGATGACCTTTTCCTCCACCTTCGACACCAGGATCCGCCGGTCGGTCGGAGGGTCAAACGCCGCTACAAGCAGCCCATGATATCTGCGGGTATTGATTCCACCGATCGTGGAGGAAGCAAAACCTCCGATACCATTGGTGACCAGCCATTCCTTTTCTGAAATGGAATGACCATCTGTATGATTGACGATAAACTGACGAGCCAAGCGATCTATTCTTTTTCTGCAAAGCTCCGGATGATGGATAGATGATCAGACTTCCTCCATATTCTCATCAGTGGGTTTGCTTTGCCAAGCATAAATCAAAAATAGAATAATCCCGGTACTTGATACGAAGCTTGCGTCTGACTTTGCTTCATGTCAGTCCGGATAAACCAATACTTTTGTTTTATGTATGATCTGATCATTGTTGGTGCAGGACCTATCGGCATGACCTGTGCGATCGAAGCACAGAAAGCCGGACTCAAAGCCCTGATGATAGACAAGGGGATGTTGGTCAATACCTTATTTCATTTCCCGACCAATATGACCTTTTTCTCCACCTCCCTCCTGCTTGAAATCGGGGATGTCCCCTTTGTGAGTCATGACGAAAAACCTACGCGTCGGGAATCTCTCGAATATTACCGGAGGGTATATGAAAGCTGGAAACTTGAAGCCCGTTTTTACGAAATGGTCAACGATATCAAGAGGGAAAAAGATCTCTTTCATGTGATTACACAGCGTGGATCTTACCAAGCCAAAAACGTCATCATTGCCACCGGGTTTTATGATCTTCCGGTTTTGATGCAGGTGCCCGGTGAAGACTTACCTAAGGTGCGCCACTACTATGATGAGCCGCATCCATATGTAGATCAGCATGTCGCCGTTATTGGTGCCGCCAATTCTGCCTGTGATGTCGCGCTGGAATTGTGGCACAAAGGTGCTCATGTCACTATGATCATTCGCGAAGACGCTATCAGTGACCGGGTCAAATACTGGATTAAACCCAACATCGAAAACCGGATCAGGGAAGGTTCTATCAAGGTTCATTTCAACTCTACGGTAGCTGCCATAACAGCGTCAACTATTGAAGTCAACACACCGGAGGGAAAACTTTCTATCCCTAATGATTTTGTTCTGGCGATGACCGGCTATCAACCCGATTTTTCTTTTTTACAAAAAGCAGGCATTACCGTTTACAATGCACCGGATACAGAGATTACTTACAATCCTGAATCACATGAAACCAACATCCCTGGCCTGTATGTAGCCGGTGTTGTGTGTGGAGGAATGTGTACCAATAAATTCTTTATTGAAAACGCCCGTGATCATGCCGACAAGATTGTCCGGCATATTCTTTCGACTCATACCCTGTGACCATATATCCTCAGAAAGGGCTGGCGTACCTCGAATCCGTCTTGAATGCTTCGTCTGTAAGAGTCATTAAAAAGGCCACCAGATCTGCTTTGTCCTGCGCCGAAAGTTGTAATCCGCCAGGTTCCAGATTTCGAAACAGGACCTCATCTACGGTGGATGAGTTTTTCACCCCGGTATTATAATGCTCGATCACCTCTTCCAGTGTTGCAAAGCGGCCGTCATGCATATACGGAGGGGTAAGGGCAATATTTCGAAGGCTTGGCACTTTAAATCGGGCTTTGTCCTGTGGAACATTGGTAACCATAAACCGTCCCAGGTCGGTAAACGCGGCATCTTCGTCCAGTCCGTTGTTCATATACTCATTGTTGGTAAAATTGAATCCAGCATGACAATGAAAACACTCTCCCCCTTGTTGACCGGTGCCGGGATCACGTTCAGTAAAAAATAATTGGCGTCCATGTTCTTCACTTGGCGTCAGCACGATAGCGCCTTGCTGCCATTGGTCAAAGCGGGAGTGATTGGACACCAGCGTGAATTCAAACTGTTCGATGGCGAGTCCAATCCGCTCAGCGGTAATGGTATCATCACCAAAAGCACGGATAAACTGATCCTTGTAGTTTTGCTTAGCCTGGAGTTTAAGGATGGCATTAGGAAGCGTTTCATTCATCTCCAATGGATCCTGAATAGGTCGCAAGGCCTGGTCTCGCGGGCTCGGTGCACGGCCATCCCAAAACATACCATTGGGATGCCAGGCAATATTAAAGACAGCCATCGCTTGTCTTTTTCCGGGCAATCCTTCTACCCCGATACTAAACTTGCGGATGTCCGAAAACATATCTTGCTGCAAATGGCAATCCGCACAGGATTGTGTACCGTCCTTAGAAAGTGCTTTTTCATAAAACAACATTCGACCCAATTGCACACCGGTTTGGGTAGGGGTATTGCCATGAAAATCCGGCGGAGGAAATGTCCCGATTTCTATGGTGTAGGGTGTAGGATCATATTGCACGACGGCAGGTTCGTTGTCATCACATGAGGTGATACCGATCATGGCCGCGCTTATAACAAAAAGTCGAAACAGAAATTTCGCGTGGAAAATCATGGGTTTCTGAATTTAGGATTAGTCACAAAGGAAACATCACTCAGGGACTCTAGAAATTTTAGCAAGGCATCTTGTTCTCTTTGCTCCAGGTGAAGTGGCCGGATCAATGGGGATTGGTGAGGATGGCCCTTTCCTCCGTCATTATAATGCTTGATCACGTCCGCCAGGTTGTTGATAGAACCATCATGCATATATGGCGCCGTATAGGCCACATTTCGCAGGGTAGGCACTTTAAATAATGCACGGTCGGATTCAATGCCGGTCAGCCGGAAGCGACCCGGATCAGCATACTCAACATACAATCCATTGTTTTGAAAAGAATAGTCCGAAAAATTAAATCCTGAATGACATGATGCACATTGCGTGCGTTCGCTAAAAAAAAGATTCATGCCTTCCTTTTCTATATCGGAGAGCGCATTGTGTTCTCCCTGCAGATATGCATCATAACGGCTCTGGCCACTGATGATCGATCGCTCATAGGTAGCTATCGCACGGGTGATCACAAATGGATCGGGAAGGCGATCGTAGGCTTCGAGGCTGGCGGCTACGTAGTCCGGATCGAGAGCCATGCGCTCGGCAACTTTCAGGATATTAAAATCAAACTCCGCATGCTCCTGGATCGGCACGAGTACTTGCATCTCAAGCGTCGGCACGCCTCCTTCACGAAGGTAGTAGGGCTGATAGGCAACATTGGTGAGGGTAGGGGTATTGCGTGTGCCCAGTCGATCTTCAATACCTACCGCAATAGTTCTGCCATCCGTAAAAGCCAATTCAGGTCTATGGCAACTCGCACAGGACAGTGTGCTGTCTGAGGATAACGTGGTATCAAAAAAAAGCCGCTTTCCTAACGCCCAGCCTTCAGGTGTAAACGAATTGTCTTCAGGAAATACCACTTCAGGAAACCCTTGTGGGATATTGAGCAACGGTTCGTCAACCACCACGGTTTCTTCCTTGCAGGAAACCAACCATAGCGCGGCAAAAAGAAAGATGCAACATTTTATACCCTGGAAAGACATCGTGTCAGTAGGCCACGGGTTAAATAACGCTTTCAATGTTTATTGTACAATGAATCGCTCGGTAGCAATGATATGCTGTTCGTTGCGGATCAATGCGACATACATGCCCGATGGTAATTGATCCGGTAGCAATATGCTTCCTTCAGATCCCGGGAGCGGTGCTGTATGTAATATCCTGCCGTTGATATCAACAAAGGATAATTGAAGATGCTTTTGATCGGCAAACACATAGTTCAATTGACCAAATCCATTGACCGGGTTGGGTTGAATACCGATAGTGCCGCTGACAGCGGGATCTATGATGCCCGTTGTTTCAGAAACTGTAAAAACCACTGTTGCGAGGTTATTGATCAAATCCGCCGCTCTACCGCTGGTAGAATGGGAAATGACTCCTCCCCAAAAACGGATACTATCGAGAAGGTGCAAATAATCAGCATCGAGGCCAATGGTCAGTTGATTGCCTGAGGCGTTGAGGTCCAGGGGAAAAGAAACCGTCTTATAATTCTGGTCGCCGATGGTGTGAATCTGAAATACGTCCGGCAGGATCCCTGAGTTGAATCCGGAGGTACCTTCGAAAGCTACGAATCGGTATCCGGAGGCCCATCCCCAATGCATGGAAGGATCTCTAAGCGCTAATGGATGACCCAGTGGATAGGTTGCCGGATCAGAATGATTGTGGGCCGAATCCACTCCAATAGAAAACTGGATACCTTCCAGGTGGGTCACCGGAAATGATCCGATGGGAAAATCCGATTGCACAGCCGGGTTGACCAGGAGATAGAGACTGGTTGCGGGTGTAACCTGGCCACCATCATGGATCAGGGATACCTCGGAGATATAATACTCGAGTCGGGTAAAGGTGAAGTAATTACCCATGGTGTCGGATAACTCCTGGTTGAGCGCAAACGGAGCCCCACCCATGCTTTGCTGCATGTACAACGTGACATTGGTTTGGCCAAAGGATGCGTTAAAGCTCGTCACTAAACAGAATGCAAGAAATAAACGTATAGTCATTGTATACAAAGTTGAATACATCAATCAAAATCAGCCAGACTTGGGGAGTGGTGTGGGCAGCGCTTCTGGCGCTAATGCTACTGCGTCAAAAATAGCCAGAAAAAATGAATTGGTACCGGGGGTGATTAGTGTCAATTATCATTAGATAATTATGAAATAGCTGATTCAAAAAAATGATTTGCCTTACGAGGTGAGAATGGATTGGCGTGCACGGTGAAAATGTTTTACCGTACGCGGCGTAGATACAATCTGCGCAGAGCGAGATACGTATAAAACCGATGTTTGTAGTTAGTAGGCATGTAGTATGCTACATGCCTACTAACTACAAACTACGAACATCGGTTTTACGATTGCCACTATGTCCTGGTGAGAACGAATCAGTATTAAAGAATGTCAAAGGCCTCTGCAATATGCACGGCTTGTCGCCCGGCAAAATCAGCAATCTGATGCCGGCAACTAAACCCATTGGCGACAACCAGCGCATCCGGATGATCCTCAATCGCCGGTATCAATACCCGATGCGCCATTTGCTTAGAAACCTCATAGTGTTTGGATTCGTAGCCAAATGAACCGGCCATCCCACAACATCCGCTGTCAATTTCAGTAAACCGGATGCCAGGCCACATCGCGAAAATGGATCGCACGGTCTCCATGCCGTAAATGGATTTTTGATGACAATGGCCATGTACGATGATTTCATTGCCCTTTGGACGAATCCCATGTTGGGCTTCGGGCTTTGCGAGTAACACGTCCAACAGAATCTGTTCGAAGGGTTTTATGTTTTTGAGCAAAGCCGCTGTGGCAGCATCTTTGATCAGGTCCGGGATATCATCTGTCCAGGCGGATGCACATCCGGGTTCGATGACTCCAATGGGAATCCCCTTTTGCAACCACGGCGCGACTGTTTGGACTCCCGGCAATACTTTCTGAGCTGCTTCTTTGAGAAACCCATGGGATATCCTTGGCCGCTGACAACATCCGGCATCGAGGAGCATGACCTTTTGTCCTAATCGTTCAAGCAATGCCACTGCAGCATGTCCGGACTGCGGATGATGACATTGTGTGTAGGTATCAATGAGCAAGATGATATCGGGATCAGCCGTTTCACGATTCCGTTTTCCTTTCGATCCTGTCCATGTTTTAACCGCATATTTTGGCAACTCCCTGCGAAGGTCCATCCCTAACATCTTCATCATCAGTTGACGAATACCTGGCATGGATTGAATGGCATTGATGAGTCCTGCCTTCCTTCCGGCTATTTTCCTGGCCAGGTCTGGACTGCGGCCGATCATTCTGTCTTTCCATGGAGCGCCATGATGGTCATACTGATGTTGCATGACTTCGCCTTTAAGCCTGGCCATGTCCACACTGCTCGGGCACTCCGCTTTACAAGCTTTGCAGGACACACACAACTCGAGTATTTCGGGGAGTTTTGGATTCGCAAGCCCTT
The DNA here is from genome assembly GCA_044227555.1 of Saprospiraceae bacterium. Lineage (GTDB taxonomy): Bacteria > Bacteroidota > Bacteroidia > Chitinophagales > Saprospiraceae > Opimibacter. Next base: position 60,916 of record JBGAWQ010000003.1, on the reverse strand, counting down.
GATCCAATTGCCCGGACATAGCCAGTCGCAAGGCATTAGCCCGACCGCGGGTGGAATCTATTTCATCACGGGTCACCATAAAACTGGGACACATGGTTCCTCCGCTGATTTTTCGACAGGCACCAAGTCCGGAACACTGATGCACCGCGGTATAAAAATCATGCTGATCCCGGTATTGATAGACCGCCGGAAAAGGAAGGTCATGATAGGCTGGTCCATACCGAAGATGACTGTCAATCGGTGGGGGATCAACGATCTTTCCAGGGTTGAGCAAAAAACCAGGGTCAAAGAGTTCTTTCGTCCGGACAAACCCTTCATATATTTTTTCCCCATAAAAAGCACTCAGGTATCCACTGCGCACGATACCATCTCCATGCTCGCTGCTCCAGGATCCCTTATAAAATTTGACACGCTGAAATACCTCATCCGCGATGTCCTTGAAGTGATTGATATCTTCCTGCACCCGCAGATCGAGGATCGGTTTGATATGGATCACCCCGACACTGGCATGTGCATAATAATCCACGCCGACCCCGCGACGCTCACAGATATCTACCACATCCGCAATAAATGCATCAAGCTGCGGTAATGGTATAGCGGCATCTTCAATCACCGGAACTCCTTTCTTATCCGTAGGCTCGCCCAATAACAAACCCAGGCCCCGCTCCCGGATGCCCCATACATCATGATAGGTCTTGCCCTCTGGATAATAATCATGCGCATACCCAAATCCTTGTTGCTTGAGATCTTCATGCATGGCCTCAGCCCGTTGCCGAATCTCAACAGGATCATGACCATAAAACTCTACGATCTGTATGGAATCCGGATGGCCTTTCAGAAATCCGCACATGGAAGCGGTCTCCATGTTTTTACGGCTATATCCGATGAGCAAACGACTCAGGATTTCAACTGCGGCAGGTTGATATTGTACCATGGTCGTCACCGCACGGATAGCATCTCGCGCGAGGTCAAACTGTACCACACTGACTCCTTTGTACTTAGGCAGATCCACCAATCGAAGCGTCGCCTCGAGAATAATTCCTAGCGTACCTTCACTACCGATGATGATTCGATTGAGATCTCCGCACCCTGAAGCGAGAAAATCATCAAAGGCATATCCTCCAACCCGACGCATGGTCTTTGGATAATTTTCTTCCACTTCATGTTGCAGGGGCACAACGATATCCATCATGCCTGCATACAAATCCCGGTCAGGATCATGGCTTTGCAATTTGGCTTCGAGTTCTGATGGAGTGAGTGGCCGCGTATGAATGATACACCCATCCGCCAGCATCACTTTCAGATCTGTGACGTGATCACTCGTCTTACCATATAGAATACTCTTGGTGCCGGAAGAATTGTTGGCAATCATTCCACCAACTGTCGCACGGCTACTGGTGGCAGGATCCGGTGCGAACTCAAGGCCTTTAGGTTTTAGAAACTGATTGAGTTGATGACGGACTACCCCGGGCTGAACTACGACCGTACGGTCATCCAGTAACAGGATAGAGTTCATGTACTTAGAAAAATCAATGACGATCGCTTCCGCTACCGTTTGCCCTGCCAAGCTGGTACCTCCGCCCCTGGCCAGGATCGGCACATGATAGGTATTGGCGATCCTGACACATGCGGCAACATCGGCTTCATCTTTTGGACAGACCACCGCCACCGGTATAATCTGATAAATGCTGGCATCTGTAGCATACATACCCAGCACAACAGGATCATGATATACATCCCCACTGATTTGTTGGATCAGGTCTTCTATAAAACCACTATTCGGTTGGCTCATGGATGAACACGAACGGCTTTGATTTCTTCAAAAAAGATGTCATCATTAGGGACATCAAACAAGAGCCCTGAAGATTTCCCATTATTGTCTTTGAGGATTTGGACGGTTCCAAACTCAAACCAGGCCTGCTCATGCGTCCAGTCGAGTCGGTACGTATCATAATGCCAGTGGGAAAGTTGAGCTTTCAAATTGGGAGAGGCCACGAAGTCAATCATGAGTTGACCGTGATCCTCCTCAATGCGGATATCTCCATACACCGGGCAGCGATACAAACCTGAAATTTCTTGTGGAGTCAATGTGGGCCTGGTACCGGCAACATGGGCATCCATGCGTTCTTTGATTCGTGCGGATCGATCATCCCAGTGGGTTTGATCCTGAGCCAGGCCTAATTGCTGCCAATCATGCTGGGGCAAGCCAAGCAACTTATCGATGATTTCATAACTCAGCCAGGTACCAATGCCATCCATGGTATTGGTGAGTACGACGATGCCTAATTTTTCTCCGGGCAGCAAGGTGACTGCGGAGTACATGCCATCGTATCCACCGGTATGCGACAACATTTGCCGGCCAAAATATTCACTGGTGCCCCAACCCAAACCATAGCCGTTGAAATTACGGCCACCAAACAAGGTTCTTGCCCGATCACTTACCGGGTAGTTGACTTGTGTAGTCCACATTTGAGCCTGTTGATTCTTTGTAAAAAACGTATCCTGATCCAGGATGCCATGATGCAGTTGGAGATTGATCCATTTGAGCATATCCTCCGCAGAGGATATAATTCCTCCTGCGGCGCCCATATTGTCCCAGTTGACCCAATCAATAGGCTCATTTCGATTGGCTGTTGGTTTATGGGGTGTTGCAACATTTACCGTTGTGGATATGGAGTTCGTACTGGTGATCGTGCGATCCATGTGTAAAGGAATTAAAAAATTTTCCTGCACGTATTGAGACCATGGTTTACCGGTGACGGCACGGATGACTTCGCCTGCTGCCAGGTACATTACGTTGCTGTATCCAAATCCACTGCGGAAATCATATTCCTTCGGTAATGCTCTTGTATGCCTGACCACTTCTTCAGCGGTATAATTGCTCCTATACCAGATCACATCCCCACTGAAGGTCCCGAGGCCAGAGCGATGGCACAACAAATCACGGATAGTCATCATTTCTGATACACAAGGATCATAGAGTTCAAAATAAGGGAGATACGTTTGCACCCGATCATCCCAATCGAGTCGGCCTTCCTGCACTAACGTAGCGATAGATGCAGAGATAAATGCTTTTGTATTGGATGCGATAGAATAAAGCGTGTTTCGATCCGCCTTTGCCGGTTTGCCTTCCTCAAGCACACCGAAACCTTCGGACAATATCACTTTATCGTTGTAGATAATGCCGACCGACATGCCCGGCACGTTATATGCCTTCCTCCAGGATTCTACCAGATTTTGCCAATCCACTTCCTGGCCCAACAATACAAAAGGTGTGGCCCAAAGGATAATAACAAGAAGAGATCCAAGTGTATATTTTTTCATCATCTTTTCCTTTTTCAAATTGTGAGATTTCTCAACCTACCTATTGTAGAAAATCCATAACCTCTGCTTCGAATACGCTGCCTGTATTGAGCAGTCAAAGGGTAGATTGACTTTAATCCTCTAATCCAAGAATCCTGCGGTTGGTGCGCTGATCATATTTGCCACCCGCAAAATCATCAAAAGCCCGCTGGGATACCTGAATCATGTGATTCCGGATAAAGGGTGCGCCATCTGCCGCACCTTGCTCACTATCCTTGATACAACATTCCCATTCGAGCACGGCCCAACCTTCATATTCATACTGTGCCAACTTACTGAAGATGGCGCCAAAGTCGATCTCTCCATCCCCCAGGCTACGGAAACGGCCCGGACGATCTATCCAGTCCTGATAGCCGCCATATACCCCGGAGGTGCCATCCGGATTGAATTCCGCGTCCTTGACATGAAACATCTTGATACGGTCATCATAGAGATCAATAAATTCGAGGTAATCCATCTGTTGTAATACAAAATGGCTGGGATCATAATTGATACACAGACGCTGATGCTCATGGCATACATCCAGAAAGCGGTCAAAGCTCGCGCCGTCATGCAGGTCTTCACCCGGATGCAATTCAAAACAAAGATCAATGCCTGCTGCATCAAAGGCATCAAGTATAGGCATCCAGCGCTTGCCCAATTCTTTAAATGCCTCTTCAATCAGGCCAGCTGGCCGCTGGGGCCAGGGATAGACATAGGGCCAGGCCAGGGCACCGGAAAAGGTCACGTGTGCATTGAGGCCCAGATTGGCACTTGCCTTCGCCGCCTGCTTGAGCTGATCCACAGCCCAATTGGTCCGGCCTTTAGGATTTCCCTTTAAGATAGCAGGAGCGAAGGTGTCAAACAGGGCATCATACGCCGGGTGCACAGCAACCAATTGACCTTGCAGGTGTGTGGACAATTCTGAAATCTCCAGACCGTGAGATTTTACTTTTGCATGCAGCTCATCACAGTATGTTTTACTCTCTGCCGCCAGCTTTAGATCAATCAGCCAGGAATCTAAAGTGGGCATCTGTATTCCCGTATACCCATGACCGGCAGCCCAGGTACATAGTCCATCAAGACTATTGAAGGGGGCCTCGTCACGAATAAATTGGGCAAGAAAAATAGCTGGGCCTTTCATACATGTAAGATTCAAATTGGGAAACAAGATAGGCCATTCGCTGGAGTTGTTTCAGGATAACCAATTGAATTGAGTCTATGGTTTCATTACCTTCGGCAAGGTGTTGCGGCAAGATGTCCTTATGTCTGTTTGCAACCGGTAATGATAATCACAGAAGTGATGAAAACTGCATTCGGACTGTGGCACTTTTCATCTATCAACATCGTCAAAAAATAAATTTGCCCGCATTCAATGTCAGTACGATATGTCGAAGACACATTATTTTGAAGATGTCTATGAAGTAGTGAGATCGATTCCGCCCGGACGGGTGTCTACCTATGGAGCCATTGCAGATTTCCTGTCCTTGGGTTCAGCAAGGATGGTGGGCTGGGCTTTACGGCAATCGAGCATTATGGATGGACCCATACCCGCGCATCGTGTGGTCAACCGGGAAGGATACTTGAGCGGGCGATTGCATTTTTCAGATCCTAAGTATATGCAACGTGCACTGGAACGGGAAGGGGTAAAAGTGAAAGCGGACCACGTAGTGGACTTTGCCTCCAGGTTCTGGCACCCCGCAGAACATATTTTATAGACTCAGGGACCTGTCGAAGTTGTATTCCGGCAGGTCCCTGAGTGAGTCAATTATTCAACCATTTGCTTATGCACGTACATGCTGCCATTTGCGAGGCGCATGGAAACGTAATAAACACCTGTTGGCCATGCGTCGGTCCGTATCGTGTTTTCACCAGGTTGCATCTCACCACGGGTGATTAAAGAACCTGTGGCATTATAAATGCGGTAAGTGGCTTTGGTAGCGCGATCCATATAGATGACAAACCCGTTTGTAGCCGGATTTGGGGTAATGGTCAGATATTCAGGCAACACATCCTCTACAGCGGATCCTTCGATAAGGCTGTAATAGTAGATGTCTTTGCTGTCATATTTCAGATTACCGGTGAGTGTATCCGTTGAGAAATACCTGGTCTCTTCGATGCTGGATCCTTCTTCATCGAGGAAGGCTGCATCGGCCCCACCACCCAGGTAGGAAATCAATGAAATTTCCTTTGGAGTAGCCACCTGGTTCCAAGGCAATGCCGGGTTGAGCAGGCTGACCGTAGAGTCAATTTGATTCCAGGAAGAAGACAATGGATCCCAGATGTAGGAAGACACTGGATCAACATCAGTGATCTGTTCTATGGGGTATACCGTCCAAAGATTATTGACCCATGTTCCACCAGAATATTGATATCTTATTTCTCCGGACAAAGTGTTATTGCTATAATAGGAATACGTCGTTTGCTGTGTAGGTTCCCAATTAGGGTCTACCCAGGTGTATTCTGTCACCCTGTCCTGCAGTCCTTCAGCATTGTAATCATAGGTGGTCCGGGTACTGGGAAGAATTTCACCCGTTGAAAAATCAGCCACAGAGACCAATTGGTCGGTCAGGCGGTCATTGGCATCATATTGAAAATCAGTGAAGGTAGACGGAACCCACAATCCAAAAATGGAGAAATAAAACCATTGCCTGGATTGCACGAGCAAATCACCATCATACACTTGCTTAGTCGCTAAAAAAGGGCCAAAACCACCAAGGCCTAAAGGATCTTCCAGTGAAATCACCACACTGTCTACCCGATGCGAGGCATCATAGGTAAAATCCATTTCTAATGAAGGTTCAAATTGGTGGGTTTCCAGATTGAGTCCTTCAACCAGCATATGAGACGGATAATCCGGCAGATCATCATAGTCAAACGTTATGACGCTGGTCAGATGGATCACCGGAGACACGGAGTCAATCGAATATTGATTGGCCTTAAGCGTATGCCCCAGGTCGTTGTAGATCAATTCAATTTTTTGCGTCGTAAAGGACGAGGCATCCTTTGACACCACACTGTCGAGCGAATGTGTGAATAACACCCCAGCCCGGTCATGAAGAAGTTGATTCCAGGCTTGTGGCTTGGCCCAGTAAGCCGCGTTTTCACGAATGAGTTGTTGCGCGGATGGATTCATCCCCTGTCCATGTAATTGGACGACCAGGAAAAATGCGAAGAGCGTAGATAGATGTTTCATATGTCGTTGTTGTTTGGTTGCAGTAAAAATAGGGTGGAACGGAATACTTGAAAATTCTATTCTACCAATACCCGTATAACCCGGACCGGAAACCCGAAGGTTCCAAAATTATAGGCTGATAATTCGTCATTTTTATGACGATTTTTTATACTTTTGCAGCAACTAAAGCCTATGCAGCCATGCTAGCTCAGAATTTACAGTTTTTAAGAAAGAAATCCGGACACAGCCAGCAAGAACTGGCCGATCTGCTCGAAATTCCCCGGACTACCTGGAGTGGGTATGAATTGGGTAAAGTGGAGCCTAACATCAACATGCTCCAGAAAATATCCTCCTTTTTTGATCAGCCTATTGATCGTCTCCTCGGTGAACGCATTGATTTTGATGATTTGGAGATCGCGCGGGGGGATAACCTCAGGGTACTGGCGATCACGATGGATCAGGATCAACGGGAAAATATAGAACTCGTTTATTCCAAGGCTGAGGCCGGCTATCTTGATGGCTTTCAGGATCCTGAATATGTTAGCGAGTTACCCAAAATGTTTATCCCCAATCTGCCATCCGGTTCTTACCGGGCTTTTGAGATTCGCGGAGATAGTATGCTGCCCATGCCATCCGGATCTCTGGTGGTCTCCCAGTATGTCGAATCCCTTCGGGATCTGAAGGATGACAAGACCTATATTATTGTGACTGAGAAAGACGGTATTGTCTATAAGCGGATCAAGAATCATCCGGCTGAAAAGCAAATCACGGCGATATCGGACAATGAGGTGTATTCGCCATACACTATTGCTTACGCGGATATCCGTGAAATCTGGAAGTATCACGCCCACATCGTATTTACCGATGCGCGGCAGCAAAAGACGGATTGGCTTCAGGAAACGGTACTGGATATGCAACGCAAGCTTAGCCAGATGGAAAAGAAACTTTGAAAAAAAGGCTCCGAAACCGGAGCCTTTTTTGTGTTTGGCTGTTGATAATGGCAACTTCATTTCTGGTTACTTTTGCCTTCCCTTTTTGAATGAGATTGTCATGAAAGATTATAGTCACGTTACCAACGCACATCCGCAATATATCGATGCCCTGTACCGCTTGTACCAGCAAGACCCCGCAAGTATCGATCCCGGATGGCGAGTGTTTTTTGATGGTTTTGAATTTGGACAAAACGGCAATGGCCATGCTGCGGATGCCCGTGATGAGGCCCTCCCGGATGCCCTCAAAGAATTTGGGGTCATGTCCATCATCCATGGTTTCCGTAACCGTGGGCATCTGCTTTCGACCACCAATCCTATCCGTCCCCGAAGGGATCGTCGCCCACACCTCGACCTGGCCGATTATCATCTGTCTGATGGTGATCTGGACCGGGTATTCCGTGCCGGCATGGAAATCGATATGCCTTCGGCTACCCTGGGAGAAATCCTTCAGCGATTACGCCTGATCTATTGTGGAGATATAGGCTTTGAGTATGCCCATATCGAAAACTGGGAAAAACGGATGTGGCTCAAAGAAAAAATCGAAAGAAGACCAGGTCTTGGAACGACTGATGATTATGGTCTTGATCTGCCTACTAAAAAACGGATCCTCGAAAAACTCAATGGCGCTGTTGTATTCGAACGCTTTCTGCATACCAAATATGTCGGACAGAAACGATTTTCCCTCGAGGGCGGCGAGACGACGATACCTGCCCTGGATGCCATCATTCAGGCCGGTGCAGCTCAAGGTGTTGAAGAGTTCATTTTTGGTATGGCTCACCGGGGCAGGCTCAATGTGTTGGCCAATATCCTGGGTAAGACCTATGATCAGATCTTCAATGAGTTTGAGGGCAATATGAACCCCGAACAAAGTTTCGGAGACGGAGACGTGAAATATCACCTTGGGTTTTCATCGCAGGTCGAAGGACCCGGAGGCAAAACATTACATCTCAAATTGGTGCCCAATCCCTCTCATCTGGAATCGGTCAACCCTGTGGTCGAAGGGTTTTCACGTGCCAAGGCTGATCTCTTGTATGGATCTGACTACGACCGCATCATGCCTGTGCTGATTCATGGCGATGCTGCAGCAGCAGGCCAGGGCGTGGTGTACGAGACGGTACAGATGTCGCAACTGGAAGGCTACTATACTGGAGGAACGGTACATTTTGTCATCAACAACCAGATTGGCTTCACCACAGATTTTGATGATGCTCGATCTTCAACGTATTCTACTGCTTCGGCGAACCTGGTACAGGCTCCGGTTTTCCACGTTAATGGTGACAATCCGGAGGCGGTGATTTTCGCTACCCGGCTAGCCATTGAATACCGGCAGAAATTCAACAGCGATGTCTTTATTGACATGGTTTGCTACCGACGCCATGGGCACAACGAAGGGGATGATCCTCAGTTTACGCAACCCGAGATGTATGAGAAGATCAGTGTCCATCCTAATCCACGTGAGATCTACGTTCAAAAACTGACTGGTCGCCAGGAAGTGGAGGTCAAGCTGGCGGAAGAATTGGAGAAGACCTATTGGGGTGAGTTGCAGAAGCGTCTGGAGTTGGTCAAGGAAAATATGTTGCCCTACAAATACCAGGAACCTGAGCTGGCCTGGCGACAACTGAAGAAGCATGCTTCACTTGAGGATATGCTTACCATCCCGGAAACCGGTATTGATAAAAATAAGATCAATGAATTGCTAGAAGGGTTGCACAAACTTCCGGAAGGATTTCAGCCATTGAGTAAAATCACGCGGATCAACAAATCCAAACAAAAACTGATTGAAGAAGGTCAGATAGATTGGGCATTGGGTGAACTTCTTGCTTATGGCAGTTTATTGACCGAAGGTCGTAATGTACGGATGAGTGGGCAGGACGTGAAGCGAGGCACATTTTCTCACCGCCATGCGGTCATCTACGATGCAGAGACGTATGCGCCCTATAACCGGCTCAGCAACCTGGCTCCTGGCCAGGGAAAATTTATGATCTATAATTCCTTGCTTTCTGAATTTGCGGTCCTTGGATTTGAATATGGGTATTCTTTGTCAAGTCCGGATCACCTGGTGCTGTGGGAAGCGCAGTTTGGAGACTTCTTCAACGGCGCGCAGACGATTGTTGATCAGTATATCAGTGCGGCTGAAAGCAAATGGCATCGGATGAGTGGGCTGGTCATGTTGCTCCCTCATGGTTATGAGGGCCAGGGCCCGGAGCACTCCAGTGCCCGGCTGGAAAGGTTTCTGCAGGCTTGTGGCGATGGGAATATGGTGGTTTGTAATGTCACTACTCCGGCTAACTTTTTCCATTTGCTTCGTCGTCAGATCGCGTGGAATTTCCGGAAGCCTTTGATCGTTATGTCACCAAAATCTCTTCTCAGGCATCCGGCGTGTGTTTCTCCGATCAGCGAGATGGAGACAGGCACTAAATTCAAACCCGTCATTGCTGAAGAGCATACTGCCGCGCAGGCAAAAAAAATCAAACGGGTGATCTTCTGCACCGGTAAGATTTACTACGACCTGGCGGAATATCGGGACAAGAACAACATCAAGGACATCGCTATCGTACGATTGGAGCAGTTGTATCCGCTCAACAAACCATTGTTAGAGGAGATTGCCGGACGATATCCCTCGGCGGAGCGCATGTGGGTTCAGGAAGAACCTGGCAATATGGGAGCATGGACTTATATCCAGACCAAGTTACCTGAGTTTGGATTTAAACATGTCTCCAGGCGTATAAGCGCGTCACCTGCGACCGGGTTTAAGAAACTGCATGATGAAAACCAGGAGAAAATCGTGCGGGATGCGATGACTCTTTAGCAGAGAGCATAGGGCATAGGGTATAGAGGCATATCGTAACGCAGTTGAGATCACGCAGTGTTGCGAAGCCACTAAGCGTGAGAGCAAAGGGCAGAGAGCAAAGAGATAGGAGATATTACATCCTAATTTCTATTACATAAACCCAGGCAGACCATGTAGGGTCAATTCGTGGATTGACCATGGAGGTATCCCATCAATTCGTGAATTGACTCTGGAAGTATCCCGTCTAATGATCAAAGGATTCATTCGTGATCTGTTTCCTGATGTATACCTCAAAAGAGAAGAGCTGCCAGTGTTGCTGACAGCTCTTCTCTTTTCCGGACTAGTCCGTAATAGTTAGGATTACTTCTTGTCGATCATGATTTGCTGTTGAGCCAGGGATTCGGTATCGTGCATTAAGCGAACAATATAAACTCCTGATTGGAATTTATTGGCTGTCAGATCCAAATAAGCCTGGTTGGTGTTGTCGGACACGGACTGGGTAAAGACTTGCTTACCAGTCACATCATACAACTGAACCGTGGTAGGTTGAACCTGGTTGTATGCATTCCAACTTACATGAATACCATCGGTTGCCGGGTTCGGATACACGGATGCTTCAAAACTTGCTTTAGCGGCATCGTTACCAAAGACCAACTTTTCGATCGGTGAGAATTTATTACGTCCATCCAGATCAAACATTTGAAGGCGATAGTACACATTCAGGCGAGTATCGAGTCCATTGTAAACGTTTTGATCTAGAAAATCATAATTCTGGATGATCTGGCTATTACCTGCTGCGGCAACTTTTCCCACTGTACTCCAGGTTTTAGTGTCAAACGAACGCTGAACGAGGAAATGGCTGCTATTGATTTCGCTGGCGGTCGTCCAAGTGAGGTCGGCACTGCGGTCTTTGTATTTGTCAGCTTTGAAGACCACCAATTCAATAGGTAGCGTCTGAAGACGAGTACCGATAACAATAACTGGGAAACCTTCAAAATTGATATTGGAATATTCCCAAGCTGGATTGGTATCCGAACCAGCCTGGTAAGCGGAGTCCGTATTGATAGGAGCTCCTCCAATGGTATTGTCGAGTATAAGGGAGATCAGTGGAACCTGGCCCATAGCAGATGTAATATCTGTACCCACTCCGTTACCATCCACCACTGCACCTGTAAATAACCGGTTATATACTGAAGGTACTCCGGGAGGCGGTGTAACTACATTTGTAACAGCACCTGTCAGATCAGGAGACCAGCCCAACGCAGTAGTGGCATCTGTATTGACACAAAGCGCCAATTGTGCGGCGGTCATGTTATTAGATAGAAACGCTGCGGTCTGTCCCCAAACTGTTGCTTCGGTGTTGGTATAATAGAATCCATAATTCAATCCTGAAATGTTTTCAGAGCCGGCACCGATCTTGGAGATGTACACCGTAAGTTTTGATTGATTATTTGCAGGATCCGGATTCGTCACCCGATAGGAGAACCTGATGTTTTGTCCAAAAACAACACCTCCAATAGCGACAAAAAGCAATAATGGTAAAATTTTTCTCATGACTTGTGTGTATTAAAGGTCAGCGGATTTTGCCACAGCTGAAATTGATTTTGTAAGGTTAAGGTCAGTACTATTTGCAGCACCATTCAGATTAACATCTGCACGGAGATAACCCGTAGGCGTGGAAGCTGATTGCGATTTGACGAAGTTGAGGTCTGTACTATTGACTACATAATTAGTACCGGAAGCATCACATGGCCACATAACAAACTTACCGCTAACCGTATTCAAAGGAGCATTGTCAATACCATTATCATATAACAGTGCATTCGTTATGGTAAAGTCCTGGAATGTAGGATTTGCTACATCGATACCGGCATTGGTTCTGAAAGGCAAGTGATTTCTGTGTACGATAGCTACTATAGAACTTGGGTTACCATCTTTGATTCGTGGAAGGGCTGTTCCATCAAGTCCGACAATCGCTCCTGTATTCTTAATGAAAGCGCTTGTTTTACTCAGGATGGTAGCTGGATTGGATGCATCTCTCAGTTCGATTTTAACCCAATCCGTCACATTTGCAGGGATAGATCCTACAGTGGCTGGTGCATCTGTATAAGGGCTGGTCAAAGGAATATATCCTGCAGTGTTAAGTGCAATACTCATAGCACCTGCGCTGAAAGGACCCTGGAGGAAAGCCAGGAAATCGATCTTGCCGAAGAAGTTGGTACCTGTAAAATCCGCCGCTGTAGCAGAGAGAGAACCAGTCACTGTATTGGAGCCGGCTGCTGCTGCTGCATAATTCCAGGCTGAACCGTTGTAAGAGGCACCTTTAATCAGGGAGGCTGTACCTGTAGCATCTGCTGGCAGGTATGTGGCTACAAGGGTATTGGCATATCCGGTGATACCCGTAGCGTCTACATCCCAGTAACGGGAGATAAAGTCAGTAGCGTCAGATGGTTTATTGGGATGCGTTACATCGTTGGCTTTCACACGCAAATTGGCAGTTGAATACGCAGAGCCCGTAAAGGTGCTGGTGATCGGGCTGTAATCTGTAAGGTCATCCCCAACCGGGAAGGTAAAGGAACCATTCGCGGTAACCCCTTTCTGCATCATGCCTGTTCCACCAGTTACAACATACTCATCCGCGTCATACCCTGTAACGGTTCCTGAGTTACCGATTTTCAAATCGAAGTTATTCAGGATGACTTTACTGGCACCCGTAGAGTTGAAGTCCAGGTTAGTGTTCACTATCATGCTTCCCAGCAGGTTCACATTGAAAGTGGCATCCTTTTGAATCACCACCGTCTGGAACTGAGCAGTACCCGGAGTGACATCCGAATTGACGTTGCCACTAAATTTCAGGGTATTGGGTTGAGAAGGTTCCCAGGTGCCGGCGTTGATGAAATTGCCCTTGACCTCGATGACTCCGTCATTGTCGATCGTACCTGTGGCGGTATTCTGGATACCTCCTTCAACATAGAGGGTCGCCCCGGCTTGTACTTTTACGGTCGCGCCGTCATTGTATAACAGCACTGCCTGACCTATACAAAACGCGGGCACCGCACATAGGACAGAGAGGAATAGTCTTTTCATAGTCATCCGCTGTAAATCTTAGTTTTTAAAAAATAGTTGCCCTTCCTGGTGTAATTCCTTCAAAAATAGCACTTTCACTTCAATGTTTGCATACCATTCAAGCAAAAAGTACCGAATATTTAGTCAACGGTTGCTCCAATTGAGTAAACCGCATAAAGGCAGCTACTCAATTGGCCGTGTGTAAATTCAATACCACTGACTTGGTTCTAACAACCAAATCGGTTCATTAATTCAATTGGGGGTGCCGGGAGAGGTTATACTACCACAAAAATCTTGCCTCTTTTTCCCGAGGGCGTGATGCAAATAAGGATGACAATATAGTCACAAAATCCAGAAAAACAAGGGGGTGAGTGCAAATTTAAGAGTTGATGGCTTTTCAGGATTTGTTTTTACCTGGCTATCAACACTTTCGGTAAAGACTTAGTTGACCCACAAGGATTCGAACCTTGACTGACGGAACCAAAATCCGGAGTGCTACCGTTACACCATGGGTCAATAAGGACGGCAAAGATAGTTTTTTCACTAAAAACGCAAAGCTTTTAGTGGCTCCGAAAACGGATAAAAATGACTGCCCGTGGAATCCCCGCACCTAACGAACCAGGAGGATTTTGGTCACGATCGCATCCGGCTTGTTGTACCCATCACTTCCGGCGGTAGAAAATACCAGGTACACCCCGGTCTCCGCAGGTTGTCCATTGAGGTCTTTTCCATCCCAAATGGCTTGCCCGCCTAATGACCTCGTTTCAAATAATATCTGCCCTGACACATCTGTGATTTTTACTACAGCGTCATTGGCCAACCCACGAATAGCTATGGGGCCATCATACCCGGGCCGCACCGGATTAGGCCATGCATACACTTCATCACTGTGGACATCCTCGCCGCTAATGGCGTCGGTCCTGACACTCATGATACCACCGTCAGTCGCGATATATACAACCCCATTGTTTCCATCAATCGCTATATCAATGATCCGGTTGTCAAGCAGAGGACTGTTGGCCGTAGTATAGGATGCTACTTCTTCGTTACCTGCCGGTGACTGGACAAACACTCCGCTTCCGGTACCAAACCACTTTCTATTGGCACCGTCCACTGCAATAGTATAGATCGTCTCTTCGCCAAAGAGATAGTTCAATACACCATCCTGCTCCACTTTGATCCGGCTGCCCTGGTGGCCATTGAAAATATCCCCACCCCCGTCAAATACCACCGGGCCTTCAGCGGTACCTACCCAAATGTCTCCTTCCCGGTCGACGGCAAGACAATACACACTATTGGAAGGAATAGCTGTATTGGAAGCGCTAAGTGTAATACAACGATCATCCGAATCATCATCAATCGTACCGCCATCATCGTAGACCACCACAGCCGCAGATTTGCTGTAGAGCATGATCCATTTGTATCCCCGATGATCTATGACGATCTGCGAAGTATTAGTGATGTTGGTGCATGGCAACGAAAACGACTTCCACGTACTATCTGTTTTCAAAACACTCAAAGGCTCAGCAGCCAGATAGTTAGTCATCCAAAGATTTTGCTCATCATCAAAAGCCAATCCGGTTATCCGTTCGCGCGCTTCATCACCGACCGCCCCCTGCAACGAACTGTTGGTATCATTATAGACCTTGTAGGATGAACCATCCTGCTCCAACAGCCCTCCCCAGTAGGAACCGACATACACTTTGTCTGATGTCGGATGAGGAAGTATCCTGAAAAAATTTTCCAGTCCGGATGCGGCAATTTCAGGCGTATTGAATTGATTGTAGGTAGTCCAGTGGACGCGGTCGAACGTGAAAAAACCATCCTTGTTGCCCTGGTATCCATACGTCTCTGACACGCCTCCGGTGGCTACATACAGCACCCCGTTTTTAACTTCCATTTCACTGACACTGCCTGAGTAAGGGGTATCATATTTCAGGATATCACATGGCGTAAAATGATTTTGCGCCACCCTGAATTCCGGAAAACGATCCGCATACCAAATGCGTCCCCGCTCATCCTCAATCGCATAGGATGGTCTCGCTGTACAGAAGATTCCGTTTTCATGCCAGAATCCTGAATCCCGGAAATAGAAAACTTTGCCGATACATTCTGCGTCACACGCAAATCCTGCCATGAGGTTCTGCCCTTCCGGGGATATAAAATCAATGGTATATCCTTGCTGGGTGTACCACAGGATCAACTCCCCCTGATCTAATTTGTAGAGATCCCCATCGAGCCCGGCATATAAAGCATCCTGAAATACGGCTACGGCCTGGCAGGTATAGGACGCCGGCAAACCGGGAACAGATACTCTTTCCCAACTACTGAAATCTTCAATAATATTGCCGGCAGACGGATCGAACCGGTAAAGACCATTCTCCACGGCGAGATAATAGATACCATGATAAATCGTAAACCCTTTGACCGGACTATTGGTAAATACAGTGGAGTTGAATTGCTTCGTGAGGAGATCAAGCACTACGAGTCCGAAAGGAGTGGACAAGTAGATCAGTGAGCTATCATCAGTATAGATATGTGTGATCCGCTTGTCGCCCTGGATAGACGTGTTGCGGACGATATCATTGACATTGGAGACGCCGAGTGAATCCATGAGATCAATGTTACCATTGGCGTATCCGATGATCAGGGTCTTGTAGGTATTGTGATATCGGATCCAGGAAGGTTCGACATCACTTAAGCCATCTACTTTGGAAAAAAACTCCACTTTGGAGGTGTCTTCCTTGAGGATAGCCATCAGGGCAAATTCGCTGCCATAGTAGATCCGGGTTGGGCTTTGGGTGACGGTAGACCCGCCGTTGTAGGGAAGGTGTTCTGACCATTGGCCTATGCGCAAATCTCCCTGTGCGGATATGGTCAGCCATCCTGTGAAAAGAAAAACGCACATGACCGGAAAGATGGCATTACACCAAATCTGGTCCCGGGAGCGGGAGACCCTTTTACTGGCAGGAAATAAATGCGTTCTGGTCATGCTATCCATACGAAGGGTTAAAGATACAAGCTGGCTGACGGATGAGGCAACCAAACAGGGTGATGGGTCAAATCAACTACCTAAATGTCGGGGCGGGTCTAATTATTGTCTATAGATCCGTGATCCGTCGAGAAACTGGAAGACACTTTCCGGAACCATATACCTGACCGATAGTCCGGCGGCCAGGCTTTGCCGGATATAGGTGGAAGAAATATCCATCATCGGGACATCATACATCCGGATATCTGCTTCGGAAGGCATTTTAAGTTCTGGCACGTCCCCTTCGCGTTTGTAGATATGGATGGTATATCGCTGAAGCAGGAGTTCATAGTTCTTCCATTTATCAATGCTCGCCAGGTTGTCCGATCCCATGATGAGAGAAAACTGATGTTGCGGATATTTTTCGTGCAGGTATACCATCGTATCGATGGTGTAAGAAGGCTTTGGGAGAGAAAACTCAATATTGGAAGCTTTGAGTCTGGGATTATCGTCGATGGCCAGCTGGACCATATGCAGGCGGTCAAAATCATTGGCGAGAGTTGCCCTGTTTTTTAAAGGATTATGTGGGGATACGATAAACCAGACCTGTTCGAGATCGGTGCGGGTGGCCATGTATTCGGCTATGATGAGGTGGCCGATGTGGATGGGGTTGAAGGACCCGAAAAACAAGCCTATGCGTTTGGCTGGAAGCATCCGTCAGTGTTTGGCCAAATATACGCACAGATATCCTGCAAGGATGATGTGCGACCATCGTAGGGGCGCAACATTTTGCGCCCGGAGCACAGATATCCTGCAAGGATGATGTGCGGCAATCGTAGGGGCGTGATTTATCGCGATCACTTATTCCCCCAGTGTATCCTTCAGTCCATCCAGGGCCTGCTCGAGCAGATAATGCCAGTCGGTGTGGTAGTAATATGGAACCTCGACCCATTTCTGCAGGTACATGGGCTGGCCATAGGGTTTGTAATATTGCCAACCCAAGGTTCCTGGGTCAGGAAGGGTTTGTCCATCGAGTTTGAGGACGATGCGATCTTCGTACATCATGGCAAAGGCCCGGCCTTTGTATTCCATCGATGGGGCGGAGAGGAGTGTAGATTTGCGTAGATGGGGGTGGAGGCTTTCCATTCTGGCGCATAGATTCATGAAAAAGGCAAGAGCGGTCGTCATGGTCCGGAGCGTATGGTTAGCGAAATATAAACACTTTATAAAAAATTATAATGTGTTTTGCGTAAAATTTTTAAAAAATTTTTGCCTTCGACCCGATTGCCTAGCCGACAAACCCGTTGGTCTTGTGACTAGAGTCACAAAAAGGCAGATTAGAAGAGCCTCCGCACCTGCAAAAGGAAATGCCATTGGGCTTCTCCACGATGGTTCCATCGGGCATGGTGATTTCACATGGACCCAATACACGTACCGGACCATTCTGAAATACCCGCACTTTAGTCTTTTCCTGGACGGTCGATTCAGTCGAAGGCACAGCGGCTTGTACGGGCTTGATGGATAACGCTCCGGAAGGACATGCATGCACCGTCTCCAGAATAGCCGCCGTCTCCGCTTTGTCAAGTTGTACCCAGGGCCGTTCACGTGGTTTAAAGACGTCTGGCAAACGATGGAAGCAAACGGCAGAATGAATACATAGATCCGGCTGCCATACAATGGTCACATCTCCTTTGGTATATTCTTTTTTCAGCATGGTGTCAATTCAATCTATCTGGTTTCGTATTGGAAAAATTTTGATTACTAATCCGGCAATACATTTTCAGGCCGAATTTACTTAAGTATAATTCCTACCGGACAATGGTCGCTGCCCATTTCATCGGGCAAAATAAAACTGTCTGACACAGAAGTCATCAATGGATTGGACACCAGGAAATAATCGATACGCCAGCCGATATTTTTCTGACGAGCTCCAAATCGGGCACTCCACCAACTATAGCCTGGCTCTTCAGGACGCAGATGACGATAGGTGTCTGTAAATCCTGCTTTCAGCAAAGCGGTCATACCATCAATCTCCTGTTGGGTATATCCTGAGGTCTTGTTATAGTTTTCCTTAGGTCGAGCCAGATCAATAGGCTGATGCGCCACATTGAAATCTCCGCACGCAATGACCGGTTTCTTTTTCTGCAATTTAGTCAGGTATGCCCTGAAATCCTTATCCCACTGCTGGCGATATTCGAGTCGGGCCAGTTCGGATCCTGAGTTAGGGATATAGGCTGTGAGCACATAGAAGTCCTCAAACTCCGCGGTGACCACCCTGCCCTCCTGATCATGTTCATCCATCCCGATTCCAAAGGTCACTTCGTTTGGCTCTTCGCGAGTCATGATGCCGGTGCCGGAATACCCTTTGCGTACGGCGGAAGAGGAAAACAAATGATAGCCCTGGATATTGGCCAGGGCTTGCCGAACCTCGTCATCCTGAGCTTTGGTTTCCTGGAGACAGATGATGTCTGCCTTCCACGGTCGGATCTGATCGGCGAATCCTTTTTTAGCTACGGCACGAACACCGTTGACGTTCCAGCTGATGATTTTCATAGGTAGTGTGACTTATAACCTGATTGCTAATGTATTTGTTTTGTTCCGGATCGTATTCATCAGGATGAACTTCCATACCGGCCTAAGTTTGTCTTTAGCCAACAACCTACATATCCTGTTGAAACCCCTACTTTTGTGCCCTATCGATACAATCATATGAGCACGGTAAACATAGGCATGGTACAGATGACCTGCGCGGCTGACAAAGCCACCAACCTGGACAAGGCTATCCGCCAGATCCGGGCCGCAAAGGCGAAAGGCGCGCAAATTGTTTGTCTCCAGGAGCTCTTTACTTCGCTGTACTTCTGTGATGAAGAACAGTACGAAAACTTTAATCTGGCGGAAGCGATTCCGGGGCCATCAACCGATGCCTTGTCCGCCTTAGCAGGCGAACTCGGCGTGGTGATCATTGCTTCACTTTTTGAAAAAAGAGCACAGGGACTGTATCATAATACCACCGCTGTCTTGGATGCTGATGGCACCTATCTGGGAAAATATCGGAAGATGCATATTCCGGATGACCCGCATTACTATGAAAAATTCTATTTCACTCCAGGTGATTTAGGCTATAAGATTTTCGATACCCGTTTTGGAAAGATTGGTGTGCTCATCTGCTGGGATCAGTGGTATCCTGAAGCGGCGAGGATCACTGCGCTCATGGGTGCTGAGATCTTGTTTTATCCAACAGCCATTGGATGGGCTACCGCCCAGGATGCGGCAACCAATACCGAGCAGTACAATGCCTGGCAGACGATACAGCGAAGCCATGCTGTCGCTAATGGGGTGCATGTCGTCAGTGTCAACCGGGTTGGATTCGAACAAGAGGGCAGGATGAAATTTTGGGGTGGATCCTTTATTGCTAATCCTTTTGGGACGGTCTTATACCAGGCTTCGCATGATCTCGAAGAGATAGTGGTGATTCCGATTGATACCAATAAAACCGACCAATACCGGACCCACTGGCCCTTCCTGCGGGATCGCCGGGTCGATTCTTATGCGCCCATTACCAAGCGATATATTGATGAGTGAAATGACACCGGCAGCGGCGGGATATTATTTCCCCGCTGAATTTGCCTTACACACCGCCACGTGGCTGAGCTGGCCACACAATCCTGAAACCTGGCCGGGAAAGATCGATACGATTTATCCTTCGTATGCAGCTTTTATCAAAGTACTGACTGCTGGGGAATATGTCCACATCAATGTTGCCGGACCTGAAATGGAAGCCCGGGCACACGCCATCCTCATGCAACATGAGGTATCGATGGAGCGCATCCGGTTTTTTCATCATCCTACCAATGATGCCTGGTGCCGCGATCATGGACCGGCGTTTCTCATCAATCCTGACAGTCGTCAACCCAAAGTCATCGTGGACTGGGGACACAATGCCTGGGGAGGTAAATATCCGCCATTTGACCTCGATGATGTGATCCCTTCGCTCATCGGCAAGGCGTATGATATCCCGGTCTATCACCCCGGCATCATCATGGAAGGCGGCAGTGTTGATTTTAATGGGGCAGGCACACTGATCACCTCTACTTCTTGCCTTTTAAATCCTAATCGCAATCCTCATCTTTCCAAACGGGAGATTGAGCAATACCTCGTCGATTTTTATGGTGTTCAACAGATCCTGTGGGTGGATGAAGGCATCATCGGTGATGATACGGACGGCCACATCGATGATACCGTTCGTTTTTTCAATGAAGACAGTGTCATCACGGTGATTGAACATGACCGGCAGGATGAAAACTATGCTTTACTCAAGCGCAATTTGAAACAGTTGAAAGAAATGCGTCTCGCGGATGACCGGCCGCTCAACATTGTGGAGTTACCTATGCCTGAGGCCGTGTATTACCAGGATCAGCGACTGCCTGCCTCCTATGCCAACTTCTATATTTCTAATCTCCATGTGATCATGCCTACGTTCCGCTGCAAAAGGGATGAGGAAGCTATGGATATCCTTCAGGAATGTTTTCCGGAACGTAAAGTCGTCGGGATTGATTCGACGGACATCATTTGGGGACTCGGCAGCTTTCACTGTCTGAGCCAGCAGGAGCCTGCGGTATAGGCTGTTTATTTTTTAAAAATAAAATAGACCGCCAGGATCAGGAACACGAAGCCAATAAAGTGGTTGAACCGAAAGGATTCGTTTTTAAATACCAGCAAAGCAAAAAGGGTAAAGACAATCAGGGTGATCACTTCCTGGATGACTTTGAGTTGTACCAGCGTGAACGGCCCACCGTATTGTTGATAGCCGAGGCGGTTGGCCGGCACCTGGGCACAGTATTCGAAGAGGGCGATACCCCAGCTGATCAGGATGATGGAGATCAGTCCCAGTTTCTGAAAGCCCTTCATCTCTCCGAATTTGAGATGGCCATACCAGGCCAGCGTCATAAACATGTTGGATAGGATCAGAAGGCCGATGGTGAGTAGTCCGCGAGGCATGTTTTATAATGAAAAATTAATAATGAAAATGTATGAAAGTTCAGGCAGAAACAAATATTGGCATTTTCACCGGGAGGTGGGACATAAAAAAGAAAAGGCGGTCACCGGGTGACCGCCTTTTTATAAACACTTTGGTATGAAAGCTATGTGTAGACTATTGTTTGGAGATCTGTTGGGTGAACACTTTGTCGCCCTGGCTCACCGTGATGATGTAGTTGCCCTGAGGCATGCCTTTCAGATCGATATCGCGATTGTAGTTGCCGGGGAAGTTTGTGTCGACATCTCTGAAAATTTCCTTGCCGTTGGCATCTGAGATGGACACAGACAGCGGGCCGGGTTTGGCATTGAAAGAGAGCGTGAAGGCTCCATCGGTCGGATTTGGATAGATCCTGGCATCGTGCAGTTCAAGTGGCTGGATCTCTATAGTCCCGGTAGGTCCGTCGGTTTCGTCACGGCGTGAAGAGCCGGTAGTAGGAAGATCAGGTTCGCCGCAATCGGTTCTGGCTTTGTACTCGAAGCCGGGGATCTGCGCCCAGTCTTTAAGGGTAGCTTTTGCGTTTTGCGATTTTCCATCGCGCTCATAGCGGATCACCACCTGGTCTCCCGCGCGGTAATGGGACAATGCAAAAAACAGCGTTGAAAAATCGGATACCTCAAATTCGTCAACATTCTTGATGATATCTCCTTCTTTCAAGCCGGCGGCCTGGGCTGCGCCCTGGTCAATGATTCTGCTGATCTGGGCGCCATAGATTCCTGCATGGGCATCAGCAAATACACCGAGTGCGGCGCAATTGGATTTTTGATTGCCGGCATAGTACCAGGCGGAAGATTGGTTTCCATTACCTACTGTACCCCAGGGTTTGATGGTCCTGGTGATTTCCTGACCGTCATCCCCTTTGGTTACGATGATGACTTTCTCTTTGTCATCAGCGCTGATGTAATCATCCAGCTTACCCTCAACCGTGATTTTATCCCCTGCGGCGCGATAGAGAAAGATTCTTTCGCCTTCAACCGCTTTGGTATCGCCTTCGATATTGATGGTCTTGATGTCCTGCGGATTGATCGCCATATCCTGGATGAGCTTTGCGGGATCCTGTCCTTCGCTGATCCAGGTCTCGGTAATGGACTTTCCGTTATCGTCTACTTTGGTCGTGGTGATCGTGATTCGTTTGATCGGTTGGTCTTTGGCTTCGGTG
Organism: Saprospiraceae bacterium; assembly: GCA_044227555.1. Classification (GTDB taxonomy): domain Bacteria; phylum Bacteroidota; class Bacteroidia; order Chitinophagales; family Saprospiraceae; genus Opimibacter. The sequence goes on along the minus strand of JBGAWQ010000003.1, from coordinate 38,385 downwards.
GTTTGGGCCGAAAGGCCAAGACTGAAAAGCATGCAAAGGGCAATCAGTAAACTTGTGGGTTTCATAACAAATGGAATTGGTTTAGGTAAAACGGTTAGGAATCGGATGAAAAGATACCGGCCTACGAGCCGGAAATCAAGGGCATACGTCCATTATTCGATAGACGTATGCCCTGCGATGACGAATTACATACGTTGTTTGCTTTTGGTCGTAAACTCTACTCTCGAATTGCCGGTGAGTTCCATGCCTTGTTGTTGCTCATAGAGTTCGAGATACTTCTGATGGATGGATTCAGGCATTTTCTCGCCATTGATTTTAAGTTTGTCCGGAGTGAGTTGCACCTCTACTTCCGCGCCGGGCTCAATCAGTCCATCGCTGACCATTTGATCACTCAGGCTGAGTCTGGGTTGTGGCGCATATCTCAGGATAACGTTGCCTTCGAGGGCTAGGTCGCGCTCCATGGCCTGGCGATCATCTTCGGTCCAGGAGAGTTGACCACGGTATTCTTTGCGAATTTGGTTTTCCTCTTTGCGAAGGGCATCCTGCATTTCGCGGGATTGTTCACGCCATTCCTGCTGTTGTTTGCGGTATTGTTCAGCCTGATCTCTGTATGCTTCTTGTTGTTGGCGCCATTCTGTGCCTTCAGGAAATGGGTGGCTGCCGTATACCATGATTGGTCCGTTACCGGAAATCTCTATATTCTGTCCGTCTATTAACGTCGAATCTTCGCCTGCGATAACGATGACTCTGGTTTGTCCATCCGCTGTGGAGTCGGTGATCACCCGGATATTATTCATTCCGTCGGTTGACCAGGCAGACACGCCAGGCAGGCCATGGAGTTGAATCAGATGTTCTCCGGTCATGAGTTGTTCGAGCTGGAGTTCATGCAATTCAGGCAGGTCCGGCATGGCTGGCATAGGGGGCAGGTCTGGCATTTCAAAATAAAATCCTTCCACCATATGTGGCATCTCTGGCATAGCAGGCATCTCTGGCATAGGCGCCATCCGGAAGTTGAATTCCTGCATAGTTGGAGGAGATTCGATTGAACCAAACAACTCATCGATGACTTCGTTATAGGCTTCAAATTCAGAAGGCTGGATTTCTTTGCCATCCACCTTAAGTTCCTTGATGTCACCGTTTTCGACTTCTACGCTGATGTCCTGCTCATCTGTTTTTTTATGAATTCGGAACGTACCCACAGAAGGAATAGAATCTCTTTTTTGTTCGATCGTGGTAGTGATGGTATACATTTTTGCCGGTTTTTCGGCAGGTTGGTCTTGAGGGGTATGGCTGGTCATGGTAAAGGCCATGAAGCATAAGGTAGTCAGGCTGAGAAGAACGGTTTTCTCCATTTGGTTGTGGTTTTTATATGGCAGATTTAATATGCGCTGGATGCGGTGAAGCATGGCTCCTTTGCGGGAGTTGAATCCCAGGGCCAGAGACGGAGCCTGGTGGGATTGCATTTCCTGAATGGTCACCAGGGCTTTGGCATATCCGAGGTGATCACCGCACCATCTGACCGCGAGATCATCCGCGCGGTTTTCTCTTTCTGACCTGACCATGCCAGAGATCCACCAGGTGATCGGATGATAATAGAATATCGTCTCAATAAATGACTGTACCAGGTTGGACAGATAATCTTTGCGTACAATATGCGCCAGTTCGTGCGTGAGGATGGCTTCCACTTCGACCGGGGACAATTGGTTGATGATCCCCATCGGAAACAGGATGAAGGGTTTGAGATGTCCAATCGTCACAGGGGATGGCACATGTAGTGATTGCGCTGCCGTGGGTTTGACCTGAAGACGCAGACGAGAAATGATTGAATCGAGCACTTGTTGAATATCAGCTTCCGGGGTGGCCGTTGTGCGCATATGCTTGACCCAGGCCAGGCTGATCGCCAGACGGATCATCAGGAAAGCAACGCCAGCGGACCATATGGTCAGCATCATCGGCATCCGGACTTCGAGCCATGTCGATATTTTGTCCGTCAGGGTAAGCGATGGTTGGGCGGCGGTGAGTATGATCGTGCCGCTATACTCGCTGATGGATTGGGTCTCCGGCAACATGATGATAAACGTTGACAGGGCCATCACCACAATCATCCATAGGGCCAGCGTAGAGATAGTATATCGGGTGTGAGCGCTTCTACCGGGAATCAACCGGAGAACCACAAATAGTATCAGGCCGATGAGGGCAATCTGCCATAAAGAGTGGACGAAGGTCCAGCCCAGTGCCTTTGCCCATTCGGTGGGCACCCATGAAGTGATGAGGTTCATATTGGTTTATTTTTTTTCGAGTTTATCAATCAATGCTTTGATTTCGGCCAGTTCGTCCGGTGTGGTCTTATGATTGCCCAGGAGTTGGAGCGCCAGTTTGGAGGCGGAACCTTTATAAGCCGCCTGAAGGAATCGATCGAGAAGAGCCGATTGGATATTGCCTTCCCGGACTTCTGGCGTATAGATGTGGGTCCGTTGGGAGTCATCCCGGCGGAGCAGGCCTTTGTCAAACATGATCTGCATGAGTTTGAGTGTGGTGGTATAGCCAATGGATTTGTCCTGGTCCTCATTGAGGAGATCATTGACTTCCCTTACCGTGGAGGGGCCTTTTTTCCATAGGATCTGGAGGATTTCCAGTTCGCCTTCTGTAGGTCTGATTTCGTGTGTCATCATTATATACGAATCGTTTCGTACACAATAATAGGGAGAAGCCGGGATTTAGTACGAATGGTTTCGTATTTTAAGAAAAATTTAACGTTTTGGCTGGCAGGAGTTCCTGCAAATGGAGAATGATTAAACTGAACCGTTTAGAGTTTAGGGCTTAAAGGTTTAGAAACCAAGGGGTTAATTCGGGGAAAAGAACTAGCAACTACACAAAAGCAGACACCTGTTTACTAAACCCTAAACTTCTAAGCTCTAAACGACTGTAGCCTGATCTGTGAATTACTCAAAAATTGATCTCCAGTCCATTGAGGAAGTAGTAGGTGCTGTTGGGCACTCCGATGGGAGGCACCTTGTCGAAGTTGTAACTAAACGTGGTGTTTAGGACCAACTTCTTGGTGATGCCGAGCGAGAGGGTGGTTTCGTTACTAAACCGGTAGTCCCCCATATCCGTGATTTTGGGCTGAACGTAGGTGGTACTGATGAAACTCACATCCTCCTCGGGGGTCAGTGTAAATGTAAAATAGCTGCTGACCCGTTGTTCGTTGGTATAATCATGGGGCTCGGTGAGCTCTTCATACTCGTAGAGGTAGGCGGCACCAAAATAGAACTTGGCATGCTTGTAGGTTTCCGGCGTGAGTTTGATTCGTATTCCCGCTCCCCAGTTGGCACGTGCCGCCACCTTGGTGAGGTCGTTGTATTGCACCATGGAGAAGGCTTCAAAGCGGAAAGGACTATTGGGAGCAAATTTTCGATTGTAGAGCAGATAGCCATAGCCGGTGTTCGAAAACTTTTCCTGGTCCCCGCTGACGAGATTGTACCGGGTATCAAAAAGCCAAAAATCTTTATCGTTGTGCGCCTTATACTCCAGGGTTCCACCCGCAAACAGGGAAAGGGCTGATTTGGTGGTTTTGGAGCCGGCAAAATTAAATTCTACGGAACCAAACCAACCTGAGGTATCTGTCGGAATCCTCTTTTTCTCAATATTGACGATTTGAGCTCCGGCCGGAACCGAGCCCATCAGCAGGAACAGGTATAACCCAATCCGGATATGCCACCTGGAAATCATCAGGATTGGGTAAACAAATACTGTACCCTAAATTTCCAGGGATAAGCTGCTGAAAGACATCGCCTGGACTTCGGGCCATAGGGTTTCCTTTCAATTCATTATATTTAGAAACTTTAATGGAATCTACCACATCCAGCCATCACCTGGCGGCTATCATGTTTACTGACATTGCCGGATATACCCGGATGATGCAGCAGGACGAACATGCTGCGATGGAATCGGTTCGCAAATACCAACATATCCTGGAGTGGCAGGTCGAAGCACATCATGGAAGTGTGCAAAACTATTACGGGGATGGTAGTCTCAGTTTATTTCACAGTGCGCACCAGGCGGTGGCTTGTGCACTGGAGATGCAGAAAGAACTGCTGGCATTTCCTCCTACAGAAGTCCGCATCGGGATTCACATTGGAGAGATCTATACTGAAAACGGAAAGGTCTTTGGAGATGGAGTCAATATTGCTTCCAGGATAGAATCCATTGGGCAGGGTGGTACGGTTTTGTTTTCGCGAGATGTGCATCAGAAAATAAAAAATCATAGTGCCTTTCAGACCCGCCTCTTTGGTCGATTTGATTTTAAAAATGTGGACGAACCGGTCGAAGTCTATTGTCTGACCAACCCGGAGATCCGGACCCCGGATGCAACCGCGGTTGAAGGAAAACTAAAAGAAATCGTACCTAAAAAAAGATTTCCAGTTCAGTGGCTGATGGGCATCCTTATTCTTTTATTGGGTGCAGGGTATTTCCTTGCATTGCGTCCTTCATCACAGGATACCGCTGGAAAGAATAATGTAGGCGTGCAATCGATAGCGGTGTTGCCCTTCAAAAATCTAAGTCCGGATACGACTGAAGAATTCCTGAGTGTTGGCATTGCGGAAGATATCCTGACGCAGTTGGCCCAGGTACATGGTCTAAAAGTGATCTCCCGGTCCTCGAGCATGCAGTATAAAAACTCCACTAAAACGATCAAGGCTATTGCCCGTGAACTTGGGGTCACCAATATTCTGGAAGGCAGTGTAAGGCAGTTCGGTGAAAAGCTCCGGATCTCCGTCCAACTCACCAATGGCATGTCGGAAAGCCTGATCTGGGCCGCTGACTTTGACCGCAAAGTGGAAGACATCCTCAATCTGCAACGAGATGTGGCACTGATGGTCTCTGAAAAACTCAGGATCGCGCTCAAGCCTGAGATCAAAGATCGGTTGGAAGAAAAACTGAATGTCAATCCCGAAGCCTACATCCTTTACCAGCATGGTCAGGACTTGTTGAAGAAAAACAATGGTACCGCGGAAGATATGAATGCTGCGATTGGGTATTTCGAAAAAGCGATTGACAAAGATTCGGCATTTTCAAAGGCATGGATTGGCCTGGCAGATGCCTGGATGGAGGCGGTTTACTGGCACAGGGTACCGGCTATTGATGCACTCCCAAAAGCCAAAGCTGCCGCCTATCACGCCCTTGAACTTGACCCGGACCTCGGTGAATCTTATGCTATCCTGGGCGCTATCGGTATTGTGGATTATCAGATCGGTGAAGCGGAAGTCTTGTTGCGTAAGGCCATTGCCCTCAATCCCAATGACCCCTTCGCCCACGAACGCCTGTCCTGGGTCATGTTGTTTAAAAATCAACCTGATGAAGGAGTGGCCTTGCTCAATACGGCCATTGAATTAGATCCGCTCTCTACGCGCAACAAGGGGGCGATATGCACCATGCATTATCTGTTGCGTCGCTTTGATGAAGGAATCCGGAGGACGAAAGTATTTCTTGCTGCCGAACCCACAGACAATTACTTGCTGTGGTCGCTGGCCTATCTGCAAACTGGTAAAGGAGATTATACTGCGGCGATCGACAATTTACTAAAACGATCGATTGGAACCACCACCAATTGGGTGCTTGCCTATTGTTATGCTAAAACCGGGAAAACGGACCTGGCCCAGACTATCCTCAACAACAATATTGAAAAAAGTAAAACGCAGAAAGTGCCGGATTTTATGATGGCTGTGCAGTATTGTGCCCTCGGAGAAAAAACAAAGGCCATGGATCATCTCGAGCAAGCCCTGCATGAGGAAGGAGAAGGATTTTTTGTTTTTGATATGGCTACCGATCCTATGCTCCAGACGTTGTGGAATGATACCCGCTTTAAAAAAATTGCTCTTGAAGCAAAACAAAAATTCACCTACGCACCGAGGTGAATTCTTCAGTCTACATAGTCTTCCAGGAGCGGGGTGCCATATTGCAAAAGATAACCGTTGTTGTCGTAAAAGGCAAACTCCCGCATACCGTACTCAAAGTTGTTGATGTCGTAGCACAATTTGACCCGGTCTTTGAGTTTTTGCCACCAATAGTCGACATCGTCTGTATTGATATATAGTGATCCGGTAAAAGCCGGCTGCTCAAACGTCATGTGTTCGTTAGGTGTAGCGACCATGATCACGATGTCATCCAGATGCAAGGAGGCCCAACCCCATTCTTCATTAAACTCATCCAGGACAAACCCGAGGATATCGGTGTAGAAGGTGATGCTTTCTTTGATTGCCCGTGTCCATAACATGGGCTTGATGTCGTTGAGTCTCATGGTATAACGATTTCACTTGGATCCGCTAAAAATACACCGATCTCGCTAATGGCGGGTTCGACTTTTTCCGCGCTGAAGACTACTTTGAGCCGACTGGTGGTGGTGCGCGGTATTCGCAATAATCGTTTGTCACCAATGGTGGTGCCAGAAGCAATTTCCTCCCATTGATCTTGTTCCCGTAAGGCATAGACGACAAACTGACTGATGCGTTGACCCAATGATATGGGTTCACGCAACATAATCCGGTCGAACGTCACTTCCTGGGGAAAATGTACCACGATGTCTGCTTTAAATGTCCCAGCGAAAGGCGCCCAATAGGTATCGGGATTTCCATCTGTGACTTCTTTGGTCGTAAACCTGTAATCATCGCGGCCTCCGGGGATACTGGCGATTTCTTGCAAAGCCAGATTCCTGGCAAAGGTGCCCTCTATGATCTCCCTGAAAGATTTTAGGGATGCCACATCCCTTTCCGGAATAAGGCCACGGTTATCCGGAGGGAGATTGAGCAGCAATACTCCATTTCGTCCCACGGATTTATAAAAGAGGTCTACCAGATCCGTGGCGGATTTGACGAGCGTATCCTGTTCGGGATGGTAAAACCAACCCGGGCGAATCGAGACATCACACTGTCCGATAAGCCAGGCATTGCCTTTTGGGTCGCCACTATTTAGGTACTTGCTGTCTGAATCTCCGATGACCAGACGAGAAGTATCAATGGTAGACCAAAAGGTTTCTCCGGCCCATCCATTTTCATTTCCGACCCAGCGGATATCCGGTCCGGCGTCCGAAAAAATCTGAATGCCCGGCTGTAAGGTTTTGACAAGGTTAAATATGGAGTCCCAGGGATAGTACGTTTCCCGGTCAATCACCCTGGTTTCATTGGCACCTCCATAATATCCGTCGCCGCCATTAGCTCCATCAAACCACATCTCGTTGATCGTACCGTACTGCGTGAGTAATTCCCGGAGTTGATTGAAATAATACTCAATGTATTCCGGCGTGCCATAGTCCGCATGATTTCTGTCCCATGGAGAAAGATAGAGTCCCACCTTTACGCCATGCTTGTGACAGGCATCGACAAATTCGCGGACGACATCGCCCTTGCCTTTTTTATAAGGGCTGCTTTTGACGCTGTATTTCGTGTATTTGCTGGGCCAAAGGCAGAAACCATCATGATGCTTGGCCGTGAGGATGAGTTCGTTGAGCCCACCGGCTTTGGCGGCCAGGACCCATTGTTCGGCATCAAGAGCAGTCGGATTAAACAGCATCGGACTCTCATCGCCATAGCCCCATTCTTTTCCCGTAAATGTGTTGATGGAAAAATGAATAAATCCGATGGTCTCCATCCGTTGATAGGCCACTTGTGCAGGAGTGGGGATGACCTTCATCGGCTTGAGGTTCTGTCCGATGGAAGTCAAGGGCGATAAACTCATCCCAAGAAGCAGGAAAAAAATAGATGGATAGCGTGTCTTCATCATTTCACATACAGACGGCCTCATCAACGTGAGGTCATGCAAAGGAAGTGAGGTTATCTGACTTTGGAAAGACTGATTTGGAAAATATACATTGCAGGGTATTGAGCACCCCCCTATGCTGCCTTCGCACGACGAAAATGCAGCGTATGGTTTTCAAAACATTCATTACCACCCAGAGACTTACTGCTTTTAATTAATCTTGCATAAATATCCTTAGCGTTTATGAAATTCCTCACTACCCTTTTCATGTTCACCTTGTTGTTTTGGATGTATACCGGATGCTCGCCAAAAGTCAACAAAGAAACTACTACCTCTGCCCGTGAAGAGCCTTCCGTCACCTATGATTCCATCCTGGCCCAGAGACTGGGAGCGGATGACTATGGCATGAAGAAATATGTCATGGCCTTTCTCAAAGCAGGTCCTAACCGCAATCAGGATTCTACCACAGCTGTACAAATTCAGCGTGGCCACATGGACAATATCATGCGTCTGGCCAATGAGGGCAAGCTGGTACTTGCCGGACCCTTCCTGGATAAAGGTGAGCTTCGGGGCATCTTTATCTTCAATGTAGAGACTGTGGAAGAAGCCAGGATCCTAACAGAGACTGACCCGGCCATACAATCGGGAAGATTAGTGATGGAACTTCATCCCTGGTATGGTTCAGCCGCCACGATGATGATCAATGAGTGGCATGGGAGGTTGCAGAAGAAGAGGATGTAAAGGAAAGGTCGCCTTCGCGCGGAAAAGCGCTACGGCGACCAAGGCGGAAGGGCGACGGAAAAATGATATGTAGGGCCATGTCGCGACCTGGCCCTACATATCACATCATCTATTATTATGAGCGTCCTGGAGGTCCGTTGCGCTGCTGACGGAACAGCTCAAATCTGGACATCGATTGTTGGGCCGGGAAATAATTGTTGCTTCGGTCGATATCTGCGGTCTCCAGGAAGGGATCCAGGTTGATCTGCTTGATGACCTTTTCGGTGATGAAGACCTTGGATACTTCTTCATTATTTCTTCTCCAGATTTCAGCCGGGATGCGCTGGATTTCTTCTGTGCTGTCGGCGTAGACAAACTTCAGAATAATTGGCATCGGAAGTCCGCCTTTATTTTTGAAGGTGAGCGTGTAATAGTTTTTGCCGGCATCAACCACTGCCTTTTCCTCCGGAGTCAGCTTGGCCACGTTGGCTTCATAAGCTTCCTGAGCTACTTTTTTCTCGTCCTCTTCGGTGTACTTGTCACGCAGGCTTCGATCGATCTCATCCTGCGTTTGCGCAATGGTAGTACGGTTACGTTCTGAAGAAATACCCTGGGGATTAGTCTCAGTATATTTTTCTTCATACGACATCATCGAAGGATCATCAGGCTTGTCGGCCCGCTGCCACTTGACATCGGCGAGTTCGATATCACATGGTTCTGTGCCGAAAAACCATCCACGCCAAAACCAATCGAGATCTACAGCAGAGGCATCTTCCATGGTTCTGAAAAAATCCGCAGGCGATGGGTGTTTGAATTTCCAGCGCATCGCATATTCTTTAAATGCTTTGTCAAAAAGATCGCGACCAAGAATCGTCTCCCTTAGGATATTGAGTGCAGTAGCCGTCTTGGCATATGCATTACTGCCAAGTTGTTTGATATTTTCAGAGTTAGACATGATCGGCTCCAGTTGCTCCGGATCGGCCTTCATGTAATCGACGATCTTAAACGCCGGACCCCTACCGGAAGGATAGTCTCTCTCCCATTGCTGTTCGGTCAGAAACTGAATAAATGTATTAAGCCCTTCATCCATCCAGGTCCACTGTCGTTCATCGCTGTTGATGATCATTGGAAAATAATTGTGTCCCACTTCATGGATGATTACCCCGATCATCCCATACTTGGTGCCTTTGCTGTACGTGCCGTCTTCATTGGGACGACCACCATTGAAGGCCATCATCGGATATTCCATGCCGATGCGGTCGGTGTGGATCGACCACGCTACAGGGTAGGGAAAATCAAACGTATAGTGTGAATACCATTTGAGCGTATGCGCTATGACTTTGGTAGAATACATTTCCCAAAGTGGATTTCCTTCTTTAGGATACATAGACATGGCGAGGACATCCGGACTGGCAGATTGTTTGACCGCCATAGCATCCCAGATAAACTTCCGGGAGGAGGCGAAGGCAAAATCACGGACATTGGTGGCTTTAAAGTGCCAGGTCTTTTCGGTTCTTGCTCTGCTGGACTCGTTTTTTAATGCTTCTTCATTGGTAATGATCTTGACCGGTTCGGTATAGCTTTTCTGGGCCTGGGCATAGCGATCCATTTGCGTTTTGGTCAATACTTCTTTAGGATTCTGCAAAAGACCTGTGCCCGCCACCGCATGATCTGAAGGCACTGTAATTTTCACATCATAATCACCGAAGACCAAGGTAAATTCTCCTGATCCGAGGAATTGTTTATGCTGCCAGCCATTGATGTCATCGTAGACGCACATTCTTGGAAAAAACTGGGCGATGGCATAGAGGTAGTTGCTATCTTTTGGAAAATATTCATATCCGGAACGACCACCTTCCTTCATCCGGTCGTTGATATTGTACCACCACTCTACGTTGAATACATAGTCCGCACCTGCTGCCAGGGGCTGAGGCAGGTCCACGCGCATCATGGTTTGGTTGATGGTGTAGGCCAGTGGATTTCCTTTAGCATCTGTCACACGGACGATATTGTCACCCCGGTCAGGCACGATATCATTTTCAAGTCGGGCCAGTTGGCTGGGTGTAGCCCGGCTTTCAATACTGCCGGTCTGGGTCGAATACGTTGCGGACCCTTCGGCAATCTGGTTTTGGTCGAGTTGCAGCCAGAGATACGTCAGCGCATCGGGGGATTGATTGTGATAGGTGATAGTCTCCTTCCCGGAAATTTTCTGATGCACATCATCGAGATGAATATCCATTACGTAGTCTGCTTTTTGTTGCCAGTAACCACGGCCCGGAGCCCCACTGGCTGCGCGGGTATCATTGGGGGTAGGCAGCATCGTACCCAGCTGCTCAAACTTATTGACCTGTTGTGCGGACAGGGTCAGACTTGCAGCAGCTCCCATGATGCAGACCAGGGATCGAAAAGAGGTGATGAATTGCATAAGCCAAAGGCATTTTAAACCGAAAAGCAATAATAATTGAATTCAGATGTAACCAACTTGTTTTTGGATGGATTGAGTAGTCAGACAGACGACAAGGGTATCCGGAGGTATAAAAGTAATTTCCGGACAGATGGCATTCGATCGGCTCGTTCAATGGTGGGATGTGTATTCTTCCAGGGCTTGCATGATCAGCAGCGCCTCGATCGTAGTTCGCCCACTGCTGTTTTTGTTGATGACCCCTTCTTGAATTATTGAATCAAACGTACGCCCTGTAGACGGGTCATACATCGCCAGTTTGGCTGCGTTTTCACCGGTCAGCCAGGCTGATCCAGTTTTCGCGAGGTCGAGGTATTGGTGTTCGCCTTTGATCTCATAGGCCTTCAGGCAAGCCCAGACCATTGGACGCAATCCGGATACTTCCTGTGGAAAAGGACGGCTATCAAATGGGATGAGCTTCCCGCCTTCTTTTTTTATGGACCATTCGTTCATAAGTCCTTGTTTGAGCATTGAAGGATAGTACGTATTGATTTCCCGAAGGGCGGATTGGATCATCGTGGTGTCCTTCAGTTGCTGACCGGCCGTGAGCAAGGCATACGCCTGAAGATTATCCATGCTTTTCCAAATATTATCATAGCTCAGGAAGGCACCATCCTGCGTCGTACCGGGCGCATCCACTTGCATCATCATGATGCCCGCTGCAAAATGTCGGATATGTGCAATGACATCAGCCTTATCCAGATTGACTGAATAGGATGGTTGCTGTAATGCTTTCGTCATTCCCACGATCAGCAATGCTGCTTCGTCGGCGGCATCGCCTTGGGGCAACCAGGTAGGAATGGTGATGCCCATCGCTGTTTCGGTGGCTTTCGAACCAAAATGACCATCATGGATCACTGTGTTGATAAGGATATTGCGATACCTGCTGATCATATACGTCAGCTGATCCTGAGGATCGAGGATATCAAGGACCTCTCCAAATGCCCAGAGGACTTGCCATGACCACCATGCAGGAACGGCTTTACTCTGCATCCCGTCCGCATAGATGCGTGTATCCTTCCCGATGTAATTATAAAAATATCCGTCAGGGGCATGCATCGCCATGAGGAACTTGAGCAACATACGTCCCTTATGCAGATACTCCGGATCACTGGTGTTTTGGTATTGAAGCAGATAGAATACAGCCGCCGCGGAAGCATCACTCACTGATGCCATTCCATTGAGGGTGTCGTCCGCTATGTGATAATCCGGATACATGGAATAGAGGTGGATGATACCCACCGTATCCCCTGCCATCCTGATCTCTTCATACAATTCGTCCAGATGTGCGGTATTAAGACCAGATGATGTGACAGGATTTGATTCCTGGTTTTTGGGACTACATTGCACCAGAAACAGGCCCATCAGCAGGACTGTAAGCCATCCCTTAAAGGAGCTTATACATATCTTGACACAAATCATTTGTTCTTCTTGCGTGATACGCTCACAATATCGGTTAAGTTGTTCAACCCAGGAAAGAAGGTTTTTTCATCGGAAGGTTAGCTGTGATACGAATATCAACACGCTACTCCTCCTCATTCTTTTGGACAATCCATTCGCTATCCGTGAGATTGAATGCTACCAGATGGCCAAATCCTTCTTTGTGTTTGTACACACAACCTGCATCAATATTGAAAATGTCTTCCCTTTTCTGATGGAGGATTACATCCAGTGGCTGGGGGGTATGTCCATGGATGATCGTGCGTCCACCGATTTTGTCCGAATCCGTCACAAAACCTCGAATCCATAGCATGGCATCGCGGTCCTCAAAAGGGTCTACCCGGTTGAAATTTAAACCCGCATGGACAAAAATGAAGTCAGGTGTTTGAAAATAATATCGTGTGCGCCGGAAAAATTCCTGATACACCGGATCCATTTCTTCAAAAGTGGAGACGCCAAAACTATTTAAGGTCTTATCGCCGCCATTGATATACCAATCCAATCTTTTCTGTCGATCTCCTTTGGAGTCCAGCATCAATTGTTCGTGATTTCCACGCAGCGTATGGATATGATAGCCTTCTCTCCGAAGTTGCAGGATATAATCTATCACGCCCTTGCTGTCCGGACCGCGATCGATATAATCTCCGATGCAATAGATATGATCTTGCTTAGTGGGTCGGATACCATCGGAGATCATCTTGCGAAAGGTGTGATGACATCCGTGAATATCTCCGATGGCGAAAATTCTACTCATACCGCAGCGTGAGCGTTATACTCTAAGTCCGGTCACCGGATCAAAGAAATGCAATTTGCTGCGATCTATATAGACGGTGGTTTCATGTTGCTCTGCCGGTGCAGATTCTGGCCGAAGGCGAGCAATCATCGCCTGGCTTCCGAGCTTGAAATACAAATAACTGTCACTGCCCATGGGTTCGATGATATCAGCCAAAATCCGCACAGGATGGTATGCGTCAATATGAAGATTATTATCTCCATGGATATGTTCCGGTCGGATGCCAAGTACGATTTCGGTGTCTGACTTTTCAGGCGGGCCATATCCATTGAGGTCTATGGACAAATCTCTGGTATCATCACGAAAGTGGCCTGACAGATCCATGGTCCCTTTAATTAGGTTCATTGCAGGACTACCGATGAAACCGGCCACAAATAGATTGGCCGGAAAATCATACGTATGCATTGGGGTGTCAAATTGCTGGAGGACTCCATCTTTCATGACAGCAATACGATCCGCCATGCTCATCGCCTCGACCTGATCATGGGTGACATAGATCGTAGTGACCCCCAGTTTGCGTTGCAGTTTAGAAATCTCCATGCGCATCTGTACCCGAAGCTTAGCATCCAGGTTGCTCAGCGGCTCATCAAACAAAAACACTTTTGGATTACGGACTATGGCCCTGCCCAGGGCTACTCGTTGTCTTTGGCCTCCTGACAAGGTGCCAGGCTTGCGTTTGAGAAACGGGGTCAATCCCACGATTTCAGCAGCGTCTTCGACCCGTTGTTTGATTTCATTGGCCGGTAAGTTTTTTAATCGCAGACCAAAACCCATGTTTTGAAACACGGTCATGTGCGGATAGAGCGCATAGTTTTGAAACACCATGGCGATATCTCTGTCTTTCGGGGCGGTATCATTGACGCGCTGGTCCCCGATGTACAAATCTCCGGAGGTGATGTCTTCCAGGCCGGCGATCATTCGCAAGGTGGTGGATTTGCCGCAACCGGAAGGACCTACCAGAACGACAAATTCCTTATCCCTGATATGCAGAGAGACATCTGATACAGCCTCAGTGGAACCATATCGCTTGATTATATTTTTGACGATTACCTCTGCCATAATGTGCCTACCGGTTTGTGTCGTATTTCTCCAACGCCTGCAATGTAAGTAATGCCTCAATGGTTGATTCGGCCCCGGAGTTCCGGTTGATCTGGTCCGGACTGCTGATGCCGTCAAATCCTCTTCCGGTGGCCGGATCATACATCACGGTTTTTGCGGGATTATCCCCTGCAAACCATGCTGCCAGTTTTTTGGCTTGTTCAAGATACTGATGATCTCCGGTGATCTCAAATGCTTCCAGGCTGGCCCACACCATGGGTCTCACCCCATAGGCTATTTGAGCATATTCGGCAACATCATACATGGTTGTCTTTCCGCTATCGACCCGAACTGAAAAATGATTCAACCTGCCTTGAGCGAGCAAGGCCGGATAAAAAGTAAGGACTTCATACAATGCGCTATTGATCATTGCGGAGTCCTTGAGTGCTTGACCTGCCAACATCAAACTATAGGCTTGCACATTGGCGTAAGCGTGCCAGATATTTTCCCAACTTAAAAATGCTCCATCCTGCTTACTGCCAGGGTCCTTTACCTGCATCATCATGATACCCTCAGCGAAATGATGCATGATGGTGGTAATCTGTTCCTTATTTCTTATGTCATCAGATTTTTCCTGCTGCACCATCAAGGATAGTCCGGTGAGGATAATGGCGGCCTGGTCCGTTCCGCATACTTTTGGAAGCCATGTCGGAAAAGTCCATCCCATTGTAGTATCGGTGGCTTGGGTGGTAAAAGCTTGTTCTGTCAAAATATTGTTGACCAGCTTTTCCCGTTGGACTCGCATCCTCACCACCAGTGGATCATCTTCACCCAATATTTGAATGGCTTCGCCAAATGCCCACAGCGTGCGCCATGACCAGAAGTTGGGCTCCGGCATGGTCGTTTGGCCATCGGTATGAATCCGGCCATCGGGCCAGATGAAGTTATAGTAATAGCCATTGGGTGCCTGCATCGCGAGCAGGAAGCGAATCAACATGCTGCCTTTGCGTAAATGTTCAGGATTAGCTGTACGCTCATAATGTTTTAGATAGAAGATGGCCGCTCTTGATGCGTCATCCACACAGGCGATACCTTCATCTTCATCGCCGACCAAATGATAGTCCGGATATTCAGCGTAGATGTGGATATATCCGATGGTATCACCTCCTATAACCACTTCATCATATAAAGCATCCAGGTGTGCTGTATTGATTTGAGAAGATTTGACCGGAGGACTGTCCGGTTTATTGGAGCATTGTAGCCATCCAATACAAAGCAAAATCAAACCGCTCCCTAAACTGAGACATCGTAAACCTTCCTTCATCATCCACCTGTTTTTGATGCCTGGCATGTAAGCAGATAGTCTACCAGGTGGTTGATGTCTGCAATCGCAAATCCGACAGCCACATCTGACATGGCATAGGGGATGAGGATGTTGTCTCCATGTTGCATCCAGCCACAGGTGTACAATACATTCGGCACGTATCCTTCCCGTTCGGATTCAAGTGGCTCCATCAATGGTTTATCCAGAATGGCCCTGATCGTCTGCGGTTGCTCGAGATCCAATAAAGAAACACCAAGCGTGTATCGGCGCATCGGTCCAACATGATGAGTGAGCATCAGCCAGCCTTCAGAGGTTTCGATGGGTGATCCGCAATTGCCAATCTGCACCAATTCAAAATCTCTGAATGGCTGTTGGTGGGCTTGCTTTCGGTTCCAGGTCATATAATCGTCTGACTGCATAATCCCGCAGGCTTCCCCTCCCTGTCTGGACAGCATCGTATACTTCCCTCCTACTTTGCGGGGAAAATAGGCCATGCCTTTATTATCTACCTCGCTACCCTTAAGATCGCGAATATGGAAGTGTTTAAAATCGGTGGTCTCCAGCATTTTCGACCGGATGTTTCTTCCATTGTAGGCGGTGTACGTTCCAAGGTACCTTATCCCTTCATCATCAACCACCCTGACCATGCGCAGATCTTCCATACCCATCGATTCACTGCTGGCTTGTGGAAAAATGACCCGTTCGGAGAGTGGGATCGAATCATCAAATACGATATCATAGTGATCATCATCCCCACCGGGCAGGTCCACTTTGGTGCCGGCGGTGCGCCATGGGCCTTGAGGCGTAAAGGTGATTTTATTTTGCGCGTCAATTACTCCTTCCATAAATCCAATAGAAGAGATGTGGCCTTCGCCGACGGACCGCAGGGTGAGGACAAAACGGGTTTCACCTGTGGCAAGGCTGGATTGATCTGGATGAGGTACAATCGATGGATTGAACAAGGCTGCGGCTTCGACAGAATATTCTTTAGTGAGATAGGAGCCAAAGACCAATTCCTGTTTTGCCGTGAGTACCGGTGCGGGAGACATTGCTTTTTTACCCATCGCCGCATGGGCCAGGAGTAACTCATTATAGCGTCGGTGGCGGTGGCCAAAAAGCGCTGCAGTGTGATCAAGGAGTTGATCGGCCTGCTCGTCGGAGAGTTTTTCCGCGTACGCAGCGAAGCGGGTCAGGCGGTCGGATTGACCTGGATCCAGGTAGAGCAGGATGACCTTTTTAGGATCTGCATCAAAGTGCTGAGGGAGTCGTTGTATAAGCATACGTCAGTATTGTCTGTCATTCTTTTTGACCGGAAGCGGCCATACTTTGAATAAAATGTTTTTGAAAAATCAGATACGCGATGATGATGGGCATGGCCAGTAACGTGGCGCTGGCGAGTTTCATTCCGATTTGACCCATGGATCGTCCACCCACGGCAAACAGGGTAACGAGCTGCGGCATCGTCATCAGTTTTTCTTCACGGATCACAATGATCGGCCACAGCACATCATTCCAGGTCGTCATAAACGTGATAATGCCCACTGTAATCAACGTGGGTACTGAAACCGGCCACATGACCTGGAACAGAATCCGGAGTTCATTGCAACCATCTATCCTGGCTGCATCAATGAGGTCCTGGGGAATTGTAAGAAAATGCTGACGGAATAAAAGGATCGCAAAGGCATTGAGCAGCCCGGGGACAATCAATGCGGCAAAGGAGTTGGTCCAGCCAAATTCAACCATCAGGATATAATTAGGGATCAGCGTCAGTTGAAAAGGGAGGGTCATCGTAAACAGCAAAAAATAAAAGAGCAGGTTTCTGCCTTTGAATCGCTGGCGTGCCAGGGCATATCCGGCCATAGAACTGAACACCAATACGCCGGCGGTGACACAGGCGGCCACCAGGATGCTGTTGATAAAAGAGCCTCCGATAGGAATGCTTTTAAACAATTTGATGTAGTGATCCAGTGTCGGTGCTACCGGCCACAGGGTGACCTGGGTGATACTGCGCTCTTCGGACAAGGAGGCGCTAACCATCCAAAGGAAGGGATATAAAAAGGCAAACGCAAACGCCGCCAGGAGCAGATAGAACAGGACTTTTTTCATGCCGGTTTGCTTTCAATGACGGTTCGTTGGATGAAGACCACCATCAGGATTATGAGTGCAAGGATTAAACCGAGTGTAGCGGCATACCCCATGTGATAGTAGAAAAATCCCTGCTTGTAGATATAGAGTACAGTGGAGAGAGTGCTATTGAGCGGGCCACCTCCGGTCATAACATAAGGCTCGATAAAAAGCGAGAAGCCACCAATGGTTGAGAGGATCATCACCATAATCACCGTGGGATTGATTACAGGCAAGGTGATATGCCAGAACTGCTGCCACTTGGTCGCTCCTTCCAGAGCTGATGCTTCATAGAGTGATTTGGGTACGGATTGAAGGCCGACCAGGAAGAGGATTATATAGAGTCCGACATTTTTCCAGGTAGCCATAATGGCAATCGAAGGCATGGCCCATTGTGGATCCGTGAGCCATCCGATTTTTTCAAAGCCCAACGCTTGCAGGAAGAGGTTGATCGAGCCCATCTCATATCCATAGAGTTGCTGCCACATGATGGTGACGACGACACCGGATACCACGACGGGCATAAAAAATGCGCCTCTGAAGAAAGCCCTGAACCAGATTTTTTGATTGAGGACGACAGCGAGTCCGAGCGCGATGATGATTTGAAGTGGGATATGTATGCTTAGAAAAACCAGCGTGTTGCGGAGCGATTTTAAAAAATACTGGTCCTGCAGCAGCTTTTGATAATTGGACAGGCCGGCATATTTCATCGGGCTGATGATGTTCCAATCGTGAAAGCTGAGAAACAGGGAAAAGCCCACCGGAAAAAGCACGAACACTGCGACATGCAGCAGATATGGCGATATCAGCAGGTAGGAGGTTATGGATGTACGGAATCGCATGGCCTGGCGGTTATTGATTCAGATAGAGTAAGTCAACCGCTTGTGCCGCGGCCTTGATGGCGGCTTCGGGCGTTTTTTGTCCATATACGACACAGGCTTCATATTCCTGGGAGATGATATCAAGCACCTCTTTCATATAGCGGGCACTGTCCATGCCTTTTACATATTTCGCTTGTCGGGCAAAAGGAATCAATTTTGGATGCGTCTGCAGATAGTCTGCAAACAAGGCGTTCGTGTCCAGATCCTTTCGGCGTGGAAATTGTCCTGACAGCTCGAGAAATGTTTTATCTGCTTCCGGGGTGATTAATGTCTTCAAAAATTGCCAGGCAGCTTCCGGGTTTTTACAGGTATTGAACACTACTATATTCTTGGGATCGCCATAAGAATAAATGGGTCCGGTCATCGTATCCGGTACCGGCATGTGGATGAAATCATATTGGAAACCCGGCGTCTTGAAACGTTCGTTTTGCTGGATGGTCCACGGTCCTATGAAAGTAGAAGCGATCCGAGAGGCCAGGAATGGATCGCTTTGCCCTTTTTGTTGTTCGCGGGGAAAGTAGCCCTCGCCATATAATTTTTGTAAAAAAGAAAATACACCAACTCCATGTTCGTTGTTGAAGGCTGCCTTACCATCTTTCACTATCGGAGCACCACGAGAGGAGGCATAATACAAGGGTAGAAAATTGAAAAACCGCTGCCACCAGATGGGGTTCACTTCACTGATCCCCAACCATTGATGACCCAGGTTGGCAGAGAGCGCATGTGATTTGATTTTTTCACCGGCTGTGAGATAAGCCGTATAATTTTCCGGTACCGAATCAACAGAAGCATTGCTGAACATCACGGGATTGTACATCATCATGATGGGATTGACTTTCCAGGGCACCTGGTAAATATGTCCATCGGCGGAAGTGATCTCGCGAATCACGAGGGAGTCACATCGCTGGTATAAGAATTCAAGAAATCCATCCAGGGTATCCAGGGGAATTAATACACCGCTTTGCGCGAAGTCCTCTACGTCGCCCTGCCACATATTGGCATAGATGTCCGGTGTAGTTCTACCCACCACGGCGGCCAGGATTACTTCTTCGCTGGACTGGCCCTCAGGAACGGGTTGAAATGAAAACGGAAGGTCCGTATGCGATTGATTCCATTCGTCAACGTATTGTTGGATAAATTTGATTTCTTCCGGATTGCTCGAAGACCAGCACACAAATGATTGGCCGCTCTGCTGGTGGGCATCGCAGGAAGCCAGGCCAGGGAGGACAAAGCAAAACAGATATGGCAAATGGTGCAATCGCATTTGTGACTTTATCTAATCGGTATCAACAGGCAGGTGGTCCGGCATCAGGACCTCACAATCCGCGTGCTGTATTGTGGAGGTTTGCCGGGAGCCCCTGCAAGATTGCCCGGTGGTAAAAACTGTCCGGGTGTGATTTGTTTGTTCCAGTCAAA
The DNA here is from genome assembly GCA_044227555.1 of Saprospiraceae bacterium. Taxonomy (GTDB): domain Bacteria; phylum Bacteroidota; class Bacteroidia; order Chitinophagales; family Saprospiraceae; genus Opimibacter. The sequence continues at coordinate 18,436 of JBGAWQ010000003.1, read as the reverse complement.
TTTGCTTTTCTCCTGGTAAATCTTTCGAAACTGCATCGGGCTGCATTTGTGGGTGCCTTTAAACATGCGGTTAAAGTTGGCCATGTTGTTAAACCCGGACAAAAAGGCAATACGGCTGATCTGCTCGTCGGATTCGATCAGCAGCTTACAGGCATGTTCGAGGCGCATCGCGATCAGATAGTCTGAAAAACTCCGGTTGGTCGCCTTTTTAAAAAAATGGCTGAACGCCGAATCTCCCAGATTGACCTCTGCTGCTACGTCAGACATCTTTATGCTGCTATCCTGAAAATGTCTTAGCAGGTATTGATAAGCGGCATGTAATCGTTTGCTATTGACCTGGACCGGATTGACATTGAATCCCTCACTGGCGAGAAACTCAAACTGTCGTGATTTAGACAAAAGGTCAAAAAGTAATAAAAACTCCGTGGCGCTTTCCACTCCGGTGAGTCGAGTCAGCCGCTGAATCCTTTTTCTCGCTTCTGTCAAGGTCTTGCCGTGAAACCTGATGCCCCGACCGGAACTGGCAAGAAAAGCCTGGATCCGGGCAAAGGGCTTCTTGGCCAGAAACGCCTTGTCGAATAAATGCATGTCAAACTGTATGGTGATCACCCGGCAAGGATCCTTTGAAGTACCCTTCTTGTCCTTATCATCCCATTTGTGAAATAGATAGGGGCCAATGAGTACGAGGTCATCATCCTTGTACCGCTGTGTGGAATCTCCCACAATGCGGTTTCCGGCGCTCCCCGAAACGAGGGTCAATTCAAATTCAGCATGATTGTGAATAGGGTACTCAAAACCTTTGTTGACTGAGTCCAGAATCACAAACAGGTCCGTACCTGTCACCGGGGTTATCTCCTGATATACTTTCATAATATTAATACGTGTTGAAATACGTAGGATAAGAATTTCATAAAAATATCAATCTTTTCACTTAAAGTACAGATTTACTGATTTCCTTCTTCGTAGTTTCACCTACTCATCCCATACATATTCACCTGGTATTGCCTTACGCCTGACGAAGAACCGTCGAAGGGTGTTTAAAAAAGATCATAGCATGACACGACGTATACCCAATGCTGTCAAAATCCTTCTGACCGGGAGCCTGCTGCTACTCTGCATGTTGGTCAAGGGTCAGGACCTAACCATCACCGGAACCGTACTCTCCGGAGAGGATCAGCAACCCCTGATTGGAGCCAACATCGTGGTGCTCGGCACAACAGAGGGTACAGTCACGGATTACAACGGAGCTTATACATTATCAGCTGCACCCGATGCTGTTCTTCAATTTTCCTATACCGGCTTTGTCACGCAAGACATCAAAGTGGAGGGACGGACTGTGATTAACATCACACTGGCCGCTGACAATCAATTGCTGGAAGATGTTGTGATCGTCGGGTATAAAAAAGAAATCAAAAGCAATATCTCCAGCGCCATATCCACTGTCAAGGCTGAAAACATAAACCACTTGCCGCTGAATGGACTGGATCAGGCCTTGCAGGGCCAGGCTGCCGGTGTGCAGGTCACCCAGGTCACCGGGGCTCCGGGGGATGATATTGCAGTGCGTATTCGTGGGGCCGGTACCTTGGGCAACAACAATCCACTCTATATTATAGATGGCGTGCCGACGACCGGCAATATCAATATGTTTTCGATTGCGGACATCGAATCCATTGAGATCTTAAAAGATGCAGCCTCTGCTTCCATCTATGGTTCCCGCAGTGCCAATGGCGTCATCGTCATCACGACTAAGAAAGGAAAGAAAGGCGCTCCCGTATTCAGCTTTGATTCATACTATGGAATTCAGGAAGCCAACAGGTTGCCTGAATTGCTCAAGACTGAAGACTATCTTTTGATCCGCAATGAAGCTATCAACAATGCAAACACACTACGCGATCCTATTCGTCAACTGGACACGTATGATCTGGCGATCCTTGACACCCTCGGCGATGTCGATTGGCTGGATCAGGTCTTTAACGCTGCGCCCACCCAACGGTATGCTTTGTCTGCTTCAGGGGGAGGAGATAACGGCAGCTTTTATCTGACCGGAGAATATTCTTCCCAGGAAGGTGTTTTTAAAAAACAGCGGTATGACAAATACCTGCTCCGGTTCAATGGCGATATCGGTACCAAACGATTCAGGGTGGGTAATAATATTTCCTTCTCCTATACCGACCGGGATGTCATCAATAGTTCTGGCGACGGTGCAGGTCCCGGCAATGAACTGAGTGGTATACGCTATACGCTCATTGCGGCACCGGTGTTTCCGATCTATGATCAAAACGGGAACTACATCAATACCTCTGCTTCGCTGGGGGATCCTACGTTGTACGGTGATGGCAATGCCAACCCTCTCGCTTTTATCGATGCTACCGACTGGACGGTCCAGCGGTACCGTTTTTTTGGAAATGTCTTTGCGGAATATAAAATCCTCGACAACCTGACCTTTAAAACCACGCTGGGCACGGATATTCTCTTTCAGGATGAAACGATTTTTAAAGAACGACTATCCGCTGCTATCTACGACCCTACATCACTCACCAGGGGTAATGTGACCGACCGCACTATGATGTGGAACAACACCCTCGATTATTCAACGACTATCGGCGCATCGAAAGATCATCATGTCAGCTTGCTGTTAGGGATGGAAGCGATTGACAACCGTACGGATTACCTGGGCGCATCGGCTCGTAACTTTTTCCTGACGGATCCCGCGTTTCAGTTTATCGATGTCAGCGTCACTCAGGAACTTGGCGATATAGATGCTTCAGGTATCGCCACGGAGTGGGGGCTGCTCTCTTATTTTGCCCAGGCCGGATACAATTACAAGAGCAAATACGTAGTCAATGGGTCTGTCCGCCGGGATGGATCATCGAGGTTTGGTAAAGAAAACCGATACGCTGTATTTCCGGCGGTGTCAGTGGCCTGGAATATTTCCAGTGAGCCGTTTTTTGATCGGGTGGATCTGATCTCCAGCCTCAAACTCAGAGCGAGCTGGGGTCAACAAGGAAACCAGGAAATCGGTAACTATCCATATAGTTCTCTTGTAGAGACTGGCATCTTAGAATATCCATTTGGCGGAGAAATCGCCACCGGTACAGAAATCATTGAGACCGGAAATGAAAACATTAAATGGGAGACCACTACACAAACCGATTTTGGTCTGGATATGAGTTTGTGGGAAGACCGGTTGTCGATCATCGCGGATTACTACATCAAGCATACGGATGACATCCTGGTGCGGGTACCGTTGCCCCAATCTGCCGGTGCCTTTAATCCACCGTATGTCAATGCGGGCTCTGTTGAAAACAAAGGATTTGAGTTTGCTGTCAGCTATCGTCAAACGACTAATGACTGGCACTATGAAATTGGGGCCAACATAGCTACCATTGATAATAAGGTCATCTCATTAGCTGGAACAGAACCGTTGCTTGGTGGTTTTGGATTGTCTGATGGCCCGATTACGCGGACGGAACCTGGATATCCGTTAGGCTCGTTTTACCTCTATGAGATGATAGGCATCTTCCAGAGCCAGGAGGAGATTGATGCGAGTGCTTTTCAATCTGACGACACCCGGCCCGGAGATGTCAGGTTTGCCGATCTCAATGGCGACAATGTCATCAATGATGATGACCGTGCCCATATCGGTAATCCGTTTCCAGACTTTACGTTGGGACTTAACCTGGGCGTGCGTTATAAAAACTTTGACCTGTCTATGCTGGTGCAGGGCGTCTTTGGTAATGATGTGTATTTCCTGTACGGCAATTTTGCCTATGAAACACAGCTTCGCGGATTCAACAGCTATGCGGAGATCCTGGACCGGTGGACACCGACCAACACCAATACCGATATTCCCAAAGTCAGTGTGGATGACCGTAACAATAACCGCAGAATCTCTACCCGATTCCTTGAAGATGGCAGTTATGTGCGGGTTCGAAATGTTACGCTTGGCTATACGTTTAACAACCTGCTGAAAACAGATAAGATTAAGGACTTACGCTTTTATGTTTCAGCGCAAAACCTCTTCACATTCACCCGCTATCCCGGGCTGGATCCTGAAATACAGGCTAACGCCAATGATACGCAAGGATACAATGTCTCTTCCGATCTCGCCGTAGGCATTGACTGGGGCACCGTTCCATCACCTCGGACTATACTTGCCGGTATAAGCCTCAAATTTTAAAACATGAGAAGGAAACTATATACTCCGATCCTGGTCCTTGTGATGACCTTTTGGTTTACATCATGTTCAGATGTTTTGGATAAAGAACCTCTGGGTGTGCTTGACGCCAACAATTATTTCAAAACCGCTGAGGATGCGATACAGGGCATCAATGCCACGTACAAGTCCTTGCTTATGAACAATACCAACAACAACTTTTATTGGGTATTTGGTACCCTGGCGTCCGAAGAGGCATTGGCCGGAGGAGATGGTTCGCGTCCGGGGATCATCGACATCGATATCATGAAGCATACCGCCTCTACACAGGAGATCAATGATTTCTGGAAACTCAATTATGCGGGTATCGTACAGGCCAATACCGTCATCACGAAGACACCGCAGGTTGACGCAGACCAGGATCTTAAAAACAGAATTATCGGCGAAGCTCTTTTTCTTAGATCCTATTATCATTTTATCCTGGTTCAGGTCTTTGGTGATGTACCTCTGATTGTGGAGATCCAGGCGCCGGATGAAGTGAGAGTTGCGCGTACACCCAAGGGAGAAGTACTGGCCAGAGTGGCGGCAGACTGCGAATTGGCTGCTTCGTATCTGCCGGTAAGCTATTCCGGTGCCGATGTTGGTCGCGCGACGAAAGGAGCCGCACTCGCCCTGGCCGCAAAGGCTTATCTCTATCTGCAGGATTATAATGCTGTCCTTAGCCGGATATCGGATATCAAAGGACTTGGTATCTATGCCCTTCAGCAGGATTACAGAAATAACTTTTACGATTCGACCCAAAACAACAGCGAATCCGTTTGGGAGATTCAGCATGAAAACCTTGAACTTGGTGTGGGTAACTTTCTCAACCAGTGGTGGCTGTCCAAAAAAGTACAGGATGGATATGGTTTTTGTGAAGTCAGCATGGATTTTGTCAATGCATTTGAACCCAATGATCCCAGGTTGAAATTTACCGTGGCCCGCCACAACGAACCTTACTTTGGGGTCACCTATAAAGCGTCTTTCTCTTCAACCGGCGCGAGCCCCAGAAAATATCTTCAGAACAGCAATGAAGTAACACAAAAGTCCGATGGCAGTATCAATTATACTGCGATCAGGTATGCAGATGTCTTGTTGTGGGAGGCCGAAGCCCTCGCTGAACTTGGACGGACTGCAGAGGCTTTAGCGCCTTTGGAGACGGTACGTGCCAGGGCCCGTGCCCAGGCGGCTGATCCGGCCAATACCCTACCAGCCATCACCACCACAGATAAAAATGAATTGATCAACCTTATCCGGCATGAACGGCTGGTAGAACTCGGTTTTGAAATGCACCGGTTCTTTGACCTTGTGCGCTGGGGCATTGCCCCTGAGGTCATCAGCGGATTTGTCGCAGGAAAGAATGAAGTATTTCCTATCCCGCAAACTGAACTTGATCTCAATCCAAACCTTTCCCAAAATCCCGGCTATTAAACGATACCTGATGCAGTATTATCGCCTTTCTATATGGTCTGTCTTTATCCTGTGCTGCTTCACGCAGTTCACTCAGGCACAGTCCGGCCAGATTGCTATCGGCCGGGTAGAACTGATGCCCAATGAACCATCACCATATTACATGCGGGACTGGAAAGCAGTAGCTACCGCGTATGATTCCTTTGTGTACGATGAGCAAAAAACGGGTGACTATCTTCCGTTGGTATTTATTACCCCCTCAGGGTTTAATTATCCGCAACGCCCCACGTTTGGACTTGACACCTATGTGGGTACCGTCAATGCCAACAATGGAGAAGGCATCAATGTGTTGCCTTCGCTGGTCAGCGCATCACTGAACGGGGTTGACAAAACCAACCAGTTTGGCCGCAACTGGATATTGATGAGCCAGGACTACTTCAACCAGGCCAACGGTGAAAACCTGTACCTCAACAATATTGGCGGTCATAGCGGATCTGACTGGTGGTACGATATGATGCCCAATATTTATTTCTACCAGTTGTATGACCTCTACGGTCAAATCGGAGATGCGGGATCGCAGTTTGTCCAGGTTGCAGGCCGTATGGAAGAAGCAGTGCGTACCATGGGCGGCAGCGCAACGCCATGGACCCGCGCGTTTATGGATTACCGTGCCTATGATTTCCTCCATATGCAGCCCAATCCTGACGGAGTCCATGAACCCGAAGCGGCAGGTGCTTATACCTGGCTTTTATATCATGCCTATAAAGAAACCGGTAACCCGGCCTATCTGCGTGCCGCCGAATGGAGCATGGAATACCTCATCAACCTCAGCAGCAATCCATCCTATGAATTGCAGCTCCCGTATGGGGCCTATATCGCCGCCAAAATGAATGCCGAAATCGGAACCGAATACAATGTCGAGAAACTGTTGTTCTGGGTTTTCAACCGTGGGCCCTTGCGCGGATGGGGCACGATCGTGGACACCTGGAATTCAGTCGATGTATCGGGACTTGTGGGCGAGGCCAATGAAACAGGAGATGACTATGCCTTTCAGTTGAACGGTGTGCAACAAGCCGGATCGCTAGTCCCGCTTGCGAGATATGATAAACGTTTCGCCAGGGCTATCGGCAAATGGGCACTCAACGTCGCGAATGCTACCAGGCTGATGTACCCCGGCTACCTGCCCGGCAATCTCCAGGATGCCGATGACTGGTCTGATGCCTATGACCCTAAAGGTGTCATCGGATACGAAGCCCTGCGTGAGGTGTGGCAAGGCTCAAGCCCCTTTGCGACGGGTGATGCCAAAAAAGGCGGGTGGGCCGCTACCAATCTTTCTTTGTACAGCACGTCTTCCATCGGCTACCTGGGATCTATCATTTCAAAAACCAATGAAGAAAAAATCCTGAGGCTTGACCTGCTGAAAACCGATTTCTTTAAAGACACCGCCTATCCTTCCTATTTGTATTTCAATCCTTTTGCGATGGATAAAACCGTGATGGTTGATGCAGGCCCTACCCCAACCGATATCTATGATGCCCTGACCGAAACATTCCTTGCGCAGAATGTCACAGGGCCCACCTCCATCCAAATTCCGGCCAACCAGGCGATATCGATCGTGCTGGCTCCTGCAGGTGGCACCGTAACGTATGTCAATAATAAAATGATGATCAACGGTGTCACAGTCGATTATAGCCAGCATGCTCAGGCCTATAATGCTCCGCCCCGGATACAGGCCTTTGCCACCCAAAACCAAACGGTTGAAAAAAACCAAACCATCACCCTTTATGGAAAAGGGATAGACCAGGAGACCAAAGACCTGGTCTACACTTTTGTACTTCCCGGTAATACGGTTTCCGGCCTGGCGAAAACGGCTGAATGGACGGCGCCCGACCAGGAAGGAACCTATGAAATGAAACTCATCATCGAGGATGAAGATCAACAGACAGATACCGCCGTCATCCAGATCGATGTCGTCAATGAAATCAATATCGCTCCTGAAATCCTTGAGTTCACCGCCTCTTCACGCTATACGACGCCTGGCGGGACGATTGCACTGAAAGCAGTAGTGACGGACCAGAATCAAGATGACATCACCTACACCTGGACTGCTACACAAGGTGAAATCATCGGATCAGATGACCTGGCAGACTGGCTCGCTCCACCTGAAGAAGGGATTACCACCGTGCGGCTGGTGGTCTCTGATGGAAGAGGAGGCTCCTCTACGGCCAGCACTACGCTGATCGTCCTGGATCCTGATCTCCATGTGGAGGGAAACGTAATTGCATGGTACCCCTTCCAGGGTAATGCCCAGGATATCAGCGGAAATGCCCTCCATGGCCAGGTATCCGGTGCCAAGCTAACCGAAGATTCGTTGGGCCAATCTTCTTCGGCGTATTTTTTTGATGGCATCAATGACCATATCCGGGTCATCAACCAGCCCGTCCTGAATTTTACTAACGGCATTACCGTGACTTGTTTTGCCAAGCCCCAAACCATCGGGGATAAAGAACGCTTTATCATTTCTCATGGCAGCTGGCAAAACCGGTGGAAACTCTCCATCACACCGGAACGTAAAGTGCGCTGGACCCTTAAAACTGCCAGTGGCCAGGTCAAAGACCTGGATTCCGAGACGGTGCTTGAAGAAAACGAGAAGACCTATCATATCGCAGCCTCTTATGATGGCCGGTATATGATGCTCTATATCAACGGCCGGCCTGAAAGTTTTACTCCTTTTTCCGGGGACATCCACACCAGCCCGGTGGACCTGGAGATTGGCCAGATCCTTCCCGATGATGTCAATTATAGTTTCCGGGGGGTACTCGATGAAATAAAAATCTATGATTACGCTCTTTGGCCGGATTCCGTTGCTGTTGAAAGCGGCAATGTCATGACCGGTATTTCTGATCCCACAGCCGATACAGGACCCGATCTCCTTGTATTTCCAAATCCGACGACCAATACCATCACCATAGTAAGTGAAAAAGAAGACCCGGGCACAGCCACTATTAAATACCGGGTTGTTATTTCCGATAGCCAGGGACGTATCGTCCTTCAGCAAGCTACGGACGACTTACAGGCCAAACGATTAGATGTATCCGCCCTTGACAGTGGGATGTATATACTGCACATTACCGGATCCCAAAAGACATGGACCCGGGCTTTTGTCATTGAGTAATAACACTTTTAATATCACTAACAATAAAATCTATTTTATAATGAAAAGAGTTTACTTATGGCTGCTACCTGCATGGCTGCTGTTCTATTCAGCAACAGCCCTGCATGCGCAGCAAATCGTAGCCTACTACGATTTCAATGGAAACGCGAAGGATGTTTCCGGAAATGCAAACCATGCGTCTATACATGGTGCATTCTTAACACAGGATCGTTTTGGAAGAGCCAACCAGGCATTTCTACTGGACGGTACACAAGGGCAGCTGACTGCAAGTAATTCCGCCCAACTTCAATCTCCGACAACATCTGTCAGCTTCTGGGTGCGGGCGGATGAAATCCCTGCACAGGGTGAAGTGTATATCCTATCCCATGGCGGATGGCAGGAGCGTTGGAAAATATCGCTTCCTTCCCATGGCAAACCCATCTGGACAACACATGCAGGAGGTTCCTGCTGCTCTGACCTGGATTCCGGAACGCCCCTGGTAGTTGGCGAATGGACACACCTGGTCATGGTACACGACGGATCCAAAGAAAAAATTTATCTCAATGGCGTACTGGCCAATGAAAGAGACTACACCGGTGACCTGGACGCCACCTCCCAGCCATTGGGCATGGGATATTCTCCGGTAGACAATGCTTACTTTTTCAAAGGAGCTATCGACGAAGTGGCCATTTACAATGGTGCCCTGAATGACACGGATGTAGCCACGTTGTACGCCAACCAATCCTTGCCCCCGGCAGTCCTCAATGACTTGGTATCGTATTATCCGTTTAGTGACAACACCCGCGATGCATCGAACTATGACAATCATGCCAGCGGTAAAAACATCGTGTATACCACAGACCGGTTCGGATTTGGAAAAAGCAGTGTAAGTTTCAATGGCGTGGATGCCGGTGTTACTGCCCCGAATTCTTCTGATCTCAACTCTCCTACCGCGACCGTATCCTTCTGGGTCAATGCAAAATCTTTGCCTGCAAGCGGTGAAGCGTATCTGCTTTCTTTCGGCGGATGGCAGGAGCGCTATAAAATATCCCTGCCCAGCCATGGCAAAATGGTTTGGACTACACACGCGACAGCCTGCTGCTCTGACCTGGATGCCGGTGGTGGCAATGAACTCGTCCCCGGCACCTGGACACATGCTGTCTTTGTACATGATGGTGCCAAGGATAAGATCTATATCAATGGGGCTCTTGTCGCTGAAAAGGATGCTCCGGGCAACCTGGCCAATACTGTTCATCCGTTAGGTATCGGCTATGACCCAATCGATGTGGCCAATTATTTCAACGGCTCACTGGACGAAGTACAGATCTATAATTATGCCCTTACAGATACAGAAATTGCTGATCTGTATACAACGCAAAACACAGCTTCCATCGATCCTGATCCGGTTGTCCTGAACCTGCCCGTAAGCGGAGGCCTGGAAGATGTCAGCCAATTTAAAAATCATGGACAGCCCGCCGGAGCCACACTAACCTACGATCGCTTCGGATATCCTAAAAGCGCTCTGGCTGTAAGTCCAAATGATGGCACAGGCGTCACTGTGGATAACGCCGCTCCTTACAATTCAGACTGGGCTTCTGTCAGTTTCTGGGTTAAAATGAATGAACTGCCTGCCAACGGTGAAGTGTATCTGCTCTCCTTTGGCGGATGGCAGGAGCGATTCAAACTATCGCTTCCTTCCCATGGCAAGGTGGTCTTTACCACGTATGCTACTTCATGCTGTTCTGATATGGATGCCGGTGACGGCAATGCCCTGGTGCCCGGTGAATGGGCTCATGTAGTGGCCGTGCACGGAACCAGCCAGGATAAAATCTTTATCAATGGTGTCCTGGCCAACTCCAAGAATGTAGGCGGCGCCTTACACCATACCACCCATCCAGTGGGTATTGGTTGGGATCCTATTGACAAGGGAAGTTTTATCAACGGAGTCATGGATGATATCATGATCTCCAATCATCCCTATACTGACCAGGAAGTCGCTGACCTCTATGCTGCGCAAAGTGCACCTCCGGTATTTGCGGGAGATATCGTGGCTGACTACAGCCTGAATGCCAATGCCAAGGATGATTCACCCTATCGTAACCATGGTAAAGTGGCCGGAGCGGTTGCTGCTGAAGATCGTTTTGGCAGGGCCAACCATAGCCTGAATTTCAACGGCACTGCCGGTGTAACTGCTGACAACTCTCCCCAACTGAATTCCGGAATGACCAGTGTAAGTTTCTGGGTGAATCCCAACTCGCTGCCTGCAAGCGGAGAGGCTTATCTGCTTTCTTATGGCGGATGGCAGGAACGTTGGAAAATATCCTTGCCCAGCCATGGCAAAGCCGTATGGACCACGCATGCTACCTCATGCTGCTCTGATCTGGATGCAGGAGGCGGCAACGAGCTCGTACCCGGCACCTGGACACATATGGTGATGGTGCATGACGGTGCAAAGGACTATATCTATGTCAATGGCAACCTGGCCAATTCAAAAGACGCTCCGGGTGACCTGGCAACCACAGTTCATCCTTTGGGTATTGGATACGATCCGATCGATGTTGCTAATTACTTTGACGGCTCCCTGGACGATGTCCAGATCTATCAGACGGCATTATCGGCCCAGGAAGTAGCTGACCTCTATGCAGCGCAGTCTGCTGATCCCGGTGAGACCGATCTGACCGCGCCGGATTCCCCTATAGGGCTTGAAGGCACCGTAAGTTTCACGACCGTAACCCTGACCTGGCTGCCATCTACAGATGGAGAATCTGGAATCGCAGGCTATAATGTATATCAGGATGGCTCACTGATCAGTACCACGCAAGCCACAACGGCTATCATCGCAGGCCTGACTCCATTGACCACGTATACTTTTGGCGTATCTGCCATCGACTATGCAGGTAATGAGTCGCTGCCTTCGTTCCTGACCCTGGTATCCGGCATGGATGAAACACCGGATGTCACCCCGCCATCTACTCCAACGAATCTTGCAGTATCTGCCGGGGCTAACTCTGCAGTGTTCTCCTGGGATGCTTCTACGGATGACACCGCTGTGAAAGGCTATGTCACTTTTGTGGACGGTGCCTATGCTGACTCACTGGATGCAGGAACCCTTTCGATCTTTATCGGCGGACTGGAGCCTTCAACCCTGTATACGTTTGAGGTATATGCCTATGACTTTGCGGGCAATGTATCTGAAACAGCCTTTGTTGTTGCTTCCACTACTGAACCTATTGAAACCGCTGAACCCGGCCTTGTTGCCCATTACAAATTTGAAGGTGACGCCAATGATGCGACCCCTTACAACAATCACGGTGCGATCGGTGGTAACCCTACCTTCCAGCCGGTGACTAACCGTCCTAATGCCTCAGGTATGTCCATCGTTTTTGATGGTGTCGGAGACTCTATTATTGTCCCCAATGCGGTACAGTTGATTTCAGATTATGCGACTGTAAGTTTCTGGATCCGTGTAGACGGACAGAACCTCAATGATCCTGAAGCCTACATCCTCGACTTCGGTCACTGGAATGAGCGTTGGAAAATTTCACTTCCGCAACACCTGAAAATCGTTTGGACAACGAATGGTAACAACCTGCAGTTTGAGCATTTCATTTCTGACATGGACTCCAAGGATGGCAATGAACTCATCCCGGGCTTCTGGTGGTATGTGACGATGGTGCATGATGGTACCGATGATATCATCTACATCGACGGAACGGAAGTCAACCGGAAACCGGTGGCGACCAAACTCAACAGTACCGCATTACCATTTGGCATGGGTAACAACCCTATCGAAGGCGGACAGTTCTTCCAGGGTGCACTGGATGAAGTAAAACTGTACAACAAAGCCCTTACCGGTGATGAAATTGAGCAACTCTACTCTACCGGCACTACCGGCGTGAAGGAACTACAGAATGAGGTGGCGAAAAACATCGAGCTGATCTATCCTAATCCTACGTTTGATAACCTGACTATTAAACATGCGTTTGATGCCAGTCAGGATCTGCTGATCCGGATCTTTGACCAGGCCGGTCGCCAGGTTGGTGCCCGGAAGTTCTCGGCACAGGAGATGGACAACGGATTGATCAACATGGATATGGCTGCACTTCATGCAGGTATCTATAGCCTTAATTTCGTTCGCGGAGGAAAGGTACTTGGTTCAATACCCTTTGTGAAACATTAATTCTGAATATAGTTTAGTAAAAGCCTGTGCACGATGTGCACAGGCTTTTTTTATTTGATCACATACCTGAATCCCACATACCATTCTCTCCCAAAGATCGGCCCCCAGATCAGGCTGCTGTCGAAGTAAGGATCAAACGGATGTTCGGCATCCACGATCACCGGGGACTGCTTATAGTTGCCCATGTTTTCGACACCGACATAGACTTCAAATGATTTATTGAAGACGCGGGTCACTTGTCCGTTGAACAACCAATATCCGGGTGAAGAAGTCGCGAGCTGGAATTCCTCCGGATTGGTATCGGTATCGGGGATCCGTTGTTCGCCTGTATAGTGTCCGGTCAGGCTGATCCTCCAGTGCCCTTTATAGGTGGCCACACTGGATACATAGGAGAGGTTGGCAAAGAACCTGGATTGCGGAGTAAAGATTTGCTTGCGCAATCCGGCCTCAGCAAAAGTGATCTGTGCATCCTGCAGCTTATAAGCTACTTTAAGGTCCAGTCGCTTGAGTAATTCATATTGTGCTTCGACCTGGAAGGTATTGGCAAAAGATTTCCCATCCAGGTTATACACGAGGAGTTGCTGTGGGCTGTAATCCAAATCCACTATTGCCCTGTTGGCAAACCGGGTATGGAAAAAATCAAGGGTGACCAACCCGCTGCGATAGTCCAGTGTAAATTCCTTCGTAACCCCACCGCCGAAGTTCCAGGCTTTTTCCATTTCCAAACCGTTGTATGGAAATGAATTGTTGGTCTGGCCTGGTGTACCAATGGTCCATACCCGTGAACTGGCGAGTGCGCCGAGGTTTTCTGCAATAGGCAGAGGAGTACGCATGCCACTTCCGGCAGACAATCTGAATACAGTCGTTTCATTAGGCGCGTAACGAAGATGCAGTCTTGGATTGACCAGCCAATCGTAAAGATTGTGGTGATCGACCCGCACTCCGGCTACGAGGGTAAAGCGAGCATCCGGAATGTAGGTATATTCAAAAAACGCACCCGGAATGATTTCCTTGAAATCGTAGGCTTGATTCCAGATTTGCTCCTGGTAATCCTCGTATCTGAAGCTAATCCCCGTCACATATTTATGCCGGGTATCTCCAAAGATGGATTGATATAACCAGTTGCCGTAGAAGGAAGTTTGGCCTGCATCATACAGGGTGTTTCCGATCGAAGCGGTCTGGGTGTGACGGGTAAATCCCCATTGCGATCCAAATGAATTGTATCGTTTATCCGTGAAGATATACCCCAGCTTACCATAGACCTGGATCCGGTCTCCATCGATATCCGCGCGGTAGAGATCATGCATTACATCCTCTCCATGTGTGACCTGGCCGGATTCCTTGCGATCCTGGACCCATTGCACATTGAGCTGGCCTTCCACACCGGACTTATTGTTGTGATAGTCCCATCGGTTGGCCAGTGTAAGCAGACTGCCTTTGGGCATGTCCATAAAGCCATCATCATTGCGGTCATGTTCGGTCGGCACGATACTGTAATGGCCCATCACTGCGGTACTTAGCATAGGGCTGATATTAGCCCGGGTGAAGAGGTTGAGTTCCGACCGGTACGCTTCATTGAAGTAGCCATTGAGCAGGAGCTTATCCTCATCCATGGGTTTCCGCAATTCGACATTGATCTGACCGGTCATGCCTTCATACCCTTGTACAACCGATCCCGCGCCTTTGCTGATCTGAATAGACTGGATCCATGGGCCAGGCGTATAGAGCAAGCCATATGGCGTAGCAATACCACGAGTGCCCGGCATTTGTTCCTGGCTGATGAGCGTGTACTTGCCGGACAGCCCCAGCATCTGGATTTGCTTGGCCCCGGTGACAGCATCGGTAAAACTCACATCCACGGTGGCATTGGTCGCAAAACTCTCCGAGAGGTTGCAACAGGCTGCTTTGAAGAGTTCTTCTTTCGAGATATTCTGTACCTGGAGCGGATCGAGAAAAGAAACCTCTGTCGTCCGGCGGTGATGTACGACCTGTACTTCACCCAGCATGGTGGCTTCTTCTTTGAAAAGAACAGAAACATACTGTCCAGGCTGCACCTTTACAGTATCTGGTTCAAATCCCAGGTATTGAAAGATCAGCTGGTCACCGTCGTCCGGTGCATGCGCGATAAAGAAATATCCGGTCGAATCCGTGGTCGTATTACGGGTCGTCTTGAGCCAGTATACATTGGCAAACTCCAGGGGCACCAGGGTGCCATCCTGCATTTGCTCCATGACCACACCACGGACGGAGATATCCTGTGCGCTGACGGTCCCGGCCATGGCAGCAAGGACTGTCAGCAGTAAAACGATATATCTCATGTCCGGTTAGTGCTTTTCTTTTCCGGAGTCGTACTGGCAGCAAGCCGGAAGCTTGGCATAACCGTGTGGATCAGCCTCCGCGAGTTCAGACTTATGTCCGGCTTTCGCGAGGGCATCGGCTACTTTTTGCTTATCCATCTTCGCGCTGCCGACGAGCACCAACATGTCGGATTGAACGTCCCATTCCGCCTTCTTTACGCCTTTGACATCAAGCGCGGTGGATTCGATGCGGGCTTTACAATCACCGCAAACTCCGGAGACTTTAAATGAAACGGTCTGTTCACCCCCTTTTGAGGCAGTGGGCTGTGCGGACATGGACAGGCCGGTGAGGAGCAGGGCAAAAAGGAATATGGATTTGATATTTAAAATATAGGATTTCATCTTTGAATACATTGAAATTAACCAATCAGGAAAACGCGCTTTTACAAACGGGCTTTAACCATACTGTAAAAGTTGGTTCTGTGAAAGAACCTTAAGATGAAACCGCTTAGGCGTAGTAGATGAGGGCCTGATGGAGGATATAGATCGGCGGGCCGTTGGCGTTGTCAACCGAAGTATGCAGAAAAGGATGCTGGCCGGCAACTACTTCAGGAATAAGCATGGTGCCGGTCTCCGTGACAAACGCCAAATCTGCCCATTGGACCAGATAAGGAGCGACGGAGGTGATATCCTGGGTCAGTACCGTGACCTGATCATCACAACATTTATTATTGGTTTTGGGACAATCCCGGGCTTCAGCCTTTTTACAGCAGTCAGACACCAGGGCAACCTCCTCATGATCCTGGCAACCGGGATTGACCACGAGGGAAACGGATTCAAGCACGCCTTTGCAATAATGCATATGCAAGGGCAACCCTATCTGCGACAGCAGGATCACCGAGGTAAGCATATGCGAAAGCACAATTCGTCCCATAAACTTCTGCAAAAATAGGGGGTTTTGGGGATTCCTGACACCCCCTTTGAAGATTAAGGAAAGGTTAACCTTTGGTTATAAGTGCCTCAGGTCCAGGTTCAACCCCTACATTTGCCGCAATGACCTATCTGCTGGCGCTATACTTCATGCTTACTGCCTCCGGACCGTTGGAGCAACAGTCCCCCTCCGGGCTGGATGGATTTGCAGGGGATAGTCTTACTGTCTATGTATTCCTGGCTGACCAATGCATGATCAGCCAGTTTTATACTCCCGAGCTGACCCGTCTTTATGAAAAATATCAGCCTCAAAAAGTGGGCTTCATCGGTTATTTTCCCAATGCCAATTCAACCCGGGAACGCATTGATTCCTTTGCGGTGAATTACAGGCTGGACTTTCCGTTGCTTGAGGACTATGATAAAAAATGGACCCATCGCTTCGGCATCACCGTGACACCCGAAGTAGCGGTATGGGATCACAGGGCCAATCAGCTGATCTACCGGGGCAGGATCGATGATAGTTATGTACGTGTAGGCAAACGCAAGCTCCATCCCCAAAGCCACGACCTGATCGATGTCATTGAGGCCTGGATCATGCACCAGGAGACCGGGGCGATGACGCAGACGCAGGCGATTGGGTGTTTGATTGGAGGCTGAAGGAAGGATCTCCTACGCGCGGAAAAGCGCTTCGGCGACCAAAGGCGGAAGGGAATTAGGAATAACGAATTGGGAATAACGAATTAGGAATTAGGAATTAGGAATTAACGAATTAGGAATTACTAAAGGAAAATGCAATTGAGGCTGGTTTGATCTAAAAATATCAAGAAGAGATAAACTCCATAACCTTTATAAACCCTATAAACTTTATAAACCCCATAAACCCATTTTTCGCTTCTCTACCCTATGCTTAAAAAGATGCAACTCCCTCATATTCAGGAATCTCCTTATTTTCATACCATGAAATCACTGCAGACCACTTTACTGGTGCTATTTGCCTGCCATCTGTCAGCTCAGGTGACCTTTACCAAGGATATCGCACCGATCATCTACAATAATTGCACGAAGTGCCACCGGCCCAATGAAATCGGGCCTTTCCCGATGACCAATTACCAGGAAATCCAGCCCTGGGCACCGACCATCAAATATGTGACTTCGATCCGATATATGCCGCCATGGAAAGCGGATCCCGAATACTCCCGCTTTCAGGGCGAGCGGTTTCTGAGCCAGGAGCAGATCGATCTCATCGCCCAATGGGTAGATGACGGCACACCATATGGCAATGTTGGAGAAGAACCCCCTTTGCCTGAATTTCCAACAGGATCACAGATCGGGATACCTGACCTGGTATTGTCCATGGCTGAGTCATATGAGCATTGGGGCGGAAGCCAGGATGAGTATCGCGTGTTTGTATTACCCACCCATCTGACAGAAGACAAGCAGGTCGCCACTGTTGAATTGCGACCTGGCAATAGCAAGGTCTTGCATCATGCATTATTCAGTTTTGACAACACTGGTCAGGCACGGGCGCTTGATCAGGCTGATCCAAAATACGGATATGATGGATTTGGCGGATTTGGTATTAATGAATCATTGCAGAATATGTTTCCCGGATATGTGCCCGGGCAGAAACCCATTCCTTATCCGCAGGGGTTAGGTCAGATTTTACCTGCAGGATCAGATTTGCTGATGCAGGTGCACTATGGCCCATCGCCATTTCCGACGCATGACAGCAGCACCGTCAATATCTTTTTCAAAAAAGAACCGGTCACCCGGCAGGTCACCAACTTTATCTTCCTGCCATTCGATCCGTATATCACCAACGGACCGTTTGTCATGTGGCCTAATACGGTAACAACTTTCCATTGCCAGTTTACTGTACCGGTCAAAGTCAGTCTCTTTGCCATCTGGCCCCACGCTCACTTACTTGGACAGGATTTTACCGTGTATGCGGTGCATCCCAATGGGGATACCACTAATCTGATCCACATTCCCGACTGGGATTTCAACTGGCAGGGATCGTACAACTTCAAAAAATACATCGTCCTCGAACCTGGAACAGTATTGCATGCTTATGCGACTTATGACAATACGGTCAACAATCCCAGCAATCCCAACAGTCCTCCGAAATTCGTAACCTGGGGTGAGAAGACCACGGATGAGATGTTATTTCTTCCGATCTCCTTTGTGTTGTATTCTCCCGGTGATGAAAATGTAGTGTTTGAAGAAGAGACTACGGCAGTGGACGATCCTCATCTGAGTTTTGTGGATCA
>JBGAWQ010000039.1:0-29170 GCA_044227555.1 Saprospiraceae bacterium | reverse complement strand
TATATCAAAAACAGGCTCAATGTCCTGTTTGGTGCATGACATAAAAAGAAGTAATATGAAGACTATATATCTCATTTATTGACCGTTACTTTAAATGTTCCTGACGCTGGATCCACCGCTCCTGAAGAATAATTATTGAACCTTACGGAAACTGTATTGGCATTTGATACCCAGGCAAAAAATGATGTATTGGCATTGACAGAACCATTTGGAGCTCCAAGATAGACTGGATCACCATCCGCAGCACCGTTAACTGTTATTGTCAGATCCGCTGAACTTTGTGCAGCTGTGCTGCCAAAATCCAATGTTGCAGATCCTTTTAAGCACCTGGATAAAATTGTCCTGGAAGCGCTGGAATTGGTAGCATAAAATTCAGTTCCATCATATTCGACGGCACCGGCTTCCGCTGTGGTCAAATTCGTTCCTGAAGTAAGTTTTAAAGGTGCTGTACTGGCAGATGCGGTACCAGCTGCCAAATGAAGTAATGATGTAGGAGTAGTAACTCCACCGATTCCGGTTGAGCCGTCTAATCTATTATTACCTGCATCTGACCATAGTGTATAATTATTTGTAGCAGCTGTAGCTGCACCTTCTATATAAAGTGTTGCTGAATTAGTTAAAGTGCCAGCACCAGCCGTTATTCCCATAGCTCGAATCGCAACATTAGCAAAAAGCGGATGTGTGCCAGAGGCTGCAATTGTAGCTGCTGCTGATCCAAAGAATGTTCCTGCTGCACTTAAGTTTGCTGTTATAGTTGCAGTCGTAGTGCCACCAAAAGCAATTCTGTAATGAGTTGAAGCTGATCCAACGAGGCCAGGTGCATCAAGAGAGGTGAATCCAGTTTTTATACTTAAATTTGCTCCAATGCCACCGGTGGCAGATTCATAAGCCCCCGTAAATAAGGCAGCTGTTAATGAAGATGGGAAATTTCCTGCACCGGATGTCGTAACACTAAAAACCTCTGATGGAGAAACTCCATTTATTCTTTTCCGCAGTACCCATTTTCCAGTAGGTGATGCCGCTCCTTGAACAGGCTCTACAAAGGCATAGAACTCAACTGGTTGAGATCCTGCTACAGCATCAGTTTTCCAGCCATTTCCTTTCCATATAAAAGAAGGAGAATATTGTTGACTTCCAGCAGATGCCACAGTGCTATTTTGTAATTGTGCCCCAAGAGTACCAGATGTAGCACCTATTGAATTACTCAAAACATCTAATACATAAGATGGGGTTGTAGTGCCAATACCTACCTCGCCAGTTGATAATATCGTTTGCCGGATACTATTATTGGTGCGAAGTGATAAGCCTATTGCATCCGTCGTACCAATAAAGTTAGTCGCTTGAACCGTCCCGGCATTACCTAAAGTATTCCAGTTGTTCAAAACTATACTGTCACGCAGCCCCGATGTTAACTGATTTGATCCTATTGTGTTAAGCCCTGGAATTGCGGACGGCAGCGTTTGTAACTCCATTTCATTTGTCGTGCTATTATAAGTCCATACCTTGCCGTTATCAGGCACCCCAGCCGTCGTTGTGTTCACGCCGTAATCGGTGACCGCCACACTGTTTGCAATATCTGATTTATAAGCTATACCATTGACGACACCAGCAGTCGTACCAGGTGAATTAATTTGCACATCGCCAGACGTTGCGGTTAAAACAAAGTCGTTATTATCGACAATAATACTGCCACCGTTAATGGCATGTATGTTGATGACATCATCCGTTTCAATCGCAATATCCTGGGCTGCATATACCTCCATATTTGCCAGCGTGAAGGTTTGCAATTTCCCGTCTGCAAGTAAGTCTGTTGTTCCGGCTGTTTGAAGCTGGATATTGCCGGTCACATCAGCAGCAAATCCACCAGTTCCACTTATAATAAAATCAAAGCCATCCAGGTCAATCGTAGTCTCTTCTATCAAAGAGCCTCCCATCTTTACCGTCCCGGCGGTTTCCGTAAGCCCATTTGCAGCACTTATGATATAACCAGCAGACCAATCCACCCATGCCGAGCCATTCCAGAAATATGGTTTTTGGCCTATGTAGTCAAAATATAGCTGGCTCATCTTTGCGGTGGGAGAGAATATAGGCGCACCATTGCCGATCACCCATACACCTTTTGTGTCGTTTTGGGTATAAGTTCGCACCGGGTTTGATACCGGTGTTCCAGGATATGTCTGAGCAAAAATAAATTCACTCAAAAAGCACATTAGCAAAAGCAGTATAAATATCTTTTTCATAGGAGAATTATTGATAAAAATTCACCGGCTTCAATCGTGCCGGATGGTGTAAATTCAATTTCGGTAGCACTTTCCCGACGCCAGTAGTCGCCGCCTTGTGCTTCTGTCGGTACGTAAATGCCATTTCGGAATACCAGGACACCAGATACATCTTCTGGCACCTCTACCGGCGGCTCTTCAAACTCATTGCCGGATGCCTCCCAACTGCTTTGACTAACTGCCGTTTCTTCGCAGCTACAATTACAATCAGCCAGTACCTCAATAATCTGATCGACATTAAGTACCGTCTGGGCAACGGTAAAGGATAGTTCGAACCCATCTGAACCCGTCAGATGAAAGTTAGACCCCCGGCGTATAACGGAATATGGACTGCGTATATAATACGACCTGCTGCCATTAGTGATTCGGAGGCCGTTGAACAGCGTCGTCTCCTTTGGCTTGGTCACTCCTGCAATTTGAATGTATTGATTCTTTATGCAGGTGATATTCAGGTTTGTTATACAGCAATCCATATTCCAGTTATAATTTTTAGTTTAATTTAAAATTACGCCGTGTAAACGGATACGCAGCAGCATTTCAAGCCCTGTGATCCGTCGATGTAAAGTACATCTTCCGGTGCACCGCTCACTGTGATTTCAAAGACACCGGCATCGGTGTTCTTAACAACAGTTACGGTCGAGCCAGTAAAGAAGCCTTCAACAAGACCTTTTACGGTTGCAGCCGAATCGCTGATCGTAAAGGCGGTCAACGCGCCTGTAGTTCCGTTTTTGCTCACAGGTACGGTGCTGGCACCGTTGCCGTTTGTGGTAAAGCTGTATGTACACTCAACAGATTTCACGCAGGCTGGTGTGATGACATAAGCGGCATCGGTGTCCTCATTGGCAGTAAATACTGCTTCACCGGTAAAGGTAGCAGTCACCGTCGTAGCAGTCACCTCAACGACCACGCTCTTGCCTTCAACAACATAACCATTGGATTCAATCCAATCGGTCAAAGCCGTGTTGATGGCAGACGCATCCGATGGTGCCGGATCTGACAAAGTGGATGGGAATGTGTAAACCTGTGTATCTCCTGCGCTGTCGATCATCGTCAGGGAGACGAGGGTTTCAGTTGAAGCGATGGTCCAGGTAGCCACGTACTGGCACTCAGCCAGGGATTCGTTGCAACAACCACTATCGGTTTGCGAGATGACCGTGATATTGGTCGCACTGGCCCCTGGGTTGTATTTTCTTTTAATCATTGTGAATTTATTTTAAAGTGAATTAATTAATTAAGCTGTGTAAACTTTACGGCAGTTGGACTTTATGCCCTGGTCGCCGTCGATGTATAATAAGTCATTCGGCAAATAGCCGTGTATAACAACAGTAATTTCCGTTTCGGCTTCGTTGATTGTCGCGTCAATACTCGACGCCCCAGTGAAAAACGCAGCCAATTTAACCTCAATATCAACTGGAGGCTCAGACGGTAAAAAGGCTCCTACCGTGCCCTCTGTTCCATTTAAAGAAACCGGTATTGCGCTAACACTACCCTCCGTCGTAAACGTGTAATCACAGGCAGGTACAAAAGCGCAGAGCGTTTCTGACAGTATTGTTTCATTTATCGTCGTAACGCTTACGAAATCAGCGCACCCTATCACCTCTATTTTATACACGGAGTTATCATCTACATCAATATAATCCGTTATCCGTATATCATCCAGTGCGCCATAATATCCAATCGAATTGATAAATACCAATAACTCATTACGGATTGTTTCGATATCTGCCGTTGTAAGCGTAACCGATACTGAAACGCCCACTGAATTTAAAAACGTATATGTCGCCGGTTCGCTAATTAAATCTCCAATTATGATCCCGTCCACCACATAAGCACATTCCACACACTCAGCACCACAACAAGCGGTATTATTAATAACCACTACGCTATTAGTCGCACTTTGCCCCGGATTAGAAATTTTCTGAAACATACTAATTTTTATTATAAAAATCCGCTAAAATCAAATCATTTTCATGCCTTACACCTTCGGTATCGATATAAGGCCAAAAGCCCTCCGGGCAGTGCGTCTTTTCAATCCGGAATCTCCGGGCTGGATTCCTGTTGTAATCCATACCGGATTTTATCTCGGTATAACATCCGCATTTTCCACATTTCTCGTTATTAATGTGGAATTCGCAGGATGCGCAAACAGCCTGCCGTGCTGCTTTCAAATCATTTGGAACATTACTGACTTCCAAAGCTGCTCCGATGGCTTTTTTAATAAATTCATTCATATACGAAAAGCGATTCTTCGCCTTTTTTTTGTATTACAACTCGATCCGCAATTATTTGCGAAGATGGTAATACCGGTAAAACAATCTGCATTATCTTCATTCTTCAGCCAGGAGACCATATTGTCAAAGATAACGACTGAGTCATCCCAGAGCGAAGCCTTGAAAGCCGTGAAGGCTTTATAACTCACTGTTGCAATTCCACTGTCATCTGCTACAAACTGTGTAAGCCCTTTGCTGCCAGCCTGGAAAGTATTATACTCAATTGACGAGTAGATAATACGGTAGGCCAATACCTTTTTCAAAAAAGAATACCATAGGTCATTATAACAATCCTTCACAAACTTCTTAACAACCGACCAGTCATCAGACGCCAGAGGTGAGGCATTATCATCTATCAAAGATTCATAATACACCCCGTCAAAAACAACTATAACACCCTCGTTATAAGTATCCGATGGATCATACGTATTTGGATCAGATACCACCGTCTTATCCGCATTCAAAGCATTCAGCAGTTCCTCAGACAGGCAGTTACGAAAAAAGTCCAAAACGATATTATCCTTTGTTATACAAAGGTTGTTTGTAGGATAATCCCGTTTCACCGGTGCCCCTTCAATTACTTCACTCGCCGTTATTAGTTCCTGTATCATCTGTTGTATCTTCTGTTGTATCTTCTTTTACTACTTTATAAGGACTTTGAAAGCGAAGGTATATCCCCTCCAACGCAGGTTTGTCATAAAAACGGAATATTGCCTGTAGTGCTGTATTAATTCCAAACTCGATCTTGGACTGGTATTCATCAATCGTAGGCAGCAGTAGTTCAAACTCATCCATGAAAGTACTATCTGAAAGCCCATTGGCGACGGCTTCACCCATCAGTCTTTGCGTCAGTTTATGTGCCTGGATGATCTTTAACTCTGAAATTTCCCCACTTACTTTGTAGAAGTTTTCATTTGTGTTAGGCTGAAATTGTTCCACAAAAGCTGCTTTTGCTCCGTATGGTCGTTCCATGAATAAAATGGACATTGGATCATCACCTTTATTGGTGAAGTTCTTTTCCAATCTGTCCGCAGTACTTGAGAATCCTGCCTCTCCATCCTTTACATCATCAATACCGCCTTCAGTCTCCGGATCATCCCCCTCTACTTCTATCAACACCTGGCCAACAAAACCATTATCAGCAGCTTTTATTAAGTAGGTGGCATCCTGCCACTCCCGGTAAAAATACATAAATGCCTGTATGGAATCCGGGCGTCCATACCACTTGCCACCATTTTTAATATGTATCAAAGTCGTTTGATTCCCGGTAACTGGATCCGTGGCAAAATACGGATAAACCGGCACCACCTGTGGCGGCACCTTTTCCATGTATTCCCTAGTGAAGTAGTTGGATATAGCGACGTACTTGATACCCTCGACATTTTCATTCCGGATATACATAACCTCATCCGGATCATGCCTGGTTATCGACGCAGCCTTAGCTCCCATCGTCTCACTCAGTGTCAGTAGCAGGTAGCCGTTCCCGGTGCTTTTATAGTTTTTAAAAATGTCTTTGGCAAACTCCTTTAAGTTATCAGAATTGATTTTGATAGTTTTAAAAATATCCTGGATCTCCGTGGCTTCCTGCTTGGATATAGATGTTGAAACTTCAACCTCATCACCAAAATCAAAAATATCATCCTCCTCCCTAGTTATGGCAACTTTACCTCCGAATGCCAGGAAGGTCATCCGCTCAATGCAGGACCCATGAGTAGGGGATAAGTTGACGATGTTCATAAAGAACATCAGGAGCGAGTGCCCAGTAGTTTTATCATTGCTGGCGTATGGAATAAATGCGAACTCTTCAAATAGTTTTTGAAGTTCATCGCCGTCTTTGATCTCCGCTTCGAGTGGGTTACGTGTATTTAACCAGTCGTAAAAGAATGCCTTCTTACGATCTGACCCCTTCCGGTAGAATCCTTTATCTCTGGGAGTGGGTACCGGAGTTACTGCCTGATCATCACAACAATTATCTGATGCCATTCTAAAACGGGTTTTATACGGGGATGACCGCTTTTTACCTGATCACCCCCGTAAAACATTCTATAAATTCATTCCTTAAACGGTGGCCTTCGTAGCCTTATCATCTGGGACATCAACCACCTCGATGGTCTCATTGCCAGCTTCAAATGCAATTTTCAACTGCGCCTGCGTTGCTCCGGGAATCTCCACGGTCTTGGCAGGAATCTGGTTAGTTGCTGGAATCACCTTTTTTGCCGAAACGCCCATCAGGTTTACCACCTGGCCATCAACGTGCGTGATCAAAGCCGGTTTGGTTAAGTACCTGGATTTAATTCGATATATTCTTCCCATGATTGATACTAAGTTTTACAGCGCATCAAGCTCCGCCGCCGTGAGATCGGTGAACATTGCGCTGTTCCTGGATTCTGAAATAAAGTTGAATTCTACGCGGTCCTCATTGGCTGCGGTGTCAGTCATCACATTGGCGGTGACTTTGGCTTTCTTTTTCGAAGTCCTCCAGGTAGTAAGGGAAGCCAGGTTTTCCAATCCTTGTACAACGGCGGTACCGTTGGAAAGGAAATGGACCACCACGAGGCAGCAGCATGGTGTCAGCCCCTCCACTACCAATCGCTTATCGTTATTTACCCCGGCAAACTTCATGAAAGCCGTTTGCGTAAACGTGTGTTTATTATTCACACGTACACCTTCCTGATTGAAAAAAGCGGTATCATCATCGTCATAAACGAGCTTTTTCCAAAGGCCAGTGGAAGCCATTGTAAAAGCGGTGATTATTCCGGTAAGGGCTTCGATGGTGACAGCGGTGATATCCGTACACTCAGCCACCCTGGATTCAACAATCCCACCATCCGATACCGGGCAGTCAATCTGATTATCAAGATCAATTAAAGTACAAGCCATGATTAATTAGATTTAAGCTGGTGAAAGAGTGACAGACGCCATTGCAAGCATCTGCGTGTTCAAGATGGCTGTTCCCATCTTAAACGTGGTATCCATATAGACTTTTCCCATCCAGGGAGCGTCCAGGTGTTGGACAACACGAAGGCCCAGGCCGCTGAACTGGCGCAGGTTACGGACGTCTGACGACAATCCAAACACGCCGGGAGCGGAGACAACTGCACGGTGGGAGATCGTACCAGTGATGCGGTCAAAGAGCCCCCAACCGTAGTTGCAGTAAACCCAGGCACCTTTGTACCTCAACACACCGGGTTGTAATTGGCGTGCGCCATCTACACCAGTCAGGTAGTAGTAGTACATCTCAGGAATCGATGCAAATTTAGTCAACAGCTCATCCTCATATTTTTGAAAGATGGATTGTGAAACCTGGATGACAGGCGCAGCCATCCCAACGCCCCTTGCGTTGATGATGGTCGAAAATTCGGTGCCAGCACCGGCGGCGTTCAACAGCCTTTTGAAAAGATCCTCAGCATCACCGATGAACTCCGCACCGTCGATCTCATTGGCGTAGATCGGTATGTTCATGTTGTCCAGACCTTCGGTATTTTTCAAGTAATCCATCTGGGTGACAAAGCCACCGCAGGCTTCCTGCTGATCCACGTAGTCGTTCCACTCCTTCTGATCAACCGTAAACCAGTTGTTCTCGGTGGAATCCGCAATCAGCGGGTGTTGGCCAAAGTCAGCCAGCTCGTAAAATGAGTTACCCAGACCGATGTAGATATTATTGATGATCTCCTGGATGATCGCCCTGCTCTCGGCAGTCGAAAAGAAATCACGGACGGCGTTACCGGTTCCAAAGATTCTTTCCAGACAGCCGCCCCAGAACGCATCCGGGCACTCCTCACCCATGAACTCTACCGGGCAAAGGGAATTTTCGGTCAGCGTCATCGGCATGCGTCCTTTAGGATCCCATACACACCCGTTTTTACGAGCTGTCAGAATGTGCTTAGGCACTCCCAGCGAGGCATAGCGTACCATACCTTCACGATCCACTTCACCGATGGTATAAATACCCATCGCGTTGGCGAGGATATTCGGATACAATACGGCAAAGGTGTTAAAAAGCCTGATCGCGGTTTCGGTCGGTATGGTGATATAACGGGTATTTCCCACCTGGGAAAACTGTATGACACCAAAGTCTCCTACTAATTCAAACATTGTATATTATTTTAAAGTGAATTAATGATTTATATTTTTAAAAAAACCCGTTGCCGGGACGGATATCCTACCGAACGCTGACCCTCATGTTCGCGATCCTTTGATCGATGAAAGACCCGTCGATTTTGTTTTCATCTTTTGGTTTTTCATCCTTTTCTTTCACCAGTAGGCCGTCGGTTTTGGGTGCCGGAGTGCCTTGCTTCAGCGTGTTGAACTGATCACCGGTTTCTTTCCGGAGTGTCGCCACTTCCGTTCTCAGCCCCTGGATCAGTCCGGTAAGGGTTTCAACGCTGCTATGCGCCGTTTCTTTTACGTCCGCAATCTCCTTTTCATTGCCGGACAGCTTTTCATTCAGCTCGGCAATCTGGCTATTCAATCCAGCAATTTCAGAGTCACGCTCCTTTACTCCTTCCTGGAGACTGGACAGCTGCTCAGATAAAGGTGAGATACCTTCCAGGTGATTGACGGTTTCCGCCTCGGTCATATCTTCTTTGAAACCGGAGTCAGTACCGAAAATGCGGTTCAATTGTACTATCGTTAATTTTAACCAATTCATGCTATGAGTTTTTAATATGTGAATTCAAACGCTTTAGTGCGTAGTTTAAACTTCCTATACCGTCGATCAGGCCCCTGTTCCTGGCTATATTCGCATCGAACATTCCACCCGCCAGCGTCTGTGCCTGGTAATCCTCAGAACCTTTCAATGTCCGGTATTTCACGACCTCCCGTTGGAAAAGTTCAGCTGACCTATTCACTATTTTTTTAATAGGGCCAAGATCGCCAGCCAGCAGAGCATTGAACTCCGCATTCTTATCCGGTGACTGATCGGCGTAGATATCTAATATGTTTTCGGCATACCAGGTAAGGATCTCCTTTGATACAGAAACAAAGGTGCCTATGGATCCAGCCTGTGCGGATGGTGACGCCGCAATAACCTCATTGGCTGGTAAGGAGACTTTTAGGGCAGCACTGCCTAAAGTATGGAAGTGAATAACAACAGGTTTGTTTTTATCGGCTACCGCCGACATCAAGGCATTGCCAGCCGTTGACTCCCCACCACCACTATTGACTTCCATCAGGATACCAGCAATACGGCTGTTATTGTAAGCGTCGTATAAGGTGTTGGCTAATGATTTAACACCATACGAACAGGGGCCGTCCTCATAGATCATCGTTCCGGACAAAGACATTTTGATAATGGATCCCTCCGGAATATCAGAGCTGCGAACGTTCCAGGAATTGCCCTGGAATACATAACCGTTATTCATGATGATAGGAGCGTTACGGCTCCGCATCTGTGAATAATCAGGAATCAGGTTAGAATTGATCTCAAAAAGGAAACGTGCGAACTCGGAAAGGCCGTAAATGGTGTCCATTTCCCAGGTACGGGAAAGGACAAAACTTTGGATGTGTTCAGGTATTTTTACCATTGTGCTACAAAACTATGATAAAAATTATTCCCAAACTTATATATATTAATTTTTTGGTGACATAATGTCAAATGTTTTTAAAATCCGTAGGATCGTTGTTGCGTCAAGATTGTACTTAATAACCAGGTTGTTTAATTTGATTTTTCTTTCAGAATCCCGCATTATCAATGGTTTGACAATCTGGGTATAGGTATAAAAACGAAAAATATACTCATGCTCCGGTGATAACCTACGGTGATCCTCATGCTCAAATCCGGTGATCATTGTCAGCAGCCTGTTAATCATTTTCAGGCGGTTTTCATCATTCTGCATAGCCTCGGAGTTTTAATATTTCTTTGAAGTTTTCCACTATACCGCCATTATCACAGCAAAAGGATTGAGCCGAAAGACCATATTGATTGTGAATGACAATCAGTCCCCGCACATTACAATCGGTGATAAAGCGGGACACATTGAGCAGTTCATGGTCCGGCAGTTTTGAATAATCCCAGGTCACCGGGCACGGCATCTCCGTATTGAAAGCCTCAAATTCGCCTGTATCACTTTCACCATACACGCCCGGCGTATGCTCGTGGCAGTTATTCTCTGACAGGAGGATATGCATCCGGTCAGTGACTATCTTCCACCATTTAACTTTCCCCTCCAGACATTTTAACATACTTCCTAAAGTTAGTTTTTACGCCCTCCATATTGCAGCAATATGAATTTGAGGACAAATTATAATTGCTGTGTATAACCGCCAGGTCTTTCCACTTCTCATCGGCTACCAGTTGTTTTATCTTCTCTGTCTCCGTTGCCGGTATCTTCGTAAAGTCCCACTCACTATTATTTTGCCTGACTGCTGCCTGTTGTTGTATTTTAGTCGGTAGCGATACTTTACCTTCCAGGGGCTGTGTATCGGTTTGCGTAGCTGAATTAAAAGTATTGGACACCTTCAGGGATCCAGCATTACAAACCACCTCACAGTAATAGGTACCGCTTCCAAACCAACCAATAATATTATTATTGCCAGCTATCTGTACCAGCTTATGATTAGGGGTGTGTTGGTAATGCCAGGTGAAGGACGCGATGTTGTCGCAGCCCAGCACATTACAACTTATTTTTCCTTCGAAAAGCGATATGTTTGCAAACATGAGTTTATATTTTTAACTTTGTATTCAATTTTCTTCATAAGCTGACTTTTCAATCTTTGATAACCGTATGCCAAAAACATACGGTTTTTTTTATGGACACGATCCACCCCACCCGGCGGCCTGACTTATTAAAGTCGTATAAAGCCCGGTCAGTGTGACATCCTCCCACAACTGCCAACTAGCACACGGACAGTCATCGTCCCGGTAATCTATTTTATATCTCCTTTCCGTCGTCCCACAATCACTTACAATAATTTCATTGAATAAAATATCCGCCGTTGGTAGTGGAGCCGCCGTGACCGCCCGATCTGAGTAAATAGCTTGGAAGGTTCCAAAGACCTGATTGCCTGGCGCACTATACAGATTCAAATAGTTTTCGTACGTCGTATAAAGCAGGGTTTCACAATCCGTACAGGTATTGGTGTACGGATTGACCGCCGCCATATTGTACTGAATGGTCCTGGTTACATCATCGAATGTCATTGTTCCATGTGCTGGCCATATCTTCACCGTCGTAAATGAGCCGTCACCAACACACGCACTATTTTTAAACTGGATATCCACATACACATCAGGATCTGTTATGCTCAATAACCGTGCTTTTATACTCGCATACCTCGTTGAACACGGGAAAGGAATAATTATCCGAACGCCCACTATACCAATTGGTTTTTGGACTACCGTGGATCCACAATCCACACAAACCAGGTTGGCTCCCGGAAGGTAGGAAACACCACAGCCACCGGCTTGCATTAAATACGATGCCGCATAGCTGTCCACATTCTGACATAGCGAGCTGAAAAGGTCGGGATAAAAATTCTGGTAGGTAGGTACGTTGGTGAATACGCAGCCGCAGGAAGTATTGAGTGCCGCCGTTATTGCTGCCGTGTCGAGTACCAAAGGGCATGACGATAGGGTAGTACAGCAATTGATATACAACCTGAAATTAGTCTGTTGCGCCGGTGTGCTGTTGGTAACTATAACCTCCGCATAGTTTTGTCCTGACACAAATGTGATTGGCACGACAAACATCTGGTATGAAAAGCCGGTGGTGATATTCCCACTATCAAAGATAATGACACTGTTATACCTCACCTGCACTTTATCCGCTACCGTCTGGGTTTGAATTCCGATTTTGATATATCCAGTTCCCGCGTCCACCGCCACCGATACGCTTTGCGTCGCCGCCACCCCACCAGGACCGGAATAAGTCAGTCCATAATCAGTGCCACACACAACGGCAGCGACGTTAAAAACAGGAAGGCAATCAAGATCATCACCGGCATCTGAGAATAAAATATAAGGGTAATAAGCACCCACCGGCAAAGGTATATTTGATGACGGATGCGCATACATCGTCGCAGGGTTATAATAAGATCCAGCACCAGATTGAAAGACCTCCACCCCTCCAGGACTTGTACGCCAGGAGATTAAATAATTGGTCATCGGGGTGCCTGATAAATTCAGGGTGCCCCACGACACTTTACCTATGCCCGGCGTTATAGACATTGTTATTCCTGCGCACGGGTTTGCGATAACAATATATAAAGTTCTTTCCTGGAAGCAGGATCCGTCGCAGGTTGTCACAACCCGATAACAACCGGTAACAGTTGGCACGTAAGAAGTCACGCCAGTTGCAACTTGTGTCCATCCGGTGCAACCTCCGGAAATTGGATCGTAGTTCGGTGAGTATTGCCACACAATAGCCTCAACACCGGCGCACCCGCCCGTCGTGGCTGTCAGCGTACCACTGGCATAATTCAGGCTCAATGTCGTGGCACATGGGAACGTGAAGGTCTCCGTATCCTGCGCCGTACACCCGGTGCCAGAGCAGGTCAAAGTAACACGGTATAATCCTGATTGTGTCGGTGTTATCGTTGCCGAGGTGGGTGTAATAACAGCCCAACTGGCACCACCATTTAATGATATCTCCCAAACATAAGAAGCCGTACCGCCGCAGGATGTTGGCGTTGCTGTTAGGGTTGTTCCACCTCCGGTCAGGGTTATGGCCACCGTCGTGGAACAACCGGTGTAGTAATAATAATCATACGACGTACACCCATCACATACCATTGTTATCCTGTACGTCCGATTTGCCACGTTTGCAATCTCCGTACTGGCGGTACCCAGGGCGGTCCACACACCACCGAAAAAACGATGCCACTGGTAGGTCGGGGCACCGACGCATCCGGACGGGTTTGCCGTCATCGTTGGGTTGATCGGCCCACCTGATATACTGATCGTCACCGAGCTGGCGCAGGAAGTTACAAAGTTGTATTGCGCAATGGCGGTACATCCATCACAATATAATGTCACCCGGTAAAGCCCGTCATTCAGAACATCCCAAAAATCAGTAGTGTCCAAATCATCCCAGGACGTTCCGTTCCACTCTTGCCATAAATAAGTCTCGGCACCCGTGCAGCCCGTTGGAACGGCCTGTAAATTAAAATCAGTCACCACTATCTCAACTGATATATCACATGGAACGGTATAAAAATAGGTGGATTCCGCCGTACAACCCCCGCAGGACGCCAACACGCGGTATTGCCCGGATACCGTGACCGCCTGCGTCGATGCGGTTCCTAAGTTGCTCCAAGCCGTTCCTGTCCAAAAAGCCCACTGATAGGTTATCGGGCTGGCTCCACATCCGGAGATAGACGCCGTGAGGGTAGTTCCTGCAAGACTGACAGATACGCCAATCGTACATCCGGTACTTAATACCAGGGTATCGGTTGCCGTACAAAGACCGTCTGTTACAATAACCGTATAAACCCCATTTCCGTAAGTCGTTGGAATATAAGTCAGGGTCTCTCCAGCCAATAAAACCCCGTCTTTGTACCATTCATACGTCTGCGATCCACTTGCATTGAAAGCTGTTGCAGCTATTCCGGGGCCGGTGTAAGTAGGAGGGTCTGAAATATTAGCGGTCGTTAAAAAAACATCCAGTAAACAACCGTTACCTATTTCAAAGAAGTTTTCACAAATGACCGTTGCGCAGGTGTCCGAATAATCCACCGTCCTTTTAAACCATATTTTGTAGTATAATTTTGGGTAGTTCAGGTGCGCATACGTTACATCCGTACAAGTCAGTCCCCCGGATCCGGTATAGGTAAATTGAACACGCTTAAAAATATAACCTATTGGTGTCAAGCACCGGATACGGAATACCGCCGTCCGTCCTTTAGCAATCCACTGCGCTGGCGTCCATTGCACATAATCCGCTGTTATATTTGGCCCTGAATGAACCTCATCAGTTCCATCACCATACTCGACATATACCCGACCTACCACCCGCGTCGGGCAGGCGGTAAAGGAGCTGTAACCAACACGAATATTGGCACCAACTACCAGGCAGTAAGGAACGACTTCCAGGAACTCATAAAAGTCACAGCCGCATATCGGGCCGGTGTACGTCGCATACAATCCACCGTCTTTTTTCCACTGTATGACGTCCGTTGAGACCGGCGAGGTATTGGTGCCATTATTGACGACAGACAGGCAATCGGTGGTTTCATTGTGGATGATATCAAAGCACGGATTATTTGCGCACACGTTCGAAGTGTAGACGTGTATGGCCTCCTGAGTACAATCCCCACAAGTCAACACCACTTTGAACTCATCACCATCCACCGGACTTGACATAACATAAAACTGCGTCGTCACTCCGAGACTGTCCCACTCGTTGGTTTCTACGTTCAACTGGAACCATTCGAAGGTAGGTGAATCGCAGTTTTCATAAACGGCGTTCAAGGTAGTTTCACCGGCGTCGATGGATAGTTCAAAGTCACGGATGATCGTTATATTTATTACCGCCGGAAATGGTATTCCGCAAAAAGCACCCAGAGTATATTCAAACTGATATTGGCATCCGGCCACCGGACTGTCTAAATTAATAGTTCCAAGGTAACCGCCTGTTATCGTTATAGTATCTTCACCAGCCGTTTGTGCCCATGTGCCGCCTCCATCAGCTTCTGTCGTGAATAGATCATATAAATTAAAATCTCCGTAGGGGTCTTCTATTATGTAGTTTTCATCCAATGGCCATGCTGGATTTGGGAATATATTTACAGTCACAGTCATTGTGCTTACACAGGTGGCACAGTCTGCTTGTTCAAAACCTGACGGTGTTGGAGCGGTGACGGTATAAAGAAAAATATAAGCTCCGGGATTATTAAACTGTGTCATATTCTCAATATTAATAATGCCAGTTGCAGGGTTAAAACCATCCAATCCACCTGACGGGGGTACGGAACCAGGAGCAACCGACCACGTGCCGCCTAAATCACCTGTTAAGTAATCATTTAGATCATAATAAGAGCTATTATAACAAATTGTAAATTCGTAATCATCACCGGCGTCCACCGGATCACTGATATAAAGTATAACCTGCTGCGGGGGGTTGCAGCTATCGTCATAAGAAAAGAAGTAATACCCAGGTACTGCTCCGGATGGATCCAGTAGCGGATCATCGCCGAATAGCTCAAAATCAGTACCGCCACCGATATACGGGTTTCCAGCCCCAAGGACATTATAACCGTCTTGTGTCCATGTACCACCGGCCCCGGCTCCTGGGAGCATTTGTGTGAGTAAATTTATTGTACAAGCCATCAGCAGGTTTCAATTTGTATTGGTGTACCAAGTGGAACCTCACACGGAGGCTCAATAACTTCTATCGTTGCACTGTCCGTACAATCGTCGTCGCATTCTATTGTCACCCTATAAGTCCCAAAATCAGTAATGATAATGTCTGCCGTAGTATCAGGTAAGGCAACATACCCGCTGCCGGTGTCGATCTCCCAACTGTAAACTGCACCTTCACAATTCTCAACCGTAGATATAATTCCATCGTTACCCAAAACGGTGCCAAAGTCCAGCATGACAGAAGCCAGGCAGGAAGAGCATTCGCAGGTGTGGATTTCACCGCAATACGTCGGGCAGTCATCACAAAAGAAGATCAGACGACGGTATTCAAAAGGGCATGGATTGACAGGACTCACGCCATCCCACAACTGCCATACACCGGATCCAGGTAGCTGATACACCACCAGGTCCATTGCTACTTCACCAACTACAACGCCGGTCAGTGTGATATTTCCAAGGGTATCACAAGTGGCATCCGCAGTCGTACCATTGCAGATAGGAGGAGTTACAGGTATTGAAAAGTTTTGAGTTATTTCAATCGGAGGGCATCCATCGCTGTAGTAAAACGTCGCTTGGAATAATATGTCGGTATGCTCTCCAACCGGCAGGCAGGAATAAAGTGTATAAGGCGAAGGCTGCCAGGTCACACCACCGTCATAAGAGTATATGATCACCACATATTGAACAACCGACTGATTCACACCACCGGCCAGAACTTCAACACAATTTAATTCATAATCGTAATCAAATGATATCTCCGGACTGTTTCCACAAATATCAATGGTGCGCCTCCGGTAAATAATCGGGCAATCGTCTGCATAGTTGACGGTCATCCGTACCTCAAACGCGCCAGTAGGATCACACAAAACCCCGGCAGTTGTCCAGGTTGGATCTCCAATATAATGCCATTCAAATACCACAAAAGCGACGGGGCTGACATTTACACCGCCAAGTGAAAATGTATAGCACCCGTCATCTAATGTGATAATAAGTTGAGGTGCATTGAAATTGCACAAATTTGCGTTGGGTATGACCGGATTCAAACAAGCATCCGCCGTCCTTTTCTCCGGCAGGAACACCACCGGGGTGGATGTATTGTCGCACATCTGGAAGTCATTCACTTCAATCATCCGTGCGACCGTCTGCCGGCCCAGGTAATCAAAAACATATTTCTTTTTGAAGTCGTATTTGAAATAATCTACTTTTTCAATCAGCAAAAGGAGATTGATCAGTAAGTTTTGCCGGGTCTGAAATAACCATGCTTTCCAATACTGGTTGAACAGATCCCGGAGGTCTATATCATCGCCGTACCTTAAAGAAGGTAAGGCTGGAGGATCCATGATCCCCTGCGTCTGACTGTTCGCCAACTGGAAGGCGTAGGGGATCTGATCCGTATCGACATTAAATATTTTAATTTCAACCTGACCAAGTTCGTTATCACTACCAGCAGGGTATTGATTCCAAAGCTCATTCACGCCATTCCAATATAAGACACGAGGCCCAAGATTATAACTCAATTTAGGAGGTGAATCATTGATAGACTCCACCATCCACGGCATATCAATCGGCTCCGGAGTTACCGTTATCCCGATTATCTTTTTGTTTAACGTAGGCTCAAAGAACGGATTTGGGCTCTCCTCATACTCCTCCGGATAAGTTGCACCGTAGTCGATGGTATGTGAATACAAAGGCTCATTCTCAGGTAGGTTCAGTGCCTTAACAGCCGCGTCGCCATCGCCTTTGAATTTCAGTTGGAAGTACCTTTTAAAGTTATTGTTTGGTGTTTTGGATCTTTCTGATGCCGCCACTTTTATGCCGTTCAGATTCTCTCCGGCTCCGGTCTCTTCAAAGAAACCATTCACTACCTCATCCAATGAATTGATCGTCTGGTAGGGGCAATCTAACCACACCACTTTGTTATTAAAATCAGTGGTGAACTTACCGCTGATCAGGTGGGCACACCCTTTGATAAAGTCCAGGAATTTAACCGATCTATCAAGTAGGCCATTGAGATAAAAGGTGTCACCGTCCTGCAAAAATATCTGTGTAGGCTCATTCCAGAATTGACTCCCAGCCAATATTTGTAGCGACCCGGTTCCATTATTGGCAAAGTCATCATCATATCTTGCAAGGACAAATATTTGAGACCCCGGATCCACCTGCACCTCACGTACAACAAATTCATGTGTTACATAATAAAATTCATCATCACTGTACTCGGTTTTAGTGAAGTTCGTTATTTGATCTCCAATAACCAAAGTTCCAAAAACCGGATGGGAATAATACAGCTTTGTCGTTACATCAATCGGTACGATATTATGATTCAGTATTGAGCTTGAGCTACCTTTGAATTTATAATTTATCTTTACAAAGAAGTCAGCTATACAGGCACCATTATATTTACCTGTTACGTCGTCATAATTACCTCCGGGGTTGGATATTACCTCGTCAAAAACAATAATGACCGCATTGTTTTCCGGAGGGAACATATCAATATCGGTAGTCAAAGCTACATTAAAACCTCGGCTTGCTATCAGGTTTGGATCCTGCCCGTAATTCTTATCGAGCATGTAAGTTATCCACCTTCGCCCCTCCTCACTCTCAAAGGCATTCGATCTAAAGGACCAGCCTAAAGCACAAAAGCCTTGCTGAAGCAGCCAAAGCAGTGAGTACTGCGGCCTGAAGTCAATCAACTGAATGCCGTTTTTCGAAGACCAGGCACCAAAAAAGACAATAGGAAACCGGATGCCGATATCCCCGTCAATATATTCACCCAGGGCATTTTGGGCAGTGACACTCGCTTCCTCAAAGGTAAATAATCCTCCCAGGTTTATATCTTTGAACAGCAGATCCTTTGCCCCTACAATCCAGTGATCCTCTTTGGCTGTCCTTATTTCCACGTCATACGTGGGATTCTCTCCGGCATTATATCCCAGGATAAAAAGGTCGGTTTGTCTTAAAGCCCGGCTCCCGGCCATGATCACCACCCTGATACTTTCAAAGTTGTTATCAATCACATTTGGCAGCACATGGGAACGTAATATCAGATCATTCAACGGACCGCCAGGTAAAGAGAATCCCAACACGGATTCAATCTCAATTTGCCCGACCTCTAACTGTTCCAGCTTTTTCGATGCCCTGACATTAAAATCATCATCAGCGTCCAAGTAGGCATAACCGTTTATCCGCTGCCATTCTGGAACAGACGCCGGTGTATCAATCACTTTTATACTTAGACATTGACTGCTCATTACCGGTCCGTTTTTTGCTGTTTGTAATTGTGTGCCATATACCCAGTTATCACCAAATCGATCTCTCCCTCCAATGCCCGGTAAACAAAACTGCCGGACTCCACTATGAATTTACGGAAAGTCAGTGTGCCATCCTGCTTTGTGATCTGTACATGATAACCGGTGGAAGCCAGGAAAGCTTTATACCACTCCGCGTTTTCGTCTGACGAGGCGGTGGTATGTACGAGTGTTAGCTTCTCGGTATTCTTTTTATTTATCGCCGTTCTACCTCCCGCCGTCAACCGGCTGTATTGATCATTTACCTCCGCAGGTTCTGGATGGCATGCTATATAACGGTCAATTACCACAAAATTATTATCCATCGCATATTCACTCACGCACTCAAAGGAGATCGCCGACCGACCGCCTTTCGGATCCAAATACAGGATGTTTGAATTTTCTGCACCGCAGCAACAGTCCTCCAGGTAAACCCGGAACGTTGTTGCCGAATCTGCAAAAGCCACATCGAAATATTCAGCCGTCTCCCATGCCGTCGGAAATACATCCCTGATATGCATCGGAATATAAAAAGCATCGAAAGGTGGTGTTAATGGAACGTCAGATTCTCCGGGGGTTGAATAAGTGATGGCTAATTCAGGGTGGTGCGCCAATATCCACATAAAATTTAAAGCGTCCCGGCACTGCTTTATTACAGCAGGTTGGTGTGATAAGAATGAAATAGAGTCTCCCGCCAACGGGGCCTCAATGATATTGGTCTCGTATTCCTGGCAAATTCCATTAACGATCACGACCGGATCCAGCTCTACATAATTACTGATCGCGCTCTCGCAAGTGACGGTGTCATGCTCTATCTCCCAAATGGCCAGCGTGACGGTAGTGATGATAAAATTATCATTAGCAGCACCTGGGTCTATCAGTGGAATCATAGTAGTCACCAGGCCCTGCACATCGTCTGAAAAGTCCAGTGGGATAATCTCCGTTATGGAGGTCGCCCGGTAGGACTCCTCTTTGCCTATTGTATTGCCCAGGGAGTCCATTAGTTTATACCCCATAAATTTGGGTGCCGTTGGGCTGCCTATATCATCCATCGTAAATGTCCATTCCAGGCATTCCAATGCTGAGGCTGTCGGTGTCGGAAAAGTAACTACTGTTATTGCCATCAGAAAGTGTTATTTATTTTTGCTGCCTTTTCCCTCTCCAGGAGTCTATTCCTTTCATCGTTGCCCAGGGCGGTGCCTCGCTTGGATCCTTCCAGTGATCCGGCCAGGGTGGCCTGATATACTTTTTCTGCAATTTGATCAGCCATCTCGGTGGTGATGCCGCCATTGTTAAGGGATAAAAAAGATCTGGCCGATACCGTTTGCGGTATGATGTCCGACGTGAAACCACCATCAGCAAAGCCTCTGAGGTGTTTTAATCTGTCCCTTTCCAAAAAGTCAATCACACCTCTATTCCTTTGCAGTGACTTTTTATCTACCACGTACTCATCGCCATGAACTACGCCCACTGGAATCTCCCCGGTATGGTCCGGTGCCCCATACCCTTTACCTGTAAATCCACCCTTTGCAAAAGTCGTGCCTTTTATCTTGGCAATCTGTATGGCCGTCGTGACGGCGATCACACCCGGCCCAATCAATGATGCCGGGAATGGTAATGCAGTATTCGCCAGCGACTGAACGATAGCAAGTAGGCCGTTGATCAGGGCCTGCGCTATCTGCCTTTTCTTATTCTCTTCGAAAGCCTCCTTATCCAGCTGTAATTTTTTGGCTTCCAGCTCCTTCGCCAGTGCCTCCTGAATGGTGGCGTTACCCTCGGCCAGTTCGATCCGCTTTGCGTAGGTGTCTTCCAAATTGGTGGTGGCCACCTCTTTTTCTTTCTCCGCCTGTTGGCTATTTATATCAAATATGGCGTCAGATAATTGACCGGCGATATTGAAGGCGGCATCAGATAATTCCTGCCGTATCTTTTTCTTTTCCTCCGCCAACCGGAGTTCCTCCTTTAGGTTTTCGGCATTGGCTTCTTTACTCGCTTTGCTTACATCCCGTATCGCCTGTAAATCAGCGTTCTTATTCGCTTCAATCAGTGCCTTTTCTTTTTCAGCACTTGATAAATTGATAGCGTCTCTTTGGAGTGCTGCACTTTCCTCTATTGCAATAAGTTCTTTTTGCAACGTTTCAGCATCAACTTTACCACTATCAAAATCAGCCTGTAACGCTTTTTTCTTTGCCGACGTGATGCGGTCAATATTATCAAGTTCAATCTTTAACTCCAACCTCAATTGTTCAATACGCTGCATTAGCAGGTTGGCGCGAATTGACCCCTCCTCGTCTGCACGCTCTTTTTCGAGCGTGAGTATTGATTCGTTGTAATTTTTTTGAGATATAAGGCCCTGACCGTGACTATCTTTTAAGGCAGCCTCCCGGCTGTCAAATGACAATTCAACGGCTTTCAATTCAGCTTCAGCAGCAGCCGTAGCGTTTGCCTCGATGGCCTTCAGGTTTTCATCCTGTAGTTTTTGAAGTTGTACCCTGGCGGCATCAAAAGCCTCCTGACGCTTTTTCTCTATCTCTTCCTTTTGGTTATCCAAAGCGGTTTTAATCGCTGTGGTCTCCTGATCTATCAGTCCGGACTCCGTCAGGTCAGATCCACGTACAGAACCTCCCTGTGCCTTAATTTTCGCCTCGAGTTTGTTCTTTTGTTCCTGTAGCGCAATTTCCTGCTTTTGAGCCTTCGCCTCGGCGTCAGCGATCTGCCTGTCAAAAATATTATTTATCTCTTTTGCGGATAGCTCGGCAATCGTTTCTTTTATCTTGGCAATACGGATCTCCTGATCCTGTACCCTTTTAGCTTCTTTGTCGGCTTCGACTTTCCTTTTAGCCTCCGCCTTTTCATTGGCTTGTGCTACCGCCTGGGCTTGCTTATCTGCTGCCGCTTTTATTTGTTCCGGGGTGAACACACCAACCGGAGGTGCAGTTGTTCCCTCACTTCCTGCGCCTGATCCGTTTTGCACTCTATCAAATTCAGCCTTGCCAGCTCCAACAATAGATTTTGAAAAATCCAGGTTTTTAACGTTCGAAGCAAATTGTTTGATAGCTGCAAAGGTGCCAGCCAACGCCGCCGGGATGGACATAATTCCCTGTACAAAGTTGCTGATAATAATTCCCAGGAATTGGAAGGTATTACCAAGTAAGCTGCTTTCCTTTGACGTTTCACGAAACCACTTAACAATATCCACCAAAGGGGATATCAACGTCGTCAGGATGGAAAAAATGGCCCGCCATACACGACCCAACCATTCCATATAACCGGCCAGGAGTTTCGTAGCATCACCTCCCTCAAATATCGTATTGAATAACTCTTTGAGGATATTCCAAAACGGCGTAACAGCCTCGATCATCAGATTGATTCCCTGCTGTAAAGAGGTTATCAAAGTGCTGATAAGTGGTATAATCTTACCGACTGCTCCGGCAATGCCGCCACCGATCTGCTCTTGTAACTCTCCCCACAGGTTTTTCATCTGCTCGATCTTACCAGTCGGTGTATTGGCGATGGCTTTGGCCTGCTCACCATACTTGGCGTTGATTTCATCTAAGATGATGGCCTGGGCCTCCTGTAATTTACCCTGCTCCTGAAGTCCCTTGATTTGTTCCTTTTGAACTGCCGTAAAGGTCACACCAGCTTTTGAAAGTGCTGTCACCCCTTTTACCGGATTCTCCAGGGCTTTACCGAGCTGTATGGCATTACCCTGTAGATCACCACCAAGCACGGTGTTTAAGTTCAGTGCGGCCTCCTGTGCCTTTGTGAACGCCTCCCCGGTCACGTTTGTAAAGGTCAGTAACTGAGCTGTGACGTCGTTGAGTATCTGATCATCATCAAACGTGGTCAGGCTCATCAACCTTTCAGCTTCAGCGGCCAGTTGCTCGGTAGTGAAGCCAGCCACGCCGCCGGTCTGCTTTATGGCCGTATTGACTTTTGTCAATGCCTTTTCACTTTCGGAAAATGCCTGGAATGACGCCGCTCCAAAGTTGACCAGTGCCCCGGCAATGGCAGTGATACCACCGGTGATCAATCCACCGGTAACAAGATCACCCAATCCGGTGAAGGCCGATTTATAATCTCCAATACTGGACTTGAAATCTCCGATGGACCTATTGGTAACGTCGATCTGGTTTTTTAGACTTTCCGCAAACTTCAACTTTTGAAGCCCCGCCGATGAATTGCGAGCTTCCGCACTCATCTCCCGGATCTCCCTTCTCAGACTGGCATAAGCGTGTTCCATGCCGACAATACTATCCGTCGGGAACTTCGCCTTTTCAAACTCCCTGGTGGTGGATACCAGCTCTGCCCTTAAATCCTTTGCTGTTTTTTTAAGGTTTTCCTGCTCTAATCTCAGCCTTTTGTAGGTCTCCCCGTCAGCCGCTCTCTTAGCTGCCGCGAGTTGTTTATTAATACCGGAGAGTTCCAGTTCAACGGCAGCCAGCTCGTCAATAGTAGCTTTACCACCTACGAACTCAATAGAGAAAAAGAGTTTATTTGCCATCTTCGTTGACTTTTAAGGAGCTTACCAGCTCCATTGATTTGAGGCGTATAATACCGGTATCAATTTCATCGGACACCTCTATAACAGCCGGTGCGTTATTAAAACCTTCGTGTCGGAATACCGGTATCGTTGCAGCTTGTAGCACATTTGATAACACTTCGATTGCTAATATTTTTTCCTTTGCTGTCATAAAAATTAATTTAATACCGTTTGATACTTTTCTATCATATCTGTAAATATTACCTCGAAAGTATTTGCAACGGCATCATCAAAAAGGGAGTCCAGCAAGTTACTGTTTTCAAATATGACGGCGTTCACAAAACCAGTACGGGTGCCATCATTCGAATAAGCATAACTCCCCCGGGTTGGCATTCCCTCCCTCTTTTGCACATTGGCTGTGGCAAACGCTGCCCGTGTACTTATCCTATCAGACAACCCTTTGCTTTTAAAGAAGGACACCAGCCCCTCAATATACTTCGAAGATCCGGACCCGGATCCTCGGCGATATGGGATCCGGTCCGCCGTTACACCCTTATCCACAAACTCCCCGTAGTCCTCATAATAAAAGGAAGATACTATCGTGGTGCCAATGATGTCAATTTCATCATAAATAGATGCCGCCAGTTTCCCGGTATTGTAGTGCCCCTGAGCTTTCAGTTTCTTACGGAACTGCTCTATCAGAACGGCATTAACCTGCCCGATCTGAATTTTAAAATCTCGTATGAACGCTTCTAACAACATCCTTTATCTCCTACCTCTTTGATCTTTATTTCTGAAACATTTGGTGTAAAGCTATCGCAGTATGGCAGGCATACTGTTATTGTCATCACCGTTCCGTAAACATTCGAAGCCGCTATACCTTCCCTCCGGAATCCCGCTATTATCTCGTTTTCCTGCCTCAAAGAATTCTGATAGATATTCGTCAGCTTTTTATCTCTCTCTACGGTCGTAGCAAGATCATTGGCAATAAGGAAGTTCAGGTACGTGGTATTGATAAGACGTGCCGTTCCATCTACGACGGCAAATTCAGCGTCGTTGATATATGAAAGATAGTTTTGCAAAATTGCCTCCGTATCATCGTGTATCTGGTTGATCGTCCTGGCATCACATCCGCTGCATTTCTTTTTATCGCAATCTTTATCGTACTGGTCCAGGACGCTCAACTGGATCCTGTAGCACCTTTGAGAGTTCCGGGAAAACCTTTTCCGGTTTTGGAAGTCCAGCTCAAAGGCTGTCAGTAGTGGCCAGTCAAAGATTATCTTTGATGGGTTGTACCCGGCTGCCTGCCACGCCAGACTATAAAAGTAAGGCAGGTTTTTGTCACAGATTATTTTACCTAAATTCTCTGTTGAGAGTTCAGACATATCTTGGATGACAGAAAAGCTGCGGACGCCCTTACACTTTTCCTGATCGTACAGGTGTATGGCGGCTTCTTTGCTGAGGCGATAAAACAGGTTTAGTAATATTGTTTCCATCCTTCTTTTTGATTTTGATAGTGGGCTTCCGGTCTTTGATCAGACTATAAAGCCAGTCCATTATAAAAGTCTTTGACCGGCCTTCCTTTTCATACTGCCGGATCCTTCTTTTAATATTTATCTCCCGCTCTGCGGTTTGGTTTATTGTATAGTTTTTTTTCGGGTCAATCTTGGAAACATCTCGTTTCTCCTCATCAGTGCCATTTTTAAGCAGTAGTTTAATGGCTTCATCGCCTGTTATCTTTCTGCTGGTTTTGTACTTTTCCGTTATCGGCAGATAGCTTTTTACTACCTCAAAGTACTGCGGGTCCATCTTTTTTTGATTTTTCATTGATTTTTTTTATTTCTTTAAGTATAGATTGAAGCATGGAAATAACAGCAATAAACTGAACTCCAAGGTACACCACAAATACTGTTGCTATAAGATAAATATCATGTTCCGTTATACTATTTTCCATTATATTGAATTTTCAATTGACAAAAGTTTGATTGCATCATGGAAGGAAGCCCGGCGTATGGCCTGTATCTTTGACATACCAGGAGTGGTAAAAAAGTCGGACTCCATAAGTCTGTCGTAAATACTGCGGTACCCCGATCGGTTCCACGATACCAGGCTTTCGGCCTTCGCCTTTGCGATTGCCTGCGCCTCCTCCGGAGACGATGCCTTTGGTTGTGGTGGGTGAAAAAACCAGTGATTCGTTTTATCTTCGATCAGGATCTGGTAATACCGCTCAAAAAAAAAGCGGTATCAATACCTGCCACCATGTCAATATCCTGGAATTCTTTTGATTGCCTGTCGATCAAAGCATTGATAGCCACCTGACTGTCAGGGAATGTCTGCCCCTCTTTACGTGCCAGGATTGCCAAAAGGTTCACAATTTCTGTGAAGCGAGCCGATACCGGTTGCTTTTTTTTCAGTTTCTCCACTGCTTTTTTAACTTCCAAGCATTCGATGGACTCCGCTACTGATAGATCATCATTGGCCTCACC
This sequence comes from Saprospiraceae bacterium, assembly GCA_044227555.1. GTDB lineage: Bacteria > Bacteroidota > Bacteroidia > Chitinophagales > Saprospiraceae > Opimibacter. The sequence goes on along the minus strand of JBGAWQ010000039.1, from coordinate 3,066 downwards.
TTTTTCAATGTAACCAATCAGGAAATACGGGATGGTATATCTCTCGCCTTTGTATTCAAAAGTACAATCCTCTTTCCCTCGTAGCCGTGGAGTATAGGAAGCGATGACCCGGTAAACCCAGGTAAAGATGCTCATCATATTATCCGACACCTCATCTAGGGACGCCTCGGACATCCGCATAATATGACCGGACACCTTTCCCGTTTTAACTCCCCACCATTCCTTTACCGGGATATCAAAGAACTCGGAACAGCACATTGCGATATGCTCCAGGTACTCCCTTTTATGTTCTACCGTTTGAAGATCATGCCACGTTACCTTTTCAAGATCATCACCAAGCTCCTTATTACGCCACGTCTGGAACGCATCATAGGCATAATTAAACTGAAGTGCCTGGGACAGCTTTACCTCCCCAGGTACTTCAGGTAGTGGCAGCGTTTTCGGAACGCCGTTACTCTTTATTTTTATCTCCTTCATTAGTTTCAAAATAGGCTTTGATAGCTCCCTGCATTTCGGACACCAGCTTTGCATTCCCCTGGTTAGGATTAACTAACAGGATGGAAGCCAGCGTTTGTACTGCGTCCTTATCCGCGAACTTCTCATAGAACTCTTTGGTATTGACACCAAGATATTCTTTATAATTCTCGGCAGTGACGCCAAAGTCTGCTGGCGTCATTGGCTTGCCGTCCAGTGTTTCATCTTCATCCTGGATCTCTTCCTCTTCATCATCCGCAACAGGAGGTGCCACTGTTAATGGCCGGACTGTTTTTTTTTCAGCCGTTTTAACTCCAGGGGTATAAACCTGCCATTGCCCGGAGGATCCGGACGCCGGTTTCATCGGCTTGATGATTTTATCAATTTCGAGTGCGGTATCTTTGCCAGGGAATATCCGGTAAATGGCCGTTGAAATTTCTTTCACTACCGTAATGCTTTTTTGGCCTTCCTCACTTTGAGCGAGTTCCTTTAAAAAATCCAATGCCTGTTGCTTTTGCATTTTGATTACATTTAGTTATTGATAATAGCAGCCTTTCGACCGCGTTTTTTCCTTAGTCCCCTTACAAGCCCCTGGGTAATGGCCATCACCAGATTATCAACTGCCTCGTCGTGTGTATCCTTTGGGAAGGCGCACACCTGTTTGATGAATGGTTTATTCCATTTGCCAGCCACCAGGATAACTCGGCCTGAACTGATATAAGGCTCTACGGAATAAAGCCTGGCGGTCTTATCGCCTTCCTGCATCTCGTATTCAATCACGTTCAGGTTGGTCTTTTTACGAAGGTATTGAGCAACACTTTTGCCACTCGCTTTAGGCTCCACAAATACTTTTGATGCCGGGGTGCCATGCATTTCCCTATAAAGGTACACGAAATCTACTAATTCAGAAAATTCTTTTCGAACAATAGACCAATCCCAGATGTACAAATAGTTTTCAAAAACCGAGTAGGCCATCAACCCGGACGGATCATTATCCGTTTTTGCAGTGTAGGCAGTATCCGCCGTCATATCTACCCTTTGATCGAATAGGCCAGCAGGTAGTTCAAACAAGTTGACGATCTGGAAATCACTTTCCTTTATGATGTTACCTCCTTTCTTTGTCGGCCTCTGCTGGTAGAGGGATAAGAAGGTGTCCGGCTCATTGTCTTCTATCTTCTGCATCCTTTCGAGAGAATGCCGCTTTGGCCATAGTACCTCTCCAACCTGACGGGGATCAATGTCAGACGGTCCATCTGTGTTTATGGCTGGTAGTATAACCACCTCCCAATCCTCCCCTTCCTGCTCCAATATCCGCCCTGCCAGATCGTTTTCATGCCACCTGGTGAGGGTAATCAGTTGCTGGCTATCATTGTGGAGACGGGTTTTAAAAACGCTGACATACCAGTCCCAAAGCCGCTCCCGGTACACTTCGGACATCGCTTCCACTTTATCCTTGATCGGGTCATCAATAATGCCAATGTCCGCAGTGATGCCTGTTAGACCGGTACCTATACCAGCAGTTACAAAAAAGCCTTTGTGATCAACTACCTCAAAAATATCCGCATTTTTAAGGTAGTTGGTGTCCGAGTTTTTGACCGTGTTTTTTGTATTCAGCCGGGTATCTGGAAATACATTCTTGTAACGGTCGCCGGTGATGATCCTTTGAACATCCCGATTAAATTTAGAGGCGAATGTTTTATTGTAGGCCCCCAGGATAATCTTTGCATCCGGTTTCTTTCCCAGGTGATACGCCGGGAAATAACGGCTGCTCCACTGCGATTTTCCAGTTTGGGGGGGCAGGAAAACCATTAGGTTTTTTATCTTCCCCTCTGAAAAGTCCTGCAGCTTATCTGCCAGTACTTTGTGATGCCAATTCAGTTCATGCTCCGGCACCAGGTACTTGCCAAAGATATAAAGCTTATCATCTGCGGCTTTCCGCATCGATAACTCTTCTAAAAGCATTTGTCTTTCAATCCCCGCCGCCGTCAAGTTTTTTCAATATTTCCTCTGTGCTTAACAGATGGACGTTGTTAATTGATAACGGCTGACCATTTTTCGTACTAAGCTCCGCAGATATTTTCGCCTTCCCGTGTGCCCGATCCAGCATCTTTTCCAACATTTCATTTCCCTTTGTTGATAACATAGCTTTTCCAACAATCCGGAGGGACATTATTTGCTCCTTATCATTGACCATCTCCTTTATTTTCGGTTCGGGCAGGCCCATAAGTATCTCATAAGCCTCGATCACCATTGCCATTGTCACCCGCTCATAACCGGCGGCTGTGAGTTCTTTCAGAACGCCGGTCATGATCTTCGGCGGTGCGCCGGCACGATTTATGTTCTGCGGATTTTTATCAAACCCCTGCGTTCTATCTTTATTTATATCAGGTCTCGGCAATTTGAAATAGTTTGTTAATAGATAGTAATTAATTCAGTTTACTTAACCACTGGATATAAATTTGATTCGCTATATTGGCCATCATTACAGGTAAAACAGAACGTCCCATCACTGATACCGGACTTGTATTTAAAAAGTCATAATCTTTAGGAAACGTACAAAGCATACGAACTTCGTCTATATTTAGTTTTCTT
>JBGAWQ010000038.1:0-30854 GCA_044227555.1 Saprospiraceae bacterium | reverse complement strand
GGCTGAAGTCTTCGGGGTTACCGTAAAGTTGACATATCCTTCCCCACTTCCGGTCAGGGTGTCATTGACGGGAAGGAACCCCAGTTGCGGATCAGTGGGAGGCAGGCCCGTGGAAGGGTCTATGGATTGAAAGCTCCAGAACGCCTTATTTGTATTGATATCCATGCCGCATATCACGTCAAGCCATATACCCAGTTCACTCTGGAGATCTATACGGTTCTGATAAAATGTGCTGGTGTAGGGAAGAGTGAAAAGGAAATCACCAAATCCAAAGTTGCCAAGCCGCAGCGAAAACGGATTTATTTTGGGATCAAAGGGGTATTCAATAAGGACATGTTGTGCGGGTGCAGTGGCAAAATCCGGATCATTTTCAAATCGGATAGTGTATTCCATAGGTTCTCTGGCGGCTACCCATTTCGGAATGTCATACCCGGCAGGCCCGTTGATGTCATTGGGATCTGAAGAACAAAACAAGCCAACCCAATTTACGCGCACACTTTCTGTTTTTTGACAGCCTTTGGCATCCGTGACGGTAAAGCTATACTCTCCGGGGCCTGTAACTTTCTTCAAGCAACTGCTGACAGAACAGGAACGAGGAGGTGTCCCTCCGCTGGACGTGCCATAAAGTGTGACGTCTGGAAAGCTCTTGGATCCACAGTAGTCAAAATCCCCAGTACTGCTCGTGATGGCAATGGATAAAGGCTCAGGTTCCTGGATGGTAAATTCCTTTTGGATCATACAATCGTTTTTATCAATAATCTCAATCGTATAAGATCCGGCCTTCAACCCTGAAGCCACCTGTTTATTTTTATATTCCGATAATTCCAGACCTTCCTTAAACCATTTGATTTTATATGGACCGGGAGCATTATTGATCGTGATAGTGGCCTTTCCGTTCACTTTGCCGTTGCAAGTGATATCCGTTGTTTGGATGACAACTTGGGCCAGCGCAACAGACGTGAAAAGTCCGCTCAAATACAACAGGAGGATAAGTTTAAATTTCATGATTATTCCCAGTTTTGAGTGGTCTGATTCCATTTCTTTATCCGGTCCTTGCCATAGGTCTGCCGGATCTGGTCCACGAATGGCGCATAGGTATATGTGGCAGGCGAAAATTCATCAGCTTTTTGGGCGGCCTGGAGATAATTAAACGCCTGTATGTATTTCATCACGATAGTCACTTGCTCAGCGGAGAGTTGCATAAGCTGAAGGAAGGAGATAAACTCAGGGTCATGTGTCCGGTCTTCCCGGTATTTCTTGTCACTGATATACTCTTCATCCGGATTAAAGTAGAGAGCAAATTCATCGGGAGCGAATACCCGCAAGGAATCTTTGGCGTTTAACAGTTCTGCCATTGCTTTTTGTTGACCCAGAGCTGAGGTGGATGGGGATTTTCCGGATCCAAAAAACGAGGCGAGGTAATCCAGTTTTATATTTTTAATCATTCTGGAAAGATCGAAAAACGCTCTTTCCTCTTTGGTCGAGAGGGGAACCCATTGTGAGCCGGATTTCTTGGCCAGAAGGGTTTCATACAATAATTTCTCATCCGTGGTATAGGTATACTTGATGACGCCCAACCGTTTTCCATTGACATCTGCTTCCAGGGTTCCAATGAGCTTGAGGCTGGCATTTTTAGTAAAGGAGCGCCAGGCAATAAACTCATCCTCAGGCAGGCCGTACCAATCAGGTTTTAAGAAGAGGTTTTTATAAGCTTCGTAATCGGTTCCTTCAAAGTAGTCATAGAAAAATCTCTCCAATGAGTTTGTTTTTCCATGACGGGCACTGTGAAGGTTGGATTTCTCCAGCGAGGGTGACTGTATACAGGCTTCCAACCTGTAGGCTGAAACCGGCAGGCATTGCTGGCCCTGGGCGTGGGCATTGAAGGTCAATGAGCCAAGCAGGCAAAGCCAGTATAAGGGTTTCATGAGCTTCATGTTTTTATTGTTGTGCACCGAAATCATACAGTTCAAACTCCGGGCTAACCCATTTATCAAATAAGTCAACGGTATAATCAAAAAACGAATATTTCCATTTGGGATCCACCTGGTGTTCAACCACGATTTTAGTGTTTCCCTGCAATGGAGCTACTGTAAACTTCAATGTAAGTTTTCCATTGGTCAGGTAAAACAATACGTCAGCCGAAATCTCTGAAGCCAGGGAGAATCCGCCGGTTACTTTATAGCCCGAGCTTTGGCCATAGACATTAAATACGCCGCGAATACCTCCTGTAGTCGTAGACTTGATCGGATTGGACGCCGTCCAGCCAGAGTCTTCCTTGGAAGGATCCTTGATTACCGAGCCGGTAAGGGAGGTTTCAAAATAGGGCTCGATGTAGAGCTCAGAACCCAATACAAAGTCAAGGCCTTCTTCTTCAATGGTTCCGGTCCATGGGGGGTAATACAACTTGCCTGATAATTTGATCTGGCCACCGGCTTCAACAGTATATTTGTATCCCCATCCCGGATTATTGTACAATTCAGCTTTGTTTTTCTTGTATTTCATTTGGGCAATGGCCACTTCAACAGAAAGGTTGGGGACCTGCGGAAATTTCTTCGCGATCTTACTTTTCAGAAATTCGTTGAGGGCATTTAATTTCTCCGTAAACTTCTGGATCAGCGGCCCCAGGTCAATGACCAGCTCATCACTGCTTAAATGAACCACCACGATACGGGGTTCGTACCCCGCTTGCTGAGAACCGGCAATAAATTTTTTGTAGTTGTCACCCAGGGTTACACCGGTGACGATGTCATTGATGCCATCAGCAGGCTCTACCGTATGTGGATCTCCATCAGTGTACCAAAAGGGATGTTCAGGCGCAAACCCGGTTTCATTAGGAATAGCTGTAATTACGGCAGCTGATTCACCGACTAGGGTCAAAGTGTCAACATCTCCGATAGCGATTCGTCCGGCATGATCAAAATCCCTTGCACTGATGTCTTTAGTACCTTCGTTAATATCAATTTCCTCTTCGGCAAAGCATTCTTCATCTTCGGTCTTGGTGGCACGGACGGTGATTTTTCCATATTCAGTGCCGGGCGTGATTACGCCAGTCATCGGATCAATACTGCATCCTAAGGATTCCCCTTCGACGGACCATGTCACCATGTCATTGTCAGGGTTGATCGTGACAATGGCCTTGGATGTAGTCTCTGACCCTTGATTTAAATAGGGTGGGGTAAACTTGATTCCTCCAAATCCTACCGTAATTTTTACCTCATCCGTACTGATGGATTGCCAGTCATCCGTAAGTACGGTGGCCACATACACGGTGGTGTATTTAGGAGTGGCATGGGGTTGTGCCGCGTGTGGATTGTCCAGCCCTTCCGCCGGAGTCCAGGTGATGCACCAGGAAGAAGGAATGGTTTGTGTGGGATCCCCCAAATCGGCGCCCACCCCGCTACATATGGTTTGGTCAGGACCCGCAGAAAATACCTGGGACTGCAGGGATGCAAGGCCAAGGAGTACTATCCATAGGATCAAGTATATTCTTTTCATTTTACGGCAAGTATGAAAAATGGATAAGGTTGGAGCCAGGAGAATACTTCATACATGGCCGAATTGCCCGGAGGCAGAATGCCTTGGAAACCATTTTGCAATTGGACCGGAATATCAAGATAGGGATGTGTGACTCCGGATATCAGTTCCTCATAATTCCAGGCAAGGACATTATTGTACGGACTGTAAATTCTGATATACCGGTTCTCAACATCTGCATCCCCATTGTTGATCATTTCCACAACGATCTTGACGGGTTTATTCCTGGGGCTGGTGCCGCCGGGGGATAAATACCAATTGACCTGCAAGTCAGCCTCAGCTCCCTCGAAAACTTCAAAACCATTTTGCAACACGGCAATATAATAGGGTTCAATCTGGCATTCCACATTATAGAATCCTGGTTCAACCCCCCGTAAATCAAATCTTGCAATAATCTTTTCCGGTGATATTATGATAAAAGTGTCAGCTCGTAAAACAAATCCGGTACTGTCATTGGCATGTAGCCGCACAGCATACGTCGAATCCAGCCGGGATCCGTCAATCACAACGGTGACCATCCCTGAATTACTCCCTCGTTCTGGAGTGACGGCCAGGATTTCATACGACAAGACTCTGGCATGTAAGGTTACCTCCTGGCCAGTGCTCCCGGTAGTCGACCCGTAGCTGAGAATGTAATAGGTGCCTACCTGAGCATTAGATATAACTGCCTGCTGTTTGCCGGACAAAGGTTTGTTGTTGCTGATATCAAAGTCAGCCCGGGTAGGGGCATTATTGAATCGGATAAATAATTCATTGTAGGCATCAATCGAATCCCCTTCCAGGGTCACCAGGATGTTATCTCCCGAGTGGCCTGGATCAATATTCAGTTTATAATACAATTGCTCACCGGTGTGCAGGGAATCTGTGGTCAAAGAATCAAGGTAAAGGGTCTTAACATCGACAAAAGCCGGGTCTACAGATGCGCTGATGTTGTTGGTATCATTGCTTTCATTGATATTGCTCAAAGCATCTGTACGCACGAGGGCATAATAATTTTGATTGATGACCCCAACGACAGGTGCAAGGATTGAATCCGCGTGACTGGATTGAGGAGGAAGATAGAATGCTCTCTGCCGGAACCCGAAGACAGGATCTTCCACACTCCATAAGGTATCTGGCGATAAATAAACAATCTCTCGTACACTTCCTTGTGCCGGAAAATTTCCATGGTTCTTAGTGGTCCACGAAATGGTCGTCGGGTCTCCGGCCAATAGGCTGTCCGGAAGGGCTATCACATCCACGATCAAATCAGAAGGCGGAGGCGTTGTGACTTGTATAACAAAGGTGGTTTGGTTATTAGACTCTCCCGTGTGCTCATAGAGTTCATTGAGATAATCAGTACGAATAATCAAAAAATAATTTCCGCTCAGGTACCCGGGTAAAGCAATCGTGACGGTATCACTGACGGAGAGCAAAGGCATCAAGGGCGAATTGATACGGCCTGTATACAAGAGCAGGTCCCCATTGGATATCAGTGGATCTCCGGATAAATAGATTCTGTCTTGCCAGGACAATGCCGTAGAATCACCAAGATTTTCAATTGTATAGGCCACGATCAATTGCTGGCCGGCCACAGCGGTCGCAGAAGTGCTGATATTGCTCACGATTAGATCCGGATAGGGGCTTAGCTGGATATGCACCAGGCGAGCCTGTCCGTTGCCGGACCGGAAAAGATTGATATTGTTTTCAAGGTTGACGTCTGAATTGACATCTTCTATGTCCGTCTTGACGATGATATAATAGTCCCCGTTGGTACCATCAGGAATCCTGGCGTTGACACTAACCGGGAAAATTTCATTCTGATCCAGGCCAGGCGTGGTGACATCAAAGACGGAAACCAGTTGGTCCAGTTCAGGATCAAAGATGGAATCCGTAGATATATAGATGGCATCACGCCAAAAATTACGTAAAGGACTCGCTTCCAGATTGTGGATTTGATACGATATTTCATACACCGTGCCTGACTGCAACGTGTCTTCGGGGACTTGAATCCCCATGACAGCAATGTCTACAGGAGGGTATGGATGGATAAATATCGGATTGCTTCGCAGGATATTGTTGTTTTCTCCCTCGTATTCGAAGATGGTATTGGTATGGTCAGACACAACATAGAGATAGTATACATTGGATGTGGTCGTGGCCGGGATAACTATAGATCGGCTGACGGTTATACTACTGTCTTTCAAAAGCGGAAGCGTGTAACTGGCCTCAGAAATCAATTGGGACAAGGATGGATCCCATGTGGGGCTAAATGAAATATATACGGCTTCAATACCCCTGCCAGTGGCGTCAGCTCCTCCCTGGTTGATCTGGGTATAAAGTAAAGGCAGGTCGTCTCCGGCAGTAGCGGTGTCAGGAATAGAAATAGAAAGGGTCTTGAGGTCCGGATAGGGACCCGGATCAATGTCGATGGAGTTTATACTTCGTCCAAGGTTATTGGCATACGCATCATTTTGTTCATGCATTACACCTTGAGGGTCTACCTGGATATACAGATAATAGGCATCATTGAGTCCAAGAGGAATGGTCAGGGACGTCTCGATGAACATAGTGTCCCCTGCCAGCAAGGTCATATTGCCAGTGTTGGTGGTATTGACCAATATAGCGTTTTGAGGATTAAACACTGGGAGCGTGGAAAGGTAATAGCGGTACTTCAGTGCCCTGTCATACATATGGCCGGGCCCGTGATTTACCAATTGCCAATGGATTGGAATCATGTCCCCGGATTGTGCAGTTAGTGGCAACGAATCAGGTGAAGGTGAAATATCAGGATTGACCAAGGTATATGGACCGAACCTGGTGATATTGTCGTTTTCAAACGTATGTTCAAAGACATAATTATACCGGTCTGTAAAGGCATATAGATAATAGGAGCCTTCATTCATGATAGGTACACGGGAGGTTAGGTTTTGGGTATAGGTTGTCCCGGGGTTTAAGGGGCTGTATTTTACGGCGGTCAGTATCTGGGTCAGGAAGTTGATATTATATACAGGTGAGGGAGAAATGTATAAGGCGTCATACCAATACGGCTCAGCTGGTGAACTGCCACCCTGATTTTCAACCGTCCATGCGAAAGACGTATTACCGTTACTGTGTAGTGTATCCTGTACATTCAAATTGGTGACCACAAGGTTGGCTGGAGGGGTGAGTATAATCGACATCGTATCACTTCGTCCGGAATTGTTGTTTTCGGCAGCATGCTCATATACCTGATTCAGGATGTCGGATTCGACGTAGATATAATATTCGCCAAAAATGGCATTGGGTATATTGACACTAACCGTCCGGCTATAGGTGGCATCAACGGCTAGCGGTCCATTGATGGTCAGGCTGGTAAGTACTGTTCCTCCGGCCGAAGAAGATCCATCATCACTGATTTTTATCCTGTCTTTCCAGCTTACATTACCGATAGATCCTGTTCCGTTATTCCTTCCTGTATATTGAACGGTGATTGTTGTTCCTGAAAAGGCAGTCGCAGGGGTGACGACCTGGTCGATGACCAGATCCGGCGGCGGGAGTAACGTAATCTCCATTTGAAGCGGGCCACGGCTCCAATTATTGGAATTGGTACTTTCAGCAATGGCGTTATACCGATCGGAATACACAAACACATAGTAGAGACCGGTAAACCCTTGAGGGATCGTAAACGTACCGGTCTGCATGTAAGATTCGTCAGGCTGGAGTGAAGTCAGATTCTGTACGCCTCCAAGGTAGGTATCAAACGTAGTGTTGAGCGTGGCATCCAGCGAGAGATACACCGCATCTGTCCACAGTATAGATTGGGTGCTGCCTGAACCGGTATTCTTTACCTGCCATTCGATCTGTATTTGTTGTTCCGAAACCGCCATTAAGGGAGCGCTGATCGAATCCACGATCAAATCCGGCAGTTCTCGGGTCATAAATTGTAGAACGGATGAAGCTTGTGTTTGTCCACAAACGTTCTTGGCCACAACCTTCCAGGAATAGGATTGGCCATATTCGAGACTGGCATAGCTCGTATTGATGGATTCAAGGTCTGGTATCGTAGGGGTACCCGGTTGCGAAAGATTGGAGGCCCAAATATAAACGTCATATTTTGTTGCGTTCGGTGCCGGCGCCCAACTGAGTGATACCGGGATATCCAGATTGATGGAATTATTGCTGGGCAACATACTGCTGACCGGCTGCGTCAGTGCAGGGATATGCTCTACTTCAATATTCCATAGGGTATCATTGGCATGGTCAAGATCCCCGGACAAGGCTGTCCGTAGTGCAAATGAGTAGTTGCCCGGAGTAGATAAATCTTCAGTTGTTGTAAAGGTGTAATCTCCGGTGCCTCCGGGGGAGATGTTTAATCCTCCGATATTCTCATCGGACCATGCCGATCCGTTCATCGAATAGGCTACATCAAAACCTGTTTCCGTCGATAATCCATAATTCTGAATCCGGATGGTTACGGGTTCTGCACTGGTCAATCCGCAGTAGGTGTGAGGATGAACCAGCAATTTGGCCCCAACATCGTGTGCAGGCAGCGTAAATTCATCGCATCCGATATCCGGTGTCGTCGGATTTCGGGATTGTCCCTGGATATCCGTGGTAATTCCTGCTATCGATATACCGGCCCCATCGCAGGCCGCTTGATGGAGTTGAGGCCCTTCATCTGAAAATAGGGGTTCTGCGCTTACACCATTCAGGTTTTGCATCGTGCCAGCCTGTAATGCGGCCAGGTTGGCATAGGACTGCCCATAGGCTGCAAACGCAGGGCCGGAGGAATACAGGTCGCAATAATTCATTACATGGGATGATCCTGGATACCATTGAACATAAAGGGTATACCCTCCGCAATAGTTGGCAAACACACAGTTATACAGGTCAATATATTGGTTGGATTGATAATCGTAAAAACACCGGGAGTCACTCCAGCAATTTTCCAGTCGAACGGTATTGTAATAAAATTGAATGTACTGGCCATACTCCTGGTGAATTCCGTTGGCATTGCCGGAGTAATTATGGATATAAATGTAATTGTTGTAAATCCTGGCCCACTGACCTGAAGTACCACTGACGGAATTCAGATACAGACCATATTGGCCACCCGCGGACAAGCGAATATCATTGAAAGAAATCTCCCGGGTATTGGATGACGCCGTTACGCAAATAGCGTCGTGGGCATATTGGGTGCCGATGATCAAATTCTTTTTAATCATCAGTCGGGTTTGGTTTTGTACTTCAATAGATCGGTATCGGATGTCCTGGAAAGAGTTGTTCTCAATCGTGACCTCTTTCTCAGGATCACCACCACTGGCCGTCAGGAATATCCCGTAGTCCCCGAATGCAAACCGGTTTCCAACGATGTGGATGGAATCTTCAGAGGTTGTACTGCTGTAGATCAATTGATGTGTCCCGGTAACATAGGTTATAGGGACACCATTCAAGGCGCAGCTTTCTATATGAATATTGCTGCTGCCATTGACCATATCCAGGATCCGTCCTTGTGTGGACTCCAGGGAAAGATGTTCAAAATAAACGTGGTGGGCATTACGCAATTGAATAGTGTAGTTTTTGGAAGGCAGATAAAAATCCTTTCGGATATGCACTAAGCTGCTGTCTCCGGATTCAGCCTGGAACGTAACGGTATGCGCATAGGAATTTCGGGGAAAGTTTTCTACGACCAGTTGTGTTGAATAGGTACCATTACGGATATTGAAAGTCACATCCCCAAGTATTCCGCCTTTGTTCAGGGCTTCCTGGAGTTGGCTGAAGAGATTAAAGTCAGGCAGGACACCGCCCACAGTATAGGTGCCCGATAGCGCAGGAAAAAGATCAGCAATAGCCAGCGTGTCATTGACATGCGTACTGTCAGGTATTCCATTGGGGGATTCTGACCACAAGATGAAATGATGACCTGTATAGGGGGCAAACGTATAATTACCGATGACAATGGTGTCACACTGGGCAGAGGGTAGGGATCCGGTCCAGTGAAATACAGGTTGTTCCATACCATTGACCAGCCACCGTATATCCGCCGACTCGAGTGTATCGTAACCATAATTTTTTAGAGCTATTGTAATGGGTTGTACGCCCTGGGCAAAAGGAGCGTTTGGCCCGACAAACATGAACACGCCCGCGTCATTGGCTATCGAGGGGTCAAATTCATCAGCACCGATATCCGGTGGGTTGTTTCTGCTTTGGCCGTCGATGTCCATGCCGGCAGCTGTAAAATATTGGCCCGTGCCATTCAAAAGAATATTGGAAATGTGAAGGTTGGAAGAAGACATGAATTGCGGATTCACATCTTTTGAATGCGCATCTCCTCCTGTGGCGGTTTGCCACGCCAAAAGGTCGGCCATAGCCATGCCATTCCAGGTGCCGAATGCATCAGTAGAATAGATATCATTATAGTCAGAAACCATAGAGGTTTGATTCGCCCCAAATAACGCCTGCCCCATGCCAGTGTTACTGATGATGTTATCTGAGATGTGCAGGGACACATCCGTGTGAAAATAGAACGCTGAAGAACCTGCCGTCGAATAGAGATGGATGTTGTTGTGCCAGATATCCAGATATTGGGTGTTGTTGACCAGCAAACCATTACAGCCGGTGCTTCCACCTGCGCTGAGGAAATTGCTATTTATCCGGCTTCTGGTGGTATTGGTGCCTGGACACCCTTCGAGCCGGATGACATTGTCTGCATTGACACATTGGATTTTATTCCGTTCTATAAAGTTGGGCCCTGAACAATATTCCATGTAAATACCCCGGTAGTAATTGTAGGTACCGCCTATGATGGTATTTCCTTGGATATCCATGCCAGATTCACCACTGGCATAGATCCCGTGATAGTAATTGCTAATGAGTTGGTTGTTTTGGATAAGGGTGCCGGAGGGTGCTCCCGGGCCGGAAAGGTAAAAGGCCATAGAACCGCCGACAATCCTGTTTTGGATGAATTGGTTAGCCGTATCTAGTGTGGAAGAAGAGACGATGACGCCATCATCAGTGTTGGTGGAGGTGCCTTCATAACCAATAATCTGATTGTGTAAGAACTGATTGCAATGCGCCCCATTGGTATAGTTTATAACATTTCGGTAGACTGGGTGTACTGAGGTGAGTGTAAGGTTTTCAAAAATAACGCCATCTGTTCCATTCAGGGTCACCACATTATCATTAATACCGAGGTTGCTGATGATCACAGACGTGCTGTCTCCGTTTTCAGATTTAAAAATCACAGGTCGGTTACAATCCGATCCGGGATAATCATTAAGGTTGATGGTTTCCAAATAGGTTCCAGCACGGATATTTAAGGTGACAGGCCCGGCAGCTCCACCTTGATTCAGTGCCTGAACGGCCTGGCTGATCGAATCAAAATCTGGGGAAGTGCCTCCGATAGTATAGATCCCAGACAACCCCGGGTATAGTTGTGATACGTCCAGGGTGTCATTGAGAGCCAATTCATCGGCCATTCCGTTTGGCGCACTGACCCAGACTTTTATGGAGTGATATTGATAGGGCGCAAAATTAAACTCACCAATATCGAGTGAATCATAGATCCCGGCAGATGGAAGCAGACCCGTCCAGTAATACGTGGGCTGTGCAACACTATCGACCTCCCAGTCGACCTGCATGGTTGTCAAGGTATCCTGTCCGTTGTTGATAAACTTGATAAATATGGTATTCACGCCCGCTGGAAAAGGCTCCACAGGATAATTGATGGATAAGATACCCACATCATCGTTAGCCAGGAAAAATTCATCACAGCCGATATCGGGCGTTAGCGTGTCCCTGGGATCTCCATCGATATCGAGGGAAATACCGGATATCGGAGTGCCCGCCGAATTTAAGGAAGCACTGGTAATAGAGTAACCATTCGAACTGGCATACATAGGATCCACAGAAACGCTGGAGGTATCAAAGTTTGTCACTTGCCAGGCCTCCAGATCGGAATAAGAGACACCATTGTAACTCACCAGGTTTGGGCCGGCTCCAAGCAAGTCATTATAATCGCAAGTCAACGGCCCCTCGTTACCTCCAAAAACGATCACAGGACCTTGCGTGCGGTTATCAAACAGATTGTTGGCCAGATGCGTATGGGTACCATAACTCCTGTAGTAACAAAAGCTGTTGAGATCCCCTGACGTTAATCGGACCGTGTTATAATTCGTATTGCAATAATTACTGTAATGTTGGAAAATGCCATAGGAGGAATTGTTTTGACCGATCAGGATAAAGTTATTTGAGATTTGAACCGGATGTGCAGCCGTTCCATTACAGTAGACCAGGATAATACCCACGCCTCGCTTCGATTCAAATAACACCTGGTTTCCATCAATCTTTGTGTTTTGGGTGCAACTGTTGCATTCGATGCCGTAGAGGTAATTGTATTGACTATTGGTGCTGATCACATTTTGGCTGAGGACCGGGGCTTCACATGCGTTGATGGAGCAGCCGGTCGTATAGGCATTTTCAAGAGTATTGCCCAGGATTTGAAGACCGGTACTATTATAATTGCCATGCCAGAAAATCCCTTGTGATCCTTTCTTGATCGTATTTCCGGCTATAGTGTTATTGTTATTAAGGGCTCCGTATGAATATATGGTGGCGTTGGCGGTGGAGGTATTTGTCGTGGTTACACCTTCAAGGATACAATCGGCAATCGTATTGCATTGGGCCTGATTGCCCAACACAAGTGCATGGTAGTTCTGAACCACCGATTTAATCGTCAGGTTTTTAAACCAGACGCCATCAGCTCCATCCAAAATGACGGTGTGATTATTCAGGCCCTGGTTATCCCAAACAACATTCGCAGGGTTACCGCTTTCAGATTCAAAGACAATCGGTTTTGCACAGTTCATACCGGAAGCTTGGGGGATCTGCACGATTTGATGATACGTCCCATTCCGGATTTGAAAATGGACAGAGTCCAGGATACCCCCAAGAGACATGGCATTGATGGCATCAGTGACGGTTGACAGGTCCGGAGAGGTGCCTCCAATCGTAATCGTGTCTGAAACGGCGGCATACCGGTTGGAGGCCCATAAAGTATCATTAATGGTATACAAATCAGGATTTCCATTCGGCTCCGATGTCCATGATTTAAAGGAATAGGGCGTGTTCAGGGTAAAAGTTACATTCCCCAGGACGATGGTATCCTGTTGTAAGGACGGCAGGGCACCGGTGTAATTGAAAACAGGTTGATCCACCTGGTTCAGTTGCCAATGAATGTCAAGTTGTGTAATGGTATTGCCGCCAAAATTCCGGATGACAGCCTTCACGTCCTGCGAACCACGTGCGAAGGGCATTTCCGGGAGCAACGCAAATACTCCGGCATCGTCATCGTTGGCACCGATTTCATCAGCCCCGATATCCGGCATCATCGCATTACGCGGGTTCCCGTCTATATCCATTGCAATTCCAGGAATTGGAATACCACTACCATCCAGGGTGTCGGCCAGGATATGCAAATCAGTCGGAGAAACAAACTCAGGGGATAGCGAAAAAGAATTGGAATCAAAGTGGGTGCCGGTCTGCCATTCTTCAAAAGTGGCGTATAAGGTGTCATGCCAAAACCCCAGGTTGCCTGAAACGGAATAAAGGTCATTGTAATCACAAATGACAGTGGGAGTAAAGGAAAAGGAGGAAAAGGCGCGTCCGGAGTTCGATACAAAAATGTTGTTGTGAATAGTGACCGAATCTCCCCCGGTCAGCTCAAACGCATATCCACCTCCACTCATGTTGCAGGAATTGTACGCAATCAAGGTGTTTTCACTGTTCCAGATCCGGATACCATTTCCATTGCCGGTGGATTGTACCATATTGTTATATACCTGGGCCGTCCCAATGGCCGATCCATAATTCATACTGTTGAGAAACATGCCATCTGCCAGGTTGGGCAAGTTGATGATGTTGCCGGATACGTCTGTGGTTTGAAAGGAAGAGCTGAGGTCAATGCCCTTGTATGAGTTGCTGGAGTTGGAACTAATGGTGTTTCGACGGATATAGAGGTTGCTCATAAACGGAAGATCCATCGCACCATACCGCTGGTTGATAAACTGATTATCGTCAATATAGACCTCATCAATGGTTCCATAATTATAGAGGTATACCCCATAATGCCCGTTGACAAAACAATTGTGGGTGATCGTCAGGTGGTCATTGATTCCGCCAAAGGCTAAGGATTTAAACAGGATACTCGAACCACTGGTAAAATTATAACCCTCAAGTTTGCAGTGGGTCAGGGTGATATACCGGGCGTTGTGGCGGAGTTCAAGGGCATCGCAATAGTAGGCCGGAAGTGATTTTATACCCAGGTGCCGGAATGTGACATAATCCGTACCATCCAGGAGAATCACCCATGGCAGGGTAGTGGATGGAGGTGTGTATTGAATGGTTACGGCAGAACTGTCACCACTTTCAGATTCGAAG
Source organism: Saprospiraceae bacterium (assembly GCA_044227555.1). Taxonomy (GTDB): domain Bacteria; phylum Bacteroidota; class Bacteroidia; order Chitinophagales; family Saprospiraceae; genus Opimibacter. Next base: position 16,922 of record JBGAWQ010000038.1, on the reverse strand, counting down.
GTTATGGTATTTATAGCAGAAGTAGTGGGGATGGAATCAATGATAATTTGTTCCTCATAGATACCATCCCGAATCCGGAAAACAACCGGTCCGCAGGTATGGAATTCATTAAGGGTTACAACAGCTTCGCCGATAGTACTAAAATCAGGGCTGCTGCCTCCAATGGTATAGGTTCCATTAAGGGGTAATCTGAAATGGAAGGAAAGGGTGTCATTATCAGGCTGCTGGTCAGTACTGTCATTGGGCAGTGTAGTCCAGATCTGTATGGAATCGGATTGATTGCCAAAAACATAACTGGACAAGGATACCTGCACAGTATCCCCTTCAGGATTGAGACTTTGGGTCACAAGGAGGTCAGTTTGGGCAAGACCATTCAGGTTCCATTCAATAGTAAAATGATCAATGGTATCGGTGCCCAGGTTGGTGACCACTATTTTAATGGCCTGTTCCTCTTCACAGGTTAGCGTTGGGGAAAGAAGGGCGGTGATAGCTACATCAAGGGACACGGGAACAAATTCATCAGCACCCAGATCGGGAGAAGTCATCGACCTGATATCGCCGTCAATGTCCGTAGGGGATGTAAGGATGCCAGAACCTGCTCGGTTGAGAAAAGATCCAATGGCATGTAAATCAATGGAACTGGTGAAGTGCGGATTGGCGGTAATAGAATGCATGTCAAATCCGGTCACCTCTTGCCATGTCGCTAAATCAGGAATCGTATTGTTATACACTCCCAGGGTGTTTCCTGTAAAATAATAGTCATTGTAGTCCAGGTTATGGGTCAGCACATTTCCGATGAGTATGACATGGCCATTCCCTGAATTGGAAAACACATTATTATATACGGAATCCAATGCGCCCCCTCCGAGGTAGAAGGCATACGTAGAAGTATTGGGGTTATTGACCAGAACGGAATTGTGATAGACGTTTGTTTTTTGGCAATTGTTGAGACCTATGCCCACGATAGCACCACTTGATTTGGGGACACTGATCATGTTATTGGACAGATCAGCTCGACCGCCGGAAAGCGGGTTTATATCCGTGAGATGGAGCCCATAATTTCCACTCGGCAGATAGATATGGTTCAGACGGATTTGAAGTGTGTCATCATCCGTATGCGATTGGATGCCCCAAACATTGTTTTTGTCAGAAGAGATCACATTGTTCTGGATGAGCATAGCGGAAGAGTTGATGGTCCTGATCCCTCGTGAGCCAAATTGCTGGAATGTATTATGCTGCAGTTTGAGTCCTGTGATTTTGGAACCATTTCCTCCTCCGCCGCGCCAGGGGGTTAGGTTTCCATTCAGGAAGATGGGGCCTTCGGGGAGATTTTCATGATAGAATGCGATGGAACCATTCGTAGTGGTATTGCTTTCAATGGTAAGGTTTGCATTGAGGGACCGGGAAATAATGCAGGCATAATCGTGGGAGGTACTCGTGGTCTCTACTCCATTGATCCGGCAATGACGGATGGTATTATCCGTGCTTAAACTTTTAATGTCAATCACACGGCCATAGTTTTCACCTGTCGCCGTCAGGGTCATCTTTTCCCAGGTCACGTGGCGGGCACCATTGAGTTGTAATACATAGTTGGAGTCCGAACTCATGGCTCCATAGGAGAGGATCACCGAGCTGCTGTCGCCGTTTTCTGCCGTAAATAAAATAGGATATGAGATGGAGCCGGAAATGGAAGGAATACTCACGTGCTCCGTATAGGTGCCTGGTCGGACATGAAAAATCACACTGTCACAAATGCCTGTGGCGGCCAACGAATCCAGAGCAGTATTGAACGATGTAAAATCAGGGTCAACGCCACCAATAGTAAAAAGCCCATGCTGGCCTACCTGGATCAAGGCCACCAGGGTGTCATTGACAGGATTGTCATCCGGAAGACCGTTGGGTAAGCTGGTCCAGGCTTTTAATTCAAACGTGTCACCAAGGGTGAGGGTCTGATTCCCAAGATTGACTAAATAGTTTACACCACTTACAGGGATATCCTGGGTGAACATGATAGAATCTTGCAATACACCATTCCAGGTCCAGTTGACCTGAACGGAATCAATCAATTGGCCTCCGAAATTACTGATCAGACATCCCATCATCTGGGAACCCTCACAGAAAGGCCCGGTAAAAATTTGATTGACCCCGGCGTCAGCCTGCGGCAGTGAGGCCGTCGGAATAAATCGCACCAGATCCCCGCAGCAGGGTACGCTCCAGTCGGTGTTGGCATTGCGTTCCGGTAAAAAGTAAGCACTTTGTCCGACAATATCCTCAATGCCTTGCGAAGTGTTAATACATGGTTGACCCGAATTGGCCCATTGGCTGGTATGAATCTCAATGATATTGGAACCTTCAAAGAGCTTGACCTGGCCGTCGTAGTAGGCATTATAACAGGCATCGGAGTAATTGAAATGGATGATCATCTTCCGGTTGGGATAATCACCGATAACCCCGTAGGAATAGATATTGTAACCGTTGAAATTGGTACTCACATCCGTCCAGGCCGGGGCTATGAAATTGTTGATACTAAAGGGATCGGGCATCATTTGCCCCCCATCACAACAACCCCCATTGAGCGGTTCAGAAAAGGAGAGAAATCCGTTAAATCCTATATGCAGGCTATCATAAGGAATGCCGAAGAATTCAAAGGAAAAGGCAATAGGAACCTTTATGAATGAATCTTCGGTTATGGTAACGTCCGTAGGCGGGAAAAATTCAATGTTGTAATCAGGATCATCCTCCTGAAGCACATAAGTCGGCGATGGCACAGTTGGCGTGAAGGAGATAAAATCATTGTCCCCTGGATGAACCGCCCAAACATCATTATTATTTCTTCCGGGTACTGCCACAGCCTGTGTCCCTCCGGCATTCTCCACGCCTTGTGTAGTCAGCCAACCCTGGCATTCACCGCCTTGCCATTCCTGGGTGTGGATTTCTATGACGTTAGAGGTCTCAAATAACTTGACTTGCCCATAGAAAACACTGTCACACGGATTCCGCAGATCATAGGTGATGACCAATCTGCGATAGGGTGTCGTACCAAAAATCTCAAAATGCGCTGAGATCATATCGACATTGGTCCAACCCACAGCAATCAGATTATCAGGAGCGGTATTGTCCGGTATCATTTGACCACAGCATCCTCCTCCGGGATAGGCACCAAAGGATATAAATCCATCACCACCCACCCAGCAATTCGAATAGGTTGTGCCGTAAAACTCAAAATCAAACCCAATCGGAATTTCAGTGGCATCATCCTGGTTGACGCCGATAAACGTCGGGTTGTCAATCTCAATGTTGTAAGGGCCACTCTGGGATACAGTATACCCTTGTCCCTGGGCGTTACCGATTCCACCCAGCCAAAGCAGCACGATCAGGGAATATAGAATATTATTGGGCGTCATACACATTCTGGTTGCTTGCTTTCCAGATAGAAATTCCGACAGGGATGCAGGCATCAATACCTCAAAATTCATCTCGTCAGTGGCTTCAAACAATACTGCATATGCAGTATTTTATAATTGCCCTTCCACCCCTTCCTTTGTAAGGGATTTGTATTATATACGTTAACATTTGTGCACATGTCTGCAATGAGGTATATTTCAGAAATGATGAAAAGGGAGACCGGAGAGGGGACCGTAGACAAAGTCCGCCTGGGGATTGTTGATGACCAGAAAGCAACGATTGCGTCGCTGGCCTCCATATTCAAATATTCCAAAAGACTCTCTGTTACGGTTACGGCTCAATCAGGATCGGAATTGTTTGAGCGATTGAAACGACTCCGGCAGGAGGATTTACCGGATATCATCATAACAGATGTCAACATGCCAGGGATGTCTGGAATTGAAGTGGTAAGGCACGGAAAAGCATTATACCCCAATATACATTTCGTCATGTTGTCTGTTTTCGATGACGAAGACACATTATTTCAATCCATACGCGCTGGCGCTTCTGGCTATCTGCTGAAAGGAGAAAACGCTTCAGTGATTGTTTCCCAGTTGGAACAGTTTATGGAGAATGGCACCATAACCATGAGCCCGCTGATGGCCCGGAAAACACTTGACCTCCTGGCCCAGGCATCAAAGCCGGTGTCCGGCACCGAAATCATCGAGTTGGAAGGGTTATCGGCACGTGAAAAGGATGTCCTGTATCTATTGGTCGAAGGCATGGATTACAAGGAAATTGCCAGCCGGTTGTCTATCAGCCCCAACACGGTCCGCACCCATATTTCCAATGTCTATCAAAAATTACATATCTCCTCCAAATCCCAGGCCATCCGGCTGCTGCAGGGCCAGAAAAATTCCTCCAATACTATGCCTGCAAAGGACAGGATTAAATTGTTGTTGGTGGATGACCACGAAATGATCCTGGAGAGCTTGTCCATGATGTTATCGGCCATTCCGGATTTCGAAGTCATCGGTAGGCTCTCTGATCCCCGGAAAGTAGAGTCTTTTCTGGATAATCATATCGTGCATTTGGTCGTGACGGATTTTCATATGCCGTGGATGAATGGGTTTCAACTCTCGCGGCAGATTCGGGCCAGTCATCCTGAGGTTAAGATCCTGATGCTTACTGTCTCCGAAGATGCGGAGCAAATAATGGAAGCGAAAAGTATTGGTATCAACGGTTTCATACTCAAAAAGGCCAGCAAGGAGGAATTGTCCAGGGCGTTGAAGGACATTGCATGCGGTGCATCCTTCTTTACGGAAGGAAGGGTTGGCACTAGACCGGTAGTCTGATTTCGACAAAAGTCCCTTCCCCGTTACCGCTGGTGATCTGAATGGTGCCATGAAGTCCTTTTACGCGGTCTTCAAGATTTTTTAAGCCCGTACCGGACCCAATCTGGAACGAATCGAATCCTATCCCATCATCATACACGGAAAGGTAGACCACGTTGGGTTCAAAAGTCAACTTTACCCGGGCCTGCTGGCATTGCGAATGACGAATGATGTTATTGACCAGCTCCATGATTATGGTATAGGCCTGGATTTTGATATCAATGTGAAGGCCTGGATCTTCACCAGATACGATTAGGTCAAAATGTATGCGCTGGTTATGATTCAGTTTGTCGACCAACTGCTGAATAAGAGCAGCCAAGGTTTTGGTTTCAATGTCTTTGGGCACCAGGTTATGGGAGATGAAACGTACATCTTCATAGATGTCCGAAAGGGAGTCTACCAACCGATGGATCACCAGTTGTTCTTCAGACGATTTTTCAGGTGTATTTAGGGTCTCGAGCATCCACTTGGTGGCGGCAATTTTAGCGTTAATATGGTCGTGCAATTCGATCGCCATCCGCTTTCGTTCGATATTCTGTCCTTCGGTCAGCGCCGTCTGGATCTCAAGGTTCTTGGAATACAATTCTTCGTTTTGGCGAACCAGTTTTTTATTGGTCCGCTGATAGTAGGCCAGGAATAGCCCGCCTCCAGCGAGTAAGCCGCCCAGGATATAAAGGAGAAGAAGCAAATTATTGGTTTTCAACCGCGTTATCTGAAGATCTTTTTGACCAAGATTATACCGGGCCTCCAACTCATGATAGCTTTTCTGAACCTGGTAACGGGCCAGGCTATCTTCTATATCCTTCGAACGCTCAAAATGTTGAAGCGCACTCTTAAAATCACCTGATAATTTAAACGTAAAGGCCGCTGACTTTTCCGCCCTGGATTCCATTTCAATCCAATGGGATTGTTTGGCGTACTCCAGGCTCAGCAACCGGTACTCTATTGCCTTTGTGAAGTCACCCTTTTCTTCATAGACATCTGCCTGATCACCGTAAACGGCAAATATGACAGAATGCAGGTTATAAGCTTTTGCGGTATCTAAGGCTTTGTTGCGATAATATTCAGCCTTTTCTTCTTCACCAAGCCGTAAATAACATCCGGCCAATCCATGGGCATTGTCGGCATGGATCATTTTGTTGCGCACGGCTGGCAGCAAAGCCTCCACTTGCTGATAATATTGAAGGGCTTTTGGGAAATCCTGGTGGCCAAAGGACGAATAAAAATGATGATCTCCATAACAATCCAGGATCCAGGCCAGGAAATTTTTATTTGGCAGTTTTTCTGCCAGCGGACGGATCTGTTCAAGCGTCCGGTTACACTCTTCCTGAAGGCCATTATTGTTCAATACAAAGGCTTTCAGAATATACGTATATGCCAGTAAGTCCGATTGATCCTTATTTTTTTCAAACGAAGTGATAGCGAGGGAGTAGTTATCCAGGGCTGCTTCAAATTCACCCCGGCGATCGTGATACTTTCCACGAGCCCGCCATAGTAAGCCTTCCGTATACATCCATTTCGAATCAGCGGCCAGTTGGCCCAGGGAATCGATGTACAAGAGGGCGAGGCTGTCCTCTTTGCCACTATAGGCCTCCGCTAAAAAGCTGTAACCATAACTCAGCGCAGAATCTCTTGCAGCAGAGTCATGCCAGGCCCGTGCCTTAGACAGTAGGTCACGGACGGAATCTAAATCCTGGCCTGCTAGCGGATATTGTCCGGCTAGCCATACGAGGCCTATAATGATAATCCGTATCGACATGCATCCAAATTTAACCCGGAGAAGTAAGAATCGGATAGATCAATCAATAAAACTATCCTTTCTTATCCCTGCCGCCACAGAAAAAAGTGTACCCCTTAGGACCCAATCCGAACTTAAAAGTATGTTATCTCAAAAGAAGAGGTAAAATTTTACATTGCAATGGAGAAAGCGTAAAAAAGACCCTACGAGGTTTAAAAGGTAATCCCCATCTTTGACGGCTAATTACTCACAACATATGAAAACGCAACCGTATTACGCCGTCCGTACCTCTCGCATCCATGGCCGCGGCGTATTCGCCAACAAAGCGATCCGTAAAGGCACCAAGGTCATAGAATATACCGGACCCATCGTCTCCCGCGAAGAAGCCGATGAAATCGGCGCCCAAACCGAAAATGGACATTCCCACACGATGCTCTTCCAGATTGATAAGGAACGTGTCATCAATGGCAACGAAGGAGGAGATGCCCGTTATATCAACCATAGCTGCGACCCTAACTGCGAAGCAGTACAATATGGAGATAAGATTTTTATCGAGTCTGTAAAAAGCATCGCCAAAGGCACCGAGCTCGTATATGACTATCACCTGCAAGTCCCGGGCAAGATCACAGACAAAGTAAAAAAGGAATATGCCTGCTTCTGCGGTTCCCCTAAATGTCGCGGCACCCAGATTGCTCCTGAAATCCTGGAAAAACAAGCCAAAAAGGATGAGAAGAAAAGACACAAAGAAGAACTGAAGAAGCTGAAAAGCCTTAAAAAGGAGCAAAAAAAGCTGAAGGGAAAAGCTAAGGCTGATAAGAAAAAAAGTAAAGCTGACGCCAAAGTCGAAAAGAAGAAAGCCAAAAAGGATAAGAAGGCTAAGGCGGATAAGAAAAAGCCGGTCGAAAGCAAGAGTTCAAAGTCTCCAAAGTCTGCCAAAAAAGATAAGAAAGCTAAGTCCAACAAGAAAAAGGCAGTCGAAAGCAAGAGCTCAAAGTCTTCAAAATCTGCCAAAAAAGATAAGAAGGCTAGACCCGAAAATAAAAAGGCTGTTAAAAAGGGAAAATAATTCTCCACTAACTTGATGATCGTAGCCCAGTCCGGTCTTTAGGACACCACAAAAACTTTGTGTGATCTATTATTCGCCCTTTAGGGAATGGGGCCGAAAAGGCAAGTGAGTTGTTTTTGAAAGTTCTCTGTACTCTTTACTTGGTACCCCGCAGTGCCTGATTGAGTTGCCGGAAATCAATTTTTCCCTGATTGCCTTTCAGGTGCTCCATGATCACCATGGATCGACCGATCCGCAAATCCGGATTTTTCACACTATTAACGATGTGAATCAGGTTGCGCTGTTTGCCCGGCGTGAGTTGGTAAAACCACTTTTTCCCGACCGCGTCCTGCTCCATCACTTCTTCCAACTCCTCTGGAAAAGGCATGCCAAATTCACTGTCATCTTTCTTGAGTTCAACATCAACCTTTGAGCCTTCTTTCAGGCCCAGTTCGTCCCTGACTTTTTTATTGAGGTTGATAAAATACACCCCATCCCCGGCCGCCATGATGGCACACTGGATGGTCAGTTTCCGATTGAGTGTACATACTACCCTCTTGTCCCCCAATTCCAGATAATGCCTGGCGATTGCCTGCGGTACCTTGATATGGTACGACCACAGCCTCGTGTTGAAATTTTCCAGTTTGGCATTAAACTCCATGATGACGGAAAAACTGTAGAGTAAATGAATGGGTGATTGGGTGATTGGGTGATTGGGTGATTGGGTGATTGGGTGATTGGGTGATTGGGTGATTGGGTGATTGGGTGATTGGGATGGTAAAGATATTTGTTTCTGTATACAGGGGTAGTCCCCTTTCCTTTTTTCAATTTTCAATTTTCATTTTTCCTTGGCCTTCTCCTTGTTGTCTATTGGGAATTGAGGCCAAGGTTTATCGCACTCCTGACATTACCTTCTAAATTCAACTTCCTTGTTGGCTACTTGTGCTGAGCGGAGCCGAAGTATTGGGAATTGAATCAGAGTATTTTCATTCTCCTGACAAAACTTCCAAATTCGAAATTCCTAATTCCTAATTCCTAATTCGTTATTCAGTATATGTTTTCGCTCTCCCCTGACTTTCCTTTATCTTTCCGCCTCCTACTACAGTCATATGAAACAACTTCCCTGGACCGGCGTATATCCTGCAGTCACCACAAAATTTACTTCGGACGGCGATCTCGACCTGGACACATTTCTATTTGGTGTCCGGGCACAAATAGATGCAGGTGTAGACGGCATCATCATCGGTGGTTCACTTGGAGAAAGCAGTACAATATCGCATGACGAACGAATCTCCATGCTCTCTGCAACGCTTGAAATGTTTGGCCATCGCATACCAGTTCTCATCAATATCGCTGAAGGATCCACCCGGCAAGCCATAGCGCTCGCACAGCGCGCCGAAGCTGCAGGTGCTGACGGACTCATGGTGCTGCCCCCGATGATGTACAAGCCCGCAGATGATGAAGTCGTAGATTATTTTTCTGCGATAGCGACGTCTTCAGGATTGCCCATCCTCGTCTACAACAATCCGGTGGATTATAAAATTGAAGTTACTCCTCGCATGTTTGACAGTTTACTCAAACACGATACGATCCAGGCGGTCAAAGAAAGCACCCGCGATCTGGCTAATGTAACGCGCCTGATCAATGCCTTTGGAGACCGGCTCAAGATCCTCACCGGTGTCGATACGATTGCCACCGAAGCACTCATCATGGGTGCTCATGGATGGGTAGCCGGATTGGTCAATGCCTTCCCCGCTGAAACGGTCGCGATATATCAATTGATAAAGCAAGGCCGGATTGAAGAGGCCAGACAGATCCATCGCTGGTTTTTACCGATACTCGAACTGGACATCCATCCTCAGTTAGTCCAGAATATAAAACTCGCAGAACACATGACTGGCCTCGGCACCGAACATGTTCGACTACCCAGAAAGCCACTTACCGGCACTGAACGTTCACGAGTCATTCGCATCGTGGAAGAAGGCCTGGCCACACGACCCACGCTCCCGCAAATCAACAATCACGCATAAGACAAACAGTGATCACACAAAACATCATCGGATATACTCTGTCCGCACAGTCCGGCAAGACTATCCATGCTACCGATCCCTTACGACAGATGACGTTGCCGGAAGCGTTTTCTGTTGCGACCACTGAAGAGACCAATCTCGCGGTTCAGAAGGCACATCAGGCGTGGAGGAACTATCGTAACACCTCGGGGCAAGACAGGGCAAAGTTTCTCGATGCCATTGCCACCGGATTAGAATCGCTCGGGCAGGCATTGGTTGATAGAGTCATGCTCGAAACAGCTTATCCCGAAGTAAGAGTCATTGTCGAGCGCAATCGCACCTGCGCCCAACTACGGATGTGGGCACGGGAAGCCATCGAAGGAAAATGGAAGGAAATCACGTTAGATGAAGCACTTCCCAATCGAAGCCCTTCTCCACGACCAGAATTACAAATGATGATGATCCCCGTTGGTCCCGTAGTGGTATTCGGCGCCAGCAATTTTCCGCTGGCCTATTCCACCGCTGGTGGCGATGTGGCTTCTGCCCTGGCTGCGGGTTGCCCGGTGATCGTCAAGGCACATGACTCCCACCTGGGTACAAATGCTTTAGTGGCCGAAGTCATTATGGAAGCAGCACGATCAACAGGCATGCCGGATGGTGTCTTTTCCTCCATCAATGGGGATGGATTTCAGACCGGCAGGCAACTAGTCACACACCCATTGACTGCCGCAGTAGGTTTTACGGGGTCAAAAGCCGGAGGCAAAGCTTTGTTTGATCTCGGTCAGCAACGACCACATCCCATCCCGGTCTTCGCGGAAATGGGCAGCGTCAACCCAATCTTTTTGTTACCTGCGCAAGTTGCGGCAGATCCTGCAAAACTCGCTACTCAGTTGGTTACCTCGATGACGATGACCACAGGACAGTTTTGCACCAACCCTGGTGTACTCGTGGTGCTGGACAGCGCCGATACAGATATACTAATTACTGCATTAAAAACCGAACTCGAAAAAGTACCGCCCTCAACGATGCTCACTAGCGGTATCCTCAATACATTTCATCGCGGTATCACTACCATCAGCCAAAAGGAAAGCCTGATCATTTTAAAATCAGATACATCCACCGATAGTTCGAAGGTGGCACCAGTATTAGCCCTGACCAACGCATCTGTTTTTATGGACAACTCTTTGCTGCAGGAAGAAATATTTGGACCATACACCATTATCGTGAAGTGCGAATCATTGGATGAAATGCGGCAAGTTGCATATCGTATAGAAGGACAGCTCACGGCGACCATTCATGCCACAAAAGAAGAAGTACTATACACAAGGTTGTTAGTAAACATTTTGATGGAAAAGGTTGGCCGCATCATTATCAATGGTGTACCCACAGGTGTCGAAGTCTGCGATGCCATGACACACGGTGGACCCTATCCTTCAAGCACTGATGCACGTTTCACTGCGGTAGGTTCGCATGCCATTTGGCGATGGTTGAGACCGGTGACATTCCAGAATTTTACGGATATTGGCATCACAATCGAACAGCCATAGACCTTAGAAAAATCTAAGAAGTGAGCAGATATGAAGTCTCGGCTTAATTTTTCGGACCAACCAAATCAAAACAACTGGCGCATGAAAAATCTACTAATCATCATCCTGGCTATGTTAGCTATACATACGTTGTCCTTTGGACAAGCAGATACAATGGCCAAGGATTCAGCAATGATATCAGATTCTACAAAAGAGATGTTTCCCCTCAAATCTGATCGTCCTGATAAAGCTGAATCACCCTGGGTAGTTCCCAAAGGACACGCTCAAATTGAAATGGGTTTTGGCGTAGAGGATACGGATCCCGGTTTTGTCTACTCTTATCCAAGCTCCCTCATCAAATTTGGAATTACCAACACGTTTGAATTACGTTTCTATACGGAATATATCACCATCCAAAAGGAACCCAATCCCGACCTCAATGGCTTCACCCCTCTGTCCGTAGGATTCAAAGCGGAGTTGGGTGAACAAAAAGGGATCATGCCCAAAGCATCTGTTATTGGCCACTTGCGGATTCCCGGTGTAGTATCCGATGAACTAGAGACCAAATACCTTGCTCCAATCTTGTTGCTTGCCTGTGAGCATGATATTTCTGATGCATTTGTGCTGAGTTATAATGTTGGCGTTGAATGGGATGGATTGAGCCCTGATCCTAATTTCCTGTATGCACTCTCTCCATCACTCAATATCACTGATCGCCTTGGCTTGTTTGTGGAAGGCTATGGTAAACTGATCCAACAGGAAGACGATGACATTGAGTTCCGGATGGATGCCGGACTTACCTATCTCATCAGCAACAATTTCATGATTGATGCTTCTGCCGGTAAGGGAATCACCGACAATGCACCAGAGAGCTTTGTTCAGGCAGGTTTTACATACAGGTTTAAACTCTGATCCATATCTGACTTCCTGTCTTAACAGGTTTCTTCCGGCTTTTAGATGATGTGTCACGCATGAGGTAGTGTTCAAGGGTAAGGTATTTTCATTAACTTGGATGAAATAACTTCACACGGCCTGATGGGCAAGAAAGACATCCGGATCATCCGCAACCTGGCGGAGTTTGAAAAAGTGATCAACCGGGATACCAGGGACTATGACATCAACATGATGGTCATGCCCGGTACCCTGGAAGACAAGCACAAGGATGTAGATCCGGAGAAAGGCATCCCCGCACTTCGCAGACAATTCAATCTCATGTATTTGTTGATGGGCGGCGAGCATGATGTTCACCTGGGCGCCGATTATCGTTGGCTTAGACCCAATGACCTGGTCATTGTACCCGAAAACTATGTCTATGCCTCATCGCATGTCAGGCAGTGTACCGGCTATTGCATACATTTCAAGACAGAATTTATCCAGCCCCTGCTGAAAGGATCACTCACAGAAGACTTTCCATATTTTGATTTCGAAGCCGAACATATCATCAACATCACGGAGGATGAAACCATGCGCATTCAGGAGGCTTTTAAAAACATCATCCAGGAATACAACCGGTTTTCTCCGGAGCGCGATTATATCCTTCGTAATTACATTCACATACTCCTGTTACTGGTCCGCGAAATTTATCGGCCACATTCCCGCGAGTTGAGAGAAGGAGCAACCCGAACCATGAAGATCACCAGCCGGTTTAAACACCTCCTGCAGAAAAACTTCATGCAATGGAAGGAAGTCAATAAGTATGCGGCTGAACTCAATATCACCCCCAAATACCTGACCGAAGCCGTCAAAGAGCACACGGGTAAAACACCACGGGATCTCATCAATGATATATTGGTGCTGGAATCCAAGGTGCTGCTCGGCTCAACCGATAAAACCATTTCAGAGATCGCCCATATCCTCCAGTTTGAAGACGCCTCCCATTTCAGTCATTTTATCCGTCAGCATACCGGTATGACGCCTACCATTCTCCGGCAGAAAAGCTGAAATCTACAAGCAATGCCGCCTTTTCTACATGGACAGGGCAGGCACATGCCCCCATCTTTGGCATGACAATCGGGCGCGGCTCCCGCACGGGATCACACCACGACCTATCTATTCACAACAATCTTGTTTTATCATGAAATCACTAATTATTGTTGCTATTGCAGGCGTATCTGTCGCATTAATGGCTCATCGTTCGATCACCCCGTCTTCAGGAGGGGAAGAAAAAGCCGAATTAAAAGACTTTAGTAAGCCGGATGAAGTCAGAGAATTTCCTCTTGGAAAAGTGGAACTGATCCACATTGGCGGCGCGACCATTGGGCGCGCAACTTTTCAACCTGGATGGAAATGGTCCACCAGTGTTCAGCCGCTGGCCAAAACCAGTAGTTGTGAAGCCCCACATTTTCAGTATCATGTCTCTGGTGTACTTAAAGTCAAAATGGATGATGGTACGGTACTGGAATGTAAACCGGGCGACGTCTCCCTGCTGCCCATGGGTCACGATGCATGGGTGGTGGGTAAAGAACCCGCAGTTGTAGTAGACTTCCAGGGCATGGTCGACTATGCCAAAGGAAAATAAATCAGGTTCATCCCGTCAATCCTATAATCATGTATATCGTCAGAGATATTTTCAGACTCAAATTTGGTCAGTATCGCGAAGCCAAAGCACTTTTGGATGAAGCCTACCGACATGGACTTTTACCCGATGCTAAGGCCTCCAGAATCCTTGCGGATTTTACTGGCGACAGCTACCGCCTGATCCTTGAAGAAGGTTTCGACACGCTTACCGCCTATGAGCAAATGCTAGCCTCCGGAATGCAAAATCCAGAATGGAAAAGTTGGTACGACCGCTTCAAAACCCATGTCGAATCCAGTCACCGGGAAATCCTGCGAGTGGTTCAGTCCTGACCCTAAAAGAGATTGCATCCTGACCATTTCGCCGGGATGCAATCCCTTTTGGTGGCCGCGAAGACATTTCTAATGATATTTTAAGGACGGTGATGTCCCTTACTGTGGAATTAGCCGATACCTTTGCGGGTACCAGCGGTTCTAATCAGTGAATAAAAAACTAATATTCCTGCTCGCGATGATCATCGCCAATGCAGGTGAAACATATAGTCAATCGGATACGATCGCGGATCAGTATCTCGATCGGGTAGTCGTCAAGGGGTTTCGATTCAATGACGTAACCACCAAACTCCCTGATGTCCACGGCACATACATTATTGGTGGCCGCAAAAGTACCGTCCTGCCGGTTCAGGATCTCCCGGCCAATCTGGCCGAAAAAACCGGCCGCCAGATTTTTGCCAAGGTCCCCGGCGCTTTTATCTATGATATGGATGGTTCTGGCAACCAGATCAATGTGTCGAACCGTGGCCTGGATGCTCACCGAAGTTGGGAATACAACGTGCGACAAAACGGTGTCATGATCAACTCCGATATCTACGGTTACCCGGCCAGCCACTATAGCATGCCGATGGAGGCCGTTAAAAATATCGAACTGGTCCAGGGAACCGCTGCCCTGCAATACGGCGCAGAGTTTGGCGGCATGATCAACTATGTCACCAAAAGTGCCGACACCCTCAAGCCCATAGGCTTTGAAAGTATCAATTCAGTTGGATCTTACGGCTTATTCAGTTCCTACAATGCCCTTGGAGGAAAAGTAGGTAAGTGGACCTACTATACCTACTATCAACGAAGAGTTTCTGATGGATATCGCGACAACGCAGAATCCGATGCCCAGGCACAGTTTGCGCACATAGGGTATGATTTCAATCGTCGCCTCAACGTTCAGATAGAATTTGGGCGAAGCCAATACCTCTATCGCATTCCCGGCCCACTGACAGATAGTATGTTCTATGCCGACCCCAGGCAATCTACCCGCACCCGCAATTATTTCAGCCCGGATATTTATGTGCCATCCGTTACGCTCAATTGGGAGATCAGTGACCGCACAACCATGCAATGGATTCTCTCCGGGCTATTCGGCGCGCGCAATAGCGTTGAGTTCGAAGGATTTGCTGATCGCGTAGATGCAATCGATCCTGTGACGCTCGAATACAAACCCAGAGTAGTCAATATCGACAACTTCAATTCCAAGACATCCGAACTCCGACTCATCCATAGCTATACACTTGGAAAATTCAAAAACGTGGTGTCCACCGGCCTCCGGTATTTCAACAACGACATGCACCGGAGGCAGCAGGGCAAAGGCACTACAGGAACAGATTACGACCTGACCATCACCGGTGACTGGGGACGTGATATGTATTACAAAAGCAATAGCATCGCCCTGAGTATTGAAAACCTGACCTATGTCACTCCGAGACTCACAGTATCACCGGGCTTCCGAATGGAAATCGGAGGCACCGACATGACAGGTTATATTTCGTATCTGGATCCTGCCGATGTGCCCAATCACATCGATCACAACATTCCTGCATTTGGAATCAATGCCAGGTATAAACTCGGCGAACAAACACAATGGTATGCGGGCATATCCCAGGCGTACCGTCCGGTATTATTTAAGGATATCATTCCCTCATCCACCCTGGAGCGCGCCAACAAAGACCTCAAGGATGCCTACGGCTATAATGCTGAAATGGGTATTTCTGGACGCAAAGGCAACTGGCTGAAGTACGAGGTGACGCTGTTCCGAATCCTTTATAAAAACAAGCTAGGTAATGTCATCCTGACAGACGATAGTATCAGCTATATCTACAAAACCAATATCGGCAATAGTGTCACCAATGGCGTGGAATGTTATGTGGAAGCCATACCTGTTCAAACCCGCGATTGGTTTGTATCCTGCTTTACCTCGACCTCTCTCATGAAAGCTGTATATACCGATGCGGCCATCGCAGTAAGTGGAGAGAATACGGACATCAGCGGCAATGAAGTGGAAAGTGTGCCCCGATGGATCAGCCGCAACGGACTCAATGTAGGATTTAAAAACCTCAGAGGTACATTGCAATATAGCTATGTCGCTGAGAGTTTTTCAGACCCTACCAACGTCGTTGAGCCTACGCCAAATGGTGCCAAGGGCCTGGTGCCGGCCTATGGACTTTTAGATCTTAATTTCTCCTTCCGCTTTGCAGATCACTTTGTACTGCGGGCCGGACTCAACAATCTGCTCAACCAACAATATTTTACCAAGAGACCACTCTTCTATCCCGGCCCCGGCGTCTGGAGCTCGGATGGACGTAGCTTGGTCATTTCGCTTGGCGTCAAATTTTAGTCTGGTTTTTGTATTCCACTTTTAGCCAATATGGTGATCACGTTGATCATTCATATTGGCTTTTTGTTACACTTTAGGGACACTCCCAAATACCATTTCAGATCTTTTATTCGCCCTTTAGGCGTTGTGCTGAGCGGAGCCGAAGTGGGACAGGGGCATAAGGGTCAATGGAGATGGTTTTGGAGGCAACCATCATATCATATTGAGATGTCGTTGGCATCTTTATAGCCTGCTGCTTACTTTTACACCTGATGAGAACTGTATTTGAATGCATCGACGGACATACCTGCGGCAATCCGGTGCGTGTGGTCAAAAATTCTAAGCCGGATCTGAAAGGATCCTCCATGAGTGAAAAACGACTCCATTTCATCCGGGAATATGACTGGATTCGCAAAAGCCTGATGTTCGAACCGCGGGGCCATGATATGATGAGTGGAAGTATCCTCTATCCACCACATAACCCCGCCAATGATGCAGCAATACTTTTTATCGAAACCAGCGGATGCCTGCCCATGTGCGGACATGGTACGATCGGCACAGTCACTATTGCGATCGAAGAGAAACTCATCATTCCCCACACCCCGGGGCATCTTACACTCGAAGTACCGGCCGGTATCATCTATGTTGACTACCAGGAAGTACATGGTAAA
>JBGAWQ010000037.1:0-31751 GCA_044227555.1 Saprospiraceae bacterium | reverse complement strand
TCAAGGATGCTCGTAGGCAGGCCGACTGAGTTGGGGCTGTTTCCTGGGCACCTTTGTTCAAATTTACGTTTTCATTTTCAATGTAGATAGCCCTGCTTATGAGCATCCAATGTTAGATGAGGCTTAAGGATAAGACATTCTGTCAATTAAACTGATAACGAACTAGCTTTATCCTGGTGTAATCATAGAGCGATGGATCTACAGCAAGTACCTCACCAGTTACTCTGTTTTCTATGGTCACAAAATCATGATCCTTGAAAAATGCTGACTTGAAATATTTATGTATGTCTGTTTCAAACAGAAATATATGTCCAATCCTTGCAGTAGCCTCCCAATCTTGAGATAGGTTATGTTTTTGGATTTGGTAGTTACATACGGTTGCAAAAAAGTTGGCATATCCGACACAATGAGCAGTTTTTGAGTTTACCAGTTTGTTAGGATCCAAATCGTTAGTTGAATCCGTAAAATTGAGTTGTTCCGAAGTTAGTAAAAGGCTACTATTGATCACTCCTGAAATTTCTGTAAGATCGTTTTTGGCCTCATTTTCAGATAACAATTTCATAAGAGAAGAATCCGTTACCGTATATTTTTCCCTTACCCCAAATGACTTGTACGTCACAATATGTCTATAAATCCATCCACGAAAAGCGAAAACACCTATGAAAAGGATGAGCATTAGGATTGCTATCCGCTTAATAATCTTCATAAAAGGAAAATCATTGTCATAAGTCTCATCTAACGACCCGGGCTTCACGACGTGGCGTTCCAGGTTTTAATCTCCAAGGTAACGAAATCTGGTTGATAGTAGAAAGTGACAACACACGAAATATCCGCCATGGTGTGAAGCTAATGTTATCGTCAGATTCCTGTGTTTAAGCAAACAATGTCAATTTATTTTTATCCACTTAAATTGTTGATTTGTAGCATTGTCAGTCTTTAGAATAACGGAATACATGCCTGCAGGAATATCTGGAGAGATAAATTCATCGAATTCAGAAGCTACATTAAAGTAAACCAGCTCACCCATCATGTTGTATACTTTTACCTGTATACTTCTATTGGGACTAATGTAATTGCTTTTTACATAGAAGCCAGAACTTGGATTGGGGTGTAGTGAAAAATTGCCTATTAAAGGATTTCTTTCTATAGAAGAAATATTGCAGAAGTTATTCGGATCTTCAATTATGACTTCAGTAGTACACAAAGAGGCATTAAAGGATTCATCAGCTACAAATATTGAGATTGTATGGGAGCCAATGTCCTCGCATGAAAAAATAAGTGAATCCTCAAAAAATTCCTCAAAATAGAAATACAGATCATCAGGTTCCGTAACATTATCATATGATCCGTCGTCAAAATCATGTGGATACACAACTGCTTGCTTATTTGTATCGATACTGAAAGTTGCATTCTCTTTGCATATTGCTACAGGCCGCATCGTATCCAACATTTGGTCGCAACCAGCGAAAGCAACAACAGTAATTAATATAGGCACATCGATTTGGTTTCCGACGGTGTCAGTGCCAAAAATGGCCAATGGATACTGACCTTCATCTTGGCAGCTAAAGCAACGAAGAGTATCTGATGCTATTTCTGAAAAACTGAATTGAACAAATTGATTTGTCACATCGCCGTTATCAAATGCGTAAATGACAAATTCATCCGCGGTGAGACAAGTTGAAAAATTCGAATCTGGCAGTGTTGGGATTGTTTTATTATAAGTGAATATCACTGGAGATAAAGTATCATTCAGGAATATAGACATAGAATCGCAATAATGATGATTTAGCTTAAGTAAAGGTGTACAGAAATCATATGCTCCATCTTCATCAAAGACGTAAACTTCAATAACATTATTAACAGGACTTTCGCAGGTAAATGTGCGAATAGTGTCTTCTATATTTGTGGAGTAACTATACCGCAATAGCTCAGTAGGTGTCTCCAAGTCATAAGATCCATTGTCAAAGAATCTCGCCGGCACCTTTAAAGAATCATTATTGTAGGGTAGGGATGAAATTAGGGGTTGGCATACAGGTTGTGGAAGATGATTTTGTGCCACACTTGCACTAGAGGCTACCAGAATTAATAGTAGGGTTTGAATCAATTGAGTCATTTAGATTTTGTATTTGCTATTGAATTTGACGATAACACGTATATCTACGCAATCAAATATAGGGCATTCTGACTGATTATCAACTCTTTGATGTTGCGCTTTTTTGTATCATCATTGCGGGGATACAAACTTGCGCTTTTTATATCCCCATATCCAGGTAGTCCAGCGGACTCTGGATATGTACCAACTTCTCCCTGGCCACATGAAGGTACCGTTCCGTAGTCTTGATATCGAAATGACCGAGCAATTCCTTGATAAATTTGATATCTACCCCCTTCTCCAGCAGATGCGTAGCGTAACTGTGCCTTAATGCATGGAAGGTAACATCCTTAGTTATACCAGCCGCTTTGACCGCACGGTTAAAGATGGCTTGTGCGCTTCGGGCGCTGTAAGGCTCTCCCGCCACCTGTCCTTGAAACAAATATTCCGTCGAATTCAGTTTATATATCTTGATATACTGATTCAGAATATCTTTTAGCACCGGACTCAAGGTGACATACCTATCCTTCTTACCCTTTGACCGATATATGAAGACCTGCATCCGCTCTCCATCAATATGGCTGACCTTGAGTCGGGTGACCTCCCCTACCCTCAGCCCACAGCTGAAGGCCGTGATTAAAATCGCTTTGTGCTTCAAATTCGGTACAGCCCGAAACAATCGTTCCAGTTCATGCTCCCCGAGCACCTTCGGCAATTGAAGGGGCTTTTCCGGACGAGGCAGATAAAATAACATCCGCTCATGCCCCAGTACCTGCTCATATAAAAACTTGATCGAATTGATATGGGAATTGGTATCGCTTTCGCTATAGACCCTCTGCGATTGCCGGTCGAGCAAATATCGCTCGATATCCGCTTTGGTGACTTCCATTGGATTTTGCGTTTTTGAGATACTCTGCAGAAACTTCTTTATGTGGGTTTGATAACTTTTAAGGGTTTGAGGACTATAGCCTTTAAGGTTTATTTTATCTCGCATCCGCTCCAGCAGCGATTCACACATCGATTGATACGGAAGTTCCGCCGAACTCTCACAGGCCAGATCCGGTCGCTGCTCAAATGCACTGAGCCCATAGCTCCTCCTGTTTTCCCCGGTATCAGGTATGTACCAACATTTAAATGTCGCACTGTATATCCGCCCCCGAATTTTTTTAATCTCCGCAATGATCTCCGCATCATACTTAAATTCCAACCGGATCATCGGCCGACCTTTGTAATCAAACAGAGATGCGCGAACATATCCCTTCCTGTCTTCTGGTGAAGTCATGGCTATACTGTTTTCAACTGAAGACTAAATTAGGGGAAATAGGAATATGGGGTGGTGGGTGATGGAACGACGGGGTGATAAGCTCGTGGATGCGTTTTTTAGATTTTAAATACTCCAGACAAATAATCCGCGAAATCCTTAAATCCGTTCAATCCGTGATTCAGACAAAAGGTTTCGGTCGATTACATTTGCATCATGAATCAACACAAAAATCACGGCTTCGGCACCCGCGCGGTACACGCCGGCGTCACCCCCGACCCCTCCACTGGCGCCATCATGACCCCCATCTTCCAGACCTCCACGTATGTGCAGGCTGCCCCCGGCCAACATAAAGGCTACGAATACGCCCGCACGCAAAATCCTACCCGCGACGCCCTCCAGGCCAGCCTCGCCGCCCTCGAAGGCGGCCGCTACGGCATCTGCTTCAGCAGCGGCCTCGCCGCCATGGATGCCGTCCTCAAACTCCTGCAATCCGGCGACGAAGTGCTCTGCGGCAATGATCTCTATGGAGGTTCGTACCGCCAACTCGTCCGCGTCTACGGCCCGATGGGGATCAAGGGCCGATTTATCGACATGACCAATCTGGATCTGATCCGTGAATCCATCCACGCCGGCACCAAACTGATCTGGGTCGAAACCCCCACTAATCCAACCCTCCAGATCGTGGATATCAAAGCCATTTGCGATATCGCCAGGATCCACAACATCCCGGTCTGTGTAGACAATACCTTCGCGTCCCCTTTCCTGCAAAATCCGTTGGAACTCGGCGCCACCATCGTCCACCACTCGATCACCAAATACATAGCCGGACATAGCGACGTGATCATGGGTGGCCTCATCACCAACGACGATGCCCTCGCCGAACGCCTCAAATTTTTACAGAACGCCAGCGGTGCAGTGCCCGGCCCACAAGATTGCTTTCTCGTCCTCCGCGGCATCAAGACCCTGCACCTCCGCATGGAACGAGCCTGCGAAAACGCTTACAAGCTGGCCCACTACCTGGATCAACATCCCAAGGTGGGCAAAGTGATGTACCCCGGTCTCCCCTATCATCCCCAACATGCACTTGCCTCCACGCAGATGCGCGACTTCGGAGCGATGATCTCCTTCGACCTCAATGCCGACAATACGGATGCCGCTATGAAAGTCCTCAGCGGCACGCACCTCTTCTCCCTCGCCGAATCACTCGGCGGCGTGGAATCTCTCATCGGTCACCCGGCTTCGATGACGCATGCCTCCATCCCCCGAGAGCAAAGACTGGCGTCAGGGCTCACGGACTCGCTCATCAGATTATCTGTGGGGGTCGAAACATACGCGGATTTAGAAGCAGACATTGATCAGGCACTAGGGAAAATTTAGGCGGAACGGCAGAAGGGCAGAAGGTCGAAACGAAATGGAGATCCCGCAGTGCCGCGAAGCCACTAAGCGGGAGCGGAAAGCAATAGGCAAAAGGCAATATTCAATAAGCAAAGAGAAGTTATTTCAAAATGAAGTCCCCTTTAGGCGATGTGCTGAGCGGAGCCGAAGTAGGATTTAGGGGCCGAAAAGGTAGAAGGGCGGAAAATATTTATCCCTTCTTTGGTCACAAATCGCCTCCTTCAATACACTATAGGGTATGGAAGGAAAATATCACTCATTTGAAGACCTGTTGATCTGGCAATTGGCCATGGAACTTTGTGACGAGGTCTACGAAGCCATGGAAGATTGCAGAGACTTTGGGTTGAAGGACCAGCTACAAAGAAGTGCTGTCTCAGTACCTTCAAATATCGCAGAAGATTTTGAACTCAATACCAACAAGGCTTTTATCCGGCATTTAAATATTGCTAAAGGATCCGGTGGTGAACTCAGGACGCAATTGTATATCGCCATCAAAAGATCATACATAAATGAAACGCATGGCTCGTATCTCTTCGAAAAAACTAAAAAGCTGTCAGGTATGATTTTCAATTTCATCAAGACTAGAAAAAACAGACCCAGAAATTCATCTGCCTGATTTAACACATTCCGCCTTTGGTCGCCGAAGCGCTTTTCCGCGCAAAGGTGATCCTTCGGTCACCGAAGCGCTTTTCCGTGCGTAGGTGATCCTTTCCGCCTCCCGCTTTCACCTGTAAAGGGTGAGCGGGATCAAAGCTGCGCTTAGACTTCCTTGCCTTCTGCCCTTCTGCCGTTCCGCCCTAACTCAAACTCCTCTTCCAATGTCTTCTCCAATGAAAACTTGGGCTTCCGGCGACCAACCCCGTGAGAAACTCATCCTCATGGGTAGCCGCGCGCTATCCGATGCCGAACTCCTCGCCATCCTCCTCCGCGCCGGTACCCGCAACCGCTCCGCCCTGGATATCGCCAGGGAAGTCTTGCAAAACCACGGCCATAGCCTCGCCTCCATAGCCAAACTCTCGGTACACGAATTGATGAAGATCAAAGGAATCGGTCATACCAAAGCCGTATCCATTGCCGCCGCTCTCGAACTCGGTCGCCGACGCGCTACCGAAAACACCGTGCAGCGAAAACAAGTCACTACCAGCTCCGATGCCTACGAAATGCTCTTTCCCAAAATGCGCGACCTCACCCAGGAAGCCTTCTGGATCATCCTCCTCGACCGTCGCTCACACGTCCTCTCTATCGAAGAAATCCACCGCGGAGGCATGGCCGCCATGATCGTGGATCCCAAGATCATTTTCCAACGCGCCTTCGAACGCAAAGCATGCTCTATCATCCTTTCGCACAATCATCCCTCCGGATCCCCATCCCCTTCCATGGAAGACATCCGCCTCACAGAAAAAATCAAAGCCGGCGGAAATTATATGGACATCCGCATCCTGGATCATATCATCATCGGCGAAGGAGAATACTACAGCTTCGCGGATGAAGGGAAATTGTAAAACCTCATTTAATCATGCCTGAAATTTCAAGGTTCTATGGTATTCTTATTAAGATGTACTACATAGACCACAATCCTCCTCACTTCCATGCAGAATATGGTGAATATAGGGCCGAATACAATATTTACACGCTAGAGATTATTGATGGGAAACTTCCAGTACGAGCAAATACATTAGTACGGGAATGGGCTTTTCTCCATCAAGAAGAACTTCGTTCCAATTGGGAAAGAGCACAACATGCGGAAAGACTGAAAAAAATCCGACCTTTGGACTAATATGAATGCCATAACTGTATATAAAATTCTGGATGACTTTAGAGTCTGGGTCCGGTTCAGTGATGGATATGAATGCACCATTCATCTTAAGCCATTATTAAACAAAGGCATTGGAAAGGAACTTTTAGAAATCACTGCATTTCAAAAGGTATCCATTGAATCCGGCGGAGGCCTGGCCTGGGAAAACGGCTTCGACATCTGCCCTAATACCCTAAGAGAACTTGCCAGCCATGAGGCACGCGTGGCCTGATCTGGATATTTTAAAAGCCATTGGAGAATTGTAAACCACTACCCATTTAAAATTCTCCGTTTACAAAATTTATTTTTTTGAATCCTTTGGCCTTTGGTCACTCAAGCACCCTTTCGTGCATTGGAGATGCCTTCGCCCCTATATCTCCTCAAGGGGACTTTTAACATTGCATCTTGTTCGTCAAAGTACCCTTTCGTGCGAAGGAGCCCTCCCTTAGCCCTTTAGCCCCTTTTCCCTTAGCCCCTTCTCCTTTAGCCCCTTTTCCCTTAGCCCCTTCTCCTTTAGCCCCTTTTCCCTTAGCCCCTTCTCCTTTAGCCCCTTCTCCTTTAGCCCCTTCCCCCTTCTCAAAAACCTTCCCCCCTATTCCCCGGTTTACCGTAGGTTAGCATTTCAAATCCACCACATTGAGCCAGGATACACCTAAAGACAAACAAAGCCTCGACTGGCACTTACTGATCCGCCTGCTGCGGTTGGCAGCTCCATACCGCAAACTCCTCCTGCTCAGCGCCCTGCTGGCCATCGTCCTGGCCCCGCTCAATACGCTGCAACCCTACCTGATCAATGTGATCGTAGACAAGTACATCATCATCCCCAAACCGGAAGGTCTGACCGGGATGTGTATTCTCTTTGCGGTCGTCCTCATCACCACAGGGATCCTGCAGTACACCTTTATCTATCTCACCAACCTGCTGGGACATAGCGTGATCAAAGATCTGCGGGTCAGTGTATTCAATAAGATCACAAGTCTCCGGTTGTCCTACTTTGATAAAACACCGATCGGTAACCTGACGACGAGAAGTATCAATGATATCGAAACGATCAAAACGGTTTTCTCCGAAGGGGTCATCACCATCGTCGCGGATCTGCTCAGTATCATCGTGGTAGTAAGTGTGATGTTTTACACGAGCCCACGATTAACCCTGATCTGCCTGCTCACGATTCCATTGATCGTTGCCGCCACCTGGGTGTTCAAACAAAAAGTAAAGGTCTCCTATCAGAAAGTTCGCGCGCAGATCGCCCGCCTCAACGCATTCCTGCAGGAACGTATCAGCGGAATGTCCGTCGTACAGATCTTCAATGCGGAAGGCCAGGAACGGGATAAATTCAAAGCAATTAATCGCGAATACACGAAAGCCAACCTGGACTCGATTCTCTATTATGCCATTTTCTTTCCCGTTGTAGAGATCATCGCGGCGATTGCCCTCGGCATGATGGTATGGTGGGGCGCGCGAAATGTTGTCGGAGGATCTGTCTCCATGGGTGCTTTGATTGCCTTTCCCGTGTATGTCAACATGCTCTTCAGACCGATGCGCTGGCTGGCTGATAAGTTTAATACGCTACAGATGTCGTTGGTGGCAGGCGAACGCATCTTCAATATCCTCGACAGTGATGAAATCACCGAGACGAGTCCAAAAGCTACCCCACTGGATATTCCTTTCCAGGGTGATGTAGTTTTTGATCATGTCTACTTCACCTACGATGGTGAAAACGATGTCTTGCAAGATGTGTCTTTTAACATTCCGGCCGGAGAGACGATGGCTATCGTAGGAAGTACCGGTTCGGGTAAAACAACGATCATCAATTTGCTCAACCGTTTTTATGAAATACGCGCGGGCCATATTCGCATCGATGGTCGCGATATCCGTGAGTATCCGCTCGAACAACTTCGTGATCGACTGGCGATCGTCCTGCAGGATGTATTTCTGTTTTCAGGTAGTGTGTGGGACAATATTTCACTGCGTAATCCTGACATCTCGCGCGAGCGAATCCTTGAAGCATCAAAGGTGATAGGCGCCCACCCTTTTATTGAAGCTCTGCCCGGAGGCTATGACTATATCATAGCTGAGCGCGGAGGTAATCTTTCGATGGGACAGCGACAACTGATCTCCTTTGTCCGCGCCCTGGTCTATGATCCGGAAATCCTGATCCTCGATGAAGCAACCTCTTCCATCGATACCGAAACCGAATCGATCATCCAATACGCCATCGAAAAGCTGATCGAAAAACGAACCTCGATCATCATCGCCCACCGTCTCTCCACGATCCGGCATGCCAACCGCATCCTCGTCCTCGAAAAGGGAAAAGTCGAAGAAACCGGCACCCATGAGGAATTACTCAGATTGGAGCATGGACGGTATAGGAAGCTGCATGACATGCAGTTCCGCGTAGCCGCGGTTGGGTAAAGGGCCATGCTTCACTTTCATTCAGCCTTCTTAATTTTACACTATGACACAACAAGGCTTTAGCATCCGCCTCAATGGCATCATCGGATTCCTGTTTATGATCCTGATCATGGTGGCGCTATTCTTTATTGCCAAAGGAATCTTTACGGTCCTGGCCTGGATGGCCCCGGTGTTGCTGGTCGGCGCCCTGCTGATCAACTATCGCACCATCCTTAACTATCTCAGGTTCATGCTGGGCTTACTGCAACGCAATCCGCTCAGTGGGATCATTGGGATCGTGCTGAGTGTGATCGGATTTCCGGTACTGTGTGGCGTGCTGTTTGGTAAATCCATCTTCGACCGCAAAGTGCGCAAACTGCAGCAAGCTTATGAACAACATCAACAAGGCGAATATGTCGAGTATGAGGATGTTACCCATACCGAACCAGACACGCGTTTTGATCTTCCTCCACTGAAAAAAGAGTCGTCTCCCGAACCCGAACCTGCGCCCAAAAAAGAAAATAAGGAGCCTGAAAGCAACCGATACGAAGATCTGTTTTGACGCCCGCACTGATGATCTTCCTAACCTGGGCAGCAATCGGATTTTCTGCTCTTTATATTTTTATCCAACTCCGCTATCTCTATCATTGGCACAACATAATACCGGCCGCTGTAACAGACGCTGATTTAAAGCAGAGGACGGGAGCAAGTATCATCATCTTAGCTCGAAATGAAGAGGACACGATCGGTCATTGCATACGGAGTGTCCTGGCTCAGGATGTCGAAGATCTTCCATTTGAAATCATTGTGATCAACGATCATTCAACAGATCGGACTTGTGCCCTCGTGAGTGAGATCAAGGATCCACGCATCCGGTTGTTTTCACTTCAGGATTACCCGACTTCTATTTATCCACCAGCGTATAAAAAATCAGGCATCACTCTTGCGGTGGACCAAGCCAGTTATCCGATCATCATCACCACAGATGCGGATTGTGTGCTGCAGCCAACGTGGCTCCGGACGATGGTACAAAGCATGCATGATCCTAACATCAAGATGATGACAGGACCTGTGCTGCTTGAACCATGCAGGACGCTGTTAGAAAAAATGCAGGGCATCGAACAATTGACCCTGATGCTCATTACCGGAGCAGGTATACGGGGCCGCATTCATGATATGGCCAATGGAGCGAATATGGCATTCCGCAAAGAGGCTTTTTTGAGGGTGAAAGGTTATGAAGGCAACTTGCAATATGCTTCAGGGGATGATATGTTTCTGATTGAAAAAATTCGAAGTGCATTTCCCGATGGAGTAGCCTTTGTAAAATCCAATGCGGCAGCCGTCTTCACTACACCGAAACAGGATTGGACCTCACTAATAGAACAAAGGCTGCGATGGGCCGGCAAAAACAAAGGGCTCCGATCACAAACGATCACCCGGACATGGTGGATGGTGGGAGCCTATCACATCATGCTATTACTGACCGGTATGGTAGTATTGCTACATGGGATATCATGGACACCCTTCCTCATCATGATAATTTCGAAATGGGCGATGGATTATGTGATCATTGATTCTGCTGCTACTTTCTTCAATCGAAAAAAGATCCTGCGGTATTTCATTCCACTGCAGTTGATGTATGGATATTACATGATACGACTTGGTTTTTCTATGTTGATCCAACGCAATGGAGATTGGCAGCGATGATCATAGCAATGTTTGCCGCCAATTCACGCCAATTTCCGCTAATTTGATTTGTCTTTTCCATATTGCCTATTGCCCCTTCTGCCCCCGACCCCTAAAGGGGAGGAGATTGCTAGTAGCTTATCGCCTATTTCCCATTGATAACTGCTAACTGCCAACTGCCTACTCCCCTTAGCCCCTTCCGCCTTTCCGCCTTTCCGCCCTTTCCGCCCTTTCCCTTACCTTCGCCCCCTTAAAATCATAACACACATGAGTTTACTGGTGATCGGATCTGTAGCCTTTGATGACATCGAGACCCCATTTGGACGCGCAGAAAAAATCGTAGGTGGCGCAGGCACTTATATCTCCTGGGCAGCCTCCTATTTTATTGACAACATCAGCATCATCTCGATCGTCGGAGAGGATTTTCCTAAAAGCGAGCTGGCCGCCCTCGAAGCGAGAGGTGTAGACACCTCAGGCATCAAAATCATAGAAGGCGGAAAATCGTTTTTCTGGGCCGGCCGATACCATCACAACCTCAATGCACGTGATACACTGGTCACCGACCTCAATGTCCTCGCGGATTTTGATCCGGTCCTGACCCCAACCCAAAAAGATATGGAGTTTGTGATGTTGGGCAACCTCACTCCGGCTATCCAGATGAGCGTCATCCGGCAGATGGCCCGGCATCCCAAGGTGTTGGCCCTGGATACGATGAACTACTGGATGGACAGCGCCATGACCGAATTGCTCAAAGTCCTGACCCACATCGATCTGCTCATCATCAATGACGAAGAAGCTCGTCAACTCTCTGGCGAATATTCGCTCCTCAAAGCCAGTGAAATCATCCGCGAAATGGGTCCCAAATACCTGGTGATCAAGAAAGGGGAACATGGTGCCTTGCTCTTTGGCGAGGGCCAGGTCTTCTTTGCTCCGGCTCTGCCGCTGACTGAAGTACAGGATCCTACGGGAGCCGGAGATACCTTTGCGGGCGGCCTGATGGGCTACCTTGCCGGGCGGGATATGCTCAATTTTGAAGTCCTCAAGCAAGCCATCATCTGTGGCTCCGCCATGGCATCATTTTGTGTGGAAAAATTTGGAACAGAGGGCCTGCGGGATCTCAATCTCTTCGAATTGCAGGAACGGCTGGATAAGTTTACCCAACTGGTCAATTTCGAAGCCCCGGTCCTATAAGGGATTTTCCGGCTGCTTAAAAGGCCAGTTTGAAATTCTTATAGTACACCCACACCAGGAGGATGATAAACAGGAGGAAGAAGAGGACAAAGGTGAGGAAACAACTTCCTTTACGACCGTAGTTTGGGCTTTCCATCTCGTTGATTGAATAATTGCGGCTAAGATAGCCATAATTCAATATTTCTGCCAACCCCAGCCTCCGGGATGAAAATATTTGGTCAGGCCCTTCCGGGACGATGAGAAAATCCAAAAACACTGCCACAAAGCCCCCCGATGATATGGGCAAACTGGGAAATCTGATCGGTAGCCAGGCTGTTGAGCACCTCTTTGCCAACAAACAGCAGGGCAATCAGGATAAAAGTCACGGGGATCTCCCCACTCCGGGTGTTGGTAAAACTAACCAGGAGGATAAGCATAAACACGATGCCACTGGCCCCCATCAGCCCGGTATGGAAAAACAAGAGGTTGAGGATGCCCGTGACCAATGCCGTAACCAACATCATCACCAGAATACGGGTATCCCCATATTTCTCCTCAACGATCGGGCCGAGCAGGAGGATAAACGTGAGGTTGCCCATGAGATGCTCGAGATTGGCATGCCCAATCACATGGGTAAAGAGGGTCAGCAGGGAAAGAGGCTGAGCCGTCGAGACCTGGCCTAAGGTGAAATAGGGCATCAGCGACCCCGCCATCACCTTGTCGAGGACGAACACGGCGACGCAGACCAGCGAAAAGGTAAGAATGACCGGAGAATTGAACTTGAGTTTCATAGACCTTATATATAGGTAGGTGAAATATAGGATTTATCCGGCAGGACACCCAATGGCCAAAGACCAACAGTTGATTTGATCAGACCAGGACCGGCTACACCGGCACCTCCCGTAAACTTTATCACCCCGAAACGGCGTTATAGGATATCACTTATCCATGTACTTTTACAGCTATAACAGATGCAAATGAAGAGGACATATATACTTGGCGCTATGCTGTGTTTTGTATTGGTAGTAGGCATTGCTGCCACCTACCAGCAGAAGGGCCGGTATTTCGATATCATCAAAAACCTGGAGATCTTCAGCAACCTGTATAAGGAAGTCAACTCCAACTATGTCGATGAGATCGATCCCAACCAGATCATGAAAGTCGGCATCGATGCCATGCTGGCCACCCTCGATCCGTTTACCAATTATTTCTCCGAGTCCCAAATCGAAGGATGGAGGTTTAAGAATGAAGAAGGTGAAGCGTCCAGCGGCGTCAAAGTCAAGAAGATTGGATCGGACCTCGTCATCAGTGCGATCATTGAAGACTCACCGGCTCATGAAGCCGGACTAAAGGTTGGCGACCAGATCAAAGCGGTCAATGGTGAGCCAACCGATAAACGCTCTGCGGAAGACATCATGGATATCATCAGTGGTATCCCCGGCAGCGAAATGAATCTCTCCATTCTTCGTCCCGGGCAGACCGACCTCAAGAATTTTAAAATCATCCGTGGTGGGATGGACGGTAAAAATGTCCCCTATTCCGGAATGATTGAGCCGGGTATCGGGTATATTTCCCTCACCACATTCACCCGGGATGCCGGACGCAATGTAGCCAATGCCCTTCGCGATCTCAAGACCGAAAGTCCCAATCTCAAAGGCGTGATCCTGGACCTGCGTGGCAATGGAGGCGGACTCTTACGGGAAGCCATCAACGTTTGTAATGTCTTTATTCCAGCCAACGAAACCGTAGTAACGACCCGAAGTAAAGTGGTGGAAGCCGATCAGGAATACAAGACCCGCAATGAACCCGTAGATACAACGATACACCTCGTCGTGTTGATCGATGAATTTTCAGCTTCGGCTTCAGAGATTGTGAGTGGTGTGATGCAGGATCTCGATCGTGGTGTCATACTCGGTCAACTCTCTTATGGAAAGGGATTGGTGCAGAATACGTTTGACATCGGATACAACGCCAAGGTCAAGCTGACGACCTCAAAATATTATATCCCCAGTGGCCGGTGTATCCAGTCGGTCGAATATAAAAACGGGGAGCGTGTGCATATCCCGGATGATAAGCGAGCCAAGTTTAAAACCCGCGCCGGGCGAGTGGTTTTAGATGGTGGTGGTGTGCAGCCGGATGTACCTATGCCCGCTGAAAAGCAACCCCTGGTGGTAAAAAAATTACTGCAGCAAGATGTGATCTTCAATTATGTCACGCAGTATTGTGTCGGGGTAGATAGTATAGGCCCACTGGAAGACTATCATTATAAAGACTTCGCGGCCTTCAACACGTTTTTGGGCAAGAGTGATTTTAAACTGGAGACCGATACCGATGAGGCTATTCGTAAACTCAAAGAAACCGCTTCAGCTGAATCCTATTCGCAAAACATTTCCGCCGAAGTAGATCAGTTGAAGTCCATGGTGGAAAAAGAAAAATCAGGCCAGGTGAGCCAACATGAAAAAGAAATTCTGCAGGCCATTGAGCGGGAGGTGTTGAGCCGGTATTACTTTGAAACCGGACTGGTCAGACATCAGTTGAAAAATGATCCTGAACTGGCGGAGGCCATCCGTATCCTAAATAATAATAATGAGTATTCCTCTATCCTTTCGGGTAAATAAATCAATGGCAACGTTGATGGCCGGAGGGATATAATCCCGGCCGCAACCATCCATCCGAAAAATCAGTTATGTTAGGGACTACTGCCCAAGCAGTTGCCACGATCATGAACCTACTTCATATAGAGACTTCCACTGCTGTTTGTTCTGTGGCCCTCAGCCGGGGGCGGGAGGTACTGGCATGCCGGGATATCGCTGAGGGCATGAACCATGCCGCGATCCTGGTTCCGTTGATCAAGGAGCTGATGGCAGAAGTGGGTTGGCGTCCGTCATCCCTGCAAGCGATTTCAGTCAGCTCAGGTCCCGGATCGTATACGGGCTTGCGGGTCGGAAGTTCGACGGCCAAGGCGATGGCATATACACTGGAGATACCCTTGGTTGCTGTGCCTACCCTAAGAGCTCTTGCTGTTGAAGCCTTCAGGAGGCATCCGGCAGCTTCATGGGCTTTGCCGATGATTGATGCCCGACGTAATGAGGTGTATGCGGCGTTGTATGACCGCTCTATGTT
Source organism: Saprospiraceae bacterium (assembly GCA_044227555.1). GTDB lineage: Bacteria > Bacteroidota > Bacteroidia > Chitinophagales > Saprospiraceae > Opimibacter. The sequence continues at coordinate 16,832 of JBGAWQ010000037.1, read as the reverse complement.
TGAAGCCTGGCCGGTATCTTCAGTGATTCTTGACCTGGCCTTTTTTGAAACCAGCTTACCCACATCAGGACAGATTATATGCTGTGGAGATGGTGCTTTGAAGATCGGTGATCTAACCAGTGGCATGGCGCATGCCACCAGTGATCCTGAAATCCTTTGCAGCGCCGGCTATCAGGTGGGTCCTGCCTGTGATCTTTTGGACCAGCGGGAGTTTGCGGATGTACTTCACTTTGTCCCCTATTATTACAAGCCCCCCAATATTACGGTATCCAAAAAGGAAGGATTTATAGCCGGGTAGCCTCTACCGGAATGGCCTTTAGATGGGTTAAATATGTAAATGCGTTTGTATATAAATCAAATGCACAACATATCTAACTGATAATCTGTTATTTAATCATTGTTAAAATCAATATGGTACGGTTTATGATAATTCATCCATGAATCCGAATAATCTCGCTCATGATGAAAAAGAAGACTGAAATTGTAAGTTTGAGAAAAGGGACCAGCGAAATAGAACTCAATTACGCTGATCTCAGAAAGGCTGTACTCGTGCTTCGCGCGGTGAATCACAAATTAAGACAAAGAGTGATTGACCTGTTGGAAGAACATGCCACCATGACTGTAACTGACATTTACATTAAGCTCCGCCTGGAGCAGTCCGTGGCTTCGCAGCACCTGGCCATCCTACGCCGTGCCGGGGTCGTGCTGACCGAGCGTCAGGGAAAATTTATCTACTACTCCCTGGACAAGGACAGGCTCAACCAGATCTCAAAGCTGGTCGAAGAGCTCGCTGGCTAAATCTTTGCTTTAGGTAGGCCCTTTAAGGGGTTGATACTGTGAAGGTTAAAAAAAATTATTCCCCCCAATTTTTTTTACATTTCCTTAGTAATCAATAGGTTAGAGTCCATCATGTGATAACCACGTGGTTACAAATGTATTTTTTTTGTAATATCATTTGGTTGAGTCAAATCTTAATTGCAAATTTGTTGTCAAGGTTTAACTCAAAATAAGGAAATGTATGAAAAGGACTAAGGTCACCTTTCAGCAGGAGAAGCTTACGGTGTCTACGGAACTTATGCGAGCCCTGGCTCACCCACTCCGTTTAAAGATTCTGGAATTTTTGGATCAAAACAAGAATATCCAGGTCAACCAGATTTACAACACCCTCAAGATTGAGCAGTCCATTGCCTCCCAGCATCTTCGGATCCTGAAGAATGCGGGCGTATTGGTAGCCGATAAGGACGGTAAGTATATGCACTATACGATCGACTATCAGCGGGTGAGTAATGCCGTGAAAGCCATCAACCGTTTTATGGGTAAATAAAACGGGCCTGCCAGCCAAACGATTACCAACAAAATCCCATCCCAAATTTTTCTCTTCAGGGCCTTCCCTGGACGAAACGTCCGTCCGAATCCTCAAGACATCTGTCATCAATAGTATAGTACCGGAATTCACACACTCCGGGCTGATCAGGTCTTGTGTCCGGTAAAGAGAAAAACAAATACATCCGTGCTATGCAGACGGTGTTTCGGTTGGAGTGCCTGTAGGCATCTCTGTTGTAGCCTCGTGCTTCGACTTGAAGATGCGACGGTGAAAGAGCAGCAAGGTGATCACCCCTGTGGATATCGAGGCATCCGATATATTGAAGACCGGACGGAAAAATTCAAACCGCTGGCCTCCCCAAATGGGAAATCCCTGGGGTAGGGTCGTGTCTATCATTGGAAAATAAAGCATGTCCACCACCTTACCGAAAAGGAAATGGGCATACCCTCCGCCTTCTGGAAACAAAGTGGCTAATCCGCCATGGTAAGGGGTCGCAGAAAAGATCAATCCGTAAAAAGCACTGTCCAGGATATTGCCAAGGGCTCCGGCCAGAATCAGGGAAAAGGACAGAATGACGCCGATGGTTTCACGGGTGATGATCAATGTCCGAATGATATAAATCAAAAATCCGACGGCAATCAGGCGGAACAGGCTTAGGGCCAGTTTGCCCCAATCCCCGCCCAACGAGAGACCAAAAGCCATCCCTTCATTTTCTACAAAATGAATTCGGGCCCAGCTCAGGCCGAGGATCCCAAATTCTTCGCCATACTCCATATGGGTTTTGACCCAAATCTTGAGGACCTGGTCTACGAGGAGTACCAGGAAGACTACCAGAATCACTGTACGTGTACGACTTGACATAGAAAGTCTTTGGTCTGAACATTACCCATACATCCCTTGCCTGCCCTCGTGTTTTAGCGCACGCCGGTGGTCAGGGATGGTGGACCGGAAGCAGGTCTCCGGAAATAATTAATTCTGGGCTTGCTTGGCCTCGATCGACAAGGTCGCATGAGGTACCGCGCGGAGCCTTTCCTTGGAGATCAGCTTGCCGGTCTCCCTGCAGATTCCGTATACCTTGTTTTTGATCCGGATCTTGGCATTCTCCAGGTGCTGGATGAGCTTTTGCTGGCGGGAAGCCATTGAACTGACCCTCTCGCTTTCCAGGCTGCTCAGACCATCATCCAGACCCTTGATCTTGTTGTCCGGATTTTCGGCCATATCCTCAAGTTGCTTGAGATAAAACTCCAGTTGCTCCCGGGCTACAATCAGTTTCTGATCGATGAGCTGATCAAATTCCTCCAGTTCCTTGTCACTGTATCGTGTCTTTTGTGGCTCCTCGGGGGTGGCCACAGGTTTAATTTCTTTTGTCGGCATTTTTTCAATGTGCTTTGTCGCTGGTGTGGCAAACGGCTTGGTGATATGATCACCGGCATCGCTGGTCTTAGGCTTTGGAGCCGGAGCGATGGGTTTGCTAACCAACTTGGTGGGTTCCGGTTTTTTAGGGGCTGGTGTTACGGGTTTGGCTATGGGCTTGATAGCTGCTTGTACAGCAGTCTTACCTGAAGACACCGGAGCTTTGGCAATTGGCTTCGCCGGAGCGACCGGCTTCACTGTTTTGCCTTTGGCTACTACTACCTTAGCTTGTGGAGCTTTGGAGGCCTTTGGAGGGGCCACCGGCTTTCCCTTCGGAGCAGCTTTGGCTGGCGCTTTGGCAACAGGTTTCACGGCAGGTTTGGCTGCGGGCTTGGTTACTTTTACTGGTTTGGCCTTGGATTTAACGACCGGTTTGGCTTTGGTCACTGGTTTGGCCTTTACGACCGGCTTGGCTTTGGCGATCGGCTTGGCTTTGGCCGGAGCAGCCTTTTTAGCTACAACCTTTGGCTTAGCCTTAACCACCTTCTTTGGAGCTGCTTTGGCTACTGGTTTTGGCTTTGCGGCTGATTTAGCAGCGGGCTTAGCTTTTGCAGGGGCGGCCTTTTTAGTCTTGGTGGCAGCAGGCTTAGCTTTTGCCTTCGTGGCAGCAGACGGACGAGCGATAGATTTAGCTTTTGCTTTCACAGCAGCTTTCTTAGGAGCGGCCTTACTTGTTGCCTTCTTGGGAGCAACACGTTTAGCGGTCTTCGATTTAGCCGGTGCAGGCTTTACTGGTTTCTTACTTTTCTGAGTGGCCATAACCTCTCCTGTTTAGAAAATTAAAAAAGTGGATTTTCAGCGGTTTGTCCCAGGCTGTTTCCGGATGCCCGGGCCCTTTGCCTAAAAACGCCGCAAATTTACATGAATGAACCTAAAACGCACTATTCCTTCTATAATAAGGGAGTTTTTGACCCTAAAAAATGAATTTATATGCCAAATAGTTCTGAAATCCAATTTTTATTGGCCGTTTTTCCAAAAATTCAAAATTAATGTATTGATATAAAGACATTTATACATTTATTTAAATACAAATTTTATAATGCTGATTATCTGTTATTTATAAATAAATGATGCCCGGATAGCCCAGGCATTTTCAGGAGATCCTCTCAAAAGCACTCGGGCACAGAAGGGATTTGTGCTTTAACAAATGATAATGAATACATTACATATATACTTTTTAATATGCCTGGATATTCCCCTGTCGTCAAGCTAAATTTTTGTTAACAACCCTCTTTCGGGCCTTCATTTCTTTCCTTTTCCCACCTGTTCCTCCCCTAAGTTGCCCTTAAAGTACCTGCAACCCTTTCTCCATTCTTTATCTTTGTCCGGTAAAGGAATGTTTATGGGAAAGCTATTGCACAACCGGGTCAACCGGGATGAACTCCGCGAAAAGGTCAAAACCGAACAACAGCCCCGCACCACCCTCTCCTTTTATGCATACACCCGGCTGTCTGACCCCCATCATTTCAGGGACGAATTCTATGCCGGCCTCAGCAACCTGGACGTCTTCGGACGCATCTATGTGGCTCAGGAAGGGGTCAATGCGCAGATCTCCGTGCCAACCCAACATTTCGACGACTTAAAAAACTACCTCAATAGCATCCCTTTTCTGAAAGGTATCCGCCTCAACGTGGCCGTGGAGGATGACGGTAAATCCTTCTTTACCCTCGCCATCAAAGTCAAAGACAAGATTGTAGCCGACGGACTCAATGATGCTGAATTTGATGTGACCGATCGGGGCATCCACCTGTCAGCCGCGGATTTCAACCGCCTCACCGACCACCCGGAGACTATTGTGGTGGATATGCGGAACTTCTACGAAAGTGAAGTTGGCCATTTTACCAATGCTATCCTGCCTCCGATGGAAACCTTCCGGGAAGGCCTGCCCATGGTCGCCGAGATGCTCAGCCCTGAAAGGGAAAAACATATCGTGATGTACTGTACCGGAGGGATCCGTTGTGAAAAAGCCTCTGCCTATATGAAATACCGGGGGTACAAAAATGTCTACCAGCTCGAAGGCGGCATCATCGAGTACACCCGCCAGGCAGAATCTCAAGGGCTACCCAATAAATTTCTTGGTAAAAACTTTGTATTCGATGAAAGGTTGGGCGAACGCATATCTGAAGACGTGATCTCTACTTGTCATCAGTGTGGCAAGCCTTCAGATCATCATACCAACTGTCTCAACGATGCCTGTCATCTGCTGTTTATCCAATGCCCGGAATGCAGCGCTACCTACGAAGGATGCTGCTCTGATGAATGCAAGGATTTTACACACCTGTCTGTAGACGAACGTAAAAGACAACGGCGGGACAGGATATTTAACGGCAGCAAGCATTCCAAGTCCAAACCCGGAATGCTCACCGCAGAACATTAACACCTAATATTTTTCTGACCAGTACGCAAATTTGAGCTTAGACCTGCTCATGATACTCTGATCTGCTGTAGCGTACTAAATGCCTCCCGGCATATCATTGGGCCAATGATTGAGCGCATCGATAATCCCACCCATCAAGGCCAGGGAGACGATCCAATAGCCGGCATTAATCAGAATCAACTTCCAGCTCTTCATTTCAAAGAGCCCATTGATGGTGATGACGGGTAGTGTGATCATGATTCCCATCAGGGTTCCATGGAAAGCACCGTGTTTGAAAGTATCAAAAACTCCTTCCTGGCCAGGGCCATCCACATTGAACAAAAGAAAATAAGAGATCAATACTGACATCAGCAGGGAGACGCCGAAGATCACCGCCATGTTGGCTTTTTTGCGATCTTCTTCTGTGAGTCCGCTGGCCTGGCTCCAGATGGTGCCAAAAACAGCCTTGTGATACCAGATGAATCCGAGCATTGTCGGTGCAAGTGCAGCCAGAATGATGGCTAAGAAATTAGGTTGAGGCATATGGTATGATTTAATTGATTACAGATATTCCATGGGACCGTAGAGTCCCCTCGTCATCATCCATCCAAAGCTCCGTTAGCTTTTTTCGGCGTAAAACTTCATCGCCTTCAGGCCCTGATCAAACTGTTTCTTGAGTTCGCCACGCATCATCAGGCCGAAATATTTATTCCAGGGCAGCATACCCACCTCATCATGCATGCTCCAGGTCACTTCGATGTTGTCTCCTTTGTGTGCGAAAACAAATTTTGAAGTTGCCTTGGCTTTCCCATCAAAATCAATAGCGGTTTCGATCTCTTCATTGGTGACCACCCGGATGAGGGTGAGGGTACCTTTGCCGAGGCGTTTGTCCTGTGATTCCCATTTATAAAAGGCATTCTGCCCTACAGGTGGATTGCTGAAGGTCATCACCATCGTTGGATCCATCCGTTTCCAGGGATCCCATTTTTCCCAGTTGCGCAGATCATTGACATGGTCAAAGACACGATCAACGGGTGCGCTGATCTCGATGGATCGTTTGACTTTGATTTCAGACGGCAGGAGGAGTGAAAAAAGGACCAATCCAAGCAGGAAGAGCCCAGCCCATAGACCTATTTTTTTGAGTAGTTTTTGCATAGCCGGTTATTTGCTCCCAAATATCGACAAAAACTACGTGGTTAAACCCAGGTCGCTTAAAGCAAATGCTGTATAACTTTTTCTTCGTTGATACCCTCGGCTTCCGCTTTATAGTTGCGGACGATCCGGTGACGAAGGACATACGTAGCTATGGCCTTGACATCAGAGATATCCGGGCTATACTTACCGGAGATGGCCGCATGGCATTTGGCACCGAGGACCAGATATTGTGAGGCCCGTGGTCCTGCGCCCCAGGAGATATACTGATTGACTTGTTCTGTAGCCCGCGAGGTCCCCGGACGTGTTTTGGAGGCCAGGGAGACTGCATATTCCAGGACATTATCGGCGACCGGAATTTTACGAACCAATTGTTGGAAATGGAGAATTTCAGCGGAGTTCAGAATGTGTTTGAGCTGCACATTTTGCAGTGCCGTAGTGGTCTTGACCACCTGGATTTCCTCTTCGTAAGAAGGATAATCGAGAGGAATATTGAACATAAAACGGTCGAGCTGCGCTTCGGGCAATGGGTACGTACCTTCCTGTTCAATTGGATTCTGGGTGGCTAGTACAAAAAAAGGTGCAGGCAGGGTGTGTCGCTCGCCACTCACCGTCACTGACCTTTCCTGCATGGCTTCCAGCAGGGCGGCCTGGGTTTTTGGTGGAGTACGGTTGATCTCATCCGCCAGGATGATATTGGAAAAGATGGGGCCCCGATTGAATTTGAAATGGCGGTCCTCATCCAGAATCTCCGTACCTGTAATATCAGATGGCATCAGGTCAGGGGTAAATTGAATACGCTTGAATTCAAGGTCCAATACTTCCGAAATGGTGCTGACCAACAACGTTTTGGCCAATCCGGGCACTCCGACCAGCAGGCTATGGCCGTTGGAAAAAAGGGAGATCAGTACGGCCTTGACGACTTCGTCTTGCCCGACGATGACCTTAGCGATTTCCTGACGCAGGGCCTTATACTTCAGGGCCAGATTGTCAATAGCTTGTACATCAGAGGTATGTGGAGTGTCCATAGTCTACAATTGTTGTTTGGTACGCAGTTGCACTGCCGAAAGAAGGGCTAAAATAGGGTAAAAGTGATCAATCCCGCATCAAGCCAAATCACAATGGAGTATTAACCTGTCGAAGAGATGTAATGTTGTGTCGGAAAAGACAATCATGCCTGGAATTGCCGGTCACCTAGATCGGCACGGATTCGTTAATGGCAAGGCCATTGCCAGTCATCCAAGGGGTAAGAGCCACGGGTAAATGAAAAATGCCACCACTCGGTCCGTATAGATTGAAATCCTCCTGCCTCCATCACTGAGCGTAAGAGCAGGCGTCGTTCCAGCACTTCACCCGGCAGTTTGGTAAAATCACGATGGGCTTCAGGCCCAAAAAAATCATACCGCGTACCCATATTTGCTTCATGACCCTCCAGGTCGGCCAGGGTGAGATCCACCGCAACTCCACGGTTGTGCATAGAGCCCTCCGAGGGCGGTGCTACATAATCAGGATTGGGCACTTTATCCCAAAGTTTTTGTTGTGCAGGTCTGGGACGATATCCGTCAAAGAGCATGAGTTTGTATCCCCGTGGTTTAAGGGCCGCATTAATCTCCCGGAGCGCGGCGGCCACGTCAGGCCTCAAGAAAAACCGGCCACATGGATAAATGGGCTCCTTGACAAAATTGTCCGAGGTAGCATACTTGATGTCAATTACATATCCATCCTCTGCGGTAAGCTCAGTCCATTGTGCGGCATCATAATCTGTTCGGCGATCGGATGGCTTATCGGAAGTGGTATCGGATTCTGCTACGACTGAACCTGCGGTATTGGATGTAGCAGGATCAGATTTACAAGCCAAAGCCGAAGTCGCCAGGAGGATCAAAATAAAAATGCCTGAGCGTATCTGCAAGGATGAAAACATAAGCATGAAGTTAAGGTAAGAAGACTTTATAATCCCATAAGCTCCATAACCCCATAAGCTCCATAAGCTCTATAACCCTATAAGCTCCTCGGCAGACCTCTCAAAAACAGATCACCTCTCCGCCAGGGTCTGATGCAGATTGACGCGGGAGCCGCGAATAGCCGGCAAAAAAGAAGCCAGCATACCCACCACCAGAGCGACGAAAATGATCCATACTTCTTCCATTGTCCAAATAGCCCCGGTGAATCGATACTTGTACCCATGTTCAAGAATACTTCCAGCCAGACTCATCCCCGCATGTCCGGCCAGCATGCCTAGCGCCAGTCCAGTGAGGGTGATCCACATCCCTTCAAAGATGATCATCAAAAATATTTTTCCCGGACCTGCGCCCCCCACTCGTAAAAGTGCGATCTCGTATTGCCGGTCCCGCAAGGACGTGTACAATGAAATAAAAACACTGACCGCGGCAACAACGCTGATCAATATGGCGAGATATCCCAGAGCATCCGTGCCACTGCCCATCATGGCATAGAGCCGATTGATTTCCAATGCGGGCGATGCCGCCATCAATCCGGTGTTGGTATTGATGTTGCGCAGAAAATTAAGGGATCCGATGCTGGTTTTATTTTTAAACCTCACGAGGATACTCGTGATGTCCTGTTCAGGATGGGAACGCAAGACACTCATGATAGAGTCCGAAAGTATTTGCGTTTGCGCCAGATCGATGTCAGTGATTTGATCCGCTCCCGAAGGTGTATCATCATGCACATGCTGATGATCTGTATTCGCATGGGCATCAGAAGCGACGATAGTGTCATGTTCATGCACCTTCCATATCGTCTGCGGAGTACAAAGCAGTATCTGATCCAATACCGTGCCTGTAGGGGTAAGAATACCTTTGACGATAAACGGCCTCCCATGATCATGGGCAAGGTCAGGATTATCTTCAAGGCCGTGCGTAGAATAAAACGCCTGCCCCAAATGGAGATCCAATCGGTCGGCTACATCACTTCCGGCTACTACATCAAAATCCTGGATATAGAGATTACCCTGGATAGTCTTTGCGCCATATAAAGAAAGAATGGATGGTGGTGTGCCAACGATCCGGTAGGCACCATAACTATCTCCCAGGGATAAAGGAATAGCCTGGCTGATCAAGGGATGTGCCGGATGTAGAAACGGAGCAGCTTCTTCCAGCGAAATATTTCCCGTGGGAGCATCTATATGGTACATGCTGTTGAGGATCAGCTGCAGCGGACTGCCTTTCGCCCCGATCACCAAATCAATGCCGGCAAGGTTTTGGTCGAGGCCTTGCTTTAATTGATGATTAAACAACGTGATGAAGGTGACCAAACCGATGCTCAGTGCAAAGAGCAAGACGCTCATCAGACTATGAAGAGGCTTGGCGAGGATGTTTTTGCGACTGAGGGTGAAGATGGTCATGTGGTGAGTAGTGAGTGGTCAATGGTGAATAGTGAGGGGCGAGGAGTGAGGAGTGCTCTGTCGTCTCTTAATCTGGCATCTTTTATCAAGTGATCATTTCTCCGTGGCCTCCGTGTGCTTTAAAAAAGGCGAGGAGTGAGGAGTGATCTAGTGTCTCTTAATCTTGCATCTGGCATCTTTTTTTCTAATGATCATTTCTCCGTGCTCTCCGTGTCTCTGTGCGCCAGAGGTAAGAGGATTTTTTTGTCCATGCGATCGCGGAGGCGGTGATCATGGGTGACCACGATCAGATTGGCTCCGGCATCACCAGCCACCTGGAGAAGCAGATCGATCATTTGTTGGCAATGAAAGTCATCGAGTGAGGAGGAGGGTTCATCCGCGAGGATGACAGCTGGTCGGTTGATTAATGCTCTTGCGATAGCCAATCGTTGTTGTTCGCCAATACTTAGGGTATGTGTTTTTTGATTTGCTTTTGTACCGATGGATAATCGTTCCATCATATGCATGGCAGCATGTTTGTCTGCAGGTTTACCTGCCAGCGTTTGGCTAAGGGTGAGATTTTCAACGGCGGAAAGGGAACGGACAAAATGAGGTTTTTGAAAAATAATCCCGATATGTTTCCCGCGGAAAGCATCAAGGGCATGGCCTCGAAGCTTATGGGTGGCGGTATTCAGGATGGAGATCTCTCCTGAGCCTGGCGTCAGCAGTCCTCCAAGTAAATGCAACAGCGTGGTTTTACCTGTACCGGAAGGTCCGAGGATCAAAGCATGCTCATGCTGAGCGCAATGAATATCAGGAAACTTCACAGGGGGTTGTCCTGGATACGCAAAGGTGAGGGAAGTCGCTGAAATCATATAGATTGTGAAAAATACATATACTCCCTGATTCCAAACAAGGAAACCAGGTGGGATCTAATCCTTGTGCTAAGAGACCAACATGGCTGCCCCAAACACCCCGGCGCTGTCTCCGAGCATCGGTCGCACAATGGGTGTAGTCATTACCGGGTTAAAAATATTCTTAGCGACGGCCTCACGTCCTTCGTTGTACAGAAAATCAATATTACCCAAGCCTCCGCCAAGTATAATGACATCCGGATCGATGATATTGATCACCTGACTAAGCGCTTTTCCAAAATACGTAATCAAACGCTTCCGGACCATCACACCGGCCTGGTCGGCGGCATCGGCCAGGATATCAGACAACTTTTGAACTCTTCCTGTCAATCGAGTATAATAGCGTTGCAACGCTGGTCCTGAGATCAGGGTTTCAACACAGCCATGGCGCCCGCAATAACAATCTTCTCCATCCTCATCTAAAAACATATGGCCCCATTCACCCCCGATGCCATGACGACCGGCCAGGATATGTCCATCAATAACGACGCCTCCACCTACCCCGGTACCCATGATGACACCGAATACCATTCGTGCGTCTTGATACTGTGCAGCCACAACCCCAAGGTGATATTCCGCCAAAGCAAAACAGTTGGCATCATTGGCTACAACCACCTTTACACCGAGCTTTTCAGCCAGGTCCAGATCGAACGGGTGTCCATTCAGACATAATGTATTGCTGTTTTTCAACACCCCGGTAGTTGGATCTATGGTCCCTGGAGTACCAAACCCAATAGCTGTGGGCCGATCACCGGTCATCAGCTTGAGTTGGCCGACCAGGATTTGAATCCTGTTGAGCACATGCGCATATCCCCCACCACCTTCCGTATCGATCCGATGCCGCGCTATGACGCTATCCGGGTGTCGTCCCGACATGACCACCCCTTCGATTTTAGTTCCGCCCAGATCAATACCCCAATACATAATTCATTTTGTTTGTAGACTAAAGGTTAAAATTAAAAATGCAGATCACTTTAAAGCGTATTTGAAGCAAGAGGTTGTTGATGAAAACGTGGAGCACAAACATTTTAACATAGGATAACTTAATCAAGAATTTCAAAGCTATAGGTGATTTGAGCCACACGGTCAATCATCTTGCTGACGGTGCAGTACTTTTCAACAGACATGCTGATCGCTTTATCGGCCTTTTCAGGCAATACATGACCATAAAGTTTGTAATGTAAATGGATCGTGGTAAACACTTTAGGCACCTTATCCTGATCCCGCCGGCCATCAGCCTCAATTTCGATATGACGCAAAGACTGTCGCATCTTTCGCAGTAATTCGACCACATCAATAGCTGTACAACCTGCATGACTCATGAGCAGGTATTCGGTCGGGGAAGGAGCGGAATCTGTACCCCCAAAATCTCTGCCACCCTCTATCTGCACAGCATGACCTCTGCTGTTGGTAGCCTCAAACAGGACGGCGTTGTTCACCCTTTTTAGGTTTATTTTCATGGAGAGGTGTATTTTATATTGCATAGGTAATGCTTAGAAATCGCTTGTTTTGAAATATCTTTGCACCCTAATTTGATATAAACTGATCAGTATGTGGGTATTAGCTGTCTTGGGTGCACATTGGTATCTGTCACTGTTCACCCAATCTTTTTTCAATCACCGGTATGCCGCTCACCGGATGTTTACGATGAAAAAAGGCTGGGAAAAATTCTTTTACGTGCTTTCCTTTTTCTTTCAGGGCTCTTCCTACCTGAGTCCAAGGGCGTATGGCATTATGCACCGGATGCACCATGCCTATGCGGATACCGAATTGGATCCTCACTCCCCAAAATATGATGCTAACCTGTTCGCCATGATGTGGCGGACCCGGATCAACTACAATCATATTTACGAAAGAGCGGTTGAGGTAGAACCAAAATTTACGAAAGACCTTCCGGATTGGGGATGGTTTGACCGGTTTGCATCCAATGGATACATCCGGTTGCTATGGGTAGCGATTTATGTGTTGATCTACATTGCTTTGGATGCACCCTGGTGGTTATTTCCACTCATTGCCATCCATGCGGTCATGGGTCCATTCCATGGAGTGATTATCAATTGGTTTGCGCATAGTATCGGCTACATCAATTTTAAGATGAAGGACACTTCCCGCAATTTGTTTCCGGTGGACCTCATCATGCTTGGCGAAGGATTGCACAACAATCATCATAAGTTTGGCGGTCGGGCCAATTTCGCGGTTCGTAAGTTTGAATTTGATCCTCTTTACCCGGTCATCAAAGTACTGGATTGGGTAAAAGTGATCAAACTCCGCAAGGTGACCGAAAACTAACTTTCCTTCTTTAAGTAAATACATGCTCCGGAGGGCCGACCCTTATTCGGCCTCGGATGTCGTCTTCCGGCCCTTCAGTACCAGAGAGGGTATAGTTGAAAGCGCGGAGGCAATCAGCAGGATTACAATGAGGAGCTTGAGATTGCCCATATCCTGGAAAAACACCACAAAAAAGATAAAGGCCAGGTTGACCAGCAGCAACACCATGGTGGCTTGCATATGCGACAATCCCGCATCGAGTAATAGATGATGGATATGGCTACGGTCCGGGTGAAAAGGCGATTTACCTTTGAACAGACGGACCACAAACACCCGAAGGGTATCAAACAATGGTATGATCAGGATACCTACAGCCACAGCGGGTACGGCCTTGAATGCGTAGGGCAATCCCTGGATTTCCGCATGCACCTCGATAAATTCGATGACCAGGATGGCTGAAATGAGTCCAATGAGCATAGACCCTGTATCACCCATAAAAATTCTTGCAGGTGTGATATTGTAGCGGAGAAATGCAATCGTAGCTCCAGCCAGCGAAAAAGCAATTATGGCCAGGTCAGTACGATCGATCAGGAAAAACCAGGTTCCGAGTGTCATTGAGATAAGTGTAGCGAGACTTCCTGTGAGCCCATTGATCCCATCTATCAGATTGAACGCGTTGATGATGACCAGGATGGTAAACATCGAGAGAAGGATAGAAGGCACCTCTGGTATGGTGTAGACACCAAAAATACCATACAAGCTGGTCAAACGGACCTGAGCTTTGAACACCAGGATAAAGCAAGCGAAAATTTGCCCCATCATTTTGCGATAAGGAGACATTGGCAGGATATCGTCCTTGGCCCCGATCAGGAAGATGATAATGAAGGAACAAAGGATGTATTGCAGATCCCCAAAGACATCAAATGGGGTCCACAGGATGATGCTAAAAATCACTCCTGCAAATATGGCAACACCACCAAGGGTGGGCACCGCCTGCTCATGAGATTTTCGATGGTCCGGCAGGTCATAGAGATGTTTGACCCTGGCAATATTAATGATGCTCGGGATCGCCAGGTAAACCAATAAAAAGGCAGTGATAAAACTCAGTATGATGTCATACATATACCCTCAAATTTAACCTTATTCTGCCCTTTTACAGCTTTCAAAACAACAAAAACCACCATTCCATTGGGATAAGTCCGTAATGACCCTTCCCGGGAATGGTACCCATAAAGAGAAAGGGCCCTGGATCACCAGAGCCCTTTTCAATATCAAGTTTTACCAAATCTATTTTACTCCAGACGGATCATCTTCTTGGTCGCGCTGTAATTACCGCTCTCGAGCCTGTAATAAAGAACTCCCTGTGACGGCACATCCTTCTTCTGCAGCTGGATGGTTTGATATCCAGCCTTGAATGGATTCTCAATGACCCGGATAGCTTTGCCCGTCATATCAAACAAAGTCAACTTGACCAGTCCGTCTTCCGGCAAATCAAAACCGATGGTCGTACTACCTGTCCATGGGTTAGGTTCGTTCTGGTACAACGCAAACTCCAGTTGAGATTGCTGCTCCTTCGTACTCAGTCGCACATCCAGAATCTCATCTGATACGGTGTACGCTTCTATGGCGGTGATCTTATCGGTCAGGTTAATCCGTTCAGCAACATGGCCAGCAGCGGTAGCTACTAATTGCAAGGTCAGTCTGATCGGCTCTTGGGTACCGGTGTTGCTCAACTCTGTATCATTCCAACTCATCGTAATGATCCCTGGGCTGAGCACCCCAACGTTTTGATCATCGATACGAATATCATCACTATGTATACCCGCATACTCAAACCCTGGGATCTCCATAGTCCATTGGAATCCGGCAACATGTTCCGGAATGGTCAGTTGAACATTGACTGTTTGTCCAATTTCAACGGTTTCCGGAGCATCCAGGATCGCCGTGAGCATTCGTCTTCCATTCCTGGGCAGCACTTGTGTGGCATTGGCCTGTACGGAATTGTTGACATCTCCCACCTTGACGGCGATAAAGTCAAGTCCGGCGACAGAGCTACCATTATACTGGATATTGATAGCATCATCAAAAGGCCATGGATTTTGTGGATTGGCCATTTGATAGTTTTTATCTACGAATCTCCAGCTTTCATTGTTGGGGAACTCGCTGTATATACCCAGGATCAACTTACGAATCTCGATCAGGTCGATCGCGCTGAGCTGTTCATTATTATTGGCATCAGCTGCAATGTATTGATAGGGTGACTCAAACAGCTCTTTACCCAGCAAGTGCTTCTGTATGCGGACCAGGTCAAGGGTGCTAACCCCATTGCGCGGCTGATCGAGACGTTTTGGTTCGATGGTATACCGCTGCCCATCAATTTCAGGAACCACCAGAATATACTTACCGTTGTCGGCCGTATTCATGGAAGAGATCGTCTCATTATTGTTGACCAGGGAAACCGTGACGGCTTCCACCGGATCTGCGTGATAGGTAAGTATTTCACCTTGATAGACTACGCTTCCGGAATGATCGCAATTCCCACTATTGTCAGTAAACAATACCGTCGTTGTACAATAATCCTTGTTGCGCTCATTCCAGCTGATCAGACCATTACAATTGTCGTCTGTACCGCCATCTGCAGCCCAGATTTGTACTGAAATTTCCACACCAAAGGCGGGAATGTTGGTAGCATTGAAGGTTCTGCTGGGTTCATACGAATCACCACTAAAGCTGAAGAGCAACTCATCACCTGGTGTACAATCATCAAAACTCGATGCATTGAAGTCCTTAGCCCATAGGGTGACTTCGCAACCAATCGGCATGACCACAGTACTGAGACCCTGGATACATACCGGGCTTGGCTGTTTGCAGTCTTCCAGTCTGAACAGGTATTCACAATGTGACCAGTTGCCACAACCATCTTCTACACTCCAAAGGATCCGATGGTAATCGCCACAGTTCGTATTGTTGTAAGGCAGACCATTTCTCCTTATATTCTGGATCGCACTTTCTTCGGTATTGAATACCAGGTCAGCTTCATGATTTTCATCCAGGTTGACTACCGTCCTCGGCACAACTTGTAGATAGTTGCTGCCATTGAATGGATACACCTTGACATCGTAAGCGACTTCCTGGTTACAGGTCTCACGAATCTTTTGAGTCATCGTGACATGTACGCTGCAGCTGCTGGCATTAGGATCATTTTCACCCAGGAAGGCCTGATTGTTAGCCGGCAAACGAACACCTGGATCTGCAACGCACAGGACAACAGGTGACTGAGGACAAGCTACAAATTCAGCCGCATCCTCATCGTGTACCTTGATCACCTGGGTATAGCTCCAGAGTCCATAACCTGTTGCCGGATTGTACTGGCACCAGTCAATGACCTTCCATTCACGCAATATTTTATAACATGCGCCATCGGAGATTTCAAAACGGGTGTCCTCATAGGTTACTCCGATCAGGCTACAAGCATCTGAGAAAATCTGTGGTTCGCCGGTATTTCCAAAATCATCGGGGCAGTTGGTGATGAGTACATCACATGGCCAACGGACGCCGTCATTTGGATCGGAGTTGAAACAGGTTTTATCTGAAATATAGAACGGTTCGAAATCAACCACCCAGATACGCTGAGTACACACGGATGGATTGAATCCCTGCTGGTTGTCTCTGGCCATAAATCTTCTCTCGACCAACTTGACAGCACCCGGAGGCGGATTGCCAGGAAGGTTATCACCAGAGCAATCGTCATAAATCCGAACACGGACTTCCAGATCGGCCATGCAATTGTCATCTGCCCATCCGTCGATACCCCAGTTATATGGCTGTGGATATTCGCTGTTGCCTGGATCGTTGATGATGATAGGTTGACGTACTGACTCATCATCGTTGTTGGTGAGGGCATCATGGATATTTCCAAAAATCTTGCTGAGCGGATCTTCATCCAGATTACCATTCTGGTTACCTGCAGCATCGCGATAGGTACCTTCTACAGCGGGGAACCAGAAATCGCAACTAACATAGATATCAGGAGGACACTCAATAAATGGAGAGATCTTATCC
>JBGAWQ010000036.1:0-33683 GCA_044227555.1 Saprospiraceae bacterium | reverse complement strand
GGTTGGATTTCGATGGCGGTTACACTGCCGGTAAGGAAGTCATTTGTCTTTGGGGTCCAGTTAAGTCCGCGATCGGTGCTCTTCCATACGCCTGCGTTGGCGGTGCCGGCGTAAATCGTGTTAGCACTGGAAGGGGCTTGTTCCACCGTATAGACATGTGCAGAGCCGGGGGCATAACTTCTCGATGCAGCGGAGTGATCCCAGTCTATTGGTCCTACCGTGGACCAGTTTGACGCATTTCGATTTTGCTTTGCCTGATTATACTGAAGCAGATAGATGGAGTCCCAATAGGGATCCGGGGTTACCTGTTTGCTCAGTCCTGAAATCCAGCGCTTGAGATACTGGGTGTGTTGGTTTTTGACAAACTCATGGGTCTTATAGTATGCATCATAAAGGTTTAGTACCTCGCCGGGGTCGGCATTGGGTTGGTACATGATGCGTACCCATTCGGGGACGGTTTCGTCGAGCCTTGGGGTGTAGGGATATTCTCTTTGGGCCTGCAGTTGAGTCACGAACAGACTCAACGTAAAAAGGAAAATGGTTAGACGTTTGGCGGGGAATTGGTGAAAATGGTAAATCGTGATCTTCATGGCCATGTTGTCCAGACCGGGTGTGCTCCGGGAGATCAAAATTACACATACTCAGCCGATAAAAAGACAAAGTTGGTTAGCTACGTTATCACAGGATGATGGCAAATCTAATCTGCGAAAATCAGAATAAAATATTTCTGCGTCATTTGCGCTCGAAAATAAGGAATGGACGTAAGGCAATGGGCAAACCCAATTGGCGAAAATTGGCGTGAATTAGCAGCAGAAGGGATGGTATCCGGATCGCAGATGACGCAGATGAAATTTTATAAGGGATGGGCGCAGATTGGCTACGTTATCACAGGATGTTGGCAAATCTAATCTGCGAAAATCAGAATAAAATATTTCTGCGTCATCCTTGTGCTGAGCGGAGCCGAAGTATGCGATCCCTCATAAACTGACTCCAGCAAACTCATCCGTAACGGCAATACCTTATTCAGATTCGTCCTGGATATGCATGATATGCATGAAACGGTGGATCACCGGGGCAAACATGACGGCCACGGTGCTGAGGAAAACAATACCGCTAAAGAGCGCATAGCATCCGGCAAAGAATTTTGCACCCGAGGTGGGCATCGGATCAATGGGTCCCATGCCGGTGAGGATCATGGAGGCATTGTAGAACGCATCGATCCAGGCCATGCCTGTGGCCAAATGATAGCCGATCATTCCGATACCCAGACTGATGGTCAGCAAACCCAGTGAGTACAGCACGAAACGGAATTGGCGTTTATAAAAATCACCGGTTGGGAGCAGGGGTTTGCTTTTGTGTTCGAAACCGTAGTTTTTTCCGGCCATGGTCGAGTGTAGGTGAGTAGTGGATAAATATAAGGGCAAAAACCAATGAGGCCTGCGGCCTCATTAAAAAAATCAACGTTGGGGTTTGGCACACTAGCGCCAACAGCTTTGTGCCCCTTCGGATTTTTCATAGAAAAATCCTCTCCCCTGTGTTTCTAGGCTGGCGCATTCGCAAGCGAATGTAGCGCTTCGAAAACCCCGGGGTAACATGGAGACAGATTGAAGCCCTGAAGGGGCGGTCGCAGTAGCGGAGGGGTTTAGCCCCAAGCGTCAGGAGGATCAATTTGTTTAGCGCTTTAAATTGAAACGAAAACAATATAAGATCGTGCTGGAGTCAAGTTGGAAACTTGTGATCACACAAGCACTTCGACCACCTCTCGCTCACCCATGTGCTGCAGCTCAGTAACCACTTAAGTAAACTTAAGCTTAACAAAACAATTGATTAAAGGGTATGTATAGCTCGCCCCTGGATTTGCGTGCGTTAGGATGAGCTATTCCGACGAACTACACTATCCGATACAGGAAGGTCTTGCTTCATCGCCGGATCCGGGATTGGCTGTCCGTACATCGTTTGAATGGGCAATAAA
Source organism: Saprospiraceae bacterium (assembly GCA_044227555.1). Lineage (GTDB taxonomy): Bacteria > Bacteroidota > Bacteroidia > Chitinophagales > Saprospiraceae > Opimibacter. Next base: position 31,711 of record JBGAWQ010000036.1, on the reverse strand, counting down.
CCGGCCCAGATGGGCAGATCATAATCTTCCTCATCATCGACAGGCGGGCCGGTCCTGATCTTGGCGGAGGCGGTATCGATGCTGATCGCCAATACAGAGGTAGCTTTCATTTCAATCTCATTGGGCAGTCTGGCTTCATCCCATCGACCTGGGAGGATCTGTTCGGTGATGAGACGGAGGGCTTCCATTTTCTCGTCCCCTTCCACTTCACGGCCATTGCCATAGATCACGGCGGAGCGGTAATTCATCGAATGGTGGAAGACGGAGCGGGCCAATACCAGGCTATCCAGCAAGGTCACCACCAGGCACAGTGGCCGTCCATCGGCGAGCACTGAGATCATCCTGCTCTTGCTGCTGCCATGGATATACAGGGTGTCACCACTTCGTCCATAGGCTGTCGGAATGAGGTAGGGCTGTCCCCGATCTTCCCAGGCGATATGGCAGATAAACTGTTGATCGAGGATTCCGAAGATGGTTTCCTGGTCGTAGTACCCCCGCTTGGGAAGACGCTTCAGCGTATTGAGCGGTGACTTTTCGTAAGACTTTTCCTCCATATTATAAAAATGTGTTCAAATTTATGCTTTCAAATCCATCTGTCTCCTGAGCTCTATACCTTATATCGTCCGGTCTCCGCAAAACGTTTCTGAATGGAACGTGGTCAAAAAACTATTGTTGGACTATCGCGGTGAGTTTGATGACGACACCTGTTTTACTTCGTTTGAAGAAGAGTTGGCCGATATTGAAAACCTGTATGCAAAGCCCGGAAAAGCCAAGTTGATCGCGATAGCTGGAGTCACCGGTGATATTGCTGGTTGTGTAGCGTACCAGGAATTTGCCCCGGGAATCGCGGAGATGAAACGACTGTATGTTGCCCCGCCACATCGTGGACATCAGGTGGGTCGCATATTGTCAGAGGCAATTATATCGCTTGCCTTAAAAAATGGATTTGAACATATTTATTTGGATACCATGCCGGTGATGAAAGCGGCGCAATCGCTTTATGCTCAACTTGGATTTCGAATCATCCCTCCCTACAACGGCCAGGAGCATAATGGCATGATCTGTTATGGCCTGGATCTAAACACCTACCGCCAGTGAATAAACAGACTATTTGGAAAGCCTTACTGGCTGCTGAGCGAAAAGCCCGGTCTGCGCGATGGAAACGATTGCTAAGTTCACCACTGCGGTATCCGGCTTTAATGGCGTTCAACAAGTTGTTGTATCCGTTGCTTGGTCGTGGAATCACGGTGACTGCCCTGCCCTTCTTTGGTTGCCCGATGCGTACCCTCCTCCCTTCGGGAACGGATATTCTGCTCAATGGAATTAAATCGCACGATTCAGAAATCCGGCTCAGCAAATTTTTCTGCACTTATATACAAGAGGGCGATATCATCATTGATGTTGGCGCGCATTATGGGTATTATACGCTTCTGGCATCGGTCTTGACCGGAGCGAAAGGCAAGGTCTATGCGGTCGAAGCATCCGCAGCTTCGTATCCTATGTTGCACGATAATATCAAATCGTATGACAACATCACCTCCTTTCATCGCGCGGCCAGTGATGCAGCGGGTGAGTTGGTGTTTTATGAATATCCCGGGCCCTTTGCCGAATACAATACGATGAATCGGGAAGCCTACCTCAATCAGGCCTGGTACAAAAAAGTCAAAGAGACCATCAACCGTGTGCAAACATTGGTCCTTGATGATTTGATTCGCGACGATCATATCACCAAAGCCTTGATTAAGATAGACGCAGAAGGGGGTGAGCTTTCCGTGCTACGCGGCCTGGACCAATCGCTGGAAGGGCATACTCTCACGATCGTGATGGAATATCTCGTTGGTGGTGGTCTAAATTCTCCACATCAACAATCACTTCAATTTTTGCTATCCAAAGGATATACCGTACATGTCATCAACGATGATGGGCAGATGCAATCTGTATCTGATCTGGATGCCTTCCTTCTGGGCAGAGGGATTGATTCGGACAATGTGGTGTTGGTGAAAGTATAGGAAACAGATTTTACGCAATCGTTTAGGGTTTAGAAGTTTAGGGCTTAGGATAAGCTATCGCCAAGCGGAGTTTGTAACTCCGCTATCGTATGGCAGAACATTTTCATTGATTTATAGTACAAATCAAGTGTACAGATACGTAGCGAATTAAAAAATCATAGTTGGGCGTAGATTGTACCTGCGCCCGCGTGCTAAGGATCAAAGAGATCACATTCCACTTTAGGATCATGTATGCAGTTTCTAACTGCAGGGAGGAAATTAAAAATAGGCCATGAGCCACCAGCAGTTTTTACGCAAGTTGAAAACTTGCTTACACACCGATGCTTCGACCAACTGACGCGCAACCTCGTGCTGCAGCTCAGCAACCGCGCAGGTTAAGCAACGCCGAACGGGGTATATGAAATAAAATTCGTGTAAATCCTTTTAAAATATCTTCTGCGTCATCTGCGATCCTCCTCCAACCAACTGAAATTGACCAACATCAGTTTGCTTCATGACTAAGGTCATTATAATGCGACTCAGGTCGTTCTAACTTTCATTTGGCTAAACGCTGAATGTGTAAAACAAAATTCCGAAGCCCCACTTCTTACACAGAAAGCTAAATGGTCTTTCAATCGAAAGCAGATTGAAATGGTATTGTGCTGCCGGCTGTAGACTCTTCCTTCCATCCTCCACGGCTCATCTCAGGGGCCATAGACTATGAAGGGCACTGATCTTCATCGTATTGATTTCTTCAAATCCAGATATCTACTTACGACCATGGAAGAACTGAAAAATGAAAAATCGAGGAGAGCTTTTTTCACCAAGACTGTCCCTGCGGCGATCGGTATGCTTGGGGTAGGCGGTCTGTTGGCGGAATCCTGCACCTCCCCAAAAGAAGAAGAGGAAAAAGTGGCCGTGCTGACGCCCGATGGTCAATTGGTGTCCGTGAGTAAATCAGCCCTCACTCCCGAACCTGTATCCCCGCAGGAAGCCCGGAAAGGCATCCCCGGAAAAAAGTTTGTCATGGTGATCGACCTGGCCCGATGCAAGAACGCCAGGAAGTGCGTCAGCGAATGCCAGAAGGAGCACAATCTCCCGGCCGAAGATGAATGGATCAAGGTGTTCCTCATGCAGGACAGTGAAGACACTGCTCCCTATTGGTTTCCTAAACCATGTTTCCATTGCAATCAACCCCCTTGTGTCAAAGTCTGCCCGGTCGGGGCGACCTACAAGCGCACGGATGGAATTGTATTGGTGGACACAGATCGCTGCATCGGTTGCAAATTCTGCATGACCGCATGTCCATACTCCTCACGCGTCTTCCAGTGGAAGGAAGTACCTAAAACCCCTCAAACATGCAGCGTCAAGTACTCTCCCGAGACCAGTGTCCCCAGCAGAGTAGGCACGGTCGGCAAGTGCGATTTCTGTCCGGATATGGCACGACAAGGCAAACTCCCGGCATGTGTCACCGGCTGTCCGAATGGCGTGATCTTCTTTGGGGATAAAAACGAAGATATCGTGACCAACGGATCAGAATCCTTTCGGTTTAGCGAACTGGTGCATGACCGCGCCGGCTATCACTTCATGGCCGAGCTGGGTACAGAGCCCAATGTGTATTATCTGCCTCCAGTAGACCGGTTGTTTGATTATGAAAAAGGATTCAGCAATCTCTCCGAAGAGCAAGTGGAATTTTATAAAAGTTCAGTCGTACATAAGCACTAATGCATCATGAAACTTGATCCAAAATCTACGCGGTCCCTTGAATTTTTCACAGCCCAAATGGTCAAAGTGACCAAACCGGGTATTATTGGGCTTTTCATAGCGGCTTTATTTCTTTTCGGAGGCGTATATGCCTTGGTTATCCAGGTGATTGATGGCCACATTGTGACTGGTATGCGGGACAATGTGGTGTGGGGTATCTATATCGCCAACTTTATCTTTTTCATCGGCATCAGCTATGCAGGGGCTTTGATCTCCGGCATCCTGCATTTATTGCGTATTCCATGGAGAGCGCCGATCATTCGGATGGCAGAGATGATCACCGTTATTTCAACCATGATCGGTCCATCCTACATCCTGCTCTGCATGGGTCGGCTGGACCGGCTCTATCACCTGGCCTTGTTCGGTAGAATTCAATCCCCTATAGTCTGGGACGTACTTGCCATATCAACCTATCTCATTGGCAGTATCATCTTCCTGTATTTAGCCTCGATCCGGGACCTGGCCGCCTTGCGCACATACCCTTTCAAAAGCAAATGGAGAAGGTGGTTGTACCGGTTTCTTTCCGTCGACTTCAATGGCAACAGTGTGCAGAATCAATATCTCGATCGCGCATTGAATATCATGTCGGCGATTATTATTCCATTGGCTATCCTGGTTCACTCGGTATTGGCCTGGATCTTTGGGATGACGTTACGACCGGGATGGCACAGTACCATTTTCGCTCCCTACTTTGTTGTTGCCGCGGTATTTTCTGGCACTGGGGTATTGATCATCGCGATGTGGGTGTTCAGGAAAGTGTACCACCTCGAATCGTATATCACCAAGATCCATTTCAATTATCTCGGTATCATCCTGATGATTCTAGGTGCTCTCTACGCCTATTTCACGTTTAGCGAATACCTGACCAGTTGGTATGGCTCGGAAACCTGGGAAATGGAGGTGCTGTACAAGTTGTTTGACTACAATGAATACTGGTGGTGGTTTTTCTTTGCCGCGATACTCGGGGTTTTGTTGCCCATCATCGTGATTTTGTTCCCGCGGTTCCGGTCCATCAACAGTATCACAGCGGTTTCCGTCATCGCGGTGCTGGCATTGTGGGTGAAACGATATCTCATCATCATTCCGACCCTTGAAACTCCACTGCTTCCGTTGCAGGATATGCGACCTGAATATATCCATTACAAAGTCACGCCGGTGGAATGGATGCTCACGTTTGCGGGTATAGCTATGTTTTGTCTCCTGTTTTTCCTTTTCTCCAAATTCCTTCCTATTGTCAACGTAGTGAAAGTGACGGAAGACAAGAGTTACGGGATCCTCCGTCAGATCGTCGCTGACCGGATCATCAAACGTCAGGTCCGGGAATTTAAATTGAAAGAACGTCAGAAGTTTGCCCACTAATCTTAAAAACCAATGATCATGCGCTTCAGATTTATATTCATCCTTCTGATCTCTTCGATCATCCTGTTAACGATTTGCGAGAGTCAGGCACAGGATACCACTCAGGCTACGACCAAAGTCCAGGCTGGATATTATAAGGATCAATCCGGTGCCCGTTACATCGGGGCTAAGCTTTTAAAGAAAATTGAAAAGTATGCGCCGTTTGCCAACGTCGAACTCCAATTTTATCTAGTACAAGATACCACCAGTACGTTGCTGCAAACTGTTGTTACCGATGACAAAGGGGAAGCCAGTTGCATGTTGGATGAAACGGTGATGCCGGATTCTTCCGGAATGATGGCTTTCAGAATTTCTTTTGCGGGAGATGCGACTGCGGAAGGGGATGATAAAGAAATTCAAGTCATGCCGGCCGAGCTGAAAGTAGCGTTTTTCAAGGAGGATACGTCCAAATTTATATCCGTAGAAGCTATGTCACCGGATGCTATCGGTGGAATGACCCCTATTCCCGAGCTTGAAATCGGGGTGTATGTAAAAGGTACCTTCAGTTACTTCTCTATTGCCAAGGATGTGACCGGTGCAGACGGGAAACTCATTGTGCCTTTCCCCGTGACCATGCCCGGTGATTCTTTGGGTGTAGTTACCATTGCGGCAAAGGTGGAGGACAACGATATGTATGGAAATGTGGAGTCGTGGGGCACCATCAATTGGGCACGTCCTGTTCCAGTGGTAGCAGAAGCCAGGCGTGGACTAGGTGATACCGACGCACCGTTATGGATGGTGTATACGCTGATCGTGTTGCTTTCCGCAGTGTGGTTTCACTATGCGTATGTGATCTTTCTGATCATCAAGATCAAGTTGGCGAAGCATCACACGTGAGTTTCTGTCTCGTGGCTCGAGGAGCTAATGTTCTTTTTTTCCGGAAAAAAGAACCAAAAACCTCGTGACGAAAAAAACTCGCTTTTAGAATGGAGCATTAGCTTGGCATCCTGGTTTGCTTTCTCGCTTATTGGTATTTCACTCGCTCCTCTTTTTGGCTTTATGGCCAAAAAGAGGTCTACCTGGCAGCTCGGACAATTTTTCGTCACATGATTTCCTAATCGATATGAATTGCTCTTCTTATGTGATTACCTGACTAAAATTTCGATATCCAACAGCAAATTACTGGCACGGTAAACCATTAATGCCTTTGTTGGAGTTTACTCCTAGCCGAGGCCATCAGAGTCACTGAGGCCGCAGGCCTCAATAAAAAGCAAAAGTTAAGCGGAGGTTGTACCTCCGGCCCCGAATTCCGTACATTCGTTGCGTACCTAAAACATAAAGTATGCAATCTGCCTTGTTACATTCCCACTCCGGCCTGCGCTGGGTGCTGTTGATCTTATTGGTCATGACTATTCTCCGCGTCTTCGGAAAACGAAATGGTCAGACTCCGTTTAATGATGGTGATCGCAAGCTCAGCCTGTTCACCCTGATCAGCGCACACCTTCAAGCGGTGCTAGGGTTAGCCCTTTACTTCTATAGCCAAAAAGTAGATTTCTCCTCCACCACTATGAGCAGCCCGGTACACCGATTCTTTACCGTCGAACATGCCCTGATGATGCTCATCGCGGTCATCCTTATCACGATCGGCTATGGAAAAGCCAAGAAAGCGAATGCCAAGGGTGTATTTCTGTATTATCTCCTGGCCCTGATCGTCATTCTTGCTGCTATTCCCTGGCCCTTCCGGACAGCATTGAGCGCCGGATGGATGTAATTATATAGGGGGTGATGAAGTGAGCAAAATAAATTTCATTCTATACGAATGAAAATAATACAAATACAAACCAAGTTAATATCTATCTAACCTGACTCCTCACTTTCTCCATCACTCCATCATCCCCTCACTACCTCACTCCATCACCCCATCACCCCCTCACTCCATCACTCCATGTTATGCTTGAATCTCTGCTAACTAACTGGCATCAAACCTTTGGTGACGCAAAGCCCGAGGTGATTATCCGTGCTCCGGGGCGCGTCAACATCATCGGAGAGCATACGGACTATAATGAAGGGTGGGTGTTGCCGGGTGCGATGAGCCGTAGCCTGTATGTGCTGGTGTCGAGGAATCCCGGAGGTGGGCATCATTGGATAGCCAGTGATCTCAACGAAGAGCTGGAAAGTCCGGAACATATCGTAGAGTATGGTGAATATTCATGGGCCCGATATATCCAGGGCGCCATCAGCCTGTATACTCCGGGCGTCGGGCCGCTACTCCTGATGATCGGCGGGGACTTGCCTGTAGGTGCGGGGATATCCTCCTCGTCTGCATTGGTGTGCGGGATGCTCTATGCCTTACAACAACTGGGCGGAAAAACCGAAAGCAAGGAAGAACTCGCTCTGGTCGGCCAACGTGTCGAGCGGGAAATCATCGGTGTACAGGGAGGAATAATGGATCAGTTTGCGATCATGATGAGTCAACCCGGACATGTCATGTTGCTCGACTGCAGATCACGGGAATACAAACTAGTTCTTGCGGATCTGCCGGGATGTCGATGGATCCTGATCAATACCAAAGTGAAACATGCATTGGTCGACAGTGATTACAACCAAAGAGCTGCCCAATGCGCGCAGGCTGTAGAGCATCTGCGCACCATGTATCCTGAGGTTCGAAGCCTGAGAGATGTGACTCTGGATATGCTTGCCGCTGCAGAATTGCCGGAAATATTACTGCAACGCGCAGCTTTTGTGATTCAGGAAAATGAGCGTGTCCATCACATGGTCCGCGCGCTGGGCTTGCATGATGCGGATGCCGCCGGCCAGTTTCTTCAAGCCTCACATGCAGGCCTTAGAGATTTGTATGAAGTGAGTTGTGATGAATTGGATCATCTTGCCGCATTTGCCAACACCTATCCCGGAGTCTGGGGCGCACGTATGATGGGCGGTGGTTTTGGAGGTTGCGTGATCTGCCTGCTGGAGGAAGATATCCTGGATTCGTTTTCGAAAGACGTGAGCCTGGCGTATCACCAGCGTTTTGGGTTTGACCCCGACATCATTCTCTTTGAGCTTGGCAATGGTGTGTCACGAGTACAACTGCCATCGTAAAGCCTATTACTTTTCTCCATAGGGCTTGAAGATCGCCACATTGTCGATACCTAATCGTTCGAATACATAATTGTTCCATTTGATCATATTGATCTGTTGTAACCCCCGGTCAGTTTCTTTGAAAAACTGTGCGCTGAGTTTGGCCAGTCTGGTTTGCGAAGCAGCATATACGTCATCGCTGGCCGTATGATCTTCTTCAATTGATTTAAGTTCCATATCGAGTTGTCTGCGTTCTATTTCACACAGATCAAAGTAGATATTGATGAAACATTGCGTCTTAGCATCGATCACTTTGTAATCATAACTCTTAAAGGGATCAAGAATGGCCGCAGTAAGGATATCTGTCGAATCCCGATAGGTATTGATATCCGCGAGCAATTTAACTTCGATATGAAATGAATCAGGACTAATCGGCGCTGTTGCGGTCTGGCCCGATGTGCTATCCGGTGTCATAGGCTTGAAGATGATACGATCTTCCGACCAGCGGATGAAAGGATGTTCAAACATTCCCTTTTTAAAATAGCGGGTATAACTAAACAGCGTTTGGTTGGTCACCGATGCCGGATCAGAAAAGAAGGCATCATTTGCCCGCCGATCATCGGAGAGCCCGTATTCATCATGGTAGTTCCAGAAAAAGGAATTATACGGCATGGCATTGATCTGTCGGTAGTCATTGTACGCCGACAAGCCCTTGACATAATCGGGTATGTCAAAGCGCTGTTTGAAATCATAGGCATACAATACAGCCTGGGTCTGGATGGAATAGGATCTGGCATGTTCTTCAGGGCGTCTGCTTTGATAATCTATACCATAGTTGAAGTCGATATGGTTGAACATGATTTTTCCATCCTGTTCCTTAAACGTCTTGGTAATCCTGAAGCTGACATTAGAAATGGTGTCCGTCGGGAAAATAGCCCTGAATGGATGTCTTGCGCAATGGTCCGAAACCAACTCTATTTTAACCACATACGTTTTAGAGGTGTTGATCCAAATATTGCCACTGAAATACAGGCCTGAAGTATCTCTTGGTGTAAAAGCGATGATATACACGGAGTCTTTTTGTTCATCCAGGTATTTCTTGTCGAGCACCAATTCATATTGCTTTTTCAATTCCTGTCTCGGGAGATCGAGTGGAGATACCGGAAACAAACTGTTCATTTGTGTCCACTTCATCATCGTGATCGCGCGTGAACTTTCAAACGAAGCAAACAAGCGGTCCTGGAAGGGTTGCATCGCCAATCGGCCGGCTTTGAGGGTAAGCCCGGTCAGTTCATAGCCTGATATGCCTGCATTATAATATCCTTCTACGAGTTCGACCTGGCGACCTTCGGCAATGGTCTTTAAGGCGTAGTATGTTTTGGATTGCCCCTTTCCGGCTGGATTGTCTTTGCATCGAGACAATAGCTTGTAGAGATAGCTATCCTCTTTTGGCCGGATGACAATCTCCCGAAGGAGTTGCTGGCTTTCTTCGAGATCAATGAGGTAGTTGGTTTTTCCTGTGGATAATCGAAGGTATTGCGTGGTATATCCCAGGAAAATGACCGCTACACTATCGGTGACATCATGAATGGCGATGCGGAAATATCCCTCTGTATTGGTGATGGTGCCCTTTTGTAAATCCTTGTTGTACACATTGGCATACGCAACAGGCTCCCGTGTTGATGCATCCAATACGCGGCCCTCGATCTCCAGGAATGTAAGGCTCTGACTGAAAATGGGTGAAGAAAAAGTGATCAGACAGAGAAATACAGAAAAGGAATAGCGCAACAATGTCTGCGGATTAAGCTTTTGCAACTGATGTTTTTCTAATGATCCAGGAGGCCAGGAAAGCTTCGAACAAACTTAACGGAATGGCCATCGGCAATATTCCATAAGGTAAAACGCTGAGGTTGCCGATGACCATCCACATCATCACAAATGCCGCAAGCCAGGTGATGAGTGTGGTCTGCAGGAGGTCAAACTTGCGGGAGATCAAATAGATGAGTATGGCGAAGGCCAGGGACCAGATGCCCCACATAGCTCCGTTGATAGGTTCGGAAGGAAAAGGGATGCCCAATCCGTCATAGTGCTGAATCCAATAGGATTTGAGGAGATATTCGTTTCGAACGAATTCGGAAATACTGATCCATAGGGTGGCCAGGATCACGGGCATGATAGTATGTCTGAAAATGGTCATAACGTAAAGATTGAGCAGGATTCAGGAAGTAGCTAATACATCCAGTAATTGATCCATCAAATCATAGTTCCGCATGCCGGTGGCTTGTTCGCTTCCGCCGGTAAAACAAATTCCTCCGGCGTAGCCACTATCCAGCAGCGTCTCAAGACGTTCGGCGGTCCAATCCATCTGAAGAAAAATACGGGCCGGATCCAATGTTGCCAACTGATCTGAAGTCAAAGATCCATGCGCATCATGAAGGATCACACAGGTATCCGGTGGCCATTTTGAAAAATCAGGGCTTTCGCTTTCCACGAACAAGGTAATGGAAGCGGGGATTTCCAAAGGCCTGGGATCCTGCAATAGCAGGCCATTGGGCTTGGCATCGATGATGGTTTTGGCCAGGAGCATTTCATCAGAGGAGGCCAATTCGGCGATGAGTTTTGGGCCTTCGACCCATTCTCGCAGGGCATGCCAGTGCATAAAGCTCGCGGGTTCTTCGCCGAGTATCATCGTGATCCAGTCCACGCCCATGGCCGCGAAGTAGCGGGCATCGGTGAGATGCGTTATTTTTCGGACGAGGATCGGATTTCGGTACATTGGACTCCTATTATTCTGTGAAGTTAAATCAACAAAAGCGATGCGCATAAAATATCCTATCAATTTGCACAAAGGCATGACCGCGCTGGTTGTGGTGGGCCTGATGTTCTGGTATGACACCTTTTCTACCGGCGCGTGGATCTACCTGGCATTGCACGGTAGTTATGGATTCCTTTGGCTGTTTAAGTCACGCACCTATCCTGATTCCAAATGGGAGGAAAAGGTTTCAGTACCGTATAGTGTTCTGGTCTTTCTGGCACTGGGCTTGTATTGGATACCTCCTTATATTTTGATTTCACAACATAAGATGCCTCCGGATTATGTCCTCGCCACATCTGTGGCCCTAAATATGTTTGGCATGGTATTACACTTTGGGAGTGATGCCCAAAAATATTTTACCCTTAAATACAAACCGGGATTGATCACTGAAGGATTTTTCGCACGTTGCCGGCATACCAACTATCTCGGAGAACTGATGATCTATTCGGGCTTTGCCTTTTTGTCCATGAGTTGGGTTGGCTTTCTGGGCATCGGTCTCTTTTTTGGATTTGTCTTTATCCCAGGCATGATGCGTAAGGAAAAGTCGCTATCGAGATATGCGGAGTGGGAGACGTATAAGAGCAGGACGGGGTTTTTGTGGCCAAGGTAGTTAAGGGTGAGGGGCGAGGAGTGAGGGGTCAGTAGTGAATGGTCAGTGGTGAGTAGAAGCGAGGGAGTTCACCAAATTTCCCTCTCACCAAGAGGGATCGGTTCTGCTTAAGCAGAAGCGAGGGAGTTGCCAAAATATCCCTCTCACCAAGAGGGATCGGTTCTGCGTAAGTAGAAGCGAGGGAGTTGCCAAATTATCCCTCTCACCAAGAGGGATCGGTTCTGCGTAAGTAGAAGCGAGGGAGTTAAAATGGCACACGGAGGCACGGAGAACACGGAGTATGTTGGACTCACTATTCACTACTCACTACTCACCAAATCACTCCCTCACCCTCACTACCACATTCCCTTTTTTTCGAAATGACTCGACATACGTGTGTGCCTCCCGGATCTGTTCGAGGGTATAGGTGCGATCCATTACCGGCTTGATTGATCCTGCAGTAATCCATTGTGTCAGTCTCTGCAGGTCATCAGGTGATGATTTTGGGTTCCTCTTAACTGTGAGATACTTGCCGCCGGGCATCAGGATGGATTTGCAGGCAGACTTTGAAGTCTTACCCACAGCATCAAAGATGATATCAAATTTTTGGTCTATAAATGTGAAATCGGTTTTCTTGTAATCAATCGTGTGTTGTGCTCCAAGCTGTGTGACCATTTCAATATTGTCCGTGCCGCAAACGGCTGTTACTTCAGCACCCATTGCACGGGCTATCTGAATCGCATACGTCCCCACACTGCCTGAAGCACCGTATATCAGAATCCGATCGTTCTTTTCTAATCCTGATTGTCGTAGAAAACGATACGCCGTGAGTCCACCAATGGGTACTGCTGCTGCTTCTTCGAAGGTGAGGTTTGAAGGCTTGATCGTCATCAGTTCATTGGCCGGCAGACATGCATATTCCGCGTATCCACCGAAACGAAGGCCACAATGGGCAAAGACCTCGTCACCCGGCTTGAAGGCAGTAACTTTTTTCCCAACTTCTTCAATGATTCCGGCCAACTCAAAACCCAACACTTTCACCCGCGTGGGTTTGAATAAGCCGTTGAAAATCCTGGCCAGGAATGGATCCGCTTTTCGTAATCTCCAGTCCCCTGCCGTCACGGTAGTTGCTGTGACTTTGATTAATACTTCATTGTCCTTCGGAACAGGTCTTGGAATATCTTTGATTTCAAGAACATCGGGTGAACCGTATTTTTCATATACAACTGCCTTCATCGAAGTAATTTTTAGTGCGTTGAGTATGGTACTTAAAAGGTGGCTACGGCAAGAGCTTTGACTATCGATATGCCTGCCATCGTACCTGCGGCAACAGCATTAGCTACAGTGCGCATCCTTGTAGTATTGTCACCACTGGCATAGATATCCGGAATCGTCGTTTGCTGCATAGTATTGATTTGAACATATCCTTCAGCGGTGAGTTCGCATCCAAGTTTTTCAGGCAGGGAGCAATGCTGCACAAACGCAGTGCGGACATAAAGGGCCGAAAGGGTTGTGCTGTGGCCATCTTTAAAAACTATTCGATTGAGTTGACCTGATGTATGGCTTAGTTGACCCATTTCCCTTTCCTCAATACGAATGGAATGAGAGGCCATTTTACTGAATTGCTCTTCCGTGAAGTCGGCTTTACCATTGGTATAGACCGTGAGTTCTTTTGTCCAGTTAGACAGAAGGCCCGCCATCTCAAAACCTGCTTCTCCGTTGGCCAATAAACCTGTGGGTTGTTGCCTGACTTCATAGCCATGACAAAATGGGCAATGAAGCACGGATATGCCCCAGCATTCCGCAAGACCGGGAATGTCAGGCAGAATGTCCTTAATACCTGTGGCGAATAAAAGTTTCCGGGACATGAATTTCTTTCCTTCACCCGTCACCACCTCATATCCTAAGGAAGTCCTTGTTGCATCAACAACTACTCCTTCATAAAACCGTATCGTGGGATACTGTAAAACCTGTTTTCTTGCCAGATCAGCAATCGCTTTGGGTGCTGTTCCATCCTGCGTCAGGAAATTGTGACTATATGGCGTTTGGCGATTACAAGGCAAGCCACTGTCTATGATCAGGACATTCCGCAATGATCTGCCCAAGGCCATGGCGGCAGCAAGGCCGGAATAACTGCCCCCGATGATGATGACATCCTGGATATCGTTTGGTCTCATGGTTGTGGATTTTCTAAAGTTGATGCTGCGCCAGGGCAAGACCATGCCTGTGAGGGCAAGGCCGCTGATTCGGAGGAACTCACTTCTTTGCATTCCCTCCGGAAACGAGTTGGAAGACCTTGTCGATAAACGGGACACCAGCAAATACCAGCCAGGGCACCAGGGTTATGGTAAGCAGAAAAGTCCGTTGGTATAGCGGTAACACCGATAGTTGCTTTCCAAAGAGAAACAGGAATAAGGTAATCGAGGGATAGATGGCCAGCCAGATTTTGAGAGCAGCCAACAGTTTCATTTTTGTTTTCATGATTGATTTAAGTTAGTGTGATTTGATGAGGCAAAAGTAGTATCCTCCTACTCGTACAGAATAGGACAAAAATGAAAATGCACGGTACTTATGAAAACTGCCTGCGATAGGCTTCCGGGGTATACCCGGTGTGTTTTTTAAAAAACCGGATGAAATAGGAGACATCTTCGTAACCGAGTTGGGATGAGATCTGACCCACCTGGCCGGATGTAGCTAATAGCAAACGGCGAGCCTCAAGAATAACCTGCTCATTGATGAGCTCACTAGCCGTTTTCCCCATCCCCTTCTTCGTGATCTTATTGAGCTGATACGTGGACAAGTACATACGTGCTGCATACTCACTGGTTTGCTTGAGGGTGGAAAAATTCATCTCGAGCAAATCCAAAAAAATACCAAGCTGCTCCTGGTCATACGTTCTTAGGCTGAAATCCTTTCCATCACGGTTACGTTGTCTGAGCAAACCAATAAAAAAGAGATCCAGATAGGCCCGGATCATCTTCTCATATCCTTCCGCTCTGGAGGCATACTCCTTTAGAATAGCTGAGACCGGCTCCATTAAATGCTTGAAAGCTGTCGGCGTCAATTTACACTTCCCCAAAGCACTCAGTCTGCGCCACTCGGATGAGGTCATTTTATCTCCGGGGAAATAAAATTCGGGTTTGAACTCCAACAGGTATCCATTGCTATGGGGATCAAGGGTTAACTGATGGACCTGCCCGGGACGCATAATAAAAATGCTGTAGTCCGTCACCGGCTGGCTCACGAAATCGATCTCATGTTTTCCCTTGCCTTTCTCCACGGCCAGGATAAAAAAATAATCATGGCGATGCAGGCTTTGAGTCATACCTCCTCCCGCAAGAAGCTTCTTTAACTCCCGAATCGTAAACTGCCCGGACAACAAGGGTTCTGCATGGGTGGTCCTTAATTTACGGAGGGGGATATCTTGTTTCATACGCATTGGAAAGGTAGGTATAGAGCCCAGATAATTTAAAATTCGTTTACTACACCGAAATAGATCACCAAATCATTCCATCGCTCCATCACTCCATCGTTCCTCACTCCATCACTCCATCGCTCCATCACTCCATCGCTCCATCACTCCATCACTCCATCACTCCATAAAAATGGCACACGAGACACAGAGAACACGAAGTCTAGACCTTTCTTCACTCTTCACTTTTCCAACCACTCCGCCTTGGCTTCCTGATATTCTCTGTTCCATATCCGATAAGAAAAGTAGGCCATTGAAAGAAGGAGGAGTCCATAGATCACAAATAGTGGACGACCTACTATTTCCCGAAATGTACTATATGCAGGCACCTGATAATATTGACAAAGGTTGTGAATGCTGGCCAGGAAACTGCCAATGATCACTACTCGAATGAGCACATAACCCACATGACCCAGAAGGGTATGGCGATCCGTAGGTGTTTTATAAAATATCTGATAAAATTTTCCTTTCTGTCGGAAGTAGCGTTCTGAAATATAGTCTCTGAGATTTTCTGGTTGGCCAGGTACTTGGGTCCTTGTATACCTGAAAGAATAGAAATAAAAACTCAAAATGATCAAAGCACAGACTATGACATTGACGATCACCAATCCATTCCACCCAAAACCCAGGTAGCGCGACAATGGATTCGTTTCTCCGGAAGGGTCATCGAAAAACCAAAGACCTGTAGAATAAAAATCACAACCCCGGGCAAAAAGCAGAAGAAAGGTCAGCGTCAGGAATTTCAATTTCATATCGTTTGAGTTTCGAATAAATATAAGGCTTTGGTTAATATCTCCCTCCACCCGGCAAGGACAAAAGAGATCACAACCGAAAAACTCTGCAGCCCTTCTGCTTCACTTACTTCAGCCGTTCCCCAGATCCCTCATCACCAAATCGCCCCATCACTCCATCAATCCATAAAATGGCACACGGAAGCACGGAGTACACGGAGCAAATCCTCCATCACTACTCACCAGATTTCCCTCTCAGTAAGAGGGATCGTCCGTACGGACGAGGGAGTTCCCCAAATCACTCCATCACCAAATCACTCCATCACCAAATCATTCCATCACTACCCTGCCAATGCTACTAAGGAATAATTTTCATTTTCAGCCTCAGCCACCAGGTAATCCTCCACTGCATCAATCAACACTGGCGAAATGGCATATCCGGATTCGGACATCAATGCATTCAACTGGTCCAATGAAAGGATGCCGATGGTGAAGGCCTGTTGCTCATTACTATAACTCTCCAACACTTCTTCAAAAAACGTGCTGACCCATACCCGGGCTTCACGCTCGTGGCGTACAAACACTTTCACGAAAATCTCATCGGGTGATTGGAGGGAAACCGTATCGTTGCTTTTCTTGTACTCGTACTTGTAGTCGTACCGTAAAGCGGAGATATCACTCAGCACGGCAGATGCGGTCGGATGAGCTCCCGCGCCGCGTCCCGCAAAAAATTGCTGATCAGCAAAACAGGTTTTGGTAATCACGCCATTGAAGACATCATCGACGGTGTAGAGTTTGCTTTGTGGGTTAACAAATTTCGGAAGGACATACGCGGCTACTTTATCTTCTCCTGACTTATAAGCCAGGGCTACCAGTTTAATCTTCAGATTTTTCTCTTTGGCATAATTGATCTCCAGTTCGCCCAGACGATCTATCCCAATGTTTAGAATTTCTTCCGGAGGCACGATCAGGCCAAATGCATGAGCCAACAAAATGACGAGCTTGTATTTTGCGTCAAAGCCTCCCGTATCCAGGATAGGATTACTTTCGGCATAACCCAGTTGCTGTGCTTGTCGCAAGGCTGCGGGATACGACAGATTTTCAGAAAATGTTTTGGTGAGAATATAGTTGGTGCTGCCGTTGACAATACCCTCGATGCGCTCTAGCAGATCGTTGTCGTAATACTCTTCCAGATTGCGGATGATGGGAATGCTGGCACAACAAGCAGCCTCATACAGAAACGGCACTTTGTACCTACGCTGTAATTCCAACAGTTCGGTGAAATGATCCGCAATCATTTTTTTGTTGGCGGACACCACGGCTTTGCCGCGGCGCAGGGCTTCGGAGACGATTTCAAAAGCGGCATCGGCATCATCAATGAGTTCGACCACGAGGTTGATGTCTTCGTCGCCCAGGATGGCTTCGCGATCAAACACGAAGTCATCGGAACCAATTGGCCGCGATTTGTTTTTATCCTTCACACAGATGCGGCGGATATTGGCTTTCAACGTAGGTGTTTTAGAGAGCACCTCATAGAGCCCAAAGCCTACACAGCCGAAACCGAACAAACCGATGTTAAGTTGTTTAGAGGACATATGCAGCAGCTTTAGTGGATGACGAAATCAGATTTTTCTCCACACCGGCTATGGCCTGCCGTAAGTCTTCGATCAGATCTTCCGCGTCTTCCAAACCAACACTCAAGCGGATCAGGCTGTTGGTGACACCGCTGGCATACCGCTTTTCGGCAGGGACGGATTTGTGTGTCATTTCGCAGGGAAGACAGACCAGACTTTTGACCCCCCCCAGACTTTCGGCGAGTTTGAAATACCTGGTCGTAGAAACGATTTGAGAAGCGAGCTCTTTATCATCGATCACGAGATCAAAAGCAATGACGCCACCAAAATACCGGGATTGCTTTTTTGCAATGTGATAATTCTTGTGTTCCGGCAGGCCAGGGTAATACACGTTTTTGATGAGTTCCTGCGTCTGTAAAAACTCCGCGACTTTCTGCGCGTTTTCGGAATGCTGTCTGAACCGCAAACTGAGTGTCTCAATACCACGAATCACCAGCCAGCTATCGAACGGAGACAGAATGGATCCCGATGCATTTTGAATAAACTTGATTTTTTCGCCCAATGCTGCCGTTCGCGTGACGACCAGTCCGGCGATGAGGTCGCTATGTCCTGCGAGGTATTTGGTCGCACTATGGATCACCAGGTCCGCGCCCAGCGTGATGGGTTTTTGTGCAGCAGGGGATGCAAATGTATTGTCCACGCAGAGCCAGATATTGTTAGCCTTAGCCAATTGTGATATGGCTTCGATGTCTGAGATTTTCAACGTTGGATTCGTCGGACTTTCGAGCCAGATCAGGCGTGTGCGCGAAGTGATAGCTTCTTCAACGCTTTTGATATCTGAGGTATCTACATATTTGACAGTGATGCCAAATTTTTGATAGATATGCGTAAAGAGTCTGAATGAACCTCCGTAGATATCATCGACCGCCACGATTTCATCGCCGGCCTCGAGGAGTTTGATCACCGCATCGATTGCGGCCAGTCCACTGGCAAAAGCGTAGCCGCTGTGTCCGTGTTCAAGTGTGGCAATGAGGTCTTCGAGTACTTTGCGTGTGGGGTTGTTGCTACGCGCATAGTCAAAGCCTTTGTGTACGCCGGGCGCTTCCTGGACGAAGGTGGAGGTTTGGTAAATAGGGGTCGAGATCGCACCAGTCAGTGGGTCGACGGGAATGCTGTGCAGGGTCCTGGTTTGTTCTTTCATGTTTAAGTTGTTTTACGTGATTAAATCCTATACCACGTCCGGTAAAATCAACTTATCCAAATGTGCTGAGCAAACGAGACCCTTCGGTAGAGCACAAAAAAAATGCTCTCCCGATAAGTCAGAAGAGCATCTAATGTATCTTTTGCATTAACTGCTTTGCCTGGCCTTATCTACCCCCTGCATTGCTGCCGGGTTGAATGTGGCACCTTCTTCCGTTGGCTTCGGAAGGGTTGCCAAGACGTCATAGGGTCAATTCCCTCAGTCTTTCTGGATAAGATAAATTCTAAAGAACGATGGGGTCAAAGGTAAGGGGATACTTTTGACATGTGCAAGGGGGTGGAGAAAAAATAATTTTTGCACCCCCTGAGCCCCCTGAATAAAATGAAAAGGGACGCTAAAAGAAGTGCTCACCTCCTTCACGTCCCTTTCATCAACTATGGGGTTCTCGCCACGTTGTCATGCAAGCCTCACTCCATCTCTCTTATTTAAGCCCGGCAAATTGCTCTTGATTTGCAGTCCTCCCTTCATCCATCTGATGGAGGCGAAGCACCTTATCCATATGTAATTCGGCATTAGCCTGGTCTCCCATTTTGGTATAGACTTCAGCCAGGGCCTTATTAACTTCCACATTGTCCGGTCGGCGATTATATTCTTTCTGGATCAGACTAATCGCTTTGGGGTAGTCCTCAAACAAATCGGCATATACATGACCGAGTTCAAGATTCATGATATGTCCACTTCGGATATCATCATCAATCATGGTCAGAATGGATTGACGAAGCGAATCCACTTTGTCCTCATGACCAGCCTCTTTATGATACCTGGCCAGGTCAACGTAGAAACTTACTTCAGGAATGATTGAGCATGCTTTTTCCAACATAGCCACACCTCCGGTGGTGTCCCCTTGCTGGATCATGATTTTCCCCAAATTGGCGATGGCAAAAGGATAATCCGGACGTTCAGGGAAAATGCTCTCACAAATAGATTGCGCAGATTTCAGATCTCCCTTGCGTTGATAGAGGCCGGCCAATTGTAACATACACCATGCTTTCTCTTCACTACCTGGGGCACCTGCATCCACTGCCATCTGCATGGCCGCAATAGCATCGTCCTGTCTGCCAAGATTTTCCCGGATATACGATACCCTGGAATAAGATCGCAGGTCAGGTCGGATCGAAACCATTTGATCGACGGCTTTGATGGCATTGGCATAATCTCCCAACTCCACATACGCATCTGCCAGAACTCCATAGATCATCGCATTATGCCCATTGATCCGGATGGCTGATTGAGCCGTCTCCAAAGCCTGCTGGAATTCATGCTGGCTCATCTGCACACCAGCTTTCGTGGCCAGCCCATAAAATCTGAGATCTTCTGTCAGATCCTGCTGGGCCATACCGCGTTCGATCATCTGTAATGCTGCCGGATAATAATGCCCATGTTCACCCGTCACACGAGCTTCGGTGGTAAACAATGCTGCAAGATTGAAATACGATTCCGCAAGATGTTTCTGTTGTCGGATACTGTTGATATAGCCCGCATATTGGTTTTGCACATGATCCCATTCGGTACCATATCGGATCGCTTCCGGGCGCTGTAAGAGTTCAGGACATTCAACACTTACATCCGTTTTGGACTGTGGACCACATGCAATGGCCGTGATGAGCAGGAGTAAAGAAATATATAGTCGTGTCATGATGATTGGATTGATAGGATGGAGAATTAATCTGCTTTAATGATTTTGACGGTCTGCACCTGGCCGATGCTGGTACTCAACCGTGCGATATACTGTCCTGCCGGCAATGAGGTGGCCTCGCAAGAGAATTCGTATACCCCTTCTGGATAATGTCCACTGATCACCGTACGTTGTAATTGACCTTGTACATCGAAAAGTTGAACAGTAATAAGTGCCGCCCGGTCCAGTTTTGTTTTAAAATGAAGTTCATGGATGAAAGGATTTGGAAAAGCGGTCAGTGCTATGGAAGGGGCTCCAATGCCCAATCCTCCATCCAACGGATCATCCGTTGAGGTCTGCATATCAGCAGTACAATCCCCATCGCCTTTCCAAGGCAAAGCGACATAAGGAAATGATGACTGGAAGGTCTTGTCATTTTCATCAACACCGGTGTTGTACGTGAGTACATCCAGCAAGTCCTGGGTTACAGGATTTGGATCACCCGCCGTGTAATCATCATACCAAAGGCCCACGGCTGCAAGAACGATCCCGGATACGGCCTGCAATTCAATTCGTGTGACGTCATCTTCCAATCTGCGACCGTTGGGAAATCCATCCATGTTGGGGATCCATTGCAGTGCCGAGGTAGTGTTGAATCTTGAATCCGTAAGTCCGAGGACTGCGGCCTGGATGAGTCCCAGCGAACTGAAATCAGGATCATGCCTGTCGGTAGGAGGCACAGCCATATTGAGCCTCAGCATGTCACCACCATTTGGCAGAAAATTATGGATGAAAGGTTTCCCTGCAGCCAGTGGATTGCCTCCCTTCCCTGTGGCCAGTTGATAAGGGATCATATTGGGTACACCGGTATGGAAAGCCGGCCATAAGTCTACAGACCTTGGCATGCCGGGACCAGGTAACAGCAAGGTGCCAAAGACAGCATCATCCAATGCAGTACCTGCAAGGGCTGGATTTCCCTTGAGAGGATACAATCCGTCACGACCATTTCCAAAATCGAATCCCTGCAATGAATTGCGTTGAATGCGCAGGCCACTCATTGAGGGCACTGCTCCACCAAACTGATCATCATCCATGTACAGGGCGAGTTCAGGATTGAAAAAATACGGATCGAGTGATGTTTCCGAAATTTCATCATAGGGGGTCAGGGAATTCCAATAGTCTTTTTGGCCAATCGGAATAACGGCTTCATTGGTTAAGGGCATACCTAGTCGCGATACCTGTACCCAATCTCCACTGTAGGTTTCACTTCCGGCATTGAGGGTACGGATCTGCGGACGACTGGCCGAAGCCCAAACGCCAATGACATAATCAGGATCCAGGATGGAGGTTGGCACAGGGGATGCACTGGTTTTCCGAAGCAAGCTCACAGGGACCTGAATCGCAATGGCGCTGACGTTCATACAGGAGAGGCCATCTCTTGATTTTCCATCCTGCCTTGGCAGATCTCCGAGATCGAATACGCCTGCGAGATCAACAAAAAATGGATCATCTACCGGTCCGCAAAACACACGCTCGCCATCCTGTGTCATCGAAATCGCATTGCTCATCAATGACGCATAGGTCGTGTTGAGGCCTGCCGCACCTTCAATCGAACGATCGCCGATATAATTGGGTGGCACGATTCCATCCGTGATCATTGTTTCCCAACTGACCCCTCCATCTAATGAACGAGTCAATGTATAAGAGGTCTTTTGGTTTTGCTTACCGAGCCGGATATTGAAAAAAGTGGAAGGATCTTCGTTGACCTTGCTGAAAACAAACCTGTAGATGATTTCATCCCCGGGCTTGAGTACATCATTATCAATATGGATTTCATATCTGATGTTTTCTCCAAAAGAATAATAATTGGGACCGCCGTGGGGCAACTGCATAGGCACGTAGGTCGCGATCAGGGTAACCATATCCGGTTGATCCGGACTGCGAAAAGCATAGACATCCACATTGTCGGCCAGGGGATCATTGGCGATCAATGGTGCTTCACGATGCGATGAAGCATTGACGATGAGCACGGCCATAAGGAAAAGGATACTTATGCCGGCCCGAAGGATATATTTTATTTCAACGTATTTCATGTTTAGGATTTTAAAAGTGAGTATTGATCTGTATGCAAGTGGATTGGGTATCATTCAGGATGTTCTTTCTGTTGCGTCGAATCCGGATGGGTTATTGTGCGTCGTCCGTACCACGCCATGGAGCAGCCAGATAAGGGAAAGTAGATTGGAAGGGTGCGTCGTTATGATCTACTCCTGTGGAATAGGTAAGCACATCCAGCAGATCCGTAGTGACAGGATTTGGATCCCCTGCGGTGTAATCATCATACCAGAGGCCTACCGCGGCGAGCACCACTCCGGATACGGCTTGTAATTCAATCCGGGTCACATCATCTTCCAGTCTCCGACCGTTGGGAAATCCGTCCATATTGGGAATAAACTGGAGATCTGTATTTCCATTGAATCGTGGATCTGTCAATCCAAGGACAGCTGCCTGCACCAGGCCGAGTGGATTGAAATCAGGATCGTTGCGGTCCGTTACAGGCACGGCCATATTGAGTCGCAACATGTCTCCACCATTGGGCAGAAAGTTGTTGATGAATGGTTTTCCTGCTGCCAATGGATTTCCATTTTTACCGGTAGCCAGTTGATAAGGGATCACATTGGGTACGCCGGTGTGGAATGCAGGCCATAGATCCACTGAACGTGCCATGCCGGGGCCAGGTAATAATAATGTTCCAAATACTGCATCATCCAGAGCCGTACCTGCAAGTGCGGGATTGCCCTTAAGTGGATACAGTCCATCTTTTCCATAACCAAAGTCAAAGGCCTGCAATGAATTTCTTTGGATGCGAAGTGGGCTCATGGAAGGTACTGCCGTTCCAAAAAGTTGGTCATCCATGTATAATGCCAGCTCGGGATTGAAGAAATATCCATCCAGCGTCTGGTCTGTGATTTCATCATACGGAGTCATCGAGTTCCAGAAATCCTTTTGGCCAATGGGGATCACCACTTCATTGGTCAGGGGCATGCCCAACCTTGAGACCTGGATCCAATCCCCGGAGTCTACCGGACCCTGGCCGCTAAGTGTACGGATGCTGGGCCGGCTGGCCGATGCCCATATGCCTATAACATAATCGGCATCAAGGATGGAGCTTGGTGTAGGAGCCGCACCGGCTTTACGTAGCAGGGATATCGGTACCTGGATCGCTATGGTGTGGCAATTGTAATGGCTCAACCCATCGCGATATTTTCCATCTGCCCTTGGCAGATTGCCGAGATCAAATACACCTCCAAGGTCTACAAAGAATGGATCGTCTACGGGCCCACAAAAAACTTTTTCTCCAGAGGGCGTAGTGAGGATAGCGTCTTGCATCAGTTGCGCATAGCTGACCGCGCCAAGTCCAACGGCGGATTCGATAGAGCGTGGACCGATATTAGGCGGTGGCACTTCGCCATCTGTGATCAGCGTCTCAAAGGTCAATCCTCCATCCAGGCTGCGCTGCATGGTGTAAGATGTCCGCAGATTGCGCTGTCCCAAACGGATATTAAAAAATGTGGTGGGGTCTTCATTGACCCGTTTGAATGTAAAGCGGTAAACGATTTCATCGCCGGGGATGGAGGCATCGTTGTCGATATGAATTTCGTAACGGATGTTCTCCCCAAACGTGTGATAATTGGGGCCGCCATATGGCAGTTCCGCCGGAATATAATTGGCGATAATGGTGATCGTGTTGGGATCATCAGGGCTCCGAAATGCATACAGGTCGGTGTTGTCTGCCAGGGGGTCGTTGGCGATCAAGGGAGCTTCACGATGGCTGGAGGCCCACGTTACCGAGCAGGTCAGCCAGAATGCGCTGAAAAGGAAAAAGTGTTTGACATTTTTCATAGTCTGATAGTTTTATCGGTTAAGAAGTAGAGGATATACGCGGTGTACCGGCCATCCGGATTTCGGAAAACTGAATTTTTTTTAGCTGCCGCGTGGATGGTACTCTCCTCAGGGTTTGGCACTCCTGGGGTTTTTAGATATTTTGGCTGGGCTTATGTCTTTTTCAGAGTCCCATATTGTTGGATTATTGCGGTCAGATGCTGCCTCTGCGGTGGCCCTGATCCTCGATCAGTATGGTGACGCGCTGTATGGATTAGTCTGCAGGATGATACCTGAACGGGAAGTAGCTGATGAGGTCGTGCAGGATGTCATGGTCAAAGTCTGGCAAAACGCGACCAGCTATGATCCTGCTAAAGGAAAATTGTATACCTGGCTCGCCAGTATCGCCTGGAATACTTCGCTGGATCGCATACGAAGTGCAGGCTATCAGCGATCCAAAAAATCTGAAACCCTGGATTCCAACGTATATGTGCAAAATATGAGCGTAGACGGACAGCATAGTGATGTCGGATTGCAACGTGCCCTGGCACGCCTGGATGCTAAATACCGGGAAGTGATTGACCTCGTTTATTTCGAAGGATACTCCCAATCAGAAGTCAGTGAAGCGCTTGATATACCTATCGGGACGGTGAAGTCACGGGTGCGCATAGCCATCCGGGAATTGCACACGGCGCTCAAGGATGAGGTGCTCTGGGTGGGTTTGATGGCCATGGTATTACTGGAGATGATTTTATACACGACGTGAATATTAACGATTACATAGCATCCGGTATCCTGGAGGAGTATATTCTCGGGCATCTTGCTGCCGATCAACGGGCTGAGGTCGAGGCTATGGCCGCGCAGTATCCTGAGATTCGTGAGGAATTAAAAATCATTGAAGAAGCTCTTGCCAAATATAGTGTGGCTCACGCGCGTCCTATGCCTGCCGAACTGAAGCAAAAAATATTGCAACGGGTAACAGCATTAGACGGCGGAAAAAACAATTCTATAAAACCATCAGCTTTTAAAGGGAAAAACATTTTGGGATGGATCCTGGGTCTTATAGCCCTCGCCATCCTTGCTGTATGGAGTGTGATTCAAAATCAGAAACTGGAACGGAAAATTGAAGATGTACAGCGACAACTTGAAACCACGATAGCAGATTGCGATAGTGTCCGCACGAGGAAGGATCAGTTGGAGGAACAATTGTCGATCCTGAAAAATCCTGGCTTGCAGTTGGTCTTTATGGAAGGTACCGCCAAATCAAAATCTTCCCAGGTGGTCGTGCATTATAATCCTGCCTTGTCCCAAACCTATTTGCGGGTGGATGCCCTTCCTCAGCCTGCCACGGGCAAACAATATCAGTTATGGGCCATCGTAGAAGGAGCACCTGTATCTATGGGCGTATTTGATATACCCGCTGATACATCAGCGTTGATTACTGTTCCTTACGTGGCGCATGCCCAGGCCTTTGCTGTGACACTTGAAAATGCCGGCGGCGTAGCCTCACCTACCCTGGAGGAAATGTATGTCATCGGAAATGTTGGCGGATAATAGGATCTGGTGATCCAAAAGGATGATCTCTTCGTATATAGTTTCAAAACTATCTGCGAAGCATTCCAAAGATCATGCCTATGCCACAGCTTTACCTTACTTCCCTCTTTACTTTCCTGGCTTCTTTCCAATTGTTTAGCCAAACCTATACCGGCAAGGTCACTGACGATCAGGATACACCGATCGAAGATGCCCTTGTGCAGAATCTCCGCAGCCAACAACATACGCACACGGATGCCCGTGGCCTCTTTCAAATTGAACTATTAGAACCCGGTGATTCGCTGTTCGTTAGTGCCTTTGGATTTACTGCCCTGATCTATCCGGTACTCCATATTTCCGAACAGGGCATCATAATCCTGAAGCCAGAGAGCTTCTCATTGCATGAAGTAGTCATTACTAAATCGATCGACGCGCTCGAAACTCTTGCAGATATCCATTTGGAAACCAATCCCGTCAATTCATCACAGGATCTTCTCCGCCTCGTGCCTGGCCTGGTCATCGGTCAACACGCCGGCGGAGGAAAAGCAGAACAGATCTTTCTTCGCGGATTTGATCTTGATCATGGGACGGACATCGCGATTAGTGTGGATGGGTTGCCGGTCAATATGGTTTCCCATGCGCATGGGCAAGGCTATGCGGATATGCACTTCCTGATCCCGGAGACGATGGATAAAATAAATTTTGGCAAAGGCCCATATTATGCTGATCAAGGCAATCTCGCGACGGCTGGATATGTGGCATTCAGGACCAGGGAAAGATTGGACAAGAATCTCTTTCAGGTGGACCTGGGTCAATTTGAAACCCGTCGCTTGCTCGGTATGTTTAGCCTCGCTGAATCTGATCAGCATGCCGCCTATCTCGCAACAGCGTATCAGCAAACTAACGGGCCTTTTGAAAGCCCCCAAAATTTCAGTCGTTTCAATATCATGGGCAAAAACACTTCGTTCCTGCCTAATGGCGATAAGATCGGTTTCACTGCTTCATATTTTACCAGCACCTGGGACGCCTCCGGACAGATCCCTCAAAGAGCTGTCGATGACGGAGTGATCTCCAGATTCGGGGCTATAGATGATACAGAAGGCGGTCAGACTTCTCGTGCCAACCTCCTCCTGGAATATCATAAAAACACCAGCCAGCATTCATTCTTTAAGAACCGCTTGTATTTTTCAGCATATCAATTTGAGCTGTATTCCAATTTTACCTTTTATCTGGATGACCCCATTCATGGGGATCAAATTCGCCAGAAGGAGCGCCGCCAATTGTTTGGTTTAGAATCCGAGTACAACCATTCATTGACCGTTGGTCAATCAGATCTGCTGCTGCAGGGAAGCCTGGGATTCAGAAACGACATGAGTCATGATAACGAGTTGTCTCACACGGCCAATAGGACAGAGACCATTACACCCATACAACTCGGTGATATCCAGGAGACCAATTTCTACGGCTATCTCAACGCTGTACTGGACATAGATAAATGGTCTTTGCATACTGGAGTGCGATTGGATCAGTTTGACTTCCGGTATGTGGATCAATTGTCATCGACGTATCTGCATCTGACCCATCAGCAAGCCATTGTCAGCCCTAAACTTAGCATCGTATATCAACCCTCGACGGATTTCCAGATCTATGCACAATGGGGAAAAGGATTCCATTCTAATGACACACGTGCCGTAGTTGTTTCTGAAGGATTGCCTTTGCTTCCTGCGGCATTGGGCCTGGATGTTGGAATCATATGCAAGCCCGTTCCGGAGTTGTTACTACAATCAGCTGTATGGTCTCTCTATCTCGAACAAGAGTTTGTGTATGTTGGGGATGCGGGCATTATTGAGCCTGGTTCACCAACCCGTAGAGCGGGTATTGACTTCAGCGCCCGTTATCAACCCCGGACCTGGATCTATGCGGATATTGATCTTAATGTGACCCGGGCGAGAACCCTTGGACAACCAGAAGGTGAAAATTACATTCCACTGGCCCCGGGTTTTACAGCAATGGGTGGGGTGCATTGTATTTCCCCTACAGGTCTTTTTGGCGGACTGCGAGTTCGTCATTTAGATGACCGTCCAGCTAATGAAAGTAAATCGATCATAGCCAAAGGATATACTGTAGTTGATGCCAACCTTGGATACACCTGGAAGAAACTTGAGTTTGGAATTCAGATCCAGAACCTGTTCAACACAGAATGGAATGAAACGCAGTTTGCCACAGCATCGAGATTAAAAAACGAGATTGCTCCGGTGGAGGAGATTCATTTCACGCCGGGCAATCCCTTCTTCTTAAAAGGAAGTGTGAGCTATACCTTTTAAGTTGAATTTAGCATTCCTTTTAAGGCATGAATCTTTTAAACTCTTTTCCATCAAGCTTATACACTCCGTTTTCATGGGTGCCGAGCCATAGGTCACCATGGTTGTCTTTATAGATGTAAAACAGGGCAATATTTGATCGTCCGTTTTTTATTTCATAATGGGTGATCTCCTTCCCATCGTATCGCCAAACACCATTAGTGTAAGTAGCAAACCAAAGGTTTTGGTTGCTGTCACAAGTGGAGGATAGATACTCCGTGATGTTTCCATCCGGTGCTCCATCGAGGCTTCCGATGGATTCGATACGATGATAGTCCAGGATTTCATTGGTGGATTTTCTGCTCCCTGCATCATCAAGGCCGTAAACCTGGTAACGATACATGGCGTTAAACCAAAAGTAACCGTCCTTATCCTCCACCACTGATCGTACCCCATTGGCTGGTCCATCATGAATTTCATTTACATCGGGTTCTGATATCCACTGAACGGCATTGCCATCATATCTGCAAACACCCAATGTAGAGGTGCCGAACCAGATATTACCATGGCTATCCTTGTACACGGTGTATACACCATAAGGACTATGTCTCATATTGGGATACCTGGCCGCAGGATGATCAGCAATATATTTTTCGCCTATCTGAGTGGGAGGGAAGGTCAGTCGATGCAACACTTGTCCATCATAGCGGTAGACCAAACCTGAATCACCTGTGCATTTAAACCACAGATCATCTGGGTCAAGATTCCATTTGCTTTTGGCATTATCAAGAATGGGAAGCATTGTCAACGTATGCCCATCAAAGCGGCTCACCCCTTCAGGGGTATTAAAAAATAATCTGCCCTGCTGATCTTCACGGATCTCATCGATTCGATTGGATGGCAAGCCATGTTTTGTTGTAAAATGTATAATCTGTTTGCCATCATATCGATACACGCCATCTTCCCAGCTGCCAAACCAGTAATTGTCATGCTGATCCTGATAAATGATCATTATGTTGTTGGACAAGGTGGACGTGGTGTCCCCCAATATAACTGGCTTAATAATTTTCAGCTTGCTCGTCTGTGCAGGGGCAGGGTGGTTGCAGGATGCACACCATGCACACAGGAGGATGAGAAAACGAGCGAAGGTTCGGAGTTTTTGTGGATATAAATTCATGGAACGAATGTAGTAAAGACTGCGAATGCTTAATGTTCTCGTTGCCCGAGGGGCTCTTATTGTTACTTTTTTCATCGATAAAAAAGTAACCAAAAAATCTAGTCGCTCCTTAAACTCACCTGAGCATTCTGCATACTTCTGGCGTTCTATTTAGCTTTCTCGCTTAGTCTGGTTTTAAATTTTGTTTCTTGGCCATGATCCTCTCCCATGAGTCTTGCTATGCCATGAAACAAACCGTCCCATCGGTTCGGACAATAAGGAGCGACGTGTTTTGCCCCTATTCGAAATTATTTTTTCATTGATTTCTCAATACTAAAAGGGTGTGTATAGCCCTCACCGGGGTTTGCATGTGAGAGGTTGCGCGAGAGAGCAAAACAGGGGTCGGAGGCTGCGCCGGTTATGGAAGGAGTTTGTTCTCGTTGCACGAGGGGCTCTTATGTTACTTTTTTCACTGTGTCAGCCAAAGCCTGCAGAGCAAAGCATGATCGATAAAAAAGTAACCATGGTTCGGACAATAAATATCGACAAGGTCTGCCCATGGAGAGAAGTATCCTTATGAAAGCGTTGAACAGAAAGTTAAAGAATACAATAATAGTATCTGGCACAGCCTTAAGAGCCAGTCGTGGTAGCCTTGTCAATATTTGTCCTGATAAAATTCAGTACTTCTGGTGCAAGAGAATTCTTCGGCAGAATGAACAATACATTTGGCATTTTAGACTGAAACTGAACGTAGCGATCATCATGCTTCAGATTTCTGACATTTTCCCATGCTGTATTAAACTCGAAGAAGTCATTTCTATACTTAAATCCAGTTCCATCAAAATCACATTGGGTAGTTACCACTTCTCTTGACTTGTACAGCTGATGAATATGATGATTGGTGAGTTGATAGACTTTTATAATGGGCTTGATAAACGGAGCCAGAAAAACCAGCGTAAAGACAATTGTAAGAAGCCAGGTTATGAAATCAGAGTTGATCGTCTCGAAAGCCACCTGAAGGGCAATGGTAAAGAAGAAGGCAGCCATGGCAAAGCCCGGGAGGAATAAGATGGTGCGAATGATTTGCATTCTGATGGACTTCTTGAACTCCTTGTTATAGTAAGCCTGCTTTGCTTCTTCTTTATCTCTGGTAAATTGTATCGAGTAGATTTCAGACATATTCAATTATTTGGATTTTAACCATTCCATGGCAGCTTGTAGACAAGCATCATTTTTCAAATCCTCCGATACTGAAAATGGAATGTCTACATCCACAGGAATATTGAACGGATACGAGATCTTGTTTCGATCCGCAAACACACCGGTGGATATATTCAGGATAACCTGATGGTCAATTATTTCCCAATTGGTATTGGTCGTCAGGCTTCCGGTCATCTCGCCAAAAAAACGGGTATTGGGTCTTCCTTTGAAACAGGTGGCTACGACCTCGCCTGAACTGACGGTATATCGACTGGTCAGCACTGCCACTTCCGGTAAAGTGGTGAAATGAATTTCGTCCGGAAGATCCAGGGCCTGATAACCACCATAGATAAAGTTGCCACCCTTGATTTCCCATGCAAATATTGAATTTCCACTTAGATCCATGAGGTAACCGACGATACCATCACCAATCAAAGGCCCAATGCCGGCGACCATCGGATGCATATTTCCACCTCCATTGTTACGCAGATCCACTATCCATTTTTTTGCCCCCTGATTTTTCAAACTCAGCAGCGCATCTCGAATCCGGATGGCTTCGGCGTTGACATCCACGTCAGGGGGATAGCCGGGAATGCGAATATAACCGATATCATCACCGGCCATCCTGGCTTCAAACCCTTTTGAAGGATCGTACACTTTTAGCCGTATCGCTGGATCCCGGGGTCTTTGGTCAGGATGATGCAGATGTTCATAATCCGTAAATGCGGCCAGAGTAGAGTAATCTGCCGCGCGGAGTATCCTGCCATGTTTATCCTTAAGGCCATTGAGTAATGCGGTAAAGGCTGGACCGAGATCTTCAATGTTTTCGGCATGCTCAGCACTGCGCTCGACTTCCCATTGCAGACTATCCCAATTGACCCGGGTTGTGTACATAGAAGTAAGGCGAGCCCTATCCATCACGGCTTCAATGATAGATGCAGCATTACCTTGAGCCAGGCAAAGAAAGTCCGGAATTATAGCGAACCCCAGGCACAGCCACCTGATGTGTTGCAAAGCTGAGCTGTATTTATAGGTCTGCATAACTGTCCATTCCATACCTGTGGCAAAATCGCCATAGTGCAGTCTAAGATAGAGGCATTAATCCAAAATGACTTTCTCTTTGGACGGATGTTTTACTTCGTAAGCCAGTCGTAAGGTTTGACTTGACGCGGGCGCCAATTCCAATTCCCATTTGACTATTCCGGTCAAGGGTTCATACTGTCCTCCCGACCATTCCTTGACATTGATTACTACAGCATCATTGACAGAAACCGGTACCTGATCCAGGACCTGCAGATGAACCGCCGTGGATTTGGTATTTCGCAACGTGATCTTGTAGGTTTTATTGATCAGGGTACTTCCACCCAATAAGGACTTTTTGGAAATGACTTCCTCTGTCTTTCTTTCGGTCAGCATAT
>JBGAWQ010000035.1:0-34289 GCA_044227555.1 Saprospiraceae bacterium | reverse complement strand
ATTCAACTCCAAATACTACAACTACTTTGATCCTGCCCAATTTGTAGTCCAATTAAGACTCGGATATTGGATCGGTAAGAAGAACAAATAACCCCTTAAAACCCTTCCTCTATTATCTTTGTTACCCATCCCGACGATGATACAGGATCTACTCGACAAGTCACTAAACAGAGCATTCCTCACCGCCGAGGAAGGCCTGGAGTTGTTTCTCCATGCCCCTACCTCCGCCCTGATCTATGTGGGCAATCAGCTGCGGCAACAAATGGTCCCCGGAAACAAAGTCACCTGGATCATCGACCGCAACTCCAATACTACCAATGTCTGCGTGGCCAACTGTAAATTCTGTAACTTCTATCGCCGGCCCGGACACGCTGAGTCCTATATCACCTCGATGGACGAATACCGGGTCAAGATCGAAGAGATGTTTCGCCTGGGAGGCGAGCAACTCCTCCTACAAGGCGGTCATCATCCGGACCTGGGATTGAAGTTCTATACCGACCTGTTCCGCCAGCTCAAACAGGAATATCCCCGCCTCAAACTCCATGCGCTCGGCCCCCCGGAAGTGGCCCATATCTGCCATCTGGAAAAGATGAGCCATGACGATGTCCTCCGTGAATTGAAAGCCTCTGGTCTCGATTCCCTGCCCGGCGCAGGAGCAGAAATCCTTAATGACCGCGTACGCCGACTGATCTCCAAAGGCAAATGCGGCGCGAAAGAATGGCTGGATATCATGCGGGCCGCACACCGAACCGGATTGACCACCTCCGCCACGATGATGTTTGGCCATGTGGAAACCCTTATGGAACGTATGGAACACTTTGTGGATATCCGCACCGTTCAGTCCGAAAAACCAGAAGGCGCCGTTGGCTTCATTGCCTTTATCCCCTGGCCGTTTATGGATGATGGCACCCTGCTCAAGAAACTCAAGCGCGCCCGCAATCAATGCACCGCGGACGAATATATCCGGATGATTGCCCTCAGCAGGATCATGCTCCCCAATATCCCCCATATCCAGGCCTCCTGGCTGACCGTCGGCAAACCTACCGCCCAGGTGTGCCTCCACGCCGGCGCCGATGACCTGGGCTCTATTATGATCGAAGAAAATGTAGTCTCCGCCGCCGGCGCACCTTTCCGCTTTACCGCCAACGGCATCCAACAGGCGATCCGCGATGCAAAGTACGAACCCCAACTCCGGGATCAACAATACGCGCCCCGCGAACTCCCCGCAGACATCGAGCAGCAGGCCCTCAATCATGCCACGATGATTGTGGATTAATGGATTTAGAGGGCCTTTGATGATTTGAGAGTAACCCAGTAGTTTATGCTGAATTCGTTTAGGGTTTAGGGCTTACAGATGTACGTAGGCATGTAGCATACTACATGTCTACGTACATCTGTAACGATTACCATTTTTCCATCTCGAATAGGGATAAATCATGTCGCACCATATTGTTTGAGCCGAAATGAAATGTCCCTTCAGTTAAAAACTGCTTACATGATTTAGCAATAGCTGAAGCTCTCTTTGATCTTCCGTATGCGGTCGTCCGTACGGACGCCCAACTTTGCTTTTTTAATTGAGGCCTGTGGCATCAATTTTGTGGAGTTTTTTAAAAAACATCTCGGACAGCAAGACCCTGCGCCTCAAAATTGTCCGAGCTGACCGGAAGCCCTTTTATATGGCCTTAAAGCCATAAAAAAGGAAAGCGTGAAATCCAACTAAGCGTGAAAGCATAACAGGACGATATGCGAATGAACTAATCCCAATGGGAGTTTTTTCAGGCGCTAGACTTTTTGTAACTTTTTGGGCGATGCAAAAAGTTAAAAAGAGCCCCTCGGGCACCGAGATCCCCCCCACCATCAATCCGTATATATCACCTTCCTCCAAAACCTAAACCCTACCCGGGCTTCGAGGATGACATTGGTGATATAGGATTCCTGGATGATCACAGGCGTGCCATCATCATAGTTGTATCCGGTATCCTGGTATGGAATATAGATCTGCTCTTTGAGATCAGGCGAAAATGCAAACTCCACGGTAGTGCTCACCAACTCACTCATCGGAAACTCAAACCCCACGGTGAGGTCAAGACCATACGTCAGTTTATTTTCGGAGCCTTCCAGCCCGGCAAAAAGGGAGCTGTAGTCGGTCTTGAGATTGAAGTCCAACCGCACTCCAAGACCATAGCTTAAAAAATTAGGTCCTACCTCGCGGCGTTGCTTGACACCAGTACCGAGTGAGAGATTGTGAAATTCGATCGAACTGGAATGACGTTCCTGGTCAATCCCCTGGACGGGATCATGATATGCTGGTGAATTGACGGCGCTTCCTTTGACATGGTATCCGAGGCTTCCATACAGCGAGTTTGGACTGATATCACTGCTGGATTCCATCACAGCCATGCCATGAAAGCGGAAGAAAGGATCCTTTTCAAATCCATTGACCGTCTGAGTACTCATGGTCAAGCCGCCCAGGATAGTATAGACTGTACCCTGAGCAAACATTGACGTACCAAGCATCATCCCTATCACTAGCGTGAGAAAAGTCAGCAATCGTAGATTCATTTCCAAACCAGTTTTTGTCCCACATAGATGGTATCTACAGAGAGGTTGTTTTTGCGCTTGAGGTCGTCAACAGAGATGCCGTAGGTCCGGGCGATCCCATACAAGGTGTCTCCTTTAGAAACCACATGGGTTACAGCCAGTGCTTCAGGAGTAGACTTTGCGGTAGTCGCAGGTTTGGTGCTTGCCGAAGGGGTGATCTCTCCATGTTCCGCAGGTTGTGTCCTGGCAGCCGGAGCAGGGCCGGGCCCGGCTGGATTGTTCTTCTTTTGGCCAGGTGTTTCGTAGGGCGTTACGGTGCGAAGTTCTTTTTTGGCCTTACCCTTCAACATGATTTTTTGTTTGGGCAGTGGGACATCCTGTATTTCAAGGCCATTGCGTCTCAACAGCGCGTCCAACTTGATCCCATACTTCTGGGATACCGTATACATATCCTCACCTTCCTTGAGCAGGTGATATTTTTCTTTGCCGTGGTATTTGGAACGCTTGGCTTCGAGATATACGATGGTACCGGCTTTGAGTTCCTTGTCCCGGCTCTGGATATTTTCGTTGAAGCGCATCAGTTGATTGACACTGATGCCTTGCCGTGCAGCAAGCAGGTTGGCATTGTCCCCTTTCAGCGCCAGGGTGTATTTGACATCATTGTTATACTTGACCAGCTGATATCCGCTCGAAGCTGGTGGTGAACCGGCCACAAAATCATTTTGGTATTCATTGTCAAATCGATAGAGCTCATATTTCTCAATGATATCTATCAATCGTTTGGCATACTGTGGATCGGTAGCGTATCCTGCTTTGGACAGTCCGCTCGCCCAACCTTTATAGTCTGTAATCTCCAGTTTGAAGAGCGAACCGTATCGGGTGGATTTGGCCGGGTCTGTCAGAAAATCGGAATGCGCCATATAACTGTCCTGGACAGAATCAAACTCACGAAAACAGGATTTGATCAGTTGACCATTCTGGTAGTCATCGTCTTCGCGATGGTAGGTCCTTCCGTCCCAGTTGCCACCACATTTGATCCCGAAGTGATTGTTTGCTTTGCAGGCCAATTCACTCTTGCCGCAATTGGATTCCAGGATCGCCTGGGCCAACTTTATACTTGCCGGGATCCCGGAACGTTGCATTTCGGAAACCGCGATATCCTCATACTGGCGGATATAGGCGACGGGATCCTGGGCCGTCAAGGTCCGGAAGATTAAAACAAATAGACTGATTATCAATATTTTATGCCTCATATGGGGCCGCATTATTCGGAATAATCATATTATAGAATATCATTATATCAAAATTCGGGCCAAAAACCCATAAAAACCGCAGGGGTAATAACGTAATAGACCCACCAGGTTATTTCTGGTCTTCGGCCCACACCAATTGATACCTTTGCCGTTAATACGAATACAACCGGGCATTTCGACAACTTTGCCAAATGAACCAAAGGGATGTCCCGAATAATGGATTAGTTTCTATGCATACAATAGTCAATCAACCCAATTCAAACGTGCTAAAGGTCAGCCTGCTTCTCTTGACGGTACTTTTCTTGAGCCAATGCAAAAAAAGTAACCCGGCAGATGAAGGCATGGGCATGACCGGCGATCCGACTATTGATGCATTGACAGAGGCCATTCGCAAGACTCCGGATGATCCCACCCTGTATCTGCAGCGAAGTGAAATTTTCTACAACCATCAGGCCTATGATCAGGCCGTAGCTGACCTGGCCAAGGTCATGAAACTGGATTCGATGAACCTGCGGGCGCATCACCTTCTGGCTGATGTCTATATGGATTCCTATCAGTCCGCTCGGGCCCTGGCGACCATGCAACGGGCAGCCATTCTATACCCGGACAGCATCAATACCAAACTTAAACTATCAGAATTTCAACTGATCCTTAAACAATATGATGCCGCACTCCAAACGATCGCGGATATCATGAAGATCAGTCCCGGCAATCCGGAAGGCCTATTTATGCTGGGTATGATCTATCGCGACCAAGGGAAGACCGACCTGGCCATCGGAGCTTTTCAATCTGCTGTCGAACGAAATCCTAACCTCACAGAAGCCTGGGTCATCCTCGGTGATCTGATGGATCGCACACACAACCCCCTTGCCATCCAGTATTTCGACAATGCCATACGAGTGTCTCCCAAAAACGTGGCCGCCTGGCATGCCAAAGCCTACTTTCTCCAAAACAACGATAAGATGGATGAAGCCCTGGCCATCTATCGCCACATCCATACCCTCGATGCTCAATACCCCGAAGCATATCTCAACGCCGGGATCCTCCTCATGTACAAGGACAGTGTGGACAAAGCCATGACGGAATTCAATATCCTCAGCCAGATCGATCCAACCAACGCCGCAGCCTGGTTTTATAAAGGAAAGGCCTACCATCTAAAAGGAGAAAAGGCACAAGCCAAAGCCTCCTACGAACAAGCACTGCGCCTGGATCCTAAGTATGATCAGGCAAAGGATGGTTTGCAGGAACTGGAGAGTGAGGAGTGAGGCTCGAGGCGCGAGGAGTGGGCAGTTTGCAGTCAACAGTCAGCAGTAGGTAGTAGACCGTTATCGGTGTTGGTCAGCAGTTCCAGGATTAGACAGATTTTTATTCGATCCCTTCAGGACCTCCGGGCTGTAATTATTACCTCAAGACAAAACCTTCTCAATTCACCTTCCTTGTTGGTAATTGGTTATTTAGACAAAGCCATATCAATGTCCAGACAAAACCTTCCCAATTCAACTTCCTTGTTGGTTATTGGTTATTTAGACAAAGCCATTTCAATGTCCAGACAAAACCTTCCCAATTCACCTTCCTTGTTGGTTACTTGTACTGAGCGGAGTCGAAGTATTGGTTATTGAGACAGAGCCACATCAATCTCCAGACAAAACATTCCTAATTCGACATTCTTAATTCTTAATTCCTAATTCCTAATTCGCCATTCCTAATTCTATAATGATCAACATGCTTCCCATCCGTCGTAACATATCTACCCATGGCATCTGCGGTGAGACAACTATGCACCGGCAACCAAAGCGATAGGTCTCCTGGTTTGCATAACGAAAAAGTTTCGGGAGTGCATTGGACGATGCCATGCTCCTGGGATAAAGAGATGATATAGGGCAGGCGGTTTGTGTTTTCAACTGACCATGAATCCTCTTTAGGCTCGACCATCCGGCCGAAGCATATTTGACCATTATCCAACTTGAGGGCATCTTTGGAAAAATGAATGGCTCCTCCATAAATAATCCACTGCAGGCGTTCCGGATGCAACGCGACCACAGGACAAGCCATCGCTACCGCAATATCATCCGCTGTACATGCGCCGATTTGTTCCTGCATCAGATCATAAAAGACAAAATTGCCTGGACGTAATTCATCCACCGGTCCAAAATGATCGACCATACTGGTGCCGGGCGTATCACCAAGTGAAATCCGAAGCTCTGGCCATGTTGAAATATATCTCTGCTTCAAATCCATCAGTATCCTGAGGGATGAATCATAGATCTGCTGCACGTCCTCCTTCGATCGGCTACGATAGCTATGACCGGCATGAGCCAGGAATCCACCAAACTGCAATGCTGGAAACGTACGTATTACTTCCAAACATTGATCCATGATTGAAGTCGATGATGGTTCGAGTCCCGTGCGGTGGGTGCCAACATCTACCTTGATCCATAAGGTCACCGGATGAGTGAGGTTTTGTCCCAATGCTGTGATCGTGACCGGATCCAATACCAGCAACCCCAACCTGATCCGTGAAGCTAATTCATTGATCGCTTCGATCTGCCGGATATTGACAGGAAATGCGATCGTGATATCCTCCCATCCATCAGCAGCGAAGTACTCTGCCATACCTGGCGATGACACGGTAATCTTATCTACTCCAACCTCGCGAAACCATCTTCCCACCTCGTGCGACTGATGTGTCTTGAAATGGGGTCGGAATGTGACTCCCTGAAGCTGCGCTTTCTGCACCAGGCGGTCAATATTGCGGAGCGTCCTGGCAGGATCCAGGATCAAGGTTGGGGTTTGAATCTGTTCTAACTGCATCGTGGCTTGACATGTGTCCGGTGAAATTAGAGAATTCAGCGGTTATGGCTGGTATTTATAGTCCAATGATTGCCCGCAATCCCATTTCTATCCGGTCTGGCATACTTTTAGGTCTACTCAGAAATCTTGTACATTTAACGGGTATTGGCAACGATGCCAATGTGCCGGGCAAATCACCCTGACACTTTAAACGTATTGAAGTGTTATGGCCGACCGGCGTCCCCAAGTTGATCGCGGATGATTGGATTTTTAAGAAAATACAACTGGTTGTTTCCCCAACTGGTATTGTTTACCCTGGTGCTGGGGACGGTCGGATTCCATCGGCATGGGGTGATCCATGACAGCCCGGTTGACGTGCTGTCGAGTCTGTACCTCAGCTTGCAGCTCTTTGTCATGAATTCCGGCGGTGTACCTGGCCCAATACCATGGACGTTGGAGATCGCCAGATTCCTCGCCCCAGCCCTCACCGCGGGTGGTATTTTCATTGCCTTGTGGGAACCCTTAAATCAAAATTTCCTGCTCTTCAAGGTTCGCTCCTGGAAAGACCACGTCATCGTCTGCGGCCTGAGTAAAAAAGCCGAACTCCTTATCCTGGACCATATCAAGCAACAGGGAAAAAATATCCGCATCGTGGTCATCGAGTCCAATCCGGACCATGGGAGCATCAGTTTCCTTCGTCGCCAGGGCGTGATCATTTTGATCGGCAACGCGCTGGATGAGGACATGCTCCACAAATCCAACATTCTCAAGGCCCGGGTCCTGCTCGCGCTGACCAATGATGAAAAAGTCAATATCCACGTAGCCCAAAAAGCCACACACATTTACAATCAATATCCCGCCGCTATCCTGCCCAACAACATCCTGCAGGTGGTACTCCACATCGATGATTTCTACACGATGAATGTGTTTAAAGAATTTCATGAAAAGGCGGTACCCGAAAACATCGAGTTCAGGAAAGGGGGAAGCAAGATGGATTATCACGTGTTTTCGATCTATCAGCTTGCGGCCGCCTTTATGATTGATCAATATAGTCCCGACAAATATGTCAGTCTCAATACCGATGAAGATCCGGAAGCTCATCTGCTGATCATGGGAGACAATATGGCCACGCAATACCTGATCCTGGAAGCAGGCCAGATGTGTCATTTTGCCAACCTTAAAAAAACCAGGATCACCGTCGTCGCTGAAGACATCTCGGATATTTCCTATAAGATCAATGCGCACTACCCTTTCCTCGACAAAACCGTAGACGTTCGCTATTATCGGATGGAAGATTTTTTTACCGATCCCTGCCCGGTTACCTGTGATGACATATCGGTCTGCTTTGTCGCTTTGGATGATGATGGCAAAAGCGTGTATTATAGCCGGAAACTGCGGCAGCATCTTTTTTCCCAGGGCAACAGTTGCCAATCGAGCAGTCTGAAGTCATTCAACCGTTATGCTGATTTTGAAAAATCGACCCCTCCGATCAAAGTATTGCTGCCGAGAAATACCGCGTTGGTCAATATTTTCAAGGATGTCTCCTACGAACTGCGAGGGCTGAACATTGAGTTGTTAAACCTGGATGATGAGGTCTGCAACAAGCGAACTATTGTGGACAACCGGAAAGAAGAAGATTTTATCGCCAAGCACATTCATTATGAATGGGCCAAAAGCCAGGCGGCCAAGCATAAGACATCTATCGGGACGATGCAGGAAGAATGGGATAAAATCAAGGATGCCCAGAAAGATTCCAATCGCTTGCCGGCCCGGCACCTGTTTGTCAAACTACGATATGTCAAAGCGGATCTGAGCGACCAGGAAAACGGGGAAGAACTCGACTTTACTGCCCTCGGAGAAGAGATCTGGGACCGGATCGCCCGCATGGAACACAACCGGTGGAATGCGGAAAAATATATCAGTGGGTTCGTAAGGGTAGATCCTGTGGAGGATAAAAACCTTGGGGCCTTCCTCAAGACCAACCTCAAATGTCATTGGGATCTTATCCCTTTTGATGATTTGCCAAAGGAGACCCAGGAATACGACAAGTTTACCTTCAAGATGGCCCCGGTCATCGCCAGTCTCAATCACAAACGGATTTTGAAACGCCAGGGGGTCTGACGCGAGGATTAACATAAACATGACCTGCCGGCCATACGCAATATGACGACCTGTCGTTATGATTTGGAATCAATCTCCAGGTATGGGCGTATTCGGGTATTTTCCGTGGTGAAAGTTGTCCCGGCATGAAGCTCTTGTCAAAGACTCAATGAAACCGACCGATGGCTCAAATATTGTCGAATTATGTCTATTTTGGCAGGATATTGCCTCAAGAACGCACGGGAGTACAATTCGCGTGGCAGATTTCAGTAAAAGTTAATGGCCGATTGAATTGACTATGTCATCGCAGAAAATTTTCTTTAGCTATTCCAGAGTGGACTCTCCGTTTGCCCTTACGTTGGCAAAGGATCTGCGTGAAGCTGGAGCTGACATCTGGATCGACCAGTTGGATATCCCGGCCGGCACACACTGGGATGCTGCGGTGGAGAAAGCCTTGAATACTGCAGCCTACGTCCTGGTCATCCTCACTCCTGCTTCTACCGCCTCGACCAATGTGATGGATGAGGTGTCTTTTGCCCTGGAGTCCGGCAAGAAGATTATTCCAGTCCTACTCGAAGATTGTCTGCCCCCATTCCGGTTACGTCGGTTACAACGGATTGATTTCACCAACGACTATAATACCGGTTTCAACCAACTGATCATCTCACTCAACCTGACGCTGGGCAATACCATCAAACTGGATAATCCTCTGGATGATTCCGGTTCATCGACACCTGTCACGCCGACTGCACCGGTGGCCGATCCGCATGAAAAAGAAAAACGAGACAATCGTTTGTGGGAAGAAGCCTGCAAACTGAACACCATTGCTTCGTATAAAAAATATCTGCTTGAATCTCCCGGTGGCTCTTTTACGGAAGAAGCCAAACTGATGATCAAGCAACTGGAGGTTGAGCAGAAGGAAGACGAACTGGAAGCTATGCTCTGGCAAAAAACGAAGAGCGAGCATTCGAAAAATCTTTACCTCAACTATCTGCAGCAATATCCACAAGGCAACTACAGGTCCCTGGCCCTGGCCGCGATTGCTGAGTTTGAAAAAGTAGAGAAAGAAGAAGAACGCCGTCAAAAGGAACTGGCCGCGCAAAACGAAAAAGAACTGGCCCAGAAAGCCAAAGAGGAAAAAGAAAAGCAGGACCTGCTTGAAAAGGAGCGCATTCAAAAAGCGAAAGAAGAAAAGGAAAAGCAACTTCTGATCGAAAAAGAAAAGGCCCAGAAAGCCAAAGAGGAAAGGGAGAAAGCACTCGCCCTGGAAAAAGAAATTGCCCAAAAGGCCCGCGAGGAACGTGAAAAACAATTGCAGGAGGAACGAGCCAAAGCTCAGCGTGAAAAAGAAGAACGCGAAAAACAAAAACAGCAGGAACGGGATCAGGCTCAACGCGAAAAGAATGAGCGCGAAAAGCTGAAGCAACAGGAAAAAGAAAAAGCCGCTCTCCTCAAACAACAGGAGCAGGAAAAGCT
Organism: Saprospiraceae bacterium; assembly: GCA_044227555.1. Taxonomy (GTDB): domain Bacteria; phylum Bacteroidota; class Bacteroidia; order Chitinophagales; family Saprospiraceae; genus Opimibacter. Next base: position 24,129 of record JBGAWQ010000035.1, on the reverse strand, counting down.
TCGCCAGGAGAAGTTAGCACGCGGAGAGGCAGAACCTTCAGGCAGTGGATCAAAAAAATATATTCTGATTGGTGGTGGGATACTACTACTGATCCTGGCCATTTGGGGCTTGTCCGGTAAAGGAGCAAAAGGGGATGACAACAAAGCCTGGATGATTGCTCTGACCAAAAACGACAGCACGGCATTTGCTGCTTACATGCAGGCGTTTCCGGAAGGAAATCACTATACCCAGGCCAAGGAAAGGATTGACTCGATCTACTGGGCCCAACAAGCTGTGAAAGATAGTTTGAACCAAAGTGGAACCGCATCAGCAGATGTTTCAACCACCCCCTCGACCTCACCATCCAATACATCAAGTACCCCAGCAGCTACAGATAAACCGGCCAATACATCAAGCACAACAAACCCCTCTAATACCACAAAGCCTGCTAACACTACCAAACCTGCGAACAACACTAAAACGAAACCTGCGAACACACCTGCAAAGCCAAAAGAAAATCCATCAACACCACCTGGCAAAATTGTTCTGGGCCAGGATTATGGAGGAGGAATAGTAATTTATGTCACGCCCAAAGGTGATCATGGCATGATCGTCTCCTCCAAGGAAGTAGGCAATGTGGATTGGGATAAAGCCAAGAAAATATGCATGGCCTACAAGGTAGGCACCATTGAAGGCTGGCGCCTACCGTCCAAAGATGAACTCAACATCATCTATCAAAACCGCAAATACCTGGGTGAATATACCAAAGGCGGATACTGGAGCTCGACTGAAGAAGGAAAGAACAGCGCCATGATGCAAAACTTCAGCAATGGTAATGCCGCCAAGGCCAACAAGCAATCCGCTCAAGCGGTGCGCGCGGTGAGACCTTTCTAAGAGCAGAGAGCATAGGGCATAGGGCATAGGGCATAGGGCATAGAGCAGAGAGCAGAGAGCAAAGGGTATAGGGCAGATCGAAATGCAACCTAAATCCCGCCAAATACATTACCTTTTTTTGGGCACGTCTGTCGTTTTTTTTTAGCGTAATATGCTCTTAACTGCAGGATTCAAACTGCGTCTCTTTCTCTCCGCGCGATTACTTTTTTAATCAAACATACCAACTGCGCATTTGCGTCTCTGCGCGATTTATTATTTTCATTGCCAAAGTCCTTATCCATGTTGTTCATCCTTCGTTCATGTGTCATCTCCTTCCTGATTGTTTCTTTTGTCATCCTTAATACTGAGGAGATCATAGCAGAAACACTTGAAGTGGGACAGGGCTATCCGTATGCCTCGTTGACAGAAGCTGCCGATGTGGTGGTACCCGGTGATACGATCCTTGTTCATGCAGGCACGTACAACGGCGGTATTTATCAGGAAAACCTTCAGGGGACAGCAACCGATTGGATTTACCTTTTCGCAGCATCCGGAGAAACCGTCATCTTTAGTGGTGGAGGCAATGCGTGGCAATTTTCAGATGCTGCCTATCTGCACATAGAGGGATTTATCTTCGAACAACAAACCGGCAATGGGGTCAACTTTGATGATGGGGGCAGCTATGACACACCCGCCCATCACATCGTTTTTGAATCATGTACGTTTAGGGATATCAATGCCACCGGCAATAATGATCTCCTGAAACTCTCAGGCCTCGATAGTTTTGAGATCAGATCATGTACGTTTCTGCGAGGGGCTGAAGGTGGAAGTGGCATTGACATGGTCGGCTGCCATGACGGAGACATCCATGACAATCATTTTGAAAACCTGGGTTCCAATTCTGTACAGGCTAAAGGCGGATGCAGGAATATCCGTATCGAAAGGAACATGTTCAAAAACGGTGGGGCGCGTGCGCTCAATCTCGGTGGCTCGACAGGACTGCCGTTTTTCAGGCCGTTGGATGCGCCTTATGAAGCGGCTGAGTTGAAAGTATATTCCAATGTCTTCATAGGCTCCGACGCACCTGTTTCCTTTGTAGGGACTGTCAATACAGAGGTGGTCAACAACACGATCTATCTGCCTACCAAATGGGTGCTGAGGATATTGCAGGAGACCGTTGATCCGGATCGATTTCCACCATGTGGTAATAATACGTTTCGCAACAATATCATCTATATCGATAATCGGGTCAGTGTAGAATGCAACATCGGACCAAATACAGCGCCGGAGACGTTTACCTTCTCGAACAACCTGTGGTTCCAACGTGAAAATAGTAACTGGGCCGGTCCCGATCTACCGGCCTCTGATCCGAACAGCCTGGTCGGGGCTGATCCTTTGCTTGTGGACCCCGCTGCCGAACAATTTTCGTTGCAGCCCGGCAGTCCGGCGATTGGGCTTGGAATGTCGGTCCCACAACCCACTTCAGATTTTGATGGTCATCCATTTCTAGTGCCACGATCCAGTGGAGCGTATGAGGGTGGAATGATGACTTCCATACCCGACCCACTTTCTGATAAAAATATCGACGCATTTACCGTATACCCTAACCCAGCATCCGATAATATTTCATTTCGTTTTGCCACTCCATTGGCAAAAGATGCTCACATGAGCTTAACATCCATATCCGGCATTCGTGCTTTAAAAACGCAAACCCTCAGAGCCGGGACAGATTTGTTTTCATTCAATACTCACCTGATTGAACCAGGTATGTATGTCATCCGGATTATTGGATATGCTCCGGAGAGGGTCATCATCCTCCATTGAATCAGTTAAAGATTTGCACGAGCCCATACACCCTGGCTTCACCACCTAGATTTTTCAACACATTACCTGTCACTCCTGAGGAAGTAAACTTCACGTGGTGCAGATGAAGGTTTCCCTGGTTCTGAATAATATTGGTGCAGGCACCAGTGAGGGAGAGATCAAAGAGATGTAAAGTCTTGCCACTATTGATCACAATCCCCGCTCCAGAAGCAACACAATGGACAGGAGCCTGACCGGATTGTACATTCAGAATATAAAGGTCTTTGTTGATGACCAACTGACTGGTTAGTTGCAACGTAGCACCAGCGGGCAGATTGAGCATGATGGTATCTCCTGCATTGGCACACGCGATCGCCTGGCGTAAAGTTCCATAGCCTGCATCATATGCATTCGTGACCGTCTTTACGCAAGGAGAGATCACAAACTTCGACAACAACTTGACATACGAACCCTGGTTAGAAATGGAGGTCTCTGTGATCTCCCAGGAGTTTTCCGGCCAACTGGTATTCCAGTCTTTGTAGGATTTGAGCGATGGTTGTTGTTGAGGAGGAATGATATTGCCCCCATAGGCCGGATCCGGTTGATAGTTTGGATTGAAGCCTCCGGGCTGATATCCGGGTGCCGGCCCATATGTAGACGTGACTGCATTGTCAAAGGGCGTACCATCAGCAAACCAGCTATGGTACATTTCATTGGCCGGTTTTTCCGCGCCATAATCATACATATTGGTCAGCATCACGGTACTGATCGGGTTGACCCCGTGCAGAAACTGGATATAACCTGAAGCGGCATTGCGATAGACCTGTGTATTGCCGTTGATATCATACTCGATCACATTGTAAAACATGGATCCGGTATGCCCCCGGGGCCGATTACTTCCCCACACATTGTCACCATTTTCCATAAATCCTCTGTACCCGCAGGAGGTATTGGTGATGGCCGGAAGGAGATTACTATTGTAGGCCATGGAGTTGGAAAAAGAGGTTCGGATCGCATTCTTGACAGCAGTCGTCCCATTGGGTAGCACACTATAGTATAAAAGCAAATCCTGGATGACACTCTCCCAGGCATACCAATAGCCCCATTGAATCGGTTGAACCTCATCATAGTGATCATCCACATACGTTCGATAACTAGCCTGTCCGGTCAATGCAAACAGAAGCACAGCCGCTCCTGTCTGGACGGCAGATTGCTGATAGCTACTGATCTCCGGGTTGGCACTGTAGAATCCGGCATTATTGTAATTGGAATAACCCGGATTGGCCAGTAGCCAGGTCCATGCATCGATGGCAGCTTGTTCAAGCGTATCTGCATACAGCTGCATGGCAGGATTTCCGGTCAGGTTGTAAGCAATCGCGCTGACGGCAAACATACTGGCCGCTGTTCGTGTCGCAGAGGCTTGTGCCGGCCCATAGCGTCGTGGAGCAGTATCCGCACTTGGGGGACTTGCCGCTTGCCATTCGGGGACGGAGACTTTCATCAATACGGATCCATTAGGTTCCTGCATGCGGAGGAGCCAATCCAATTCCCATTTGACCTCATCCAGTAAATCGGGAATACCGTTGCCAGACTCAGGGATATTGTAATCATCGGTCCAGACCTCCGGACGTTCGATATAGGCCATACAGAGATCATGGATGGGCTCATAGGCAAAGTTGACATACTTGTTGTAATCCCCGGCATCAAACCAACCGCCTTGCAATTGCTTTGCGGTGGAGGCAACAGGATTCGTGGCTAACCTGCAATCCAGATCCTGCAATGGGCCGAGATGACTCGCGCCATCGGTCCAATCCATCGCATAGGCTGCCGTCTTGGCAAATCCGGACCGCTGGTAATAAAACATGCGCACCGCTTGTTTCAAAACAGGCATATAGACATCGTCCTTGATATCAAATACATACGACCGTTTTGAATTGGTGGGATCATAGACATAATAAGTGCCTGGTGTGGTGACTGAAGTAAAATCAAACCACCAGATTTTATCACCGCTCTGATCATAGGTGGCACCGGCATGCCAGGAGACGGATGGACCTGAAAATACAATTGAGTGATCTGACCACTTGCGGACTTGAAGCGTTCCTCCCGGGGTATAAAAATCTCCTTGATTGAAATCAAATCCGGCCACCGGGTTGTTGATCACACACACTTTGGACACGTCGGTGGGATAACCAAACTGATCGACCTTGAGATGCTGGGATACGGTGCCTGGTTGGGACATGGCCAGATATTCCATACAAAGCAGGCCCATGAACATGATGAATCTCATATGCATTGGATTGAGGTATTGACCGGGGATGCTATGCAGGGGAAGACTTCGAAATATAGTAAAAAGACTTATCATCCGGGGCCTGAATCTGTACGGCTCCAAAAATCAATGGGTTATACATTCATCTACCCTGTAAGCCCTATGCATCATATTAGTTGAAAATGTTATGGTATCCTTTTTGAAAGTCAAATGGTATTAAGGCTTAACTAAAACTAAGATCAATAAAAATCAAGGGCTGCTATGGAGGCTAAAGAACGGGCTACGGCGAAGAAACCCTTTGGGGCACACGACCATTTTGTGACAGACATGCGTTTTTGGCTGATTGTATTGATGCTGGCCGCGTTTGTCGGGTTTCTGGTATTTCTCAACCCGGCCTGAACCGGCAATACCGCACGTCTTATGTAATTGACAACTATAAAAACCAAGATCACAATCCTGAACATGTTTCTTTGTAACCCCAAAAGCCAGTTGTAATCCCATTTTTTCCGGCAAGGCTCACCCCGTATTCCATACGATGCCCTGACCGGCGTTTTGCCCCGTAGGCAATACATTACCTTTGCGACGATGAATTGTGTGACGTTGGAGTCTGTCTCCAAATCCTACGGGGAAAAAATATTGTTGGACCGGATCGAACTCCGGATCAATCAGGGGGACCGCATCGCCCTGATCGCTCAGAATGGCAGTGGTAAGACCACGCTGATGAAGATCCTCTGCGGTATCATCGCACCCGAAGGTGAACATGCCCGGGTGCTGGTGGCGCCGGGAATCAAAATCGGCTATCTCGACCAGGAACCCGACTTCCTGCCCGGCGATACGATCCTTGAGGCCATCATGAATATTGATCTACCCGAGATCACGGCATGGCGTGACCATCACCAGGCCATGTTGTCCGGCGATGCCGCAGCCCTGCAAAAAGCAGCCATCAGCATGGACGACCACCATGCCTGGGATATCGAATCCACCGTCATGCAACTGTTGCATCAACTGCATCTCGACGACCTGGATAAGACCGTCAAACAACTATCCGGCGGGCAAAAGAAACGCCTGGCCATGGCAACGATCATCCTGTCCAGACCCGATGTGCTGGTCCTGGATGAGCCTACCAACCACCTGGACATGACCATGGTCGAATGGTTGGAAAATTATCTGCAACAACCGGATAAAACGTTCCTGACCGTAACCCACGACCGATACTTCTTGGACCGGGTCTGCAATCAGATCATCGAGTTGGATCGGGGTAAGCTCCGTTCGTTTCAGGGCAATTACTCCGACTACCTGGAGAAAAAAGCACTCCTCAACGAAAATCTCCAGACCTCGCAGGACAAGGCAAAACAACTTCTTAAAAAAGAATTGGATTGGATCCGCCGCATGCCCAAAGCGAGAACGACCAAAAACAAAGCCCGCATTGACAACTTTGAACATGTCAAGGCAGCCGCTGCGCGGGTGCTCTACCAGGATACCGTCCGAATGGAAATTGATATGCAACGGTTAGGCTCCAAGATTCTGGAATGTCATAACCTGGGCTTTTATTACCAACCTGACCAATGGCTGATCAAAAACTTTGATTTCAAATTTCCATCCAGAGACCGGGTAGGTGTGATCGGTCCGAATGGTGCCGGGAAAAGCACGTTTATCTCATTATTGACCGGGCAACTGAAACCTACGCAAGGGAAAATTGTCCATGGGGATACACTGCGTCTCGGCCATATGCATCAGGATGGATTGCAACTCCTGGCGGATAAACGGTTGATCGATATCGTACGTGATATTGCAGATTACATACCCCTAAAAGGTGGCGGCAAATTGACCGCAGAGCAATTGCTGGAACGATTCCTTTTTACTCGTCCGCAACAACAGGTTTATTATTCACAGATCAGTGGAGGAGAACGCAGGAGACTTTACCTGTTGACCATCCTGATGTCGAACCCCAATATGTTGATCCTGGATGAGCCTACCAACGACCTGGACATCATCACGCTCAATGTATTGGAAGATTTCCTGATGGATTATCCGGGCGTTCTCATTCTGGCCTCCCACGACCGGTATATGCTGGACAAACTCGCCGATCATCTCTTTGTCTTTGAAGGAGATGGCATCATCAAGGATTTCCCCGGAGGATATACGGCCTACAGTATCTGGAAAGAAAGCCAGGAAGCTGAAATCATCGTTGAGGCCGCCCTAAAAGTCACCAACAAGGCCGAGCATCCGGTTATCGATCGCCAGGAAGTACGCAAAGCATTACGACGTACTGAAAAAACCATTGAGCAACTGGAAGCCACCAAGACCAAGCTTGAACACAATTTTCTCCTGCCTGAGCCTACCCTGGATGATTTGCAACGATGGGATCGGGAGTTGAAGGCCACTATTCACCAGTTGCATGAGCAAGAAACAACATGGCTTGAACTCTCCGAACAACTCGAGTCTATGTCGTAATCCGTATTCAATCGGCAACAATAATCTGCCTGACTGTTTTTACTTTACCATCTACTTCCAGTCGGATGAGATAAGTTGCCGGTGGCAGCTGGAGACTGCGGGTATTGATTTTCTCTATATATTTTCCATAGCCCCGCTGTTCATTCGTGAGGATCGGGTATAGTACCACTCCATTAAGATCTGTAACGGCCAGATTGATGGTGGCGAGTTTGTGGAGATTATATGACACATACACCAGGTCATCGGATGGATTGGGATAATGACTGAAACCAGATACCTGATCGGGTGTTGATTCCTGGTCAACCGAAGTAATCAGGTCTGATCCTTTGGTGAGATGGGTCCAGATGCTCATCTCTCCGTCACTAAAACGGGCCCATATCGGACGGACAATATCCTGGTGAGCGGTGATGTTGGTGTAATCGCCAAAGAACACCCCTTCGTTTGGCATGAAGGGGGATTCACTGATGCGGCGGTTGACAAATGTGTTACCACCATCTGTTGACACAGCCAGATAGACATCTGTAGATATATCCGTATAGCTGCGACGATCATAAAAAACAAAATACAGATAGCCAGTGGTCTGATCTATGGTCATCCATGTAAAGAACTGCTGATGCCCGGGATCATCATCATTGACACGAACAGGGTCACTCCATGTCGTACCCCCATCCGTAGATTTGGCGAGCCAGATGTCTGTATCATCCGCGCCATTGCGTTGATCTGACCAATTGATATAAATAGTCCCATGATGGGGGCCTCCACTCAAATCACATGCTGTCACAGGAAGCCCGTTGGCCCGATAGATCCCTGGTATCGCATAGTCCCAGCCTGTGGGCATCGGATCCACAGCAATGTCTTCATCGAGCCAGGTAGTGCCTCTGTCCAGCGAGCGATCGAATACGATACCCTGTGGTCCGGCCCAGGAGACATATACTTCGCCATTAGGTCCTACGCACGGAACTGCGCCTTCTACCGTGAGATCGCTATCTATGCAGTCTCCCGAGACCCGATTGATTCTTTGGGCCGGAGACCAGGACTCGCCTGCATCTGTAGATTTTGAAAATAAAATGATACTACTGTCCAGTGGATTCGAACTTCCATAATCATCAAACTGTGTCCACGTCAGATACATGGTGTTGTCCGACCGGTCAATGGCGCACCATTGTTTGTCCTGCGCTTTGGTTCCGTTGAGACCAGCATAGGAGCCGTCATTCCAGGTTTCCCCATTGTCGGTGGTCTTCTGACAGACAATGCGATCGATCCAGTTTCCGGAGGCCGGATTCGAAAGATGAAAAAAGTAAAAGTTACTGTTCGCATCCACGACAATAGCCGGGTCGCCCCAAACCCCGTGACTGGAGGAAAGAGAATGTCGGGTCCAGGTTCTTCCCGTATCCACGCTGATATAGTATTTGTTGATATTGGCGGCCCCAATGAGCACATTGACATGCAGTGGATCCATCATGATGGAGGGTTCGTTAGGTGAGCCCTGGTTGCTGATCATCACATTCTGAGCGGTGCCCTCAATGCACGTCCAGAAACAAAGTGAGAGGAGAATAAATTTCTGCATAGGACAATAACGGCAAAATGGGTTTACTCGTGTTAATGTAGACATTATAGCCACAAGTATCTACAATTTAATTGAATACACTTTTTGGTAAAGGATTAACCATCAAGGAAAAAGACCAGGAATAAGTACTGACATTGACCCCTGAGATTCAATTGCGTTTGGATGTTGTACGTAGGCATGTAGCATGCTACATGCCTACGTACAACATCCAAACAATGAAAGGAGCCCCGGCATTGCGACCGGGGCTCAAAAAAAGAAATCACACCACTTCGACTAAAACTCTTGCAATGGCAGAGGCGCATTCCCCTGCATCGATATTTTTATACGGCCATTTCTTCAATGGCGGCTTCAGGCTCGGGTTCAGGCTGAGGTTCGGTTACAACGGATGCGGCTTCGTTCCAGGCCTTGATGGATCCAAACCGGGAGATCACAAACCACGCCAGGGGCAATACACCTCCAAAATAGAATACACTGGCACCGATGCCACGCAGCCAGGTCAGGGATTCAAACACACCCCCTTCTATAAAGTGAGCCGAGCGTCCATACCAAAGGCCTTGCTCCACGACGGACTTAAACTGGATAGCCCCTGCCGGAAAAAGATCCAGCAAGACCATCAACATGAGGCCACCATTGATACACCAGAATGAAAACCGGATGATCTGGCTGTTCCAGCGTGTAGGTTTGATCAGCAGCTTGGACGCAAAGAGGAAGGCTGCCAGCGATATATTTCCATACACACCCATCAACGCCGCGTGAGCATGATTGATGGTGAGGTAGGTACCATGCTCAAAGTAATTCATGATTGGCAGATTGATAATGATCCCCAACACACCGGCCCCAAAGAAATTCCAGAAGTTGACTGCGATAAGGAACAGAAAGACTTCTGTAAAACCAAAGGCACCAAGATTTTTATAAGCGACATCCCCAACGGTCAACTTGGGCATGTTTTTAAAACGCCAGGCTTCAACTGTAAGCAGGATCAGCGGAACAAATTGCAAGGTGGAGAATACACTGCCAAGGGCCATGGTCGCCACCGGTTTGGCGTTCCAGTAAAAATTGTGCGAAATACCCAGGAGGCCTGTTCCTAAAAACAAGATGGTCGCGAAATAGACCACGCGTATAGCCGCCTGACGACTGACCAGGCCCATCAGCACCATGAGGTAACTGACGATGACCGTGATGAAGACTTCGAAAAAGGCTTCCACCCACATATGGATGACCATCCAGCGCCAGAAGTCGGCAATCACAAAATTGGTTTCGGGTTGTGCTATAAATCCGGATAAAAACAATAGCGGGATCCCGATGACGGAATACATGATCCAGTTGGGCAGGTTCCAGGGCTCATGTTTTTTGAAGGCCGGTTTGATGCCTCGATACACTACAATCCCCCATAGTACAAAGATGCCCATGAGCAGGATCTGGTATACTTTTCCAAAATCTACAAACTCCCAACCCTGATGTCCAAGGAAATTGTGCCACGTGCCCAATAGACCCAGCGGACCCATCACCATACCGGTCAGGGAACCGCCTACCAGGATAAAAAGCAACACAAAGAGGGTGTTGATCAATGGAAGCTGTCCGGGGATTTCTTTCTTGGATAAAATAGGAAGGATAAAAATCGAGGATGCGATCCAGCATGTGGAGATCCAGTATAAAGCCAACATCAGATGCCAGCTTCGGGAAATGGTCACAGGCACATCGCCGGCGATATGTATCCCAACATATCCCAGGAAGTCAACAAAATCATTGATGGTGACGATGCCGCTGGTGACCTGAAGGAAGAATAACAGGATAGCTACAAAGAAAAACTTGAAGGTCGCACGCTGTGTACGTGTAGGTACAAAATTGCTTACGCGTTCCACCGTAAACAAATCTCTGACCGGTGGCTTGAAAAATTTATTGGGCAGTTGATTGTACTGTCCGATATAATAAAGAACAATGCCGCAGGCCAATACAAATCCTAGTAGACCCAGAACGCTCCAAAGAATCACGGGTGAAGTCGGTGTGTTGCCGGAGCCGGGATCGTATGGCCAGTTGTGTGTATAGCTATAGTTGCTGCCCGGACGATCGGTAACGCATACCCAGGCTCCCCAGAAGAAAAAGGCACTCAGGTTAGTGACTTCAGCACGGTCTGAGATATAGCCAACCGGAGGAAAATGATCACCTTGGTTTTTATCTATGTATAGGTCCGTGTAATACGTCGTCAATTTTCCGAAGGCATAGGCTTCGGCATCGGACAGCATGACCGTGTTTGATTTTTTATCATACCGGTTGATCTTGAGTTCTTCTTTGATCTGTTCAGCGATCATCTTCTGTTGCAAATCATCCGGTGCTACACCTTGCGCTTGGGTAAACTGTGCGATTTTGTATTCCTGCATGAACACCGAAATTTGATGTAACGCTTCAGCCGTAAAATCGGGACCGCGTTGTGCGCCGTCACCGAAAAAACTACCGTATTCCATGAGGGCATATTTGTGGAATACCTTCTGGCCGGCAATGATGGCCTCCTTATCTGTGATGACTTCTCCTTTAGGCGATACAAATTGCGCCATAGGCGGTGCATCATTGTAAGTCTGAAATCCGATCATGCCGACACCCAGGATACTGATGATCGCGATAAAGGTGAGTGGGCCCCACCAGTTTCGGGTGTTCATGAAATAGGAAATGTTCTTTGGCGCAGCGACGTTATTCGAACCGTTCCCGTTAGTGTTGGGTGAAGAATCCATAGTACATCATTTAGATTACATGATTAAAAAAGCCTTCTTCATTCCTGCATTCCAGACATACGCATCCCGGGATTGCCATTTGCAATCCAAATCTTGACTACATGTAGCGGCTGGTAGTGCCTTTATTCAGGTTGTGAAACGATAAGGAAGTTTGAGGTTTCGGGAGGAATGCAAATGGCATCCCTCCCTAACTCATCATATCAGAAATGTTTCACACCACATAAAACCAAATCTCATCATTATTTATGCCAGGGCAGTGCATTGACCCGGGTAGCTGCCAGATATCCCAGACGTACACCTTCATCACAATCCATCCGGAAATGGACACCCAGCGGTAAACGGCTGTATGCATTTTCCAAACCAGCTTCAAGAATCGTATTGTATGATCTTGGCGTGCCATTAAACTCGGTTCGGTTTTGATGACAGTTGTCCGTGTAGGGATGCGTATTGCCAAAAATATCAGCCATGATCGCGCTACCGGAAGATCCAAAGCCGGAGTGACCGGATGGATAAGCAGGGAAAGGAGGAGTCACCCCTTTGACACCATCTAGCGGATTGTTGAGGATGGTCTGCCATCCCGGATCCATCACATCACGGATATAATCGACTGGCCGACGAACATTATAGATGTATTTAGAATTCCAGACCGCGATACCGGCATCACAAAGGGCCATGCCCATTTTTGCATACAACTCCAGTGCGCGATCCATCGCGATATCATCCTGTTCGACAAGGATATTGGCGATTGCAATCTGACGGCCTGCTGGTTCAAAGGTGACTTCAAAAAAGTCGTCACTCCAGAATTCAGCTACCCAATGTGTGGAATAATTGGCCAGGTTACCCATAATGCGGATTTCATTGGCCTGCTGAAAAAACTGGGACTCGGGATCTTCGCTGTATGGAATTGGAGGTTGAGCAATGATATCGGATTGATTCATCGCGAATGGCCGGACCTTACCCCAATAGGGGAAAAGGGCTGCGCCATAATCCGGAAAGGTGGGTTGCCAGAGTACTTCACCATTCGGCCCTGTTACCGGAGGTTGATATGATGCAGGCTGAGGGTTATTGAAAGCTTCATGACCGAAAACATCAGTTTTACTGTATTCAAACACAGCTTGCGCCACCTCAAATCCAAATTGTTTGGACCGTTCGAGCACATCGGGGCTGAGCGTGCTACCATATTCCTCGAGTAATTTGTCTTCGAGCGCGGTGATCTTATAGGTATCGCCGGCCTTGATATGAGGGTAGAAATACCTGAACATATTGGCATACGCCGTGCTGACGGCAATCGGCCATGAGTATTCCTGGTTGCCATCCACAGTTGGAAGGTTTAGGCCGGGGAATTCGAATTCCAGGGAATTGTATTCGGGCATTCCGGGCACGCCTGCCTCATAAGCAGCCAGGCCGGTGTAAGCCAACATGCGGGCTGCTGCAGGTGGGCGGTAGCCAGGGGAATACCGGTCGATCTCCAGGAATAACTGATTCCATTGCAGGGGGATGGAGGCATCATAGTCCTTGACAAGAGTCTTTTCTTGTTGAACCGGATCCGGATCCGTAGTACAGGAAGCCACAAAAGCCAGAGTCACGGCCAGTAGCAATACCCCGAAGTAGTGCGTAAAAGTGAAACGGTGCATAGTCAAAAATTTTGTTCGTGAACAATTAATTGAGGACAAATATATCCCTAATTATCAGATTGCAAAATTTTTGCCAATTTTTTTTTGACTACCTGAAATGTACGTAAAGGGATAACTGTTTGTTTTAACCTACCCATTCCAGTCAGAGAAAAAAGAAAGAGCGGAACGATGGGGATCATTCCGCTCTTATAGATAAGGTCAGGGATGAGAATTATTTGCGCCAGGGCAGATGGCTCACGCGGGAAGCCGCAAGGTATCCCAGGCGAAGACCTTCGTCACAATCCATCCGGAAATGCACTCCAAGAGGCAGTCGGCTATAAGCGTTTTCAACACCAGCTTCAATGATCGTATTATACGTCCTTGGTGTACTGTTGAATTCTGTACGACCATAATGGCATACATCTGTGTAGGTGGTGTTGTTACCAAAGATTTCTGCCATAACCGAACTTCCTGCGCCACCAAAACCAGAGTGGCCAGATGGGTAAGCCGGAAACTCCGGGGTCAGGCTTTGTACCTGATTCAATGGATTATTGAGGATCGTTTGCCAACTCGGATCAATGACATCACGGATATACTGAATAGGCCGGATGACATTGTATATATACTTCGAATTCCAAACTGCAACGCCTACATCACAAAGCGACATACCTAGTTTGGCGTAGAGTTCGAGTGATTTTTCCAGATTGATCTTTTCCTGTTCGACGAGGATATTAGCGATAGCGACCTGGCGAGCAGCAGGCTCGAAGGTGAGTTCGAAAATATCATCACTCCAGAATTCTGCCACCCATTGGGTAGTATAGGATCCCAGGTCTGCCAGAATACGGGTTTCATTGGCTTGCTGATAAAAAAGGGACCCCGGGTCTTCGCTATATGGAAGGGGTGGCTGGGCTACAATGTCCGATGAGCTCATCGCAAAGGTCCTCACCTGGCCCCAATAAGGGAAGAGTGCCGGCGTATAATCCGGGAAAGTGGGTTGCCATAATTTTTCTCCATTCGGTCCGGTGGCCGGAGGTACATAGCTTGAAGGACGGGGATTGAGATATGCTTCATGACCTGCAGCATCCGTAGTGCTGAAGTCATATACAGCGTCTGCAACAGCCTGACCATAAGCGATGGACCGGTTGATCACTTCTGAAGAAGCTGCGGTACTGTACTCTGTTTTAAACTCATTTTCCAACGCATCGATACGAGCTTTGTGATCAGCACGAATGTGGGGATAATAGTGGCGGAACATCGCAGCATACGCCGCATTGATGGCGGAAGGCCAATGATAATCGAGAGCCGCATCGACATTTGGAATGTCCAGCCCATTGTACTCATACTTCAGCGAATTGTACGTTGGCATACCGGGTACACCAGCCTCATAAGCGGCAAGTCCGGTATACGCGAGCATCCGGGCTGCAGCCGGTGGACGATAGCCTGGTGAATAGCGATCGATTTCAAGGAGCAATTGGTACCACTTGAGAGAAAGCGTGGCATCATAATCCGCTACTAAGGTCGGATGGTCCGTCCCCTGGTTGTTATCTTCCGTACAAGAGACAATCCACATGGAAAATAACAATACCAGAACAAGGGCTAAAGAGGTGAAATGTCGATTGGTCATTTTGTTTTGATTGGTTGCTAATAAAATACAAAAATATCTTTTACTCTCTTTAAACAAAGTTAGAAAATTCTAAGGATTAGTCCTTTACCTCTGGCATTGATGCGATGAAAAATCGATTACTTTGCCCCAAATTGTCCCGAAATGTTTTCCAAATCAACTGAATATGCCTTGCGGGCCATCATCTACCTGGCGCAGAAAAGCTCCGTCGAGCATAAAATCGGGATTACCGAACTGGCCGAGGCTATAGATTCACCCAAATCCTTTACGGCCAAAATCCTGCAGAAACTCACCCGTAATAACAGGTTGATCAACTCAGTGACCGGACCTTCCGGAGGCTTTTACCTTACCGATCAGGCGAAAAATAAATCCCTCTGGTATGTGCTCAACCTGCTGGAAGATGACATGATCATCTCAGGTTGTATCCTGGGGCTCAAAGAATGCTCAGAGAAAAATCCATGTCCGATGCACCACCAATACAAGGACATCAAACCTCAGTTGCTCGACATGCTCGACCACAAGACCATCCTGGATCTCGCCAAGGAGATGAAAGATCCCCGGGTAGTCATTCATAATATTAAACGAAAAGGGAAAGGATAATCCGGGAGTTATTTTTTGGCTAATTCATTGATTTGTACGTGAAATTACCGTACATTTGTACTAGATTTAACCCAATCATGAATTCCAGGACCCGAAAGAAAGAAGATAGCAGAATAGAACTCAGAGTCAGTAAAGAGGATAAGGAGCTATTTGAGTATGCAAGTAATTTGAAGGGCTTTAAGTCCTTTTCTGAGTTTGCCAGGCTTGCCATTCAAAAAGAAGCCCAGGAAATTGTAAAAGCGGAAAGGAATATCCTACACTCCAAAAGAGATCAGGAGATTTTCTACAAAGCCATCCTGGGAGAAGAGTCCAAACCCAATGAAGCCCTCATTTCAGCTATGGCGTTTTACAATAGCTCGATAAATGACAAACTCAAAGTTTGAAGATCCTTCCCTATGACCGCAATCACAAACGAGATCAATTCTCCTGCGGCAAGAATTCTTTAGACAATTATATTTTACGAAACGTCACCAAAGATGTCAAGGCAGGAACAAGTACCTGTTTTGTAGCCATTGATGATCAGATGAGGGTCATTGCTTACTATACTCTCGCTGCTGATCATGTTCCTTTAGAGGAGGCGCCGGATTCCATAAAAAGGAATATAAAATACCCATACATTCCTGTCATCTTGCTGGGCAGATTGGCCGTGGATCAGAAGATGCAAGGCCATGGCCTCGGTAAATTATTGCTGATCGATGCGCTACTCAGATGTATGCAAGTTGCCCACGACTATATCGGATCCGTTGCTGTAGTTGTTGACCCAATTGATGAAGAAGCAGAAGGTTTTTATACCAGGTATGGATTTACAAAACTCCCTGACAGTGGTCGAATGTTTATGACCATACGAAAAATCAAAGAGGCCTTTGAAGAAACTAAATAGGGCTATGTATTACTATCCCTGAGTTCCTTTGATGTATCCTCTCAGGATACTTCGTACCAACCCCGGCCCGGAATAAATAAATCCTGAATACACCTGCACCAGATCAGCCCCAGCATCCAGGTGAGCCTTGGCACCGGCTCCATTTTCAATTCCTCCGACCCCTATGATAGCAAAGCGGTTCCCGGCCTTTTCCCGGAGATACCTGACCACACCCGTCGACAACTGGAGTATTGGAGCTCCACTCAATCCACCCGCACCGATCGCTTCCACTTCCTTGCTATCTTCTTTCAATCCAATCCGTGTGATGGTGGTATTGGTAGCAATCACACCTGCAATTCCGGTCGCTACCACGATATCAACGATCTCATCGAGTTGGGTCGTGGTCAGGTCCGGGGCTATTTTGAGAAAGACAGGTTTTGACTTGTGATTTTGCCCCTGCAAGGTGGACAATAAGCGGGTCAGCGGTTCTTTGTCCTGCAATTCACGCAAGCCCGGCGTATTGGGAGAAGAGACATTGACCGTAAAATAATCAGCCAGGTCATAGAGCGCGGTAAAGCATTTCAGATAATCATCCGTGGCCTGCTCATTAGGGGTATCCTTATTCTTACCAATATTGGCCCCAATAATCAGGTGCGGAGGTCTCTCTTTCCTGAGCCGTTGGGCCAGAACCTCTACACCGTCATTATTAAATCCCATTCGGTTGATCAATGCCCTGGATTTGATCAGTCGGAAGAGACGGGGCTTCGGATTACCTGCCTGAGGGCGGGGTGTGATCGTGCCTACTTCGATATGGCTGAAGCCCAACAGGGACATGGCCTCCAGGTACAAGCCATTTTTATCAAAACCAGCGGCCAGGCCAACCGGATTGGAAAATTCAAGGCCTGCTACTTTCCTTTTTAGTGAAGGATCCTCCAGGCAAAAGAGTGCCCGAAAAAGACGTTTAACGCCAGGTATTCTGAATAAAGCAAGCATCCACCACATGGTGAAGTGGTGTGCTTTCTCAGGATCCATCCGGAAGAGGACGACTTTCAGCAATCCGTACATGGCTGCAAGATAGGACTACGCCAAAGGATTACAGACTATTCCGCTTATTATGTTTTTATCGGGACGCGCCTTCAATTAATCCCTAATTTTGAATCCGGATACTTAAAACGATCACGATGAAAAAGCTATTCATACTCTGTCTCCTGGCCTCCCAATCCTGGTTTCTCGCCGCACAGGATGGCAATCCAAACTCAATGACCGTCCTGGTAAACGGAAAGGAATATAAAAGCGAACCGCATCGCATCAAGATCGGTGCTTATGGATACATCACCGGAAATACCATCAACCCGGATATCTCATTGCGCATCTGGCTGGGTTCGTTTGACGGCCAGGATCTCAATGCTCCCGGCACCTATCTGATCATCGGAGAGGATGAGAGCTACAAGAAAAATGATGAGATCAACAAAGCCTACCAGACCGGCAAATACAAAGGCATCGCGTATGTCAAATATGTCGAAGAAACCAAGTCCCCACGCATGGAATACCATGTAGGGGAGTCGAAATATAACGGGGAAACGGTGGAAGTGGCAGTTGCTCCGGATGATTATCAGGACATCACCTTCAATGTCACACTTGAAGGATCGATATGGAAAGAAAAAACTTCTGCTACCGCCTTTGGCGGCCTGGGTCGTCTTGAAGATAAGCTTACGAACAAGGCAGTGACCGGTGCTACAGGTTACGAGCAGGATATCGATCCCGAAGGCATGGGCTACAAAAAACAGAAGGAACTGGATACCATCAAACTGACCGATGGTAAAGTTCGCATCAAACTAAAAAGCTGATCCATCATTTTGCAGAGAGCATAGAGCAGAGAGCAGAGGGGGTTATCGTAGCTCATCGTTGATCCTCCAATGATAGACGCTTCTAACTCTTTTCCACTGCCGCTAATGATCGCTAATTCACGCTAATTAGAATTCACCTTCTCCCTTAGAGTTTAGAGTTTAGGGTTTAGGGTTTATAACAACATGCAATTTCTCTTTCAGCCCCTAACCCCTAAAGAGGAAGTAATTGTTTGGTGCTCCTTCACAACTGACCACTCACCCCTCACCCCTCACCCCTCTCTACTCGTCCTGATCGGGAATCAAATCGAGCTTGTCCCTCAGTTGATGGATCAATGGATTTTTGGCCGAGAGCAATTCAAACTTCTCCCGGTTAGTCAATAATTTTTTGGGCTTGATGAGTTCGCGGGTACGGTCGAGTTCAGGATCGATATCGATGACGATCCGCAAGTCAGGGATGCGGACCAGGCTGCGAAGGCCATCCAACAGCGCAGATTCTGCCGTAAAACGGTTTTTGCCGGTCTGGTGGCCGGTACGGATGCAAATGGTTTTTTCATCGCGAATCTCCAGGATGGCTTCCAACATCGTCTGTCGCAAGGATGGGGAGGAATGCTGATCCATATAGGTTTTCCAATAATCGAGCAATGGAGGAAGAGTCAGCACGGGAATCTTCTTTTTTTCCTCCGCATGCATCACCTCAGCTTTCTGCCTGATTTTGCCCAGGATATTGAGGGAAGGAACGCCTAGTTCTGACGGGTCTGCTTCCAGTAAATTCGTTGATGACTTTGGTGCTTCCGACTCAGGCGATGAGGATTTTGCGATTTTCTCTTTGGGTGCAGTAGGCTTAATAATTTCCGCAGGGGGTTCCGGCCCCTCCGCCTCCGAATTGGGGGATGGAGTTCCATTAGCCTTAGAGATAGGCTGTGGGTTAGGGCGTTCAGTTACGTCAGGCTTTTTTTTTTCAGCCCCGGCAGCTGGTGCAATTTCCTGGCGGCGGTGCATGTAACACATCCGGACGAGGGCCATTTCGATATGCAGCCATTTGTTGAGTGCCCGGCTATAATTGATCTCGCACTGGTTGATCAGGTCGAGATAGGTCACCAACGAAGACTTTATGATCGCCTCGGCCTGGAGGAGGTACCGGGCTTTAATTTTATCGCCATGGGTCAGCAGGGCCGCGGTAGCGGTGTCCTTGCAGAGCAGCACATCTCTCAGGTGTTCTGAAAATCCGCCAATAAAGGCTTCGCCATCGAAACCGCGTTTTTGGATGTCGGATAACGTCAGGAACACTTCGGTCATGTCCTCCCGCATGAGGGCATCGGTCATCCTGAAAAAATAATCGTAATCGAGGAGTTGGAGACTATCCAAAACTCCCGCATAGGTGATATTACCTTTGGACTGGCTGGCGATGCGGTCAAAAATGGAAAGCGAGTCGCGCAGTGATCCATCCCCTTTTTGGGCAATGATCACGAGGGCATCGTCTTCCGCCTGGATATTTTCAGTAGAACAAATAGACCGCAGGTGAGCAGCGATTTCCGGCACCGGAATGCGTCGAAAATCAAAGGACTGACATCTGGACAGGATCGTCGGAAGAATTTTATGTTTCTCGGTCGTCGCCAGGATAAACTTGACATACGGCGGAGGCTCTTCCAGCGTCTTGAGGAATGCATTGAATGCCGCCTGGCTGAGCATGTGTACCTCGTCTATGATATAGACCTTGTACTTGCCCTGAGAGGGAGGCACACGTACCTGCTCAACCAACGCCCGGATATTCTCCACTGAATTATTGGAGGCTCCATCCAGTTCAAAAATATTGAAGGAGCTATTGATATCGAAGGATTTACAGGAAGGGCAGGTATTGCATGACTCTCCTTTGGGGCTGAGATTTTCGCAGTTGATAGCTCTGGCCAGAATACGGGCTACGGTGGTCTTCCCTACGCCCCGAGGACCGCAAAAGAGATATGCATGGGCCACCTGGCCGGTCAGCAAGGAATGGGTCAGCGTGTCCGTGACATGCCCCTGCCCCACCACACTTTCAAAGGTGTTGGGTCTGTATTTGCGGGCTGAAACGATGTACTGGCTCATACGAAGTAAGGGGTGTAAAGGTAAGGGAATCTGCCACATTGAGGCAAAGGGCAGAGAGCAAAGGGCAGAGAGCAGAGTGTAGTTGCCAGTCAGCAGTCAGCAATAAGCAAGCGCTAAAGACTGATCATGGATTTTTCCCCTTCAGGGGTCAGGGGCAGAAGAGGCATATCGGAGGGCATTGGAAGGGACGAACCAACGTAGATGCGCAATGCATTACGTATCTACCTTGGTTCGTCTTAAATTGCCTCCTTCCTTTTCCGCCCTTTTATCCTAAAAAATCCTGAATTTTGCGCCATGAAAATTGCCATCGCCCAGTTGAACTACCACATCGGTAATTTTGAAGGCAATCTGCAAAAAATGCTAAAGGCTACTGCGGAAGCTCGTGCCAAAGGAGCAGATCTGATCATCTTCGGGGAATTGTCTACCACCGGATATCCTCCGAGGGACTTCCTCGAATTCCGCGACTTCATTCGTCTGGCCGAGGAATCGGTTGATGCCTTGCGGGAAGCCTCCCAGGGTATTGGCATTGTGGTAGGTAGTCCGACGATCAATCCCTTTCCGGAAGGCAAGGATCTCCACAACAGTGTCTATCTGCTGTACAACGGAGAGACCCTCCACGTCCAGCATAAGACCCTGTTACCGACCTACGATGTTTTTGATGAATACCGGTATTTCGAGCCCGCGAAAAAGCACGGCACGGTGCTCTTCAAAGGAAAACGCATCGCCCTCACGATCTGCGAAGATTTATGGAATGTAGGCAATGAAAATCCACTTTATACGATATGTCCACTGGATGTGATGATGCCTGAGCAACCGGACTTTATCATCAATGTTTCCGCCTCACCATTTGACTACAATCATGCTGCGGACCGTATAGAAGTCATTCGGGCCAATGTCGAACGGTACCGGATCCCATTGTTTTACTCCAATATCTGTGGCGCGCAGACGGAAATTATTTTCGATGGTGGCTCGATCGTGATGTCGCCGGATGGCTCGGTGTATGATGAGTTGCCTTACTTCAAAGAAGAAATACGATACTACTCCCTGGAGGATGTGGTCAAAGGTGGGTACCAGCGTGAGCAACCCAAAGACAAAATCACCCTGATCCATGACGCACTCATCCTGGGACTCCAGGATTATTTTGGAAAACTTGGATTGAAGAAAGCGATTTTGGGCCTCAGTGGGGGTATTGATTCCGCAGTCACTGCTGTAATGGCTACACGGGCACTTGGTAGTGATAACGTTCGCGTGGCCTTGATGCCGAGCAGCTTCAGCAGCTCGCATAGTGTTGATGACGCAAAAGCACTCGCAGAAAATTTAGGTATCCGGTATGACATCATCCCAATAGCTGCACCGTATGATACCTTCCTATCCCTGCTTGCGCCCGTCATGGAAGGCAAGCCTTTCGATGTAACGGAAGAAAACATTCAGGCCCGTTGCCGCGCGATTATCCTGATGGCGATCTCCAACAAGCACGGCAATATCCTCCTCAATACGACCAACAAAAGCGAAATGGCTGTCGGCTATGGCACGATGTATGGTGATCTCGCCGGAGGGCTTTCAGTGCTGGCGGACATCTACAAGACTGAAATCTATCAACTCGCTGAGTACATCAATAAGGATAGTGAAGTGATCCCGCAAAACTCTATCAGTAAGCCCCCGAGTGCAGAGTTGCGACCGGGCCAGAAAGACAGTGACAGTTTGCCGGAGTACGACATACTGGACCCTATCCTCTATATGTATATCGAAAGAAGGCTGGGCCCGCAGGAAATCATCGACATGGGCTATGACGAAAAACTGGTTCGTCGCATTCTGCGCCTGGTCAATATCAATGAATTCAAACGTCATCAGACAGCACCGGTACTGCGGGTTTCACCCAAAGCATTTGGGGTAGGCAGAAGAGTACCCATCGTTGGAAAATATTTGAGTTAACCCAAATCAAACTACTGTATGAAACAACATCCATTCACCACCTTAGGTGTGGCTGTCATCAGCCTGATACTGACGCAAGGCTTTATCGGTTGCAAACCAGAGCCAGGAAAGGTAACGGAAACGGAAACCCCTAAGGACCTGCATTTCCCTTTGACAGACACGATCGTCAATGCTTTCAATGCCGGTCGCCCATCCTACGACCTGGCACAAAAAACGGTAGGCAACGTTGAAATTGTCATTAAGGATGACCGCATCGTGCTCGAACATGTGGCTGACGCTGCAAACGAACTTTACGCCTACTACCTCCAGGTGGATAAACGGGAATCAAAACTGGACCCCGGGAAAATTGGACGATGTGAGGTGATCTATACTGAAAGGCAACTGATTGTCAATAGTCTGACCAGTCCTCGGACGATGCTCTTTTATGTGGCATCGGATGGATTACCCTGGTATGCAAAAGAGATAAAAGATCTCACATCCTATGGCGGGTATGGACTGGGGTTACGTAAGATCACCCTTGGCAGCCCTGCCGATAAGGCACCATACTGCAAATGCGTATATCCGGACACGTATGCTTTTCATTGCAATGCCGGGGGCTCCGAAAACATCAATTGTGCTACATCCAACCTGGATGGATCCTGCCGGGTCAGTTGCAACAACAAGACCTATGCATGTTGCGATATGGGTCAGGAATAATCATTAGATCCCTTTAAAAACAAAATGGCCGGAGTTTCCGGCCTTTTTTGTTTTCGCTATTTCTTAAGTAAATCTCTAATCTGAGTCAGTAATTCTTCCTGGGTGGGCCCCGCGGGGGCTGCCGGAGCCTCAGATTTCTTCATCGCATTGAAGGCTTTGACGATGAGGAAGAGAATCCACGCGATGACGATAAACTTGATGACGGCTGACAGGAAATTGCCGTATTTGACGGCACCCCAGGCTAAGGCACCAATATCATCCACTCCCGCAGCTTGCATGGCTGGGTTGAGTAATAATGGGGTGATGACATCACCCACGAGTGAGGAAATGATAGCGCCAAATGCGCCACCGATGACCACGGCGACCGCCAGGTCGAGGACGTTGCCTTTCATCATAAAGGCTTTGAATTCTTTAAGCATGTTCTTTAGTTTTTGAGAAAGAAAGATAAATAAAAATGGCGGTCCGTATTGGTACCGCCATTTCTGTTACTTGAGCTTTTTTTTAATGCCCGATTTCTTCCCTGATTTTATTCAGGGCCGAGCCGGCTATCACCCATTCTGCCTGTTGGGTATTGTAACCATGCTGTACATCAAATGTATCCTCCGTGCCGTCGGCATGACGGAGCCTGATTTTGATTTGTGAATCCGGATTGAAATGGTCGAAACCCAGGATGTCCACCAGATCGTCCTGGCGAACCAGGTCATAGTCAGCCGGGTTGGTAAAGGTCAAGGCAAGCATGCCTTGTTTCTTGAGATTGGTCTGGTGGATCCGGGCAAAGGATTTCACCACAATGGCTTTGACACCAAGATATCTTGGTTCCATAGCTGCATGCTCTCTTGAAGATCCTTCTCCGTAGTTTTCTTCTCCGAAGACCACAGTAGATATACCATTCTTCTGATACGTACGGGCACTGTCCGGCACCGCCATATACTGACCTTCTATCAGGTTGAGCACCTTATTGGCCTCCCCATTGAAAGCATTGATGGCACCGATAAAACAATTATTTGAAATGTTTTCGAGGTGGCCACGGTACTTGAGCCATGGCCCTGCCATCGAGATGTGGTCTGTGGTACACTTCCCTTGAGCCTTGAGCAGGACCCTCATATCTTTTACCTGTGCAGGCGTGATCGGGGTAAATGGTGTCAGCAATTGCAGCCGGTCGGAAGAGGGATCTACTTCTACATTGGCCTTGAAGCCTTCTGCTGCAGGT
>JBGAWQ010000034.1:0-35208 GCA_044227555.1 Saprospiraceae bacterium | reverse complement strand
AAAACCTCAGGTCCGGATATCAAAAGCCTGGGGGATAATCTGCAACGTACCGCATTGATGGACCTGCCGGACAGTAACCCCCAAGAAGATGCCCTGGCAATGAAAAACGCACTGGAAAACATCACATATTACTTGCATCAAATCCATGTCAAAGTCGTCCGGGCCCAAACCGGTCGCATACGAAGCGATGCCTGGTTTGAAGAGAATGACTTCCCAAAAGATTCCGACGGTTCCGCCAAAGTGGCCCTCATAGGAATCGACCGATCCATTGATGCATGGGGTGTATTGCTCCCTCACCTCCAGGATCATGAAGAATCCATACTGAGGATGCTATCCAAACTGCAACAATTACGCAGCATGGTGGAAAGCACGTTTCCTCATGCTAGAGCGTTTAAGCGGCCGGGGTTTGATGATTAATGGAGTAGTGAAGAAGGATCAACGCAGAAGTTATGCCTTTGTCGCTTTCTTCGTCAAATGCCACCCACTCCCATGCGGACATTTATAGGGAAATAGTTGCACCCTCTTTTCCCGTTTCAAATGGTCTGCGGTACGCAGCGCCTCCTCCCTGGTAGCATAGATATCTTTTAAAAACAACCCACTATCGGTACAAAACATACACTGCCTCCTGGTCGTCACCGGCGCAAGATGCCAGTAACCACACCTGGAACATTTTACGGGCTTAAAGGATCCGTTGGTCATTTCCTCCGCAGCAATACGCGCAGCCGTCTCCGTGTGATACTCTTCGAGGTAGCGGCCATTGGTCCCGGTGCAGGTGGTGCTTTTCATGTATGCAATATCGGAAATGAAATTAACCCAGCTTCAAGGCGACAGTGGTAGGTTTGTGGGAGACAGATAGAACACACGCAACAAGATTACCGCTGATGAGATGATGGCCGCTGATGGGCGCTGATGGGCACTGATGGGCGCTGATTATAGGACCAACAGATTTTATCTTTTGAGGAGACAGTCAGTACCCACGCAACAAGATTACCGCTGATGAGGTGTTGGCCGCTGATGAACGCTGATGAACACTGATGGACGTTGATGGGCGCTGATTATGTGGGTTTAGGCTTGGAGTTGATCAAGCGTTTAAACTGAAGACGCTTAGCGCCGAAATTGATTAGAAGGCCGGTTTGGATATGATAGACCTCGAGGTAATTAAGAGCTTGATTCAGGTGTACATCATCGAGCTCCGTTTTTGCCTTCAATTCCACGGATACGGCATCTTCAACCAGAAAATCAACTCTTCGCTTACCCACATATTCTCCTTTATAAAACACAGTCATTTCAAATTCCCGGGCAAAGTTCAAGCCTTGCTTACTCATCTCTATGGCCAGTGCCCGTTGATAGATGACCTCCTGAAATCCATTACCGAGAAAGGAATGAACTTCCATAGCGCATCCGATTATTTTTCCCGTAATAGCAGAATACTTGTAATCCTCATTTACAATTTGTTTCATCTGGCAAATCATTTAATCATAAAAAATCAGCGTTAATCAGCGGCCATCAGCGGCTATCAGCGGCCATCATCTCATCAGCGGTTAACCGACCACCAGAATCATCCTCCTTTATAAATCTGTTGGACACGCGAAACCTATTCCATGATTACCTATGAACCACTCTTAATCCATATCCCAGGCGACCTTACATTCACATTTGGGTTTCAAGGATTTATTAGTTAGCCACTGCGTCGTAATCCAAACTTCTCATTGAGCATCTTCTCAATCATCCCGATCACCGTCTCCTGGTCTGCATTGGGATCGATCTCCAGCTCATTGAGGGCGGCTCCTACCTCCTTGATCATGAAATCATATTTTGAAAAGATCTCCCGGCACAACGCTTCATCATTGGTCTCCCAATACTTGCTTTCATCATGGAGCTCAAACCTGGAAAAATATTGCTGGCTCAGATAGCGCAACAACTTAATCATGGCGATGTGTGCATCGACCCCGGCATACTGCGTCTTGGTAAATAGCCAATGCTCTGCTTCTTTGGGTATGCCCTTGCCCTCCACGTTCAGGACATATTCATACAGCATAGGGTTGCACATAAACCCCTCTTCATGAAAGGTGAGCCACAAGGGCTCGCTGCCATCAGGGGCAATGAGTATCCCCGATACAGGGATTGCTGTTGTTTTTTCAACACACTCATACGGCCAGTGCAAACTCTCGGCGATATCAGCGGCTTCTTCAATTAAGGAAGGTAGTACGTCGGGACTCCGGAGCATGCCGGAGTAATGAATGGATAGTCCCATAATTCAACTGGTGTTAAATGGTGAAGAAAATTGTTTTCGAAGATTAAATTAGGGTTTTATACCCATACTGCAAGTCTGAACAGAAGAATTTTTCTTGAACCATTATGCCCCGAAGATTTCATGGGCTTAACCTATCTTGCTGTATGAAAAAAATATCCCTTACCCTTTGCCTGGTCTTCGGTTTAATCTCCTCAACACTCTTTAGCCAGACTACTCTCCCGGATCCATTGGGTGCCGGATGGAAAGGCGAACCGGTATGCGAAGTACTTCTCGAAAATGATTCGATCCGTACATTAAAATGCACCTTCCATCCGGGTGTGGGTCATGAACGCCATTTCCATAATCCTCATTTCGGATACGCTCTTGCCGGGAGTACGATGAGAGTCACGGATGCCAATGGTACCCGCGACGTCAAAGTGGTGACCGGAAGCAGTTTTTACAACAAAGGCATCGAATGGCATGAGGTGCTGAATATCGGAGACAGCACGGCGGTGTTCCTGATTGTGGAGCCCAAATAAAAATTATAAGAGTAGCTCAAAGGTGCATCACGCCACTGAATGAATCGAGACCAAGGCGTAAAATTCCATGCCGAATTCTATTGCCGGAAATCGGACATATTTACGAGACAACGAAAATCATTGGTGCAAAAAATAAATCTTTGTATTCATGAAACCCATACTTGTTATCCTAATCCTCTTCTTACTTGCAGTGACGTCCAAAGCATTTTCGCAATCGTCCTGCGATTCGATGTATGTAGATACAGTCTTTGTGGATCAACAGTCACTTCAACTGACGGTATATAACGGAAGCCGGCATTTCATTGTCTACCCGTTTTTTAGTGTCTCATTAGATGAAAACCCATATATCGTACTGGGTGACACCCTGACCGTTCCATCATTTCTTAGTGTAGCCGATGATTTCAATGGCGGCTATACCCCGGCGTTTTATCATAGTGTAAGCATAGCTCTCCCGGCGACAATACCTTTTCAAACCGAATTCGCCGGGAGGCTTACCATACGGGACCCCAATGATTCCACTTTTGTCTGCACTCTACCCTTTAGTTTTTACTACGGCGAAATGATCACCGGATCTGTGGAGGCACAACAGGAAAAATTTCAGCTCTATCCCAATCCTACTGATGAAAGGGTATTTCTGTCGTTACCATCTGAAGTCGCTGAGATCACTATCACCGACGTTCAAGGCAACCGTATTTTAAGTAAAACGGTAACTGAAAAAGAAACCTCCATGGATCTTCTGGAGAACGGGGTGTTCTTCATCACGGTTATAACGGGCCAGAGCATATCAACAAAAAAGCTGATCGTACACCGCCCATAATGTCTCCAATTGAATCTTGTTTGAAAAGATAAACGAAGCCAATTGCGAATCTTCTCCTGAAATCCGTTCAGCCCTTGATCCTTTCTGCCCCCATACCCCCTAAAGGGGGACACCCTTGCTCCCTTGATCCCTTCGCCCCTTGCTCCCTTTGCCCTTTACTCCCTTGATCCTTTCTGCCCCCTTACCCCCTAAAGGGGGACACCTTTGCTCCTTTGCTCCCTTTGCCCCTTGCTCCCTTTCCCCCTTAGCCCCTTCACCCTGTTTTATATATCTCCCTTGAGATTCCTGGAGATCACCTCCGCCTTGGAGTGTACCTGCAATTTGTCGTAGATATTCCGGATATGAAAGCGAACTGTATTCATCGATACCTGCATGCGATCCGCAACCATTTTATAGCTCAGCCCATCGGTCAGCAACTGCACAACCATCAATTCCTTATCTGTAAGTTGACTTTCCGTTTTCTGCGGGCGAAAATAGGCGATGACTTTTTTGGCAATGGAAGGGGACATTGCGGCCTGGCCGCTATGCACATCCAGGATACTGCGACGAATATCTTCAAGTCGGGTATTTTTTAAAATATAACCTGACGCGCCGGCACATAACGCTTTAAAAATGCGGTCAGAATCATCGTATATAGAGTACATCAGGATTTCGGTACGGGGCAATTTTTCACGGATCCGCCGTATGGCGTCCAACCCGGTCATACCCGGCAAACCGATATCCTGTATCAGCACTTGTAGTTGTGGTACATCATCCACCTTCTCAAAAAATTCCTCCACAGATCCGGCCTTCAGGACACATTCCATGTCCGGTTGTTGATCAATAAAATAAATGAGCATGTCACGGATCTCATGTTCATCCTCAACAATGCCGACTTTGATCTTTTGACTCATCGTCGCAAATTTAAGCGGGATTGGAGTGAGATTTCCCTACATCTTTGGGTGGAAGGGAGCAAGGGGCTAAGGGACTAAAGGGCTAAGGGGGAAGGGGCAAGGGGCAAGGGTCGGTCCCCTTTAGGGGATTTAGGGGCAGAATGGGGCAAGGGCAAAGGGGCAAAGGGGCAAGGGGCAAGGGGCTAAGGGGTTAAGAAAAATTTTTTTTGAGTTGTGGTAATATTTAGGGGTGTTCATGACACTACTAAACATGGGAGAAAAAAGTCAAACATTCGAAGACCTTATTATTTGGCAGGAAGGAATGAAACTCTGTTATGAGATATATAATGCTCTTGCTGATTGTCGAGATTATGGCCTCAGAAACCAGATGGAACGAAGCGTGGTATCTATCCCCTCAAATATTGCCGAAGGGTATGAATTGAGTTCAGAC
This sequence comes from Saprospiraceae bacterium, assembly GCA_044227555.1. Taxonomy (GTDB): domain Bacteria; phylum Bacteroidota; class Bacteroidia; order Chitinophagales; family Saprospiraceae; genus Opimibacter. The sequence goes on along the minus strand of JBGAWQ010000034.1, from coordinate 30,296 downwards.
CGTGCATTTGTTCGACATCTGTATATTTCAAAAGGATCAACAGGTGAACTGCGTACCCAATTGTATATAGCGATACAGCAAAAGTATGTCTCCGAGGAAGTTGGGCATCAATTATTGGCCAGTACGATCTCGCTGAGCAAAATGCTTCAAAAATTCATTGAAGCCCGAAAAAAGCGAAACACAAGCGCATTTTTTAAGCGGATCATCTTGTTCCTATTTTTTCAATAACCAATAAATACATATTTCTCATGCCTCCCCGACCCCTTTAGCCCCTTGATCCCTTAGCCCCTTGATCCCTTAGCCCTTTAGCCCCTTAACCCTTAGCCCCTTTATCCCTTAGCCCTTCTTTCTAGAGTTCACATTTTACCTCAAACCCCTGATCATTCTGCCCGGCCGAGAGCTTTCCCTTGATCCGCTCCGCCCTCATCTTCATATTCTGCAATCCCTGACCCGGTGGCGTGGTTTTGGCCTGGCTCTTTCCATTATCCTGAATTCGCATAACCAAATGACCATTCCTTTCTTCAAAACGAATGTCAACGTTGGTTGCCTGGCTGTGGCGGGCAATATTGTGAATTGCCTCTTTAAAGATCAGATAGAGATTGTGCTTAAAGTGCGCGTCGATATGTTTGCCCGGGGTGATGGAGGAATGAAATTCAAACCAGATATCCAGCGGAGACAAGGTGCCTGTGGCATAGTCCTTCATCCGTTCGATCATTTTGTCCCAGGTATCACTGCGGGCATCAATGGACCAGACGAGGTCCCGCATCTTGGTGATAGATTCATCCAGAACACGTGTAGCCCTGGACAATCTTGATTTTTCCTCCGGCGTAGCTTTCATTTCCATCACCTGCATCTGGAGATATAATCCGGTCAGGGACCCTCCGACTTCATCATGAAGGTCACTGGCAATCCTGGTGCGCGTCTCATGTTCTTTTTTCAACAATCGCACACGGTACCTGTAGATGAGATACCCCATGATGGCCAAGAGCAATACGGACAGGGAAATAAACCAAAACGATTTATAAAATACCTGCTGCACATATATGTGTACCACGGTAGGGGACGAGGTAAGGTTGCCATTGGCATCGGCGGCCATCAGTTCGAGGACATAATCCCCGGGTACAAGCTTCTGATAGCGAATCGAGTGGTTTCTGCCCAACCGCTGCCAATCCTGGTCCACCCCCTGGAGGCGGGCGAAAAAGATATGCGAGTCATTGGCGCGGAAGCTGGGCACCGCAAAACGGAATTCAATATAATTGTCGAGAGGAGTGATCACCAGGGGTTGATCGAGATGAATCTGCTGGCCTTCCGTGATGATGAGTCCCTCCCGCTGATGATAGCGTTCGATTCGAACGATCCTTACCGGTTGAAGTGGACGTGTACCGGTGATCTCATCCGGATCAAATACCGTGATCCCGTTGATGGTCCCCATAAAGATCTCTCCCGAATCACTTTTGTAGGCTGAGAGGTAGTTAAACTCATCATTGGACAATCCGTCCCGGACATAATAATTATAAAACCGTTGATCGGTTTTACTTTGCATGGATAATCCGCCAAACGTACCGATCCAGATATTGCCCTCATCATCCATCAGCATGCTGGCGACCATGTTGTTGGCCAGACCCTCCAGGGTCGTAAAGGTTTCGACATGATGAGTATGCAGGTTGATGCGGTTAATTCCGGCGCCCAGCGTTCCGACCCAAACGATGCTGTCTGATGCTGTGAGAAGGGCATTGATATAATTACCGGACAAGGGTTGTGCGCCGGTGTCATTATACTCATCGATCAGCGCGCCGGTCTTCCTGTCAAAGACAAAGAGTCCTGCGGTCTCTGTCCCAATCAGAATCTTATTCTTGTCTACAACCTTGATGACACGCCACGGGCTGCTGGTTTTAGGCAGGGATTGTTCCAGTGGAATGAGGGACGTTTCCCCGGTATAAGGATTGATGCCAGTGAGCTGATTGCGAATATCCTGGTAGTAGATGGTCTGCCCATCGATCACAAACTGGTTGAAAAACTGCCGGTTGGCCTGCACCGGCAGAGGAATTTTACGTAGTGAAAAATCAGGCAGGGAATAGATCATCATTTCCTCCGCGCCAGATGGAATATAGCAAAGCGTCTGATCCAGGCGCTGGATCAAACCGGAACGGGGCATTTGCCTGACGCGAATGATGGTATCCGGAGGTTGTTGGTCACGCAGGATAATCTCCAGGAGTGAGGCCTGCTCCGTATATAGTCTGCAATAGACGCTGTTGGGTGAAGCCGGGATAATCTCCCGAAACTGCGCATTGCGCTTCTGTATAGGTTCGGTGTAAAGGGAAAGAAATGGTTTGGGTTCCGGTTTGATCTGTAGCAGTCCCATTTCAGATGAAATCCAAATGATGCCTTCCTGGTCTTCAATGCTGCCTCGGAAGACCGGGTTATAGACCCCAAAGGGGTGAAGGTCAAATCGTTCGCAATGTTTGGTAATTGTGTTGAACTTCATCAACCGGTCATCGGATTGCGCCCATACCCATCCATCCGCAGAAACGTGTAAAGGGTAGAAACTCTGCATGGGAAAAGGAATCTGCAGGAAGGGTTCAACGACGGAGCTTCCATCCCGAAGGATGAAGATGAGTCCGTCATTGCGACAGATGTACAAAGCGGAATGGCCATCATGAAAAAAACGATAACTGTCTCCATCCTGCCGGACCGGGAACGCAAAAGGGATCAGGCGGATCCCGTGCTCATCAATACGGCGGATGTGAAGGCTGTCCTGATCGAGTATCCACAAGACGCCTTCGGGGCCATTGGCATAGGACCGCATGATTTTGGGAAATACCGATTCGCGGTTAGAGACTTCGTAGGCAAAGCTGTATTTCCAGTGGCGGTCCACCACGTGGATTTTGGTGCCGGCAGAAGAGCGGGTAAACAGCAACAGGTCGGGGTGTTGTTGCCGGTCAGCAATAGAAATGAGGTCGTTGAAATCCAATGACATTCCTTCAGGATAAGCGAAAGGCTCCACCTTACCGGTGGTCATGTTGAGGGCAAAGAGATCCTTGACTTCGGAAAACAAGAGTAGTGAATCCTTAAGACAGGTCGCAGCACGTATAGTGGACACCGGAAGGTGATGTACCGGGTCAAACTTGTTGTATGACGTGAACGCCTGCCCGTCATAAAAGTCAATGCCCGAATTGACGATCCACAAAAACCCCTGCCGGTCCCTGGTGGCAAAGCGGACATCACGAAAGGACAAACCATCTGAGGCATCATAGAGCCTGATGTCGGGAGGGAGTTGAGCTGTGAGTGGATGATCCATCACCCCTGTCAGGCCAAGTAGCATGATCAATATTCGGGTGAGGGAGAGGCGCATAGTTGAATACACTGATTCCGGAATCAAAATAGGGAAAGGAGAGGGGATGCTGAATTTATTTTTTTCGCACAACAACGTCACGACGCAACAATCATTTGGCCAATAGCTAAAAGATGACAAAGTCCCAGTGAAAGTGAATTTATTTTTTTCGCGCAACGACGCCACGACGCAAAAAATTAATTGGTCAACAGGTAATGGATAGCAGTGGCTAAGTGACGGTGAATTCTTTTTTTTGCGCAACAATTCAACGACGCCAAAATCAATTGGCCAATAGCCAAAAGAAAGTAATTACAGACAGCATGCCGCACTCCCTACTCACCACTCACTACTGACTACTCACTACTGACTACTCACTTTTTCTTCAATTCCTCCAACTCCGTGATCAACGTATTGATCATCTCTTGCTGCGCTGCATTGACCGCTTTGAGATCTTCTACCGTGGTATTGAGTTCCTGCACGGCTTTGACGAGGGGCACGACAAACTGGCTATAGGCTACGCTGTAATTGTCATGTTCATTTTCTGGAGCGTGTACACCGTCGAAAGATTCAAACCCGGCATCGGTCATGGCTTGCTCCACATCCTGGGCGATAAAGCCGATGTTGCGCTGCTGAGAGAGTGCGGTTAGCTGTTGTTCCTTCTCGGGAGTGGTAGTTGCTCCGATATGATGTGTGAAGGCAAGGCGGTCAAAGTTGTAGGAGACAGGTTGCAATTTCATGATAAAGTCAAGGCCTTTGACATCGTCCTTGACATCGGTCTTGAAGCGGCCATCAGAAGGAAAGGAATAGGCGACCTGGCCTTCTACCACGGTGACCAGGTTATTGCCCAGCCGTACTTTGTTGCTGGCATTGATCACGGCATCATTACCGATGACCGTTCCGTTGATCAATCCGTCCACAGAAGCCTGGGCGTTGTTGCCTACCGCAGTCAGGTCAGTTCCGGTGGCATTGGTCTGCAACGCAAAAGCACCAATGGCGACATTCGTGGAACCGTTGTTGTTTTCAAGGGCATAGTTCCCAATGGCGATGCTATTGAAGGCGGTACTGTTGGCTTTAAGCGCGAAATATCCGATGGCCACATTACCATTGGCTGAAACGTTGCTGCGCAGGGCCTCGTAACCGATGGCCGTGTTGTATGCACCTGTGGTATTGGCGACTAAAGTGCGATACCCTATGGCGGTATTGTAAAGGCCGGTCGTATTGCTCTTGAGGGCTCTGGATCCTAAAGCGGTAAGGCCTGTGACGGTGCTCGCCTGAAGGGCGCTATCACCTACGGCTACATTGAAATTGCCTGCAGCATTGAGGCGTAGCGCATGATACCCCACGGTTGTATTGTTGGCTCCGCTGGTATTGGTCAGCAAGGCACTGGCACCCAGCGCGGTATTTTTGCTGCCGGTAGTATTGGCATACAGGGTGCCGCTACCAATGCTTACATTGTTGGTGCCGGTTGTATTACTATTCTGCGCGCCTTGCCCTATCGCAGTATTATCAGTGCCCGACGTATTCAGGTAGAGTGCCCGGTATCCGACTCCGGTGTTGTTATAACCTGTATTAGTATACAACGCCTGGGTGCCTATAGCAGTATTGAGGAATCCGGTGATGTTGTTATACAATGCCTGGTGACCCACGGCGGTGTTTTCAAAACCAGTGGTGTTTTTATTCATCGCCTGGTATCCAGTGGCGGTGTTGTTGGATCCGGTGGTGTTGGAGAACAAGGCCTGGTATCCGCCAGCAAACAGCCCGGCACCGCTGGTGTTGCTCCTAAGCGCTTTAGCCCCTACTCCTGTGTTGCCTGCCGCAATGTTGGAAAGTAAAGTGCTGTCACCAAGGGCTACGTTATTGGCAGTTGTTGCATTGAAATATAAGGCGCGATATCCCAACGCAACATTTCCGCTACCGGTGGTATTTGCGCGAAGGCTTTGGTAACCAACGGCGGCATTGCGGCTACCCGTGGTGGTGTTCAGCAGGGCCTCAAATCCGAAAGCCTGGTTGCCGGTACCTGAGGTATTGAAACGAAGTGCTTTCGATCCGACGGCGACATTGCCGGAGACCGTATTGACCAACAGCGCACTGTCACCGATCGCGATGTTATTGCTGCCTGAATTGTTTTGATATAAGGATTGAAATCCCAGGGCGACGTTGGACCGGCCGGTAGTATTGAAAATCATGGTTTCGTGACCTATCGCGGTGTTATTCGAACCGGTACTGTTGCTATTCAAACTCGTCTTGCCAATGGCCACATTATAATTTCCTGTCGTATTAAATTCAAGCGCATCGAAGCCAGTCGCCACATTGTATAGACCCGTGGTATTCAATTCCAGAGCCCTGTTTCCAAGGGCCGTATTCCCGGTACCTGTCGTATTGGCATTCAGGGCGTGGAATCCGAAAGCCACGTTGGCATTGCCGGTGGTATTGGAGGATAGCGAAAGAGAGCCTCCTGCCGTATTGGAATTTCCGGTGGTATTGGCCGACATGGCATTGTGCCCAATGGCGGTATTGTTGATACCGTTGGTATTGGATCGAAGCGCCTTGGACCCCACGGCGACCTGCCCCGAGACCGTGCTGGCCAGCAGCGCGCTGTCACCGATGGCCACGTTGTTGTTTCCGGCGGCATTCGAGTAAAGAGCCCGGATACCCATGGCTACATTACTTCTTCCAACGGTATTATTGAGCATCACCTCATAACCGGTAGAGGTATTATGGCTGCCGGTGGTGTTGTAGTATTGGGCGCCTTTTCCCTGGGCTACATTGTTACTTCCTGTGGTATTACTATATAAACTCCAGAGTCCGATAGCCGTGTTTTCATATCCAGTAGTGTTGGTGAACAGGGCCGAATGTCCGAAAGCCGCATTCCCGCTTCCTGTTGAATTATTGGCGAGGACGTTAGTGCCTACTCCAACGTTGACAGTACCTGTCGTATTAAAATACAAGGCATTATCTCCAATCGCTACATTGAAATTACCTGTGGTATTGCTGAACAGGGCTTGCGTTCCCACGGCTACGACTGACAGGCCGGAAGTATTGCGGTACAAGGTTTGGTATCCGATCGCCACATTTCTGTTGCCACCGGTATTGCTTTTTAAGGCCCCTGCCCCGAGTGCCGCATTATAATTGGAGAGGTTGTTGATCAGGGCACTATCCCCTACAGCCACATTATCTGTTCCTGTAACATTCTTATTCAGGGCGCGCCGGCCTAAGGCGGTGTTCCGCTGACCGATAGTATTGCTGGCTATGGCCTCCAGTCCGATGGCCGTATTCGCGGTACCGGTGGTATTGAAACGCAATGCTTTTGATCCGACAGCCACCTGCCCCGACACAATATTGGAAAAAAGCGCGCTGTCACCCACGGCCACATTGTCATTACCGGCTACATTGGATCGCAGTGTATTCCTTCCTAATGCGGTGTTCCTGCTTCCCGGTTCATTATTAAATAATGCATTAGCCCCATAGGCCGTATTCCCGCTGCCCGTAGTGTTGAATCGCATCGTATTGTCACCGGAAGCGGTATTCGAACTTCCCGTGGTATTTTTCAAAAGGACATTCGCGCCCATACCGGAGTTATAACTCCCGGTGGTGTTATCGGCCAGCGTTCCAGCTCCCAGTGCCGTATTGTTCTGTCCCGAAGTGTTGTCCGTCAGGGCCTGGAAGCCTGCGGCCGTATTCTGAATACCAGTTGTGTTGCTTAACATCGCCTTTGATCCGACAGCAACATTATTGGAGACGGAGTTATTAAACATGGCGCTGTCACCTATGGCGACGTTGTTGTTGCCCACAGCATTCGCGTACAAGGCATTGAAACCCATGGCAACATTGCTGCGACCCGTGGTGTTAGACACCATTACTTCATTTCCAAAAGCGGCATTGTAGCTGCCTGTCGTATTGGACCCCAGGGTGACATTACCGTAGGATGCATTCTGCGAGCCGGTAGTATTGCCTTGCATGTTGAAACCTCCGATGGCTGTGTTGTATCCTCCTGTGGTATTGTTTTCCAAAGCATGAGATCCTATACCGATATTAGAAAAGCCATACGTATTGGCGTATAAAGCGAAATCACCCAGGGCCAGGTTTGAGCTTGCGCTTATATTGTTGTGTAAAGAATACGATCCGATCGCCAGGTTTGATTCTCCGGTCGTGTTACTTTTAAGTGCATTCATGCCGATAGCCACATTATTGATTCCGGTGGTATTGTTCCTCAGTGCCCATGTAGAAATGGCCACATTATTATTACCATAGGTGTTACTCATTAAGGCACTGCTACCCATGGCTGTATTCGAAAGCCCGTTCTGGTTAGTGATCAATGCACTGTCTCCGATGGCAATATTTTGGTCTCCGACCACAATGTTTCGCATGGCATACCGGCCGATGGCAATGTTTCGGTGTCCAATATGACTGTTGAGCATGGCTTCATAACCAATGGCCACGTTTGCTGATCCTGTTGTATTGTATCGCAACGCTCTCCCCCCCACGGCTACATTGCCTGAAACCAAGTTGTCCAGCAGCGCGCTGTCGCCAATGGCCACATTCTGGTTTCCTGTCTTATCGCTAAATAAGGCCTTCTGACCCAATGCTACATTTCCCTTACCAGTAGTGATACTGTCCAATGCACCGACACCGATGCTATAGTTCCGGTTGGTACCATCCCAACTTCCAGCCTTGAGATTATTGAGCCGGAGCGGTACGGGCATGGCATCCGTAGTGCCGAGGAAATTGGAATTGGTGTTGCCTGTATTTCCGGTCACCTTCCAGGTATTGCTTTCCTTCCCCACTTCCACCCATGCCGTACCATTGTAATAACAGAATCCATTCAAGTCTGTATCAAACACCATCAATCCCACCGCCGGAGAGGCAATCCCCACCCGCTGCGCCGAGGTTAGGCGCGGGATCAGCAAACCCTTGTCATTACTGGTAATGTCCAGGATAGCACTGTTATCGGGTGTGGTGGTACCAATACCCGCCCGCTGAGCATTTAGCAACGAGCCTGCCGGCAAGAGCAACAAAACCAGGAAAATCCAAATGTGGCGCGATTTCATTATGCGGTATTTTAGAGTATAAAATTCCGCCAATCGCCCGGCCGGGTAAACCGCATCTTTGGGTAGGGAGCTATGCCGTCACCTCCGTGGAATGGTCATCTGCGAAATTCATTTTGATCAATGGATTTCTTTTCGTTAATTTTAAAGGCATACATGTCTTGTCCTGTTCAAACCGACAGGAACAACACCCGGAAAAGTTTGACCCTATACCGTTACAGGTTGCCTAACCTGCGTTCTTCTTTTCCTCACCTCAACCCATTACCCCATCCATGTTTGATTCACCTATTTTCGAAACCGTCCTCAGCCTGACACTGCTCATGCTGGTCTTCTCCATCCTGGTCAGCTGCATACAGGAAGGCTTCGTCACCATCCGTCGCTCGCGGGGCAAGATGCTGGAATACGCTATCCGCGAAGTCCTCAATGACCAGTTCAACAAAGACTTCGCACATCTGCTGTACCAACATCCGCAAATCGATCTGCTGAAGCAAAAGCAAGGTTCCTTGCCGTCTTACATTGACAGCGCAGGCTTCGCTTCAGCACTCGTGGATCTGATCGCCGCAGAAAGCACCGAAACGATATATCAGAATTCAGAAGATGGAAAGACACTGATCAAAACTGAACAGTTGAAAGGGGATGCCAAAAGATATCTCGCGCAATCAAGAATGATCATGGCCTTTGATCCGGATGGTTCTCCACGAAATGTACCCTTGAGCGATAGATTTTCGGCCGGCATCAGCATGCTCCATCATAGCGATCTTAAAAACCTGCTGTTGTCGTTCGAAGCGAATACCCCTAATCGTACTGATCCCGATCAACATCTCCTCGCCCTGAAAGGCCAGATTCAAAACTGGTATGATCAGTATATGAACCGCGTGACAGGTTGGTATAAACGGGATATCCGGACCAATCTTTTTTTTGCCAGTATCATCGTCACCCTGGTCCTCAATCTCAATTTCATCACGGTGAGCAAGACGATCTATGCTGATTCCAAACTACGCGAACCCCTTGTCGAAATGGCCATGAGCATGAGCAACAATGAACATGCGATAGATTCCATCAAATCGATCCTGATCCGGGATAATCCTTCCCTGAAAGACATCAATATCGATGCCCTGGTGGGTACTGAGTTACCGATCGGATGGAAAGAACCTATTCCTTGTGGACCGAACAATGCACCGTTTTCATTAAGCAAAGCCATGTGTTATGCGAAACACTTTATCACGCATGAACTGACCCTCAAGAATGTCATGGGTTGGTTGTTGTTTACCATGGGCCTGACGCTTGGCGCGCCCTTTTGGTTTGATGTGATGAAAAAACTCGTCAATGTCCGCAACAGTGGACTGGTGCCACCCCAACCCTCATCAAATACTAAAAACTAAAAACTCACCTCTTTAAACCCATCGATATGCCTTACGCAGATTTTCATGTTCACGGCAATTTCAAGACCTACTTTACCGGCTATACGGTACAGGAAAAAGTTAACCCCTGGGAAAAAGTCAATTTTGAGGTCGATAAATTTCCCTTTCTACGGAAAAGCAAGATCTTTTCATCGCAATCGTGTTTTGAACAATTGTCTAAAGGCAACCTGGGCATAGGTGTGATGCCACTATACAGCACCGAGCGCGCTTTCCCGGATTCGACGCTACTCAAAATCCTCAATTTCTTTTCCAAAAAAATCAACAATCGACTCTTTAAGGAGATCCGTGAAAATAAACTGACCTATTATCAACAACTCGGAGATTGCTATGCGCACTTGCAGACCGCTGTCGAACCCGCCACGCCTGGTCATATGCAGGTCAACTTCACACGGACCTTTGCAGACCTAAAGGACGGGCAGATGAATATTGTTTGTTCGATGGAAGGTGCGCATGCCTTTCTCGAAAGTATACATGAACCTGATACGCCGGAAGGCCTGAAGCGGATCGAGGAGCGGGTCAGGAAGTATAAGAAAAAGGATCCCGCTTCGGCGGAGCCACGCGTTTTTATACTCAATCTTACACACCTCACAATGGCTCCGTTTTGCAATCATGCCTTTGGGATGAAATTGATCAGCCATGAAGATTTCATTCCACAGGGCAAAAGCATCACACAGCAGGGCATGCATATTATCAAAGCCGCTGTGCAGCAGGATGATGATCACTATCCGATGATCATTGATATCAAGCACATGAGCCTTGAGAGTCGAAAGGTGTATTACCAACTTCGTCGTCAGCTCTTCCCTCATTTGCCGATTATGGCGTCACATGTTGGTTGTACCGGGATATCGTGGAACAAGGTGGCGGATTATATTGAAAAAATTGTGGCCGCTAAAGTCAACAAACGCAATTGCAACCTCGTCTGTCATGTCAAACCCGGTGGCATGATTCCTTTTACAGAATATAATCCATGGAGCATCAACCTGTATGATGAAGATATCGCTGAGATACTTCTCTCTGACGGTCTCATCGGGCTTTCCCTGGATCAGCGCATCCTCGGAACAGGAAAAGTAGCACGGGAAAAGATGAGCAAGCAGGAAACTTTGCATGGAGTAAAGGAAGATGAGCCACTACTCGCTAAGGATCCGGATGAAGAGGATCCGATTCGGGATGCCGATCTGCATTTCCGGCATTTTTGCAACAACCTGTTTCATATTCTGGATGTCGGTCGCAGGACCTTAGGGGTCGGGGCGGAGGTGTGGAGACACATCGTCATCGCCAGTGATTTCGATGGGCTGATCGACGCGGTAGACTTCTGTGTGACAGGTGAAGAATATGCCAAAATCGGTCAGTATATGCACGATTTCATGCCTCGACTTGCCGAGGATGCTGGCATTACGCTGCCTCAACCACTACATCCTATGATCCAGGGGATCTTGTACCTCAACGGGCAGGATTTTTTGCGGAAATACTATTGATCGGGGTATAAAATATATTTAGGACATATTTGTCCTTATTAAAAATTTCCCCTTATCTTTGCCGTGTGATGTTTTCCAAAGCATGCGAATACGGCATACGGGCGACTCTGTATATCGCCATGAATTCAATTGAATGCAAGCGGGTGAGTTTGCGGAATATTGCCGGCAAAATTGACTCGCCGGAAGCATTCACCGCTAAGATTCTTCAGCAATTGGTGCATCATGAGATCATCCAGTCGGTCAAAGGGGCACACGGTGGTTTTCAGATCGACAAAGACCGGATTAAGGACATCAGTCTCAGCCAGATCATCACCGCGATCGATGGTGAAAGCATTTTCAACCGTTGCGTCATGGGCCTGACCGCATGCAGTGAAGAGCATCCTTGCCCGGCACACGGTACCTATAAGGACATCCGCAATCAGTTGCAATCCATGCTCAGGCAAACGAATGTCATGGATCTGTCTCATGATCTGGAATCCGGACTCACATATTTGAAACAATAATCCATTCATAAAACACATCCTTTAACTCAACACAAGTTCCTGATTATGGATATCCATTTTGAAAAGACTGTTGGCCAGACGGTGGCTGAAGATTTCCGCACAGCGGCTGTATTTAGCAAGTACGGGATAGATTTTTGTTGCAAAGGCAATATCTCGATAGATGAAGCCTGCGAAAAGAAGAACATCCTCACCGAGGATGTCATGCGCGAACTTAAATTGTTGCTTGCCGGCAATACAGATACCCTGGCTGACTTCAAAGCCTGGAGCCCCTCAACCCTCACCGATTATATAGAACAAAACCATCATCAGTACATCAATGCCCGTACACCGGTGATCCTGCAGTACCTCAACAAGCTGGTCCAGGTGCACGGACCCAATCATCAGGAATTATACGAAGTCCACCGCTTGTTTCAGGAGTGTGCTGCTGATATGGCACAGCATATGAAAAAAGAAGAGCTCATCCTCTTCCCCCGCATCCGCAAAATCAATGCCCTAACCAACGGTGATGCCGGAACAGTTCTTCCCGGTATGCTGGAAGGTCCTATTGAAGTGATGATGCACGAACATGACAATGAAGGCGAACGTTTCCGGAAAATGGACGAATTGACCAACCATTATCAACCCCCTGCAGATGCGTGTAACACCTACAAAGTCACCTATGCCATGCTGCAGGAATTCGAAAACGACCTCCATCTGCATATCCATCTCGAAAACAATATTCTCTTTCCGAAGGCGATGGAGATGGAACGTAATCTTTTAAACTAATCAGGAAACACCATGAGGACTTCCATTTACTCTCTGGCCATCCTTCTGCTGGTGATTGCCTGTCAAAATGCGGCCAGTCCTGAAAAGGAAACTAATGCATCGCAGGCAGCCACAGACCATCAGGATGGACCGGCTGCAGTACAACTCAACAACGGAGAAAAATGGCAAGCCAATCCCGAAACCACCCAGGGTATCCAGGCGATGCAGCAACTGACAGCCAACTTTTCAACGGATGGCCCGGATGCCGATTATGCCATGCTGAAAAAAGGCCTGGTAACGGAATTTGAAACGATATTCAAGAAGTGCACGATGACCGGTGAGGCACATAACCAGCTGCACAACTATCTCATCCCCCTGAAAGGGCTCCTGGAAAAACTGGATAGCAGTGATCCTGCCACCAATAAAGCTACCCTTGAGTTGATCGGAAAGCACCTGGGGGAATATGAGCGTTATTTCAACTGACAAATAATGATCTATACCATTGTTTAAGGAGGCAGTAAGCAGGAGGCAGGAGGCAGTAGGCACTTGGCAGTAGGCAGTAAGCGCAGTTGGCAATTCTGCACCCAAATCACACATGAGGCCACAGGCCTCATTTGATCTTTTGCTCTTTTAATTCAGGAGATCCCCCAACCCTTCCTTCAGTATCCCCCGCAGATATTCATCCTTTTCTCCTTCATATACCTTCTTGATGGTATCGACGATGAGTTGCTGAAAGACCGTATCCTCTTCACGGGAATATTGTTGGAGAAGTCCTGTTATGATGTAAAAACGTCTATACTCAGGATTAGGTGTCCGCAAGAAGAAGTCCGAAGCGATCAGGGAAAGTCCCTTGTCTTGAACGGTCGAAGCCTCATCGGACAAATAGCGCGCAAATGCTCCTATAAGTTCTTCGAGATAGTCATCGCCAATCGTGGCGGCTTGCGTGGTTGTGAAATCATCATAGGTCAGAATTCGTCCTTTTTCAGCATAAATCGATGTTCGGGCGGCGAAAACCGCATCGGACGTGTTGGCCTGAAAATGACTGAGCTGATGGAGGGCTTCATCCAAATCTACAGCGGCTACGGACTTAAGGGCTGTGTATATGATTGGGGCTTTATCGGTATTGGCAAGAAGTTTTAGCCCCAACTCTTTTGCCTTCAATGAATCAGTTTCTGCCAGAGCCTGAAGAATGAAATATTGCATTTCAGGATGGTGCTCCTGTAGTGAGAGTTGATACAACTTTTCCGTCTCCTGCTTTTCCGAAAGGAAATTGATCAGCATCGCGCGGATGATGTAAGAAGTATCATTCATGAGCAGATCGAGCATCGGAGGTTCAAGGTCGGCCAACATCCGTACGGCAGAAAGTCGATGACTTATCGCAAGTTGACGCGAAACGACAAGGATTGGATACTCAGACTCAGGCACATCATGATTGATCACAGCAAGTAAAATATCCCTTGGATCCACAACAACAGCCAAAGGAGCTTCGGGCATGATAAAACTGAATAGTTGTGACTGTTCATCCAAAACCACTTTCTGAATCTCGAGGGTAGAGTCCTGGCGAATGATGCCTATCTCCATTGGAAGTCTGAACACCTTTCTAAATCCAAGCGAAGACTGGGTCTGATTAAAATCTACACTGAGTTTATGTTGATCCGCGTCATACTCGTGATGTACATCCAGCACAGGATGCCCGCGATCCAAATACCACTGATCAAAAAACCATTTGAGATCAAGGCCGGTAACGGATTCGAAGGCCTGGCGGAGGTCATCGATTTCGGCTGAACTAAAAGCATGCGCCTTGAGATAATACTGTAGTGACGCGAAGAAAGCATCATCCCCTACGAGGTCTCTGAGCATATGTAATACCAGCCCGCCTTTGTTGTAACTATGCGCATCAAACATGGCGTCCTCATCGGCATAGTGGTAGTTGATCAATGGATGCGTCTGGTGAGCCGCCTGATCAAAATACCCGCTGAGTTCATTCATCCGTGAGATATCGGCACGCTCCCGGTCATACTTGTGTTCCTGCCAGAGGTATTCCGCGTAATTGGCAAATCCTTCATTGAGGGTAACATTAGCCCAGGATTCACAGGTGACGAGATCTCCAAACCAATGATGAAACATTTCATGGGCGACGATATAATCATTGGTGCCATCTTCGAGGACATCATCCTTGTCAAACTGGATGTAATCTCCAAATACAATGGCGGTAGTGTTTTCCATCGCACCGGAGACGAATTGCTTCACGATAATCTGAGAAAGTTTGGGCCACACGTATTCATACCCGAGTTTCTGCGAGAAGAACTCCAACATTTCAGGCGTATTGGCGAAGATGGCCCGGGCTGAAGGGCCATAACCGGGATCTACGTAATAGTCCAGTGCTCTTCCGCGCCAATAGTCAGTGACTCTGTCCCATTTACCCACAGCGATCATGGCCAGGTAAGGAGCATGAGGCAGATCCATCTTCCAGTGATCTTTCCTCATTCCATTCGGCATAGGCGTTGATGAAACCAGGATCCCATTGGAAAGAGTCATCATCGTATCTTCTACCGTCAGCATGATCTCTTGTGTGCCACGTTCATTAGGCTGATCAATAGTCGGATACCAACGCCGCGCATTAGAGGTTTCGCCTTGTGTCCAAATCTGTCGTGGGAGCCCCGGAATCGTATCCTGGGGATCGATGAAAAAGAGGCCTTTATCGCTGGTGATGGCTGCATCCGGTTTGGTTTCGGAGGCTACCGGGTGGACGGAATATTGGATCTCGAGGGTAAGTTGCCGGCCTTTGCGATAAGTTTCGGGTAAAGGGATCAGGATTTCATCACCTGTATTCTGAACATTGCTGATGGTCTGGCCATCGGCTTTAACATATTGGATGGCAAACTGGATGGCATCCAGGTGAACGGTATTCTGATCGTAGAATAATGGAGTCAGGGTTAAAGTGGCTTTGCCCATTACAAGTTCTTTCTTCCAGTCAAAAGAAAGGTCGAGGATCGTGTGTTGCAGATCCCAGGTTCTGTCCTCAGCAGGTCGATAGGGATACAGCGAATCATCCGGTGTCTGTTGGTCACCTGCGAAGATGGACATCGTGTCGAGCGTGACATGTTGCATGTCGCCCATATCCTCCGGCTGTGTTGTCTTTTTGGAGGTGGAACACGAAATAAAAAAGGCCGCGAGTACGGCCAGGTATACTGTTTTGGAATGTAACATCATGACTTACCGTTTACTGGATCTATTCCCTCAAACGGCAAAGGTAGTATAGTAGAGTATGTGGCGTAGGTTTCCCCACGCCAAACCTCACTTTTTCGATAGATTAATCCTCTTCGATCTCTACTTCTTCCTCGGTTTTCACGAGGCGGGTATTGGCAAACTTGGCTTTGATCTTTTGTTCGATTTCCCATGCCAGTTCGGGATTGTCGAGGAAGAACTGCTTGGCGGCGTCTCTTCCCTGGGCAATCTTGGTGCCTTCGTAGCTGTACCAGGCGCCGCTCTTCTGGATGATATCGGCATCTGAACCCAGGTCGACGATTTCGCCCACTTTGGAGATGCCCTCACCGAACATGATATCAAATTCGGCCACGCGGAAGGGTGGAGCCAGTTTGTTTTTGACCACTTTGACCTTGACGTGGTTACCGACCATATTGCCATCGCGATCTTTGAGGGCTGCGCCGTTGCGGCGGATATCGAGACGCAGAGAAGCGTAGAATTTGAGTGCGTTACCTCCGGTGGTGGTTTCAGGATTGCCAAACATCACACCGATCTTTTCACGGAGCTGGTTGATAAAGATGCAGCAGCATCCGGTGCGGCCGATGGTGGCGGTCAGCTTACGCATGGCCTGTGACATCAGTCTGGCCTGGAGGCCCATTTTGGAATCTCCCATTTCGCCTTCGATCTCACTCTTTGGCACCAGGGCGGCAACCGAGTCGATCACGATGATGTCGATGGCTCCGGAACGGATCAGGTTTTCTGCGATTTCAAGGGCTTGCTCGCCATTGTCTGGCTGGGAGATGAGGAGGTTTTCGGTGTCAACGCCAAGGGATTCGGCATAGAATCGGTCAAAGGCATGCTCGGCGTCAATAAAGGCCGCGAGTCCGCCCTGTTTTTGGCATTCGGCGATGGCGTGGATGGCCAGCGTGGTTTTACCTGAAGATTCAGGACCATAGATTTCGACCACACGTCCACGGGGGAAACCACCGATTCCGATGGCCAGGTCCAGAGAGACCGATCCGGTAGGAATCGTCTCGACTTCGACGACTTGCTTGTCGCCAAGCTTCATGATCGTGCCCTTTCCATAGGTTTTTTCCAGGCGATCTACGGTCAGTTGGAGGGCTTTCAACCGGGCGTCGCGTTCCTTGTCTGTTGACATTTTAATTGGGTTTAAGATGATAAATATATAGTCGTTTCGGCTATTATGTCAAGGCAAATATACAGACATTTTTTGACTATTTTCTCGTCATGATGATTTTTTTTAATATTTTTGTGCCGAATAATGATGATTGAGTGCATAAAAAAAGGCCCCGGACTCTCCGGGGCCTTTTTCTTTTTGACCAGGGGCTGGATTAGTTTGCAGACACCGGCGCGGATGAGGCGCTGTACCCCAGGATCCGGTTGATCACCATTTCAGAAGGTGAAAACCGATCTTTTCCCAGGGCCTCTTTACCCTTCTTCAGGGTCTCTAAGGTCGCTGCAACCTGAGGTACGGATAGAGCCAACTCCAGCAGCATATCAGTTTCTGCTTTTGTCGTTTCACCATACACCAGCCTTGTCAATTGTAAAGGTGTAAAGTCATGCTTCATACTCAGTTGTTTATACCCCCATATAACATAGGCCAACTCCTGAATATTGTGTCCGGTTCAGAAAATCATCCTTCGGGATCAACTTTTTGGTCCCAGCCATTTGGCTCCAAACCAGACCCTTTCCTTACCAGGTGCCCCGAACCGTCAAGACTACATTGGTCCCCGGAGCACTGATATTGGAGGCAAACAACCTGTAGTTGGTGTTCAACAGGTTTTCCACCCCTAACTGCACTGCAAAGTTTTCGGTCAACTGATAGGCACCGCGCAGGTTGAAGGTCACCCAGGATGGCATACCGTCTACGGTAGCAAATGGATAATTGTCCTCACCCAGCAGGTTGTAGTCTTCCAAATGCTTCCATCCATTGTACATCGCGTAGGCTTCACCTCTGAATTTCTTAATCTTCAGGTTGAGACTGGTCTTTCCGAAGATCGGTGGGACGTGATCCAGCGGATAATCCGTGGTATCTGTATTGATCCGACCATAGGTATAGTTGATCGTACTGTTGAGCGAAAGCGCCTTGGTGATATCCCATGAGAGATGCGCATCAAAGCCATATATGTATGCACTGTTGGCATTGACATTCATGGTCACATCGCTGAGCTCACCGTCATAAATGATCTGACTTTCACCATTGAACGTCCCGGGTTGTGTAGTGATCGCATCACGATACCAGGTATAAAATCCACCCACCCCGATGCTGTATTTGTTGTCGATACTTTTCGAAATGCCGAGATCAACTGTATAGGTATGTTCAGGACCAAGATCCGGATTGGGTACGACGACACTTCCAGGTACAGATTCAAAAACCTTGCTCAGGTCATCCACATTGGGTGCCCGGAAACCTGTCGCAACAGACGTATTGACCCGCCAGCCCTGGTTGCCTTTCCATACGGCTCCCAGACTACCGCTGAGCGCAGTATTGTTTTGCGTAACCTCATCAAAAGGAAATGGGAAGAACGTGGTGTCGACAAATAAAGAGTTGAGATGAATATAACTCAACCGTACGCCACCATTGAGCACAATCCGATCAGATAGTTTATAGACATCAGAGAGATACACGGCCAGTGAGTTCATATCAGAACCTCCATCCGGATAACGGGTATTTTGCGGTGCGGTAGCTCCGGTCTCAATATTCTCCTTAAACGCTGTAGAGTTGACATGGTTGAGCGTGCCTTCCAGGCCATATCGCCATTCGGATTTGCCTTTGGTCTTGCTCAAATCCGCATTGAGGGTAAAGATGTCAAGCTGCTCTGTACGGTGATTGATAGATGGATTGTCAAATCGGCGATCATGACGACTTTCTTCGATGTTTTGATAGCCGGCCGTAATCCTTGCCATATCATACCATCCACTGTCCTTGTGGAGTGTCAATCCATATGCGGCAAACAAGCGTTTCTGCGGACCATAATACCACTCCGCAAAACGTGGGCTCCCATTTGAAGTTTCGGTCAAACGGTCATATCGATTGATGTCGGATGAAGTGGAGTACTGAACGTTGAGCGTGTGGGACACATGATCGCTCGGTGTGTACGTAAATTTCTGGAGCAAATCATATTGCGAATATCCCGATCCGACTTGCAGATCCGGGTCTTCGTTGACGACGGCCACATCTTCACCGTTTTGGCGCTCAACATAAAAGGTGCGTTTTCCAAAATCAGGATACTCATCCCTCCGCTTACTGCCTTGCAATAAGTCCCCAAAATCTGAATAGGTAAAGCTGGTCAGCGAACCGAACTTTTCTCCACCAAGACTGATATCCACGTGTCCTGTCTTTTCATCCGCAGCGGTTCCATAGCGCAGATACGCATTGGCATGTGTTGTCATGCCCGGGCCAGAGGAGAGGATTGGATTTTTTGTAAAAAAACTCATCACTCCACCCAGCGCATCACTACCATACATCACAGAACCGGGACCGAAGAGAATCTCAGCTCTGTCCATCACCGCATTGTCAAGCGTGATGATATTCTGCAAGTGCCCACCGCGATAAATCGCATTGTTCATCCGCACACCATCCACTACCAGCAGGACTTTGTTGGTTTCAAATCCGCGGATGACGGGGCTACCACCACCTAACTGACTTTTTTGTACAAAGACGTTACCGGTTTGAAGCATCACATCGGCGGTCGTGGCATTGTTTTGAAAAGCCAGTTCCTGCTTGCTGACGACCTGGGTGGGTTGGGCGAGGTTTTGAGTGTGCTCTTCGGAGCGGGTAGCAGAGACGACGATTTCATCGAGTGAATAGGATGAAGACGTCATCAGTACTTTTCCCCCTTGCTGAGACAGGGCCTCATACGTGGTAGTAATAGTCTGGTAGCCTGTAAGGTGAAATATAATGGCTTCAGATCCCTGCATCCGGGAGATATCCGCCTGTCCCTGGTCATCGGTCATTACGGTGACCTCCGGATGGGTGCTGGAGATAGTGACATACCCAATGGGTTGCAGGGTAGTCACATCCTGCACCGTAATGGTCTGGCTCAATAGGGTATTGCAAAAGAATACTGCTCCAAAGAGCAGATATATCATTTTCATATCTGTTTGTGTTGAATGATCAATAAATCCAGTATCGGGTATGGAACTTGCCATACCGCATAATACTGTTATCTACATGTAGAGGACATCAGGCCCATTCAGGAGGTTGGTCCTGGCTGGCGGGGTTGATGGGGATGTATAGATTGACGTAGTGGAAGGAAGGGGCCAGGGGTTGATGTACCGCAGGTCTTACATCATTTGCAGATTGATAATACAGCGTTGAAAAAAACCGGAATACCTGAACCGCCATATTCCGGCTATCGGACGATGAATCATGATCTGGTTTAACGTGCTGAGTTATGGCATCTGTGATGGCGGTTTCTTTGTCATCGCGGTAACATTCATATTCGATGCTGCCATCGGGATGCGTTTTGGAGCGGATGACATCATACATCATGCCTTGATAGCGGAATTCGCGATCAGGTTTTTCCCAAACTAAATTTCTGCATTGATCTTTTGTGAGGTGTAGGCGGGTCACTCTTTCGTGATGGGAATGGCTGTGGATCATGGCTTCCACCCGCACCTTCTGCCTGTATTGTAAAAACAACATGCCTGCTATCCCGCCGACGGAGGCAAAAATGAACAGGGTCAGGAGCGATATAGATACCAGTTTACGCATCACGCTATGGCCAAAGATAGCCATTCCCCCGGATGGACAGCCTAGCCACTGAAAAGGTTGGATTGGCCTGAATTTCAAGGGTATACGCCTATGGAAGCGGTCGTCCTGAGTACAAAACAGAATTTACATTATCTTAACTTTGTAATCTTACCCTTGCTTAAATCACTTAATGGACTTTCTTTCCTCAGTGTCCAACCAGGACAACGCCTCATTTATCCTCATCGGTTTTGCCCTGTTGCTGGCTTTCCTGCTTTCTTCATTGCTGGTCTTTGCCTACGAGCATTCGTCCCGGGATGTAGTACCGCCCAACCATTTTATTCAATCTATGATCCTGATGGCTATCGTGACGGTCATCATCATGGAATCCATAGGTGACAGTATGGCGCGTGGTTTTGGGATTTTTGGTGCCCTTGCGATCCTGCGATTTCGGGTCAACATCACCAACCCAAGGAATGTGGCGTTCATTTTCGCAGCGATGGCGGTAGGGATAGCGTGCGGGGTCAACAGTTTTGCCAATGCGATCATCGGTACACTTTCCTTTTGCCTGATCGCTTTTCTGCTCCGACTGACGCCCTATGGCCGCAAACACAACCTTCTTGGTTTACTCCGGTTTCAATTGACGGCCGACTCGGAAGACCTTCCCAAAATTCAGACGGCACTCAAAGATTTTTGCCGCTCTTTTGTCCTCAAACGCTATCGAATCACTACACCGGATGATAAAGGCGACCTGGTGGAATATGTATATGAGATTCGACTACAGAATGAAATGGAAGGCATGCGCTTGTCCCGCCATCTCAAAGCCAATTCCGGGGTGCGGGAGCTTCGTCTGGAATTCAGAGACACTTACGTAAACCAATATGATTAAACCGGCACGGACATGAGGCGAATCAACCTGTTATATCTGACCGTTCCGCTGGTGGCCTATGCCCTCTTCCTGATCTATAAAGGGCTCAACCGCAATACCGCGAGCTTTTATGGAGTGGCTGAAAACCAGGAAACACCCATCAACCTGGAGCATTCGTGCACGATCCTGAATATCCATGTTACGGAAGGCCAGTTTGTCACCAAAGGGACCCTCCTGATGGAAGTGGTCCGCACGGATCTTGAATTTAAGATGAGCGAACTCAACCATGACATCACTGAATTGCTGGCCAAGGATCGGCTGACCATGGATGAGATTGATGGTAAACTGGAACGTTTGCGGGCTGAGCGCGCGGAAAAGATCGGATTGATCCAGGGCAAGATTAAGGTGCTTGAAGCAGAGCAAGCCTTGAACCGGGCTTTACTCGAAGAGTTGACTAATGATGCAGTCAAAGACACCACTACCCTGGCTTCCTCTCCATATCTCACCAAACTGCACGGGCTGCAGGATGAGTTGCGCCTTGCTGTTGAACCTCTGGACGCAGAGATCGCAGGACTGGAAAGCATGCGCAAGCTCTCCGGCGTGCCGGTACAAACGGTCGTTGAAAAACTGAAGAAAGAAGTGGCTCTCTATGAAAAAGAACAGGAAAAGCTGAAGATATACGCACCTTCGGATGGCCTTATTGGAAATATACATGGCCATGTGGGAGAAAACATTTCTTCGTTCAATACCCTGATTTCATTTTATGAGGAAAATCCGAATACAGTTGTTGCATATCTGCATGAAAGCCTGAGTCTTCAGGTTAAAGTGGGAGATACACTCAGCGTGACTTCGAGTTTACATTCCACCGAAAATTGTATCGGATATGTCAGTGGTCTCGGGCATCGGATCATTGAAATTCCTGAACGCCTTCGTAAAATACCGGAGATCAAAACCTATGGTCGTGAAGTGCTGGTGAGCATTCCTTCTGAAAATAATTTTCTTCAAAAGGAAAAAGTGGTCCTGCGACATATGGGGCATGGAACCTCCTCTTTGTTTTCGATGCTTCAACCAACTGGCAGCATACATTGAGCAAATCCCGAATGGCTGAGGTGATGAAATATACGTTTGCTCTATGGTGGGCCTTTATACTTTCCGGCGTATGCACCGGGCAGTCTCTTATTTCGAGCAGTCAATTATTGGCCGCCTCCCGGCTTGAACCGGCGTATACTATTCAAGGGCAGCATCTGGCCTACATCGATGATGTGAATGCGCATCTGCCTTATATCAATCAAATCAGTCTTCGCACACAAACAGATCGCTTTGATCCTGTCCGGCAGGAATACGCTCTCCGGTTTAATTTCAATGGCCTGAGTGAAATTTCAAAAACCAATGATGTCCAGCAGTCAGATGCATCTTCGAAAGCTGGCGTTCAACGATTATATCTGCAGGAATCCCTGTTGCGGCGTTATGAAGGCCTGGCCTCCTATCATTACCGGCTTCAGCGGCTGGCGATCGAAAGAGAACTCAAGCAACTCTATGCCGACAAAGCGAATGTGCTTAAAAAACGAGGGCTACTCGACGCGGAGACCGATGTGGATGAATTTATTAAAAACGAATTTGATCTTGACCAGATCGATCTTGACATCGCGGAGGATGAATCCAGACTGGATTACAATGTTCAGATCATGAAAGCCATCACGCCTTCTATCCAGGGAGAATGGCTACCGGATACCACCGGGTTTATTACCATTCCGCAGATCGAGGTTCAACTGAGTCAGTTTTCGGATACAATCAACCATCATCCACAGTTGGCCATTCGTCAGGCCAAAGCCAGTGAGATCGATGCGGAATATGCTTTGGAAAAAGCGAAATCAAACCAGGTTCTGGATTTCGTTCAGGTTCGCTATGCCAACGTGCCCAATCTGCAGGATCTCAATCGGGAGTTGTCTCTTGGTTTTTCATTTCTGATGCCTTTCAACGGCACTTCTCAGCTCAAGATGAAGGAACTCCTGATCGAGAAGGATGAGGCGTATCAGAACATGCTCTTGTATCAAAACGACCTGACTGAACGCACGACCCGTGCGCGTCTGAAGCTCGAAGCCCTGCTCCGCAAGCATCATCTTGCCGCAAAACAAATAGAAGAGCATCAAAACCGGTTTAATCTTGATGAAGGCCTGCTGCCCATGGAGGACGCAGCTCTTCTTCTACTCAGCGCCCGCGAGCTCCAACTGAAACGCCAGTTGAACCTCTTGTCTTTAGAGAATGACATCATGGATGAGTACATCGGTCTGCTGGATCTGACAGGATTGCTTTCCGCTATGCCTTCAGTCAATTATCTGTCCTCGGGTTTGGAGACGTATTGAGGGTGCTCAGTGTGGGAAGGAGATTTGCCCAAGGGGGTTGATCTCGTTGCCCGAGGGGCTTTTTGTTACTTTTTTCATCGATAAAAAAGTAACCAAAAAATCTAGTCGCTCGAAAAACTCACTTGGGTTTTCTATCGTTCGCTTGTTGTTCTCTTTTGCTTTCACGCTTAGTTCGTTTCCACGTGGCTGTTTCTAAGGAAGGCTATGTACGCATGAGTATTGCTTTCTGCCTGAAACAGCACGATAGGATCGTTCGGACAGGTTCGAGCGACATGTTTTTCCCTTATTCGAGATGAATTTTTCGCGACGGCATCAACTGCAGGGATAAAGCATAAAATTCATCAACCCAAAGGTTCGCTCAGCGTAGATTGTATCTGCGCTGCGTACGTCGAATCAAGGCTGTGAGCAACCTCCGACTGTCGACAAAAATCCAAAACTTTGTATAGAAGGGTCTATCCCAGGAGACCGTGTTAAGCCCTGTAGGGGCGTTCTTGGTAGCATAGGGTTTCAACCCCAAGCGTCAGCAGGAGCAAATTGTTCGACTTTGCGTTGCGCGGTGCAACCAATGCAAGTTAAAACATGCGGTCGAAAACGCTTACATCAACTTAAACTTAACATCGCAATGCATAAACTAAACGCTAAACGATCAACACTAAGCAAGTATTTTGATCAACTTCAATGAGGAATCACCCTCCCAGGACAATCATTTTTTTAAAAACAACATTATTGTCTTCAGCCAGGCGGATCAGGAGCGGGCCTTGATAATCATGAATACCATCAAAGGTGGAAATAAACCGAGTTTCGGATTTATCTCTTTCGTAACGCTGCAATAATTGACCTGTGGGTAGAAAGAGATCGATCCAAATTTTCCCGGTATACTGACTTTCGTACGAGAGCGTCCATGCACTGCCAGATGAAAGTGGATTTGGATAAATGATCACTTCCCGTTTCAAGCGTTCAGGATGGTCCGTGGATGTTGTTTCACCCGGAATCCCGTTTTCAAGATAGGCCATCGACCCTTTGACGTACATCACTTCGGCATAACCATCACCGGCTACATCTTCGGCTCCGAGAAGGAAGGAATTATGCACGTTGAGGAGATTATAGACTGCTTCTTGCTCGTTGACCAGGATGGCCTTCCATTCTTGAGTCGGAACATCATAGATATTGAAGAGCATATCTGGAATGGAATCTCCGTCATAGCGAACCAACCAGGCCTCCCGGTTGCTGATGATGGAATCAATAAATACATATCCCGTAATCCATTGCGCTTCTTGTCCATCGGGAAGAATTCTGAACAGGTTGGGCCGATAGAGTATACTATTTCCGACTTGTTGCGACAATATGGTGAAGACATAAGGCTCATCCGGAAGGGTGTTGTGTGCAAGGCGTCCCTGCATCACATTGTGTCCTTCATTGAATGTGCGATCACCTTGATTCATGTAGACAAACGTGCTATCCCAGCTCAGGGCTACATCCGGATAGCCATCCTGATTAGCATCGATGACATTAAACTCAGGATAGGCACCACGTACAGCCAGGACTTCATGATCTACAAAGGAACCCTGGTCATTGTAGAGAATAAAAGTCGAATCAATGATTCCGATCAGCAGATCGGTATATCCATTGCGATCAAAATCATGTGCATCCAATAGGCGTCCGTAGGTAATGTATTCCCTTTTGGACCACGTGCTATCGGCTTGATGGGTCATCACATAGATTGAATCTCCTTCATTCAAAATCAGATCGGCATGTCCATCGCCATCCCAGTCACCTGAACTTACTCCACGACCGGAAGATTGACTGAAGCCCGCTTGTATAAATGCTTCCGATAGGGAATGATCTGATTGGATCTCAGTAAAGGCGAGCGCGTATTCGGCGACTATGCATAATTCGTTTTGTCCGTCAGCGTCCACATCCGTATGGGTCATCGGCGAGGCATAGGTTGATTCGCAGATGACATAAGGGGAGAAGGCATTGAAATCTTCGGTCACGATGAGACCTGTGCTATCACTATAATTGACTTGCATCAACAGTGGCAAGCCATTATCCGTCATGGCGATCCATGTGCCTGGCGGCAGATCCGGATGTGTCCGGATCATACCGGGATGAAAATCTCCAGGCCATCCGTAGACATTGAAGTGCATATCATCATCTGTTTCAATCCAAAACAAACTGTCCTGCGTAAACGCGATCATGTCTTCAGTGCCATCGCCCGTTATATCCTGGACGATTTTGGCTTCGAAGGGTTGTGCGGGTGTGATGATGAGTGTGTCATACCGTGCTGCACCTTCCATGTTCATTTTAGATTTGAAGACCAGGGAGAGACCGCTCATGCCGAGGGGCTTGGCAAACTGATCATCGAGGCCATCCCCGTCAAAATCACCCCACGGAGGATTGGCCAGCCCTGCCGGATGAGAGAGATATCCGGGCGTTTCAAATCTGGTGAACGTATAATCACCCTGATTGAGATAGAGGATGTCGGTTTGCGTATGATAGACTGGTGAATTGGCTAAAGTCTGATGAAAATCCATCAGCCCGTCATGATTAAAATCCCTGTTGCCTATACTGTAAACGGAGAAGGGTAAGGCCTGAAACTCACCCGAAGCGCCATCCTGCAATCTGACATCTGCGGGTTGGCTTTGATAGTGCAACACATCATCGATGTTATCGTCATTGAATTTTCCAAAGGACAGAATGGTCTTGGCCGGAAACTCCGGAGATGCCAGTCGGAAGGTATCGACCAATTGACCGCCTTCATTTTCCATGATGTAGGTATTGGAAAAATCAAAATTATTGGAGCTCGCCGTCAGAAAATCCAGGTCGCCATCACGGTCATAGTCGATGAGCTGGCCTCTGAAGTACCACCAGCCATGCTTGAAGTAATCGACGGGCTGCATCTCAAATGATATCCGGCCATCTGTCAACTTACCATATCCCAGTTGATATCCTTCGGCCATGGTATAGATGACATCCGGAACCGTGTCAAGGTTGATATCGCCGATGAGGATATCTGTAAAATTGAGCGACCAGCCTGTACCTTGAGTATACTGCGAAAAATATTGGGGGGTATGCAGCTGTGCAACTAGTGGAGAAACGGTAAACAATAGAAGAGAAAGCAGCCCGGATCTAAACATGGGGTTAATTCAATGGTTGATTTTTGTTGGCAACGAAGATCAATAATTTTCCCGAATTTGATATGCTTCGGGGAACGCAGATGACGCAGATAATTATTATAAAATTTTCGCAGATTAGATTAGTCTGTGAAGACAAGGAGAGGTCTAATCTGCGCGAATCAAATAAAATACTTCTGCGTAATTAGCGTTCCTAAAAAGAGTCGCGAATTTATTTCCCTTCCGCCGTTCTGCCCTTTCTGTCCACGACCCCAAAAAGGGAGACATATTGCCTATTTAATTTAATGGGTCCTGTATCGTTCGATCGTGCTGGCATCGGGAATGGTCACCTGCCTCTCGAAACTCACTTCAAACGCGACCATCGTGTTGGTGCCTTCTACGCCGGCGATGGCTTGCAACTTGTCATGCACAATGTCTTGCAGATGACGGTTGTTGACGGCATAGACCCGGACCATGAGGTCATAGCGACCCATGATGCTGATGCAGCTCACGACTTCAGGGATGGCTTCGAGGGCGCGGATGACGTCACCGATCTGCCCGGCTTCGCGAACGATGATGAGGACAAAGGCTGTGGTGTCATAACCGGCATGTTCGGGGGAGACGAGGAATACCGGTTTCCTCAGCAATCCCTGGTCCTTGAGTTTACGGACGCGCTGATGGACTAGTGTGTTGGATGTACCGATCTGGTCGGCAAGAGCGGAATAGGCGATGCGACCATCGTCCATCAAGGCCTCCAGGATGCGGATATCGGTGCTGTCAATTTGATTTTCAACCCCCTGATTCATGTGATGTTATATTTATTTTGTCACCAAAAATAGTCATTTTTGGTCATTATGACACAAAATATATTGTATTGAAACACATTAGACCCAATATCCGTTATTTTGGGTGTAATTTAAAATAAATCAAAATGGCTGTTTCAGGTATTTTATCCGTGACCATGATCCTGTTTTCGGTGATTGACATCATCGGGTCTTTGCCGATCATCCTGGATCTTAAAAAACGTGGGGTTCAGATTCACCCCCCGACGGCGACGTTGACTGCCGGCATCCTGATGGTGGCTTTCCTTTTCTTTGGGGTTGCCATCCTCGACCTGTTTCACGTCGAAGTGAGTTCGTTTGCCCTGGCAGGTTCGCTGATCATCTTCTTCATTGGATTGGAGATGGTGCTGGGGATTCATTTCTTCAGGTCGGAGAGCTCCGAATCAAGTTCGGGAAGTATCGTTCCGATTGCCTTTCCCTTGCTGGCTGGTGCCGGCACACTCACGACTATCCTTTCCCTGCGATCTAGTTTTCAGACCATGGAAATCATGATTGGCATCGTTGCCAATTTGTTGATCATCTTTATTGTCTTGAAGAGTACGCCGTGGCTATCTAAAAAGTTGCCGAAGCCGGCGACTGAGGCATTGAGGAAGATCTTTGGAATCCTGCTGCTGGCGATAGCTATACAGATGTTTAGGACGAATCTGTCGGTGTAGAGGTTGTTGATGGGTTTACTTGTGGTGAGCGGAGTCGAACCATGGGTTTATAGGTTTATAAGTTTATAGGTTTACTTGTGGTGAGCGGAGTCGAACCATGGGTTTATAGGTTTACTTGTGGTGAGCGGAGTCGAACCATGGGTTTATAGGTTTATAAGTTTATAGGTTTATAACGTTTATGGCACTTATATAAAATAACTCAAAAGGTTCCTAAACCCTAAACGCTAAGCCCTAAACGAATTCAGCTTGAACTACAGTTTCCAATTCAAAGCCTCTGCTTCTCATCGTAGCAAAATTTTCAGTCGATGCATTGAGTGAACCCCATTGCTCAGAGGATTATGCTATTTTAGGCACCACAATCATTTAGCCTAAATTTTCCTGCACATGATCATCAGACACGTCCTGTACAGCATTTCCTTCATAGCATGCCTTTCTTTCTCCACCGAGGTAACGGGGCAATCACCACTGGTGATGCGAAATTTTGCGGCTGCAGAGACGGATGTGCATTACCAGGATATGCGCGTGGAGATTGATCCTGCCATCAACAAAGTGGCAGGGGTGATCACGTTTTATTTGACCAGCCGGGTCGATCAGCTCGACCGGTTTGTGGTGGACTACAGGGATGATCTTGCGATTGACTACATCCGCAGGGGCAATGCGGATCTTTCATATTCACGCAGTGACAATCTCATCACGATTGAGTTGGGAAAAAACCTGGCGGTGGGCGAAGAGGATACGGTGCGTATTTCCTACGCATCGGAAGGTACGCTCCGCCAGGAATTGCATAATGGAAAACCGGTGATCAGCACGGACCTGGAACTCGATATGCTCTGGTATCCGGGTAAAAGAGATCTCACGGACAAGATTGACTCCGTGGATGTCTATGTCACCACTCCTCCGAATCAATATGTGGCGGGCAATGGAACTCTCGAAGGGATTGAGGACACTGGTGAAAAGTGGATCCATCACTGGCGCCACCGGCATCCGATGGCCACAACCTATCTCCTCGAACTGGCGATCACCAATTATACCATCCTTGAAGATTCGGTTCTACTCCAGGACGGGAGCATGTTGCCGATCTACCATTATCTATATCCTGAAAGTGTGGCTTCGCTGTCCGCCGAACTGGCTGCCACGCCGGACATCCTGCAGTTTTATGAAAGCCGCTTTGGCCCATATCCGTTTGCGGATGAAAAATATGGCCACGCACAGTACACAGCCGGTGGGGCGCTTGAAGTGCAGACGATGCCGTTTATGGGCTTCTTCAATTTCGACGTGATCGCGCATGAAATGGCGCATCAATGGTTTGGCAACACGGTCACCTTCGGATCCTGGTCAGATATCTGGCTGAGTGAGGGGATGGCGGAATATCTTTCAGGCCTTGCAGCAGAAGCCCTGAGGCCGGCAACCTGGAATGGGATCAAGACCTCAAAGATCAATTCGATCACCAGTCAACCGGGTGGTTCAGTCTACGTCACAGACACAACCGATCTCTCGGTGATTTTCGATGGACGGCTTACGTACAATAAAGGGTTCTATCTCGCCCATATGTTGCGATGGGTGGTAGGCGATACCGCGTTCTTTGAGGCGTGCCGCAATTACCTTCAGGAATATCATGACGGATTTACCAGAACTAAAGATTTTCAAAAACATCTCGAGGCGGTTTCGGGAAAATCGCTTGATGGGTTTTTTGAAGATTGGTTTTATGGGGAAGGGTATCCTTCTTATACCATCAACTGGGAACAACAACAGGATTCTGTGATCCTGTGGATTGACCAGGTGCAATCTGATCCTTCAGTCGCTTATTTTGAAATGCCTGTGCCTATCGCTGCCTATCGTTTTGGCATTGTGGCCGATACCGTATTTCAGCACACCTATGATCACCAGCGGTTTGCTATGTATGTGGGGACAAATCAGATCAGTCAGATGCTTTTTGATCAGGATAAGTGGATCCTGTCGAAGGGGAATAAAGTAGTGAAAGTCGTAACAGCAGTAACTGAACTGGAATCGGAAT
>JBGAWQ010000033.1:0-35275 GCA_044227555.1 Saprospiraceae bacterium | reverse complement strand
GCCGCCCAGTTGACCGCGGAGCAACAGGAAGCTCAAACGTTTATCGATAGCTACACGGCAGCATATGTCAAGCTCTACTATGCCTCCAGCGAAGCCGCATGGAAAACCAACACCGAAATCAAAGAAGGCGACACACTCAATGCGTACAACTCCCGCATCGCCGACGAAGCCTTGACGGCATTCACGGGCAGCGTAGAAAATATTGAAAAGACCCGCACTCTGCTGGCCCAAAAAGATAAGCTGACACCTCTCCAGGTTCGTCAACTGGAATACATCCTCTACATGGCCGGCAGCGATCCACAGACCGTCGCTGAGCTCGTGAAAGAGAAAATCGTAGCCTCCATCGCCCAGACCGAAAAGCTCTTTGGGTTTTCATTTTCGATCGACGGCAAACCGGTGACCACCAATGATATCGACCACATCCTCAAGACAGAAACTGATCTCAACAAACGCCTCGCCGCATGGCAAGCCAGCAAGGAAGTAGGCAAAGGCCTCAAAGATGGTCTCGTCAACCTCCGCCGCCTGCGCAACGAAACTGTACAAGCGCTCGACTATCCGGATTTCTTCTCCTACCAGGTATCCGATTATGGCATGACCACACCGGAAATGATGGAAATGATGCAGCGCCTCAACCAGGAACTACGTCCGCTCTATCGCGAACTCCACACCTACGCCCGCTACGAACTTGCTAAAAAATATGGCGCCAAAGAAGTGCCTGATTATCTTCCCGCCCATTGGCTGCCCAACCGCTGGGGACAAGACTGGAGCAATATGATGGAAGTCGAAGGACTCAATATCGACAGCGTACTGGCCACCAAGAGCCCTGAATGGATCGTCAAGGCCGGAGAAGAATTATACACCAGCCTCGGATTCCCATCCTTACCTCAGTCGTTTTGGGAAAAATCAAATCTCTATCCTTACCCTGTAGATTCTACACTCAAGAAAAACAATCACGCTTCAGCCTGGCATCTCGACCTCGACAAAGATGTCCGCAGCCTGATGAGTGTCGAGCCCAATGCCGAATGGTTTGAAACCTCCAATCACGAACTCGGTCACATCTACTACTATATCGCATATTCCACGCCTGAAGTACCACCACTGCTGCGCAATGGAGCCAACCGCGCATTTCATGAAGCACTCGGCAGCATGATGGGTATGGCCGCGACACAAAAACCTTATCTCATCGGACGCGGGCTGGTGCCTCCGGATACCAAGACAGATTCTATTCAAATCCTCTTAAAGGAAGCCCTCAATTTTGCAGTCTTCATTCCATTCGCCGCCGGCACGATGAGCGAGTTTGAAAAATCACTCTATGCCGACAATCTCCCGGCAGATCAATTCAATGCCAAATGGTGGGAACTCGTGAAAAAATACCAGGGCATCGTTCCTCCATCAGACCGCGGTGAGATGTATTGCGATGCCGCGACCAAGACGCACATCAATGATGATGCGGCTCAATACTATGATTATGCACTCTCCTACGTGCTCCTGTTCCAGCTGCACCAATACATCGCCGACAAGATCCTCCACCAACCTTCTACGGCTACCAATTATTATGGCAACAAAGAAGTCGGTGCTTTTATCCAGAAGATCATGTCTACTGGTGCCACGCGCGACTGGCGTGAAGTCATGAAGGAAGCCACCGGAGAAGATATGAACGCGACCGCCCTCGTTCATTATTTTGACCCCTTGATGCAATGGCTCAAGGAACAGAACAAGGGACGGAAGTATACGATGCCGGAAACGCTATAAAGGGCTAAAGGGCTAAGGGGCTAAAGGGCTAAGGGGCGGAAGGGCAGAAGGGTAGAAGGGCAGAAGGGTAGAAGGGTAGAAGGGCGGAAAGGCAGAAAGGATATAGGTTTTATTAGATTTACCTACCAGGGCTTTGTGCCGAACGCGGGCGGCGGTTCTCCCTTTCAAGGGAGTTACTGGGTTCCTGCGTGGCTACTGTCTCCAATTTGAAAAACCCCACCTCTCTATACTCCTAAGCCCTAAACATTTATGGTTTATCTTTAACCATATCAACATGCTTCCTCTCCAGTCCCTCCTCCCGCTGCTCCTGCTCCTTCAACTTTCATATGGACTTGAAGCGCAAACAGTATTGTTGTTTGAGGATTTCGAATCGGGTGATTTCGAGGCTAAAGGATGGTATGACGGA
This sequence comes from Saprospiraceae bacterium, assembly GCA_044227555.1. Lineage (GTDB taxonomy): Bacteria > Bacteroidota > Bacteroidia > Chitinophagales > Saprospiraceae > Opimibacter. Next base: position 33,117 of record JBGAWQ010000033.1, on the reverse strand, counting down.
TTTCCGGATCATCGCACATCCTCTGAATTTAAACATGGAATGTATTCCTATGAAGGCCACTTTTCCCAAGGCGCTACCACGTCCGGAGCAGGCCGACATTTGTTTCCTGCTTCAGACAAAGTGTATTTAAGCTATTGGGTCAAGTATAGCGCCAATTACATTGGATCGGGCGTCCCCTATCATCCGCATGAATGGAATATGCTCACAGACGCCGACTGGATCTATCAGGGTCCCGCAGATACCTATCTCACCGCATACATCGAACAAAATGCCGGCAGACCCATTATGGCTTTGCAAGACAGCAAAAACGTGGATCCCAATTGTATTCTGCTCAACAATGATTCGTTTGTAGGTTGCAATGGCGATTTTGATTCGTATGTGTTTACTGAAAATCGTTCTGTGTCTTCGTGCAATGGTCTGATCGGTAGCCTCGATCGCCGGGATTGTTTTCCAAGCTCCGGAAGTTCGCAAGGATATTACAGCTCAAGGGCATGGGCCGCTGATACGGTGTATTTCAGAAACACGCCTGGTCCGTATTACAAAAATGACTGGCACCTGATAGAAACCTATTTTGAAATGAATACGATCCAGAACGGAAAAGGCCTTCCGGATGGAAAGATCAGGTATTGGTATGATGGCCAACTTCTCATCTCCTATGACAGCATTTTGTTTCGGACAGGCGCTCATCCTGATCTTAAATTCAACCAACTCTTCTACGGTCCCTATATCGGTGTTGGCTCCCCTGTAGATCAGACCTGGTGGGTAGATGATCTCTTGCTCATGGATGGTCTTCCGGAATCGACCAGCGCGGTCGTGAATATGGAAAACCATGACTGGCAGATTTATCCCAATCCTGCCCATGATGCTGTAATCCTTCGATTTGCAAGTGAACCAACATTTGCAAACAACACTGTTTTTGAAATGTACACTTCTACAGGAGAATTGATTTTTTCCAAAAAAATCGACACCGCTCGCGAAATCATCTTTCCTGAATTCATCCCGGGTATGTACACTTGCAGGATCAGATACCATAACGGCAAGATGTTTGCACAAAGGATCATCATCCAATAATACCATGCGATCAACCACCACAGGTTACTTTCTGATAGCCTTTTGCTTTTGTATTTCCACTGCTGTGGCGCAACCAGAAGAAAAAGTGCTGCGTAATATCGATGCACACACAGCCGAGTACGAAACAGCAGCTATGAAAATCTGGGATTTCGCAGAACTTGGTTACCAGGAATATAAATCCTCTGCGCTGCTTCAAAAAATGCTCAAGGATGCGGGATTCTCAGTCACCCCAGGTGTAGCCGGCATGCCAACATCGTTTATTGCAGAATATGGTAGTGGCAAACCCATCATCGGTATACTGGGCGAATTTGATGCCTTGCCAGGCCTTTCACAAGCTGCCTTGCCGGAAGAAAAAGTACTGATCAATGGTGCACCAGGACATGCTTGTGGACATCACTTGTTTGGCGTAGGCTCCTTAGCTGCAGCAATAGCTGTGGCGGATTGGCTCAAAGACCACAAAGGTGCCGGCACCATACGCTATTATGGATCACCTGCCGAAGAAGGCGGAGGCGGAAAAACATACCTGGTCAAAGCCGGCCTTTTTGATGATGTTGACGCAGTCCTTCATTGGCATCCATCCAATGGCAACAGCGCAGACGCCATCTCTTCGCTCGCCAATATTTCTGCCAAATTCAGATTTCACGGTGTTGCTGCCCATGCCGCAGGAGCTCCACAGTTTGGTCGATCAGCCCTTGATGCCGTCGAGGCGATGAACCATATGGTCAATATGATGCGTGAACACATCCCTGAAGAATCACGGATTCATTATGTGATTACCCATGGAGGAGAAGCCCCCAATGTAGTGCCTGCTTTCGCTGAAGTATTCTATTATTGCCGGCATCCGGAAATGGATATGGTTAAACAAAATTTTGCCTGGATCGTCAAAGCCGCTGAAGGCGCAGCAATGGGTACCCAAACCACCATGGACTATGAAGTAATCCACGGTCTCTATAATGTGAAACCCAATGAGACCCTCTCCCGGGTGATGAATAAAAATCTCAATCTAATCGGTGGCTATACGTATTCACCCGAAGAACAAATTTTCGCAGAAAAAATCCAGGAAACCCTGATCGCTCCATCCAATCTTGAAAATACTAAAATGGTCAGTCCATTTCGCGTAGAGGAAGACGGATCAGGAGGCTCAACGGATGTTGGTGATGTAAGTTGGGTCGTTCCCACCGCCGGTGTCAGAACGGCTACCTGGGTTCCTGGTACTTCAGGACATACCTGGCAGGCGGTTGCTGCAGGTGGCACATCCATCGGCACCAAAGGCATGATTCTTGCGGCCAAAACCATAGCCCTGACCGCAATTGACCTATTCAAAGATCCATCCATCATTACAAATGCCCACGAAGAACTGATTCGCCGCCGGGGCATTGATTTCCACTATACCCCATTGATCGGTGATCGTCAACCACCGCTGGATTACAGGAATTGACCCTTTTGAAAGGTAAGACCCTCTGGCATCTGGTATCTCCTATCTGGCCTCTCCTTACTGGTGATAGGGTGATTTAGTGAGTGGTGAATAGTGCTAACTCCCTGGACTCTTCTTTCGTCGAGTCCATCCCTCTTACTGAGAGGGAAAGTCTGGCATCTTATATCCAGTATCTCCAATCATTCCAATACTTTCTCCCAAAACCCCTATATTTTCAGTTCGATTCGACGTTCTATCGGTGATCATGGGCAAGATCCTAAGCATACTATCCGTCATCCTTTCCTTTACCCTGTGCCTGCAGGGCCAGACCGTCAATACGGAATTCGGAAAAAACCGGATACAATACCACGATGATTTCGACCACTGGGATATGTACGAAACCGAAAATTTCGTCACCTACTGGTATGGCAAAGGCCGGGAAATAGCGCATACCGTCGTCCAGATGGCAGAACTGGATAATGCTAAAATCCAGAATGTGCTTGAGCACAAGATGAATGACAAAATCGAGCTGATCGTGTATGTGGATCTCACTGACATGAAGCAGAGCAACCTTGGCACCGAAGAGCAGTTTGTCGGCAAAGGCGGCGTCACCAAGGTGGTTGAAAACAAAGTCTTCCTCTATTTCAATGGCAACCACAACGACCTGCGAAGACAATTACGCGAGGGCATCGCCTCGGTCTATATCCATGCCATGCTCCAGGGCAACAGTCTCCAGGAAGTAGTCCAAAATGCAGTCTCTATCAGTTTACCGGACTGGTTTATTCAAGGCCTCGTCTCCTATGCCGGTGAACAGTGGAGTCCCGCGCTCGACAACCGCCTGCATGATTATTTTACCAAACCCGGAAAGAAGAAGAAAGACTTCAAACAACTCATCAAGGAGGATCCGGAACTCGCCGGTCATTCCATGTGGTACTTCCTCGCCACCCGCTATGGCAAAGCTACGATTCCAAATATCCTCTATCTCACGCGCATCCAGCGTAGTCTCGAAAACGGACTGATCTATATTCTCGGCATTGGCACGAAAGAGCTCTCTTTACAATGGAAAGAGTTTTATGACAACCGGTTTAAAGGCTTTGCTGAAAACGGAGATACGTTCTCACATGACCTTCCTCTGGTCAACCAACGAAAATCACTTTCGATCAGCCGGATGCGACTCAGCCCCGATGGCCGGCAACTCGCCTACTCGCTGCATGACAATGGCCGGATCCGGGTGTATCTCTACGACATGGAGACCGGAGAAAAGAAAGTGCTCATGCGATACGGCATCCGGAACTATGAAGTGGAATCAGATCCCAACTACCCTGTGATCGCCTGGCGACCGGATGGCCAGGAGCTGAGCCTGATCTTCGAACGCAGGGATGTAATCTCCCTCATGAAAATCGACCTGGCATCGGGTTCAGTCTTTACCGACAAACTCGGACTGGAATATCAGCGGGTATATGATATGGATTATTGGTCAGCCGACACGCTGATGCTGGGAGCCTCTACGGATGGCTATAGTGATCTCTATTTCTATGCTCCTGAGACCCGGCAAACCACCCGGATGACTGAAGATTTCTATGATGATTTGGATGCCACTGTGATCTACCTCAATCAAACGCGGTATGTCCTTTTCTCATCCAACCGAGCCGATGAAAATCTGCGGAAGATGCAGCTGGACTCTATCCTCCCGATTGGTCAGTTCGATCTCTTCCTGCTCCAATATACCAACAACAAAGGCTCACTGCGCCGCATCACCTTCAGCGGGAATGCGAGTGAACGAAAAGCCCGACTCGCCGGACCGGATGAAATACTATGCCTCGCAGATTACTCCGGCAAATGGCAACGCATCGAAGTCAACAGACTGATGGAAGATCCTCCGGTATCTATACTCAAATCCGGATATGATCGGGATATCATCCTGCATGAGATCGTCCCGGCCAGTCCCGTGATCATCGACTGGCTATGGAAATGGAATATGCCTTTTGTACACGTGTCCAGAATGGATTCTTCTCATGTGTTTAATGAAATCCCCGACAACAAGCCAGAGGTCGCTTCAAAAAAGGATTCCATATCGCCAGAAGAACCTGTTAAACAGGAGACAGTTGACCCCAGGTATTTATTCCAAACTCCTTTTAATGACCCTATCCAAAAATCTGAGCTACCCGTCAAGGATAGTCCTCCTGTACCTGTGCCTGCTCCGGTAAAACCTGTCGAGGAAGAAGAAAAAATAATGGAGCCTTCTGTCACCGGCAAACTGGACTACAATCCCAGCACGCTGACCCCATTTATCCGCTCAAGGATTCTGGCCTCCAGGCTACGATTTAAATTGGATTATTTCAATGTAACCCTGGACAATGATTTACTCTTTGGAGGATTGGATAGTTACGCCGGAGAGAAACGTGAATTTTCTCCATCTCCTCTTGGCATCTTGTTTAAAGCCAGCATCAAAGACCTGCTGGAAGATTATATCATCACCGGCGGCGTTCGTTTTCCAACGTCCTTCAATGGCTCAGAATATTTCCTGGTATTTGACAACCGAAAACGTCGGGTAGACAAGGAATATGCGATCTACCGAAAATCGGTTACCGAATCGGATCTGACGTCTCCCGATCCTCTAAAACAAAATCAGTATACGACCTTCCTGGCATTGTCCAAATGGAGCTATCCCTTCGATGCGTACAACAGTGTTCGCGGCACAGTGACCTTGCGCAACGACCGGGACATCACCCTGGCCACAGATATCAATACACTCAATACGCCTACTGATGATGCTCAACGCCTGGGCCTGAAGTTGGAATGGGTGTATGACAATACCCGCGTCCTCGACATCAATAGCCGCACCGGTACACGGGTTAAGGCGTGGACCGAACTGGTCAAGAAATTTGACATGAATCTTTTTGAAGCGGATAAAAAATTTCAGTTCAATAAAGGATTTATGACAGTGTTGGGTTTTGATGCACGACATTACGTATTGCTGGATGGCAAGAGCATATTCGCGGCCAGGCTGACAGGAGCCACTTCCTTGGGTTCTGAGCGTATCCTCTATTATTTGGGAGGTGTTGAAAACTGGCTTTTTCCCGAATACGATAACAGCGTGATGGTTCCCAGCAATGCCAACTTTGCCTACACCGCACTGGGTGCCAATATGCGCGGCTTTGAATACAATGCCCGTAACGGCAGCAGTGTGCTCCTGGCCAATGCAGAGCTGCGCATGCCGGTGTTTCAATACCTGTCCAAACAGAAGATCAGGTCTTCCTTCATACGGAATCTTCAACTCGTAGCTTTTGCGGATGTGGGCTCTGCATGGCATGGCAGCAATCCGTTCGGTTCCGGCAATCCGCTCAACACGGTAGTCCTCACCAATCCACCCACGGTAGAAGTGACAGTAAATTATTACCGTAATCCGTTTATCGTTGGATACGGCCTTGGCGCGCGTACACTTGTCTTCGGCTATTTCCTCAAGCTGGATTATGGCTGGAGCTGGGAGACCGAGACCGTGAGAGATCCTATATTACATTTTTCAATGGGGGCAGATTTTTAGGGTGCTCTACAGTTCTTCCTATTGGGTATGGATTGAAAAAATTGGTACACGGAGGCACGGAGTACACGGAGCATGTGGAGTGTAAAAAATGGCACACGGAGGCACGGAGTACACGGAGCATGTGGATAGAAGGGAGTACAAAAAAAAGTTGCATTGTTCAGGTGATTCCCCTTAGCTTTAACCAACCACCAGTTAAAACTAAATCATGAAACATGCAGCGTTATCGTCGCAGCTGATAGGCATATGCATTAAGGTGCATACCAAATTAGGCCCCGGACTCCTTGAATCCATTTACGAAGAAGTTGTCTGTTACGAACTCACTAAAAGAGGCATACCGTTTCGGCGACAACAAGGTATGAAAGTCGTCTATGAAGAAGTAGATATGGGTATCGGCTACAGGGCAGATATCATTGTGGAGGATAAGATCATCATGGAATTAAAATCGAGCGAAGCAATTCATCCAGTGCACTATAAGACCTTACTTACCTATCTAAGACTCTCTGAAATCGAAGTCGGACTCCTGATCAATTTTAATGTAGCCGTGCTCAAAGATGGTATCTATCGATTGGTCCAGGATCTACGCAAATAATTCGCTTTCTCCTCTTTTCTTCCGGACTCCTCGATTTCCTCCCCACTCTCCCATTTTCTCCGTGCTCTCCGTGCCTCCGTGCGCCAATCCTCCTTTTCTCCTCTTTTCCTCCGTGTTCTCCGTGCCTCCGTGCGCACCCTTTTTCATTGAACACCTGAAAATCATGAATCATTTTCCTGATCCGCCATCTCCTTCAAGCGCTCAGTATTCTCTGCGAGTTTGAGGGCATCGATGATGGGATCCAAATCACCAAGCACGATGCGATCCAGATTATACAGTGTCAGATTGATCCGATGATCCGTCACCCGGTTTTGAGGATAGTTATAGGTACGGATTTTATCAGACCGATCTCCCGTTCCGACCAGGGATTTGCGGTGTGATGCATAGGCACTCGTCACAGCTTCCCGCTGCGCTTCGTTGACTTTGACCGCAAGACGATTGAGCGCTATCTCCCGGTTCTTGATCTGCGAACGTCCATCTGTGCTCTCCGCTACAATACCGGTCGGAAGGTGCGTAAACCGGACTCCCGATTCTGTCTTGTTGACGTGTTGTCCACCTGCTCCACTGGAACGAAACGTATCGACCTTGAGATCTTCCTTGCGGATATTGATCTCCTCTAATTCAAATTTTGGCAACACGGCTACCGTCGCTGCCGAAGTATGAACCCGTCCCTGTGCTTCCGTCTTAGGCACGCGTTGTACCCGGTGTGCCCCCGACTCAAACTTGAGATGCCCGAAGACATCTTCGCCATAGATCTCCAACACGACTTTGTTGTACCCTCCTGCAGTGCCTTCGTTGATGTACTCAATTTCGTACTTCCATCCCTTGGTATCAAAGTACTTGGTGTACATCCGGTAAAGGTCTCCGGCAAAGATGCTCGCCTCATCCCCGCCGGTTCCGGAGCGGATCTCCATGATTACATCCTTGTTGTCATCCGGATCCCTGGGGATCAGCATCCACTTGAGCTTTTCTTCAGTCTCTTCGCGCCGGTCCTTCAGATCCAGGAGTTCTTCCTGGGCCATCTCGCGCATCTCCTGATCGGCTTCCCTGAGCATTTCCGTAGAGGAATCGATATTGGACAAGATGAGTTCATACTCATCAATGACCGCAACAAGTTCCGTCAAGTCCTTGTATTCCTTGTGCAGTTTCGAAAACATCTTGATGTCTCCGATCACCTCGGGGTCAGAAAGCCGGAGTTCCAGGTCCTGGTATTTGTTTTTTATAGCCCGAAGGCGGTCAATCATCATAGGGCTGCAAAGATATTGCTCGACAGGTAATGCGCAACGAGGCAATTTTCAGGTAAAAAGGCTGTCCGGGGGTATCCATATCAAAGCAGAATTTCAGTCAGTCCCGTTTTTACAGCATTTTTATTCCAAAATATATCTCCTTGAAAATCAATACTATTATTTGGTATTCACATCCTTTTACAAGCCTGTTACATACTTTTACATCTGTGGAACAACCTGCAAGCAGTCCGCCTGTATTTTAACCGCATCGTTCATCTAAACCATTTTTATCATGCACACATTTATTTGGGCCTGTTGGTTGGTCGTGCAGGCATTCACATTTTCAACCCCGGCACCCTGTGTCGTGGCACCCACCGAAGAAAAAGGATTCCTACTTTCATCCGCTGACTTAGGAAGCAACTGGAAGGATATCAGCAAAGGATTGCCCTCCAATGTGGGACCGATCAGTTTCTGGGCCGAAAATGGCACCTATTACCTGGGCGCCTCCGAAGGATTATTTATAGGTAGTGCCCTCATGCCGGTCACCCAATGGAAAAAATCTATGCTCCAGGAAAAAGGCATCCGGGGCATTTATCCGGGACAACACGGTCCCTATGCCATCAGCCAGTGGCATGGATTTTTTGAATACCAACCCACCTCCGGTATGTGGCGCACCATGGCCGAAAGCCTCGAAGACAAATCCATGAATACTCTTTTTGAAACCCCGTCCGGAGTGCTCTATGCCGGATGTGAAGGCGGACTCTACATGACCAAAGACCATGGAAAATCATGGACCCTGATCCTTGACAAAGGTCCGGTCAATGAAGTGATGGCAACGGATGAGGTACTCATCGCATGCACCAACCAAAATGCCTGGCGATCCACAGATGGTGGTAAACAGTGGGACAGGATTTTTACCGGTACGGAAAACCCCTTCCGGGTGACCGCTTTCCAAAACAGCCTGGTCGCTTTCTGTCCGGGAAAAGATCTTATGGGCGTACGCACCTCTAATACCATATTGCAATCGAAAGACAATGGCATCACCTGGAGCCCTATGTCCAATATGCTCCCTTCCACGCTGACGGATGTGTATGATATCCAACAAGCAGGAGATGTTGTCATCACTTGCGGTCATGAAGGCATCTTTCGCTCCAAAGACCACGGAAAAACCTGGGAACAAGTATTGAAAAACACACGTGAACGTGGCGGGTTTTACAAACTCACCATATCAGAAGGAGAAATTTTCGTTCTCTATATTGAAGGTTGTTAAAAAATAAACGACATTGGCGGGAATGCGCTCCATCTCCGGCATCTGTTTACGTAGTCTTTTGATTGTGGCTATCCTGTCCTGGTGGCCCTCAACGACCTATGGATCAGAAATGGCCGCTTCTGAAAATATCAATCTGGCCCTGCGCCGCACCGCGGATCGACTGCTCCGAGCATCAGGTGATCTGACCAGTCGTATCCCTCCGGTAGAACAAACCAGCGAAAAGGTCTGGCGTATTCAATTACGTCAGACCTTTGATTATGACTCCCTGCCGCACCTGCTGCAGGCATCGATGGAGCAATACGGGATCAAGGACGCCTATACTGTTGCTGTACGACGTTGTGAAGATGACGTCATCGACCTCGGATATCATCAGCAGGACTTTATACAGGATACTATGGTGCCTTGCCTTGGGCGTGAGACACCGGAAGGTTGCCATTATATTGAAGTGACTTTTGCAAAAGGCAGTCGCGCCAATACGATCTGGCCTGGCACCGCAACAACGTCCATGCTGATCATTATCGCAGGCATCGGTACATGGTGGTGGTTTAGAAAAAAGAAGACGGCTGAAATTGTCGAAGAATATAGTGATCAACAGGAATGGGTAGCTATCGGACAATCCAGGTTGAATCCGGCCAGTATGATCCTCGAGTGCCAGGGCATACGTCATCAACTCACGTATCGCGAAGCCAAACTATTACGGCTCTTTGCAGCTCATCCGAATCAATTGCTGGAGCGGGATCAAATCATGCAGCAAGTATGGGGTGAAGAAGGGGTGCAAGTGGGTCGCAGCATTGATATGTTCGTATCCAGGCTTCGCAAAAAGATAAAAGAAGATTCTTCCGTAGGCATTGTGGCCGTGCATGGGGTCGGATACCGGATGGAGACGGGTATTACGGTATCATAACTCACCCCTGGTCCTTGCAGCAAATCCGGATGTATCTATTTTTAGGTGCATATTGTCATTGGACGTAGTTCAATATGAAAAATAAGGGCAGATTTCTTGCTGGAATGATCATAGGCCTGGTGTTGGGAGGCGCCCTCATTTGGTTCAATAGTAATACCGTTTCGCATCAAAACAAGCGGTTGAAAGTTCAACTTAAAAATCTCCACAAGCAAATAGCCTTGCAGGATGCCGTCATAGATTCGATGCGACTCCAACATCTTGACGGACTACTCCATAAGGTGATTGAGCAGATAGAGACCGAGCTGAAGGAGAGTTCACAAGGTGTTATAAGTGATGAAAGTGTTTCAAAGATTTCGACCTTATGTTATGCCTTCCAGCCATATACATTGCGTGAAGGAGACAGTGTATCTGCGGTTCGTCTCAGCCCTGAAAGAGGAGTTTTACTCTTGTTCCTGGCCGGGTTGAAGCTAAACCCTGTCTCCTTTCAAAAAATCACTTCCCAAATCTCCTTTTCCGGCGCAGACTTACGGGATGCCAACCTGAGTAATGCCTGGTTGAACGGAATCGATCTGCGTGATGCCAACCTCAGCAACGCCAACCTGCAAGGTGCCCAATTGAAAGATGCGCAACTCAAAGGTGCCAACTTCTGGGGGGCCCATCTTGAAAAAGCAGTTTTAACGCGAGCCGATTTAACCCGGGCGGACATGCGGTGGAGCAATGCCAATGAAGCTGATTTCTCCCGCAGCAACCTTACAGAAGCCGACCTGAGTGCTGCCCAATTACGAAAGGTCAATATGCATAGCGCCATTTTACGCTGGGTGGATTTCAGCGGAGCATTTCTCAACGAAGCGACTCTCGACAGCACCGATATGTTCAGGGCCTTGCTCAAGAAAACTCATTTAGAAAGAGCCGATTTGCACGATGCCAATCTCACCCTCGCCAATCTCACCGACGCAAACCTGGCTGAAACCAATTTGACAGCAACCAATCTGTCTGAGGTCATCATATCTGGTGCGGACTGGATCGCTCAGGTTAAGAAATGGAAGGTGATTGATGCCAGTGCTATTGACTCGCGCTATTCGGTAGTCACTGCCAATACGACCGGTGAACCATTCTTCCAATTAAAAAGGAAATAAAGTTTCTCTTCACCGGAGACATAGCTCAACCTCATTATCCAAACTTATTTGCCCAACACAATCTGTAAAGGGTAAAAAAGGGACGTCCATGGTCCTTGAGACCCATTAAATGCCTGTGACAAGTGTCATCTGAATGACTGATTCACATCATCCGTCTATGTCTTTAGGATTCCTAACTTAATGGCCTGTCTTTCAGCAATTTGATATCCCCTTCGGGAGTAAAATCGCAAAAGGCAAAACGTTCTTTTGAGCCACACAGGAAAGGAGTGGATTTAGTGTTGGAAATCCTCAAAATATCCATACTGAATTCCATGAAAGGAATAGAGTTTGAATTTATTACGCATTAATACTTATGGTTTCTTTTATCTGATCATCAAACTATGTCACTATGTATACCGAAAGTCTAGTACATGCCAATGGCAAAAAAACAGAAACAAATCTTCGCGCCTTCATGGAACAAATACAAAGGAGAGATCCACACCAGCCTGAATTTTTACAGGCGGTTTCTGAGGTGGCTGAAAATGTGATTCCCTTTATCCTCGAACATCCAGTCTATGCCAAAGCGAAAATCCTGGAGCGCATTGCAGAGCCTGAAAGATTGGTTCAGTTCCGTGTGCCCTGGATGGATGATAAAGGCGAATTCCAGATCAACAGAGGCTTCCGCATCCAGATGAATAGTGCTATTGGCCCTTATAAAGGTGGACTCCGCTTCCACCCTACAGTCAATCTATCTATTTTAAAATTCCTGGCCTTCGAACAGGTATTCAAAAACGCCTTGACGACTCTACCGATTGGCGGAGGTAAGGGTGGTTCTGATTTTGATCCCAAAGGCAAATCCGATAACGAAGTCATGCGGTTTTGCCAGAGTTTTATGACCGAACTGGAACGCCATATTGGCTCCCATACCGATGTTCCGGCAGGAGATATTGGCGTGGGTGGCCGCGAAATTGGTTTCCTCTATGGTCAATACAAACGCATCCGCAATGAATTCACCGGCGTGCTCACCGGAAAAGGCACCGAATACGGAGGCAGCCTGATTCGTCCGGAAGCTACAGGATATGGCTGCGCTTATTTTGTGGAAGAAATGCTCAAAGGAGTCAACTCCAGCCTCAAGGGTAAAAATGTTACTGTTTCTGGCTCAGGCAATGTGGCGCAGTATGCTATCGAAAAAGTGACCCAACTAGGTGGCAAAGTGCTTACCGTCTCCGACAGCGATGGATTTGTATATGACAAATCGGGCATTGATGCTGAGAAACTAGCCTATATCATGGCCTTAAAAAATGAGCGCAGAGGCCGGATCAAGGAATTTGCTGACGCTTATAAGCTTGATTATTTCGAGGGCAAAAAGCCCTGGGCGATCGCTTGCGATGTAGCCATGCCCTGTGCCACCCAAAACGAAGTGGATGCGCAGGATGCCGAATTGCTTCTTTCACACGGCTGCAAAGTGGTAGCTGAAGGAGCTAACATGCCTTGCACGCCTGAAGCCATTTCCATTTTCATCAACAAAAAAATTCTTTATGCTCCGGGCAAAGCAGCCAATGCCGGCGGTGTAGCTACTTCAGGTCTTGAAATGTCACAGAATTCACTTCGCCTTTCCTGGACCCGGGAAGAAGTGGATTTGAGGTTGCATGAGATCATGAAAAATATTCATGCTACTTGCCTGAAGTACGGAAAAGAGGGTGACTATGTCAATTACATGAAAGGTGCCAATATCGGTGGGTTTGTCAAAATTGCTGATGCCATGTTGGCCCAGGGATTAGTTTAGGTCCTTTCCGAATTCTGTTCAAATAAAAGCAGGCATGATATCGTGCCTGCTTTTTTTCAGATATCATTAAACAGGAGCTTGTTTATTTTCGCAGTAAAGCGAATGACAATTTCATCACTGGGTCTGAACGGGGTGAAACCAACGCCAAGTGCATAACTATAATACGCTTGAATATCATTCAGGCAAGCGGTAAGTAACTCCGGTGTCCAATAGGTTTGATCCGTAATGGAATATTTGGCAGCTAATGTAAGGCCCAACTCCTGGCCCCATTCATTATTGAGCATATCAACGTAGTTATCCACCGGACCCTCCGCAGGGTCTTCTAACTGGGTCGGAGTAAATCGTCCCGTGATGAGTTGAGGCAAATTGTGCCGCTCGTGCACATCCGCCACAAAATCTGCCGTTTCCCTCGAAAACAATGCAGTCATGAAAGCCTGAGCTGTGATGTGGTTAAAAGTATTGAGGTATCCCTTTTCCGTCAGGTCCAAAGGTGGAATTCGAGCCGTATCCTCCTTGCAGATATGACTAACCATGATTTCGGCCAGGTCATAAAAAGCAACATCCCCTTTTCCAAAATCCCAGGGCCTTCGCCGACCCAGATTCTCAATACACATCAATGCTTTGCGATGCATGACCGCAAAAGGGCAACGACATCCGAGGAAAAACTTATCCATCCAATTTCCGCGCCGGGCAACTAAAAAATCATCCTCACTGATGCCATTCCTCAACATGCTCTTTACTTCACGCCCATCAACCTTACAGGTCAATGTAACACTATACGATCTCCAGGCCTTAGTGGTGTCCATGGGATCATGCGCATACCGGATATCCACAATTCGCTCCAAATCATCCAAGGTTTGAAAATGAGTAGAGAGTAAAGCCCCAAATGTGCTTGTTGAATGGTTTTGAATCGAATCAGCAACAGAAACAGCATGTGTTGCATCACGTTCGGCTGGCTGTGCACAACCTGACCAGATCATCATGAGTACCATTACCGACAGCCATTGATGCATGATCAGATCTTACGGGTAACCAGGTTTTTATTGATCCGGGCTTTCTCAGTATTGTGCAGAATGATCGGCTTGGTGTCTCCGTCCAGGCGCATGGATTGGAGATCGAGATGATCTACATCATCAAAGACTACCCCTGGCCGGTAATCCGGTGCGTCTACACTTAACTGAACGTTTTTCATGATGAGCCCATCCGTATGTCGCACATACAAGCCCCATGCCGGCAATTCACCGAACATGGAAAATTCAGGATAAGCGGCTTCCTTCTCCGGAACAGCATCCAATCTGGAGAGCGGCATATTGGCCAACCCATTATTCCCTCTGCCCGGATAGCGGATTTGAATATTTTCCAGGATGACTTGCTGCACCGGATGACCGGGGATACCTACGATGGAGGCTGGAAAGGTGTTATGAAAAAAAGGTAAATCGGGTCCTCGAAGTTCATACGCTTCGTCTGGTCGTCCAAAAGGCACCTGGACAGTTATGTTTTTTAAGGTCACTTTTTTCAAAGTACCCACATCGCCATTCTTATTTCTCTTACCCAATCGAATAAAGAAGGCATTGCCGGTGTTGACGGCTTCTACATGATCCACAACGATGTCTTCAATTGTGCCTCCATCTACGCATTCAATGGCAATGGCAGACCGATACGTATCATACACCCGGATATCTTCAATCAATACGCGACGGAAACCTCCATGAGATACCGTTCCAAATTTGATCGCACTGGCACTGGATCGCACGGTGCAGTGGCCGATATAAACGCTGTCACATCCAAGCGCCACATTCTGGGATTTGAGACATATGCCATCGTCAGCTGCATTGACAAAGCAGTTGGTGATCCTGACATTCCGTGAGTCCTGGATATCCATCCCATCATTGTTCCAATACGCATCGCTTTCTACGCGTACACTGTCGATGATGAGATAAGAACACTGATCGTAGGTCTGGACCCAGCAAGCCGCATTGCGCAAGGTCACTTGCTGCACACGGATATGACTGCAACGGACCATTTCAATCAGCTGGGGCCGGATATAATGGATCGGCCGCATCTCTACGAAGTTGTAGTCGGCACTGTCGATCTTGCCGGCATAAAATAAACTATCAATATGCAAGGCCAGGTTGCGCCCTTGTCCATCGATCTCTCCATCCCCGGTGATCGAGATATGTTGTTGATTGTCGGCCATGACGAGTGCGAGCCAACGATTGAGTTTGGTATAATGAGATGGATCTGTACTTCCGAGAAGAACTGCATTCTTAAGCAGGTGTAACTCAACTCTGGTTTTAAGGACGATACTTCCAGTCAGAAACCGTCCCGCGGGGACGATGACCCGGCCTCCTCCCGCTTGAAAAGCAGCATCGATGGCGGATTGAATGGCAGTGGTATTGAGTTTGATTCCATCTGCTACAGCACCATAGGATAGGATATTATAATCCGCGCCAGAGCAAAGCAACCGGGCTTGCATCAACAGGCATAAAAGAAATATCCTCCGCATTAAAAGTATGTTTTCTGTGGTTCACGTGGTCGTACGACCGGATCCCTGGGGATAAAGGTAATGTCCTCATATCCGATTTCACCATCGGGAGCGATACGAAGTAAAAGAGATTGATACGGTTTAAACTCAAAAGATTTGGTGGTGGATTTACCATTCGCCTGGATCGTGAGCGTTGAAAAATCAGATTGCTTCATCATCGATTGTCCCGAATACAGCGGATACTCCAATCCGTTGGATAACCGTTGGGCAAGAAAAAGATACATCGTTCCATCATCCTCTTGCCGGCACCAGTAGTCCGGAATTTCTTCACCGGTGATCAACGGTGGATGGTGAAGGACGTCTTTCACTTGATTCGATACATTGGGCAATGCGGTCAATGCATCCAGCAGTTCTGCATAATCCCCTGACCGCTGATGCCCGGGTTGCCCGGGCTGTCGCTTCAGGCATATGGGTAATCCTTGCTTTGCTAATGCCAGAAGGCGTCGAAGGGCCCGGACATCCATATATGCTACATCAACATAAAGGGTTGAAAACTGCGCATCGCCTATCGTTAGTTTTCCTGACTTCATGATAGCCCGATCTAAAAAATAACGATTGATCCACAAAGGATGATACCCTTTCGTTTCTTCAGGAGGAGAGATGTAGCGCATTTCATATTCGCCCCAGACCCAGACCCGCTGGCGTTCCGGAGGATAGGCGCCTTTCATGACCGCATCTTCATACGGGATGTAGACCGCGATATCTGAGTAGGTATGACCTCTTTCCATGATACCTGACACCTTTTCAATATAGGCATTGAATGCTGGCAATTCAGGTTCAAGGCTTCCTCCGGGGCCGAAGTAGGTCGTTGCAAAAAAATCAATGGTGTCAGAACCTTGGGGATTATAAGGTGTGCCATGATAGACAAGATGATTGACTCCTTGGGCAAAGAGCGCATCCGCCACCATCTTGAGGTCCGCAGTTTGTTCCTGACGCAAGTAGGTGGCCGGAAAGCCATACATACAGGTAAAGGTTTCACTGGACACCAGGGGCTTTGACGCGAGACACGCGGATGAACTCACTATCCTGGAAAAATTGGGATTGTTGAGCATGGCTTCTGTCTCCGGGATATCCACCAGGCTATAGGTGGTCATCACATCGGTGGGTGCAGCCAGGCATTGTACACGAGACCAGGCTCCTAGAGCTTTACACTGTCTGACGTAAGGTTCATAAAATCCTTTGGTCACAAAACGATCCAGCAATAGCATGTAGTCATATCGCACATCTGGAAAAGAATCCAATCCTGCATCCATAAACGGGATGATGTCATACCCAAATTCTTGTTTGAATGCCTGGTCGAATCCCGGAGTCCAGATTTTATTTTTCGCATTGAGCTTGATCTCCCAGGAATCCGTAAACAGCGCTGAAGTTGATCCCTTCAATGCCCGATGGAGTGCTTCACCCACCGGCACAGCAAACTGACGAAAGGCATTACTGTCCAGATGGTTGATCACCCATTGCGTATCCGGATAGGCCCATGAAAAGGTCAGGAGTTGTTGAAAGGCAGTATCGCCATAGATCTGTGTCCTGTATTTTTTGTCCAGATGACTCGCAGCCACCGGCCATGCGCTGCCAAATGTAAAATCACAGGATAATCCGATAGAATCGGCATATGACTTAGCATACGATACAACATCAGACCATTCAGGACTCAACCATGGCTGAGCGGTAGTATCGACCGGATAATGACGATTATACTTTTCAGCATACATCTTTTGATAGCGGTATAGCGGATAGACCCATGCGATTTCCACGCCGCCAAAATTCATGGACTTCAACCAGTCCAGTTGATACTTAATGTCCGGCTTACGGATCTCTGTGGCAAACCACCACCAACGGGTACAAGGCTTGGATGAAGGATAAAACGCAGGTCTTTCGGTTGCCGCCGCAGTATCACCACCAGACTTGATGCCCGTACAATTGATCAGGAAGCCCAGGGCCACAAGGATCATGATCAGATATCGCTTCATCGGTCCGAAAATAACCATTCCGTTCAGCATCTCTCTTAATCCGGTCTATTCCAGTGGGTCTTTCGTGATAAAAAGCTGATTATGGATACATATCATCATTTGTATTGGACTTAGTCTGCTTGTGACCGAACATCATTTATTGCATTTCACGTATCTTTCTTTGCATGGAAAACAGACCTGATATACAACCTGACTTCACCCTGATCGATAAATTAATGGAGTGGGCTGCCTGGTTATTTATGATCGCGTTATGGCTAACGGTCATTCTTCGGTATGACGCGCTTCCGCAGATTATTCCAACCCATTTCAATGCAGCTGGAGAGGTCGATGATACCGGAGACAAAATGGTGGTATTTTTTCTTCCGATCATCGCCACTTTGATGTTTATTGTCATTACCGTACTCAGCCAATATCCGCGCATCTTCAATTTTCCGGTAAGCATCACGCCTGAAAATGCATTGCGTCAATATACCAATGCTGTGCGCATGTTGCGCTATCTTAAAATGGTGATTGCACTCATCTTCTTCTGGATTACTACAGTGGTCATGCTCAAGGCAGCAGGCAACACATCTGGATTCATTGGACCCTGGTCTCTGCCATTACTAATTGCGTTGATCATTTTACCCATGACCTATTTTCTATTCAAAGCCATTCGCCAACGTTGATATGATTCTTTAAATCACATTGGTTGATCTACAAACTAGCTTTAATATAGATTTCAAAGAAATCTGTTCAAAATCTTTTCGATATGACCGATCGTGTCGCTCCTTATTGTCCGAACCGAGTGCACGATTTATGTTGACATCCTTTCGAGGAGAATGATCTTGTGCCGAAAAACTGTTTGAGCCGTCCGAACGATTTGTTTCAGGTATAAATCAAGACTCAGAGTTATAAATCAATGTCAAGAAACAAAACCTGAAATTAGACTAAGCGAGAAAGCATACCAGGTCGCTATGCAGATGGTACGTCACATGGCGAGTTTTTTTCGGCACGAGCTTTTTGGTTCTTTTTTGCGGAAAAAAAGAACAAGAATCCTCTCGGGCACCGGGATCAAACCGCTTCTATCAACCCCGCATCATTCTCCCGCACATTGTTGACACGGGTGGAGACCTGGTACCACTTAAATTCCTCACCGGGTACCGGATCCAGCTCTTGCACGAGATCTTTGGTAGGCAGGTTTGGATCAAGCCAAAGTTTTTCCTGCTCGGGTAGCAACACCATAGGTTGACGATCGTGGAGATGACGTATCGCTGGATCGGCTTCCTGGGTGATCAGCGTGAAACTATGGATCACTTCGCCTGATGGACTCTTCCAATGTTCATATAAGCCGGCAATGGTGAAGATGTCGACATGCTTGAGCTGTATGCGAAATGGAATTTTACCTTCTGTTGTCTTTTGCCATTCGTAATAGCCGTCAAAAGGAACGATACAACGTCGTTTGTGAAAGGCCTGGCGGAAGGAGGGTTTGTCTTCGAGGCCTTCGATGCGGGCGTTGATCAGGTTATATCCGATCTTGATGTCTTTGGCCCAATAGGGAATCAGGCCCCAGCGGTAGAGATGGATGATGCGGGGTTCTTCCTGCGTGATGACAGGATGCATGTGGGTCGGGGCGACGTTGTAATTGGGCAATGGATTGTATCGCTCCAGGTCTTCGGTATAGAAGGTGGCCCGGAACCGCTGTTCTAGTTCTTTTTCGGTTTTTGTCAGCGATGACCGTCCGCACATCAGCCCCCGATCCTTACATATGCATCTATCTTCTGATAGTCTTTGAGTTTTTTGACCAGCTTCCTGGCTTCATTGACATCCGAAAAACGACCTACACATACGGTGTGGTATTCGGAAAGGTCAAAATTGATCACCTCAGCATCTTTATAGCCAGCTTTTTTGAGCTCTGCCACGCGTTGCTCGGCATTTACTTTCTGCGTGAAATTGCCTGCGATAACCAGGTGTTGACCTGCTGTAGCTGCTGAGGTAGATGTTGCTGTTGGTTTCGGCTCTGTCTTGGCCGGTGTTGATGCTGGTTTGGGTGCAGGAGCAGGAGTAGTCGTCACTTTCTTCGGCTCTGGCTTGGGTTCCGTCTTTTTCGTCTCCGTTACTTTCTTTTCAGCGACCGGCTCACTTTTCACCGGTTCGGCCGCAGCAGGCTCTTTCTCAGCATCAGTGGTGGATTCCACCTTGCGCTCTGTTGCATATTCATCTTCTTCCGACGTGCCCTGACCACTGGCATCTGACGGCGGTGTAGTGTAGTCAGTTGTCGACGATGCGGTATCTGCATCTGACCCATATTCATCTGTCAATTGAGTGTCTTTAGCATCTACGATCTGACGGGGATGCGCATTGTCTCCACCCCAGACATGACTGATCCAGATATAGAGGAGCAGGAGGATAAATATGGTGACCAGTATGGTGATGATCCGGTTCATAGCTGTTGTAGTTTTTTATGAAAAAATAGACCCGGCTGCAAAGATAATATATAATTATAATATGTAATATGATGAAATTTAGGAATTCTGCGGGCGTCGTGAGCGCGATAAATCGCACCCCTGCATCTATGGCGAAACGAAAAATCCTATATGCTTCTTTGCTCTATGCCCTCCCGCTACAAATGCCGAGCATTTGGCGGGATTTTCGCTGTGCTACGATTTGCTCTATGCCCTATGCGCTTTGCCCTATGCCTTATGCCTTATGCTAACCCTTTCTAGTGGCCAGTTCACGAACTGGCCCTACAAGTCCTACATGCCCCTTCTGCCTTTGCTCCTTTGATCCCTTGATCCCTTTTCCCCATCTTTGCCCCTTCTAAACCGACCACTCATGCATCCTCTCCAACCCATCATCGAAGCCGCCTGGGACGACCGCTCCCTCCTCCAATCCCCGGAAACACAATCCACCATCCGTCAATGCATCGAACTCCTCAATACCGGTGAAATCCGGGTCGCCAACCAGACCGGCCCGGGTCAATGGATCGTCAATGACTGGGTGAAAAAAGCCATCACCTTGTATTTCCCGATCCAATCCATGGAGACCATCGAAGTGGGACCCTTTGAGTTTCACGACAAGATTCCATTGAAGAAAGGCTTTGCCGCTCAAGGCGTCCGCGTAGTACCTCATGCTCTCGTACGCACCGGCACATTCGTGGAAGCCGGAGCGATCCTGATGCCTTCCTATGTCAACATCGGCGCATATGTTGGATCGGGTACCATGGTGGATACTTGGGCCACCGTAGGATCTTGCGCCCAAATCGGCCGAAACGTACACCTCAGCGGTGGTGTAGGTATCGGCGGTGTACTGGAACCCCCTCAGGCCAGCCCCAACATCATCGAAGACGACTGCTTCATTGGCTCACGATGTATCGTGGTAGAAGGGGTCATCGTAGAACAGGAAGCGGTACTGGGGGCCAACGTGGTGATCACCCAATCCACACATATCATTGATGTCACCGGCCCCGAACCGATTACCTACAGAGGTCGTGTACCGGCCAGATCGGTAGTGATCCCGGGTAGCTACGAAAAGTCATTTCCGGCTGGAAAGTACAATGTCCCCTGCGCGCTGATCATCGGGAAGCGCCAGCCTTCAACGGATAAAAAGGTATCCCTCAATGCTGCCCTGCGCGATCACCAGGTCGCCGTCTGATGGTTTACCTGCCGCATATCGTATCTTTACAGTCATGCAACTGGCACACTACATCGATCACACCTATCTCAAACCGGACTGCACCGAGAAAGTCATCGACCGGATCATCGCAGAATCCAAGGAGTATGGGTTTAAATCGATCTGCATCCCTCCGATGTACCTGCAATATGCAAGGGACAAAGCCGGTGAACGTTCGTTCCTGCTTTGTACGGTTGCCGGCTTTCCCATCGGATATGATCACGTAGAGGCCAAACTCGCCTCCCTGCGCAGATCAGCTGCACTGGGTGCGGAGGAAGTAGATGCTGTCATCAATCTTTCGGCCGTTAAAACCGGACACTGGGAACTCACACGCCAGGAACTCACTGCCCTGAATGATACTGCAAAGAACAGCAATGTAGTACTCAAATGTATCATCGAAGCCCAACTCCTCTCTGAAGATGAAATCATGCGCATCTGTGAGATCAGCAATGAACTTCGCCTTCCTTTCGTTAAAACCTCTACCGGTTTTTTCGGAGATCCTGTTCGTGAAGATACCGTCAGGTTGTTGCGAAGACATCTGGATCCATCCATCCAGATCAAAGCATCAGGCGGCATCAGTACGTACAACCAGGCTACGAAGATGATTCGTGCGGGAGCTGACCGGCTAGGCTGCAGCCAAAGTGTAGCTATTGTTAAAGAAAACACCCAGGGCTAATAACCATGTCCGTCATATCTAATCTACGCGGGATTCTGTCTACGCAGACCCGAACGAGTAAAATGCTCATGTTACTGCTCGGATTGATCCTGATCCGATCAGCATCCTATGCGCAGATTATAGAAGAACCCGCCATCACGTCCCTCATGGATCGGTGGAAAGCCTACAACCTGGAACACACTGAAATCCAGGGTTGGCGTATCCAGATCATGGCCAGCGTAGACCGTCGTCAAATGGAAACCGCCCGTCGCACGTTTGAGAATCGCTATCCCGAATACCCAGTGATCTTTATTCACAACGAGCCCTACTTCCATCTTAAGGTTGGGGCGTTCTTGTCCATGCAGAAAGCACAGGCTTTCCTCAAAAAAATGCAACACGATTATCCCCAGGCTATTCCCGTCACGGATGTCCTTAAGACGGAGGAATTACTTTTATATGACCAATAAGGGGCATTAACGGGATGAAAAAATTTGACTGGATCAGTTTTGCTATCGTCATCAGCCTGATCATCATCGGCCTGATGATGATCTATGCTGCCGGCTATCAGCCAGACAGTGAGATCCCGTTTTTATCCACGCAAGCCGGTAAGCAAAGCATTTTTACCATCGTGGCCATCGTGATTCTCACCGCATGCCAGCTGATCGATTGGAAGTTTTGGAGCGGTTTTGCCTATCCCTTTTATGCCTTCACCATCTTCCTGCTCCTGCTCGTTCTCATTATGGGCGCCACGATCAAAGGATCCACAAGTTGGTTTCAACTGGGAGCATTTTCCTTTCAGCCGTCAGAGTTAGCCAAGGTGGGAACCATCATGGCTTTAGCCTCCTTCCTCAGCCATCACCGTACCCGCGTTTCGGATAGCCGGGACCTGATGATGGCATCGGGGATCATCCTGCTACCCGCTATGCTGGTGCTCTTGCAGGGTGATGCCGGTTCAGCCCTGGTATTTCTTTCCATTTTCCTGGTACTATTTCGCGAGGGCCTGGCCATGTGGATACCCGTTCTGATCCTGATCCTCGCCATTCTTTTTATCATCGCGCTCAAGTATGATGTATTTGTAGTACTGCCGCTCTTGCTTTTTGCCGGCGCTATTTTTTTGCTGGCCAGTATCCGGCGCAAACAATCGCATCTGATCATCAGCACGATCATGATTGTGGCTGCGTTGGGATTTGCGTTTCTCCACCGGCTGGATGTGGTCATTGCGATTTCGGTGATGTATATGCTCTATGCTACCATCGAAAACTTCCTTTCCAAACAAATCCGTCAGGTGGTGCTATTATCATTAGGCATCACCTTACTTTTTGGATTTGCCTATACCAGCAGTTATCTGTTTACCAATGTACTTGAGCCTCACCAGCAGGATCGTATCAATGTATGGCTGAAGCCCGAAGATTGCGACCCTCGCGGATCGCTCTACAATATTCTGCAATCCAAAATTGCCATCGGTTCGGGTGGATTTTCCGGCAAAGGATATCTGCAGGGGACGATGACCAAACTCAATTACGTGCCTGAACAAAGCACAGACTTTATCTACAGCATTATCGGTGAAGAACATGGCTTTATCGGATCGGTCGCGGTGATCATGCTTTTCCTGATCCTCATGCTTCGAACCATTGATATCGGGGAGCGGGCGAGGGTGCCCTTTATCCGCCACTATGCTTTCGGGGTTGTAGGGGTATTGTTTACGCACTTTATGGTCAACATCGGCATGACTATGGGGCTGATGCCTGTCATCGGAATCCCCTTGCCTTTTATCAGTTCCGGAGGATCGTCACTGCTGGGATTCAGTTTGCTGATCGGTATCTTACTCAGCATGGACTCAAGTTGGGTGCGATCCAGGCGAGCGGTATAGCTTTCATTTGAAATACCTATCTCCACCCTCATTTTCAATTTGAGCAGTTGGGTATTAAATAAAAAAAGAATGGACACCAGATGGTGCCCACTCTTTTTTATACCATAAAGATCCTGTGGATCAGAAATTCCAGAGTCTTGTGATATTAAACCCTACCAGGATTTCATTGTCCCCAAAGTTGTTTTGGTTAAATGAATGGTTGTATTGCGGCACAAGGCTCTGGAAGTTTCCGACAAACAATTGGAAAGCATGTGAACTCGTGACCAACTCGAGACCGAGACTCAGATTGGGTTCAGGCGTGTTCAACTCCTGCTCGGTGATCGGGTAGTCATATTCGACGATGACCCCAAAGACATTGGATATTTTGTAGCGGGCCAGCGCGCTGGCTGAAATCTGGCCATTCTTGTCTTTTCCAAGGTATACGCCTTCACTATCATACTGAGGATCCTTGTAATTAAACCAGGAGAGGTTGCCGGAGAGTTGCAGCGAAAACTTGTCTGTGATCTTCCGGGCGATCATCACCTGGTGGAAAAAGGACCACCGGTCGGATGCTTCTTCAAAACTCACATCGTCTGACGGACGGGTGTCCATCGCGGCATTGACATAGTAGACCAGTGAGACGGGGGAGCCGCCTCCCTTCATCTGCCTCAGCAAGGCATACTTTCCATAAAAATCCCACAGGTTGTTGAATTTGGTAAAACCAAGTCCGACCATTAATCTGTCTGTAGGCACATAGTCAAAACCAAAGCGGATATTGGACGCGGCAAATATGCCGTAGAGATCCTGGTATCCGTTGTTCCAGGTACCAAAACGATGCTGGAAATCCATCTCAAAGGTTCCTTTGACAGGCACCAGTACGGTTTGCTGATCGATGGCCCAGATGCTCTCGAAAGTGTTCTTGACCGGTTTGATCTCCTTCACCATCATCGAATCATCCTGTGCCATGATCGTGGATGCACACCAGGCTACAATACCCAGGATCATCCAACCTATTCGTCCGGCAACCGGGAATTTCATTTGATATTTACTATGCAATTTCATGGACAGATGCTTTTAAGCAAAATGCTAATCTAGAATCAAGCTCAACAAGGGTTATTGCAGTGCGGCAATAGAGTTGGTGAGCAGAGCATTGGCATACTTGAAGTTGTGTATACCACCACTCTTATCTTCAGACACGAATTTGAAGTTAAACAGAGCACCAGCTTCGTGACCTTCAAAGTCGCCCTTGACGTTTTGCTCGTTGGCAGGATTGTACAAGCCGCGGGCAACCAACAAAGCTTCAAGTTCAGCCAGTTTGGCATCAATCTGAGCCTGACGATCAGCTACAAGAGCTGTGAGATCGGCAGCAACAGGGTGACATGCTACACATGCGGCAGTATTGATTGCGCCTTCTTCACTGACAGAACGGAAGGTGTGTCCGCCAGATGCTGAGCTGGAGTTATACCCCATATGGCAGGTTACACAAGCATTTGCCGTGTTGTTAGCCAATAAGAGGGTGTGGGCTGAATTTTCGTAAGCCACTGGTCCAGGCACTTCATATCCATTCAGACCTGGGAGCATCACGCCTTGTGGGCCATGGTGAGGTCCATAACGGGTAGTTTGGATATTAATCGTTCCACCGGTGTTTGGATCTGGCAATGCTGGAGAATACCTCCGGGATTGGTGACAACTGATACACAGGTTGGCTTTTCCAAAATCCAGTGTTTGTCCGCCTACCCAAAGGGTAACTGGCTGGCTCTGGGTGAGTGCCCAGTCGGCATCCGTATAGGTAGTATGGATTTGGTGGCAGGTATAACAGTTAATAGGTAGTGGATCTTCAATCGGAGCGGCAGTCACTTCGGTTCCGGCAGCAATTCTTTCACGGAAGCCCTGGCTGGTATGGCAGATCGCGCAGTTGGTTTGGTTGTGATTGTTGTTACCTCCGGTAGCGTGTACAGAGTGTTCCCACTGATACTGTTTGGCGGTGATCAATTGTGAACTCCCGTGACACATGACACAGTTTTGGGTGCCTTCGCCTTGAGGACCAACGGGGCCTGCAGGACCTACTGCACCTTCGGGACCGGCGGGACCAATAGGACCCTGATCCCCTTCACATGAAGCTAACCCCAACATCACTGTTATGCAGAATGTGCATATCAAAAGCATGTAGTTTTTCATATTACTTGGTTTTAATCGTTTAAAAAAGTCAATAATTCAACACTTTATTTGCTTCAAAATTGATCGAAAAGTGCCGGCATTCAGATGATAAAAATCATGTTTGGGGTTGATCTTTCTCATACGCTGTGCCGGGGTCAGCACCTTTCAAAGTTCATCCTTCGAAATATACTGATTTCGTCTGATCAAAACAACCACCAGCGCGAGGCCGGCCATGATGCTGCCCAACAATACCGGTATCCTCCCCGGGGTTTTCGCCACCTTGAGGATCAGGGTCCCGGGTATTGCTGATGTACACTGTAATGGAGTGAGGGTATAGCCTTGAAAGGTTATAGCCTTATTTCCCGCAAATTGAACCTGTTCAGGCTGTGATCCTGTTTCGTCTCTCCGGGACATAAAGCAAGTACAATGCGCAAGCGCCAGCTGCCGGTTGATGCCCAAACCAATTTTATAAGGTGTGCCTGGTATAGCAAATTCTCCACCCTTCTTTCCACCCGTTTCCGGATAGACATAAGCTTCCTGGTAGCGTCCTTTCAAAGGCCAATACTCAATCTGGGCTACAGGGTTGAGCAACTCCGTCCCCTGGGTTGAAGGCTCAGCTTTGAGAAAAGCCACATCCGGGAAACAATGTAGAATAGTGAAGCCGATACTATCTGCCGGAGAAACCGGATAATAGGTTTGCTCCCTGAGCGGCTGCCGGTCTACCTCCCCATTCCGTATAAAATACACCAGGCTATCTTCCTCGGAGAAAACTATCCGCGGCCCACTGATCTTAGACGCTTCCGCAAAAAAGGAGATACTGTCCTGAGGCGCTTTCCAAAAGAACGCAAGTGCCGCACCCAGTCCAACAGCATCCTCCAACCGTGCCCGATTGGGAACGTCAGAGAGCATGGTCGCGATCAGCGGAGGCGCGTTTTTTCGCTTCAATTCCAAAGTGATACCCGGTGCTATAGGCTGGATGGTATCCCGATCTTTTGGATAGGTATAGGTAAAAGAAAAGTTGGGATAAAAGGCCTTGAGCCGGAACCGGAAATCAGATGTACCCACTTTTAAAATTTTCATCGGCTCGAGATCAAAAACATCGATCGGCATAGGCCATACAGGGGTAGCCCCGGAATCGGTTTGATAGACTTCGAGATTATAGGAGGGTGTAAACTTTTGAAACACCATGGAGTCCAGAAGAATCTGCATGCCCATGGTATCTGTAGCCTCATCATCGGGTGCTGAGGTTGCAGCCAGGGTCAAACTGACGGGTCGACCTTCAATCAACCTTAGCATGCCTTTTTGGCTTCCTGTATAATTGAGAATCAATCCTGTGAGCAGGATCAGGAGGCCAGCGATAAGGACGACCAGCGGCCTTCGGAGTTTTCCGTTAGAGGTGGAGATAGAATTTTGCACTGAGGGCAGTTTTCCGTTTTGGGGCGTCTTTGGGCAGACGCAGGGAGATTTTGTTTTCCGGGGAGACGGTGATTACATCTTACCGGCAGCATGCATTCATCTGCCGGCAAGATGTAATGGGGATAAAGATTATTCGGCCAGGGTGCGCATGTAATGCACCAATTGCCAAATGTCGTCCTTATCTGGAATTTTCTTCTCGTACGATGGCATTTCATCTCTTCCCTTCAGCGTCTTGTAATACAATTCACCATCGGTCTGTTTCTGAAAAGCAGCGCTGCTGAAGTCACCGCATTTGGTCTTGAGTTGAGCCGCTTTGGTGCCATCGCCCAATCCTTCCTTTCCATGGCATGATTTGCAATGGGTAGAATACAAGGCGGCAGCAGCGGTCTTGTCAAAAGTGACCGGATTCTTCATGGTCTTGTAGTTTGCCGGTGCAACCCAAGGCGTATTCTGTGGGGGTGAAGGCATAAACGCCATGAACAGCATGACCGCAAACGCGAAACTCAAAAATGAAAACAACTTGACTTTCATGGTATAATGATTTTATGATTTGACAATAAAGTTATTCCTTTTTAAAATGCACCTGGACGGATTCACAAGCATTTAACGTTTGCCGCCGGCCTGATGACGAGCCTCAGCCCTGATCTTAAAGAGGTTGATGATGACAATCGCATAATGAATCCATACCGCGCCCATCAGCACAAAGAAAGTAACCACCATCCAGGCCGGAGGATGCGGACTCCATAGAGCTCTTGGACTTTCCTTCAACTCATCGCTGACCGAATAACCCCATGCTTGTTTGGCTGTAGCCGTCAGATTACCGTATTGATCCGTCTCTTCAATCATGGCCGTGATCTCCAGGTTACCCTCAGCATCACCAGGCATTCCTGCAGGAAACTCCAATTCTACCATGCCCGACTCATCTGTTTCTCCTTCGGCAACCTTTAAGCTGCTAAACATCCGTTTGACATACACCACCACCGGAGCGGCAGCAATAGGGATTGGCCCATCTGCTGATTCTGCTGTTGCGGTGAGGCTGAGCACATAAGTACTATCTTCTGCACGTGGCTCCATCACGAGTGTGGCGGGCCATAATGCCAGATCTGATTCACTACCTTCAAGCTGAGCATCTCCGTCGAACCGGGCGATAAACGAAAACGAACCATCCTCCCCTTTGGTCAACTTTGACTTCTCCAGTTTGACCGTCGTAGCCCCATCCTGTCCCGTAGTATTATCTCCAAGTGGAGACTCTTCTCCCTCAGGAGTCAGGATGAAGAACGCTACTTTGCGATCCGGCATCTTCTGATAGGACCCTTCGATCTTGGCGCGAAGCAATCCTTTCAGCACGATCGAACCATCCGGGTACTGATCAGCCGTCAGCGTCATCTTTGACTTGATGGTGGTCTCTTCCGGTACCTCCTCTACTGCAGAACCTGCGGAGGTATCCACAGCGACTGCACTGCTATCCGCAGGGGCATCCTGGGACCATGCGGGAAGAATTCCGGCGAGTAACAGACCACAGATCAGGAGCAACCTGTGGATCAGGGACACCCCTATGCTTTGTCTTCGGATCATTTCACGTTCCGTTTTCATGATCATTGGTTTTGAGTTTTTACATTTTCATCCTTGGGCAGGTCTGATATATCAATCAAGGTGACGAATTTGCCGGCAAGGGTAAAAATGAGGAAGAAGGATGCTACCCCGCCAAAAGTCAGTATCCATTCCACCCACGTAATGGTATAATGCACATACTCAGGACGGACATCTTCTATCGGCAGTAATGGGGTCTCCAGTGTAGGTACCACAATGAGGTAACGCTTGACCCACATCGCCAGCACCATGATCGCGGCTACGAAGGCTAAAGAATTAGGTTTCCGCAATTTGGGCACTGCTGCAAAAACAACCGGAAGCACTACGCCGGCTACATTGGTAAAAAAGGTAAACCAACCGTATTCCTTAGCAGAGAATAGTTTTGCAATCAATTGCGCATCCCATTTTTCAGATCCATACCAACTGGTGAAATATTCAGAGAAGGTAAAGTATCCGTATCCTGCCGCCATCACCAACATCATGTAGGCGAGATAATCAAAATGCTTAGGGGTGATATAGCTTTCAAGGTGATACATTTTCCGTGTATACCAGGTGATGATGATCAATACCCCGATGCCGGAGTAGATAGCTCCAACGACAAAGTAAGGACCAAAGATCGTACTGTGCCATCCTGGCCGCAGGGTCATACCGAATATCCATGAAAGAATGGATGCCACCATGATCGATACCGGGATGAGCAAGATAGCCATAAGGTTACGTGAAGAATTGATCAGCCTCTTCTGGCCTTCGGTGCCTGAATATCCCAGGCCCAGCCAGCCCCAAAGGTTCTGTTTCCATTTGGAGACTTTCAGGTTGGAATCACGATACACCGCAAAATCCGGAATCAGGCTCAGGTAGAGAAATAGAAAACTTCCGACCAGAAAGGTGATCACGGCAAGCACATCCCATATGAGCGGAGATTGCAGGCGAGGATAAATAAATAAATGATACAGCCTGTCAAACCGGCCAACACAAAGTAAAATAAAAATCGGCCCGACAATCACAGACGCCAGGGTCATCAATTGCGCTAACCGGATAAGGGGTTTGCCCCATTCGAGCCTGAATAAAATCAGAAATCCGGCGATGATCGCTCCTGCATAGCTCAATCCAATCAGGAACATAAAATTGACGATATAGATCCCCCAGATCACATTGTCCCTCATCCCGGTGACACCGTGCCCCTGGAATATCTGCAGATATAAACCATATAAGGCAAGACCGATCGTGGCCACCAGGATGGTGATCCAGATCGTTTCCCCTTTACTCGTATGTTCGATCTGCGGGGAAAATGTCCTTAGCATTTGAGAACCTGAAGTTGATATTTTCATTGCTGTTTTAATCTATTGGTTATAGGCAATACCTGATCCTCCATTACTCTTCCATCACACTTTTATACCTGCTCTTGAATTCATCCGGCAGGTTCTCAAGGCCTCTTTCCACAGGGAATATCCTGTCCCTAGGAGGTAAATACCATACACGGGGTTCTGTCCCCAGTTCTTCGGCAAACCGGTATCCTCCGCGATCACGGAGTATATCCTTGAAGCCGATAGTTTCTTCTCCATTGGTGACCACATCTTCGTTCTGGTCGCCATAATAGAATACCCCGTTAGGGCATGCGGTCACGCAGTCGGGGAGTTCACCAACACGTGCCTTATCCGGGCAGAAATCACATTTTTCTACTGTGCCTACCCTGGCAGGAGTACTGGTTTCAGGAGAGTATTCGAGGCAAGTGACCTCTGCAGACTGCTCAGGTTCTGACCAGTTAAATACGCGGGTGGAATATGGACAAGCTGCCATGCAAAATTTACAGCCGATACAGCGGTCAGCATCAATGAGGACGATACCATCCTGGCGCTTGAAGGTGGCATCCACAGGACATACCTTGACACAAGGTGGATTGTCACAATGGAAGCAGGTCTTTGGAAACCAATAGGGAGCAGCATCAGGACTATCCTTCATCAGCCTGACGGAGAGCCATTCTACGGGTTCCGGTGTATGGTGCATCTTCTGGCAGGCGGTGACGCATTTTCGTGCGTTCTTGCATTTGGCCAGGTCTATCACCATGACAAATTTGCGGCCGGGGATCCCTTGTCTGGCTTCTTCATTCGATACTGCCACTGTTTTGGGAGCCTGCCGCAGATGGGAAGAGTCTATCGTGACTAATTCTCCCTCCGGAGATAAGAGTACGACTTTCTCGCCTTCAGCTTTTTCTTTTCCGCCACAGGAGCACGCTGCGCTGCCACAGGCCGCTGCGGTAAGGCCCAGAGCCGCGTTCCTCAGGAAATCCCGGCGTAGGTTGCCGGATTCTAAATCATGTCTTTCCGTCGTCATGGCTTGGTGTTTTTAGTGGTATCTGCCCAATTCAGGATATCCTGGTTGCTGGCCTTCTGGCGGTCTGCCGTCTGTTCCAGGACCTTCCGGCTGACTTCGACTAGCTTGCCGTCCGGGGTCAACATGGAAACCTTTTCCTCATCATCTGTAAGAGAGGCCATCGCGTCTGCCTTGGTGGTCAGCAGCGCCGCACCACTGAGCAAACCCAGGGAGAGGAACTTTCTGCGGGTTCCCGGCTCATTTGATTTCTGCTTTGTCATTGTATGTGTTGATTAAGTGGGTGACAAGGGTTGACTAAATCAATTCCATAACCTGGTCATGTTGAACCCAAGCAGGATCTCATTATCGCCAAAAGAATTTTCGTTAAACACGTTGTTCAACTGCGGGTTGATAAACGGGAAGTTGCCCAGGAAAAACTGGAATTGGTGGGCACTCGTCTTCAACTCCACACCTATAGAGAGGTTAGGTTGCGGGTCATACGTCTCGTGCTTGGTCAGTGGCTGATCATAGTTGAAGATGATGCTTGTCGTGGGTGTAATCGTATACTTGGCCATCAGCTCAAAGGCAATATGATCATTGCTATAGTCCTGCACCACATCCCCGTTGGCATCTTCGTGCGCGGTCACCGTATTGAAATGAGAGATGCTGCCTCCGGCCTGTATCGAAAAATCACTGGAAATCTTCCGGGCGATCAACAATTGGTTGAAATAGGAATAGCGATCCGTTTTCTCAAACTCCGCTGGGTTGGGATATTTTTCCTTGTTGCGGGTATCGATGGAGATGTTGCCATAATAGGTGAGGCTCACCGGCATGCTGCCTGAACGGGTCTGCTGGAAGATCGCGTATTTGGCATTGAGATCCCAGGTCAGGTTCTTTTTGGAAAGACCAAAGCCCAGCATGAGTTTATCCACCGGTACATACCCAAACCCAAGACGGATGTTGGTGGGTGCGTAAAGGCCCCAGAAATCTTCATATCCGTTTTGCCAGGTACCAAACCGGTGCTGGATATCAAACTCCATGGTTCCTTTGATCGGGACGACCACCGTTTGATTATCTATGATCAGGGTGCTGTTAAACATATCCTTCACCGGGCGGTTGTCCGGCTCTGTGGGTTCGGTAGCTTCCTGGGCCCAGGCACTGACGCCCTGCATCATCATCAGGCACCCTACTATGAAAATCTTTAGATACAATGGTTTCATTGCTGTATTGATTTTTCGTTTGATTAATTGTTTTGTGCGCCTTCGGTGATCCATTGCAGTACCGTGGCATTGTCCGTGGCGATCGTTCCTTCAGGAGGCATCGGAATGCCCCGGGCGCCAATCATCCACTGATACAATTCACTCTGATCCGGAGCGATCGTATCAATATAGCCACCTCCCCAGAGGGATTCATATGAAGCTTCCGGGGTTAGGATGGGGATATGGCCGGAGGCATTGTGGCAACCTGCTGAGTTGCAACTGGCGTTGAATATCGGGATGATGTCCGCGCTAAATGACACGCCGGGAGCTACTTCCGGGGGCAGCACTTCATCATATTTGCAGGACCCCAACATCGTCAGGCCGAGACCAGCCAGGATGACCAACGGAATGAATAGTTTCTTTCTCATATCGCTTTGACCAGGTTTAACACTTTGCATGTTTAAGATAAAACTTTCTTTTCAGAAACTAAAAGTACCGTCTGGGGCCGGGTCGGAATAATGAGAACAATCAGTAGGACAAATGATTATGATCATTCTGGGCAGATGTACTGTAACCGTGGGGGGATATAGCCCTACAGCAGTGGAAAGGGAGGCCAGAGCCGGGTGGGTGGGATGGTTAAATCCTTTGCAATCAGGTTTTGCTTTGGTATACCCGGGCAGGGGTATTGTTAAGAAGCCTTCAGGCAGGAGGATGGAAGTAACGAAGAGAGTGGAAGCTGAAGCATTTTGATTATTGCGTTCGGGAATTGGTTCCGCCTGCAACAGATGTGACTTTTCGCTGGATGATCGGACCCTGTAAAGTACCTGAAAGGTCCGTGATATAGCTATAAAACTTATTC
>JBGAWQ010000032.1:0-36347 GCA_044227555.1 Saprospiraceae bacterium | reverse complement strand
AAGTTCTGGCTTCAGATGATGTTGTGGCTAAATAATGTCTTGGAAATATCCGGATGGTCAACAAATAATATATGATCCAATACACGAGGATCATTTTGAGATTACCTGCGAAATACTCCCAGGTTACGTCTGCGGGCAATATAGTCTTCACAAACACCAAAATATAAAGCATAACATGGCCTGGCATGAGAAGTCTATAAAGAAAAGCCATAAACAAACCCAAAAGGCCCGCTACCGCTACTACGCCCCAAAATCCGTTGAGCATATATCCATACCCAATGGGCGTTATGCCTATTGAATATTTGACCTTATAGCCTACATATATTTTTGACGCAAACCAATTGCCAAAATTTGCTTCCGGTTTTTCTGGCATGAGGAATCTGGGGACCACAGAATAGAAAGGTGAAAGCAAAACATGATACAATGCACTATTGTCCGGAACCCCATAACCATGTTTTGAACAGTAGTCTATAGCCTTTCCAACGGCATTTCCATAGAAGAGGCGCATCAGAATATGTTCGTTAACATTATACGATGTATACGCTTTATTAAAATTCTGCTGGTTGAGGGCCATCGTTGAAATTTCCTTCACCTGGGAAATCGAATTGACACCTTCCATATGCTGGGCAAAATAATATTGCCGAATACTCGTGACCGCCACAAAAGCTAATAAAGTTCCAACAACCGTCAAGAGGACAATCCCTTTTGGAAATTTGCCAGTTTTAAATAAAAGGGTCACCCCCACAACAAAAAGGGGCATCAAGGCTGCCTGCTTTTGCGCGGAGACTACGCCAATGCCAAACAATATTAAAGCAAGCCCCCCAATCAGCCATTTTTTCGAAGTGTAATAATAGGTTAGGATGATCAGAGCAAACAAACTAAGTTGTTGACCCAAATCAATGAACACGGAATATTTAGAAGTTTCTTCCAAATCTGTACTTTGAAGGATACCAAAGGTTCCTGATACCACAGCGATAAGGTTGGTTACCAATGCCAAAATCAACATAATATAAATCTTGTCCATGGTAAGCGGCCCTGGTTTTCCTGCTATTGAGGTTTTTGGAAATACAGTAATTCCCAGGTGGTACATCATCCATAAACACTGTACAAAAACTACCCCCAGTGACGATGCCTTCAGAATCAGATAGTCATCCCACTCTAGCAAATCTTTGAGTGTTTCAGATCTATAGATCAGCAATGTGGGGATAAACAATGCTAAAAACACATATATCGTCAGCATCATTGGCAGACTCTGCCAAAACGTAGGTCCTATGATTTTTCTGAACACAAATACATTGGCGACCATGATCAGGCCAAGCAAATTAAAAAGGACAAGAAAATTGGTCTGATTCCAAAAGTTATCTACAGCTAAGATCCCAATACCTGTCAGGATGAACGACAAAAGATAAAGCATGACTTGGGCCTGCAATCTTCGTGCTCTGACCGCGCTATTGGGCATGAGTATTGTTTATAAGATCAAACACCTCCTTGTGCTTAACTTTGAAAGATGCATAATCAAAATGCATTCGTGCCATTTCAGTAGCCTGATTTGACAATTGGACCAACTGAGCCGGCAAATTGGCTAATTGCAAGATCTTTTCCGCATGGGTATCCAAATCATGCGGATCCAGCACAAACCCATTCTTGCCTTCAAAAACAGCTTCTCTGGATCCATCCTGATTACCAACAAATACAGGCTTACCGCATGCCATGGCTTCCAGAGGTGTCAATGGTATGCCTTCACCCATACTTTTTCCGGATTCTGTTACCAAGGAAAATACATGGCCATATGAATATATGCCCGGTAAATCCTGCTCGCCAATCGATCCTGTGAAAAACACCTTGTCCTCTATACCGAGTGTTTTGCTCTTCCATTTAAGTTCATGAACTAGATCTCCGGCACCTGCGTACACTATCACGGCATTTGGTTTCTGCCGAATAACTCGTACCAGAACTTCCAGTAAACGGCTATATCCCTTGTAATCTGTATTCGGACTCATCCGGCCAAGGGTCAGTATTACAAAATGTTGGTTCCGATCCGGAAGCCCGTATTTCCTAATTAAATCTTCAAAACCTACTTCGGTATATTTAAACTTCTCTAAATCTACACAATCCCATATTACAGAAATCGGAGGTTGAGGTTTAAATACTTCCTTTACATATGCAGCGGTATTGTGGCAATCAGAAATAATATAATCACAATTCTTAAGTCCAAATTCTGCATCCCGGGTCATTCCACTCCAAACTTCGAGCCCGTACACATTGAGCAATACCTTGGCCCCAAATAATTTTCCCAACATAACCGCCAATCCGCTAAAATTGACATGGCCAATGTGGATGATTTGGGCTCTCCAGAACAACAATGCTTTTATCATTTGCCAAACCAGAAGAATTTTGCTTACTAAAAAGTTGGGACTACCCTGCCAATACACTTTGAGTTCTTCTTCAATTTGGTTAGCATCCGGTCAGAGTAATGACTATACTCTTACCTGATCTTTTCCGTACAATTCTCTGAGTGCCTTTATTTGATAGCGGTTATATCGGCTAATGCCTCCTTTATCAAAACAGCCTGGAGTAACAAAAAGAATTTTTCTCATGCCTGATCCTCTGATTCTGATTGAACCTGGCTATCGTCCCTGCCGGGAAGAATATCTGAATAAACGAGTTGATGCGATTTCACAAATGCATTGGATCCAATGGAATGGCCCAATACCGTAACATTAATTCCCAACCAAACATTTTCTCCCATTTCAACCGGATGCATAATGTATGCCGGATCTTTCAAAGTGCCCGTAGGACATCTTTTCGGATCATTGGAAAGTGAATAAATCTTTACCCCCGCAGATGTTGTACAATATCTTCCCAGCCGCACACCACCATGTCCCTGAATAACGTTCATCAATCCTATATGAGAATATGCTCCCACATAAATTTCACCCTCAATTCCTTGAAAATTTATATTCTCAATTCGCTTGACCTTTTCCACCTTTAATGGCAAAGCTCCAGCGATCAGGATTGCATTCTTATCTATCCAAACCCCTTCTTCGAGACTGATACTGGACGGGTTAATCAAGTGAACTCCTGTATCAATAAACACCCCTCGACCACATTTCCTTAGTCGCAGTTTATAATATCCATAGCGCAAATACCTCCCGGCTTGACCCCCGATACCCCGTAGGCATGACTCTATCAAAGACAAAATCATATCCTAAACTCCCTTATAGCATTACATATATGATCGATCTCCTCATCCTGCAAGCCAATGTAGGTTGGAAGATTAATTCCAATTCTTGAAATTTCTGCTGAAATGGGCGTGTCGGTCTTTGACTTAAAATATGGCATGGCGTCCATTGGATAGAAATACGGACGACTATCGATTCCCCGCTCTTTTAAAAATCCGATCAACTGATCCCGACGGTTTTCCGTGAGGCCTTCCATTTCCAGGCATACCAACCAACATACCGGTTCAGCCCAGGATGCGTGCCTATTTAAAGTAACGCCTCCAAGTTCCGATAGTCTCCTCCTGTATGCATCCAAAACCGCCTGGCGTCCTTGAAGGAGTTCTTTGATTCTATCCATCTGAGCACATCCCAATGCAGCCTGGAGATTGGTGATACGATAGTTATACCCCACCTCATCATGCCAATATCTTTTCTCCTTCAACATGGCATGATCCCGAAGATGCCTTAGCTTTTCATTGAGACGATCATCGTTGGTTGTAATCATCCCTCCTTCTCCGGTGGTTATGATTTTATTGCCATAAAAACTAAAGGTTCCACATTTCCCAAAAGAACCAACTTTTTGGTTGTACGCTTTAGCCCCATGTGCTTCCGCTGCATCTTCAATAACCAATAGGCCTCGTTGACCTGCCAATTCCAGAATTTCATTCATAGGCGCGGGATGGCCATAGAGATGGACTGGCATAACTGCTTTGGTCCGCGAAGTGATTTTCTTAAGCATATCCTGAGGATCCATGCACAAGGTTTCCCTTTGAATATCACAAAAAACAGGAGTTGCGCCTGCATGCAGTACGGCATTAGCAGTTGCGATAAAAGAGAGATTAGGGACAATCACTTCATCTCCAGGACCAATCTCCAATGCCCGTAATGCCAGGTGAATAGCTACTGTACCATTAAATACTGAGATAGCATGTCGGGTATCACAGAATTCAGCGAAATCCTTTTCAAATCTTGTAATATACTCCCCTAATGAAGATACCCAGGTGGATTGAACGGCTTGAAAAACAAACTGCTCTTCCAGACGCGTTATAGAAGGTTTTGATATTGGAATGAATCGACTTTCCATGGATTTACCTTTAAATGCTTGATTCTATAATGCTGACCATTTCCTTAGCCCGGTCCGCATAACTATATTTTGCTTGTATCGCTTTCTCTCTCGCACCCATTTTCAATTCTCTAATTTCCTGATCCGACGTATTGAGTAGCATATGAATGCTCTTGATTAATTCATGATCATCACGATACATGAATACTTCCTTCTGATCTTCAAAGAATCCAGACATCTGTGCGGAATACTCCACCACTTGCAAACCTCCCACGGAAGGTATTTCGAAGGAGCGCATATTGTGGCTTCCCTTGTTTTGCTGTCTGTAGAGATTGAGACTGACTGCGTGGGACTGCAGGTTTTGAAAATACATATTTCCAAAAACCCCAGAATACAAATTGAGAAATTTCTCACCCTTCTTCAACCACCGATGGTATCCATGACCATAAACATCTACAGGAATCTTGTGCTTGAGCAGTTTGGAAATCAAGATTGCCCGATCTTTGTCACCTGTTCCGGCAAAACAAACTCTTCTGACAATTTCGACATCATTAAGGTTGTTTTCTGTATATGGGCTAGGTTGGTATCCAAATGGAAGTACAGCTGTTTTAAAACCATTACCAGTAGCCTCCAAAGCATCCTTGATCACAGGGCTATACGTAAAAACCAAGTGATAGTACTGCAGGGCTTTTAGAATATTCTGATTTCCGGATGCTTTGGTTTCAAACTTAAGTGGATGGTCCGGATTATAATTGACCAGGAATACTCCCCTTCCTCCTAACCGGGATAGCATATCCGGGTGAATATGCATCCCCTTAATAACGATGACAACATCTGGCTGGTGCTCTTCAACCGCCTCTTCCAGCATAGCACTTACCTGTCGGGTCATCTGCTGGGGAAAAACTTTTCGAATAATCCTTTGAGATGGATTGTTATGACCCGGTCCTTCCTCTACGTCAAAAGTGTATACTGGCACAAGTTCAATTCCAGGGTTAGTGGCCAGATATTGTGAGTAATATCCAGCTATCGTGTCTTTATTTGAGGATGACGTAATCAATATCCTCATTGAGAAATAATCTGTTTTCGAGATAGCAGCTGTTTAAACCACTGCTTTTCATCATGATTAAATGTTTTTAGAATACAAATCACTCCATACGTCAGGCCTATTGCGCTCAGCACTATGTTATCCCACCAATGGCGTCCAAACATAACAATCAGAAATGCCATACCCATAGTCACGAAAGAATACCCCAGAAACTCCACAATAGCTCTTTTGTCATCATATTCCTGACCTATCATCTCCCACGTTATAAAAACCACCAAGCCAAATAAATAACTAACACCAAAAGCAATATAATATCCCGAAATTCCCATGCCAGGAATCAGGACTAAAGCAAGTACAATATAAAGGATGGCCACTACGGTGTTGACCATACCCGAAAAAAGCAATTTGCCACTGCCGGCCATGAAACTATTCAGAATTTGCTGCATGCTAAAAAATGCCTGGACCAACAAGATCATACTGTATACTTCAATTCCTGCGGAATAAGCATCACCAAACATGAGCCTGATCAAAGGTGACATGGCGGAAATCAAAAGGATGGTACTGAGGATAATACTGCTAAACAAATATCGAATCTGGATCGATCGCAACCGGGCAGAATCGGTTCCATGCCTTGCGATAAAAGAGATGGTCACCGTCTTAGCCGCATTGGGTATCACCATCAAGATGGCTGACAAACTGAGTCCAATCCTAAGAAATCCTAACTCCTCATATCCAATATGGCTCGAAAACAAACCCACCAAAATGATATTACCGATAGCACCTATAAATGTGTTGCCGAAGAAATAAGGAACTCCATGCTTTAAAATCTCACCCGCATTTCGCCGGAGTCGCCGGAAGATCATTTGGATTTGGTGCTTAATAAAAAGGCGTTTTAGAATGATCCAAACAATTAATGCATTGACCAGGTAGGATACGCACAGTCCATACAACATTCCTTCCAGATGCCAAAAATAACCCCCAATCAAAACTCCCGCTCCGGATATAGCGACCTCAACAAGATTCCTAAATGCGTACAACTTATATTGACCCAACCCTAGCATTAACGTGATTGGTGACTGCACTAAAAAATACAGACAGGTCAGTGGAGGCACCCAGCGCATCAATCCAACATCCATGCCTGTGAATACCCATGCCTGAAGCTGTTGGTGAAAAACTCCAAAGAGGACCAGGATAATAAGCAAGGAGAACGCCATGGCTATAAGTCCAGCGGGTACAAATTCATTGATTTTTCCTTCTTCCGACACTTTATGCCTTGCACTTTCTCGTTGTAAAACCATGGCTACTCCCAAGCCTGACATACCGTATAAGGACGTGATGGTCGTAAGCAAGGCATTGTATTTTCCCAATTCTGCCGGTTGAAGTAAAAAAGTCAACAACACCAGAATGCCAAAGCCAATGCCCTTAGTGGCCATATCCGCCATTAACACATTAGCACTGCTTTTTAGAAAATCTTTAACCACGTATTGGCTAATAATTAAATTCGCCTCGATGGGTACTTCATCAAGGACTTCATGGGTATTTGTCTATCTTTTAATCAAGTTGTATAACGCAGGCTTTATCGTATCAAACAGGATCACCGGAAATAAAAGAGCCATTATGGACATAGAGCCATATATAATTTGAATCCCTATTTTGTTGACCAGATTTAATTCATTGTATGAGGGCATACCGGATGGCTTTAACCCCAGAAATATGCCCACCGCAGCCGGCAAGGCTTTTTGCTTCTTATACTCAAGAATCCAGAAAGGTAGCGTCGTCAGATAGATTTTTCGAAAAGTCCTGAATAGAATATGTTGCGTTAGAGTAGAGGTGTCCCGGAAAACACTAAGCACTACATGAAGCACGGAAGGCAGGCCACCATCCAGTTTTTTATAATCCTTCCAAGTCCTTGGTAATACATCATTGTATGACTTACGATCCTGTGCCTCTGGTAAAATATCTTTAATAATCAACGGATGCTCTATACAAAAGAGTTGTTCTCCCTGCGCTACCGGCAAACAGGCCAGGTAAATTTGAGCATAAATACTTCCGTCGAACTTTGAAGTATTGTATTGCAGGAATGTAGAACGCTTGAAAACTATTCCGGCGACGAAACTAAAACAAGAGTAATGCTTTAACGCTACTTCCGGTCCACTTCCCAAAAGACCAGAGAATTGTGCTCGCCTGGTCACAGCCC
This sequence comes from Saprospiraceae bacterium, assembly GCA_044227555.1. Lineage (GTDB taxonomy): Bacteria > Bacteroidota > Bacteroidia > Chitinophagales > Saprospiraceae > Opimibacter. Next base: position 28,821 of record JBGAWQ010000032.1, on the reverse strand, counting down.
CACTTCCCGCATCTAGATAGTTGATGAAACCAACTGATGGACGTGCATGAGACTGAATGAAATTTGCCAGCTCTTGCATATCAAAATCCGGATTGATCGTGTCATCATTCCCCAGGATGAGGATATAATCACCACTAGCCATTTCAATACTTGCCCGAAGGTTCCGGTCATAGCCGAGATTCACGGTATTCCTGGCATAGACAATGGGGTACTTGTACCTAGTTTGAAGTTGACGTATTTGATGCTCTGTATCATCTGTCGATCCATCATCACTTATCACGATTTCTAATTCCGGATACGATTGTAATGAGATCGTCTCCAGGCTTGCCAACAGGAATTTGATTCTGTTGTATTGCGGTATGCAAATCGAAATCAGCATACTTTGCTATGTATAGATATAGAAGAAAGCATTAATGTTTGCGCACATTCACCCTTTGCGATGTCTTGGAGTAGTTATAATTGGGTGCAGCGCGCCCAGTAGCACCCGGATAGCAGACCTTTGTTTCATCTGTCGTCACTTTACATGAAACACAATCCTCCATTATACTATAACCAATAAAACACGCTGTGCATTCTAATTGGTCTAACTCATTTTCAACACCTTGCAATCTCACCCCAAGACCTCCTGTGCCTGGCCTTCGAGAACTAATATGAATGTCTGTAAGCACGTTGTGTTCACCTTCTAAGGTGATCAACCCAATATCATTCAGAGTGTCCGAGGCAGAAATGATATGAACATTCTGAAACCGGTTGTTTTTTCCGTCGAGCCGAAGCAATCTTGCCTTAGGATTTGTACTTTCAATCCTAACATAATTGAAAATAAGATTTTCGACTTTCTCCGGCTGAATAAACAGACTCCCGGCTTCAGGAGAATTGTCTTGTAATGCTACAAGAGAATCGAACTCAATATGATTCACCCTCTTGAGCGCAAGAAGGCCGTTACAAGCAATAGCCGTTAAGCTGCTTACATGTCCTTCGGTTACAGATCCTATTTGAAATGCAATGCCTAGTGGGCTATTCTCGGCATGACAGTTTGTGATGTGTATGTCCTCACTCCATACATATCCAGGATCAGTGGAGTCAGAAATATAGATCAAATGTGGAGATGCTCCTGAGCCCTGTGATTGCGTATAGGAACCACGGAGGCCATTGATGGTCAAATTCTTTTGCCCTGTAGCCAGCACTCCAAAATCGACAGTACTCACAACAATATCAGAAATCACATTTTCAACCTTCTGTTCATACAATCCAGAACCGTTCCATGAGGACAGGAAAACGCCACAGGTATAGCCAGAGATATTCAAATGCTCAAAATGCCCAAACGAGGAATTTGAATAAATCCCTGCATTGTTAACAAATCCATCTGTGCCTCTGGAAACAAAACCATTGGGATAGGCCCTGTGCTGATCACTCACCATAGTCATATTTGCAATCGTAACATGGTCTGCATCGAGCACATCAAAGGCTGGATGTCCCCATGTCAATTGTTCAATTATAACTTCTTTAGATGATCGTCCTATCATCACAACCCCCTCTTTCGGCCGTATTGGCTCCTTGACAGGATAATATCCTGGAGCAAAGTAGATCGTGTCTATATGATTCTTCTCGGCCATTTTTATTGCGTCTCCGATGATATTGGAATAATCTTCTGAATTTGAAATCTGCCGAATAACAACCTTGTCATATTCAAGACGAATCACTTTCTGACTTTCCTGTTTAATCTTGCAACTTGATAACATTAATATCAAAAGCAAAAATGCTGCCATTATTTTATTACTCAAATCAGATTTTTATTTTGCATTAACGGAGCCGCCTTAATTATATGCAATATTTTCGTCGCCAAATTAATTGTCTGCTTAAATTGACAAATATTTCCTAATTTTTGAATAACCACTATGCTGTTTTGGTATAAAAAGCAAATTACTGTATTCAATGAATTTCCTATCCTCCCATCCACCTAATTGTCCATTATGCCCTATTTTAAATATTAAATATCCCATTTCCGCCCATCGTACTAATTGGGTGGCATTTTCGCCTTGCTCCCGTCCATCACCTTGCCACTCCACTAGAAGAATGGGCATGTCTTCTTGAATAGGTGTAAAGCCATTTAATACAAACTTTTCAAATCCCTCAACATCAATTTTAATCACATTTGGGGAATCCAGTTCCTGATCCTCTATCACACCATTCAAAGTATTGACTTCAATATCAACTGATTCTGTGTGGTTTTGATTTTTTATAAAAGATCCTAGATCATGTTTCGAAGTATTGAAACAAAATTCCATTTTACTTTTTACATCGGACAGGCCCAGGTTATAAATCCAAAGATTACCAATTTTATTTTGCACTATCGTTTCACTTATTCTTCTATATAATACCGGATTGGGCTCAAAGCCATAGACCTTCTTTGCAACAGGGGCCAAAAGGAAACTGTAATATCCGATATTTGCTCCCACATCATAGAAAATAGTATTTTTATCAATGAACTCCAACAACACATCCTTATAAAATCTTTCATGTCCTATTCCTTTCGAAAAAAATATCCAATATCCGCATCATTTTTTAAATCTAAGGGAACAATGATAGTTCCAATTCGCAGTGAAGCGTTATTGTATTCGGGAAATAATTTGACTATCTTCTTTAATAGCCATGCACGGCCTTTTATTCCATTAAAATTATTTTGAATAAATTTTAATACTAATCGCCCTTTTCCTTCTAATTGTATCTCAGTATCTGAATCTTTTTTCATTGGATATATTCCCTCTCCCACAGAAGATCAGAAAATAATGACTGGATGTATTAACTCCTTACTAGAGTGTTTTGTGATGCAACTGGTGGATGTCCAGTTTCGATTTCCGTTTGATCTCAAATACAATTACACCTGGCTGGGTATTGCTTTTTATTATCTCCTGAATTTGGATATCGAAGTTGGTATGCCCCACCGCCACAATCACCGCATCATACTTCCCTTCCGGACCCGGCTTGATCTCAATATCGTATTCGTGCAAAACTTCCGTCGGTGAGGCATAGGGATCGATCACGTCAATGGTGATGCTAAAATCCTCCAACTCGCGGATGAGGTCCACCACCTTGCTGTTGCGGATATCAGCGACATCCTCCTTAAAGGTAATCCCCATGACCAGCACGCGGCATTCGCCGGGGTTCTTTCCGTTTTCGATCAACGCCTGCACAACCTTCTTGGCGATGAAGTGCGGCATATAATCATTGATCCGGCGTCCGGCAGCAATCACCTGCGGATCATAACCCAGTTCCCGTGCCTTGTGCATCAGGTAAAACGGATCCACGCTGATACAATGTCCGCCAACCAGACCGGGATAGTATTTATGAAAATTCCATTTGGTGCCGGCAGCTTCAATCACCTCCCGCGTATCGATACCCATGCGGTCAAATATGATGGCCAGCTCATTCATCAGGGAGATGTTGATGTCACGCTGGGTATTTTCAATGACCTTGGCCGCTTCCGCGACTTTGACGGATGACGCCTTGTGCAGGCCGGCCTGGATGATCTCGCCATATACTTTGGAGATCTCTTCCAGGGCTTCGGTATCATTGCCACTCACAATCTTGAGGATATTGGTCAGCGTACGGACTTTATCCCCCGGCACAATCCGCTCCGGACTATACCCATATTTGAAGTCAACGCCACCTTTCAATCCCGATGCCTTTTCCAATTCAGGCAAACAATCCTCTTCAGTACACCCCGGATACACCGTGCTTTCATAGACGACATAATCTCCGGGCTTTAGACTCAGCCCCACACTATGACTGGCTTTGAGCAGCGGATTGAGATCCGGTACTTTATGATCATCGATATCGGTAGGCACTCCAATGATATGAAAATGCGCATTGCGCAGTTCAGCAGGATCGGTCGTAAACGTGATATCACATCCATCAAATGCGGAGGAGGGTAATTCTTTCGACGGATCGATATGCTGCCGCATCAGGTCTACCCGCTCCGCGTTGATATCAAAGCCGATCACCCTGAAATGCCGGGCAAATTCCAATGCCAGGGGCAGGCCGACGTAGCCGAGACCGGTGACGCTGACCGCGGCTTGTTTGGATTTAAGTTTATCGTAAATACTCAAGACTAAACGTTTTTGAGATTGATGGTTACAGGAATTTTGATGGACTTGAGGCGCTTGGGCTTATGAAGGTTATAGGCTTATGGGGTTATAGAGGTTATGGGATTATAAAGGTTAAAGGGTTATAAGATTTTTGGTTATGACACCAATAAACCTATAAACATATAAACCTATAAACATATAAACCTATAAGCCTCTTCAAATGACCATCCCCGCAGCGACGGTTTCATTGGTGCCTTCGTCGATGAGAATGATACTGCCCGTGATCCTGTTTTTCTGATATGGATCGACAAAGAGAGGCAGCGTCGAACGAATTGAAATCCGAGCGATATCATTCATCCCGATCTCGCGGCTGTTGGCATCCCGATGGAGGGTGTTGACATCCATACGATAGCGTACTTCGCGGATGATGCAGCGCGCCTCTTTGGTGGTATGGCGAATGATGTATTTGCCCCGCTCCTGAAGGGGCTTTTCATGAAACCAGCAGATCATCAGATCAATGTCTTGCTCCTGGCGAGGCATATTGTTGACCCGCACGATCATGTCGCCGCGGCTGACATCAAAGTCATCCTGTATATGCATGGTCACACTCATCGGAGGAAAGGCTTCTTCGAGTTCGCCATCGTAGGTTTCAATCTTACTGATCTTCGTCGTAAACCCAGAAGGCAATAACATCACTTCATCTCCCTTCTTAAAAATCCCTCCTGCTACTCTGCCGGCATATCCACGATAATCATGATACTCATCCGAATACGGACGAATCACATACTGCACCGGAAACCGGCAGTCAATAAAATTATGATCGCTGGCGATGTGTACATTTTCGAGGTAATACAGCAACGTCGTGCCCTGGTACCAGGGCATGTGTTCACTGCGGTCAACTACATTATCTCCGCGCAATGCGGATATCGGAATAAAGGTCACATCATGCACATCCAACTTACCGGCGAAAGTTTCAAACTCATCATGGATCCGGTCATAGACCTCACGACTGTAATCGACAAGATCCATTTTGTTGATACAAATCACCAGGTGCGGGATCTGCAGCAGGCTGGCGATAATCGCGTGTCTCCGCGTTTGCTCCAACACGCCTTGTCGCGCATCAATCAATACCAGGGCCACATTGGCTGTACTGGCTCCGGTGACCATATTCCGGGTATACTGGATATGACCAGGCGTATCCGCAATGATAAATTTTCGTTTGGGGGTGGCAAAATACCGGTAGGCCACATCGATGGTGATGCCTTGTTCGCGCTCCGCCTTAAGGCCATCAGTCAGCAGCGCGAGGTTGACGCCTTCTTCGCCGCGACGCTTTGATACTTCTTCGATGGCATCGTATTGATCCTGGAAGATGGATTTGCTATCGTAGAGCAGGCGGCCGATGAGGGTGGATTTGCCGTCGTCGACGCTACCGGCAGTGGTAAATCTGAGGAGTTCGATGTACGTATCTGTTGAGTTTATGATATTCTGTTTCATCTGGTCATTGCGTAGGAATTAATTATCGGTTTATGGGTTTATGGGTTTATACGTTTATGGGTTTATAAAAAAATTAATGCGGGATTGATTTTAAATTCAAAATACCGTAGTTTTCCTGGGTTGAAAACATTTTCTAATTTTTTAAAACTTCACCTTATGTCAAAATTCAGAACGTACGCATTTGAAAAGCTTGAAGTCTGGCAAGAGGCAAGGAAACTGGTGGTTAAAATCTATCGAATCACAGGACGATTTCCTCTAGAAGAGAAGTATGGGCTTACGAGTCAAATGCGAAGAGCGGTTACTTCTGTATCAAATAACATCGCAGAAGGAACTTCCAGATACTCTCCCCGAGATCAGTCCAGATTTACTGAAATTTCCTTTGGTAGCTTTTATGAGCTGCTCAATGATACTATTCACAGTTTTGACTTAGGATTTATAGATGAGATTGAGTATTTTGATCTTCGTATGGATTATGACCGAATAGGTCCTATGATAGATGGTCTTCGTAAATCTCAGATTAAGAGAATCAAGTCCTAATGTAATACACCTACATTACTTAAATCAGATTAGAGTCCTGTTCTCAATCATTCAATTCCAACGCTCATAAACCTATAAACCCATAAACCTATAAACTCCAAATAACGAGGCTCTTTGAGCTGCGCTCAAAAGTACCCTTGCTTCTTCCGATCCTCCATGCTGGTCTCGCTGCGCTTGTCATCGGCCCGTCCTCCGCGTTCTGTGAGGCGGGAGGTGGCTACCTCTTCAATGATTTCCTCGATGGTAGAAGCTGTAGATCGCCATACGCCGGTGCAGGTCATATCGCCGATCGTGCGGCAGCGGATCATTTCTTCGGTGACGATTTCTTCGGGGCGGCGGGTGATGTATTCGCAATCAGGAAGCAGGACCCCGTCGCGTTCGAATACGTTGCGTTTGTGGGCATAGTATAGGTTGGGTAACGGAAAGGCTTCGCGGGCGAGGTAATTCCATACATCAAGTTCGGTCCAGTTGCTGATTGGGAATACGCGGAAGTGCTCGCCGAAATGTTTGCGGCCGTTAAAGAGATTCCATAATTCCGGGCGTTGGTTTTTTGGATCCCACTGGCCGAATTCATCGCGGTGGCTGAAGAAGCGTTCTTTAGCGCGGGCTTTTTCTTCATCTCTGCGGCCTCCGCCCAATGCGGCATCATATTTTCCTTTTTCCAGTTCGTCGAGCAGCACAAATGTCTGCAGGTTGTTGCGGCTCGCGTTGTAGCCTTTTTCTTCTTTGATGCGGCCTTCATCTATGGCCGTTTGGACCAGGCCGACCTGAAGACGCAGGTTATAGGTGTTGACTAACCAGTCGCGGTATTCGAGGGTCTCTGGAAAATTGTGACCGGTATCGATGTGCAACAATGGAAACGGTACCCGGGCCGGATGAAAAGCCTTGATCGCAAGGTATACCATCAGGATACTGTCCTTGCCGCCACTGAAGAGGAGGACGGGATGTTCAAACTGTGCCGCTACTTCACGGAGTACGAAGATGGATTCGGATTCGAGTTCTTCGAGATGGTTGAGGTAGTATTTCATGGGATGGTGCTGAGGGATGGTTGTGGGATTGGTAAAATCTCGTTTGGCGTTTGGGGTTTAAGAAGCGCAATAGGTATTATTTTGGATCGCAGATGACGCAGAAATTATGTAATTAGTATTACGCAGATTATTTCAGCCATACGCTTTTTCTTAATCAGCGTAATTTGTTATCAATATTTCTGCGTCATCTGCGATCCTTAACCATTTTTTATTTCCAATGGCATTTCAATTTCATTCGCCCTGCCATCTTGTGTAAGGGTGAACTTTTTGAATGAGTATTTCAAGCGATTCGGCAATGGTTGCATTTTCAGTTTTGATGTGGATCTCTGGATTCAGTGGGGCTTCATAAGGTGCGTGTATGCCGGTGAAGTCCATGATTTGACCAGCACGGGCTTTTTTATATAATCCTTTTACATCCCGGGCTTCGCATATTTCGAGAGGGGTGTCAATAAATGTTTCTACAAAATCGGATGTTCCGATGATTTGTTTGGCCATGTCGCGCATGTCCCGTGTCGGAGAGATAAAACTTACGATACAAACGATCCCATTGTTCAAATACAATTTGGCGACTTCCGCGATGCGGCGGATATTTTCTGCACGGTCTTCCGCGGTAAACGACAGATTTTTATTGATGCCGGTGCGGATGTTGTCTCCATCGAGTATGACGACATGGTAACCCTGGTCAAACAACCTGCGTTCAAGGGCAATGGCCAATGTGCTTTTTCCTGATCCTGACAGACCGGTAAACCAAAACACTTTGCCGCGTTGACCGAGACGCGCTTCTCGTTCATCGCGAGGGATGATTTGATCTGTGATAGGATGGAGGTTAGGCATGGATATGATGAACTCCCTCGTCCGAACGGACGATCCCTCTTGCTGAGAGGGAAATTTGGTGATGGGGTGATGGGTGATGTAGTGAGTGGTCAGTAGTCAATGGTCAGTGGTCAGTGGTGGATAATTAGTTACATATACATCTTCACTATTCACTACTCACTCTTCGCTTTGCCCTATGCTCTCCCGCTTAGTGGCTTCGCAATACCGCGGGATCTCCACTGCGTTACGATATGCCCCTCTGCTCTATGCTCTTTGCTCTTTGCAAAAGGCTTCGCCTTCCGATAGGTCGCGGCCTATCGGCTAGTTTTGCCCCTAAATCCCCTAAAGGGGACTTACATTTTCTACGAGCGAGCCCCTTTTAGGGGTTGGGACTACACTCTTGCCAGCATGGATGGATCCACATGGATCACCATCTGCATACCTATGCTTTCCAGCGCCACCACCACTTCGTGTTTGGAGCGTTGGGATACTATTTTTCCTTCCATGCCGGCTAACTGGCCAAAGGCGATCATCACCTGGTCACCCTTTTGCATGGAAATCATTTCAGTTCTGACCTCCTGGTCTATGCCACTCACTTTGTGCAGCCATTGCATCTCAAGATCACTGACGTGGCAATCTTTGCCATTCATGCGCAAAACACCCTGTACGTATGGAAGTGCAAGGACCCGGTTTCTGTTGGACCGGTCGAGGCGAACAAACGTATAACAGGAGATGAGTGGCAACTCAAACACTTTCACTTTCCGGTTGTATCTGGCTGTTCTTTTCTGCACCGGAACAAATGCATCCAGTCCCATCGCCAGGATCCTGTCCCTGACGAACTTTTCGCATTTGGTTTTCGTCTTCACCACCAACCATGGATGGGTTAATATGGCTACCCCTGAGGCTTCGGCTCCGCTAAGCAACCGAGGTGACTTAAATGGTGATTGAGATGTAGAGATGTTAAGCCCTTTGCTCTCTGCTCTCTGCTCTTTGCTCTCTGCCCTATGCTCTCTGCTCTCTGCTATTACATATCTCGGCTCCATAACAACAAGGGTTTGGTGTCGAATTGGGACCAGTCGATGGCGGGCAATTCGTCGGTGCGATAGATGATGTAGCGGATCTTGCGGTGGATGAGGCTTTCGGCTTTCCGGATGAGGTTGACCAGGTAGTTTTCGTCGATATCGCCGGTGAGGAGTAGATCGATGACCGGGCTGTCGAGACCATTGGAGAGTTGGCCGATGAGGTAGACTTCGCGAATCTCGCCTAGACGCTCGATGACGGTATCTACGATCGTGTCAAAGCCGATGTATTTGATCAGGATATTGTGGACCTCCTTGAATAGCGGGTGGTCGGTGTTGGCCTGGAAGTATTTCTTATTGCCTTCGGTATAGGCTTTGAGCATGCCGGCTTTTTCGAAGCGGTTGAGTTCCTGGCGGATGGCGTTGGAGGAGTCTCCGAATTCGGATTCCAATCCGCGGAGGTAAGAGCGGGAGCTGCTGTTGAGGAAGAACTTCAACAGGAGTTTGATCCTCGTTTTGGACGAGATGAGGGTCTCGATCATAGTGTCTCGGTTATGATTGAGTAGTAAAAGTACTCAATATTGGGCAAAAAATGTGCCATTGCCCATGTAAGGCAAATATGGTGAAAAATTATCATGTAATGGCGGAAAAAGCATAGCGCAAAGAGCATAGGGCAAAGAGCATAGCGCAAAGCGCGAAGAGCATAGAGCATTGTGGCATATCGTAGCGCAGCGAAGATCCCGGAGTGTTGCGGAGCCACTAAGCGGGAGAGCATAGGGCCTGTCGAATTGCAGCGAAGATCCCTAATGCTGCGAAGTCATTAGGAAGGAGGTAAGACATACGTATCGGAGGTCCTGAAGGGACCATACCTATTTAACCTCGGGTGCAACCCGAGGACCCATGAGGCAAATCCTCTCCGACCCTGAAGGGGTCGAATAAAAATCTGTGTCTATGGCGTCGAATGGTTACTCTTGCTACAGTTTGACGTGAGTGTTGCTGTGCCAAAATTTACATCAAGACTTACCGGTAAACCGGTTGATCGCCTCCGTACGGTTGGACACCTGGAGTTTGTCGTAGATCTTGTGGATATGTTGCTTTACCGTACCGGTGGTGATCCCGAGGAGATCGCCGATTTCTTTGTATAAAAGACCTTTTGATAGCTGATGCAATATCTCCTGTTCGCGCTGGGTCAGTGGCAAAGCCGCCACGACAGGGGTAACCTGGAGTTTTTGAAAAACATCCAGAACACGTCGGGCAATACTGGGGCTCATGGGTGATCCGCCGTCATGGAGTTCGCGGACGGCTAAAAGTATTTTTTCAGGAGATGATCCTTTAAGGATATACCCTTTAGCCCCCGCCTGGAGGGACTGGAAGATCTTGTCGTCATCCTCATATACCGTAAACATGCAGTACTGCATCGAAGGACATTGTTCACTGATGTTGCGGATGGCTTCAATACCACTTGCCCTGGGAAGACCGATATCCACGATCAGAATATCGACCGGATGCGCTGGGAGAAAGTGAATTGCATCTTCGGCATTATAATAGACTTGCTGACAGCTCATATCCACTTGCTGATTGAATATGTCCTTGAGATGCATGGCCACTTCCTGCAGGTCTTCGAGTCTCGCGATTTTAAGTTTCTCCATGTTGGGTGGGTTGTAAAGGAAGACTGATTATGATTTCCATTCCCTCAGCAAGCTTCCTAAAATAGATATTACCGCCGATAGAATCCATCCGTTTCTTCATATTGAAAAGACCATTGCCCTTGTCCATGGATGTTTCGGGATCAAAACCCATAGCGTCCTTTTCCAATATCCGGACCTCGAATTCTTCACCGGTCGTGATGCGGATGTCTACATTGGATGCGCAAGCATATTTGACCGTATTATGCAGTAGTTCCTTAAATACCAGGAAGATATTCCTTCGGCGTTCGCCACTAAACGGAATCTGATCCCAATGCTCATCGGTAATGGTAAAATGAAAAGGCTGCTGGTGGTCTTCCAGATATTCAGACGCGTATCGCCTGAGATAACTGACCAGGCAATCGGCGTTATCAAACCGGGCATTCATAGCCCAAATGATTTCGGACATATTCCGTACGAGGGCATTGCTGTGTTCAGCGATACGTTTAATCTGTTCTGCTTCCTCTGCATCCTTCACCTGGGTCAGTGCCTTATCGCTGAGATAACGGATGGTGGTCAGCCCTGACCCCAGGTCGTCGTGCATTTCAGAAGCGATTCGCGTTCGTTCGCGCTCTACGGCCTGTTGCTTCTCGATCAGGAGGGCTTGTTCGCGAAGGAGTTGGTTTTTACGTTCCAACTTTCGTCTGTAATAAATCCGGACAATCCAATAACAAATACCAAGTGATATTAATGCCATCAAAGTAACGAACCACCATTTTTGCCAAAAAGGTGGTTCGACATTAATAAATATGCGTTGTTCTTCTTTGTTCCATACTCCATCTGCATTTGCGCCTTTAACACGTAATGTATATTGGCCAGGTGGGAGTTTAGGATAACGCACTCGTGTAAGTGGACCCTCCGGCCTTTCCCATTCCCGATCATATCCTTCCAGAATATATTGTAGTCGTGCCCCATGGGGATTGCTCAGATCTACTGCCTGAATATCGAATTCCAATTCATTAAATGAAAAAGTTGTGCTAAAATGATCGGCGTAATTGAAAAGTGAAGGGTTACTGTGCAAAACATCATTGACTTTGAAATTTGAAAATCGCAACACACAATTTTGATGCAGTGAGTCGACATGGGATGGTGAGACGAGAGTAACTCCTCCGGGATAAAAAAAGATTAAAGAATCATTTGCAATCCTGGCACATTTTCGAGGCCAATATGGAATAGTTGAAACTCCATCAGACGTATCAAATTGCTTCAAGCGGTCTTCATGTATGAAATAGGCAAAAATACCATCTGGTGAGCTTAGCCAAAGGTTGCCAGGCAAATCTTGCAAAATACAATAGCATGGTTTTCCCTTTGTTGCATCTAGTATCTGAAGTGATCTCATTTCATGATCCAGTTTCAACACACCTTGATCGGTAGCTGCATATACTGTTCGTGAGAGGGTATCCAATAAAAAGCTATAGACATCACCGGAAAAGGATTGATCCAACAAAAACGAGTCGGGATCGAATCGATTCCAGGTCACCAAACTTTCCTGGTTTGTGCAAGCTATACACATTCCGGAATTTAATGCATAGAAGCTATTAAAGGTAGTGTCCATTCTACCCGGATATGGAACAGCTGTCCAATCTGCTTCGTTGAGTTGAAACAATCCCTTCCCCAGGAAACTACCATAAATATTACCTGCCTCGTCGGTAAAGTAACGATATATCTGCTTAGATTCAGGATGGGTGATCCTAATCAAATTTTTGCTTTCAATCCTAGTTTGGGAATACGTATAGGGAGGTGGAGAGTAAATCTCCCGGGAATGTTCTATAAGTAACGGAGTACCACGAGAAGAAATATCAGTGGACATGGACATGTTAACCATTTGCTTTAGGCTGAGTTTTGTGTTGGGGAATATTTCTCCGCCTTCAATATTGAAATTTTTAAATTTTCGCTTTAGTGGATTTCCAAAATAAATATGCTTCTCATAGGAGACAAGAAATAAAATACCATTTCGGTCTTTTACTATTCTTTGTATGGCTTTATCCTCTAGTATATCAGAAAAGTCTCTCAAAGAAAACGTCCGCTTATCACTATTCCAATCCAGCCATTTCAAACCAAAATCCCTGAAAGAAACCAGCCAGGATCCTTGATGCCCTTCCTGTATACAAATAACCCCCTTCCTTCCCCATTCCGGCAGAATTTCTACTAGCTCACCGGTTATAATATCACCCATAAATAGCCCCTTAGTGCCGGCAATTAATACAATGTGGTCATCCACCTTAGCCATATCATTAGCCATACACTTAGAAGGCCAATGAGACCACGACCGGCGGATTAAGGGGATATGCTTATCCCTGCTACCATATACAATATGTGGTGTTTGTGTATAATAGTAACTCAGAAAAACAGGGTCTCCATTAATTTCGCAGTTGAGTATCCTTCGTCCACTCACACTATCAGCAATAAGTTCGCTTGTATAATTCTCTGTATCAAATAAGAATAGTTTGCTGGCCTGCTTCACCCACAATTGATTCCTGATGGTGTCAATATGGAAGGCATAATAATCACTATTCAGTGTATCGCCAAGCCAAGAAGTGAGTGCATAGGCATGCATTTTCTGTGTTAACGGATTGTACCGAATTATTCGATTGTAGGTAGAAAACCAAAGCATATGGTTTCGCCCTTCGAGCATGTTACTTTGTATGATCTTGTTCTCCAGCCCAGGCATTTCCAATTTTAGTGGATCGTTCAACCCAGAAAACACATACCAGCCATTAATGGAACTCAAGTAAGTAATGCCGTTTCGTCCCGTATAAATAAAATCGCATACCTCTCGAAAAGGCACCTGATTCCATTGCGATCTGCATAAAAAAGGAAATCCAATTAAATAAATAATACAAAGACCCCGTAACACTTTTCCTAGGGTCGTGTATCAATAGAGGTAAATATAGGATCACCAGAAGCTTTATGATCTATTGGCTCACCAGCGTTATGGGTCACCGCATAGATAGTATGGGTTGCTGTTGGAGGCGTTGTGTCCTTTCTAATAGATGAGTGCACGTTTAAAAAAGTAATATTCGTAACTGCCAGGACATCATTAAAATGCTGTACCTCAAAGGTATTATTGGGGCCAATAAATCCATCTTCAGGGGGTACACAATTATTTGGGCATGGCAAATGGCCCACCAGGGTTCCCAGTACTGTATTATTACCATTACAGGCATCTATAAGAAATACCCTTCTGCCACTCTTTAAAGTCTTTTCCCCAATCCGAATATACTGAGCATTCGCTTGGTGTTGGCTAATAAATGTCTGGACGATACTCGCAATAAAACTAGTCTTGCAAATAACGGAGCCTGGTGAGGAACTCAACGAGGTTAATTCATCCCCAGTTGTAGTATCAAAGTTGTAAGTTCTTGAAAAAGCCATGAGTGGTGATTTATAGGTTAAATAATATGGATTGGAATTAAAATTGATTGAGGATCTATTGTGGGTTAAGTCATGTTCATTCAATGAAATTTTTCTAAAAATTATAGGATAACCCTGCAAACCAGGCACCAGCCCAAATTTCTACCATAGGCACACTGGTGATGGCTCTGTTGATCAGATCATTTGGCTCATAGACCGCGCTAAGCACCCTTTTCTTTGAGGCTGCTCCACCAAACGTGAAGACAAACTTTCTATCAAATCCTATCAAGGCAGAAAGTCCTGCGAGATAGCCAACTCGTGCGTCATTATTCAATTCAAATCCTCCTGAAATCCCCCAATTGAACCAACCAGGATATCTGGAATGTAGATGTGCAAGTATGCCGGTGCCGACACGACCACTACCGTTTCGCTCCTTGATAATTTGATTGGTGGAGTCTGATATGGGTTTAAGTGCATATACTTCATCGTGCAATCCTGTATAAAAAGCTCCCATGCTGACATCAAACTTCAGGCCTCCCGACACTCTGAATGTATAGACTTGTTCATCTACTTTCGTAGCCGCTTTCCCTTTTATATTGTATAGACTGATCGTCACATAAGCTACGTCCTTCGCCTGGATCATGATAGGCAATAAATCATAATTAGTTCTACTTACTAATGCCTTCGGCCCGGCAGTCGCTTCACTAAAAGCAGTAATGCCTTTGGTATTGACATATTCATCGGCTCTGTACGTTACTGCCAGGGAATCAAATGAAGAGGAAGCCAAATTCGTGACATTTATATTTAACTTTTCTCCTGCTTTCCATGTGCCTGTAAATTCTACGTTTCGCGTTTGAGCATCAATTTCAAGCTTGACTTGTGCCTCAGCGTCCAATGTTAAAAAAACTCCAACTACGAAAAGCAGGGATACTCTTTTCCAAGTGGTGCAAAAGAACTTTCTCGGCAAACAGAAATGGCGCTGGATTTTAAATACATTTTTCATTGAGTTAGTTTATTACCTGTTATTGCTTCATACAACCTTATTTTCGATATGTTTTGAGTAGCAATTCCACTCTTCAACAACCAGGTCGTAATGATAAAAAATACGACAAACCCGACTCCGATACCCACTCCAAAGCTTCCTAAAAGTCTCGAACTATGATCAAAAAAAACCATTATACCGCCACTCATCAATGTTCCGGCAATAATGCCAAGGTCAGCCAGAGCATACTCATCTTTATTACGATGAAAGTTGATCAGACTTAGGCAGCCTCCCAAAACAAAGCCAAGCATGGCCGCTCCCCAACCCATTACTGGATAATATGTTGCCTCAGACATTTTACCGATGAGCTCAAAACCTTGCATATAATATGTTACGGTATCTGTAGTTGTTCCGGAATAAAAAGCGCTGTCCAGAACCGGAATAATAGTATCACTTGATAGCCGGGCATGCCGAATACTATTGTAAATCTCATTTCCCGTCACCACGATAGGATGGTCTCCTTGTATCCGGTAATTAATGGAATCGTAGACGGTTTGTATGGTATCGCCCATATTTGTTTTGTTTAAGATAAAAGTAACCAAGCACGTTCACTATGAAATATAACTTTTGTTATATCCCGATGGTTTTCTATCAGGATCCCTTTTCCAAAAAGCCTTAATTAATCTTCCCTCCACCATTTCCCGGTCCTTGCTGGATATTAAGCGACATCGCCAGTACACCGATGATGACGCCAAGCAAGGACTTTGTCATTTCCGGAATGAGCGGGACAATCTTTGCCGGATCAGGTTCAAATCCCCGACAAGCCCAGACCACACCGCATGCGATTAATGAAATCGCATAAATATAACAGGCCGTAGCCTGAAAATTGGTTGGCTCAGGCTCCCTGAATACCGTAAGCGGGTTCCAGGTTTTTGTTTCCCCAAAAAGAGAATCGGACTTTGTGATGGTTATCCCCAAGACAGCGCCCAGGTTAGTGGCCAGTAAAGCAGCGATGCTTGTGACGGTCGTGGACAGGAAAACCGGAATCTGATATGGAGGCTGATGTTCCGGCCAGGATTCGAGACATGCCAGTACAATCCCATAGATATATATGGCACAGCCGATAAAAATAAATAGGCCGAGCAGGTATTTGATGGGTTTTTTCACTTTGGTTCTTGGTTTTGTTTGCAAATAAATATATGAAAATTATCGTACTTGTACGCATCTTCATATATTTTATTTACAAAACTTCCCATGTCCTGGACTATACGTGTAGCTGGAATGTAGCCTTCACATCTTCGCACAATACCAATCCTCTACCACAAGGATTGTAGTAAATGTGATTGTACATTGATTCCTACTAGAATCGTTCTATCCATGAATTTTCTGTCGACCGGCCTATAGGATACAATAGATGCGATTTCACAAGAATAGTATGAGAACTGAAAAATTCATTTTCTTTTGAGAAATCAGGCAACAGCTATGTGATTGATGCCATTGATATGCAGAATCACAATTTGTGGACCTGGTCTTTAATTAATATAGGAGGAGCCCCTCAACTCGTTTTGGGGTTTCCCGGAGCTCCTCCAGCTTTGTTCCATTATAAGTGTATGATCCTCCTTACCAGGCTGCCCTGATCTGTATACACCCGCACCAAATACATCCCTGCCGGCAAGTCTCCCAGCTCCATACGATGCATGAATGAGATGTAACCAAGATTCCCGGCCGGAACACGCCTCACCACCATCCCCAGTTCATTGACCAATTCAAGCCCTACCGATCGTGGGGTAGCAAAGGACAACTCCACTGTCACCTGGTCGCCCGCAGGATTTGGCGTCACTTCAACCCCAACCAACCCCTCAATTTGATTGGTGGCGGTTGCCACATCCCGGCAACATACCCGATGACATTTACTCACCGGATCATAATAGTACAGACAGATCCGCTCGCCACTGCCCTGCAAAGCATACACCAGTGTATCCCCACTACCCAGCAAGGTCTGGCCCTTGTACCACTTCATCTGCTCATACACATCATCGGCGTAGAATTTGGTCTTGCCATTCCCCAGGTCCCGGCTTCGTATCACCGAAGCACAAGCAGAGGGCGCACACAGATAAAACCGCAGACAGCACAACCGGTAACAATTGCATGTCTTGTCAAAATACCGGACGGATATTACATACTCCTGGCAGGTCCCTGCTGGAACAGACAACAAGTCGGATTGAAGTCCCGCACCAAGGGATTGGGATACCGGAGCATCCACACTCCACTGCACCTCATCCACATCACTTGCGGAAGCGTTGAGTACATACCGAAATCCATTAGAGGCTTCGTCAAATTGATACAGTATGCTACCACATTCATTTGGATCAAAAGGATCTCCCACGTATATCCACTTACAGCATTTTATGAAACAACCGGTAGCCTGATCCTTGTACAGACAGCATACCCTGTAGAAGCCGGATTGCGGAAACAGGTACGTGATATTATTTTCGGTGGAATTGGGAATGAGATTACCATCCACCTCCCATTGCAACACCTGAACCCCCGGTGTGGTATATTCAAATTTGTATTGGAGGCCACCATTGGAAGAGAGGTAGGTGGGTTTCAGGTCATAGCAATTGTCGATTGTTTGCTGACAGCATCCGACTTTTACCGAAAAACAAACACATCCCTCCAGGTTGCAGGTGAATCCTCCTTCCTGGTGTGTCGTAGTAAATCGTATACATACTTCATACACACTATCTTTCTCAAAGGTGTGACTCCGGTTGGTCCAACTCCCACCTTGTACAATTGCGGTACTGTCTCCAAAATCAATGGTGTACGCTGATATGATCGCGCCTGACATGTTTACATCTCTGATCAGGAGACTCCGGCCAGTGAGGCTATACGTGAATTGAGGGTTTGAACTGGCTGCACACTCAAATGCACCCGGGGCAAAAGTTTTGCAATACGTTGAAATGCCATACTCATTCTGGACATACGTACAATAGGTGTATGACCCAAAGGAATAGGTATGGTTGATGGCAGAAATGTTTCCTCCATTGACCAAAGTTGTTCCGTCTCCGAAATCCCAGAAATATTTTTTCCCATTGGCAGATGTCGATGCATTGAGGGTCACCTGGTCCAATGGCCACTGTCCTTCCATCACCATATGGGCTACAGGTGGCGGAGCACAACCCGGAGACGGTTCAATGTCCCAGCAACACCGGTATTCCTCGATACCCAGGTATTTTACGATCTGGCAAACCTTTGCTTTACGGCCAGTTTGCAGACTGAGCGTTGGTTTATACTTTGTAGACTTCACCACGCCATCCACCGTCCACTGAAAGGTGTGGTCATCGGTCGGATAATCCGCTACCGAACAATCAATGTATTTCGGAATGCAGGTGACCTCCGAAGTAAGGCCTTTATTCCAAATCGTATAGGTAAAGCAATCCCCGCAATCGGCGCATTTTGCGGCCTCACAATCCAGCGACAATGAATACGTTGATGCTGCGCCCAGGTACCCGTCGATCACGAGATAGTAGGTATGGCCTTCCACCACCTCCATAGTAAATGCTTCGTCCTGGTTCGATGAATTTGTGCTGCTGTACAGGCATGAACCGGCATCACATTCGTCAAGTGCAAATAAATCAAGATCGGCATTCAGGCCAAACAGAAAGACGGAAACAGATCCGGTAAAATCAGCATGAAAACTATACACTCTTTCTCCTCCGGTCCAGTAACTGTAGGCATTGTTGCAATAATCGACGACACGATTGATAACACCCGAAGAAAATGTATTGTCTCCTGTCACCAGGTCTCCGCATTCCAACGGAGGTGCCGGATCGCAATCCAGGGGATCATGGCAATCAATCCAAAACTGAAATTCATCAATGTTAGGATTTAACGCCTGCTCGATGAAAATATAATAGGTATTACCCCCCTGGAGAAATACTTCCAGCCTGTTGATCGTGCTATTGGGAAACCAGCTATGTTCACACAGATCGCAGGTGGTTTCGACCAACATAGGGATACCTCCCCCACCACAACAATCGCTGACGATGATCGCCGGAGCGGCTGTTGCATATCCATAGGTGACCAAAGTGTAGAATCCACTGGCCTCAGGGGTAAAGGCATACACATGCTCAAGGAAGGGATAATCGGGCCCAACACAATCATAGACCGTATGGCTATCCGTGCCATCGCTCAGAAAATCATGGATTACCTGACCGCAATCTACCGGATCCGGGTCACATGGATTACACTCAAGCGAGATGTCAAAATTGGCTACTTCTCCATCAACGATCACCCATATCCCATATGGATAATCACTGGCATCAAAGGAAACCGATTGCTGATTCCCGGTAGCGCACGCTATGGAAGATATCGGCGGACATCCATTTGGGCCTACGTTGGTGGCATAACCGTAAACAAAAAAATCAACATCCCCATCCACAGTTAGTGTTACCGGTCCCTCTGCATCAATATCGTACTTGATTTCACTGCCCCAATATGGACCATATTCGTCTCCTCCACAGGTGTGATAGTCTATACATGAAGGACAGCCATGAATCGTCCAATACACCTCTCCCTGTCTTTGATCATTGCATTGTAATGGATTGGGGTCGTATTGATTAGGATGATCCGCTTCAAAGAGCAATTCAAATCCTTCATAGGTCAGGCTGAGGTCGGAGTGAAACCTAACGTTAATACAGCCCTCAGTATTGGATATATAACTCACCGCCGTCGTTCCATACAGTGGTGGATAATTTTCATTACAATAAAACGGACCATTGTCCATTTGCAACCAATCAAATCCGCAACCCGATTCGGGTTCGATGTCGATATAATTGAATGTGCAGTTAATAATCGGAGGAGGAGGGCACCCGGCCAGATAGAAGTTAGAACAAATGGTGACTTCATAGTCCTCAAAATCCTGGTAGTTGCCAAAAGGTCCACCAGAGTCATAAAGAAGAACGTATCCATCAGAGCTGGACGACAGATAAATCGTTTCTCCATTGACATCATCAATATTATACGATTGGGCAAAAAACGGCAAATGGCAGAATACCATCCCGGAGATCAGAAGAAGTGCTTGTAGCCCGTTCCGAAGATCAAGTGCTACGTGCAGAAAGAGCGTGTGGAAGCCAAATTTCATGGTATACTTTTTTTGTAGAAAAGAATACCACAAACCTATCTGGCCTGAAAAGCAAGAACAATATAACCTTGGTTATATACCACTTGAAATCTATGTAAATCGAAAACGCTTGCTGCCTTACCCCTTCTTAAACACCATTCCCCAATCCATCTGGCGATAGGACTCAAGGGCGAGGACACCTGTGATACTAAACAGGAAGGCGGCCAGGGTACAGGCCAGCACGATGATGGATCGTTTGGGACGAGACTTGTAGAGTGGAACTTCCGCGGCTTCAATCAGGTGGAGAGCGGGCACATCAATATCAATGGCCGCATTGTAGAGTTTGAGTTTCTCCAGGTCATAGCCGATCTGTTCGTAAGACCGGAAATATCTTGATTCGAGAAGCTCCACTTTACCTTTGGCTTTGTTGAAGTTTTTCAGGCTGTAGTGGGATTCCGGATCGGTGCCGTTGAGAATGGCCAGCTCCCGATTATAACCAATAATCCGGGCTTCAATAATATCTATACTATCCCTGACTTTCTTGCTGCTGCTTTTCTTAAGGGATTCGAGCGCGGCTTTCTCTCGCTCTACCGCGTTGGTAACCTCTGTGACGCGTGTCGCAAGAATTTCGGTCTGGCCTCCCGGATCATAAATCCCGGATTTATCACGATAGGCGATCAGGGTGTCCAGGTTGTTTTGCATCACCTTTTCCTTACTGTTGATGGACCGTTGATAAGACGTGGCGAGGGCAATCTGGCTGTTTTTGATGATGGATTTAACTTCCTTGTCGATCAACCGGGTGGCGGCATTGGCCATGGCGGCTGCGCGTTCGGGATCTTTATCTTCAACCGTAAGTTCGAGCGCGTCCTGCTTGGTCAGCAGGATATTATAGTTTTCGCGAAAGGCTTTCCGCATTTTGTATTTGGCCTTCGGCGTGCCGGGCTTGATCTTGTAGACCTTCCACAGGTCGAAGGAGTCAATCAGGAAATCAACAACGGCATGCGAGTTGCCAACCGTCAGGATCCGATCCACATCCTCGCCACTACCGTAGTAATACATCTCTGTGGTTCCGCCACCGAATACTTTCTCGGGTTTGAACAAGTCCTGGCTGGCGGCATAGAAGACCGTCTTGCCCTGGTAGTAATTTTTAAGAAAAAGCGAACCAACGACACTCAGCAGGAAGGCGGCCAGGGTGATACGCATGATATGACGGCGCCAGGGATACAATGTCCCGAGTACCGGCAGTAAGCTATCCTTTTCCATCGCCATATCCTGTTATCCCGGTCGGTTTAGCTGACCGGGCCGTAAAAGTAAGAAGATTTAAACACCAAGACCTGTGACAACCGAAGCCAGAATAATGCCAAAAGCCTTGTTCTGTCGGGTATATTTCCTCCCGTAGGTTGAAAATGCGATACCTCAAACGTGCTTGCAGGCTATGATATTGCCAGTTCAGGGGCCTATTAGGTTCACCGGAAGTGACGATTATTTTTAAATAGATCAGGAGACAGAATCGTCCTTGACATCCTCAGGAACGCCCTTCTTATTGATGAAAATGGAATAAAAGACCGATCCACTGATGCACACCAAAATCACCCCGAGGGAAATAAATACCGTGGTCTGTTTGTCCACCCATTGACTGATCCAATGCTCGGCCAACATCTTTATACCAATAAACACCAGCACGATGGCAATACCCTGCTGGAGGTAATCAAATTTGGTGACCGCCCCACGCAATAAGAAAAACAAGGACCGCAGCCCCAACACCGCGAAGATGTTGGACGTATAAATCACCATCTTATCCCTTGAAATCCCCATCACCGCGGGAATGGAGTCCAGGGCAAAGACCAGGTCAATCGCAGCCAACATGATCACGACAACAAACAAGGAGGTGTACAACCTTTTTCCATTTTCGCGGACCACAAATTTCCCATCACCATCATGCTTGGCCAGGGGCAAAACCTTGTTGAGATACCTGAATAGCCGGGTATCATGAGGATCAAACTCCTCATCCTCCGATGAGGTAAACATCTTATAGCCGGTATACACCAGGAACGCACCAAACAGATACAATATCCAACTAAACCGGTCCACTAACGCGACACCCACCGTGATAAAAATCACCCGAAACAAGATGGCCATCATGATGCCTATCAGCAGGACACGTGGTATGTATTTGGCTTTGACCGCAAACGATGTGAAGATGAGGATGAACACGAAAATATTGTCAATGCTCAGGCTCCACTCCATGAGGTAGGCACTGATGTATTCGAAAGCAATGACGTGTCCCTCTTCCACCCACAGGAAAGCAAAAAAACCAAGCGCCAGAGCCACCCAGAAAAACGTCTGGTACAGTGCCTGGCGGATCGTGATGGTCTGATTCTTCTTGCTCAACAAGCCCAGGTCAAAGACGAGGGCAAGCACGAGCAATACGCCAAATACGAGATAGGTGATCTGATCAGAGGTCATTGGTGTGAATTGTCGCGCTAAAGATAGAATCTCTTTCGGGGACGGCAGGTGAGGGGAATTTGGAATGAGGAATTTGGAATGAGGAATTTGGAATGAGGAATTTGGAATGAAGAATTTGGAATGAAGAATTTAGAATTTGGAATGTCGAATTTGGGTACGTAACATCATAGCCACAGAAGGGCCCAAGGTCGGTAGCCGTAGGGAATGAAAAAACAATCCCGTGCCGTAGGTACGGAACTGAATTCAGTCAAATCATATCTATTTGAATTACAGATATTTATAAACTAAAAACGGGCCTCTATGTTTCTGACCGCCCGAATTCCTTTTATCCCCTTGACAAATACTCTATTTTACCCCTAATTTGGGCTTTTCTATCCAAAACAGAAAGACCGGGCTGGAACCATTTTCGATTCATATCTGTTTCAATCACAACACTTTAGCTTAGAGCATGGGGCAAACGGGCAGTTATCAACTCCTCATCCAGAAACTGGATGCGTTTACAAGGCGTTATTACCTCAACAAAATGATCCGCGGCAGCCTGATTTCCCTCGGTGCTATCCTGGCGGTTTTCCTGGTATACAATCTGCTGGAACATGAGTTTTATTTCAGCGGCAGCACCCGCCTTCTTCTGTTGTTATCCTTCCTAGGACTGTCAATTGGCAGCATTGGTCTTATGGTCGCCTGGCCCGCCGCTCAATACTACAGGTTAGGAAACGTCATCTCCCACGAACAAGCCGCAGCCATCATCGGCAACCACTTCAGCCATGTCGAGGATAAATTACTCAACATCCTGCAACTCAAGCGACAAGCAGACATCCTCAGTGACAACCAGGAACTGCTCCTCGCCGGTATCGAACAAAAAACCCGTGAAATCGAATTGGTCCCCTTCAAAGCCGCCATCGATCTGGGAAAAAATAAAAAATACCTACGCTATGCCTTAATCCCAACACTCCTGTTGTTGGTATTACTCATAGCCGCACCCAGCCTGATCCGCGACAGCACCAACCGCCTGATCCATACCAGGCAAGTGTTTGAGCGCGAAGCTCCTTTTCATTTTGTGGTCCTCAATAACACCTCCCTCTCGGTGGTCCAATACGAAGACTACGATCTTCAGATTACGACCGAAGGCATGATGGTGCCGGCAGAAGTTTTTATCCAGATCGGCGATTACTCCTATCGGATGCGCAGCGATGGACCCAATGCTTTTTCCTATCATTTCCAAAACGTTTTGGATGACACCGACTTTACGATCTATGCCGGTCCGGTAAGCTCTGAAGAAATGAAACTGAGCGTCATTAAAAAACCAGGCATACTTTCTTTCGACATCGGCCTCGACTACCCGTCCTACACCGGTCGCAAAGACGAAGAACTTCGCAACATAGGAGATCTCGTGGTCCCTGAAGGCACGCAGCTCACATGGGATATCCAGGCCGCACATACTGAAGCCCTGGATTTCCTTTTAGAAGGCAACACCGTAAAGCAAGAAGCCGAACGTCGCAGCGAAGACCGCTATATCCTCAAATCCAAAGCCAGCCATGATGGCCGCTACACCTTGTATCTCAACAATGCCCTGCTCCCTCGTCCGGACAGCGTGCAATACAGCATACGTGTAGTTCCGGATCGCTTTCCAGGCATTCGCGTAGAACCTTTTACAGATAGCCTGCAAAAAGACATCATCTACTTTGCCGGCAATGTTGATGATGATTATGGCATCCGCTCCCTCACCTTCCAATATCAGATCATTGACGACAAAGGCACGGTCAAAGAATCTAAAACGCAGGGATTGGGTGTGCCACATCCCACGCAGTTTTCCTACACGCATAGTTTTGATATCGAATCGCTTCATCTGGCGGCAGGTGAGCAAGTCCAATATTTTTTCGAAGTGCATGACAACGATGGCATCCATGGCAGCAAAGCCAGCCGCACCCCTGTGATGCAGTACCGCAAACCCACCGCAGAAGAGTTTGACAAAAAGGAAAACGAAAACAACGAGAGCATAGAAAAGGATCTCGAGAAGTCGCTCAAAGAAACCCGCGATCTGCAAGAGGACATGAAACGCCTCAAAGAAAAACTCATGCAGGAGAAAAAAGCGGAATGGCAAGACAAGAAAGAACTTGAGAAACTGATGGAGCGCCATGAGTCCCTGCAAAAACAAATGCAGGATGCCATCGACAAATACAAAGAGAACATCCAGAACCAGGAAGAACATACTCAACCTTCTGAAGAGCTGAAAGAAAAGCAGGAGAAAGTCGAAGACCTCATGGAGAAACTGCAGAGTGAAGAGATGCAGGAACTCATGAAGAAAATCGAAGAGCTCATGCAGCAACTGGAGAAAGAAAGCACCATCGATATGATGGAAAAAATGGAAAACCACGACCAGGATCTTGAAAAAGAACTGGACCGGATGCTGGAGCTCTTCAAACAACTGCAGGTCGAAGCCGAAATCGAACAAGCCATCCAGAAGCTGGAGAAAATGGCCGCAGAGCAAGAGCAACTCAGCCAGGAGACAGAGCAGCAGAAGCAACCCAATGATTCACTCCAGCAAGATCAAAAGAAACTCAATGAAGAGTTTGATCAGCTTCAAAAAGACATGAAGTCATTGGAGCAGAAAAACAAAGAACTCGAGCGGCCCAAAGATCTGGACGGTACGGATGAGCAGATGGAGAAGATCGATCAGGACATGCAGAACAGCCAGGAGCAGCTGGAGCAAAAACAAAACAAGAATGCTTCCAAGTCCCAGAAGAACGCCTCTCAGCGAATGAAGGACATGGCAGCGCAGCTGGGCAAGCAAATGGAGTCCAGTGATCAGGCCCAGATGGAAGAAGACATGGAAATGCTCCGGCAGTTGCTCGAAAACCTGGTGACCCTTTCTTTTGACCAGGAGCAACTGATCAATGATTTTGCCAATACGGAAGTGACCACGCCGAGGTATGTGAGCCTGGTGCAGGAACAATACAAGATCAAAGATGACTTTAAGGTGGTGGAGGATACTCTACATGCCCTGAGCAAGCGGGTCACCCAGATCGAAAGTTATGTCACCGAAAAAGTGTCCGACATCAATGTCAATTTAAAAAAGAGCCTGGAGCAGCTGGAAGATCGAAATAAGACCATTTCGAGCGATCATCAGCAGAGGACCATGACCTATCTGAACGATTTGGCATTAATGTTGAGTGAAGTAATGAACCAGATGCAGCAGCAGATGGCCAACAAGATGCCCGGCAGCCAGGCTTGCGAAAAGCCCGGGGGGAAAGGTTCCGGAAAGAGCCAGCGAATGCCTATGGATAAAATCACCCAGGGGCAGGAAGGGATCAACGGCGATATGAAGAAGATGTCTGAGCAGATGAAAAACGGGGATAAGAGCAAGATGAGCAAGGAATTTGCCCAAATGGCGGCCAGGCAGGCGGCCCTGCGCAAAGCCCTCAACGATCTCAGCCAGGAAAAGAAAGAACAAGGCAAAGGCGTGCCGGAACTTGATCAGATCTCCGACGAAATGAACAAGATCGAAATCGATCTCGTCAACAAGCGTCTTGATAATGAAACCCTGAGACGTCAGCAAGACATCACTACCCGATTGCTGGAAGCCGAAAAATCCGACCGGCAACGTGACCAGGATGAAAAGCGAATTGCTGAAAGCGCACGCGAACAGAAACGTTCAATGCCTCCCGCGCTGGAGCAATACATCCGCCAGCGTGAAGCCGAAATCGAACAATACAAATCCGTTTCTCCGGACCTCAAACCATACTATAAGTTCCTGGTGGAGGAATACTACCAGTCATTGAAAAATTCAAATTAACCGCGCCATCGAGATCCGCGAAGAAATATTGAAACTACCCTCTCATCCCAGATGCATCTGTGATGTCGAGAATTTTGTCCGGGACCTGGTCGAGCGTCTGCACATCGACGAGAACCTCTATCCCAATATCCTGATCTGCCTCACCGAAGCGGTTAACAACGCCATCATCCATGGCAATCGTCTCGACGAACATAAGGAAATCATGGTCTCTTGCCATGAGCGGGAGCATGAAATTCAGTTTATGATCTCCGATGAAGGCAGCGGCTTTGATCCTTTTGAACTGCCCGACCCGACCAGCGCCGAGCGCATAGAGACCGAAGGAGGCCGGGGTGTATTTCTGATGAAACAACTGACGGACGAAATCCATTTCCTGGACCAGGGCCGTACCGTGAAATTGATGTGGAAGATCTGATCCCCGACTGGCCCGATACCGAAGAGGATGAAGCCGGTATCTTTTTCACTTCGCATGATGTAGACTTTGTTGTTTCTGAAACGGACAAGCTCTCCGCGTGGATTCAGCATGCCATAGATGCTGAAGGTGTAGATCTGCACCGGATCGATATGGTGTTTTGCACTGATGCCTTTTTACTTGACATCAATATCCGTCATCTCGATCACGACTACTATACCGATATCATCACCTTTCCCCTCAATGACAATCCACTTATCGCAGAGATCTATATCAGTATCGATCGTGTCCGTGACAATGCGAAGACCTTAAACATCCCTTTTGAAACGGAGCTGCATCGCGTCATGATTCATGGTGTCCTGCATCTTTGTGGGTATGATGATCATGAGGAGGAGGATATCCGGATCATACGAAAAAAGGAGGAACTTTATCTCAAGGAGTTGTAAGTGTAGAGTCGAAAGTCGAGAGTGGAAAGCGAGAGTGGAAAGCGAAAGTGAAAAGCGAGAGTGAAAGGCGAAAGTGGAAAGCGAAAGTGGAAAGCGAGAGTGGAAAGCGAGAGTGGAAAGGCGGAAGAGGTGCAACATAATGGACATGGAGAATACGGAAATTACCTTTTACTCACTACTGACTATTCACTATTGACGATTGACCACTCACCAAATGACCCTCGCATCCCCTCTGCTTCACTGCGTTCAGCAGTTCCCCTGTTTGCTGCGCAATCCCGGGGAGCCGAATTCTCTCTCAACAAATGGGATGGGCTCGACGAAGGAAGAGTCCAGGGAGTTCCTCATCACCCCATCACTTCATCACTCCATCACCTCATCACCTCATCACCCCATAGTATATGCAATATGACATCACCATCATCGGTGGAGGCATCGTAGGATTGGCTACCGCGTATCAGGTGCAGCAGTCGCATCCTGGGATACGGTTGGCTGTGCTGGAGAAAGAGACGGCTGTTGCGACGCATCAGACGGATCGGAATAGTGGAGTTATTCATTCAGGGATATATTACAAGCCCGGTGGGGCAAAGGCGGTCAATTGTGTCAGGGGATATCGGATGCTCCTTGATTTCTGCATGGCAAATGAGATACCTTATGATCTCTGTGGCAAAGTGATTGTGGCTGCGCGTGACGAGCAAATACCTGTGCTGGAAGGAATATATGAACGCGGGGTAGCTAACGGACTTGAAGGTATCAGGATGATTGATGCGGAGGAGGTGAAGGCTATCGAACCGTATTGTCATGCTGTGAAAGGGATCTGGGTTCCTCAGACCGGTATCATTGATTATCGCGCGGTATCGTTGATGCTGGCTGACCTGATTCGCTCGAAAGGGGGTGAGATCATCACCGGTTTTAAAGTGGATACGATAAAAGAGGAGAAAGACCATATCCATATCTCCAGTCAAAATCGAACTGTTAAAAGTCAGTGGGCAATTGCTTGCGCCGGACTCTATGCCGATCATGTGGCACGCCTGGCCGGATTGACTCCACCACATAAAATAGTGCCTTTCCGGGGAGAGTTTTATGCGCTTAGACCGGAAGCCATTCATCTGGTGAAAGGACTGATTTATCCGGTACCCGATATCAACTTTCCTTTCCTTGGCGTGCATCTGACCAAGCGGATTGATGGTGGTGTTGAAGCCGGACCCAATGCTGTTCTCGCGTTCCGCCGTGAAGGATACAAGCATCTGGACATTCATGCCGGTGAGTTGTCCGAAGCCCTTCTGTACCGCGGCTTTCAAAAGTTGGCCGCCAAACATTGGAGAAAAGGCATGGAAGAAATGCATCGTTCCTATTCCAAACGGGCATTCCTAAAAAGTTTGCAGGTGTTGGTGCCATCGCTAAAGATGGAAGATATCAGCCGAAGCCGGTCTGGTGTCCGGGCACAGGCTCTGGATCACGACGGCAATATGGTCGATGATTATGTTATTCTGCAACAGGACCGCATGGTACATCTGTGTAACGCGCCCAGTCCTGCGGCAACGTCTTGTCTGTCGATCGGGGAATATGTGGCAGGGGTAGCGGGGGAAAGGAT
>JBGAWQ010000031.1:0-37586 GCA_044227555.1 Saprospiraceae bacterium | reverse complement strand
GTTGCGTTCAGTGATTTTGACCAAATGAATTTAATTGACAAAGACGGACTTTTAACGGAAACGCTAAATCAAATCAAAGTAAAATTCCCTGATAGAACCACAGACGAAAATATTTTGTGGCTAAGCCAATCATTACTGAATGTTTTGCTGACAACGAACAATTTAATCAAAAGAGAAGAATTTGCCCACGCCCACCAAAGCTTGACGACTGTTCAAAAATACTTACTTTGGCTCATCAGAACAGTAACAAATAAAACTCAACATTGGGAAAGCCCGACGAAAAGTTTGGAAAAAGATATTGACCAAGATTGGTATTCAGAATTTATACTTACAACATCTGATTTAAACCCTAAAAACATAAATACAGCCTTTCAAAATTCATTGAAAATATCTGAAAAGCTGTTTGACAAACTAAATGTTGGACTAAAACTCAAAGAAATATTAAAAAGAATTGAATAAAAAACTACCGCTAACATCGCATATAGCCAATGGCGGGGGAAGTGGGTATTTGAAGCTTTGTAGCCCGCATCAGCTTCTGTGCTGGCGGACAGGTATGCAGCCCGCAAACCGCCACTGGCCATATGCGTAACCGTTAGCGGTCATTGTAACGGACGACACAGCATTGAGATAATTATGAATGAAATTGAAGCATACATAAAGCAGTTTCCCGATAACGTTCAGGAAACTTTGCAAAACATTAGGAAGTTAATAAATGACAACGCACCTAACGCAGACGAACTTTTTGCTTACGGAATGCCAGCATATAAACTCAACAAAAAACCATTGGTCTATTTTGCAGCTTTCAAAAATCATATTGGGTTTTACGTAACACCTTCAGGACATAGCGAATTTCAAGACGAACTTTCAAAATATAAACAAGGAAAAGGTTCGGTCCAGTTTCCGCTTGACAAACCAATTCCATACAAATTGATTGAAAGAATTGTAAAATTTAGAGTGATTGAAAACAACAAAAAGGCAAACGCTAAAACAATTTTGACTAAACAGACTGATAACTAAAATAAAATGAAAGAATTTGTATTACTGTTCCGAATGGACATCACAAACGCAGAAGCACAACCAACGCCAAAGCAAATGGAAACCTATATGCAACAATGGATAAGTTGGATAAACGAAATAGCCGACAATGACCAACTTGCAGACGGTGGAAACCATTTTTCACGACAAGGACGAGTTCTAAAACCAAACAACGAAGTAGTTGAAACGCCACACATTGCCGACAACAAGTCCATTGCGGGTTACATCATTGTATTAGCAAAAAACATTGACGAAGCGACAAAAATTGCAAAGAAATGTCCAATCTTAAACGGACAAAATACATGTGTAGAAATACGTGAAACAGCAACACCGGGACAATAAACAGACATAGAAACATCTAAAAATAAATTTTGACAATGGAAAAAACTAACAGCAACCAAAAATCAAACGGACACGGCGCGACACCTTTCGCACAGACATATTTTCACGGGACAAGGTCTGACTTGAAAGTTGGTGAGTTTATCGAAGTTGGTTTCAACTCTAATTACGGACAAAGAAAAAATGCAAAATATATTTTCCTTTCCGCGACATTGGACGCTGCAATTTGGGGTGCTGAACTTGCATTTGGTGAAGAACGAGAAAGAATTTATCTAGTTGAACCAACAGGACCAATTGAAGACGACCCTGACTTGACGGACAAAAAGTTTCCAGGCAACCCAACAAAATCTTATCGTTCAACAAGTCCGTTTAAAATAGTTGGTGAAGTTACCAATTGGCAAGGACACCCACCAGAACAGGTTAAAGCAATGAAAGACGCATTAGCAAAACTTAAAGAACAAGGAATTAACTCACTAAATGACGAATAACTTTGACGATAAAAAACAACGAACCGCTAACAGCACCTACCCAAAAGTGGCGGTTCAGTGGTTAAATCAAGCTTTGTGCTTCTATCAAAGTTTGTGCTTGGTTGACAGTGAAGTGCTTCTAAATCGCCACCTTCGGGTAGCTGCAAAACGTTATAGCCAATGGAAGTTGACATAGTACCATGAAGTGATTAAACAGCAAGTAATGGATAAATCGTATCTAAAAGAATAGATAATCGATGAATCCATTTTCTCTATTAGAATATTGTTCCAATGCTTGAAGGAAATGAAATATTTATTACCTATCTACCTTTTGACCCTCTGCTATTCTGTTCGTTCACAGGATATCCTTAATCATATTGTTTGGATGGATGATTTCAGGGGTGTATGGGGCACACCAGGTCAGAGCTTGGTTGAAACTGATGACTTGGGCAACATCATCTTCGGTTCTACTTACTCAGGATATGGTGATCAGTTTATAGAATGGAGAGGTGATACTATTTTAAAGGACTTTGATCCAAATGGCAGGCAAATAGTTTTCTTCACGAAATTAGATCCAGATGGCAATATCGAATGGCATAATATTATCACAGGAACAGGCGATGTAATTCTCCGCGATTTGGTTACAGATCATCAGCAAAATATAATTGTGTTGATCGAAAGTAAAACTGGTTTTGATTCATTTCAACAGCATTTTCCATCTGGATACGTACTAATTAAAATGAATCCATCCGCGGAGTTTCTCTGGTCACAGAGTATCAACCATAGTAATAGACAATATTTTACCGTCGGACATCTAATGTCTGTCACATGTAATGATGACTTAATTCTTGGCGGTTACATTGGTCAAGTACCTTACGATTCAATTATCGTTGATAGTGTTTTTGGGGAACCTATATATGGCCTCCTCTTTAAGTACGATACCCTGCATCTTGATGGACAACATTTTCCTGCTGACACAAGTAATTTTTTTGTTGCTAGTTTAGATCCGGATGGTAATTTACTTTGGCTTCAATCTTTCGAACATCCTGGAGGCATCGAGCTCGATGCAATCGATGCATCTGGTCCTTATGATATAGCATTGCTTGGATCGTTTCTCAATGAAGATTGGTTAATTAATAACACAGTCTTACCAATCGATACTGTAGGGAATCAATCTAAGCGAAATATATTCATCATGACAATCAGCGAAGGTGGTGAGTTTAATTGGGTGCGGAAATATTTTTATAATGCATACCCAGATCATATTGCACGTGATCATCAAGGTAATCTCATTATTAATGGTAGTTTTCGTAATAAGGCTTATTTCTCTTTGGATACTATAGGAAATGGAGATGTTTATTCTCGACCGATATTGTTCAAAACAGACTCCTTTGGAAATTATTTGTGGGGAACGTTCATTGCGAATCAGCCTACCAACTATGCTGCTACAGTACAACCAAATGCCAACGGAGAATTTTATCATACTGGAAGCCTGTCCAACTTACTTGGTCCGATACTAAATAAATTTGATGCATTAGGTAATCGAATATGGACCCTTAATCCTATAGAAAGTTCCAATCGTTCAGATCAAGACTTGGATCTTGACCCTTTCGGACATCTGGTCTTATCCGGATTCTTCTCTGGTGAATTTATTTTAGGGGGGCATTCACTTGCACATACCGCTCGATATTGCAATTACCTAATAAAGTTTGATGCCGAGCTTGATCCACAACAACCCTCCTTCTGTGAAATGATTTCGGGCAGTGAGAATCAAAAGGCGATTGACGACTTCATCTCAATTTTTCCAAACCCGGCCTATGATCTTATCCGGGTGGAAGTCTCCCCACACGCTCGAATTCTGGAGATAGCAATATATGATATGAATAGCCAAATCATGCTAACCGAATTATCAATTGAAACTAATGTATTCGGCATTAATACATCAGCATGGCCGTCAGGAATTTATGCAATGCTCGTAAAAACTTCAACTGGGCAAGATGTGAGAACATTTGCGCTAGTCAAATAAAAAGACTTGCATCATTGGTTATACTTAAACTGGCTATAACATAAGCTACCCGCCAACAGGGATTTTCACATTGACAAAGCAAATCGTATCTTCAAGATTCAACCCAGGCACAGATTTTCGGCATTCATCCTGCCGGCGGTTAGCCTCGGACGTTATCACACATAAAACAATTTAAAATTGAGAGCTTGGGATATAGCATTATTATTTCACTTTATTCATCGACCGGGAATGTATACTGGGTCTCAACAACTTGATGGATATGACTATAAGAAAATTGATACTTTCTTAATGGCCTATGAATTAGGTTCTATGGGTGAATGCCAATTTAGAGAGGCATTAATTGAGCAAATTTGGAAGATCTATGATGTTCCTAATCCATCGGAAGGTTTCGTCGCTCAACTAGATGCTGCAGCCAGAAAAGCTAATAAAAGTATCAAGGACATATTCATCGATGAAGCAGTTGCTGTTTTGGTGAAAGAGTCCGATCAAGTTGGTTCAAATATGTTTGCTACCTATGTCCGAAGTCAATTAATTAAGAGACTAGAAAATTTCCCTGATGAAATTAATTTGAATTGGGTTTTAAATTTTTCCAACGACCTAAAGGTTTTAGCAAACTGGCCTGGAATTGGTTTAACTGATAAGGAACTAGAATTAGCAAACGAGCTGATAGATGATATAAATAATATGATCAAAGATGACCTCATTTCCTTCAAAGTCGTTACAAAGGATTTAAAAAGTAAGCAGTTAAATTTATTAAATCTACTGGAAGAATACGTGTGATAACATAGCCTACCCACCAGCAGGGTCATCTACATAGACAATGAAATCCTTATATTTGAAAGCACGTACCTCGGCTCAGATTATCGGTAGTCATCCTGCCGGCAGGTAGCCCGGGTCGTTAGATGCAAGCGTAGAACGACACACAACCGACAAGAAAACGACCAATAACAAACAGAAACAAGAATGACTTTAAGTTGGAACGAAATAAAGGACCGAGCATTAAAATTCTCAAAAGAATGGGCTGACACTTCAAACGAAGAAGCAGACGCAAAACCATTTTTGGTTGAGTTTTTTAATGTGTTTGGTATTTCGAGCAAACGGGTTTCGACTTTTGAGCATAGAGTAAAAAAATTGGACGACAAAGACGGTTACATTGACCTGCTTTGGAAAGGAACGATTTTAATAGAAATGAAAAGTCGGGGCAAAAACCTTGACAAAGCATATTTACAAGCCATTGAATATACTCACGGACTTAAAGAACACGAACTTCCGAAATACATTCTCATTTGTGACTTTGAGAACTTTCGACTTTACGACCTTGAAGAAAACAAAACGGTTGACTTCAAACTCAACGACCTTGTAAATAACGTTCAGCATTTCGGCTACTTACTTGGCTACCAAAAGAAGGTTTATAAAGAGCAAGACCCGGCAAACATAAAAGCAGCCGAGTTAATGGGTAAACTTCACGACAGATTGGAAGAAATCGGCTACACCGGACACCCATTAGAAGTTTGCTTGGTTCGTATTCTGTTTTGCTTGTTTGCCGAAGACACGACCATTTTCAACAAACAACAGTTTCAAGAATACATTCAACAACGCACCAACATTGACGGGAGTGACCTTGCAGCAAAACTGCAAGAACTCTTTCAGGTTCTTAATACGCCAAAAGAAAACCGTTTTAAAAACCTTGACGAACAACTTGCCGACTTTCCGTATGTGAATGGAAAATTGTTTGAAGAAATCTTGCCTACGGCAAGTTTCGACAGCAAAATGCGACAAGCACTTTTAGACTGTTCCTATATTGATTGGCGTAAAATTTCGCCAGCAATTTTTGGCTCAATGTTTCAAAGTGTAATGAACCCGAAAGAACGCAGAAATTTGGGAGCACATTATACCAGCGAAACCAACATTTTAAAACTTATTAAACCGCTTTTCTTGGACGAACTTTGGAAAGAGTTTGAAAGCGTAAAAGACAACAAAAACAAACTTCCAGAATTTCATAAAAAATTAAGTGCCCTCAAATTTCTTGACCCTGCTTGTGGTTGCGGAAACTTCTTGGTTATCACTTACCGAGAATTGCGTTTGTTAGAATTTGAAGTTTTAAAAGCGCTCAACAAGTCGGGACAGACATTCTTAGACGTTAGCCAAATACTTTGGATAAACGTTGACCAATTTAGCGGTATTGAGCACGAAGAATTTCCTGCCCGAATTGCCGAAGTGGCAATGTGGCTGATTGACCACCAAATGAATATGCTGGTGAGTAGTGAATTTGGTCAATACTTTGTGCGTTTACCATTAAATAAATCGGCAAATATTGTTCACGCAGACGCATTAGAAACCGATTGGGAAAATGTAGTTTCTAAGAACGAACTTTCTTATATCATTGGCAATCCGCCTTTCATTGGACATCAATGGAGAAATGAAGCACAAATGAAAGGAATTGAAAAAGTTTTTGGTGATGCAAAACGTTCAGGTCGCTTGGATTATGTTGCAGCTTGGTATTTGAAAGCGGCTCAGTATATTCAAGATACAAAAGTTAAAGTATCCTTCGTTTCAACCAATTCAATTACGCAAGGCGAACAAGCGATAATACTATTTCCGCTTTTGTTTAATAAATATAAAATCAAAATTCATTTTGCACATCGCACATTTTCCTGGAGCAATGAAGCAAAAGGAAATGCAGGTGTGCACGTTGTAATTGTTGGTTTCGCCAATTTTGACACAACCGAAAAACGAATTTTTGAATACGAAGACAAAAAAGGAGAAGCACACGAAATAAAAGCTAAAAACATCAACGCATATTTAATTGACGCGAAAGATATATTTATTGAATCAAGAGGAAAGCCAATTCACAAATTTCCCGAAATGTATAAAGGAAGTCAGCCAACTGACGGTGGACATTTAATTATCAATTCAAAAGATGAATTTTTAAAATCAGAGCCAAATGCTTCAAAGTATATCAGAAGATATATGGGTGCGGACGATTTTATTAGTTCAAAAATTCGTTGGTGCTTGTGGTTGAAAAATGCAGATCCAAAAGAATTGCAAAATTTACCTCACGTTCTTGAACGTCTTTCAGAAGTTAGAAAAGCAAGATTGCAAAGTCCAACGCCATCAGTTGTAAAGTTTGCAGCTTTTCCTTCTTTGTTTACTCAAGACAGACAGCCTGACACAGATTATCTTGTAATGCCAGAAGTTTCTTCCGAGAACAGAAAATACATTCCTGTTGGTTTTGAAACTAAAGACGTAATCTGTGCTAATACAGTTCAAATAATTCCAAATGCAACTTTGTATTTGTTCGGCGTTCTTCAATCTTTAATTCATATGACTTGGGCAAAGTCTATTTCAGGTAAATTAGAATCACGAATTAGATATACCCCTGCAGTTTACAACAACTATCCATTTCCCGAAAATCCAACTGACCGGCAAGTAAAAGCCATAGAGACAGCAGCACAAAAGTTATTAGACGTAAGACAGCAGTTTCCTAGCAGTTCACTTGCTGACCTTTACGACCCTTTGACAATGCCACCTGCATTAATCAAAGCACACAACGAGTTAGACAAAGCCGTTGACTTGGCTTACAGACCACAAGCATTTACAAGTGAAGCTAACAGAATGGTATTTCTATTTGAACTTTACGAAAAATATACGGCAGACCTATTTACAAAAGTGAAAATGAAAAAGATTGAAAATACAACATCTTGACAATGACGAAAACATACGAAAGACAAGAACGCCAGCACCTAACAACGGGTTGGCGTAATGGTGGGTTCAGTGCTTCGTATGACAGTTTTGTGGTCGCTTCAAGTGCACTTCTTGGATTGAACTTTTGTGCTATAAATCCGCCACTACGCCAACCCGCCAAATGTTATATGAGAGTTTTCACACACAGATTTCCACCCATATATATTTAAGTGTAGAAAAATTTAAGTTGCACATTAAGACAACTTGCCCTATCTTTACTATAATGAACCAGTTGAAAGTAAGGACAGTCTTCTTCTATAAGACTTACTTCAGTGACTTCTATGCCAAGCAGCGACTGAAAGTGAGGGATAAGATGCTTTGGACTTTCAGGATAGTAGAATATGTGCAACATGTACCCAAGATATATTTAGAGCATCTGGAAGATACTGATGGACTTTATGAAATACGTGTTAAACAAGGAAGTGACATCTTCAGGATATTTTGTTTTTTTGATGAAGATCAACTTGTGGTACTTGCTAACGGATATCAGAAGAAGACCCAACGAACACCAAAAGCTGAAATTGAGAAAGCATTGAGAATAAAGAAACAATATGAGCAAGAAAAGTAATTTGAAGTCCCTTGACCAGTTTGTCGATGAGCAATATGGAAAGAAAGGCACTCCCAAGCGAGATAAGTTTGAAAGTGGATATGAAACCTTTAAGATTGGCTTTCTCCTCCAGCAAGCCAGGCTAAAGAAAGGCCTAACCCAGGAGGAACTAGCTGATCGCTGTGGAACCAATAAGGGCAATATTTCAAAAATCGAGAATGATGTAAGAGAAGTACGAATCTCCACACTCCAAAAGATCGTTGAGGAAGGTCTGGATGGTGAGATTCAGTTCAAGATTAAATTGCGACAGACCTCGAAGTAGAAATCCCTCATATAACACCAGTTTCACAACATTGCGGATTTGACTTACTCTATTGCCTTCAATTTTGAAGCAGACTTTGATCTATTAAAGCTGAAAACCTGGAACGCCACGGCGTGCTGCCCGGAACGTTATAGGGAACTTTACCCAACAACATACACCAATCACGGTTTCAAGTCCGGAAAGCAGCATTTCGCTTAAGCTTGCCACCGATCAAAGGCAATTGCAAAATTCCTCCGGAGATGTCTTGTTTCACATTGTATTTTAAAGTTTATAAGTGGCAGATGCGTGGGCACGATTTGCGTTAGATTGTTTGATCTCATTTCATTCTTTGTTTTGGTAATACACCCCTTCACACCCGCCAGCATGGTTAGGGATAGTTAATAAACGGTCAATATTTATTCTTGACCCATGCTTGGTCGTAACCGTCAACACTTCATATATTGGACTGACAATAATGTTATCCTATCACCACTCTACTTGTACGTATGTCCTCTGCCACCCTTCGCTTTTTGACTCTCGCATGGATCATAACTCTTATTAGTCCGGCCCATGCACAGATCCAATCCAATATATCTGTCGATTCAATGATTGCCTCACTTAACGGCGCAACAAACGATAGCGCAAAATTCTCTATCCTGACGACGATCGCACAGACCTACTGGGCCACCGATCCGCTAAAAGGGGTAGAATATACCCAAAATGCATTGGCCATTGCGGAAAAGAATGGTTGGGAAGAATTCAAAGCGTCAGCCCATGGCATCCTGGGGGCAACCTATTCCTTTGTAAACGATTATCCAAAAGCCAAAGAGCATCTCCAGATGTCCCTGGAAATAGCCAGGAAAACCGGTAACCCGGGCCTCATTGCCAGAGCCAGCGGGTCATTGGCCAACATCGCCTATTTTCAGTCACAATACCCTGAGGCAATTGATCTAAATCTTCAATCCCTCAAAGCCACTGAATCATCGGGAGATAAACAGGGTACCGCCGCCGCACTATCGAATATAGGCGTCATCTATCTGGATTTGGAAAAATTTGATGAGGCCCTACCGTATTTTGAAAAGGCTGCTGTCCTGAACGTGGAAACGCAGTCCATGTATTACCTGGAGGCCAACTATATGAATATGGGGATCATCTACACCAAAATGGACAGTACGCAAAAAGCGCTGGAATATTATCAGAAGTCATTTACTATTGCCCAAAACCTGGGGGATAGCTCCAGCTTAGGAACCCTCTATATCAATCTTGCAAAAGTCTATCATGGTCAAGGGGACCTCAATATCGCCTTTGAATCCACAAACAAAGCGATGTCCATCTTTAGCCACATGGGAGATCGATATGGACAGGGGTTTTGCTACCTCAATCTCGCCAACTACCATTTGGATATTGGCTCTGGCAAATAT
The DNA here is from genome assembly GCA_044227555.1 of Saprospiraceae bacterium. Taxonomy (GTDB): domain Bacteria; phylum Bacteroidota; class Bacteroidia; order Chitinophagales; family Saprospiraceae; genus Opimibacter. The sequence goes on along the minus strand of JBGAWQ010000031.1, from coordinate 27,706 downwards.
CCCGATGCCGTGAAGACCTATTGTTCAGGTAATCAAGTCAATTGTCTTAGGTACGCCCTGACTTATGCGGACAGTGCTGTTTTCATCATGAAGCAAGTTGAAAACTTGTCAGAGCTGAGTGACGCGTACAATGTAAAAAGTGAAGTCCAAAGGGCGTTAGGAGATTACGCCGGGGCGTTGGAAAGTTATACCGCTTTCGCCTCCCTAAGGGATAGTATATTTAATATAGAAGAAGATAAGAAACTGACCCAGGCGGCCATGCAGTATGACTTTGACAAAAAGGAAGCTGCCACCATGGCTGAACAGGAAAAAAAGGATATTCGTCAAAAGAATATCCGCAACTCTATTGCCACCGGCCTTGGAGGCGCCCTTATCTTCCTGGGCGTTGTCTACCGGCAGCGAAACCGAATTTCGAAAGAGAAAAAACGCAGCGAGGAGCTGCTGCTCAATATCCTCCCTGAAGAAGTCGCTGAGGAATTGAAAGCGAAAGGAAGTGCCGACGCCAAAATGATCGATGAAGTGACTGTCATGTTTACCGACTTCAGTGGCTTTACGCAACTATCTGAAAAACTGACTCCGAAAGAACTTGTCGCTGAAATCAATGAATGTTTCTCCGCCTTTGACCATATCATGACCAAACATGGGGTTGAAAAGATTAAAACCATAGGGGATGCATACATGGCCGTAGGTGGGTTGCCAACGGCCAATAGCACACATGCGAATGATGTCGTAATAGCCGCCCTGGAAATACAACAATTCATGTATGACTACAAAGCCAAAAGGGAAGCCGCAGGTCAAATCTTCTTTGAAGCCCGTATTGGTGTTCATACCGGACCGGTAGTAGCGGGCATTGTAGGCGTTAAAAAATTCGCTTACGACATCTGGGGAGACACCGTCAATACTGCCAACCGAATGGAAAGTAGCGGTGAGAGCGGCAAGATTAACATCAGTGAATCGACCTACGCCCTGGTGAAAAACGCGTTTACGTGTACGCATCGGGGTAAGATTGAGGCTAAAGGCAAAGGGGAAATCAACATGTATTTTGTGGAAGGGGTTGCTTGACATTAAGAGATGTCAGATACAAGATGGCAGATACCAGATGCCAGATTTGATAGAGTAAATTTGACAAACTCTAAGTTATATGCTCATAGGTCACAGATGAATGGCAAAGTAAAATTTGAATTCACAGACAAAGCCTGGCAACATCCCTCCCCTGCCGGATGGTTTTTTGTTTCCCTACCGGTAGCCATGGCAGAGGAAATCAGAGCCATCCTGATATGGCATCCCGGGAATCCTATAGTATATGTCCAATGAACAAGAATAGGATTGAAATAAAATAGCTTCAAGTCCTGGCTAAAATTAAAACGGGCCGTTATTTGATGACGGTTATATCGCCGTGAAAACTCTTTTGCCTGATAACCCCATTGACTGCGTAAGTCAGTACTACACGATACACATACACTGCGGGAGGTACGGATTTGTTTCTAAAAGTGCCATCCCAGGAAACAGGAATGGACTTTGTCTCATAGACTTTGTTGCCCCACCTATCAAAGATCATGGCATCTGCTGATAACAGCTCAACTGCAGCAGAGACAGAGTAGGTAAACATATCATTGATGCCGTCCCCATTGGGCGAAATCACATTGGGGAAGAATATCGCTTCTTTTTCTTCTTCTTCTACCGTATTGCAATCCGTATCAGCCGCAACCAAAAATGCATGGCTTACTTCCAGGCAAGGCGTATAGACGGTCACGGTGTAATGATCGGGTGTAGTAATAGTGATGACCGGGTCACCCGATCCTGTGCTCCAACTGTATAGGGTCGGGAAGGCCTGGGTCGCATCGAGCAAAATCTGCTCATTCGGGCAAATCTTGAGAAGATCATCCGGTGGAAAGACAGGGATATCCTCGTTGTAGCTGACCGATATCTCATCATAAATCTCGCCACATGCATTCGTGAGTGTAAGTGAATACAGGCCGCTTTGCCGGACCACAAATACGGGACCCGTACTCCCATCCTGCCATTCCGGCAAATCTGAAGTAACAGGAGCTATCAGGCTTAGCGTTTCGCCCGGACACAGAATAGTGTCCGCTCCGAGCTCAAAGGGTACAGGTCCATGCTGGTATGCGATAAGGATGCTGTCTGATGAAGTGCCGCAAAGGTTAGATGCCTGTAATGTATACAGGCCTGGCATGGTCACCAGAAATGTTTGGGTTGAGGATCCGTCCTGCCATAGAATCGCTGATCCTGCTGTGACCGGAGCTGTTAATAATGTCGATTCACCATCACACAAGGTGGTATCTGGTCCAAGGTACACTGGCGGTGGAGGTGCCTGCAGGTTTACTACTATGCTGTCCTTATCGGTACCACAGGAATTGGTTACGGTCAGGCTGTAGGTACCCGAGGCAGTGGCGAGGTATTGGTTGGCATCGGATCCATCCTGCCATACATAATCCACGCCGCCTATACCGGCCAGGATTGTAATGGTCTCACCCTCGCAGGCTGTGACATCCGGCCCGAGATCAAGATGCGGGCCATCTGTACTTTCTGTAATCCATAATGAATCGGATGACTGACCACATGAATTGGTCAAGGTCAAAATGATCAGACCTTCCTGGGTTGCCGCATAGGTAGTTGAAGTGCTTCCATCCTGCCATGAGTACGTTACATTCGGGATACCCGGATCCAGGGTAATCGTTTCACCCGGGCAAATCACCTGGTCCTGCCCGAGATTTACCTCGGGAACATCCGGAAGCAACGATACCTCCAGCGTATCCATGGAAACGCCGCAGCTATTGCTTATAGATGCTATGATCAGGGCGCTGTCTGACACCGTCATCAAACTATCTGTACCACCATCAGACCACTGTATATCTACATCTGCGACAGGGATAGAAAGTATGAGGGTGGTCCCAGGACAAATCGATGTATCCATACCAAGGAATAAGTCAGGCACGCCAGGCAAGGCTGTGACCGTCAACGTATCCATGGCGGCTCCACATGCATTGTTTACCGCAATGGTAATGGTGCCGGCTGAAGTAACGGTCAGGTCAGCGGCATTGGTGCCATCTCCCCACATCCAGGTGTCAACATTTGCAAAAGCCGGAGCAAGCAAAAAGGAGGCACCTGGACAAAGCATAGTATCATGGCCTAATTCCACCATCGGCAAAGGTCCACCATCACTGACCACAATCGAATCGCTCGACATACCACAGGAGTTGGATACGGTCAGTGCGTATGTCCCCGGGTTGAAAATAGTAATGGAGGAAAGGTTGGAATTATCGTTCCATTGATAGATTACGTTTGAAATTCCTGCATCTACTATAACTGTATCTCCCTGGCAAAGCTGGAAATCGGGCATTAAATCGAGTTGCGGCCCGGTACTTGCGATCGTTACATGCACGGTGTCGGTAAAAGTATTGCAGGCATTACTGACCTGCACGAAGTACACGCCTGCAGTGGTGACGATGAGTGAATCTGCCGTGCTCATATCATTCCACAGGTAATTTGCACTTTGGGTTCCTGCGTGCAGGATGGCTTGCTGACCGGGGCAGAGTTCCAAATCCGGTCCGAGTTCAGGAGGTGTAATCTGTGGCAAGAGTGCAATATCGACGGTATCCTGGCTTTGCCCGCATATATTAGTGACTTTCAGGGAATAGGTTCCGCTATCAGTAACAGCAAACGTTTCGCTTGTGGAACCATCTTGCCAGAGAAAGTTTCCTTTGTTACCCTGGGAACTTAAGATAATGGTATCTCCCGCACACAGGGAAAGGACTGGCCCAAGCTCAACAAAGGGTGGCTGGATGTAGTAAACGTAGATATCATTGATATCGCTTCCGCAGATATTGGTGATGGAAAGAGTGTACAGCCCGGTTTCAGTCACTTCGAAGGATGTATTAGTGCTTCCATCCTGCCACAGATAAGTGCCGGTTTGAGTAGCCGGTTCGAGCACAAGAATCTCACCCGGACATAATGCAGAGGTATCCGGTCCCAGGTTGACGGATGGGATGTCCATGGGCAAAATTTCTATTTCATCAGATGTTGAACCGCAAATATTGGTTACAGTCACCGAATACGTTCCGGCGGATGAAACAGAATACGTGTTGTCAGTAGACTGATCCTGCCATTCAAATTCACCCAATGAGGGATTTAACGAAAGCTGAATGACATCCCCGGCACACAGGATCGTATCCTCACCTAATGAGAATGGCAGAGGGCCATCCAGCAAATCTACATGGAGTGTGTCTGAGGTAAGATCGCATCCGTCGTCCAGGGTGACGTAATAGGTCCCGTCAGCTGAAATCGTGAATTCATTGCCCGTACTTCCATCCTGCCATTCATAGATACCCATGTCCGGATCCAATGTAATCGTGTAGGAATCCCACGAACATTCAATAGGAAGTTCATCGATCAGGTCAACAGGCGGATTGTTGTAGATCGTGACCTCGATGTTATCGGTATGGATTTCGCAATTAAAGTAGGCCACGACGCTATAGGTGCCGGAGGTATGTACGGTTAGGGTTGGGCCGGCGGAACCATCACTCCATTCAAAGATGGCATCTGTAAAACCGGGATCAATCACAAATGAATCACAGGCCGTGACGGGCCCCCCGAGGTCAAGTTCATGAGTGGAGGGAGGGATGACGGCGACATCATCAATAAAGTAATAGGAAAACGGGGGTGTATTGGTGCAGGCCGGATCGCCGGAGGTATCATCGTCGGTATAGAAATTGCCAATAGTGATATATTGCTCTCCGCCAACGGCGGTATAGTAATCATACACGTGCACCCAGTTGGCTGTATCTGAAAGATAGCCTCCCTGGAATTGTACCTGGGGAATTTCTCCCATCCAGGTCGATGGAAGATCGATGCTGAGTAACGCGCCTAACTTGTCAGATCCACACTTGACATCGGTTAAGTTGGCGTAAAAGCTGACGATATAACATTGGCCGGCTTCCAGGGGTTCGGTCAGCGCTACCTGGAGATACTCTTTGACCCAGGTGATTCCCGGAGCGTAGGTGAAGATGGCGGAGTATGCAACGCCGGTGTGCGCTTCCTGGTATCCCTGGGCATTGGTTGGTACTCCAAACTGCCATTGGTAGGAGTTCATGCATGCATTATAGTAATCCGGGGTCCCGCCAAACGCTGCCACCCAAGGAGGGGCTGTGAAGGGTACAGCATTGATCATGTAAGGGCAATTGAGATACTCTTCGAAGCTTGGATTGGGAACGAGGTTCTGGCCTGTCGCTGTATTATTCCAGGTAAAAGGAAGTAAACAGGTTAAGATTACCAGCGGGAACCATTTAGATGATCGTGGAATTTCCAGATGCACAGATTTCCATTCTATTTCAGAATCTAAGTTAATAGATAGAGTTCAATGTCAGAGGCTGTGGATATGGTATTACCCGATCCAGGACTGAGGTAAAACTTACAGAATAAACCTAACGTGGTTCAGGCAACTCGCTTCTGGAATACCAGGTGGAGGAAACTCTTCACCACTACCCTGAACTCAAAGAAAACCAAATGCGGGCTTGCCTCCTTAACGACTAGAAACAGGTGGTTCGCAGTTTGCCTTTATTCAGCCACTTTTTGGCGGTAATTTTGGCGCAGCAAAATAAATCATGCAGGGAAAAGTAAAATATGAGTTCTCAGCCCATATATGGCAACACTCCTCAACAGGCGGATGGTATTTTGTTTCGTTGCCGGAGGAAATGTCCGCTGAAATCAGAGCCAACCTCAGATGGCAGGAAGAGGGCTGGGGTCGACTCAAGGCTGTCGCCCAGATAGGACAATCGAAGTGGGAGACTGCCATCTGGTTTGACACCAAGCATAATACCTACTTGCTTCCGCTAAAGGCTGCAGTGAGGAAAAAGGAAGGGATTGAGACGAATCAAACGGTGAACGTAATGGTGTGGATTTAAAGCCCGAAGAGGCTATTCAAGGTCCATATCGCATGGAGCGAATTAGAATGAACATGACCTTAAACCAAGGTAAGGCATTTCATCCAGGATAAAGCACAGATGCATTGCTGCCACGATGGGCATTGCCTTTTGGATAAGTCTGATATCGTTTTCTGATCGTTTTGAAAAACAAACGAAGAGTTCTGTTTTGCCCTTGGCTTTCGTATCCTGGAGAAGAAATACAGCCTCGGTTTCCGCCATACGTATTTGATTCCTGTCTGCTTCAGGTAAAATCAAAACAACTTTGCGAATTACGCTATGGATCTTAGAATCATCTTCTAACTTTAGGGGGTATGATATCACTGCGTCAGGGGTCCAACTTGCTTATATTCCTTTTGGTATGCGCTTTTTTACCAAGCTGTCATCACGAAAACACCCAATCCTACCCTGCCGAATTCGAACCACACGTGAATGAGTTCTTTGTCCAGGCCAATAACCGGGGACTGGATTGGGAAGAAAGCAATTTTACCTTTAGCATTCAATTTGGCGACACGGATCCAGGTATAGGGGGATTCTGCAATTTTGACAATAACACCATCACAGTCAATGCAGACGAATGGTCCCTCCGAGATGACCGGCAAAAAGAACACCTGATCTTCCACGAGCTCGGCCATTGCCTGCTCAACCGACCCCACAAAAACGTTGAATCAGGCTCGGGCGAATGCTATAGCTATATGCCGGGTAGTGAAGATGGCTTCATGTGCTCCATCAACTACTATTCGGACTACTGGCGCAACTACTACCTTGACGAATTGTTTGACCCCACTACTCCACTGCCAGCATGGTACCTCCAGAACAATGAATATTCAAAAGCCTTTATGAATTATAACCATGTGCTGGAGATCAAAGACACCCTGGCGGAAATGCTCAATATCACCACCTTTCGCTTCAGCCAGCGGGATACGTTTCTTTTTGATATCCACTTTGACAACCAGGCTGCAGGAGAACCTTCCGTGGCTTTGTTTATTGGCAATCTCACTTTCTCGCATTGCGACGGCTGTTCCGGCTCTAAAACCAACCTGGCGTTGAACAATAAGATCATCTACACCTCACCCGATATCACCACTCATGCGGACATCAAACTTTCGGTGTTCAGGCAACATGACATGGTCAGTTTTTATGTCAATGAATATTTTGTGCATGCCATGGAGTATTCACTTATTGAAGGTAATTGGTTCAGAACTACCTCCTTTGAACATCCGGTAAACATGAATATTCGGTATTTTTATGATTAAAGAGGTATCCAAAATTGTTTTAATCTGAATTCAGATCATTCATATTTAACTTTTACCGGCGAGTCCAAACCACGATAATTATACTTTATGAAATGCAAAATTTGTCTTTGTTGGCTATCCTTCGCTTTAGTGTTTTGGGTTCCAACCTTGAGTCATTCGCAAGTCATGTTTCAGGTTGGACAATCCCTGGGAACGAGTGGTTCTCAGCTCGAAGTCGTTGCGGCAGGAGATGTAAACAATGATCATTTAATGGATATCATTGCAGGAACAGGCTACTATTTTGATGACCTTTTCGATTATAAGCTCATCGTTTATCTGCAATCTCCGGAAGGCACCTTTCCAACGACGCAATATTATCCGTATTCAAATGACTATCCTGGCATAACATCCATAGCAGTGAACGACATCAATCAGGATACACTAAATGACGTAATCATTGGATTCGGGGATAGTATTGCGATTTTCGCCCAAGATCCAGCTGGAATTCTAGTCCCTTTTCAAAGCTATTACTCGGGAGGTGATGTTCAAGACGTAAAGGTCGCTGATTTGAATAATGACCATTTTAATGATATTGTGGTGGGTCATGCCTCATCAGCCTATCTACGTGTCTTTTACCAGAACCCCACGGGCTTTACTTCAAACCTATATGCCAAGCCTATGTCGGGAAGTGATGAAATCGAAATCGGAGACATCAACGGAGACGGATTAAATGATGTAGTCTATATGGTGGGGGCTTTTTCCGGTGGTATCCATGTCTTTATACAAAATGAAAGCGGTACACTGAACAATTACACATCTTATTTTCCGGGTGGCACTGGCCTGCAACAGCTCAAAGGCATAGCCATTGGCGACCTGAATCATGATGGCAGAAATGATGTCGCCGCTTCAAAAGCCGGTAATATCCCTTCCGCCGGTTTAGTCATATGGTATCAGGACACAACTACCAATAAATTGAAAGAGGCAATTATCCATCCTGCCTATCAAACCCCAAAGGCACTTGAAATGGCTGACTTCAATTGTGATGGTTGGCCAGAAATCTATATGACTCATGGTGGGTGGGATGCCATCTCGGTGTGGTCAACTAATGACACAGGGCAATTTTCCGACTTTGACTTATATTCTGTAGTTGTAGCCCAGCATCCATCACCTGAAGGACTGACTTCGGGGGATATCAATAATGATGGCAAATTGGATATCGTGGCAGTGGGAAATTTTACGACCATCGAACTGCTGCTCAATTCCTCTATTCCTTCATCCTTCATTCAAATAGACACTTCGCTTGTAAATGATACAACCACTTACATCCATCAATATGAGTCTTATGCTGTTCAGACTTTTTCGGATTCAACAGCAAATTATATCATTGTCCAAACTGACTCTTTGTTGATTTCCCACACTTTAGTTCAAGATAGTATACATAGCGAAGCCACACTATTCCGAACCGGAGTACTTTGTGATTCACTATACCATGATGTAGTAATGCTATCCGATGATTACGTCATTGGCTTAGAAACCACAGATACCACATTTTGGTCTTCGAAAACGGACACCATATTGCTGTTGGGCCAACCACCCGGCATTCAGGATGAATTCAAGATATTTCCAAATCCATTTACTTTTGAACTTACGTTTAAGGGTAACACCAATGAACACATAAATCTATTTCTGTACGATTTTATGGGGCAACCCATACTAAGACAAACTTTTACCGGCTCCTTAACCTTACCTGCTTCACCCTGGCCGAACGGTATTTACCACTACGTTTTATACATTGGAGAACGTTTGAAAAAAGCCGGAGTGATTGTAAAATTGTAACTTTCACTCGACTAAAAAATCTGTGCTTTTTCAAAAACGAATAACTTTATTTAACTCATTTACAGACCCATGAAAGCAGAAGGCAAAACCGTCACCGAAATTTTACTTAATGTGCCTGAGGACAGAATAGAGTCCTTTAATAAACTCCATGAGGTCATCGTAAAGAACCTGCCCAAAGGATTTGAGCCCGGCATCAGTTATGGTGGCCTGGGATATGTGATACCGCATAAACTGTACCCGGCAGGTTATCACTGCAAACCGGAAGAGCCGTTGCCTTTTGCCGGCATAGCTTCACAAAAGGGATCCATTAATTTTTACCACATGGGGATATATGCGGATCCAGACCTCATGAAGTGGTTTGTGGCTGAGTATCCCAAGCACAGTAAGCAAAAGCTGGACATGGGCAAGAGCTGCGTTCGGTTTAAAAAGATGGATGATATCCCATACAAACTTATTGGGGAGCTGATGAAAAAAATGAGTGCCAAGGACTGGATTGCACTCTACGAGAAAAACTACAACCCCAAAACCAAAAAGAAAGGATGAGGGATTCGATCCTTTTTATTTCGTATTGGATGTAAATGGCAGGACTAACCTCATCTAAGATTTATGCTTTACTAGACTTGTAAGTAGAACTTATTAAACAGTAACTGCAATGAAGCCAATCCAATCGCCTTTGAGTATTCTTTTCCTCTTATTGGCAAGCACCTTACCTCTCCATGCCCAAAACGTTTCTAAATATATCCTTGAACTTGAAACACATACCAAATGGGATGCAGTCGACTCCAGATGGAATTCTGTACGAAACCAATGGGTCTCGGATTGCAACCTTGATAACATCCCTGAAAACAGTGCCCGGTTACTCCTGCAGTTTGAATCTTACCTGAAATGGGAAGCTGTAGACCAGTCATGGAGTTCCCGGCGAAATGCATGGATTGAGGAAGGACAGGCTGCTTTAGTGAATGCCAGTGTAGCCAGGTTGCTTCTTGAACTGGAATCCAATATCAAATGGGCAGCAGTGGATGACTCCTGGAAACAAAGGAGGGATGGTTGGGTCAGTGAATTGAAAAGGTTTGCCCAGAATAGTGTTGCCGTAAATGCTGTGGATACGCCTGGACAACCTTCCTCTCCTACTGTAACCATTGGCACACAAACCTGGATGACATCTAATCTCGACGTATCTCATTTCCGTAATGGGGATACCATCCCGGAGGTCAGGACCGCAGCCGCCTGGAAGCAAGCCAACGACAATCACCAGCCAGCATGGTGTTATTATGACAACAACCCGGCCAACGGAAGACGATATGGAAAGCTGTACAACTGGTATGCCGTTACCTCTCCAAAACAACTGGCGCCTGAAGGATGGCATATCCCTTCCGATGCGGAATGGATGGTATTGGGTGACTTCCTGGGAGGAGCCGATACTGCTGCCTTTGCTATGAAAACTACTTCCGGATGGAATGATGGAGGCAATGGCTCCAATGAGAGCGGATTTTCAGCTTTACCGGGCGGATATCGTTTCTATGACCAGAGCTTCAGTAATCTCGGAGAGTATGGGTATTGGTGGAGTTCAAATTTGGATAATAGCGGAGGGCTGGCCAAGGTGCGTCACATCAATCAATACAACGGAATATTATGGGAAAGATTGGAATGGATTGAGGAGGGACTTTCGGTACGGTGTATTAAAGATTAAACCCCTTCCCATAAGCAGATCCCGGCCCGTTCAGTAAAATATCACCCTCTATAGTGACTTAAATCATAGTCTTACTACAGGCATAATGCTATCTATGTAGCAGACCCGGGTTAATTGTATGGTATTTTACCCTCCACTTTCCGGATTCCTTGTAGATATGGAATACATGCCTTCTTACGACTCCATCATACCTTCCGCTCCGATCACTCCGTTGGACAATAAATTCCGTCATCTGTGGCAGTTGGTTGGAAATACACCCATGCTTGAATTGGTCTATCGCTACAAAGGCAAGGTCAGAAAGATCTATGTTAAGGCCGAGCATTATAATCTGACTGGCAGCATCAAGGATCGGATGGCACTATATATCCTACAGCAAGCGTATACCGAAGGCAAAATCACACCAGAGGACATCATCGTGGAAGCTACGTCAGGCAATACAGGAATAGCCTTTAGTGCCATAGGAAGAGCACTCGGTCACGACGTGCGAATCATCATGCCTTCCTGGCTCAGCAAAGAACGGATGGATATCATCCGGAGCCTGGGTGCGGAAGTTATCCTCGTGTCCAAAGAAGAAGGCGGCTTCCTCGGCAGCATTGCTATGAGTCACAAAATGGCCGCCAACAATGACCATATCTTTCTGCCCAGGCAATTTGAGAACGAATACAACAACGAAGCTCATGAACGTACCACTGGCCGTGAAATCTGGATGCAGATGCAATCGGTAGATCTCACCCCTGATGCTTTTGTCGCCGGAGTGGGTACAGGTGGCACTATTATGGGTACCGGAAAATACCTGCGTTCCAGAAATCCCTCGATCCGTATCCATCCTCTGGAGCCCGCAGAGTCTCCCACCATGTCCACAGGCCATAAAGTGGGATCACACCGCATCCAGGGGATATCAGATGAGTTTATTCCCGCTATCGTGCATCTCAATGAGTGCGACAGTATTATTCAAGCCTCTGATGGAGATTCGATCCTGATGGCACAGTTACTGGCAAAACAATTAGGCCTGGCCGTAGGCATCTCATCCGGTGCCAATGTCCTCGGTGCCATCCAGTTGCAAGAATCTTCTGGACGGGAGGACTACCATGTAGTGACCGTGTTTCCGGATAGCAACAAGAAATATCTGAGCACGGATTTGATGAAGGAAGAGCCGGTGAAGGATGGATATATAACGCCTCAAGTGGAGTTACTGGATTATGATGCCATACACAGGCTGGCGTAATCCATTCTTATTTTTCAAAGTAATACAATCTGCCATTGTCGTTGTTATCCCAAATGGGGGCTAAAGGGGCTGCAATAACAACCGTCTGACCAGCCATGATTGTCCGATGACCAAAATGATCACCTATACTTCGGTTAGAAGCGGAAAGTACAGTCTGTTGAATCCAATGGCTTCCGTTAAACTTAAATATGTAGGCTTTACCGCAACCTTCCATCAGTCCAATGGATGCTGTCGGTGCGCCAATGACCAGGTTCCCGTCTTTAAGATCAATACTTTGACCAAAATTGTCGGCCACTCCTCCATCGGATGCATTAATGGCATTTTGGTAAACCCACTGTTGTCCAACTCTAACATAAAAATAGACTCTTCCGTTTTTATTATCCTCTCCGGTATAGGATTGCGTAGCCGCAATAAATAAGGTATCTCCTTTGAGAAGTAACGCCTCCCCAAAACGATCATATGCCGCAGGTTCGGGAGACAAGATTTGCTGGTCCAGCATCCAGTTGGTTCCATTCCATTTATACATGTAGACTTTGCCTTGATCCACATTGCCATTGATAGATTTGCGGGAGGCTCCAACAGCTATCGAATTACCGTAAATGGATATGGCTCTTCCAAAATTATCGCCTGATGCCGCATCCGATGGAGAGATATGGGCCTGGAAAATGAATTTTTGATTGACCGGCTCACGTTTAAAAATCGTGATTCGGCCCGCATCCAGGATACCTGTCACGTCACGCCATGGCGCACCTACTATTGCAAAATCATCATTCATACCCACTGCGTGCCCAAATCGATCCTGGGGATTATTGTCTGAAGCATACAATGATCCATGATACACCTCATGCCCATTTGCATCAAACGAATAAATCAAGGCTCTCCCTTTACCCTGACTCCAGCCCGGTGCACCTACTACCAAATATGTGGCAGACCTGTCCAGACTGTATCCAAACTGCTCCAGTGCCATCGGATTGGGGGAGGTAAATTCAAAGTCAGGATATTCCTTCCAATGATTAGGAGTACGCGTGATCACATAAACCATACCTGCGCCTTCAAGTCCGGCCGGAGAATAATCACCATATGCTCCAGCATAGATATATTCATCCGTTGCGGCCATGCCGGCACCAAGGTTGTTGCCAAAATAGGGATCCTGGTGATAAAGGGTAAAATCAGTACCCCAGTTCTCATACGAAAACTGATCTTGCTGTCCCCACTGGCCCTGATCGCCTGTCAGGCTCACCCATGTTATTCCATTGTATCCTTCAAAGTCCTGACGGTCCGGATTCCAGCGAATCGTACCGGCATGATTTGTTGATGTACTACCCAATTTGATCGCCCCGTTGACCTCCAGTTTTTCAAGTGGACTGGTCGTTCCAATACCTGCATTTTGGGCTGATGCCGTGGGTATCCAACAGATGAAAAGGTAGAAAAGTAGTTTAGATTTCATCATCTTGAATTTTGATCAAAACTATTTATGTGGTTAAGGATATGCACACATCATTGTGCATTTGACGGAAATAGTGAGTGATTGTCATAAAAAAATCGGCCAAAGCCGCTTATTGATTCATGGGATGATCAGGATGCCGGGATCAATTAGTTTTTGTGCATAATAAACGTACCCCCATCCGCATGACTTGGCGCTTCACCCCAGTTGCCGGTGATCTCCCCAGCTACATCGGAGTACAAGCCTGAAAATAAGTACGTGTTGTGGCTGGTCACCGTCGTGTACTGGGCTTCGAAGTTGAAGCCATTGACTTCCCAATGACCATCGGCTACTTTACCACCATTGGAATTGAACACTGACATCTCCCCGCCTTTCTTGATTTCCCACTTCTCGTAATAAGTAGGGTTGTCGAAGTCAAAGCCCCAATGACCTTCCCAGGTTCCTATAATGGCGGAGCTACCACTGTCTTTGTCACAAGAGGCGAGTGCAGTCAGCACTATACCCACTAAAAAAATTGCTCTTAAAAGTTTCATGTTGTTGTATTTTGTTTTTGTGTAAATCAATGGCTCAAAAGTACCGGCGACCATTTGCCCTCGGAAATGGTTTTGAGCGACTGGCAGATTTGGTGAGTATTCCACTGATTTAGGTGAGATCAACCTATGATTCTGGTCATTTGCATCAGTGATGAGAGTTAGATATTTTTGAAAAAAATTGATATCCATCATGATTGAAACCTATTTTGTCATTGTCCGGGATTTCATAGCGCAGCCCTGGCCTTGGTATGTTGCCGGACCCTTATTGGCCCTGGTGATGTTTATCCTCCTCTATTTTGGGCATGAGTTTGGGATCTCCGAGAACTTCCGTCTAATGTGTGCCGCCGATGGTGCGGACAACATGAATGAGTTTTTCAAGATCGACTGGCGCGCCGGGGAATGGAACCTGCTGGTAGCCTTAGGGGCTGTATTCGGCGGCTACCTGGCCTCTCATTATTTTCTAGCCCCGCAAGGCGATATCGCGCATATCAGTGATACCACGGTGGCTTCTCTCAACCAGATCGGGATCCCGGTCACGGCGGGTAGTGTGCCTTTTGTACCTGCGTTTATCAGCTGGTCGTCTTTGCTGACTTTTCCAGGTTTTCTAATGATCATTGGAGGTGGATTCCTGGTGGGCTTTGGCGCCAGGTATGCTGGAGGATGTACCTCAGGCCATGCGATCAGCGGACTCTCAGCATTGCAATTGCCATCCCTCTACGCGGTCCTTGGCTTCTTTGCCGGAGGATTACTGGTGACGTATCTCATCATCCCATTTTTATTCTAACCCACTCAACCTTCGCGACTATGCGCATGTCAAGATATATCATGGTAGGGATCCTCCTAGGTTTTATCCTCTATAAGAGCGAGGCCGCATCATGGTTCAGGATTTATGAAATGTTCCGCTTCCAGAGCTTCCACATGTTTGGTATCATCGGCTCAGCAGTGATCTCCGGGATCATTATTGTCCAGCTGATTAAAAGAAAGCATCTCAAGAATGTGGAAGGAACCGAAATCACGATTAAGGACAAAGCTGTTTCCATCCCACGCTATGTGATTGGAGGATTTATTTTCGGATGCGGATGGGCATTGGCTGGTGCTTGCCCTGCGCCAATGTTTATCCTGTTGGGAGCTGGCAATACCGTATTTGTGATGTACCTGATCGCCGCTATGACCGGTACTTTTCTCTACGGCAAGCTACGGAAACATATTCCGCATTAGAATTTTGAAAACAACTCCATAAACTCCTGCCTACGGTTACGGGAGATCGAGACATTGGTATCATCGTCCATGATGAGATAACCACCATCTCCACGTACATACTTCTTAATGCGGTTGACATTGATGAGAAAGGAGCTATGTACCCTACAGAAATCTGGTCCATTCAAAGCCTCATCAATATCTTTCAATACTTTAGAAACCACTATTTTCTTGCCGCTGGTCAACACTACTTTGGTATAGTTACTTTCAGCTTCACAGTATATAATATCAGACGTAGGCACAAAGATCATCCCATCCCCGGTAGTCAAGGCAATTCGCTGTGGGGTCTGCCGTGAAGGCTGATGTATATGTTGCAGTAAAAGTTCGAATTGCTCCCGCGTTGGAATAGCTTTGCGCTCGCTTATCCGGTCAATCGTAGCTTTAAGATCATCAGGATCGACGGGCTTTAGCAGATAGTTGAGCGCACTGTATTTGAAAGCGCGAATGGCAAACTGATCATAGGCCGTGCAAAACACCACATCAAAGGTCAGTCGATCAAATTGCTCCAGCATATCAAACCCATTCATCCTGGGCATTTCGATATCGAGAAATACCACATCAGGATGATGTTTGTTGATGGCTTCTATGCCTTCTTCCGCAGAATGACACATGGCCAGGATCTGCACTTCAGGGCAGTAGGTCTTGAGCAACCATTCCATCATCTCGAGGGCATTGGTTTCGTCATCAACTAGAATACAGCGAATCATGGGCGGATAGAGATTAGAGGTCTATGGGTATACAAAGGATAACACGCGTGCCGGTGCCCTGTCCATGATCATCTTTGAGATCTTCGATCGTCACGGACGCATTCCAGTTGGCATATTGATTCAGGAGTTCCAATCGGCTCTCGGTCAGCTTCATGCCCAGCGACTTGCTGGTGCTGGCGGACTTGCTTTTAAGCTCTTTAGCCTTTTCCCGACCTACCCCGTTATCTTCAATGATGCATTCGAGGAGGTTGTCTCGATGATCCTGAACATACACTTTAAGTTTCCCGGCAGTTTCTTTATGCAGCAGGCCATGCCAGATGGCGTTTTCAACATACGGTTGAATCATCAATGGAGGAACGTAGATATGGTCTGGTTGTAGGTCATGAGCTACTTCAATCATGTAATCAAACTTACGTTCAAAACGTATGCTTTCCATCTCAATATAGAGACGCAGGGCTTCCAGTTCGTTGGTGAGCGTGACTGTCTTGCTATTGGAATTGTCGAGAATCAGGCGGATGAGTTTGGCAAAGCGTGTGAGGTACAAAGAAGCGGTAGCCTGGTCGCTTTTGACGATGTATCGGTTGATCGAATTCAGGCAATTGAAGATGAAATGCGGGTTCATCTGTGCCCGCAAAGCCTGCATTTCAATATCGGTCATCTGTTGTTTGGTTGCCATAAGGCTGCGTTCCGCTTCAGATTTTCCCGCCTCAGCTTTGGCCTTGGTGATCTTAGCAGCGCACAAGGACGCAATTGTGGTGAGGATGGACAAATGGCGTTGCGTAAAAAACCCTTTTTTTGAGTGCTCGCAATCTATCACCCCTAAGACCTTCCCATCCGCTATGATGGGAACAGTGATTTCGCTGTACCGCCTGACATCATCTACGATATAACGAGAATCGGTGGAGGTGTCGTTGATAATCACTGGTAGAGCTGTTGCCGCTACTTGCCCCGTGATGCCCTGTCCAATAGGAATGACCAATGGATTGACGATTTCCTCATGTTTTGGGTTTTTTGGCCCTATCGCTGCTTTCTGCACCAGGACCTGCCTTTCAGCATCCAGTAGATATATTACACAATCTTCGAAATGAAGGCGTCCGATACAATTCCTGGCCACATCCCACAACAGATCATCTACAGCATGATGATCAACCATCCGGGTAGAAAAATAATTGATCGCTTGTTCGGCCTCAAGTTCATCCTGCTTGTCCTGAAGACGTTTATTTCGTGATCTAACAAACCACCATGTTGCAAATCCTAAGACAAGCATGATCATTGCTACAAACCACCATTGTAGCCAAAAAGGAGGTTGTATCCTGAAGGAAAAGTGATTTTGAGAAGGTATCCAATCGGCATTGTTGATGCTGGCTTCTGCGATCAACGTATAACTTCCTGGAGGCAGCGAACTGAAACGAACGAGATTGGTATTGCCAATGTAAGTCCATCCTGCATCCATCCCTTCTAATCTGTATCTGAATTTCAGTTTACCAGGGTTATTGAAATATGGGCACACAAACTGACATTCCAGCGAACGATGAGCCCATGAGATCATAGCTTCTTTATCTAATGGATAATATATCGAATCAGAAACACCGCCACGGGCATGCTGGATAAAAAGATTGAGTTTAACATCTGTTGCCTGAATTTTTTCAGGAATAAAATAATTGATCCCATTTGTACCTCCGATATACAAGACTTTCCGCGAACTTAGTAACCAGCTATTGCCATTGAATCCAAAACCCTGCAGGTTGTCCGAATAATCAAAAACATTCACACGATCCGTCAACGGGTCATACCGGTACAATCCATTGTCGGTTGTAGCCCATATCATTTTCTGCCGGTCTTCGATCAGTATATTGATACCTTCTGTATCGTGTAATGCAAGAAATGGTTCAACCAGTATTTTCCCCTGACTATATCGAATAGCGTACACTTTTGATCGTGTGGAAAATAGTATACTACCATCCTGTCGAGGACATCCTGCCATCGCCATGCCGTCGTCTTCGCCAAGATCCGCTTTGCCAATATAATTCAATGCCTCGTCCAACAGATAAATCCCCTTGGTGGTGGTGACCCAGATCATGCCATCCTGCGTCTGGAAGACATAATTGTTGTTTTCCCGGTCAAATGGCATTTGGAGGAAGGACAACATGTAGGTCTTTCCATCGAGCACATACAAATGATCACGACCTGGTGCAAGGATACGGCCATCCCTTAATCGCCCGAGGTAATCAAAAAAATCTTGTTCACTGGCGTCCTTGACTTCCTTTGAAGCATACACAGGTCGCTTATAGGTTTCCCGCCCGGCATCAAAAATCCAAATTCCGAGATCGGAAGGCCCAAGGATGACATTGCGTCCGTCATAGACGATTCCCCGCACGGAAGGAAAGGCAAGCTGTGTCGTGCTGCCATAATTTGGAAAATAAAACTTCTGCTGATTAGATCGCTGATCCCACTGTATGAATCCATGTCCGGTAGCAATCCATAATTGCTCATCCTTGCCTTCTGCAATCTGGCGGATATTGTCAATTCCCGATGGTAGTTGGTCATAAAAATGGCGGCTTCTCCAGAGTCCAAAGGTCTGGCCAAGTAGCGAAAACCTCCCGATTCCATCCAATGTGGTGACCCAGGCATATTGATCATCATCAATCAGGATATTATTCGTCAAATCATTGGTATAAATGGGTTTGCCCTTATAGAGTAACCTGATAGGAAGCACTTGCCGGAGGCGGGGATGATAGAAAAAAAGCCCTTCCTGGGACGAAATAATAAAATGCCCGCTCTTCAACCGGGCTACGCTGCGCACCGACCAAGGCGCATTTGGACCGGACTTGAGATTGGCCGGAATGTCCGCGAACGTTACTTCCTGGTGATGAAAATCATACCAGTAGGTATTGAGGTCCCAGGAGCTGAGCATAATACTATCCCGGGAGAGTGGATATAATCTTCTCAGATTTTTAGCAGGCAGGCTGTCTACCTCATTGGTGTTGACATCATATCGAAAAATATGATTTCGGCTTCCAAAAAACAAGGTAGATCCAAGCGTAGCCAGGGTAGCTGCATGATATCCCGGGGCAACCGGAATGGACTGCTCCAGGTCGATAAAAGAATTTTGTTGAGGATCATATTCCAGAAAGCATTTGGAAGTAATCGCCCAGGTTTGCCCACCCGGTACTCCAAAGACAGGCCCAATTGAAAATTGAGTGGATCTGGATCGGATAGGGATGGTATCAAAAGAAACTGTAACGGGGTTGAATAGAAATATGTCCCTGGTCGAATTAACCCATACCCTTCCTTGCTCATCGCAGGCAAGGTTTGAAACTCCATTGGGAAAGCGGTAGGAGATGATGTCTTTCCCGTCAAACCGCTGAACCGAACGTGCGTATAGAATCCAAAGAAAGCCCTGTTTGTCCTTACACATGCCATTGATCGTCCCGGGTTTGATACCATAGGTAAAATCAAAAAGCTGCATGTGGTAATCCCCCAATTGCGACAATCCTGCCAACCGACATAGCAGGATCAGGCTGAGCATCACCAGCATCCTGCGTAAAGCAATGACCTTACATGCGTAAGAGGTATAGGTTCGTTGAGCAACCACTTGAGGCAATAAAACTAATATGTTAGGGTTAAAACGCCCATGAACTTGAGTAAATGACCGGATTCCTGAGTTTCTGACATAGGTATACCATGAAAGTGGGGAAATAGTATCTTCACTTCATGCCGAAATAATCATCCCTGAGGCTCTTTTCAGACCAACATCACGACCACTTTATGGATGCAACCACTACCCTTTCGATGCCTGTAAAGACGAGGATTTACTCGATTGATATCCTGCGCGGTCTGGTGATGGTATTGATGGCCCTAGACCACACCCGCGATTTTTTTCATGCGGAGGCTTTTACCAAAGACCCTTTGGATCCCGCTACGACTACGGTATTGATGTTTTTTACCCGATTCGTTACACACTATTGTGCTCCCGTGTTTGTGTTCCTTGCGGGCATATCCATCTTTTTGCAATCGCTTCGAAAAAACAAACAGGAGCTGTCCCGGTTTCTCTTAACACGGGGCTTGTGGCTGATCGCCGTGGAGGTCATCCTGATCACCTTTGCCTGGACGTTTGATTTCCGGTTTAGTGTCCTCGTCCTGCAAGTTATTTGGGCCATAGGCATCTCCATGGTGTTTATGAGTCTGATCATCTACCTGCCCTATTGGTTGATCTTATCAGTAGGGTTGATCATTGTATTAGGGCATAATGTGCTGGATTATTATCCTTCGACCCGTGAAGGTTTTGTATGGGACCTGTTACACAATGGCGACTTTGCTTTTCATCAGATTCTACCGGGTGTACAACTGGTGATCATTTATCCTTTTGTGCCCTGGCTGGGCTTGATGATGGTGGGCTATTGTGCAGGGCGAATCTATGCCCCGGAAGTTCCGGCAGATCGGCGTCGGGCCAGATTACTCAATACCGGTATTGGCCTGATCTTACTGTTTGTGTTATTGCGTTATATCAATGGATATGGAGATCCACATCCATGGACCATTCAACATGATGCCACCTCCACGGTCCTTTCTTTTCTCAATGTGCACAAATATCCTCCCTCACTTTTATTTATTTGCATCACCCTCGGACCCGCTCTGGTTTTCCTTGCGTTATTTGAAAGAACGAATAATGCATTTACCCGTTTTGTCAGTGTGTATGGACGGGTGCCTTTCTTTTATTATATCCTGCACTTTTATATGCTCCACACTTTGGCCACGATTCTATTTTTCACCCGTGGACATGCCTTCACTGATGGCTTCCAATCCATATTCGGCATACCATTCAATTTTCTCATTGCAGGAGAAGGCTATTCCATAGGGATAGTTTACCTCATCTGGGCATTGCTGGTGCTGTCCCTGTATCCCTTGTGCAAATGGTTTAGCCACTATAAGCAAACACACGGGCAATGGTGGCTGTCCTATCTGTAAATTGCCTATGGCTTTCCGCCTCTTCTGCCCCCGACCCCTAAAGGGGAGATGATTAGCCATTGCATAATGGAATTTGACTTACTGAATGAAATAAAAATCTCTCGCAGAGCCGCAGAGTCGCAGATTTGTTTTCTCATTGCCTTTCCGCCCTCCTTCAATCCACCTCTTCCACCTTTCCTCCTCCGACCCGATATACCCGGCCGGGAAAACGATCGATCACCTGTGAATTGTGCGTGGCCATAAGAATCGCTGTCTGATATTCAACGGCGAGCTTCCGCATAAGTTGAAGAATTGATTCTGCTGTCTCGGGATCCAGGTGCCCTGTAGGTTCGTCCGCGAGGATGATCTGAGGTTTGTTGAGCACGGCACGGGCAATCACAGCCCTTTGTTGCTCACCGCCTGACAATTGATGGACGACGCGATTGACCTGGTCAGTCAACTGCACATCTGAGCATACTTCCGCGATAATCCGATCCTGTTCAGTACGATCGTCCGTACCGGTGGCATCAAGGACAAAACGCAGATTTTCGTCGACGGTCCACTGTGGAAACAATTGGAAATCCTGGAATACCATACCCACCCTGCGGCGCAGCACCGGGATAGAAGAAGGCTGCAATTTGGTCAGTGAAATTCCACCTACCTGGCCATCTCCTTCCCGCAAAGGCAGATCCCCCCAAAGGGTACGCATCAGAGAACTCTTCCCACTACCAGTGCGACCGATCAGATAGACAAATTCCGCCTGGCTGACTGACAGGTTGACTTCCCGGAGTACTTTGACTCCTTCCTGGTAGATTCCCGCGTTTTTAAGGCTGACGACTTCTTTCATGTCTTGATTTTGGCAACTTTCAGGATGCAAATTCGTTTCCCCTAAGTGGCTATTTTGCCGTAAATTTGCACAAAGATTTAGTATCAACGTGGATAACCCGGAATTGCACCGCCCCAGGCGTTTTAAATTCATGCCTGTTCTGATCCTGGCCCTCATGGCCGGCGGGGTCATCATGCTGATCTCCGCCTCCAAAGACATGAGCACCTACAGCACGTTTGCACAGGTCAAACGCTCCGGAGAAACGGCCAAAGTCGTCGGGGTATTGGCCAAGGACAAACCCATGTATTACAACGCTGAAGAAAATCCCAACCTCTTCAAGTTTTACATGACGGACCAGAAAGGAGAGATCCACGAAGTCACACTCATGGCAGCCAAGCCCCAGGATTTTGAGCTCAGCGAGCAAGTGGTCGCCACCGGTTCTTTTGTGGGTGATGATTTTGTCGCCTCCAGCATTCTGATGAAATGCCCTTCGAAATACAAAAACGAAGAGGTCATGGTCAGAAGCAATATGTAATTTTCCATGCAGGATATCCAATATATTGGAGAGCATCTCCTCCCCGGCCAGTTAGGTCATTTCTTTTTAGTGACTGCCCTTGTCTCTGCCCTCCTCACCATGCTGGCGTACCGGAAAAGGGTCTTATTGCCTGAAGACCCGTCCTGGTTGCGAATCGCCCGTATCTCCTGGGGAATTCACGCCTTTGCAATCCTGTCTGTAATCGGCCTCGTGTTTTACATCATGGTCAACCAGATGTATGAATACAATTACGCCTGGCACCACGTCTCCGATGATCTGCCGATGAAGTACATCTTCTCCGCCTTCTGGGAAGGCCAGGAAGGCAGTTTTCTCTTATGGATGTTCTGGCATGTGGTCTTGGGCTCTGTGGTGGTGTTTACTGCCAAAAGATGGGAAGCCGGTGTGATGACCTGGCTCAGCCTGGTTCAAATCATCCTGGTGAGTATGATTGCCGGAATTTATTTCGCGGATGACGTGCGCCTCGGTAGCAGCCCCTTTCTGCTGCTCCGTGACACGATGCAAGCCCCGATTTTTTCCAATCCCAATTACCTCTCCCTTATTGAAGGCAATGGCTTGAATCCTTTGTTGCAGAACTACTGGATGACGATTCATCCGCCGACTCTGTTTCTCGGATTTGCATCTGTGACGATTCCTTTCTGTTTCGCGATGACAGGCTTATGGGAAAAAGAGCATACTGCATGGCTTAAACCTGCTATGCCCTGGACGCTATTCTCAGGAGGCATTCTAGGACTGGGTATACTGATGGGAGGAGCGTGGGCTTATGAAGCTTTAAGTTTCGGAGGCTATTGGGCATGGGATCCCGTTGAAAATATGTCGCTCGTTCCCTGGTTGGTTTTATTGGCCGCATTGCACGCCAATTTCATTGCCCGCCACACCGGTCTTTCCATCAAAACGACGTACATCTTTTACATCCTTTCGTTCCTACTCGTTGTCTACTCTACCTTTCTAACCCGCTCCGGCATATTGGGTGATGAAAGCGTACATGCATTTACCGAAATGGGATTGGAATGGCAATTGGTCGGTTTCATTGCCATCTTCTTAAGCCTGGGTATTTATTTTTTATGGAGTCGCAATGCTTCTATTCCTGTGGTGCAGCAAGAGGAAAAAATTCAAAGCCGTGAGTTCTGGATGTTTGTGGGTTCGATGGTACTGGTCTTTGCGTCCATCCTAATCACCTTTTCTACGAGTATTCCTGTTTGGAACAAACTTCTCGATGTCTATGGGAGTATTGCAGGCAAAGGAGATATGACGCCATTCCACAAAGCCATGCCTTTAGATCCGGTAGATCATCACAACCGGTTTCAATTGTGGAATGCGGTCCTGGTAGCGATTCTCTCAGCTATGGCACAGGTCATGCGCTTCCATGCCATGGGCTGGGAAACACACAAGACCACATTCCTCAAACATATTGGTTGGTCAGCGGGTGTTGGTCTCCTTTTGGCCTATCTGCTTTCGCTTTGGATTCAATTACCGAGCTGGCAATACATTGTGTTGCTGGTGGCAGCGAGCTATGGGCTGATCGCCAATATCGATTATGTCATCCGCTTTGGCAGGCGCTCCTTGACAGCCATGGCCTCTGCTTTCGCCCATGGCGGATTTGCCCTGATGCTGATCGGCATTATGGCCAGTGGCCTCAACAAACGGATCATCAGTGAAAATCGTTTCGCCCAGGAAGGACTTGCGGAAGGCCTGAATGCCGGGGAAAATGCTTTTCTGATCAAGGGCATGCCTATGTTTATGAACAATTACTGGGTCACCTATACCTCAGACACCCTGATTGGATTGACACGCCGTTATGCCGTAGACTTTGTCAAGGTCAATGAGCAAGGCGATACCCTCGAAAGATTTACGACACACCCTAATGTCCTTTATGATCGCCAGTTGACTAAAGTGGCAACAGCCAACCCCAACACTAAACGGTATCTGGATCGTGACATTTTTACTTATGTCGCCGGATTACCTCCTGAACAACAAGACCGGGCCAATCTGAGTAAGGTGGATAGCATGCTCCACTATACAACCTACTATCTCACCCCAGGTGACACCGTGGATGCCGGCCCGTATCATCTTCGACTGGACAGTATCCTGATGGGAAGTGATAATAGCGAATATGAACCCGAAGAAGGCGATCTTGTCTTATCCGGTATCGTCACCGTTTTTGATTCCGTATGGAAAGAACAAAAGAGTATCTATCCCACTTTGATTGTCCGGAAAGGATTACTCTATAGCTTGACAGACCAGGTCAATGACTATAACCTCAGAGCCCGATTGCGGGCCACCTCCCTGGACAGTATTTTTCCTATGGAAGACAAGCTTTCCTATGTGCCATTGACGGTCAAAGCCAATGTACCGTCGGTTTGGAATGAGCTGAAGATCACATTGGAAGGGATTGATAAAAACATAGATCATCCGGATTATGTCGCTGCACCAGGCGATATAGCGATTCAGGCGGTCCTCCATATCAAAAATCAGAATGGCAAATCATACACGGCACGACCGCTGTATTTTATCCGGGATGAAAGTCCGTTCAATCTCAAGGCTTTTGTGCCGGATCTTGGTCTGCACATCAAACTGGAACGGATTGATCCTGAAAAAGAAGAGTTTCATCTCTCCCTCTCCAGATTATCGGTAAAACCTAAATTGCCGGTAGAGATAGCACAAGATGTACCACGCAATGACTACATCGTTTTAGAGGCGATACTATTTCCAGGTATCAATTTGTTCTGGGCAGGAAGCCTCATTATGCTGGCGGGTTTGTTTATTGGGATGTACAAACGTCTCGTCAAAAAATAAAATGGCATCATGCTCAATGTGGTATGCATCGGCGCCGGCAGATTGGCATTCAACCTGATGCCGCGATTGGAGCAGGCGGGTTGTCGTGTGGTAGAGATTTATAACCGCACGCCAGAAAACTCTTCCCGTTTATCCGCGGTATTGCCAAATGCGCGTCTTGTCCATGATCCGGCATTGGTAATGGATGCAGCAGATCTATATTTTTTCACCCTTAGAGATGACGCGATTGCCACTGTGGCTTCTTCATTACGTCATCTGGAAGATGGCCATAAGATATTTGTTCATTGTTCCGGAGTTTCCGCTCTGGATGTATTACCCTTTCAGCGCAAAGCCAGTTTTTATCCCTTACAGACCTTTTCGTATAGCCATACGATTCCGTGGGAGACCACACCCATCCTGATCACCGCTACAGATTCTGCCATTGAAGTACAACTCCTTGAACTGGGTCATCAGATCAGTCATGTCGTTCAACCGATCTCTGATGACCAAAAGTCATATTTGCATCTTGCGGCAGTTTTTGCCAACAACTTTGCCAATCACATGCTGACCCTGGCGGAGGGCATATGTTTGGAAAAAGGGGTATCATTTGATCTCCTTAAACCTTTGATCATAGAGACTATTGAAAAGGCGATAGCCGCAGGTCCAGGGCCCGGTCAAACAGGGCCGGCAGTACGCAGGGACACTCACACCATTGACAAGCACCTCTCCATGCTCTCCGGACATCAGGAATTAGCGGAAATCTACCGTATCCTTACGACAAGTATTCAAAGGAAATAACCGAAACTTACTTCTTGCTTTTGGGCAGGAGCTTGGCTACGATATCATCGTAATAAGGTCGCTCCTTGAGGCTGGAATGCGAGCCGGGAAAGAAGATGACATCCATCTCGATAAACTTATTGACCGGATCAAAATCGCGAAGGACCGCAGCCACCCGCTTGTCATTGATCAGCCGTGTATTGTCGATCATTGGAAATTCAAAGTAATCGATCGTGAATGAAGGATCGACTACTTTGTCCTGCTTGCCCGGCATCCGTGTCGCGACCTTCAGCCTGACCTTAACGGATGAATTGATCTCATCCTTTTCCAAAATCGTGAGATGAACAATGTGCTTTATGGAGTCGATTTTCTTACCATTTACGATCGAATCTAAAAACACACAACTAAACGTGTCATTGGGATTAAACGCCAGCGAATCATAGAAGTAGACGAACTTCTCGACGGAGGCGACTCCTTCGAGACTGGCCAATTGCTTACTGGTGACCTCTTTCGACATGTTAAACAACCGTTGCCTGTAAGACGTGCGAAGTGCTTCATCTTTGGTATCCCCATTGTTCTTTCGGTTGAGGTAGGTAAACAACGGGGTCAGGTTGAGCGATTCATGAAAGTTGTAGGCCAGCAATTCGAGCTGAAGGATTTTCTCATCCATCGTTACATTCTCCCTGAGGAGTGAGTTGATGATCGAAGAAAACATATCCTTGCGCAAAGCGGCTTCCGATTCTTCGCGCTTGCTCATCAACTCGGTATACAGCCGGGTCTTGGCTTCATTTTCCTGGTTACGATTGATGTAGTCCGAAGCATAATAACTGACCATGGCAATCGTAATAGCCGTGATCAACCCACCCACCGGCTCGAGGATGATCGATAGTTTGTCCCAAAGATCTTTTTTGGGTTTGGCGTCCGGATCGCCTACTGTTTGGTCAGTTGCCATTTATCCGCGACTTTGGACAACGTTAAGGTATACCCGGTAGAATTGTTGGTGGAGACTACATCGAAAGTGGCACCGTCGTATCCGGTCACTTCAAGTTTGTAGCGACCTACTGCTGTGATAGTCACCGTGAAATACCCATTTTTGTCCGTGGTTGCCTTGGCGATCACCTGGCCTTCCTTCGTGATTTTAACTTCCGTATTGACCAAAGGTTGCCCATCTTTCTTGATGGTTCCAAATATTTCGCCAGCAAAAGACAATGCCGGCAGGAAAAACAAAATCGCAAATATGAAATTTCGTGTACGCATCTCGTTTTAGGTTTACTGATAAACTGTTGTTTACCGTTAGATTATTGTAGTAAAAGTAGGGATTTCGGCCTTCTCAAACGTTAACTGTTTCTTAAAACCCAAAGTGTCGATATATAGACGCAACATGGGGTGACGCAGAAACGCAATACGGGATGACGCAGAGACGCAATGCATTGCGTCTCTGCGTCATCCCGTATTGCCATTCCGCCACAAATGCCATGCATTTGGCGGGATATTCCCTGCGTTTCGATATGCCTCTATGCACTATGCCCTATGCTCTCTGCTCTATGCCCTATGCTTTTGATTTTGTGGAAATCAATGACGACAACACATCCAGCGCCTTTTCATAGTGTGTGTGATTGTTGATCACCAGATCCGCTTCGTGTCGGAAGGGTTCGATGTACGCGCGGTAAGAAGGCAGCACATGATATTCGTAACGATGCAAGACATCTTCCAGGGGATAATTGCGTTCGCCGGCATCGCGGATGATGCGACGTTTGAGCTTGATGACATCTTCGGCATCGATAAAGATCTTGAGATCGAGGAGGTCACGGATTTCATCAAAATAAAAAACAAACAACCCTTCCACCAAAATAACCGGTGCGGATTTGTACGTCAACATCACAGGTGCTTGTTTGGCGTTGTTGAAAACGTATTGTTGCTTCACCACCTCCTTTCCAGACATCAGGATTTTGATATCACGGG
>JBGAWQ010000030.1:0-40571 GCA_044227555.1 Saprospiraceae bacterium | reverse complement strand
TTGTATATCCTTTCTACCATGGACACAGATTTTACCGGCGACCTGTTGATCGACGGCGAGTCTATGAAAGGAAGAACCGAAGCGGATCTCGCAAGAGTCCGAAATGAGAAAATCGGATTCGTATTTCAGTTCCATTATTTGCTCAATGAGTTTTCGGTGCTGCACAATGTGATGATTCCCGGCTTGAAGCTGGGAAAATATGGAGAACAGGAACTGGAATACCGGGCTATGGAGAAGCTTAAGATCTTCGACATTGGTGACCAGGCCCTTAAAAAACCAAACCAATTGTCCGGTGGGCAAAAGCAACGCGTAGCTATCGCCCGGGCACTCATCAATGATCCGCTCATCATCATGGGGGATGAGCCTACCGGA
Organism: Saprospiraceae bacterium; assembly: GCA_044227555.1. Classification (GTDB taxonomy): domain Bacteria; phylum Bacteroidota; class Bacteroidia; order Chitinophagales; family Saprospiraceae; genus Opimibacter. The sequence goes on along the minus strand of JBGAWQ010000030.1, from coordinate 40,199 downwards.
AATCTCGATGTAAAAAACAGCCAGATCGTCTTTGAGCAATTCCGTAAGATCGCCTCCGAGCTGGGGCAGACCCTGCTCATCGTCACCCACGACATGGAATTTGCCCGCGCCACCGACCGGGTCATTGAAATGGAAGACGGCCGTATCTTGACCACCAGATGAAGTAACCTTGCTTGCCATGTCCATTGATGTCAACATACTGATCGCTTATGGAGCCGCGGTGACCCGCTACAAGAAGGGCGCAATGGTCTATCGACAGGATGAGATGGCCAGATATTACTTGCAGGTGCTGGAGGGCCAGGTCAAGGTCTTCAATCTCAGTCCTTCGTCCAAAGAATTTGTCCAGGGCATGTTCCAGGCAGGTGAGAGTTTCGGAGAACCTCCATTGTTTATCCGCCAGCCCTATGCCGCAAACGCTATCACCACCCAGGACTCCATCATTATCAAATTAAAGGCCGAGGTCTTTTTTCATTTACTCGAAGAGCATCCGGAGATTCAAAAGTCTTTGCTCCAGCTCTTTTCCCAAAAGCTGTATGACAAATCGATAGCTACCCGAATGCTCAATCACGCTTCGCCTGAAGAACGACTGCTTGATTTTATGGAATATTTTAAAAAGAAATCCGCAGGCGCATCCGATAAAATCATCATCCCTTATACCCGACAAGAGCTGGCTAACCTGACTGGCTTACGGATCGAAACCGTGATCCGAACCCTGCAAAAATTAAATAAAGACAAAAAGGTCGATATTATCAATCATAAGGTTTACTTTTGACCCACCATGCAAAGTCCTAAGTGGTGGGTACGCTTATCGCTCGTCAACCTGGGCATAGTAGCCTTGCTCGGTTCGATCATGCGATACAAGATCGGGTTTGAACTACCCTTCTTCGAACAAAAATATCTCCAGGAGGCTCATTCCCATTTTGCGTTTACCGGTTGGATTACCCACACGCTATTCTATCTGCTCTTTGGCATTTTCAGCAGCCAGTTGCCCTCCGTCCGTGTGACCTTGTATCGCCGGCTTATATTAGCCAACCTCCTGAGTGCGTATGGGATGTTGTTCTCATTTATAGTTCAAGGTTATGGACCAGTATCCCTGGTTTTTTCGACCATTTCGGTTCTTACGGCTTATGCGTTTTCCTGGATCGCTATCCGGGATGCGGGACGACTTCCTGCGGATCATCCGGGTAAAAACTGGATCCGGGTCGCGCTGTGGTTTGGTGTCTTGTCGACGCTTGGCACGATGGTGCTGTCATGGATCATGGCCACCCATCATTTTGATAAGGACACCTATCTCGGTTCTATCTATTTCTACCTGCACTTTCAATACAACGGATGGTTCCTGTTTGCCTGTATCGGGATCTTTTTGGATCGGATCAAGACGCTGCCGCTGGCCCGGGTGGACGTGAGGAATTCCTTTTGGCTGTTTGCCCTGGCGGGTATTCCTGCGTATTTTCTATCAACACTTTGGGCTAATCTGCCGGTATGGTTATATACCCTGGTGGTCATCGCCGCGATCATGCAAGTAGTAGGTTGGTGGTACCTGGTAAGGCTCATCCGTCGCAACATGGATGGATTGAAAAATGTGTTTGAAAAAACCGTATTGCTACTTTTTCTGATGGTGGCTCTGGCCCTCACCTTGAAATTATTGTTACAGTTGGGATCAACGGTGCCTTTTATAAGCACACTCGCCTTTGGATTCCGGCCGATTGTGATTGCTTATTTGCACCTGGTCCTGCTTTTGATCATTTCTGTTTTCCTCCTCACCTTCCTTTACGGTACCGGTCAGATGTCTGTTTCCCGAACCGCCAGGATAGGACTGATCGGATTTACTGCCGGAGCGATTCTCAATGAGTTGGTGTTGGCGATCCAGGGCATATGGGCTTTTAGTTATACCGTCATACCCTATGCCAATGAGATGCTGTTTGGTATCGCGTTGATCCTGGTGAGCAGTGCGGTCATGCTTATCTTCGCCCAATTCCGGCACCGCGCTTAGGTGACCACAATCATCATTTTCTATGATTTGAGTCATAAAGAATCACGCTTTAAGGCTATTTCTTTGGGTTCAAATCATTTCAATATGCAAAAACTAACGTACTTCGTCGGGCTTGTTGCACTGTATTTGCTAACCGCCTGCAATCAACCGGCTCAAACCCAGGAACCGGCTGCTGCCGCTTCCGGAACCCAACCGCTCACCGGCCAATCCGGTGTCAAGGATGATGTCTCCAATCCTAATGTAGTACAGATTGCTGTGGGGAGCAAAGATCACACTACCCTGGTTGCCGCGGTACAGGCAGCCCAACTGGTTGACGTACTGAGCAATGCCGGACCGTTTACCGTCTTCGCGCCAACCAATGCCGCTTTTGAAAAATTACCGGCAGGAACCGTGGAAGGTTTACTGAAACCGGACCAGAAAGATGCGCTCTCCAATATCCTGGAATATCACGTGTATGTCGGGGTCATCAAGACCGACCAGATGCGCGATGGGCAATCCCTGAACCAGGTGAATGGTAAAAACATCACCCTCAGTGTGAAAGATGGAAAGTATATGGTCAATGGTAAAGCGAACATCATCGCTTCTGTTCCAGCATCCAACGGGATCATCCATGTGATCGACGAGGTGTTGTTGCCACCCCAATGAGTATTGTGGATATCAGCCATCGCGGTCAGACTTCTTCCTGCAGAGGGAGTTTGTCGTGACGACTTGATAGGATAATTATTTACAGTTTAACATGATTGTTTGAGGCCGGATGAAAATCCGGCTTTTTTATTGGGCGATCTTGACCTGCATCACCGTGGCGATGTTGCGGGCCCGCTCCTTCATCATTTCCGCATTAGGGCCTGCATACAAGCGATCCACACTTTCGGTAAAGAGTTGCAACCATTGTTCAAAATGCGCCTCTGTAAACGCGTGCAACTCATGCATCTCCTTATGACGGGCCATCGGATTTCCAAAATATCCTCCGGAGTATAACAATACGTTCTCCCAAAAACTATACATCATAGGAAGAAAGACCTCCCAGTCCTCAGCGGTCTTGTCGGCAAAGTACGGGGCAAGCAAAGCATCCTTTTTTACTTTCTCAAAAAAAGCGTTGACTACCCGATGGATGTCCTTAGGTTTTTTGAGATCAACCTTTTGCTTGATTTTATCCATTTGATGTCGCAATCAATAGCCGAAACAGAAAATCCATCATTTAGTTGACCCGTTGTTAATACCTGACGTTTATAGTCCGGCAAGCTTTTATATAGCTTATCTACAAATCCTTCCTGACAAACATCCTCCGAGAAACCCAATAGGGAATAATCACCCAAAGGCACAACAAAGAAAATCCAATCGCCGCCCCGGGGCCCGTGCCAAAGAAATCTTTAAAAATAGCCCCCGTATACCCCAGCATCGCTGACACATCCAGTTGCAGAATGATAAATATCCTGGCCAGGTCTATTGGATTCATCGCCGACACCGCCACCATGGCTTTCTCTATCGGATAGTCGGCAAACTGGAACAACAGGAAGAGCACCAGTCCGTCAAAGAGGAGACTGAAAAACAACCACAGCAAAATCGATATCCCGATGCCCCTCGCCTTGTCCCGCGAGAGAATGGCACACAGGAACCCCAGCGCCACAAATACCGCACTGATCAGCACACCCATAACAAACAAAATCACGGCCGTAGGGCCAGGCACATACAACAGAATCGGTATACCCGCTCCTATCATAAAAGCCAACGCAAGCGAAAAGAAGAGTCCCAGGAAAAGTCCGGTCCAAATACGGCCTCGTCGAATCGGCTGACTCAACAGCAACTCGATAAACTCCGCACTATTATAGAGATAGATCGTGGTAAAGATGATGCTCACCAATGGCGTCGTCAACAATACCAGGTTGAGCAGGGTAAGGACCCCCTTATGACTATCATCTTCAAGACTGAATACACTCCAGGACAAAACCGCCAGCAGAAAGGTATAGGCCAGCACGATCCGGTTCTTCAGAATGTCGGCGACAATAAAGCGCTGTATCTTATTGAACATAATCCTGCTTTAAGACGTGGGTGATGGCTTTGGCCAGGCTCGCGGTCCCGGTCTTGTCCTTGAGTTCGGACGATGGCATGTGAAATCGAATCTCTCCTTCCTGCATCAGCACCACATGGGTGACGAGATCATCCAACTCACTCAGCAGATGCGAAGTGATAAAGATGAGTTTGCCCCGCTGATGTTCGGCTATGATTTTGTCCTTCAGGATTTCCGCGGCGAGCGGATCCAGGCCTGCGGTAGGTTCGTCCAGAATCAACACCTTAGGGTTAAATAAAAACGCAAGCGAAGCACTTACTTTTTGGGTGGTCCCGCCAGAGAGCGTGCGCATTCGTTTGTCCAGGATTTCATGAAGCCCAAAAGCTTCGATCAGGCTTTCATCCAATGCCTCCCGGGACGAGCGAATATCTTTGATCATATCTATGACCTGACCGATGGTCATGTTGTCCGGATATCTTCCCTTTTGTGGCATGTAGCCGATATGATGACGATACATATCATCCCTGGCGATATCCTTGCCCTGAAACAGGATATGCCCTGCTGATGGAAGGACCATACCCAGGATGGTTTTAATCAGGGTAGTTTTACCACAACCGTTTGGACCAATGAGGGCGATGCACTGCCCCGGCCCGCACTCCAGGCTGACATCCCTGAGTACTTCCAGCCTGCCGAAATGTTTGGAAACGTGACGGATTTCTATCATAGTGGTATGACGTGCATGAGTGGGGCTTTATCAATAAAATTGTCGGGGGTAAGGGTTGGAATGATCTTTTCGGAACGGTCAAGCAAGGTTACAATAAAGCTCCTGTACAAAAGCATCGTCGGTGGATTCTTTTCGACGATGACAGAAAAGAGACTGAGTGGCCGGTAAGGCACATCCCCGACCTGGTTACGGTCGAGATCATAACCTTCGTATTTGTCCCAATAGTTTCCGTTGAAGGTATTGAGGACGAGTGATCCATTGGTGCTGATATCAAAGGTATTGGACAAGAAATTGTTGTCGCGGATTTCGTTGTCCATGCAGCTGGCCTGGATCTTCATGCCCCAACCGTTGTCCCGGAATATGTTTTTCTCCACCAGGATCCGGCTGGTGCCTTCCATATAGATACCAGACGTGTTGCGGACAAAGCGATTATTGATGATATAGCTGTCTGATATTTCCTTGAGCAGCATGCCGTGGGCCGCATCACCCCAGTTGTCCTCAAACGTGTTGTTAAACATCTTGACATTGCGGGTGAACATCACCGCGACACCAGCCCCGTTTTGGCGAAACAGATTGGTGATATACGCATCATTGTTGGAAAACATAAAATGGAGGCCATACCGGATATTGCGCTCTGAGATATTCCTCCAGATGACGGAGCCGGTAACGAACTCAAAGTAGATCCCGTCGCGATGGCCGGAGACCTGGTTATGGATGATCTGCAGGCTGTCGCTCTTCCAGCAATGGATCCCGTTACCAATCGATTGCTCTTCGGTACCGAAGGCTTCAATGATGTTGTCGCGGATGATACAGTGCTTGCTGTACTGCAGGTAGATCCCGAAAAAATTGTCGTACAGTTTATTGCCGGAGATCTGAACGTACTTACTGTCGTAGATTTTTATGCCGCCGGGATCATCGAGTGATGCTCGTCCGGAGTATTGGACCTTAAACCCGGATACCGTGACATGATCGGCCTTGATGGAGAGGACTTCATATTTCTTTTGTCCATCCAGTTCGGGCCATCCCTCTCCAAGGAACGCAATGGACTTATCGATGATGAGGTTGCCCTCCTTATAATTGCCGCTATGCACCAGCACAGTATCCCCATCCTGAGCAAGATTAAGTGCTTCCTGTATAGAGGCATTGGGAAATCCGCGTCCAACCTGGATAGTTGTCGCAGAAGCCACCGGCAAGCCAAAGGCAAGCGCCGGGATAAAAGCCAGGCAAACTTGGAAAAATCGTGGCATGATTCGTTGTACCGTTTACCTTGTCCATTCACCCCAGTTGACATCCTGGGCGTTGAATCTGGACTTGTAAGATACTGCGCTATCCCTGTCCGCAAAACCGGCAATATTGCCACCCATTGGACTGCGCAGGCTGTCACTTTGAATCAGGGTGGCATCTGAAAGGTTGACAAACTGTCCGGGATGGATAAAATCCGTCACATAATACCCGGCGATCTCGAGGCCCGAATTTTCCTTGATATAATCTTTCATGCAACTCAGATCGTCAAAGACATACTGCCTTCCTTTTTTCGTGGTGAGTTCTGCCGCGAAGGCCGCATCCGTAATGGTCATCTTGCAAAAGCTGCAAGCATCCTCATTGAGTTTGATAGGCCGTGGTTCAGGAGGACTACAGGACGTCATCGCGGTGGACAACGCCATCAGGACCATACCCGCGGCAGCGGTAGTTTTTTTCCTTCCAAAACGGGCAAACACTTTTCGTTCATTGAGCACGACTATAAGCATCAATACCCCGGCACCGATAAAGAGCAGGCCTCCGCGGGCCGGCATGGAATAGGCGCCGAAATTGAGGAGTTGTTTGTACCCGATCAGTGGGGGTTGATACGACATCCCGGGGACTTTGATCGCCGCATCCGGATCAAGGTTGTGCCCGTAATTATAGTTCCATCGGTAAAAATCAGCCATCGATAAAACCGAAAACAGGATAAATGCTATAAATGTGATGTACAACATTCTCTTGCGGGCCACGATCGCGGTGATGAAGATCAAAAGTGAGAAAAAAAGAAGGATATACTTGAGGACGGAAAACTCCACGAAGTTTTCGGCGTGGAGGGTCTGCATACCGATATAGTGATTGAGACCATTGATGATGTCAACATTTCCACCGAGTTTGTCGGCATAGATCAGCAGCACCAGGCCTTCCGGATACTGTGGCGCGTAGAGGTCTATTTTCCAGATCGGAAAAAAGATACTGGCGGCAAGGGCAGCGGCAGCCAGCACCAGGATGGCCATGGAGAGTTTTGAAATTTTGTGGTCGGTAAGCATATGATTTCTTTTAAAAAAGGAGGGGTACAAATGAATAAGAAATCATTTGTACCCCTGTTTTGGACTGAGGCTGATTTCTACTGAACCTCAGAAGCGGCCGGAGCAGTCTCTCCGACACTGTACTTCAATGGTAACGTGCTGTTGGCCGGTGATACCCGGATATATCCCTGCATTTCCTGGTGCAATGCGCTGCAGAAGTCAGTGCAATACATCGGGAAAATGCCGACTTTATCCGGTACCCACTTAAGGGTCGTAGTTTCTCCAGGCATGATCAACAGTTCAGCATTGGAAGCACCCTTGACCGCAAAGCCATGAGGTACATCCCAATCCTGTTCGAGATTGGTCACGTGGAAGTATACTTCATCCCCCATCTTCACGCCTTCGATATTGTCCGGTGCAAAGTGTGAACGAATGGCTGTCATGTAGATATGAACCTTCTTTCCGTCACGGACCACTTTGGCTTCCTTTTCGCCTTTCGTTACGTAAGGGTTACCATTTTCTTCGATCTTGAAGATCTTGACCTGGTTGCCGGTGATGAGGCTCGCAGGGGCTGCTTGCGCATAGTGCGGCTCACCGATGGTCGGGAAGTCAAGGATCAACTGCATCTTATCACCACTGATATCATAGAGCTGCGCGCTTTGCGAGAGCTCAGGCCCGGTGGGCAGGTAACGATCCTTCGTGATTTTGTTGTAGGCAATCATGTATTTGCCAAAAGGTTTCTTGCTGTCACCACCAGGAACACAGAGGTGACCTACACTATAGTATGTAGGAACGCGGTCAAGTACTTTCAGGTCCTTGATATTCCATTTAACGACTTCAGAGGATACAAAGAAGGAAGTATACGCATTGCCATTGGCATCAAACTCAGTATGCAGCGGGCCAAGGCCTGGTTTGGTCACTTCACCATAAAGGGCTGATTCGTACTTGATGACATTAATACCATCATACACACCATCAAAATCCTTATTGGCAATGGCTTGTTGCAATTTGGTAAAGCTGAATACGGGGATCAGCGCGGCGAGTTTACCGCTACCTACGATGTATTCACCGGTAGGATCCACATCACATCCGTGTGGGGATTTCGGACATGGGATCATGTAGCACATATCATTGAGCTCTTTGGAATCGAGGATCAGCACTTCCTTCATGATTTCAGAAGTAGCGGATTGGGTCTTTTCATTCCATACGTTGTGTGCGTAGGTGGCAGGTACTTTTTTGCCTTTTCCGGCTTTGATATATTCTTCAGCTTTCTTCCAGTTGACCGCCATGATAAAGTCCTTGTCCTTTTGAGAAGCGTTGACTTCGAGGAGGGTATTGGCTTGCTCAGTATTGTAGCAGGAGAAGAAGAACCATCCATGTGATGGGCCTTTGCCGGCATGGCTCAGGTCGAAGTTGACCCCCGGGCATTGGATTTGGAATGCGATCGACATACTGCCTTCCGGGCTTACGGAGATAAAGCTCAGGTGACCTTTGAAATTCTCTTTGTAGGTGTTGATGGGCACGTCGCCATTGGAGTTGTCCGGTGGCACACTGAAACGGGTACCGGCCACAACATATTCCGTGTTTTCGGTGATAAAGGGAGAGGAGTGGTTACCTCCACTGTTGGGCAGCTCGATAATCTCTGCTGTACGGAATGTCTTGAGGTCGATACGGGCAACACGCGGGGTGTTGTTGGCATTACCAAATACCCAGCGTCCGTCCACCTCACCGTTGGTCTGTGACATTTCAGGGTGGTGGAGGTCATCCCAGGGCACAAAGCCATGGGAGGTATTGAGCATAGGTTTGGTTTCTTCGCTGTATCCCCAGCCTTTTTCAGGATCTACAGAGAATACCGGGATGACCCGGAGGAGTCTTCCGCTCGGAAGACCGTAAGCCGACATCTGGCCACTGAAACCACCGCTGACAAAATTGTAAAACTCGTCATATTGGCCGGGGGCCACATAAGCTTTGGACGCGGCATCACCGGTGACGGCGCTGCCAAGATCCTTGGGCTTGCACGAGGACAAGCCTAAAGCAATCACAGCTACTGCGATTACGATATGGAATAGTTTGTTTTTCATACACGTATGTTTGATTATTGAACTCCGTCATTTTTACGCATCAGCTCCAGCATTTCGCGGGCTTCTGTGTCATTCAGGTTTTGATTGGGCATGCGCACCAGGCACAACTCCAACTGAGCTTGAACGGCCGGGTCTTTTTCGATCATGGGGTCAGGATTGGTGATAAAATTCATGATCCACTCCGGTTTACGACGGGAGGTGACACCTTTCCATCCTGGACCGACGAGTTTCTCTTCGGTCAGTTTATGGCAGGAAGAACATTTGACCGCCTGGATCTTTTCGGCAGCGGCGACCATGGCAGGATCGATGGTGGCGCCCAGGCTTACATTTTCAGCCGTCCATTTTCCAAGCCCCCGGTTAGGATCATAGGTGTTGGGATCCCCGGCCGGTTCGGCAGTAGAATATGGATTCTTTCCCGCTTCTGAGGTATTTCCCCCTCCGCAGGACCATAGGAGTGCTATGAATGGAAGTAGCACAAACAGTTTTTTCATGATGTTTAAGTTTTGCACAAATTTATCTCGGATAATTAAGTCTTTTTATGACCTGGATCATATTTAGTGGTGATTTTGATTATTTTTTGAGAAAAAGGCAGAGGGCAAAGAGCAGAGAGCATAGGGCATAGGGAAGAAAATTACGAGCATCATGTCTCCCCTTTAGGGGGAAAGGGGGCTAAAGGGGGAAATTCACAACGAGCATCATATCTCCCCTTTAGGGGGAAAGGGGGCTAAAGGGGGAAATTCACAACGAGCATCATGTCTCCCCTTTAGTGGGAAAGGGGGCTAAAGAAAATTCACATCGAGCATCATGTCTCCCCTTTAGGGGGAAAGGGGGCTAAAGGAAAAGGGGCTATGGGAAAAGGGGCTATGGGAAAAGGGGCTATGGGGCTATGGGGCTAAAGCTGGTTATGAGGTGTAAGGGGCAAGACGGATTTCTCGTGATTAATGCCTGTCAAGTTGCGCACCGCATGTTATGCATCATCCTTGCAGGATGTTTGCGTTGTGGGCGCAAATTGTTGCGCACCGACAGTATTACCTTTGCCAAATGATCCATTTTACTTTCCGAATGACCGCAATGCTGATCGTGTTGTGTGGACTGGCTCTGGTGGTGGGGTGCAAGAATGACCAGGCCTCATCTTCCGATTCGAAACAAGTCATGTGCGCCTCACCCGGCAACCCTGCCCCGGAAACCCTGGCGATGATCGACAGCGTTCAAAAAGCACAGGCTGCCATCGACCCGTTGAAAATCACTGTGTTCCTTTCTGCAGAACGGGCACGCATACTCAAACAAAAAGTGGATGCGACCAACGGACTGGATAAACTCAATTTTATGGTCATGTGGGGCTTCGAAGAACTCAAAGCTGGTCAGTCCCAGGACGCCATCCGGATCTTTGATGAGGTGCTTCAATTGGCTAACACCATGCAGATCCCTGGCAAAGAACAAACGATGCTGGAAGTTAAAAAGCTGAAAGCCCTTTCGGCACTTCGTCTGGGTGAACAGGAAAACTGCATTCTTAATCACACCACCGCCTCTTGCATACTCCCTATCGCTGCAGAGGGCCAACATACCAAAACACAGGGCTCAGAAATGGCCATGGACCTCTATCAGGAAATCCTGAAAGCATCACCGGATGACCTCACATCAAAATATCTGTTGAGTGTAGCCGCCATGACCCTGGGTCAATATCCGTCTGGTGTCCCCAAAGCCATGCGGATGCCGGATAACTATTACACTTCTAAAGTGGCATTTCCCCATTTTACAGATATCGCTACGGAGATGGGTCTTGAGCAACGAGGCCTCGCGGGCGGAGTCGCCATTGATGATTACAATAATGACGGCTACCTCGATATGATGGTGTCGTCATGGGGATTTCATGATCAACTCCATTACTATCAAAACAAAGGGGATGGCAGCTTCGAAGACCGAACCGTGGAAGCGGCGATCAAAGGTGTCACCGGCGGCCTCAATATCCGGCAGACCGATTACAACAATGACGGGAATATAGATCTCCTGATCTTACGTGGAGCATGGTTCAGGGACCAGGGACGTGTGCCCAATTCTTTGCTACGCAACAATGGCGACGGCACCTTTACCGATGTCACCATCCAGGCCGGACTCTACACCAAACGCCCTTCACAAAATGCGGTCTGGGCTGATTTTGACCAGGACGGCTGGCTTGACCTCTTCATCGGGAACGAAGCCGTTCCGGATGGCGGCCCTGATTTCTATTTTCCGTCAGAACTATACCACAACCAGGGTGACGGTACGTTTAAAGAAGTATCTGCTCAGGCCAACCTGCAGATTGTTGCTTTCGTCAAGGGAAGCACGGGTGGTGATATCAACAATGATGGCAAGCCTGATCTCTACCTATCCATCCTCAACGGCAACAACCGTCTTTTCCTGAATGAATCAGATGCCGGTGGCATTAAATTCCGTGAGATCAGTTATACTGCCGGGATCGGGGAACCTTATGTCTCCTTTCCCACATGGATGTTTGACTACAATAATGATGGCTGGCTAGACATCTTCGTTTCAGCTTATTCCGACGGCAGTGAAGATCTTCCCGGGAAAGTGCTGAGAGCGTATGGCAAAAAGGATGATCCGTTCCGGCCGAGACTGTATCGCAATAATGGCAATGGCACCTTTACGGATATGAGTGTCGTGATGGGATTGACAGAGCCGGTATTTAGCATGGGTTCCAACTATGGCGACCTTGACAATGACGGGTATCCCGATTTCTATCTGGGCACCGGCGAACCTAATCTGAAATCGATTGTACCCAACAAGATGTATTGGAATCGCGAAGGAAAATCCTATGCCGACGTAACCTATGCGGGTGGTTTTGGCAATATTCAAAAAGGTCATGGTGTAGCCTGGGCGGATCTGGATATGGACGGCGACCAGGACATCTTTGAAAAATTGGGGGGCAGCTTTGAAGGCGATGTTTACCAAAGTGTATTATTTGAAAACCCTAACCAAAATGAAAATCACTGGATCGTGTTGCGACTGGAAGGAGCCGATTGCAACAGAAAGGCTATTGGTGCGAGAGTTGAAGTTAAAATCACCGAAGGAGGCAAAACCCGTTCGGTGTGGGAGATGGTCAGTCCCGGTTCAAGTTTTGGCGGCAATAGTCTGCAATTGGAAATGGGGTTGGGTAAAGCGGAAAAAATCAATGCTGTTAAGATCTTCTGGCCTGGCAAAAACGCGACGCCACAGGAAGTGACCGGCTTACAAATGGAAAAAGCGTATAGCATCAGGCAAGGGGAAGCCCCAAAGGAAATATCATACACGTATACTCCTTTCAAGAAAACAGGGCTCGCTGAGCACACACACTGACGAAAGCACGAGTGCATTCAGACCCTCTGGATAGTACCATTTTACCTGGAAAAAGGGTTCATTCCTTTCATCCGTTTTCCCATCACTACCAGGACACCAGCCAGAAAAACGAACAAGGCCATTAAACCTGCGCTGTGGGCTAAGACTTTAGCCATTCCCAACTGTGTCACATCAATAAAGGGATATGGATAAAAGTTGGTAAACTGTCCCTGCGTCAAAATGTATATCAGGTACAGGAGGGGAAAAATGAGCCAACGGATAATCATGCGAAATTCCAGGGCTTGCTTTTGCTCATACAGGATCCAAAACAATAAAACGCATAAAGGGATTATGGTATGAAGCGTTTCATCGGCTAACATATGCATGCCCTGAGGAGACCAAAGGTGACGCAGGACGACCTGGTATACCAGCCCTACAATAAGAATATAGGTCGTCAAGGCAGTCAAGACACCGGGTTTACCATATAAAGTTCCATCCTGCTTTCCTGTGTGGATGGCCACCAGGGTGAAATAAACCGCAACGAATGTGTTGGTCAGGATGGTGAAATAGCTGAAGAATCTAATGGTCGTTTCATCCAAAGGAAGAATCCGGTTTTGAACCAGGATACCGTATTGTATCCCTATGGCCAGCCAGCCCAGGAGGGCGAAAACGAGTGATAAGGTTCTTTTCATTACGGAGCTTTATTGCCGACGAATGTACAAGATGAACGCGAACGATTCACCCTATCTAACCTTTGGACAATTTTTGTTCGAATTGACTCTGGACAGGCTAATACCTTAAAAAAACCATCAGCCTTACACTATTCAATTTCTCAAAAACATGAATCCTAAATCAGAGAATTAATATCTTGCACGAAGTGACTTGCCATTCGTCACTTCAAAATAATAGGCACAATCAGACTACTTATGCCTTTTTACGAGTCAAATGTTTTAACATTTCTTTTGCTCCTATCGATTCCCGCATTCATCGGGTTGTATTTTTTCATGGTGAGAAAAGAAAGGACTGCCGGCCTGATCATGCTTCTGTATAGTGCTTTCGCACTCCGCATACTCATGATCTCCCTGGATCCCTTTCTCCATGAATGGGATGAACGATTCCATGCCCTCGTGGCAAAGCACATGATCAATCATCCCTTTAAGCCCATGTTGTTTATCCAGCACATCTTGCCCTACAATATGGAGGATTGGGGCTATAACCATATCTGGGTGCACAAGCAACCCCTATTCCTTTGGCAGATGGCCCTATCTATGAAAATATTTGGGGTCAATACATTTGCCTTACGCCTGCCTTCCGCCATCATGGGAACTGTTATGGTGTATCTGATCTATGACATAGCCAGGATGTGGATCAAAAATCGTGATGCCGCCTTTGTCGCAGCACTGATCGCTACCTTTTCCTTTTATCCCCTGGAAATGATTTCCGGATGGGTCAGCCTGGACCACAACGATCTTGCCTTTACATTTTACATGACTTGTGGATTTTGGGCTATGCTTAAGTATATGCAATCGCCCACAAACAAAATCAAATGGGCTTTACTCATTGGCCTTTTTGCAGGCCTTGCCGTTCTTAATAAATGGCTGACCGCATTTTTAATATTCGGAGGATGGGGCTTATATGTCATATTATCTCCTTTGCGCGGGCAACTCAAATCATACTTGCACATAGGATTTGGGATGGTGGCTTGTTTCCTGGTGTTTGGTCCATGGCAACTGTACATCCTAAATACATTTCCACAGGAGACCGCCATTTCCTATGCGACTAACCGCAAGCACATGACAGAGGATTTGGGCCATCCCGGTGATGCATTGACCCATTTGAAATTCCTGACTACGTCCTATGGCTATCTGGTCATGGCTATGTTCGTGTGCGGATTACTTTATTTGCTCTGGAAAAAGAAATCATCGAGAACATTCACCCTTTCCGCTTTGGGGATGATCATTGTCATCTTTTCCTTTTTCTCCTTTCTCGTAGCCACCAAAATGCCGGCTCTGGTTTACCCGGTCTCCGCATTGATCATTGTGATAGCAGGAACCGGCTTATATGCTTTGGTGCATTACACTTTTGGTTTAATACCCAATTATTCCACACGCGTAAAGTGGAGACCAATAGCCTTAATAGCTATGTCATTGATCGTAGCCTACAGCACCTTCAAACCAAAAACGATTGCCGCAGAGCGGAGATATGACAATGTCTACCGGAACAACAAAATCAACAACAATACGGTCTTTAAACAACTGAACAAAGACATTCTGGAGGATCGCGTAGTCCTCAATTGCAGGCCTTATGAAAATATTGAGCTGATGTTTTACCAGGATGCCCTGGCTTACCATTGGTATCCCGAAGCGTTTAAAATTGATTCCTTGAAAAACATCGGATATCGCTTTGCGGCATTTGATTATCCGGGTGATCCGCAACAACTTCCGGAATGGATTAAAGCGGATACCAGCATTATGATCCTACCTTTTGCCATGAAATGAAACGGGTGGGTATTCTTACGCAGATCGCAATTCGTGGATTGCTATTAAAGGTTTATAGCATACACTAAGTTTATCAACCATCTACCGGGACCTTTTCAAGTCTTCAATTCAAAGCCATCGTCTTACCGCTTGCATATACGCCACATACTCCTCTCCAAAATCCCTCTTCAGCCGGGGCTCTTCAAACCAAACCACAAAACCAAAGAATACAAGAAAAATGAGGAGTGAATATCCAGCTAGCATGGGTGACTGAAACAGTATCGCTTCACCGGTCAATATCATCAGCACGCCAACATACATGGGATTGCGGGAATACCGGTAGAGCCCGCCCAAGACAAGCTTCTTTGTCGGATCCGCAGGAGATAAGGTGCCCTTACCTTTCCTTGCGAAATCAGCAATACACATGAGGAGTATGATCAGCCCCGGAACAATCATAAATACCCCAAGAATGGACCATGATGGGAATACCGGAAGAACCCATTCTCCAAGGCTTCTCAATATCCAATACGGAATCAATACCGCGACCATACCAGGTTGAAGAAGAGTAAAAAAGATGTTGCTGACCAACAATCTAAAGTCCTCAGCAGGAATGATTGATTTCACTTTGTATAAAATTACCGTTGACGGACATGGGATTGCAACCACGAAATAATCCGATCAATATTCTGTTGGCCTGATGCTACCAGAATGATAAATTGATATGCGTCCTGTTGTTCTACCTTAAGATGGAAACCTCCTTCCAACAAGAATAATTTCATAAGCACATAGCCTAATCGCTTATTACCATCCAGAAAGGGATGATTGGAAATAATACTCTCCAATATGGCGGCTGCCTTTTCAACGGGCGTTGGATAGAGTTCTATTCCATCAAAGGTTTGGAATGGCCTGGCCAAAGCCGATAATAACACATCGGAATCACGAATACCATTTGTCCCTCCAAATTTTTGAATAAGAAGCGTATGAATTTGTATCGCTTCCTCAAAGGATATCATTCCGCCAATGCCTTTAACAAAGCACTGTCCTCCATGAAAATGGATCGAATATGTCTGACTCGCTGAATCGAAACTTCATCCTTGCCCTGCAAAGAACGTAAATAGTCTAAGAGCTCAACCAAAATATCATCGGGCACCTCATCCAATGCCTTCACGACTTCCTGTTTTAGTTGCTGCGTGGTCATGATCTACTTTTTACCAAATTTAAGGAGATCCCCATTAGAAATCAAGATATATGCAAAATCAGGACCTCCTGAAAATATGCAAGCCATAATCACTTCCCCTTTCCAATAGTAGTAAGCGCACTCAATGTGACATTCCCGTCACTTTGTTGTCTTCAACCCCATCTCTATCCCCATCTTTTCATACACTACATCATTAGGCTCCCAGAGCTCAATGTTGTTGCCTTCAGGATCCATGATGTGTACGAATTTCCCGTAGTCAAAGGATTGAATGCTATCCACAATGGTCACCCCGTTTTTTCGCAACTCGGCCACAAGGGCTTCCATATCCCCAACCCTGAAATTGATCATGAAATCCTTAGTGGACGGCTCGAAGTATTTGGTAGTCTCCTTGAACGGACTCCATTGGGTAAATCCCTTCTTCGTGCTGTCAGCGCCCTGGTACCACTCAAAGACAGAACCATAAGGGTTCGTATTCAATCCCAGGTTGGATTGATACCAATCACGGATCGCTTTTGGATCCTTACATTTGAAAAAGATACCACCGATTCCGGTCACTTTACGGATGGGCTCAGGGGCCACCTCCGGTTTTGAAATGATCGATTTAAAGGTAAAACCAAACGCGGCTGAAACCAGGATGACCAGAAGGAGGAAAGGTGTGTTTTTCATGATCGGTATGATTAGTCATACCAATGTATCAATTCCTGTCGAAACGGATCACCTGCTCACAACACTTTCTTGACGAATTCAGACTTCAAACCCATGGCCCCAAAGCCATCGATCTTGCAATCGATATTATGATCGCCGTCCGTCAATCGTATTCTCCTTACTTTGGTACCGGCCTTGATGGATTGAGAAGTGCCCTTGACCGGCAGGTTTTTTATTGTCACTACTGTATCTCCGTTTTGCAGGATGGTTCCATTGGCATCCTTGACGATCAGCGTAGTCGCTTCAAGGCTTTCCTCTGCTTCTTCCGCACTCCACTCGTGAAAGCAATCCGGACAGACAAACATATCATCCAGGGGATATGTATTAGTACCCTTACATTTCGGGCAAATTGGATATTCCATAACGCGTTTACTCTATTAGGCTGCAAAAGTAATTATTTAAGGCGCCTCCAAAGCCCGGTATTCAAACCTATATTCGAATGAGTACTCCATTCATTGCAAGTGCGGTATATTCTCCTCACGACTGATTCACTTCCACCCTAACCCCAAATCTGGCTGCGTTTAATCTGAAATAATCATTTTGGCAATAGCCATCACCACTTTATCCTGTGTTATCCGGATGAAATACACTCCACTTTCCAAGTGCCCAAAGTTTACTGCTTGTTCGGAACCATAGAGATGATTCATCGTCATTCTCGTATTCCCCAACGCATTGATCACCTCAAGAGTGGCATTGTGTAGATCACGCGTTGTCATCAGTGTTGCTTCTGTTGAAACCGGATTGGGATAAATGGTCATAGCTTCAGATATGAGATCCTCACCCGAAACATGATTTGGCATTTGGAGTATCTCTACTGTATGAAATCCTTCAGGCAATAAAAGTGAAGTCTGCAGTATTCCATTCGTATCGGTAGATGCATTTGAGGCTGAAAGGCCATCCACCATAATCCCATAACTCCCGATTTGCATATCGGCCGCAAAAAGGCTGATAATCCGATCACCGGGTATGGAGTCGAACATATGATACACCACGTCGACATCTCCCCGGGCAGCAAAAAAATACAAGACATCGTTCCAATCAGCTCCCACAGAGTATGCACTTGTACAAGCTGTACCGCCAGGTTCAGCCACCTGCATGGTATCCCCAATCGAAATGCTGTGCAGAAATACCAGGGTATCGCTCAGGACCGCAGGCCGAACTTCAATGCGCCAATTTCCGGGCGTACCGTGAACTGTATCGGGTTGAGCAAGTGGAGGATAATTCGTCCCGTCCACCCAGTATTCGTATCCACTTCCGCCAATGCGTGTAGCCGTAGATATCAACGGCAGCAAGGTTCTGATCGCAATGCTACCATTTCCATTCCTTGCACTATAATCGCCTCCATCAAAGGTTTCGATATGGCCTGGAACAGGATCGGAAGCCATAGTTCCATCGATAATTGGTTGCCGGACAAAATGAGCAACCCATTTCGCATCACGCTGTTCAGTGAGGATATTTTTCAAGCGCAGATGATCCAGGACAAGTATCTGATCCGGCTTTAGGAAAAGGAATCGTCTTCTGAAAAAATCAAGTTTGGTGCTATCATAGGAGAGTTGCGCGTCAGCAATATTGTACTGATAACCGGGCCCTGCACCATATTGTATCCAGGTTCCCCGTTGGTTTTTCGGAAGAAATATATCATTATAGTTCTGGAGGGCAATGGATTCAACCTGGCCGCCGTCATTCGAAGCCGGCTGCCCGAAATTGGAATAGACCTCCGTAGAATCATAGACACAAATACTGTTGTGCGCAATGGTGCGCTGGAAATAGTTGATATAATGACTGCTGGCGTATGAATCATAAGTGCCGGCATCAATCAGCAAGGGCTTATTTTTAAAAATCGTAAAGGAATTATTGTCGCGGTGCTCATGGGCCGCACGTTTGCTGGGTGAATTAAAAAAGGTCGTCATCACTGCGGATGAATCCCACGAGGTTCTACTCACGGATAATCCTACTTTATCCGACCACCAGTCCAGGGGCAGATCAGGCCTGATGATCGCCGGCAAGGTAAAGTCCTTGTAGAGCAACTTCTGGAATACATACGGCGTGGAATAATAATACTTCGGCTGGCTGTATTTCTGGGCCAACCAAATACTGCGCGGATCATTAAACAATGCAGCATGGCGGTATATCACCCGGTCGCCCGCGATAAACGTAATGCCATCTCCCAGGGGAGCGCACCATTCGTCAGGCTGAATAAAATACCAGTATTGGTTTATACTATTTTGAACCCAGGGTAAATCTGTATAGAAGTTTTTATCCGTACCGATCAGCATATTATCAAAAAACTGGAATTGATCCACTAACGACCACATGGCATAGGCAGCACCCCAGTTCCATCCCCCGTCATCATCCCGGTAATATCCATAACAAGGCAGAAATCCATTAATCCATTTATCATACACCGTTTCATACCATTGCCGTACGGTATCTTTTTGAGCCTCACTCAGTCCTGCAGCATCATAGAGCGCAAGGGCATTCTGGTTGGTGAATACGCAATTCCATGCATTGTGGCTGGACACATAACTATTACCCGAAGCAGATAAAACAAACGTATTCATGAATTCCCGGTTCATGGCATATTGAGCGCGGACCAGATCATGCAACATGGTTTCAGGCAGA
The DNA here is from genome assembly GCA_044227555.1 of Saprospiraceae bacterium. Taxonomy (GTDB): domain Bacteria; phylum Bacteroidota; class Bacteroidia; order Chitinophagales; family Saprospiraceae; genus Opimibacter. The sequence continues at coordinate 20,812 of JBGAWQ010000030.1, read as the reverse complement.
TCATCATAACACCAATCCATCAGCAGGCTTCCTACATCGCTAAACTTCCGGACAAAATCTTCCTCCTCATAAAAAGCCATGGCATCATAATCCGCGGCATTCAGGGTATCGATAATAGTTTGAGCCAGAAAGCGGCAACGCTTCAGGGAAAGGCTGTCCAGGTTCAATTTATACATGAAAATGGTAAACACCGCTTCATCCTTTGCGTAGCCTGATCCCCAGTTCCAAGTCCATTTAGTAGAATCAGATCCCGTCAAATAAAGCTGGGGGTCGTTAATCCACCAGTTATTATACCGATACTCAAACGTATTGTAGGTAGTCTGAGCATCCCCTGGAACCAGAATGGCCTGTCTCAGCCATTCAAATCTGGCCGCGTCAGAATATATACGTGGTCGCCCTTGGTTTATCGTAGGATAGGTCTGAGCATAGGAGATTACACCTGCCAATTCCATCAGGAATATCAAACACAACTTCTTCATAGTCATCCTATTTTCCCTCCAAAGGTAAAAGACCAAATTAAACCAGGCCCTACATGCCTTCAGCCTTTGGTCGCCGAAGCGCTTTTCCGCGCGAAGGAGATCTCTTCAGCTTTCAGTCGCCGTAGCACCCTTTCGTGCGAAGGAGACCTCTTCAGCCCCTAACCCCTAAAGGGGAATAAAAGGTGATTGACCTGCTCTAAGCTTTCGCCTCTTTAGCTTTCAGTCGCCGAAGCGCTTTTCCGCGCGAAGGAGACCCTTCAACACCTCTTCCAGCCGGTCAAAATTCTCCTCATTCTTATCCACCACAAACCGACGGAGTTTATCACATTCCTCCACCGTATCGAATATTTGTCGGAAGACGATCCGCGTGTGTTCTGCATCCACTTCTTCAAAAGTGACCAGCACCCTGAATAAAGGCTTACTATGTCGTTTCCAATAAATCAACGACGGAGGCTCGATACGGACAAACTCAACTTCGTTGACGTAGTTGCCTTTGTCAGGGCCATGCATCACAAAACACCATCGGCCACCTGGGCGAAAATCAAACGTGTGGAAAGTATTTGTGAATCCAGCCGGACCCCACCACACCTTTAGGTGATGAGGTTCGGACCATGCCCGGAAAGCAAGCTGGGTCGAAGCGGAAACTGTCCGCGTATTCTCAATGGTGCATTCAGGATCGAAGGGATCAATGTTTTGCATCTGATTATGGTTTATGAATTTCTTCAAGGACCGACTCTCCAGCCGACCTGTCTCCAGAGGTCCACTGCCATCGTTCATACAACCGGATCCGTCCATCCGGCAAGAACTCTGGAGTAGAAGTGCACATCCCAGTCATGAGTTCGCCACGATCATTGACCTGGTGATATCGCATATCGATGATTCCCTCCGCACTGACGAGACCTATCAGATGACCAGAGACAATCCGACCGCCTGCGTAACTGCAGGTCAGGATATCTCCATGCTGCTGGTAGTGAAATCTAACTTCATCCGATACTTCACCATTATCGGAGTTGTGGATGGGGCGAAAAACTCTGTTGTGATACATGGCCAATGAAGTTACGGCAATTTACCATCATTTGAGGCAGAACCATAGTGCCATATCTCCCTACCTTTGCCCCATGATTTCCTTACGCCCATTCCCCCTGCTTGCCTGGACGACCCTCGCAACTCTGCTTATTCCGGCCCTCTCGTGCAAACAAGAATCTTCTTCCACCACGGAACCACTTCAGGCCGCTATCCATCTTGAAGAACTCCCTTCTTCGACGACCGGCATCACGTTTGCCAACCAGATCAAAGAAGAAGGCATGGTCAATATCTTCACCTGGCACTTCCTATACAACGGCGCAGGTGTAGCAGTTGGCGATATCAATAACGATGGATTGCCCGATCTATACTTCGCCGGTAACATGGTGCCCGACAAACTCTATCTCAACAAAGGCAACTTTCAGTTTGAAGACATCACCTCCAACGCCGGCATCAGCACACAAGTCTGGTCCAGCGGGGTCACCATGGCCGATGTCAACGCCGATGGCCTGCTTGATATCTACGTTTCTAAAAATTCACCTACCGGTATTCCGGACAACAATCGAAATAAATTATACATCAACCAGGGGGATAATCTCTTTCGCGAACAAGCCGCTCAGTATGGACTGGATGACATCGGCTTTAGTACCCAAGCCACATTTTTTGATGTAGACCAGGACGGCGACCTGGATATGCTACAGGTCAACCAACCTTTTGATGAATTTGCCAGGCTGGTCAACAAACCGGATGTGGTCGCCCGCTACCCATATACCGACAGACTATATACCAACCAAAACGGAAAGTTTGTCAGCGACTCCCTGCAGGTTTTTGATATGTATTATGGACTCGGTGTCGTACTTGGTGATTTCGATCTCAATGGCTGGACCGACGCCTATGTCTGCAATGATTATCATCACCGGGATCGGCTATTCATGAATACCCAGGGAAAACTTTCAGATGATATTCAAAATCGCACCGGCCATATTTCCTTCTATTCCATGGGCTGCGATGCCGGCGATATCAACGAAGATGGATGGTCCGATCTTTTTACGCTTGACATGGCCTTTGAGGATTATTATAAATCCAAAACGAACATGGGGTCCATGGATCCGGATCGCTTTTGGGGGCTGGTCAATGAGGGTCAATACTATCAGTACATGCAAAACGCGCTGCAAGTGAATATGGGCAACGGGTATTTTTCCGAAGAAGCCCAGATCGCGGGGATCGCTAAAACCGACTGGAGTTATTCAACATTGTTTGCGGATTTAGATCTCGATGCCGACCAGGATATCCTGATCACGAATGGTGTACTACGTGATTTGCAAAACAATGACTTCAACAAAATGGTCAAGGACCGATACAAAGGCATGGTTGGGCCTGACAATTTCCGGGAGATACTCAACAACCTTCCTTCTAATCCGGTACCTAACATCATTTATTCCAATGACGGCGAGATGAAATTTACCAAGCTCGCACCGGAAGCCGGATTCAATACGCCTGGATTTTCACATGGTATGATCTATAGTGACCTCGATGGCGATGGCAAACTCGATGTGGTGATCAACAACATGAATGCAACGGCATCGGTATATAAAAACACCAGCAGCACGAATGGACATTATTTGAAAATCAACCTTAAAGGTCCCGGGCAAAATCTACAGGGACTTGGTTGTTCCGTTGTCGTATACAGTGGAGGAAAAAAACAAATTCAAACCATGCAGACGAGCCGCGGTTATTTCTCTGCGGTTGAAGCGCAATTGTATTATGGTCTTGGGGGCGTATCTCATGCCGACTCGGTTAAAATCTACTGGAAACATGATGAGATGACCGTGTTGAAAAATGTAAAAGCTGATAAGATCCTGACGGTAGACTATGCGAAGGAAAAGAAGATTCCTTTCCAACCTGATCCGGCACCGGGACTTGCAGTGCAGGATTTGAATTTAGTATCTGGTTCGTTTTGGGAAAAAAGTTTCGATGATTATAACGACCAGGTGCTTTTGCCTTACAAACTTTCGCAAAACGGACCCCACATTTCTACCGGTGATGTCAATGGTGATAGTCGCATGGATTTTTTCATTGGGGGAGTGATGGAGATCAATGAGGGAGATGCCTTTGTCAATGATCATTCCATGGCACTGAAAAAAGATCAGGATGCCGAAAGTCAGGAAAGCGCACTCATCGATGTGGATGGAGATGGCGATTTGGACCTCGTCGTGGTATCCGGCAGTAATGAGTTTCCTGAAAATAGCCCTCTGCTTGTGGTAAGATTGTACCTCAATGACGGCAAAGGCAACTTTACTCGCGCCAGCACTTCACAGATGCCTGATATTCGAGTCAATGGTCAATGCCTTGAAGCTTTCGATGCGGATGGCGACAAAGACCTGGATCTGTTTATCGGTGGGCGATTGGTAAGTGGTAAATATGGTATTCCCGCCGCTTCGAAACTATTGATCAATGACAAAGGAAAATTTACCGATCGCACTCCAACCCTGGCCCCATTTTTTAAAACGCTCGGGATGGTAACCGATGCGGTCAGTGATGACATCGATCGTGATGGAGATATCGACTTATTGGTCGTGGGCGAATGGATGGTTCCCACCTGGCTCATCAATGACGGCAAAGGAGCACTCACTAAAAAAGAAATCGAAAACCCGGGAGCAGGATTGTGGTGGACGGTGGAGAAAGGGGATTTTGACAAAGATGGTGACAACGACTTCCTGCTCGGCAACCTAGGATGGAACAATAAATTCGGTGGTTCACACGGCACCAAACTTGAACTCTATGCCAGCGACATCGATCAAAACGGAGATTTCGATGTCGTGCTCGCCAATAATAAACAAGATCATATGCGGCCGGTACGCGGTAGGGAATGTTCGTCCCAGGAAGTGCCCTATATCCTTAATAAGTTTCCCACCTACGACAGTTTTGCGCGCGCCGAACTCACTGACATCTACCCTGCAGAAAGCCTGGCCAAAAGCGAACACCGGAAGCTGTCCACTATGAGCAGCGTCTATCTTCAAAACAACGGGGATGGCACTTTTTCCGTCGCCAATCTGCCGCTACGCTGCCAGGCCGGCCCAATCAAGTCCTTTTATGTCGATGATATCAACCAGGATAGTCATCTTGATTTTCTTTATGCAGGCAACCATCTGCCTACCGAAGTGGAGACTGCACGATATGACGGTTTGTATCCCGGCGCAGCTCTTGGTGATGGAAAAGGCGGATTTGTAGGTTATCCGCTCTTTGAACAAGGCAAATTATTCGTCGATGACAACCGGGATATTCAGAAAATCACCCTGGCCAGCGGCCGGCAGGTGTATCTGTTTGCCAATAATAATGGTCCATTGAGGGCCATTTCCTTCGGGAAATAAGGATAAATAGATCTGTACGGACAGGTTGTGACCTGTCCGTACAGATCACCCAAAATCATAAATCATTGATTTTCTGCATTATTTCAAAAAACCCCTTATCTTTGTGGCCTTGTATGTTAATCTCTCTCAGAGGTTCTTGGGCTGATCTAAGCCCAAATGCCGGAAAGGCTTAACGTAAGGCGGGTAATGTATCGCGAATTGAGCTGATAGCCTTACCATATTTTTTAAACCAAATTATTTTTTGTGAATTTCAACCACCTGCCGCTCATTGAGCCGTTGCTCAAGGCATTACACCATGAAGGGTACACCACCCCAACCCCCATTCAACAACAAGCCATCCCGGCCATCCTCGAACGCAAGGATCTCCGGGGCTGCGCCCAAACCGGCACCGGAAAGACCGCCGCTTTTGCGATCCCACTGCTGCAGCTGATGCATGAAGAACTCCAGAACGCCCCCAAAGGCCCTCGCCCCATTCATGCCCTTGTACTGACCCCTACGCGCGAACTCGCGATCCAGATCGAAGAGAGCTTTAAAGCGTATGGCCGCTACCTGGACCTCCGCCACACTGTCGTATTCGGCGGCGTCTCCCAGGTCAACCAGGTCAATCAACTCCGCAAAGGCGTAGATATCCTGGTCGCTACCCCGGGCCGACTCCTGGACCTGATGAACCAGGGACTGATCAGCCTGAAAGACATCCGCTACTTTGTCCTTGATGAAGCCGACCGGATGCTGGACATGGGATTTGTACATGATGTCAAACGCATCATCTCCAAACTTCCCCAGAAAAAGCAAACCTTGTTTTTCTCTGCCACCATGCCACCGGAAATTAACGCCCTGGCCAACTCCCTCCTGCACAATCCTGTAAAAGTGGAAGTTACCCCGGTATCTTCGACCGCCGAGACCATCAACCAGTCCGTGTTTTTCACCCAGAAGGAATACAAGTCCTTCCTGCTCAAACACGTGCTGAATGATGATAGCATCAAATCTGCCCTGGTCTTTACCCGGACCAAACACGGTGCGGATAAACTGTGCAAGTTCCTGACCAAACAAGGCATCAAGGCTGAAGCGATCCATGGCAATAAATCCCAGGGTGCCCGGCAGAATGCACTGCGTAATTTTAAAAACCGCTCGACCCGCGTCCTTGTGGCAACTGATATTGCCGCACGGGGTATCGACATCGATGACCTCACCCATGTGGTCAACTATGAGCTGCCCGAAGTACCGGAGACCTATGTACACCGTATCGGCCGCACAGGTCGTGCCGGAGCCAGCGGTCACGCCTTCTCCTTCTGTACCCTGGAGGAAAAACCACTCCTCAAGGATATCCAGAAACTGATCTCTAAAAGCATCAATGTGGTCAACGAACATCCTTACCCACTGAGCGCTCAACTGGCTGATATGACCGAACGAACATCGGGCATCAATCATCCCAAGACCCTCATGGCCTCCAGAGGACGCCATGGGATACATCGTCCGGCCCCGGCCCGCTCACGATAATCTTACTTGATAAAAGAGGTCCAACCGGACCTCTTTTATTATTTTACGGGTATGCTTCTCAAGAATTCGCATACCATGACATTCCGGACTATCCTTTCTATACTTTACTGTTGCCTGCTATCCCCCACCATCCAGGCACAACTCACGATCACTGTGACTGCTGTACCCTCGGGCACACCCACAGCAGACACGATATTTATCGCAGGGAATTTCAATGGATGGAATCCCGGTCAGCTTGACTATCAGATGACCAACCACCACGATGGAACATATAGCATCACCTTTTCACCTGCAGCAGGGGCATTGGAATATAAATTTACCCGGGGCAGCTGGGCCACCGTAGAAGGTAATGCCAGCGGGGGATTCCGGCCAAACCGCACATACAACTATGCAGGCGGCACGCAGAGCACTTCAGTGACTATTGAAGGATGGGAAGACAACCCGGGTGGCGTGCATACCACCACAGACAATGTGGAGATTCTGGATGAGGATTATTATATCCCTCAGCTCGACCGCTATCGACGGGTGTGGCTATATCTGCCTCCTGATTATAACACATCCTCTAAACGATATCCGGTGATCTATATGCAGGATGGGCAAAACCTGTTTGATGTGCTCACCAGCTTCGCCGGTGAATGGAAAGTGGATGAATCCATGAATGATCTGTTTGATGACGGAGACTATGGGGCCATCGTGGTCGGTATCGACAACGGAGGCGGGGATCGAATTGATGAATACAGTCCATGGATCAATCCCGATTATGGAGGCGGTGATGGTGAAGCGTATGCAGATTTTTTAGTGCATACCCTTAAGCCTTATATCGATAGCCTATATCGTACACTACCCGATCGTGATTACACGGCTATTGCCGGTAGTTCATTGGGCGCCAACATCGCCATGTACACCGCTATAGAATACCAGGATATCATTGGCAAAGCAGGCATTTTTTCTCCGGCGTTCTGGTTTTCAGATTCCGCCTACATTCATCTTGCCCAGAAGGGAATCACGCAGGATTTACGTGTGTACTTTGTCGCGGGACAAAATGAAAGCGCCTCCATGATACCGGCAATGATGGCCATGTATGATGGACTCATCTCCGCCGGACAAGATCCCGCCGAGATATTTTTCCTAAGCGAACCCGATGGTGCGCATAGCGAATGGTTTTGGGCGCGTGAATATCCCGATGCCTACGAATGGCTTTTCGACAACACCCTTTTGGACAGTCATTCGCCAACAGAAACGTATTGGACTATTTTTCCAAATCCTGTCTCTGATCATGTGACTATACCAACCGAAGAAAGTGAAATTACTTACTCCATTTTTTCTTTTGGTGGCCAGTTGATCGTTAGCGGTCAGGTGCAGGGAGGGCAGATTGACACTTCTGGCCTTGCCTCAGGCCTATATTTCCTGGAATGCAGAAATGCTAAGGATATAGTGGTGATGATTTCTCGTTTTATGAAACGATAAATCTTAGTTTCGTTCCTTCATGAAAACTATTGCCATCACCGGTGCTACCGGTCATCTCGGTGGCGTTGTCGCCCGGGAACTCCATGCGCGAGGATATGCGGTCAAAGCCCTTGCTAGAAGTGACGACTTGCGTTGCCTGGATGGCATCCCGGTGACATGGATCAAAGGAGACCTGCATGATCACACAGCACTGCAATCATGTGCATCCGGATGTGATGCCTTAATTCATTGTGCGGCGATTATTTCCATTGACGGTGGTCAACAAGGTGCTGTGCATCGCGTCAATGTTGAAGGCACACGCCAGGTCATGGAAGCCGCCCGGTCTGCCGGAATACGCCGTGTGATTCATGTGAGTTCGATTCATGCGTACGAACAAAAGCCCGTTCACCAGATCCTAGATGAAACCAGTGCAAGGCCATCAGAAAGCCGCTTTGCTTATGACCGTTCCAAATTAGCATCACAGGAACTGGCCCTTTCGTATACCCAACATGGCATGGAAGTACTGGTCGTCAACCCTACATCCGTGATGGGGCCTTTTGATTTCAAGCCTTCCAAACTGGGCAGGGCTATTATCGAAATGGCTACGGGAAAATTGCCTTTTGTGTTTACTGGAGGCTTTGACTTTTGCGATGTACGGGATCTCGCTCACGCTATGGTCAATGGCCTGGACATGGGCCGAAGTGGGGAGACATATCTTCTTGGCGGCCGATGGCACAGCCTGACCGAATTAACTGAAGTGCTCGGTGAAGTGATCGGTAAGAATATTAAGCCCACTTCCGTGCCCGTACTATTTGCCTGGGCGGGCTTACCCTTTATCCGCTTGCAAGCGATGCTCACCCGCACTGAACCGCTTTATACTAACGAAGCCCTTATTGCGGTGACCGATGGCAATCGCCATATCAGTTCTGCCAAAGCAATCGCGGAGCTAGGCTATACCCCACGCCCATTGGCCGACACCCTGAAAGACACCTATGATTGGTTTTTACAAAATGGGTATCTTGATTAATTTTGGTTGTTATAATTTCCCCATTCAATCAACAAAAGTCTCCCGATATTTCTTTCTCTTTGTCTGTTGCCAATTGGAATTTAACTCTCTACATGAAAAGTTAATCTCGCGCAAAGACGCAAAGACGCAGTTTTGATTACCCTCTGCTCTCTGCCCTCTGCTCTATGCTCTATGCTCTATGCCACTACCTGACCTAACCTACAGCTCATACCAAACCATTCTCTACATCTGGATTGCTATTGCAGTGATCACCTTCATCGCATTGTTGCGCATCACGGCACCCTATGGAAGACACGCCGTCGGCAATTGGGGCCCACGCATCAGTAATCGCCTGGGATGGATCATCATGGAATTGCCCGTGCTATTGATCGTAGGCTGGTGCGCCTATGATGCCGCTGACCGGCAGACCATGGTCACGTGGATCATGATCGGTTTGTTTTGCTTTCACTACATCAACCGCATCTTTGTTTTTCCTTTTCGTCTGCATACTAAAGGCAAAACCATGCCCCTGCTCATTGTTTGCTCGGCGATCTTCTTCAACCTCATGAATGGCCTTTCTTTAGGGTACTACTTCAACCGCTTTGCCGATTATCCGCAGGATTGGCATCTCGATTTTCGTTTTATCATTGGGTTGATCCTCTTTATCACGGGTATGGTGATCAACTGGCGGGCGGACAACTTCCTCATCCATCTGCGCAAACCCGGTGAAACCCATTATGTGATACCCCGGGGAAAGCTGTTTAACCTGATCAGCTGCCCTAATCTCGGCGGCGAATTACTGGAATGGCTTGGTTATGCGATCCTGTGCTGGAATCTGCCGGCACTCACCTTTTTCATCTGGACAGCAGCCAACCTGGTGCCGAGAGCCATGTCTCATCACCGATGGTACAAGGAAAAGTTCGAGGACTATCCTCAGGAGCGAAAAGCAATTATCCCTTTTGTCGTATAAATTACCATCAGGCTGGACATCCTTTTAACCAGATGGGTCCGGGGTTTCAGAAAAATTTACGCCCAAATTGTTATCCCCTGCGAAAGGGATGACATGAAAATCCGGATAACATTTTGGATATTGCGGGCCTCCGTACTCTGAACCGATATGCAAGACTTCAGCGAATTTGACTGGCATTCCTTACTGCAGCCCCAATGGTATGTAGCACATGGAGGGGTGTGGATCATCCTCCTGATCGTCTTTGCCGAGACCGGCTTGTTTATGGGGTTTTTCCTCCCCGGCGATTCCTTGCTCTTTGTCTCCGGGATTATGTGGAAAGAGATCCAGTCCGGATTCTTCAATATGCCTTTCGTCCTCATCATGGTCCTGATCTCGGTATCAGCTATCCTGGGCAACCAGGTCGGATATTGGTTTGGCCGTAAGATCGGTCCCGCGATGTACAGTTGGAAAGACCGCTGGTATTTCAAACAAAAATACTTGCAACAAGCCCGGGTGTTCTATGAACAACACGGTGCCGGCGCGATCTTCATGGCCAGGTTTGTACCCTTTATCCGGACGTTTGCTCCGATTGTGGCCGGGATCGTACAGATGGACACGAAAAAGTTTTCAGCCATCTCTACCGTCAGTGCATTCGCGTGGGTATTCAGTATGATGCTGGCCGGCAGGTATCTGCATCAACTCCTGCTCAAAGAATTCAACTATGATCTCACCGATGATCTCGAACTCATCGTCATCGGGATCATCTTTGTATCCGTACTCCCGATCATCTACAAATTGCTTCAAAGCAAATTCAGGGAGATGAAGGAACAGCGATCCGGCAAATAAACCGGAATTCGTTGTCAACTTGCTCCTGGTGCCCTCTGCCAGTTTGACGATCCCCTCGTTGGGATAATATTGATTAACTTACGAATGTCCCGTTTGCGGGCATGGACAAACCAACATTGCCGATTATGCGACCGACACTGGAAAAATTTGTCATACGTACTGTACTGCGAGCCCGCAAAGGCAAGGACACCCCTGTACCTCTGTATTCATCCTATGACCTGGCCAAAGGATGGTACGAGTTGAAACATATAGTACGGGACTGGTTCAAAGACCTGGTGTATATCCTGATTGGTATTCTGTCCGCAGGCTTTGGATTGAAAGGCTTTTTGCTGAGTAATGGGTTCATTGATGGTGGGGCCACCGGTATTTCCCTCCTGGTCACCGAACTCACCGGCATACCCCTTTCTTATCTCATCATCCTGGTCAATCTGCCATTTCTCATCCTGGCTTTTAAGACGATTGGAAGAAACTTTGCCATCAAGGCAGTACTTGCCATTATCGGGCTCGCAATTGCCATTGCGCTGATTCCTTACCCGGAAATCACCAAAGACAATCTGCTGATTGCCGTCTTTGGGGGATTCTTTCTGGGTAGCGGAATAGGTCTGGCCATCCGGGGCGGTGCTGTCATCGATGGCACTGAAGTACTGGCCATTTCGATCAGCCGAAGATCCGGATTGTCTATCGGTGACGTGATCCTGATTATCAATGTGATAGTATTTTCTTTCGCTGCATATCTCATCAGTATAGAAACGGCGCTGTATGCAATGCTTACGTATCTGTCCGCTTCACGCACGGTTGACTTCCTGCTCGAAGGTATCGAAGAGTATACCGGAGTAACCATTGTCTCCATCAAAGCCGATGAAATACGGGAGATGATTTCGCATCAACTCAATTACGGGGTGACCGTGTACAAAGGGGTCCGTGGATTTGGCAAGACTGGAGAAAACAGGCATGAGATGAATATTCTCTACACCGTACTCACCCGTCTTGAGATCAATAAGCTGAAAAAGGAAGTCCACCTGATTGATCCCAATGCCTTCCTGGTCATGCACAGCATTAAAGACACGATCGGAGGGATGACAAAAAAACGCCGGCATAAACACTGATGGCAAGTGTGAATGATTACTTTTAGCCATTATTCACTCCACGCTCCGGCATCACATCAGATATGAGTTCAAACACTTCGTCAGGTCTTATCCGATCTCTGGGATTAGGCTATGTCATCGTCTTTATTGTAGCCAACATCATTGGATCCGGGGTCTATAAAAAAGTGGCCCCCATGGCCGATCAGCTCCATTCATCGGGGTGGGTCCTCATCGCCTGGGTCCTGGGTGGAATAATTACGATGTTTGGCGCCCTCAGCAATGCCGAAGTGGCGGGCATGCTTGCAGATACCGGCGGAGAATATGTTTATTTCAAAAAGATATACAACCGGTTTGTGTCCTTCATGTTTGGCTGGGCCAACTTTTCGGTGATACAAACGGCGGCGATTTCTTCATTAGCCTATGTCTTCGCGCAATCGTTTCGTTCTGTCGTAACCTTGCCTGATGTTCTTCCTCAACTGGCGACCTACTCAATGGGTGGTGTATTCTATCCATTTGCTGACCTCTCTACCAAACTTGTGGCCGTCGCACTCATCATCATCCTGAGTGTCATCAATACCCAAAGCATCAAATCGGTGGCGGATCTCAGCAAGGTCATCTTGTGGCTGGTCTATATAGGGCTGGCTGCCATTGTGATTGCAGGTCTCACAAGCGGTGCTTCTGACCTTACGATGAGTTTTGATTTTTCCACGCCTTCGGACCATACGATTACCGTAAGTGCTTTATTTACCGCGTTACTTGCTGCCTTCTGGGCTTACCAGGGTTGGTCGTCGATCGGTTTTATCGGCGGAGAAATCAAAGACCCGAATAAAAATATCCCTAAGGGCATTGCCTTCGGCACCCTCCTGATCATCGGCATCTACTTTATCGTCAATATGACCTATATGTCTGTGCTGTCGGTGGATCAACTCAGTGCTATCCATGCAGCAGGCAACCAGGTCGCCGCGATTGAAATGATCAAGGTAATCTGGGGAAATGGCGGCGTGCTTTTTATTTCGATCCTCATCTTACTCACCACGCTGGGTTGCACCCATGCCACGATGTATGGCAGTGCCAGGACCTATTACGCGATGGCGCGGGAGGGCATGTTTTTCAAATTCATGTCCCGCCTCAACCAATCGCATGTTCCCGCCAATGTGATCTGGATCCAGTGCCTGTGGGGTTGTCTGCTCGTTTTCTCCGGCTCCTTCGATCAGCTGACCGACATGGTCATCTTTGCCATCTTTATTTTCTATGGAGCTACCGCAGTAGGTGTATTTATACTCCGTAAAAAAATGCCGGATGCACACCGTCCTTACAAAGTATGGGGCTATCCTGTGGTGCCGGCCATCTTCATCGTCTTCTGCATCGGCCTCCTGGTCAACACCTTTATCACCCAACCCCGGGAAGCTATCTTCGGACTACTCCTGATGGCCACCGGAATTCCGTTGTTTCTTTGGTTTAAAGGAAAACAGACCTCAGGGGAGGTTCATTGATCAGCCATTAGCTGTTGATTGTTGTGAAATTGGGGCTTATGGAGTTTATAGGTTTATGAAGGTTATAGGTTTATAATGGTTATAAGCTAATAAACTTCATAAGCTTCATAAGCCTATAACCTCGATAAATTTACAAGCACTTACATCTACCCCTGAAAACTGCTTACTGCTAACAGCTAACTGAAAACTGCCAACTGCCAACTCTCCCCTGCTCATTCCCTCTTCCCGATCTGGAAAGAAATAAACCCATTGATAAATACCGGAGAATTATTCTCAATGATCATGATGGGTACGCGCTGAAAATACCCGTCCACCATGATACCCATCTCGAAGGCTTTGACGTACTTATCAAAAGCACCCAAACTAAAATGAGCGCCAAGTCGCGCATGGACGCCGGGAATGGCTGACATATGACCAAACCCCTTGAAAAAGGAGCCGGCACCGATAATCTTGGAATTGTCCAAAAAGATATCCGCATTTTCTTCGGTATACCTTTCGGTGGAGATATAATCTTCAAATCCGTTTTGCTCCAGCCTGGTCAGTTCGAGATAATAGGGAAGGAGCAATCCGATCGAAGGACCAAATTCGTAATTGACCCCAACCGCCACACCTTTACGTTTTGCTTTTTCAGAGTAATAGAATTTCTTACCTACACCTCCGCGAAGCACCAGAAAATTATTCTGCTTGCCATACGTATAGCTATTGGAGGTTCGGGCAAAGGGATTCGTGGAGTTGAAAGTAACAGATTGCCTGTACTCCTTAGGATGTTTCAGGAAACCGAGATCAAACTGATAATAATTGGTCTTGTAGAACGTGTTGATTTTACCAAACTGGACGGATACCGCTGCTCCATTGGAATGGGGACGTAATTCCAGCACCTTTTCCTTATTGTAGAGCACACCCATGGAACTGTAATCCATCTGCTTGGGTTGGACGATGGACTGCGCTTGCGAAACATGATATCCGCAGCATACAGCCATAAAGAGCAAAACCGGTGCAACTCCCCATTTCACCCTTGAAAGATAGGGATTTTTAATGCTGAGGGGCAAATTTTTGAACTTATGTCAGTGGATGATCAAAATCATAGCAAAGGCTTAGTGGCATTTACTATCTTGGGGTACAACATCATTGCACGCTCGTGGTACACAACCTTTCTCATTCGACTTCGATCCTCCATGATTACCTCCGCCAACTGCGCGATGAGGCCTATCAACTCAATCCTGTATTATTTCGTCGCAACCTGCAGCGCATCGGGCAGATCATGGGATATGAAATCAGTAAAAAACTGAAATACCAACCCGTCAAGACCGTCACCCCACTCGGCGTCGCCGACTGCCACCAGCTCAGTGATGCGGTAGTACTGGGCACCATCCTGCGTGCCGGTATTCCGATGCATGAAGGCTTGCTGAGTGTTTTTGATCAGGCTGAAAACACCTTTATTTCTGCTTATCGCAAACATCATAAAGACGGCACGTTCGACATCAGTCTTGAATATATCAGCAGCGCCGAATTGGAGGGCAAGGTCTTCATCCTATGCGACCCTATGCTCGCCACCGGATCCAGCGTGGTCAAAGCACTCAATGCCCTGCTGGCGGAATATGGTACGCCAAAAGAAATTCATATCGTCTCCGCGGTAGCCTCCAGTGCGGGACTTGAGTATGTAGGGATTGAATATCCGGATGCGAACATCTGGATTGGCGCGGAAGACGAAGAATTGACAGCTAAATCTTACATCGTCCCGGGACTGGGCGATGCCGGAGACCTGGCTTACGGCCAGAAATCTTCAGACGCTTTGGATTGATGTATCCCCGCACCGAATAAGGCAAAATCATAACGCACCGGATCTGCAGGATCAAACTGCTTCAGGCATTCGGTCAACTCTTTGGCTGCTTGCCAATCATTAGTCTCCCGCCGCAGCAAACCCAATCGTCGCGCAACATTGCCCACGTGCACATCCAGAGGGATCACCAATTGACCTGGAGTGATTCGCTTCCACAAACCAAAATCCACTTCACGATCATCCCTTCGTACCATCCACCGTAAATACATATTGAGCCTTTTGCAGCTCGATTTTCGGACCGGTGTGGCAATATGCTTGCGCGTTCGCTCCAGTACCCAGGGCTGATCAAACATCATGTTGTGAAACCCCTCCAATCCTGCATAGACATCTGCATCATCCACGCCCATGGGGCCGGCGAAGGCGGTCTCCAAACTTTCTTCCTTTACATAGTAATCCTGCAGCACCGTGATGAGATAAAGGATGTCATCCGATTGCAAGGTGCGGTGACAGAACGTTTCAAATCGTTTACGATCGGTCTCCTGATGATACCGAATGAAATCATAAGGAGCATCGTCCATCAACTGCATCAGTCGGTTGGCATTGCTGATGATCGTCTTTCGCTGCCCCCACGCCATAATAGCCGTCAGGAGACCGGCAATCTCGATATCCTGTAGCCGGGTGTACCGGTGTGGCACCGAGATAGGATCATCAGTGATAAATGACGGATGATTATAGCGGGAGGCCTGGTCTTCAAGCCACCGGTAGATGGATTCTACTTGCCTTTTAGAGAAGGAAAGATTAATCTTCGAGTTTGCCGCGGATCTCATTGATCTCATACACCTCGACGATGTCGCCTACCTTGATATCATTGTAGTTCTTGATCGTCAGACCGCATTCGAGACCGGCCTTGACTTCCTTGACATCATCTTTGAACCGCTTGAGGGTCGAGAGTTCCCCATGAGAATTCTCCTTGGTCGGGAAGATCACGATACCATCCCGGATCACCCGGATATGGTTGTTGCGCGCCACCTTGCCTTCGAGGACATGACATCCGGCGACGGTACCCACCTTGCTGATCTTGAAGACTTCGCGTACTTCCACCTGACCCAGGATCTTTTCTTCCTTGGTAGGCTCGAGCATCCCTTCGATAGCCGCCTTGATCTCATTGATGGCTTCGTAGATGATGGAGTAGAGCTTGATTTCTACGCCCTCTTTCTCAGCCAGCTTTCTGGCAGCCAGCGATGGACGTACCTGGAAGCCAATGATAATCGCATCTGAAGCGGAAGCCAGCAATACATCGGACTCGACGATCTGACCCACCGCCTGGTGGAGGATATTGACCTGGATGGTTTCGATAGACAACTTCTGGAGCGAGTCGGCCATGGCTTCGATAGAACCATCCACGTCCCCTTTGATGATGAGGTTGAGTTCTTTGAAACTTCCGAGCGCAAGACGACGTCCGATTTCATCGAGAGAGATACGCTTGCTGGCGCGGTTGGTCTGCTCGCGGTTGATCTGACCACGATAAGCAGCCACTGCGCGTGCATCCTGTTCGTTGTCAAACTCGCGGAACTTCTCACCGGCCTGCGGCGCACCGTTCAGACCGAGTACGAGTACTGGTGCTGAAGGACCGACATCCTTGACTTTCTTGCCCCGTTCATTAAACATGGCTTTTACTTTTCCACTGTATTCACCGCACACGATGATATCGGATACGGAGAGGGTGCCCTTTTGAACCAGCAGTTTGGTGACATAGCCACGACCCTTGTCCAGGGATGCTTCGATCACTGTACCGGAAGCTAATCGATCAGGATTAGCCTTGAGCTCGAGCATGTCGGCTTCGAGGATAATCTTTTCCAAGAGGAGATCAACATTTAGTCCTGTCTTGGCTGAGATATCTGCGGACTGAATCTTTCCGCCCCAGTCTTCCACCAGGAGGTTCATCCGTGAAAGTTCTTCTTTGATGCGCTCCGGATCAGCTCCGGGTTTATCCACTTTATTGATCGCAAATACGATAGGTACACCAGCAGCCTGTGCGTGGCTGATCGCCTCACGGGTCTGTGGCATCACAGAGTCATCCGCGGCAACAATGATCACCGCGATATCCGTCACCTTGGCACCACG
Organism: Saprospiraceae bacterium; assembly: GCA_044227555.1. GTDB lineage: Bacteria > Bacteroidota > Bacteroidia > Chitinophagales > Saprospiraceae > Opimibacter. The sequence goes on along the minus strand of JBGAWQ010000030.1, from coordinate 3,713 downwards.
TGCACGCATCGCTGTAAAGGCTTCGTGACCCGGGGTATCCAGGAAGGTGATGGACTTACCGGGCTTCACTTCCACTTCGTAAGCACCGATATGTTGCGTAATCCCGCCGGCCTCACCGCTGACGACGTTTGCACTACGGATGTAGTCGAGGAGTGATGTTTTACCATGATCGACGTGACCCATAACCGCAACGATCGGCGGACGCGGCTTCATGTCTTCGGGGTTGTCATCGATATCTTCTTCATCAAAGAGCACCTGCTCTTCGGCGGAGATAAATTCAACCTCATATCCAAACTCACCGGCTACAAGCTCGATGATTTCAGCATCGAGACGCTGATTGATCGACACGATGACACCCAGGTTCATACAGGTCATGATCACGTCGGTGACGGCGATGTTCATGATGCTGGCCAGCTCGGAGACAGACACAAATTCGGTCAACTGCAATTTGCTGTCATTCTCTGAGGCATGAAGCAATTCCTGGCGATCGACTTTGTCTTTCCTGGATTCGCGGCGGATTTTCTGGCGCTTGCTTTTACCTCCGGAGAGGCGGGCCATGGTAGCGCGAATCTGATCGTCAATTTCCTTTTTAGAAACTTCCTTGAGTTCTTCACGTCCATACCCGGTACCTGCGGTCCTTCGTCCCGCGCCTCCTCTGTCGCCTTCCGGTCGTGCTCTGTTATCTCCTTGTGGGGCATCTGAAGGAAGGGGCTTGCGCTTGCGTTTCCGTTTCTGCGCAGTACTGGTATCCGAAGAAGCCAGCGGTTTAGACTCTTTATCTTTCTTGGCCTTGGCCGCAATTTTCTCTTTTTCCTTTTCCTTCTCGGCTTTCTTCTGCTTGGGGGTATCAAACTTATTGGTATCGATTTTGCCAAGGATTTTCAATCCCGCCAATTGCGGAGCTTCTGCCTTGACAATTTCATCCTGTTCCTTCTCTTCGGTGGCCGGTTCGGCGGGTGGAGCTTCTGTCACCGGAGGAGGCACCTCTTTGGAAGGTTTTTCTTCGACAACCGTTTTAGGTTCAGTAGTCTTCGGCTTGAGGTCGATTTTACCGACCACCTTCACCTTAGGCTTATCCTGTTCTTCGACCTCCGCCTTTTTAACCGTTTTGGCAGGAGGAGTGACCGGAGGAGCCTCTTTCTTGGGAGGTTCGGGGACTACCGTGACAGGAGTTTCGGCGGCCTTTGCGGGACGCGTACCGATGACCATGCTATCGGCTTGTTCCTTGATGGCCATAGAACTGCTGAATTCCTGAAGGAGCAGGTTATGCATCTCATCAGTAATCATGCTCGTCGGCTTGGCTTCGATCACAAAACCTTTCTTGGAAAGGTAATCCACGATACTGTCCGTACCGACATTTAGCTCTTTGGCAACTTTAACAAGTCTTTGCGACATATAGGGTCGTTAAATTCAAACACACTTGATTTCAGCCCTGGATATCCCAAGTGAGGGTATGTCAGGCAGAAATCTACTATCAGCTTTCGTCAAACTCAGCTGTAAATATCCGTAAAATTTCATCGACGGTCTCCTCTTCGAGATCGGTGCGGCGGACCAGTTCCTCCTTGTTAAGCGCGAGGACGCTCCGGGCTGTATCGCATCCGATACCCTTGAGTTCGTCGATAATCCAGGACTCGATTTCATCTGCGAATTCGTCGAGGTCCACATCTTCAAGTTCGGCACCGGCACTATCCCTGAATACGTCGATCTCATACTCGGTGAGCCAGCTGGCCAACTTGATGTTGGAGCCGCCTTTACCGATAGCCAGGGACACCTGATCCGGCTTGAGATAGACGCTGGCCCTCTTGCTTTCGGTATTCAGCTCGATGCTGGATACTTTGGCCGGCGTCAGTGCCCGCTGGATGTACAGCGTCAGATTGTTGGTATAATTGACGATGTCGATATTTTCATTGCGCAACTCGCGGACGATGCCATGGATGCGGGAACCTTTCATCCCCACACAGGCACCTACCGGGTCGATGCGGTCGTCATAGGATTCCACGGCCACTTTGGCGCGTTCACCCGGCAGTCGTACAATTTTCTTGATGGTGATCAGGCCATCTTCCACTTCCGGCACTTCCTGTTCCATCAGTTTGGCGAGGAACATATTATCTGTCCGGGAGATGATGATGACCGGGTTGTTGTTTTTCATTTCCACCCGCTTGATGATCGCGCGGACCATATCCCCCTTCTTGAAATAATCACCGCGGATCATTTCTGTGCGGGGCAAGAGGAGTTCGTTGTTGGTGGCATCATCCAGGATAAGGATCTCCCGTTTGAGGATTTGCTGTACCTCACCAAGGATGATTTCGCCTTCGCGGTCTTTATAGCGTTGGAAGACTTCGTCTTTTTCGAGTTCCATGATCCGGGACACGAGTGTCTGGCGGGCAGCCATGATGGCCCGGCGTCCGAAATCTTCGAGGGTCAGCTCTTTGTAACAGTCTTCATCCAATTCATAACTATCATCGATGCTCTTGGCTTCGGAGAGCGATACCTGGGCGAGTTCGTCCATAACTTCACCATCCGGTACGATCTTGCGTACGCTCCAGAGCTGGAGGTCACCATTGTTGTTGACGATGATATCGAAATGCTCGTCGGAGCCGTATTTCTTCTTGATCAGGGTCCGGAACACATCTTCCATCACCCGGACCATGGTCGGGCGGTCAATATTTTTTCCGGCCTTAAACTCAGAAAATGATTCGATCAGATTCATGACAGGTTATGATTTAAATGCATTGATGATTTAATGGTTTGAAGTCGATTTTGATATTGTTTATTGTTGATTTCGTAATTCGATATGTCCGAGATTCAATTTTTAGGTTTGTTTTTCCCAAACTGGACCGTTACATATGCTTCTTTGATATTGGCGAAGGGGATTTCCACCTCTTCGGCTTTGCTTTTTTTGTCCTTGGGTTGGCTCATGAGCCGAACGGTCTCGTGGCTGGTGCCGAGCAAGGTGCCCTCGAGTTCTTCGTAGGTATTGAGCTTGATCTTCAGCGTCCGTCCGGTGTGTTTGAGATATTGTCTCAAAAACTTCAGTGGTCTGCTGACCCCGGGTGAAGACACCTCCAATTCGTAGCCCGTCGCCAGTGCCGGATCCGGATCCAGGATCGACTCGAGGATCCTGCTGATCTGGGTGCAGGTATCCAGGCTAACGCCTTCATCCCCATCCACAAACACGCCGATATGGTGATTGGGAGCAATGACCAGGTCCACAATATAGTATTCCCCGCAGCGCCCTTCTTCAAAGGCGGAGCGGATCAGGGACTCCAGATGTTGTGTGGCCGCAGTAGTTGACATATTGGCAATAAAAAGAGGGAACTTCTGTTCCCTCCGTCTAGTTTCGCGCTGCAAATATAGGGAAAATTTGGGTTTTGGGCAAGTGGTAGCTAAAATGTTCATTTTCATAGGGTTTGGGGGGATATTTCCGGGGGGTTGGTCTCGGTGCCCGAGGGGTTTGTTACTTTTTTTCCGGAAAAAAGTAACCAAAAACCTCGTCGCTCCTTAAACTCACCTGAGCATTCTGCTTGCGTTTGGCTTTCCGTTTCGCTTTCTCGCTTAGTCGGGTTTCAAATTTTGTTTCCTGACATTGACTTTTTCCTATGAGTCTTGTTGTGCCCTGAACCAAATCATCCGGTTGGTTCGGACAATAAGGAGCGACATGATTTGTCCCTATTCGAGATGTTTTTTTATGTTTTATCATTACTAAGAGGGTG
>JBGAWQ010000002.1:25288-320925 GCA_044227555.1 Saprospiraceae bacterium | reverse complement strand
ATGTATTATGGCATTCTCTTGTATTTCAAGAGGCAATTTCTGTGAGGCCATTCGATCTGTAAATACTCTGCCGGGGTAAAATCTGAGCCATCGCTCAGCACCCCAAAGTTGCTCTGCTGACTTCAAAACTGATTTTTTAAACCATTTTCTCCAGTTTAACTTGGCATCACCTGTTGTGGGGTACTCGCAGGCTTTATCAGAAAATACTAAGATGTGGTTATCAAAAACTACAATAACATCAGCCAGCTCCTTATTACGATTTCTAAACACATTTGGGTAACTCCAAAGCGAGAGAAAAGAATTGTTACACAACTCAATCAGATACTTCTCGGAATGAGTTATCCCTTCACTTTTATATATTTTTCCTTGGCTTGACATGCATGAAAATCTTCCTTCTTAAAACTTCCACTTCCAATCACTCAATATCGACTCATTGCTTTATTATCGAATTCATTACTAATCGATAAGAATTTAGCGGCGTCTATTGGGGACATTGAATGGTAATCTATCAAAAAAAGATTTGCCCGCATGCGCCTTAGCTTCTTTGGATTCAAATGGCAACTCAACACGACACCAACCTTTAGTTTTTGTCTATAGCTTGTGGAAAGCATCGTTTTCCTATCAATCGCATGAAAAACTACTTCATACTCCATTATAAAGTAGATCAGATAAAGCATAGGTATAAAAGAGATAGGCAGAATAACAGATAGTGCTGCCTCATAGATTGGCTCAAAATTTCCTCCTCGCCAATCATTGATTACAGAATATGTTGCATATAGAAATGCTGTCCAGCCAAAATATACCAGGATCTTCTTTATAACATTTTTTAATTGTTGATCCTTTGCAAGTAATTCCATCAAGGTTAGAAAAGTGACTGCAGGTATAAGGATTAACTCTGTAGCTAATGGGAATGTTCCTTCATCAAGTATCGCAAATAAAAAGATGGAGCCAACAAATAGAGCTGAAACCTCTCTCCTGAAAATCAAATAATCTTGTCTGCATGCCTTAAAAATCAAACCTATGGCGATCAAGTAAAACAGTACAAGATCGTCAATCAGTCTGTGGGTCCAGATTCCCAGAAAGTTAAAAGCTAAGTATACAAGCAAGATATGTACGCCAGTCAGCAGGAATAGCGGCCAAAGTTTTGGTAGCTGTTTCGTAACTTCTATGAAAAAATTGACAAGAGGCTTCCGGGTATTTTTTAGTGCTGCCAACAAGACAATCAAAGTACTCATTAAAATCATCAGTGCTTGCTCTCTTGTAGAAAAGAGGTTAATAAAGTCAATTATCGTCATTTGAGGGATGTTATTGGTTATAAACCCTAAATCACATATTAAAGTTTCATCTATGATAAATCCTTTAATATGAACACTTTAACCCAGTCAGAAGCAAAAGTTAAACGCAAAATGAAGAAGTATCTAAGCATTCTCGAACGCCATCTTCAATATGTTCGTTTAGCCAACAACCTTTTTTCTCTGAGCCCAGGGAAAGGTTACCATAGTGAATCATCGCTTAAGGATTGTCTGGAACTTAGAGTGCGATGAAATTGATCGCAGTATGATTGATGAAATGTAGTATATCTATGATGAGACTCCATTTGATAAGGAACGCTTTGAAGCCATCAATATACTTGGCGAAGGGTATAATTTTGGCGATTATGGCGATGTTGGCGACCAGATCAATTCCTGACTAATTGTTGAAATTATCTCTAATAATCATGGCCATTAAGGCTAAACTGGCCACTCTTTCCCCTAAAAGGCGTAAAAATGCCCCTCTGGAGTATATCTCTAAGTTTCGGAATAAATAATTCTTTTCATGTATAAGCCATTTTTGACCTTGTGAAACAATGATTGCTTGCTAAAGAACCGCTGGGCTGTCCTGGAGGGCATGCCAGCCTCGACAGCAATCATTTTGCCTTGTGACCAGGGAAAAGCGATAGGTAGGGCATCATAAACTTTCCGTTGCAGCATAGTAAGTACCGGTAGCTTTTGCATTGTATCCTTCTTACCCCGATACCAATGACTCTTCTCCATTCTCAGCAGAAGGCCGCTAAACTCTTCAAGTGTGTAGAACCCTTCCTTTAAAATATGTCCACAGGACACCAAGACATCAATTCCTGGATCATAGCTTATACTCAGTTCACCCCACTTGCTGTAAACACCATCTCCTCTTTGGTATAGTAGATTGCACTCTCCATTCTTATCGCACGGAGTTGAAAAGTAATGTGTGTCTGATAAGGCAGTGACAGCATAGCGATGAAATCCCAACTCTTCGAGTCGAAGGGTCAATTCATCTTTGGGAGCTTGCATTGCTTTTCTATTCTCCTCTTCGATCCTTAGCATTCGCTCGTAATCTTCGGGCATTTGGTTTTTTATGTACTGACGGATTTTTTCGTTTGTTTCCATGATTCTTTCAATTTTTAATAGTTGTGCGTTGTGTCTATCCACGGATTTTTTTTGTTCTGACCGGAAGACCGGAAAAGGGGTCTCGTTTTACATTTTTTATAATCGAGAAAAATTAGCAACAGCTATAATGAGTTATTGCTAATTTTTCCATTTAAAAAGATTTGGTTTAGTATAATTTCTGGTTCCTTAATCCAGTCATTCCAGTCAGAAGAAAAAAAAGTGGGATAAGTATTTGAATTACATAATGTTATTTCTCGACAACAATGACCGGAATATCAGTTGCACTTCCAGTTAGATTCCGGTCAGATGTGCCCAATTCCAGTCAACGCGGGTATTATTCTTCGTCTCTCACTGTAATTTGCGTACAATGATTACCCATTGCTTGGATCGCTTAACAACCTGCCGGGTTTTCCCATACTCGTAATGATACTCACGATTCAGTTCGGAGTACTCCTTGATCGCCCTATGAAGCCTCCTCATACCCACTATCCTTTCATAGATGGGAACTCGATTTTTGTCACAAATTTTCTTGTACCAATCAGAAATTTGATGAGACGTAACATAAGGTTCATTACTCCATTCTTCGATTTGATCATCGATTTCATCACGTAGATAACTATCATCAAATGAAAACCTTGCGTCATATCCCTTAAGCCACAACTCACGGTCTTCGATTATATCGAGGTTTCGTACGCATAAAAAAGCCTGGACAGCATCTGCAAGAATGGAAAAGTAACCGTTCCAATCGTCTTCTGTCCATATCTCCGGACATTCACCACCGTATACTTTACGAATGCTGTCATGACCGTGTAAAAACCCATTAAAGGATACCATGCGAAGTCTCCTTTTGACACCACCATCATCTTCCACATTAAGGCCAAATTGACCGCTAACAACAAACTTGGGCATTTCCTCGGCGGGAATATTGATCAAATCTTTGTAGAGTTTCTTCAACTGACTGTCATCGCTAACAAGGTGTTTAAGATGCCCCAGGTTGATTCCTTTCGGTAAGTCACTCAAATGAACAATCTCCTGGTGATCCCAATTCTGCAATAACTGGTCAATATCCTTTTTAACGGCAATCCCATTGCGGACAAGAACGCCGGTCCAAAAACGTAAAATCTTTACGAAGAAACCTTTTCCTGTGCCACCTCCCAAACTGGCTTCAAAGGGCTCCAGAAGCGCAATTAAATAACTTTCACTCGATACCTTATAACCACAACACAAGTAGCCAAGGATTAGCTGGACGTAATCTGCTGGCGTATTAATCGCATTGATGAGATAATGCCCATACATGGATTTCTTTTGCGCTTCCTGGTCAATATATTTCCAAGGGTATGGAATCTGATCATGCGCCCAAATTAAGTAACCATCCATATCACTATAAGGAATTTCCTTCTTCCCATTAGAAGTGATTTCAAGGATTGTATTTGTGAAAAACTTATAGCAACCTGTGGAATTTGGTTTTAAGACCTTTGTGGGATCCAACTCAGGAAGAAGTCCAATCATGTGCTCACCATGATATTGCCAGAATTTACTAAACTCATGACGTATCTTATTGAACACTGTCTTATCCTCCTCCTTAATCCAGTTGTTCAGGATACAAAATATATCTCTGGCACCATATCGTTTCTTTCTTTCATTTAGCTTACGTATAAACTGTCCTTCGACGATGCATGGTTCACCATTGTGGATGCAAAAGCCTATGTCGATCATAAATTGCATAAGCAATTCACGGTGGATCATATATCTGTCAATATCAGGAATGTATTCCCAAAATGTTCCAAATGGGTACTTTTCATTTCGCTCCTGCACGGCTTTTACAAGTGCTTCCTTTGCGTCGTTGGAAAAGTTTTTAGGCAGTGCTTTGCCGGTTTCTGCGTATTTCCTGATGTATTTGGATTCGTAGTCTGGTTTTAATTTACCAAATCCTCTTTCCGTCAAATACCGGTAGAACTGTTTATAATCGCCATTGAACTCTAATTGACATAGTACCGCTGACGGAGAATAACCTTTGTTGCCTTCTAATTCTGTGGAAGTTGTAAAGATGTAGAAGCAGTTTTTCTCCTTGTTGTATGATGCCGAAATACCGCCATCCTTGCCAGGCCTGGTGTAGTATGTAAAGATCTGGGTATCCTTATAAACTACCCAACCCTGCTGAATTAAAACCTGGCTTCCTTCTGGTGATGCATTGAAGTGTTGGAATGGATTTTCAGTATATATTCGATCATATTGCTTTTGAGAAGGAATTACAACTTTCTTCTTCCTCTCATCAAACATTCTGGCCAGTTGAATCAAGCAGTCTCGTTCCCATCTTGAAATGACAGGTATGGGCATATCCTGAAAAACTGAGTAGCCAATTGATGGAGGCATTATAAAATATGCACCTTGCCCTCTCGTTTCAATCCCAGCATCTTTCACTCCCTCCTTATAGGCTAACTTCATACTTCCTTCACCTATGGGTTCCTCACATCTGTAAATGATATGAAGACCTCCGGACGGCGTTCTGTGGATTCTCAATTTTGCAAAAAGCTCCGGATAGGTTTGTTTCAGTGTTACCAGAAATACTACTACAATACCGTCCCAATGCTTAGGGTCTATGTCAATAATTTCTATATTTCCTGAAGCCACTCCGCAGATTCCCCCTATAGCAATTTTGGTGTATGGATATCTGCAAACAATAGCGGAAAGGGCCGCCTGGCTTAGCTTTTGATCCGCTTTATCTGACCACGTTTGCACAAGTGGGGACTTAGCCTTTTTAAGTTTACCCTTTATTGTTTCATCTTCACCACGACATAATACTAAAGAGAAACCTTCTGTTTGCAATTCCTTGATTGCATCAAGTATTTGATTTTGATATTCTTCGTTCTGTGTCATTTGGCACCTCCTTTTTTGTATGATTTTGTAACTGAAATTCTATTATGGCCTAATCCATCTTGGGCATTCCTTCGGCCATCTTCCAGGTATTGAAGCAGGTCCGCTTTCTTGAAGTAAACTCGTTTCCCACGCTTCAACGACGGCAGCTCTCTACGGTGTAGAAGACCATAAATCGTCTGAATGGATAGATGCAAGAGTTCAGCAGCTTGCTCTACAGTAAGCAAATCACCGGTTGTAGGGGGAATTCCACCATCCGCGAGACGCTGGATGCTGTATTCTAAGGAATCCAGCCTCGAATGTATTCGGGCAACTTCCTTTGGCAGTAAATCAAATGATAAGTTTTCCATTGCTTTTTTCTTGCAATGGTATTTGGGTGATTTTAGGCGGAATAGTCCTTAAATCAGTCCTGAAAGCCTTTCCTTTATGGAGTCGACATAACTTATACTGCCATATTGTGTAGGATCTTCCTTTGATTTTGGGTTTAGTATTGTCACATTTCCTCTTATCCTACGGGGATCCACATCAAAAATAGCAGCCAGCTTTTTGTAGGCATTCTCTTTCGGTTTAAACCTTGTCAGAAAGGTCTTCAGAAATCCAATTTCGTTGAGCAATGCAATAGAATATGGCATTAATTCTTTACCAGAATGTTCATTCATTAGGTCTGAAATCAACTCTTTATTTATTCCTTTGGAAGCCAAAAATTCTGAAAATTGGTAATTGTCCAATTCTGAAGTAATTGAAATTATGACCTGGTTAATCATTTTCACTGGCAAAGGAATAGGTGGTGTCACAAAAGGGGTAATATCATCGATATATTTGATTTCATCAATGAACCATCGGAGAATCTTTTCCCTCCATCTGGTTCAAAAAAACCAATTTGCAATTCGAAATTCCGCTTACTTATGATCAATTCTAATCTGATTTTGGAGGGATCAACAAGCAACCGATTCTTATGAAGATTGCTTGTATTATGCCAAGATAATATAGAGTCGGTGATCTTGTTAAGTTCTACCATAAATGATTCTTCATCATACTCAATAAAATCATCATTCACTATTCCAAAAAATAAGTCATACTTGTCTTTTAGATGATTTAGAAAACTAATATCAAAGGGAAAACAATAAAACCATTTGTCAAACGCCCTTCGTAAATGCAGGAGATCTCGGCAAAACGCAATGTTCTTCCACCAGATAAATGTTAAGTCGCTAAGTTTTTTAAATTTATTTGAATCTAAACTTTCAAATGTTTTAAGGAAGCCGATCAGTTTTAGGAGGTAACGCTCGGCATAGTTATTTGAAGAACCAAAACTGAAAATATTATATTCTATAAAGTATGAAATGTCTTCGTACCAATCGTCATTCTTATAGGTGAATATTATATAGGACTCAGTGAATGCAAGATTATAAAGGGTTTTCTTCGCCAACTTTACCGCCTCTCCTTCCGGCAAAAATGAAATAGCCCAATCTCTTATCTCCTGAAATGACATTAAGTGTTCTTCACAACAATTTGGAAAATCATTATCAGGTGGAGTGACAGGATGCAGGCTAAAATCCTTTGGCACTATCTCATATGGCATGGATTTACCATCTGGTCCAATTTCTAAGCCTTCAAGCCAGCTTTGGTATGGCATATAGTATTCTAATTAAAATCAGATGGTTAAATTATTTGGAATTATCAAAGGCAACCAAAGCCTCCGCAGCATCCTTCTTGCGACTATCCTCAAAACTTCCCAAATATCGTTCCGTAGTTGTGCCGTCGCTATGACCCAGTGAATCCCCAATAAACTCTTTGCTAAGCCCGCTCCGCTTTAGGACAGTGGCGAAAGAATGCCTCGCGAAATAGGTTGTAACATCTTTTTCAATACCCAAATTCTTAGCTATCTTTTTCATCCAGTCATTAATGAATCGAACTTTCAGCTTAATCAATTCATTTTGCCTCTCTGGTGTTTGGTTTTTTTCCAATATGGGGAAGATGTAATCTTCAAAACCTTTCCTTTTAAGTCCATGCTTAGCAATTATGTGCTGGAGCTGAGGAAGAAGGTACACCTGGATGGGTTCGTAATCTCGCTTGGTGTTCCTTGTTTTTGCTCTTTGGTATTCAATATAATCCCCTTTGATATTACCATACTTCAACAAAGCCATATCCTTTACATTCATGCCATTCGCCAGGTAGAGGAATAACCAGTAATCGCGTGCCATCTCTTCACTTCCAGGAGCGGCCTGATAGTTGAAAATCATAGCGATTTCTTCTATGTTCAAAGCCTTTTTAATGTTTCTGCCGGTAGGCACTTCATATTTTCTTCTTCCAAATGGATAGAGGTCTTTTGAAATCAATCCTTCGCTAATAGCATCATTAAAAATGCTTCTAAGGGTCCGCACATAAATACTTACAGTGGTTTTGCTATTGCCCTTAGCAGTCATCCAAGTCTCGTATTTGTGCAGAAAGTTATTCGTGACATTCGCAAATGTTGCCCCAGGGTGAAATTTTTCAAGGCTGGCTATTGCGCATTCATAGGTGACTGCAGTACCTACACGCGAGTTCTCCTTCAATCCCTGGATCTTCACTGCATAAGCGTTCTTCAGGGTGTCATTCGCACCCATATTTGATATGTACCGTTTTTCAAAAGCCTCAAAAGTGAACATAGGTAGTTGGCGGATGATCCCAACAGCTTTGGTCTCCTCATTATGAAGATCGTTGGCAATGTCCTTAAAAACGCCTTTAGGCTTATCCACAATGACCTTTTCATACTCATCTGGAGTTAGGGCGTACTCTGTTGAATAGTATCGCCTCTTTCGATTGTAGGTAACCTTCAGGGATAAAGGACATTTACCTTCTTTATTAGGTACCCATTTGTTGAAGTAAATCGCTGTGGTAGGAAAAGACCTTCTCATGGCTTGCTGGATTATTCGTGACACATTCGTGACACAAATATACAAACCTATACAAACTAATGCAAAGTTTGAGTCATAAGATCCTCAATATTTATAGGGATCGTAAGGCAACTGATATATTATGAAAAATATTAATAAAATAAGAAATTATGCTTTGGGAGCAGGGGGTCCCAGGTTCAAATCCTGGTATCCCGACTAAGAGGAGTCACATTGTGACTCCTTTTTTATTTTAAGGCATCAAGAGGGCAGTCCGGTAACGCATCCGTACGGAGGGTCCCAGGTTCAAATCCTGGTATCCCGACAAAAAAGGCCACCATACGGTGGCCTTTTATTTTTTATATCATCCAGGAGGCATTCGGTCGTCCTTGCACAGACCTTCATCTCACTCCTTCCCCAACTCCTTGATCAAATCCCCCCTGGAGGTAAACAGCAGATTTTTGGTATCCGCACCTGCTTTGATTTCGGCCTGGAACGTATTGACCTTTTTATCATCCGTCCATTTTTGGGCTTTGGTGATTTTTGCTTTTGGATAGTTTCGGTCAATGTAAGAAAGCGCAATGGCCGGCAATTGGTCGTTATTTATTTGAACGACGACATTCACGCGCTGACCGGTGGAATCAAACCAGGCCGTAGCCGGCATATTGATGAGTTTAAAGGAAGCCTCATACGTTCCTTCTGATTCTCTCCAGGTGGCCTTTGCATCTCCGTACAACTTAATGAACCCCTTTAAGACTGGATCTGGGGCAGATGTAGTCAACCCCACTTCTTTACCTTGAGAAAAAACAATGGTCAAGCTAAAGCAAAATAGGATGGCCAATAAATATTTTGACATGTTGCGAAATGTTAAACGGTGATCAATGATACGTGTTTTATGTACAGCCAGGGACCAGATTGAGCTTCCCTTTCAGGGTCTAAAGTTATGTTTTCTTATAAAAATGCTCACTCTACCAGCTTCACCTCCTTTATATAATCCAATCCCGGAAATGCCTGCATAAACCCATTCCGGTCGGTATACATGCGATCCAATTCCTGCATGAGATCTTCACCATAGATGTCATAGAGCTGATCCACAACATCCATACCCTTGATCACCTCTCCGAGAGGTGGATAGCCCCGAACCCCAAGAACCTCTGTTGTATCCAGTTTAGGATTGTCCGCCAGATTGATAAAAAGTGCACTTCCCCGATCATCTTTTCCCGCTCGCGCAAAGGTCAATGCACCTCTTTTGTTAGGCTGCAGCACAGGCTCATCCGGCACCGGATAAGCCATCCATTGGGAGGTGAGCAGACGATTGGAGCTTCCAAATTGAGCCACAAAATCTTCCGTGACCCGATAGAATATCGCATAATCATAGTACTTGTGTTTGACCAATTGATATAGCCGGTCAACAGCTTGTGGTGACCATGCTTTATGAACACGCACATCAAATTGACCTTTAGTGGTTTCAAACCGGATGGTAAACTCCTCAGGTGCCTTGTCCTTGATCCATTTAGGATTAAATGTGTTCCCCTGACAGGCAGTAATGAGTATAAACATGGAAAGAGATAAGAGCCCTGTCCACCTGTGACCAATACCTATCTTGTTCTGTTGGTTTGATTCTATTCCCATAATACATTACCAGTTTGTACTGTCTAAGGTAATCGTTTCAGAGGCCCACAAACACTCCAATAAATTCAGGGCAAAGCCCTTGTTTCCCTTTCAGGGAACAAGGGTAGAAAAGCATCTCATTTTTCCCCTTTAGGGGACAGGGGCAGAACAGCACCCCATTCTTTCCTCTTTAGGGGACAGGGGCAGAAAAGCATTTCATGATTTCCGCTTTAGGGGACAGGGGCAGAATAACCACATGAATGCCTTAACGCTCATTTTTCCAAATACGCCATCACCAATTTCTGTAAGTCCTCTCCATACACGTTCTTGGCCACCACCTTGCCGGCTTCATCCAGGATGTAATTGGCAGGAATGGTGGTGATACGAAGGGTTTGGAGGAAAGGCGTCTCATCGCCGGTGAGATGTGAAGCATGCGTCCAGGCAGCCCCATCTTTCAGAATCGCATTCTGCCATGCATTCTTATCAATGTCGATGGAGTAACCAATGATCTGTAGCCCTTTGGTATTGTATCGATCCCACAGAGGCACTAACACGGTTCTGTTTTCCTTTCGACAAGGGGCACACCAGGATGCCCAGATATCAACAATCGTAAGTTTCTTTCCTAATAATTGTTTTACAGATAGGGTGTCCCCATCGACCATCGGCAACTTGTAATCAGGTAAAACGTCCCCAATCATAACCGGCAGGACACCTGCGTTCGTGGCCTGGCAAAGTCCTGCAACCAATGGATGATCAGGTGAGGTGGAAGACCATTTTTTGCATTGACGATAGATGAATTCCGGAAAACGCTCATAGTCCCCGGCAATACTGATCCATCGAATAGCCACCATCGCTGAATACATGGAAGAGGTAGAATCTGCGAACTGGATTAGAGAGTTAGCGTAGCCTAAAAATTCCTTTTCATGCTCAAGCAACAAAGTATCATTATCCTCCCGTTGTGCTTGTTGTGTGAGATAGGCTCGAAGTGCAGTCCTACGTATATCGCTCAGGGAAAGCAAAGCCATGTTGTCGCTCAAAGGACTCTCCAGCGTAAAAGATTGTTGAAAGGTAGAGGATGCAGCGGTGAAGTGAATGGGATGTGTGGCATCAATGACCACAGGCATATAATTGGCAGACGCAGGATCGCTGTCGTCCAGGTGAGTCGCAAAACGACTGCCCTCTCTCTGCATGGTCAAAAAGTACAAATCAGCACCAGCGACTTTTGGGACATAGTGAAAGGCAAGTGTTCCATCAGAGGCAACCTGAGCAGAATCGACAATTTCGCCGAGGTAATCCGAAGCCACTTCACTAAACTGTCTGGGGTGCACTAAATAAACGACAGGCTTCCACCCCTGTTCCATTGTTACTTTACCATGAATAGATCCTTCTGGTTGTGCCTGACAAGCCTGGGTCACCAGGAAGATCACCAGAAGGGGCCATTTAAAAGAAGAGAAAATCCGATTTTGCATACAAAGCCCGATGTAATTAGCCCTGCAAAAATAGGAATGCCACGCGCATGCCAGGGTATCATAGGTCACATTGGAGTTGATGCCAGTAAGGATTGAAGATATATTCTCCAGACCCAGTCACAGGTCTTGAGGTAATTTTCAGACCTTCGCCTCAGATGAAGAAATTTCTCCTGATCACTTACTACTGGCCCCCCATGGGAGGAGCCGGCGTAATGCGTTGGGCTAAAATGTCAAAGTATATTTCAGCCTTCGGATGGGCCCCGGTGATCTATACCCCTGAAGGCGGAGAGACCGGTGCCTATGACGAGAGTCTGCTGAAAGAAATTCCTTCAGATCTTATGGTCGTTCGCCTCCCGATATGGGAACCCTACGATCTCTACAAGACATTGTTGGGGCGAAAGAAGAAGGAAAAATTATACTCCGGCTTCATTAATGAAAATAAAAAGGCTTCGCTGGCTCAAAAATTTTCAGTGTGGGTACGGGGCAATTTTTTCATTCCGGATGCGCGAATGTTCTGGATCAAGCCATCCGTACGATTTCTAAAAAGATACTTGAAAGAGCATCCTGTTGATGCCATCGTTACTACGGGCCCACCACATAGTATGCACATGATTGGATATAAGGTGCATCGGGCTACAGGTATTCCATGGATTGCTGATTTCAGGGATCCATGGACGAATATTGATTTTTATCGTGATCTGCATTTGTCATCGTGGGCGGATCGTCGTCATCATCGTCTGGAGCTGAAAGTGTTGAAGACCGCATCTAAAGTGGTAACGGTCACCTGGCGGTCACGGGATGAGTTCAAATCACTTTGTGGTCGTGATGATATCGTCGTCATCCCTAATGGATTTGATCACGCGGATTTCCCGGATGCCGGGAGACTACCTTTGGACCAGGCTTTTTCAATCGTACATATCGGGTCGATGAATAAGGACCGCAATCCCATAGTTTTTTGGAAAGCGATCCGTCAGGCATTGCAGGAATCCGGCGAACTTACAAAGCACTTATCCATACGACTTGTCGGGCCGGTTGATTTTTCGGTGCGAACCGCTGTGGAGGATTATGGTTTGCAAGAGCATACCACCTTCGTTGAATTCGTGCCCCACAACGAAGCCGTGATGATGCAGCAGCAAGCACAAATCAATCTGCTGGTCATCAACAACTCGCCTAATTCGAAGACGATCATTCCTGGAAAATTATATGAGTATCTCGGCTCAGGACGACCTTTATTGGCGGTCGGACCGAGAGACAGTGATTCCGCCAAGGTCATTGAAAGGACACGGGGAGGAGTAGTGCATGAATATGATGATGTGGAAGGATTGAAGGATAGGATCCTGGAGTATTTTAAGCTCTATCAGCAAGGAACCTTTAAGGCTGATGCCGAAGGCACACAACAATTTACCCGGCGCCATCTCGCCAGTGAGTTTGCCAAAGTCCTGGATTCCATCAGAAAGCAGTAAAAATCTCGCGCGGAGCCGCAGAGGAGATTTTCCAGGAACTAAAACAAATCCGTGAAATCCTTGAATCCGAATAATCCGTGATTCAGACAAAAAGGAGTTCGCGCAACGCCGCCACGACCACAAAGTAATTTTCAAATAGCTTAATGCCTTCCGCCTTTTCCGCCCTTTTTTCTCGCGCAGAGCCGCAGTTTTTACCTTCATCAAACTGCTGACTGCCCACTGCCAACTTATTACTCGCGCAGCACCGCTACGACCGCAACGGAAGGTTGCAAACTACCCGACGGGTTGTCTTAGCTTTTTCTCAATATCCTTGACCGTGCGCTTGAATTCCGCATCCGTGTCAATCATATCATTGACGGCCCGGACGCTATAGATCACGGTGCTGTGATCACGGCCTCCAAAACTATCGCCGATAGCTTTGAGCGAATGATTGGTGATGTTTTTAGCAAAGTACATGGACAACTGACGTGCCAGCACGACATTGCGTTTGCGGGTCTGTGATTTGAGTTTCTCGATGGGCACTTCGTAGTGATCAGCCACACACTTTTTGATGTGATCAAGCGTGATCACGGAACCGGTGTGCGCTACAACATTGTAGATTACTTTCTGGGCCAATTCAATATCCACTTCCTTGCGGGTCAGGGAAGCATGCGCGATCAGATTGACGATGACGCCTTCGAGCTCGCGGATGTTGTGCCGGATGTTATCGCAGATATAATGTTTTACGTCCTGGCTGAAACTGATGCCTGCTGCCTTTGATTTATGTTCAAGGATCGCCATCATGGTTTCGAAGTCTGGAGCCTGAAGGTCGGCGGATAATCCCCATTTAAACCGGCTGATCAGACGTTCTTCCATGCCCTGCAGATCTTTGGGCGCACGATCAGAGGTCAATACAATCTGATTGCCACTCTGATGCAGTTGATTGAAGATGTGGAAGAAAATCTCCTGTGTTTTTTGTTTGCCCGCGAGAAACTGAATATCATCGATGATCAGGACATTGACCAATTGGTAGAAATTGGTGAAGTCACTGACCGCGTTGTTTTTTATGGCTTCGATGATCTGATTGGTAAACTTCTCTGAACTGACATAGAGGACGGTCTTGTCATCTCTTTGTTTGACTACCGCATTGCCAATAGCCTGGGCCAGGTGCGTTTTACCGAGACCGACATCACCGAAAATAAATAAGGGGTTGAATGCAGTGCCTCCGGGATTGTTTGCGATGGCTTCGGCCGCGGAACATGCGAGTCGGTTGCAATCACCAACAATGAGATTTTCAAAGGTATAGGACGTGTTGAGTTGGGGGTCAATTTTCAACCGCTTGATGCCGGGGATGACAAACGGGTTGCGGATGTCATTCTCGACTTCACTGGCTGTAGCTGCAGCCGGAGATTTACGTTTTCCGTTTTTATCCCATGGATCATCCTTGACATAATTGTATTCAAGGTTGGCCTTAGGGCCTAACGTCTGGCGGATGGATTTACGAAGTACCTGCAAGTAATGTTCCTCCAGCCATTCGAAAAAGAATCGGTTTGGGACCTGGAGGGTAAGGGTATTTTCTTGCAGGCGTATAGGACGGATGGGTTCAAACCATGTTTTGAAACTCTGTTCACTGATTTCCTCCCGTATCACGGTCAGACACCCGTTCCATACTGCATGGCAGTCCTGCATCATTATGATAGACACTCTAATAGGTTATTGAATAATCCCTAAAGCCTGGCCGGCGATTTGCTCCGGGGGGAGTCCATGGGTCGGATGAGCTTTTGAATTCACGTTTTTCTTCTTTCTCTAGCCTGCGGGATTGGACAAAGATCAATAAAAATTCGGTCGATGCTAAGCCGCAGGTTGATTTTTCAGGATTATCCACAAATTAATTGTAAAGTTTTGAAAACAACAGCTTTACACATTTTTTTTTTGCGGCTCAATAAACCATTGACAGTCAATTCCACACCCGCCATCCAAGGCATTTTTAGGCTTCTTTCACCCAGATGCCTTCACAGGAGATGCACTTGTTTTTCCGGTTAGCCTCAAAAGTCACTTCGATCTTGCCGAGTCGAATGCCGGCCCAACCCACTTGGTTGATCATCACACTTTGGCCTTCTTTATTTCGATAATATTCAGGCTGATCCATAAAGGTGTGCGTATGGCCACCAATGATGATATCAATCGAACGGCTGTTTTGGGCCAGATGGATGTCACTCACTTTTGTATTGTCATACTTATACCCCAGGTGGGACAGGCAGATGACGAGGTCGCACTTTTCATCATGCTTGAGGATATCAGCCTCCGCGGTAGCATGGGCAATTGGATCCAGATAACGCGTCGGACCATACAACGCGGGAGGCACCAGGCCATCCATTTCAATGCCCGCGCCGGTCACACCAATTCGCAGATCTCCTTTGGTAAAAACCTTTCTGGAGATATATCGGTCATGCATAACGGTATCCGAAAAGTCATAGTTGGAAATGATGACCGGGAAGTTGCCTTGTTCCCGCATCTGCTTTTCATAATTCTCCAATCCACCATCAAAGTCATGATTGCCCATCGTCGTGGCGTCATATCCCATGGCGCTCATCAACTTGATATCGAGTTCACCCAGATAGAAATTGAAGTAGGGTGTGCCCTGGAAGATATCACCTGCATCGAGGAGCAACACATGTTCATGTTCTTTCCGGAGCTGCTCGATGATCGCCGCCCGACGCGCAGCACCGCCATAACCGGCGTTGCGGGAGCCATCATCAGGAAAGGGATCGATGCGGCTATGGACATCATTGGTATGCAGGATAACGAGTTTAGTGAGTTCGCCATGGAGCATAGCGGATGCATGCATCCATCCAGGCACCATCAGGGCGGCTCCTGCGCCGGCACTACGATGTATAAATGTCCTTCTCGACCACATGGGGATGTATTTTATACTATTGATTAACAATCCGTCCTTCGATAGGCGATTGGATCGGCATTCCTTTGGCTGCTGCAGCTTTAGCTTCGTCAATCAGGATATCCCTGACCACGATACCGGTTTGATGCCGGGTGAGCGGAATCAACATCTTAGTACCATCACCTCCATTGGCAACATAATCAGGAAGAGCGACGATATAGGTCTTGTCCGGATCAATTAGAGCACCGTGGATGGTGCAACTCGTCATCACTTTATTTTTGATGGTCATCCGCACGCCAGAGCTCACCGGCCATCCTTCTGATGCGGCAATCATTTGCATCAAAGTATCCAATTGTTTTCCGGGAACTTCTACAATGACCAATAGATTGTCAAATGGGCATAGCTCATAGATCTCTCCCCGGGTGAGGGGACCAGCCGTAATCGAAGGAATACGCAATCCACCATAATTGGACATGCCCAGATCGGCAGGATAACCTGCTTTCTGTGCCCCGGCCATCATGGCATCCACATACCAGTTGCCCAGCGTCGATTCTGGTTTCTTTTTGGTCATTTCTTCGCCGACCTGCCCGATGACCTCATTCATTTGTTCGTCCAGCGAAGCTTTATACGGAGCGATCATGGCGGTGATCTCTGCATCGGGGATAGCATCGCTTTTGGCGCTGATCGTTTCATAGCGCACTTCTGTCTTACTAATGTGCTGTACAGGTTTACATGCTCCACTGAGGAGGAGAATAAAAACCAGGAGGAGAGAGGGCGATTTTATAGCCATAGCGAAGACTCCGTTTTAATAGCTTTCTTAGCAATTTGGGATGGCAGTGACGCTTCTTCTCCCGCCAGTTGCATAAGTGCTGCCGCGTAATCATCAGCAGAAGCATTGGGCCCAAGATTCACCGCGGCTATGGAGATAAGGTCCATGGTTTTGGTTTTGGCCGTCATCAGGATCTGCCATAATTCTTCAGACACATATAGTTGCTGGGTTAGGTTATGCTCATATTCCTGTTGTATCGCGATGAGTAAGGCAGACCGAAGAGTATTGGCAGTAGTGCCCGGAGTCTTCAGTCGCAATACCAGATCAGGAAGATCTATCCGCTCACACAGGAGGATCAGGCGCTCGAATGCCTGCAACCTTAGCGGGAGGGTAACCTGTGCATTTTGAAATTTAGATTTCAGAAGCCGGCTTTGCATTTGATGTTGGAAGTATTGCCTGAACATCAGGTATACGGCAACTAATACTACGACGGATGGGATCGTCAGTCCTAAAATCATCGACCAGGTCATGTCACAAAAATAACAAAGCCACGACCAATTGCCGGTGAAATTGAACTTTGTTATGGACAGGGGATCGGTATAGGATTTAACTGCCGATAGATGGCCTGAACTGAACTCCGGGGCAGGTTCTATTGTTACCTTTCTTTACAAGTGCAGGTTCCTTATCTTTGCGTCCTCAACAAATTCATGACTATGGCAGAAACACTGGTATCCTCTCCGGTGACCCTTACCCCGGGTGCCCTGGATCAGTTACAACGGATCCGGACCGAACAAGGGGTGCCTGATGAATACGGCCTTCGGGTGGGCGTCAAAGGCGGTGGCTGCTCCGGTTTTTCCTACATTTTAGGTTTTGATGAGGCCAAGGCGCAGGATTCAATCTACGAGTATGGGGGGCTGCGCATCCTGATGGATAAAGCCCATGCACTCTATCTCCTGGGAATGGAAGTGGACTGGCTCGAAGGCCTCAACAACCGTGGATTTGTGTTCAATAACCCCAATGCCAAGGAAACCTGCGGGTGCGGGACTTCCTTCTCAGCCTGATTGGTCAGATTTTATTGGTCTTTTGTAGATAATCCAGCGTTTTCCCCCTTTGCCATATTGTATTTTTGAACAAATTTCTAAACCATATATCTATGCGATTTCTGTATTCCCTGTTGGCCGTTGCCCTGGTCACCACCTCTGCCGTATATGGGCAAATGAACAAGATCGCCTTTGAAGAGTACACGCTCGACAATGGCTTACATGTCATTCTGCACCAGGACAAGTCCACCCCAATTGTAGCCGTATCGGTCATGTACCATGTCGGCTCGAAAAATGAAAACCCCGAGCGTACCGGTTTTGCGCATTTCTTCGAACACCTGATGTTTGAAGGCAGCGATAATATCGGACGTGGTGAGTATGACAAGTATGTCCAGAATGCCGGAGGTACGCTTAATGCCAATACCACCTTTGACCGTACATATTATTTTGAAGTTCTCCCAAGCAACCAGTTGGGACTGGGTCTCTGGCTGGAATCAGAGCGCATGATGCATGCCCGCGTCGACGAAAAGGGCATTGAAACCCAACGCCAGGTGGTCAAGGAAGAACGTCGTCAGCGGATCGACAACCAACCCTATGGTTCTATTCTCGAAGAAACGTTTAAAAGAGCTTACCATGTACATCCGTACAAATGGCCGGTGATCGGTTCCATGGCTCACCTTGAGGCCGCTCAGGAAGCTGATTACAAGCAATTCTATGCTGACTTCTATGTGCCAAACAATGCTGTACTGTCCATCGCAGGGGATATTGACTTTGCGGAAGCCAAGGCGTTTATTGAAAAATATTTCTCTGGTATTCCTAAGTCCGCAAATGCGGTGTATCGTCCACGCGTCGTCGAGCCACCACTCAACGGTGAGATTCGCGATACCATCTATGACAATATTCAATTGCCGGCGGTCATCCAGGCATACCGTATCCCTGCCCAGGGCACCAAAGACTACTATGCTGTAGATATGTTGTCCCGAATTCTTTCTTCGGGAGAGAGTTCCAGGCTGTACCGTGCACTGGTCGATGAGCAGCAAAAAGCTTTGTTCGTAGGCAACTTCCCATTGGCCCTCGAAGATCCGGGTGTATCCCTTTCATTTGGAATCACCAATATGGGCGTAGATGTCTACGACCTTGAAAAGGCTATTGATGCCGAAGTCAAAAAAGTACAGGATGAGCTGATCTCTGAAAAGGAATTCGAGAAATTGCGTAATCAGATTGAAGCTGAGTTTGTCACCAACAACAGCCGCGTTGCCGGTATTGCAGAAAGCCTTGCTACCTATTACATGTTTTTTGGAGATGCCAATCTGATCAACAATGAGATCGATCGCTACCTGGCCGTAACCCGTGAAGATATCCAGGCAGCAGCTAAGAAATATCTCGTGCAGAGTAACCGGGTGACACTGCATTATCTGCCCAAATCCATGGAAGCAAAATCCTGATCTCAAACCAACCTTACTTATCTTAAAAAAGCATAGCAATGAATTTTACTAAATCCATCTTCATATTCCTGGTCATCGCAGGCCTTGGGGCTTGTGCTCCCAAAGTGGGCAAGGAAACCACGACCGCTGCCGGAGGTTCCGGAGATTTCCGGGCTACTGCTCCACAAGCCGGTCCGGCCAGACCCGTCGAAATTGGCCAATCTCACCAGTTTACATTGGCCAACGGCCTTAAAGTGATCGTCGTGGAAAATCACAAGTTGCCACAGATCTCATACCAGCTTACCATCAATCGCGATGAGATCCTGGAGAAGGAGAAATCAGGTTTGTCAGGTATGGCCGGGAGTCTTCTGGCCACCGGTACTACGACTAAAACCAAAGCTGAGATTGATGAGGCCGTTGATTATATCGGCGGCAGCCTTTCCACCAGCGGTACCGGAGGTTTTGCATCATCGCTGACCAAACATACCGACAAGATTCTTGGGCTGTTCTCAGATGTGATCCTCAAGCCATCATTTCCTGAGGCCGAGTTTGAAAAAATTAAAACACAAACCCTCTCCGGTCTACAGACGGAAAAGGATGATCCCAATGCGATCTCGGGTAATGTATCCAGCGCGCTGACCTACGGCAAAGAACACCCTTACGGCGAGATTACCAACGAAAGCACAGTATCCAATATCAACCTTGACGATTGTAAGGCATACTACAATACCTACTTCAAGCCCGGTACTGCGTACCTGGTGATTGTAGGTGATATTACACCTGAAACCGCTAAGGCCAAGGCTGAAAAGTACTTTGGAAGCTGGGCTGCGGGCACCACGCCAAAGTACACCTACGCATTCCCGAAAGGAGTCGACAAAACTACGGTTGCTTTTGTGGACAAGCCCGGGGCCGTCCAGTCCGTGATCAATATCACCTATGCGGTGGATCTCAAACCCGGCGCTGCCGACATCCTCCCCGCCAGAGTAATGAATACCATCCTCGGCAGCGGATTTTCTGGCCGGTTGTTTAAAAACTTGCGCGAAGACAAAGCCTATACCTATGGTGCATACTCTTCACTCGAGGCAGATAAATTGGTCGCTGAATTCTCGGCCAATGCCAGTGTACGCAACAATGTAACGGATAGTGCAATCACACAGTTTTTAATCGAACTGGATAAACTCCGCAACGAGCCTGTTACCCAAAAGGAACTGGATTTGGCCAAGAGCTTTATCGCCGGCGGCTTTGCCCGTTCGCTGGAAAGCCCGCAGACGGTTGCAGGTTTTGCCCTCAATACAGATATGTACAACCTGCCGGCCGACTACTATCAGACCTATCTGCAGCGCTTGTCTGCCGTCACGATCGACGACGTCTCCAGGGTGGCAAAAAAATATATTACCCCATCCAAAGCGCGCATCGTGGTGGTCGGCAATAAGGATGAAGTCATGGATAAACTGGTCACGTTCGATAAGGACGATGGTAAAATCCAACTCTATGATATCTACGCCAATCCTCGCAAAGATGAATCCGGTGCACCGGTAGATATCAATGCCAATGATCTCGTAGAACAATATCTTACCGCTATTGGTGGCCGTACCAAACTGGAAGCTGTCAAATCCGTCGAGCTGTCTTACAGCATGGATATGATGGGGATGTCGATCACTTCCCGCATAGTTCAGGAAGGGGGCAAGTTTTATATGAATATGTCCGCTCCTGGCATGGACATCATGAAGCAAATCTATGATGGCAACCAGGCTGTGATGGAACAGATGGGTCAACGGATGATGCTCGAAGGCAGTGATCTCGAATCTATGAAAGAACAAGCCGTTCTGTTTCCGGAGCGTTTGTATAGCACGAATGGATTTACATCAGAAGTCAAAGGAACTGAAGATGTAAATGGTACGGCCTGCTACAAGTTACTGGTGACCAAGCCATCCGGATCTAAAAGCACAGAATACTATGACAAGGTCTCTCACCTCAAGATCAAGGAAGTACAGACCTCTGAATCCCAGGGACAGACCTCTACGAATACGTTTGAGTATGCTGACTACAAAGCAGTGGATGGATTTATGTTTCCACACACCGTGACCATCAGCGGCCAGATGCCTACTCCGATCGTGATGAAAGTCACATCAATCAAAGTCAATGGTGCTGTGGATCCGTCTCTGTTCAAGATATAATCTGATAAAATAATGTTTAGGATGCCGGGACTTGTCCCGGCATTTTTTTTTGATTTGTTTGCTGATCTATAACCATTCCTAAGCCAACGTGTAAATGCGGCTTGCAGGGGTGTTTATTGGCCTGACACACTTAAAATTCTACCTTTGCCCGTATGATACAGGTATTTGTCACAGGCGGTACATTTGATAAGCAATACAACTACATCACAGGAGAACTCTTCTTTGAGAATACACATCTCATGGAAATGTTTGATCGGGGACGTTGTTCCCTGGACGTGGATATCCGTACCCTTATGATGGTTGACAGTCTCGAGATGACAGAAGAAGACCGCGGGATCATTGTACACAATTGTGCCCGGGCTAAATCCGACAAACTCCTGATCACCCATGGTACAGACCGTATGGTAGAAACGGCAAAGGCACTTGCTGCTGCCGGTATTCCAAAAACCATTGTACTAACCGGTGCGATGATCCCTTATGCTTTCGGTACATCATCTGATGGATTCTTCAACCTGGGCAGCGCACTCGCTTTTGTTCAGGTGCTGCCTCCTGGTGTTTATGTGGCTATGAACGGTCGTTGGTTTGATTGGGATAAAGTCCGTAAAAACAGAGATACGGGCTTATTCGAGTCTGTATAAGGAAGATCATTCTGTCGTCTGACTCACGGGCGGGCTTCTCCAAATTCCCGGCTAGTCTTCCTTTTCCCCTATCTTTTACGGGTATTTGCCCGGAAGCGGATAATGCCGGGTGGAATATTATTATCATATATTAAATTATCATTATATCTTTATCCTTGTAATATAACTCTTCCGTTATGAAATTCTCACATACACCCCGTTTTTTAGGAATTCTTCTTTTGCTAGCTATAGCGATGAATGTTTCTGCGCAGAAGCTTCCGGTAGGGGTGAGTTTTAAGCGTTTGTTCCTGGATTATCAGACGCTCAATGGTGGTAGCTTTGGCGCTTTCAAGGACTATACCGACGGTTGGGAATTTGGATTCCATGCTCCATTATCAGAACATTTTATCGTCAATATTCCCGTCAAAATTGGGATGGGCAATAAGGGATCCGATATCCCCAACATGCAGATCGCAGGCCTGGATGCCCAAATGCATTATTATCCACTTGCGCACAAGAATATATTCAATCCTTATCTTCTGGCAGGTGTTGGCGGTGTGCGTCAGGCAAGAGACAGTTTCAATATGCAGGTTCCGGTAGGGATAGG
This sequence comes from Saprospiraceae bacterium, assembly GCA_044227555.1. GTDB lineage: Bacteria > Bacteroidota > Bacteroidia > Chitinophagales > Saprospiraceae > Opimibacter. The sequence continues at coordinate 298,724 of JBGAWQ010000002.1, read as the reverse complement.
CCTTGATATCAGGATCGCGAAATATGCCTATTTCAATGTGCAGTCTGAGTTCAGGTATAGTTCGGCGGAAAACAACAACAACTTTAATCACGGTATTGGGCTCAAATACTTTTTCGGTCGCAAGGAGATTGATACCGTAGTGGTAATCCCGATGCTTGAAAAGCCAAAAGTAGATACAGATCAGGATGGAATCATCGATGAATATGATAGTTGTCCGACAGAGGCAGGACTTCAGGTATTCCAGGGTTGCCCGGATACAGATGGTGACGGCGTACCCGATCCTAAAGATGACTGCCCTGTGATTGCCGGCCTGGTGGAGTTTAATGGATGTCCTGATTCAGATGGTGATGGTGTTAAGGATGGAATTGACCTGTGCCCGACCATTGCCGGCCTGGCAGCGTTCAGTGGCTGCCCCGATACCGATGGTGACGGCATAGAGGACAGCAAGGATGTGTGCCCAAGTATAGCAGGTCTACCTGCCTTTATGGGATGTCCGGATACCGATAAAGATGGCCTGGAAGACAGCAAAGACAAATGCCCTAATACGTACGGCCCGATTTCAAATGGGGGTTGCCCAATTATTGAAGCGGCCGACCGTGAAGTACTCACTTTCGCCATGAAAGCGGTCCAGTTCCAATTGGGTAAAGCCACCTTGGTCAACGAAAGTTATGGAGTGCTGAATCAGATCGTAAGCATCATGAATAAATATCCTGACTACAAACTCAGTATTGACGGACACACAGACAACACCGGTGCTGCTGAGGTCAATCGTAAGTTGTCAGAGAACCGTGCAAAAGCCTGCTACGATTATTTGTTGTCAAAGGGTATTCCTGCCAACCGCATGGCGTATCAGGGATTTGGGCCGACACGTCCGATTGCTGACAACAGCACCTATTCAGGAAGGACGCTCAATCGGAGGGTGGAATTCAACCTGACTCCGGGCCTTTAAATCACCGGATGCCTTGGGCATCCAGCCATCGCTGATATCGCCTTGCATTTTCATTATGGGCAGGAAGGGAAGATGCATATGCATGTCCCGGGCCGTCTTCAGTAGGTCGTGCACAGAAATACAAGTAGTCATGTTGTTCCCGGTCCAATACCGCTTGAATGGATGCCAGGCCAGGCATAAAGATGGGCCCTGGTGGTAATCCAGTGTTTTTATAGGTATTGTAAGGAGAGTCTACAGACAAATGGCCATATAGGATTCGCCTGATTTCAAAATCACCAATGGCAAACACAATCGTAGGATCAGCTTGTAAAGGCATACCATCACGAAGACGATTAAGATACACACCGGCCATCCTGGTTTTTTCAGGATTGTAATTGGTTTCTTTTTCTATGATCGACGCCAAAGTATATACCTGTTCTGGTGTCATGCCGATAGCCTTGGCCTTCGCCAGTTTATCCTCCGTCCAGAAGCGTTCATATTCTTTTAGCATTCGCTTACAGAACTCCTCAGGACTGACGGTCCAGTAAAACTCATAGGTATTGGGGATAAAACGAGTCAATCTGGTCTCGGGCACCGTTCCCGCCAGCGTATCAAAACTCTCATCCAGGTAGGTCGCCAGGTCAAGTGAGTCGAATTCAAATTTTGCTGCCACCCGACCACACATTTGTTGGATCGTCCTGACATTTTGAATGGTGACCGATAGGGGGGACTGCTTTCCACCACGCAGCATTGAAATGATGGTCTTGTTGCTTGCTGGAATGGTAATAATATAGCGGCCTTTGCGTATAGTCTCATTGCTATAATTCATTTTGCCCGCCGTCCAACGGAAGTGATTTTCATTCAAAATCAGACCATGCGCTAGCAGGCTGTCGACCACATCATCAAACACGGCTCCCGTAGGGATCAACAAGACATTGTCGTTGACCGAAGTCGGTGTGTTAATCGAAAAGGTGCGATGATAAAACTGATACCCAAAGTAGCCGCCCACCGATAGAAGAACAGCCAGGACCAGCAACAATATTTTTTTCAACATGAGTTGGAATTAATCATCCCGGAAGAGTGGATAAATTTAGTATTGTTCATTTTCGTTTGGAAAATCTCCGGATCGGACATCCTGTACATACTGCCCCACGGCCTTATGAATCTCGTCATATAGGCTTAGGTACCGGCGTAAAAAGCGAGGATGGAAATCATGCGTCAAGCCCAACATATCATGTACGACCAGTACCTGACCATCTGTGCCATTACCGGCACCAATGCCAATCGTGGGGATGTTGAGGGATTGGCTGACTTCTGTGGCCAGGGCAGCCGGTATCTTTTCCAGTACCAGTGAAAAACAACCGAGTTCCTGGAGCAGGAGGGCATCACGCTTTAGCTTAAGGGCTTCTTCTTCTTCCTTGGCCCGCACAACATAGGTTCCAAACTTATAAATAGACTGAGGGGTGAGACCCAGGTGCCCCATGACAGGCACCCCGGCGGAAAGGATACGACTTACGGATTCGGCGATTTCTGATCCGCCTTCCATTTTGACAGCATGTGCACCGGATTCTTTCATGATCCTTACCGAAGATTCCAACGCCAGTTTACTATTACCCTGATAGCTGCCAAAGGGTAGATCGACCACAACCAGTGCTTTGGAAACGGCACGTACCACAGAGGAGGCGTGATAGATCATTTGGTCCAGGGTGATGGGTAGGGTGGTATCATGCCCTGCCATGACATTGGAAGCGCTATCGCCAACCAGAATGATATCAATCCCGGCATCATCCAGGATGCGCGCCATCGAAAAATCATATCCGGTCAGCATGGCGATCTTTTCACCTGCCCCCTTCATTTCAAGGATGACATGGGTGGTGATCTTTTTGGCTTTACTATGTATAGACATAGGTCAGTATTATGGGTGGAAAATGGATTAAGCCCCCCAAAGATAAAAGCAGGATGACATAATGCGGTCTTTTGACGTTGTGCTTTCAATTTGGCGGAATGGCTGTGCGGAGAAGGTTTATTATCCTATTTTCGCCCCATGAAATGGACCTTTGGCCTGCTTCTTTTCGCCGTGACCTTGTTTACGGCCTGTGACAATGAGTTGGTCGTTACTGACAAATGGAGGGATATTCCCGTGGTTTGGGGCTTCTTGTCTAAGAGCGATACAGCCCATTATATTCGGGTAGAAAAGGCTTTTCTGGATCCCAACACCCCTCCATCGGTGATCGCCCAGATTCCGGACTCCCTGTATTATGAAGATGCTGTAGTCACCCTGAAGCGTATTGCCAGCGGTCAGGTCTATACCCTCACCAGGGTAGATGGCAACCTGGAAGGTTATCCCCGGAAAAGTGGAGAGTTTGCCACAGCGCCTAATTACCTCTATAAGATCAAAGCCAATCAAATTGCCCTGATTGCGGGAGACAAATATGAGTTTTCACTCCAGCGTGCAGATCAATCAGATCCTGTAACCGCAGAGACCATAATTCTGCCATCACCTGTATTGCGCAATCCACCTGCCGGTTCCATGCTGTCTTTCAAGCAAAACATAGACTTCTTGTTTAAGTGGAATGCCATTGAAGATGCAGGCCTGTACGATATCCAGATGAAGTTTCATTACCTGGAGCGTTCCCCGGAAACTAACAATATCTATGTGCCTAAGACAATCCAATGGACCGTCGTCCAGGGACTCCAGGCTGTAGAATATAAAATGGACGGAGCTCAATTTTACAATTCTGTGGCGGCCAACATTGAAGAGGATCCTCTGGCTACCCGTATTTTTAGCAGCATCGATATCCTCGTCTGGGTCGGGGGAGATGAATTGTTACAATATGTCACCATTACCCTTGCCAATACTGGAATCACCAGCACCCAGGAAATTCCGCAGTACACCAATCTTTCAGAAGGTCGGGGCCTGTTTACCTCCAGGAATCTCTCGGATAATATGGGTTTTGGCTTGACCAATCAATCTTTGGATAGCCTCCGAAATGGAAGCATCACCGGTGATCTGAACTTCCAATAAGATCATTTCGGAAGCATTTCCCTTTTTCTGCCTATTTGTCAGTTTTTAGGGCTGCAGTCTGTCAGGATGTAGCGTCAGATTCCTCTTTTGGCATATTCCTGACCCAAAATTAGGCATGGCACGACCATTGATCAGAGGTGGTTAAACGTATAAGAAATCAGGAATAGACATTCAAAACTAAGAGACGTATGAGTAAAATAATCGGAATTGACCTGGGTACGACCAACTCCTGTGTCGCTGTCATTGAAGGTAATGAACCCGCAGTGATTGCCAATGATGAAGGAAGAAGGACGACCCCGTCTATCGTAGCTTTTTTGGACAATGGTGAACGCAAGGTGGGAGACCCCGCCAAGCGCCAGGCTATCACCAATGCCCGCAGAACGGTGTATTCGATCAAACGGTTTATGGGTTCCCGTTTTTCGGAGGCCTCTAAAGAAGCCAGCCGGGTAACCTATCCGGTTCAAGGTGGTGCCAATGACACTGTTAAAGTGGAAATTGATGGCCGCCAATATACTCCACAAGAAATTTCTGCCATCATCCTGCAAAAGATGAAAAAGGTAGCTGAAGACTATCTGGGCCAGGAGGTCAAGGAGGCCGTCATCACGGTTCCCGCGTACTTCAATGACTCCCAGCGTCAGGCGACCAAGGAAGCCGGCGAGATCGCTGGCCTCAATGTGCGCCGCATCATCAATGAACCTACTGCTGCAGCCCTGGCCTATGGTCTGGACAAAAAGCATAAGGATATGACTATTGCGGTGTATGACCTCGGCGGCGGTACATTCGATATCTCCATCCTCGAGTTAGGAGATGGTGTGTTTGAAGTAAAATCCACCAATGGAGATACGCACCTGGGTGGCGATGATTTCGACCAGGTCATCATCGATTGGCTGGCTGAAGAATTTAAGAAACAGGAAGCGATTGATTTGCGCAAAGACCCAATGGCCCTGCAGCGCTTGAAAGAAGCGGCCGAACGCGCTAAAATTGAATTGTCGAGCGGCACAGAAACCAGCATTACGTTGCCTTATGTGACGGCTGTAGATGGAGTACCCAAGCACCTTGATACCAAACTGACTCGCGCAAAATTTGAGCAACTATCCGCCGAGCTGGTTGCCCGTACGTTGCGTCCTTGTGAGGATGCCATTCGTGATGCAGGGATCAGCAAAGCAGATATCGATGAGATCATCCTCGTCGGTGGATCGACACGTATCCCACGTATACAGGCCGCGGTAGAAGAATTTTTCGGTAAGAAGCCAAGCAAAGGGGTAAATCCGGATGAAGTCGTAGCTATCGGAGCAGCGATCCAGGGAGGTGTGCTGAGCGGAGATGTCCAGGATGTATTGTTGTTGGACGTCACTCCGCTCTCCATGGGCATTGAAACCATGGGGGGAATCTATGACGTGGTCATCGAATCCAACAGCACCATTCCGACGAAAAAATCTAAAGTATATTCGACAGCATCTGACAATCAACCGTCCGTTGAGATCCATATCCTTCAGGGTGAGCGTAAGATGGCCCGCGACAACAGACCTATCGGAAGATTCATTCTGGATGGGATCCCTCCGGCACCGCGAGGCATGCCACAGGTCGAAGTCACCTTTGACATCGATGCCAATGGTATCCTCAGCGTATCTGCCAAAGACAAAGGCACCGGTAAGCAGCAATCCATCCGGATTGAAGCCAGCACAGGTCTTTCAAAAGAGGAAATCGCAAGGATGAAAGCTGAAGCCGATGCCAATGCCGAATCAGATCGTCTGGCACGCGAACAGGCAGAGAAAATAAATACAGCGGATGCCCTGATCTTTCAGACCGAACAACAACTGAAAGAGTACGGGGATAAGATACCAGCAGATAAAAGAGCCTCCATCGAATCAGCGCTCTCACAGTTAAAATCAGCCCATGAGTCCAGGGATGTCAACCGGATAGATCCGGCACTGGAAAGTCTCAATGCCGCATGGCAAGCTGCAAGCCAGGATATTTACCAGGCACAGCAGGAGACAGGCCAACAGGGTGCCGGTCAGGGCCATGGGGATGCTTCAGGCTCTTCAAATGGTAAGGGTCAGGAAGGGGATGTGACTGATGTAGAGTTTGAAGAGATGGACTCTAAGAAATAATCAGCATGAGATGATGTTGAGAAAGGTGAGGGATTTTCCTTCACCTTTTTCTTTTGAGACCTATTCCATTCCCCGCACAAAAGGTCTGGTGTCCAGCGGAGAATACTTGCCCTCCAGGTATTGAAACCATCCGGCCATGGCGATCATCCCTGCATTGTCGGTACAATACTGCATCGCGGGGAAATATAAATTCCAGTTGTACTCTTTGGACAGTTCAGATAGTCGGCCTCTCAATCCTGAATTGGCAGCTACACCACCGGCAATTCCGATCTCCCGGATATTGTATTGCTCAGCGGCAAACGTCAGCTTACGCACCAGTATCTCCACAATGGTATGCTGAATACTTGCGCAAATGTCTTGTATCCGGGAAGAAATGAATTCAGGATCTTTCTTTACTTCATTCCTGATAAAATACAGGAAAGCCGTCTTGACCCCGCTGAAACTGAAATCGAGGGCGTCAATCTGGGGTATCGGAAAGGGAAATACCGGTTGGCCTTCCCGAGCATACTTATCGATCAAAGGGCCGGCAGGGTAGGGCAGTCCGAGTATCTTTCCGGATTTATCAAAAGCTTCACCCGCCGCATCATCAAGGGTCTGTCCCAGCACGTCCATCTCCGAATAACTCCTGACCAGGAGGATCTGGGTGTGTCCACCCGATACCGTTAAACACAAAAACGGAAACGTCGGTCTTGGCTCATCAATGAAATGGGAAAGCACGTGAGCCCGCATATGGTTGACGGAAAGAAAAGGTATATCAAGAGCCAGGGCCATCGCTTTCGCAAAACTCAACCCAACCGTCAAAGACCCCATCAATCCGGGCCCGGCAGTGCATGCGATGGCATCCAGGTCAGTTTTAAGGACTCCGGCTTTTTGAAGAGCCGCATCCACGACCAATGCGATATTTTCCTGATGCATCCTGGAGGCTACTTCCGGAACAATTCCCCCATACTGGGCATGGATAGCCTGGCTGGCAATCAGGTTGCTCAGTACCACCCCATCCCGAATAACAGATGCGGAGGTGTCATCACAGGAAGATTCAATGGCCAAAAGGCATCCTCTGGTTTGTTCCATCTTGCAAAAATAGAATTTATGGCGCTGTACCTCTGGCCTTTTCCTTATCATTGTTGGCTCGTTTTTTGAAAGAAACGGGCTGAATCATCCTGGTCTGATGTCCCATCCGGTGTACCCGCCTGAACTCATTATAGCCTTGTCCCGTAACCGGGTCAGCGTGCAGGTTATGGTAGAACCCTCTGCCGACAGACCGGCATGGAAGAACTCCTACCAGGTACAAGGCCTTTTTTCAGAAAGCCAACTTTGTGCGGCTCTTGATGCTGCACTGGATCAGCACCCGGCCCTCTTCGACAAGTTTCGTGAGGTAGCGGTCCTCCTTCTGGACCGTCCAAATGTCACGATCCCTCAATTCTATGCCGATCAGGGACAATGGGATGAAATCGCAAGAAAATACATCAGCGTCAAAGCCGGAGATGCCCTGGTGGCTGAAACTGCCGCGGGCGAAGTTTCTATCGCCTACAGCCTCCCAACCAACACTCGAAAGGCACTTGAGGAGTATTACGCCGGGGCCGGTTATGTCCATGTGACCACGGTAGTATGGAATGCAATCAGTCAACATCTGGAATCTTTTGCCGGAAACACCACTCGTCTGTTTTTCTGCATTATCGAAAACAGCCTGTTGATCTTGTCAGCAACTGGTCCTAAACTCACGTTCTCCAATCTCTTTTACGTCCAGGATCAGGACGATGTGACGTATTATGTCATTGCCTGCAGCAGGATGATCCGTGCCCAGGAAAACTGGTGGTTGACCATACGCAATGAATATGCTGGATATGATCGCCCGGGTCATACGTACTTCAATCTTGATCATCATCTCGAACTTCCCGACCTGCAGACCCTGATCGCCAGGTACCGCTCATGCGTATCATAGGTGGACAATGGCGTGGACGCCGTTTACAAATCCCTTCTAAAAGCTGGCCTGTGAGACCCACGACGGATTTTGCACGCGAAGCCTTGTTCAATATCCTCGACAACCGTCTCGATTATGAACATGCCTCCGCTCTCGATCTTTTTGGTGGGACAGGCATCCATTGCGTCGAATTGGCCTCCCGTGGTTGCCTGGACATCACATATGTCGATCGTTACCGTGAAAGTGCCCGGTTTATGCAATCCCTGGCCAAAGAATGGGACCTTCCTTTGAAAGTAGTTCAAAGCGATGTCTTGCGTTTCATCCGGGACGCCACACGCCAATGGGATTATATTTTTGCCGATCCACCCTATGAAATGAAGGGTATTGAATCCTTTCCAGGCTTCGTGTTGGAGCATCATCTTTTAACCCCGGAAGGGTTTTTCGTACTTGAACATATTTCAACCAAGGTATTCGATCAAACCCCTGGTTTCAGAGAAGCCCGCCATTATGGTCAAAGTGTTTTCAGCTTTTTTGGCTCCGGATCGTAACTTTGTCCCCCCTACATGACAGATATCACGAAAGAAATAGAAAAGGCGGCCGCTGAAGCCGTCAGGGCAGTATACCAGGTGGATATACCTGCCGGTGAGTTCCAGGTGACCTCAACGAAGAAGGAGCATCAGGGAGATTATACCCTGGTCACCTTCGCCGTAGCCCGCACCTTGCGCCAGGCTCCTCCTCAAATCGCGAAAGCTATCGGAGACTACCTGAGTGCACATTACACCTGGGTCAGCCATACAGAAGTCATTCAAGGCTTTCTTAATATCTCACTGGCTGGAGACTATTGGACCGGCACATTACATGCCATGCAATCCAATCCTGATTTTTGGAAGCCCCGCCCCACCCCCGAAAAGGTATTGGTAGAGTTTTCTTCACCCAACACCAACAAACCATTACACCTTGGCCATATCAGGAATATCCTGCTCGGGTGGTCTACCTCAAAGATCCTTGCAGCCTGCGGTCACGATGTCACTCGCGTACAGATCGTCAATGACCGGGGTATCGCGATCTGCAAAAGCATGCTCGCCTGGCAACGTTTTGGAAAAGGTTTGACTCCTGAAAATGCAGGCATTAAAAGCGACCACTTTGTCGGCGATTGGTATGTTCGTTTTGAAAAAGAGTTTTCAACGGAATATAAAGCCTGGCAGGAATCACCGGAAGCAATAACCTTATTTGAAAACCGTAAGGACAAAGGCCAGGACGAACCTGAATTTTTTAAAGGGTATAAAAATCAATACTTCAACACAGCCAGCCGTCTGGGTAAAGAAGCCCGTGAACTCCTGCTAAAATGGGAAGATCACGATCCGGATACGCTTGCGCTATGGCGTATGATGAACAGCTGGGTGTATGCGGGTTTCGATCAGACGTATGCCCGGCTTGGTGTCGAGTTTGACAAATTGTATTACGAAAGTGATACCTACCTGCTTGGAAAGGATCTGATTGAAGACGGCCTGAAACGAGGTGTATTCTACAGAAAAGAGGATGGTTCTGTTTGGGTCGATCTCACCGATGCTGGACTGGATCACAAGTTGGTGTTGCGCAGCGATGGCACCTCAGTCTACATGACCCAGGATCTCGGTACCGCTCAAAAAAGATATGATGAATTCGGAGCAGAACGAATGGTGTATGTAGTAGCGGACGAACAGAATTACCACTTCCAGGCTTTGTTTGCCATCATGGCCAAACTAGGAGCGCCATATGCCAAAGGATTGTACCATCTGTCTTATGGCATGGTGGATCTGCCGGAAGGAAAGATGAAATCAAGAGAAGGCACCGTCATTGATGCGGATGATCTGATGGATGATGTGATTGAGGAGGCCAGGATGGCCGCTGCCGAACGTGAAGTCACCGATATGGAAATCATCCGACGGATTGGTATGTCCGCACTCAAGTTTTTTATTATCAAAGTGGATCCACGAAAACGGATGACGTTTGACCCCAAAGCCTCCGTCGATCTCCAGGGCCAAACCGGTCCGTATATTCAAAATGCGTATGTACGTATCCAGTCGATACTCCGCAAAGCGGCTACGATAACAGGTAGTGATGAGGGGTATGTATTGAACGAGGATGAGAAATTATTGTTAAATATTCTCGGCCAATGCCAGTATGTGGTTGAGAGTGCTGCCCGCGAATACAATCCTGCCCTCATTGCCAATTATGCTTTCTCCCTGGCCAAGGAATATCACCGGTATTATCATGAGGTCAAGGTATTGCAAGCTGAAAGCGATGCCGCCAGGGTTTTTCGGATGACCTTGATTACACAGATTGCGCGGATACTGAGCAGTACAATGGAATTACTGGGTATTGAAATGCCCGACCGAATGTAATGAGTGGCCTGCCTGCAGGAGAATTGCCTGGCAGATCGATATAGCAACAAGAACAATTGAAAATCCATGGAAGAATCCAGATCTCTCAATTTCATTGAGGAATTTATAGAAGAAGATATCGCCAATGGCAAGCATGGTGGACGTGTACACACACGGTTCCCACCGGAACCGAATGGGTATCTGCACATCGGACACGCTAAAGCCATCTGTCTCAATTTCGAAATCGCTAAGAAATACGGGGGTAAGACAAACCTTCGTTTTGATGATACCAACCCGGCTACGGAAGAGACGGAGTACGTCAATGCAATTAAGCGGGATATCCAGTGGCTTGGCTATACGTGGGAAGGAAAAGAATTATACGCATCGGATTATTTCGATCAGTTGTATGAGTATGCCCTGGACCTGATCCGCAAGGGCCTGGCCTATGTGGATGACAGCACCCCAGAAGAGATCGCCCTTCAGAAAGGAACACCTACTGAGCCCGGCAAGGAAAGTCCATATAGAAATCGCTCCATAGACGAAAATCTGGATTTGTTTGTTCGGATGAAGGATGGTGAATTCCCGGACGGATCCAGGGTGCTACGTGTTCGCGTAGACCTTGCTTCGCCCAATATGCACATGCGGGATCCTGTGATCTACAGGATCAAGCGTCAGCATCATCACCGCACCGGAGATACCTGGTGTATCTATCCGATGTATGATTTTGCCCATGGCCAAAGTGACAGTATTGAAGGCATCACCCATTCATTGTGCTCTCTGGAGTTTATTCACCATCGGCCATTGTATGAGTGGTTCATTCAGCATCTTGGGATTTTCCCCAGCCGGCAAATTGAGTTTGCCAGGATGAATGTGACCTACATGATCACTTCCAAGCGTAGGCTGTTGCAATTGGTCAACGAAGGATTGGTTAGTGGCTGGGATGATGCTCGTATGCCAACGATCAGTGGTTTGCGCCGCCGTGGTTATCCGGCAGCCGCGATCAGAGCGTTCTGTGACAAAGTAGGGATTGCCAAGCGGGACAACTGGATTGAGATTGAATTGCTGGAATCTTGTGTTCGCACAGAACTGAACTTAACTGCGCTTCGCCGGATGGCGGTTCTTTATCCGATCAAAGTAGAGATTACAAATTATCCGGAGGGCCAGACAGAGTACCTGCCTTCTGAAAACAATCCTGAAGATGAAAACGCGGGATTGCGGGACATGCCTTTCAGTGGCACGATTTATATCGAGCGTGAAGATTTTATGGTGGATCCTCCGAAGAAATATTTCAGGTTGGCTCCGGGGGCTACCGTTCGACTTAAGAGTGCGTATATCATCACGTGTAATGATGTCGAAACCAATCCATCAACAGGTGAGGTTGAATTGATTCGTTGTACATACTATTCTGATTCAAAGAGCGGATCCGACACCAGCGGTATTAAAGCCAAGGGCACACTCCATTGGGTCAATGCGGCTACTGCGCTTGAAGGTGAAGTGCGGATGTATGAGCGCCTCTTTACGACTGAAAATCCTTTGGAAGAGGGAGTAGACTTTTTAAGCAAGGTCAATCGCGATTCTCTCAAGGTATTATCAGGCGCAAAATTGGAACCGGCTCTGGCACAGGCAGCGGTAGGGGAGAGCTTCCAGTTTTTAAGACAGGGATATTTTACGTTGGACACCGATTCGAAACCGGACCATCTGGTATTCAATCAGACCGTATCGCTTAAAGAAGGCTGGACGCCGAAGGAATAATCGCATCAGGCCACGTGGCCATTGATGAGGCATTGACGGGGATATTTTTCTGATGATGACTTCAGGTTAAAACTGAACGTATATACCCATCCTCATCGGAGCATGTGGATCATTGTCCATGCGTGTACCGGCTTTGATCGAAAGGTCTTCATCGATATCAAATTCTTTAAGATGGGCGTTGACAAAGGCATCGATGCCATTCGCGATCCAAACAAGGCTTAAACCCACGATGGATAATTGGCGGGAATTGTTGTATTGATCTCTTAAGGCTTTGAGTTGAGATGAATTCGTAATGCCGTCAAACTCATCGCAATGATCCGGAAAAGTATAAGGCAGATGATCCACGCTTGCGGCATAGGCATCTTTTAAACAGTTATATCGTACTGTATTGTAATGCACAAGATATCCCATGCCTCCTACCGCGCCCCAGATCACAGGCACACGCAGGTAACTCTTGTTATAGATTTGTCCGGCCCCGGGGATGATCAGGCTCATCACCATGGATTTGCCGGGCCGTCCACCAAAGATGGACCCTTTTTTTTCTTTGCTCTTTAGCGTATCCGATTGAAGACTATCAACACTCCCTTGAGCATTTACATCATACGATATGATGGTCAGCAGTAAGAGTAATGACAGGAGTGTGATCTTCATTCAAGGTTATACTTGAGGGTAACGATTAGAGTATGGTTAATCCTGGGTGCCGGCGTCCTCCAGAAGGTCGAGGATATAGTTGAGTTCCCGATCAGACTTAAATGGAATCCGGATTTCACCACTACCATTCTCCTGATAATGGAGATCCACATGTACACCCAGCCTGGCCTTGAGTTGCTGCTCAATTCGCTTGATGTCCGCCGATTTTTGTTTGGGTGGTTTCTGTTGACCCTTATTTTTTGGCGTGGAGGGACGTTGCTGGTATTGCGAGACTAACTTTTCAGTTTCCCGTACGCTGAGTTCTTTGGATAGCACTTCACCGAGGACCATGAGTTGGGCGCTGATATCATCAAGACCCGCAATACACTTAGCATGGCCCATAGATATTTTTTCTTTCCGCAAGGCATCCTGGATTTGAGGCGGTAGTTTGAGCAAACGGAGAAAGTTGGACACCGTGCTTCTTTGTTTACCTACTCTGCCGGACAATTCTTCATGGGTCAGACGGCATTCGTCCATGAGTCGCTGAAGACTAAACGCCATTTCCATGGGGTTGAGGTCTTCTCGTTGGATATTTTCAACGATAGCCATCTCCAGCATCCCCTGATCATCCGCCAGGCGGATGTAGGCTGGGACACTTTTCAGGCCGGCCAATTGTGCCGCTCTCCAGCGACGCTCTCCGGCAATGAGCTGATAACGTCCTTCATGCAGACGACGCAAGGTCAGCGGTTGGATGATACCATGGATGCGAATGGATTCTGCCAATTCTGCAAGTGCTTGTTCGTCAAAATCTGTTCTGGGCTGATAGGGATTGGCTTCAATAGATTCCACTGGAATCTCGAGTGGCTCTCTGGAGATTTCGCGCAGTTCCTGCCCTGTAGGCGCGGTGCCCCGCTCATCAATGTTGGTCAGCAAGGCACGAATACCTTTACCTATCTGCATTTTATTGGACTCTTTGGACATAGCGAATCGCGCTTAAATTATGGAAGAGCTGGAATGAGGTCTGGTCAATTAGATACATGAAACGACCCGTTTACATTTCGTATTATGGGTTGTTGATCGCCGGGGTTGTTTTATTGGCCGGAACCCTGGAGTCCTGGTTTCGTTCAAGAAATTCTAGGGCTAATTGCATAAAATTCATACTTCCCGTGCTGGCCGCATCATACATGATGACCGGGGTTTTCATGCTGGGCGATTCGCTGATCTTACTATTCCGGTGGATAATGGTATTGTAGAGCGGATCAGAAAGATTTTGCCGGACTTCTTCAAGAACCAGGTTGGCGAGTCTCAGCCGGCTATCATACATGGTCATGATGATGCCCTCAATTTTCAGTTTTGGATTGAGATGCTCCCGGACCAGAGTAATGGTGTTTTTAAGTTTTTGTAATCCTTCGAGGGCATAGATTTCGGTTTGGATCGGAATCAGCACGGCATCCGATGCTGTGAGGGCATTGACGGCCAGCAGCCCCAGGGAGGGCATGCAGTCGATCAGGATGTAGTCGTACTGATCTTTGACTTTGTCCAATACACTTTGGAGTATGTATTCTCTCCGCATCCTTGACACGAGTTCCAGCTCAGCTCCTACCAGGTCTATATGAGATGGAAGAATGTACAGATTGGGAGTAGATGTCGGTATGATGGCGTCAGTGGCAGATGCGCCGTTGATCAGGCAATCATAGATCGTAGGCTGGCCGGCGGCGACTTCAACGCCAAGTCCGGAGGTGCTGTTGGCTTGAGGATCAGCATCTACAATCAGGATCTTCTTTTCCAGTATCGCCAGGCAGGCACCCATATTGATCGCCGTGGTCGTCTTGCCGACCCCTCCTTTCTGATTTGCGATGGCTACTATTTTTCCCACGATATGGACGATCAGGTGATTTCCGGTCAACCAGCTCAGTTTATCCAAACGGGTGATCAGGGGCGCAAAAATACGGGTATTGAACCAACATTTGATGGCTAATTACATCCGAATTCACCGTTTGAGCATGGATAGAGGCGCACAAGGATCCAACTAAAGGTTAAAGCATGGAGGTGGCCAAACCATCAATTACACGGCATAATCCTCAAGCAATGAATAGGTTAGGACAATCATCTGAAATAAGGCTAAAAAATCAGGGTTTTACATGATTTGGCATCGGAAATGGGTCAAGGTATCTACTGAATTTAAACATAATCTGTAAAACATTGAAACATAGCGGATAATATGACGTTTATTTGCAGTATCAGAACGGAAGGACGAAAGTTAAACGCCGGGATGAAGTCAAACTCTTTTATTCAATAACTAATTAATTATGAAGACCATTAAATTCTTTTCTCTTGCCGTATTGCTCTCTTTGGCCTGGGTTGCCTGCAAAGACAATACTGCTGCCTCCACCGAGGAAACCACCCAGGCGGTACCAGATTCAGTGTTTGTAAGCACAAAAAATACGGTTGCAACTGAAGTGGCTGCACTCCAGACAGGCGTAACCAGCAAAATCGCAGAATTGGAAACTGCCCTGGCCGCAGCTGCAGAAGCTGACAAAGCCGGCATCCAGTCTCAATTGGATACCTACAAGAAGTTCCAGGCTGATCTTCAGGCTGTTGGCACCAAAGTAGCAGAAGCTACTGCTGAAAATTGGTCCGCAGTAACGGCTGAAGTTGAATCAGTACATATTGCTGTTAAGACAGCCTTGACGGCTGAAGCTCGTGGCAACATGGGCGCCCAGCCACCAGCTGCTAACAAGCTGACGAATTAATCTATTGGGTGAGATTGTAATAGTCTTTAAAGCCGCCTTAGGGCGGCTTTTTTTTTGCCCTATTTTTAGGCACAAAGTTTGCCTTGATAATCAAATTGTTATATTTGTACCCCCGATATCTTGTCAAATACCCAATTTATGGAAGTCCTGGCTGAGCCTATGCGTAAAGATGAAGAGTTGATCAAGAAGATTATCGCCACCTGGGTGTCCCGGAACGGATATTCAGAGGTCAAAGCCAATATTGAAGGGTACGAGACCCCATCCGGCCTCAGCAACCGAGACAGTGAAGACAAATTGATCCCGGATATCACCGCGATTAAGCGAGGCGTGAGATGGTACATTGAAGTCGTCCGCAAGGATGGCGATGCCGAAAAGACGGTCAGCAAGTGGAAACTCCTTAGCATCCTGGGAAAAAACAAAGGGGGAGGTCTCATCCTTATCGCCCCGGCCGGCAGCTATGCCTTTGCCGAACGCCTGACCAAGAAGCACGACATTACCGTCCAGATCATTAAGTTCTAAGGGCTTTACCTGCCAGTTCTGGGTTTAGGTTATTTGATTGATCAACCGTAAAGGAGCTGAATGACGTATTGAGCTTATAATAGATTTATATGTCCTATATCCTATACGCTATACCTTTTGCCCTTTGCTCTTTGCTCTTTGCTCTTTGCTTATAGCACTTTAAGCAATTCCTCTTCCAGCGTAGTCCTCGGATTGACCGCTGCGATCTTGCCTTCCCGGTTGATCAGGAAAGTCTTAGGAATACCAGATACGCCGTATTGCCTGGCAGCCTGGGTATCCCATTTGCTCAACTCGCTCACATGATAAGGCCACGTGAGTTGATCTTTCTCAATAGCCGCCATCCAGTTTTTCCTGGATTGTTCAAGTCCGGCCTGGTATTGGGCATCGTCCGGATACCGCTCCCTTGAACGACTATCAATGCCATCCAGTGATACACTAAATACCGTGAATCCTTTGTCTTTGTATTTGTTATACATCTCTACCACATGCGGGTTTGACTTGCGGCATGGCCCACACCACGATGCCCAGAAATCAAGCAACACCACCTTTCCTTTGAGATCGGCCAGGGAGTAGGTCTTTCCTTCAGGACTCTTAAGGGTGATATTGGGAGCGGGCATACCCACCTGAATGATTTCACCAGACTGACCCTGTGCCGCCATTTGTTCGAGGCCGGCCGCGAAGGTGGCGTACTGCGCTGAATACTCGTGATTGGGATATTTCTTGGTCAGCAGTCCGGAAGCCATTTTATGGATTTCATAAAACTCTGGACGGTTACCGAAAGCGTTGAGTGCCATCTGCATCCCACCCATCGGGTAGGCCGTGTTTTTGATATAATCCTTGACATCATCCACTGTGATACGTCCGGTCGACATCAGGTTCATGGCTTGTTCAAAATCTACGGCACTTTCAGAGCCTTGTATAGTGACATCGTATGTACGCATCCCTTCAAGATCGCCTTTGATAGAGATGGTAGGTGCTGCGTCTTCGAGAATCAACAATAATTTACCGGCACCAATCCGAAGCCGGTAGACGGCGGGCTCAATCGTCTCTTCCAATTTTATGGTAAAGTCCCCATTGGCATCAGTTTCCGCTTCTCCAAGGACCGTGGCACTATTGGTGGGACCTACTTTATCCACGTACACTTTCATGTTCGGTGCATCAATGATGCTACCTGTAAAGGTCGTGCCCTTGGACGTGATGGCTCCACAGGAGGCTATACAGGTGATCGCAAGTAAAAAGAGACCAATGGAAAAATTTTTCATGGATAGTGATGTATTAGTCAATTATTGTTCAAGAATATCGGATAAGGCATTCTGATAGCGGTAAGCCCAGGATGATGTATCTCCAAAATCCAGATCGTCTACCCGTATGCCCGAGGAAGTTACTTGTCCTAAACGTAAAAACGGGATGTCTTGTTTACTCAGCCAACCTTCGGTTTCAGCCAGCTGATCCGGGCGTACCGTTATCACAACACGCCCCTGACTCTCACTGAAGAGGAAGATATCCTTGCGGATGCCGGCAGGTAATTGAATTTCAAATCCCTTTCCTCCAGCCATGGCACTTTCAAGCAGCGTGATCAGAACGCCTCCTTCAGATACATCATGAACTGACGAAACGCTATGCTGATGAATCAATTGGGTAATCGCCTCGTGCAAGAGGTATTCCTCTCCGAGGTTGAAGTCAGGACATGGTGTTAGACGTTGACCGACGATCTCGCGCAGATATACTGAGCCATGGGCGTTTTGTGGCAAATGTCCAAGCAGTAATATATGATCATCCGATGACTTAAAGGAAAGAGTCGTCGCGTGATCACGGGATTCAACCAGGCCGACCATACCTATCGTTGGGGTAGGGAAGACAGGTTCTGTTCGGTCCCGAAGTACAGATTGATTATAAAAACTAACGTTACCACCGGTAACCGGTGTTTCATACTTCCGGCAGGCTTCACCCATGCCTTTTATGGCATGTACAAACTGATAATACACCTCAGGATTATAGGGGTTGCCAAAATTGAGACAGTTTGTTACACCCAACGGGATGCCACCAGAGCAGCGGATGTTGCGAGCAGCTTCCGATACAGCAATCATCGCTCCGGTGTATGGGTCTGCGTGCACATAAGCACTATTGCAATCAACAGTTACGGCAAGAGCCTTGTCTGTTCCTTTCAACCTCACGATAGTCGCATCCGCAGGATCATTGGTATTGGTATTGCCTGTCCGAACGGTGTGGTCATATTGTTCGTAGATCCATCGTTTGGAGGCGATATTCGGAGAAGTAATAATCTTTTTCGCGATGTCTGTCAAATCGGCGTCGGCCGGGGCAACAGGGGTAAAGGGCCGGATTTCATCCATATAGGCTGGACGGGCGTAAGCCCGGTCATACACCGGTGCACCACCGCCCAGTACCAGAGATTCCGCGGGTACGTCAGCTATTTTTTGCCCGTAACGATAGTACTCCAGACGACCTGTATCTGTGACTTCTCCGATTTGGGAACATTCAAGATCCCACTTGTCGAAGATGGCCTGGATTTCTTTTTCCCGGCCTTTATGTACGACCACGAGCATGCGCTCCTGGCTTTCGGAAAGCAGGATCTCCCAGGCATGCATATGTTGCTGGCGTGTAGGCACAAGGTCCAGGTTGATGCGCATTCCGGTACCGGATTTAGCACTCATCTCAGACGTTGAGCAGGTGATGCCCGCTGCGCCCATATCCTGCATGCCCACCACGGCGCCCGTCTTAATGATTTCGAGGGTGGCTTCAAGTAATAGTTTTTCCTGGAAAGGGTCCCCGACCTGAACGGCAGGGAGATCTTCCGCAGAATTTTCAGTAAGGTCCGCGGAAGCAAACGTGGCACCATGGATCCCATCTCTTCCGGTTGCGGAACCAACGATAAATACCGGATTGCCCGGACCGTCCGCACAGGCTGAAATCGTCTCCCCGATTTTGACGATTCCGACAGACATGGCATTGACCAGGATGTTTTGCTGGTAGCAGGGGTCAAAGTATACCTCACCACCTACTGTAGGTACGCCCAGGCAATTCCCGTAGTCCCCGATACCACTGACCACACCTTTGATGAGGTGCCTCATGTGGGGTACGTTAGGATCTCCAAACCGGAGTGAATTGAGCGCCGCGATAGGCCGTGCGCCCATAGTAAAGATGTCACGATGTATACCGCCAACACCGGTGGCAGCACCCTGGTATGGCTCAATAGCGGAAGGGTGGTTGTGCGACTCTATCTTAAAAGCACAGGCTATACCATCCCCGATGTCCATCAAACCCGCATTCTCCTCACCCGCCGCCACGAGCAGTCGACCTCCATCTCGGGGCAGGGTCTTGAGGTACTTGATAGAGTTTTTATAGGAACAGTGTTCACTCCACATCACAGAGTATACACTGAGTTCTGTAAAGTTGGGTTCACGCCCCAGGACAGAGCAGATCTTGTCGAATTCTTCCTGGTTAAGCCCCAATTTGGCGGCTACTGTAAAATCAACGGACTGATCTGTCTCCTGCATAACCTTGTCATATAAGCCGCAAAAATAATATATGTTGGGACAACTCAGCTAACCGGGGCATCCTCATTTTGCCGTATCTTGGTATGCTCAAGACATGAAATAACAGTCGGTTATGAAAAACATTCTGGTTGCCCTGGATATCAAACCCTCAGATGCCCTGCTCCTGGCTCAGGCCTCAGCGCTGGCAGAAAAGTTTGGCGCAAAAATATGGATGATTCATGTGGCACCCCCGGATCCGGATTTTGTGGGATTTGAAATGGGCCCCAGGTATATCCGTGATTTTGTAGCGGATGAGTTGCGCACCGAACACCGGCAGCTTCAAACTTACGCAGACGAGTTTCAACAAAAATCCCTCCAGGCAGAAGGCCTCCTTATTCAGGGACCTACCGTCGAAATGATCGCTTCCGAGATAAAAAAGCTCAGCATAGATCTGGCCGTCCTCGGCAGCCATCGCCATGGTTTCCTTTACGAGACCTTTGTAGGCAATACCGCCAAACAAATTATCCGGGAGATATCCATACCGGTACTCATCGTACCACTGCCAGACTAACGTCTTTCATCTCCGTTATCGATATCAGCACCCGCGATATTTATTTTCATAGCCCGCCTATTGCATCTACCGCCTATTCCTTTTTAAGAAAGATGGCATCAATTTGTTTGTCCTTGATCATCCGGTTGAGGGCTGGAATCATTTCGGTTTTGACTGAATTGTATTTTTCAAGCTCAGCATCTATGGCAGCGGTGATTTCGTTCCTTACCACATAGGCTTGATCCGTGGGAGGATACTCCCCATTACCCATGATATTGTTGAGATAGGCCAGTTTATTGGTGAGTTTGATAGGAAAATTGAGAGGATCCTGACCACTTTTATTCCTGGTTTGGTAAAGTTCTTTTTCAATTCCAGTCAACACACTGTCTATTCGAACAATCTCCGCCTTTAGGGTGGAATCTTGCTTTACCCGTTCTTTGTAATTCATCAATTGGGCTTTAAGGTCGCGAAGATCAATGATCGCTTCGTGCGCTTCCGTCAATTTCTCCCTGACCTCCGAAGTGAAACTTAAATACTGCTGATAGTCTTCGGGAGTGGCACTACTCCTTGGATCTTTTATCACATGGAAAGTGTGAGTCAACAGCGTGTCATTGAGTTGAAGGTCTACACGGTATTCCCCGGGGATCGCTTTGGGACCGGACATACTCCCGGCCCACATGACCATGCCATCAAATCGCTTGGCCGCAGGGTAACGAAGGCTCCAATTGAATTTGTTAATGCCTTTGACCGGGGAGATTTGAAATGCCTTTTCTTTTGCCACTGTACTGTAATTGACGATTGTATCTCCCGAAGATTCAAGTATCGTAATCGATAAGGTGTCTTCTTTTTTCAACTCCCTGGGCACATTGTAAAACGCCATCAGTCCTCCAGCATAGTTGGTGCCTGCCTCAAGACTGGAATATGATGCGCCTGTCAGTCGGTAGGTATCTGAAGGGGTGTAAAAGGAAAATTTTCCGGGTGCAGTACCTTTAATCTGTCGCAGTTGTGGCAGTTCATCCAGGATCCAGAAACTCCTTCCTTGCGTGGCCGCGATAAGATTGTTGTTTTTTATGGCCAGGTCAGTGATAGGCACGATCGGCAGATTGAGTTGCAGGGATTGCCAATGATCTCCATCATCAAAGCTGATATACATCCCTCCTTCTGTGCCTGCGTAAAGTATACCTGAAGCGTTAGGGTCAGCTCGAACTACCCGGGTAAATTGGGTGCTGTCTATACCCGTATTGATATATTGCCAGGTCTGACCATAGTCTTTGGTCTTCAAGAGGTAGGGTTTATTGTCTCCCCACTTGTACATGGTGGCAGCAACATAACAGCCCCCATCATGATGCGGATCCGCTTCGATACTATTGATCTGTATCCAAGCAGGCAGAAAGGCCGGAGTCACATTGGTCCATGTAGTGCCGGCATCTTTGGATACATGCAGGAGTCCATCATCACTACCCGTCCACAATAGTCCCTTGACTCTTGGGCTTTCGGTAGCGGCAAAGATCGTACAATAGTATTCTACGGTAGTGTTGTCTTTAGTGATTGGACCACCGGAGGGTCCAAGTTTAGTGCTGTCATTCCGGGTCAGATCCGGGCTGATCTCTTGCCACGATTGACCACCGTTAGTGGAAACATGAAGATGGTTGGATGCCGCAAAAAGTTTGGTGGAATCATGCGGTGAAAAGAAGATCGGAAAGTTCCACTGGAATCGGTATTTCGAATCTTTTGCCCCATGCCCGATGGGGAGATCAGGCCATACACTGACATCTCTGCCCAGCCCGGTACTATGATCATACCGATCTATGACGCCACCATAACAACCACCATAAACCACATCATCATTTTGAGGATCAACGGCGATAAACCCGCACTCGCAACCAGCCGTTGGTTCCCAATCTTCATCCCCAAGTCCCCCTCCATCCGTTCGATGCGAAATACGCACGGTACTATTGTCTTGCTGCGCACCGTATACTCGATATGGAAAATGATTGTCCGTGGTCACTCGGTAAAATTGTGCGGTAGGTTGGTTGTGATACGTTGACCAATGATCTCCTCCATCATAACTTACTTGTGCTCCACCATCGTCACCTATGATCATTCGCTTCGGATCATCCGGGTCTATCCAAAGATCATGATGGTCACCATGATTGGCATTATACGCCCTGAAGGTTCTGCCACCATCAACAGATTTGTGGTAGGAAACATTGACGACATAGACGGTTTGTTCAGATTGCGGATCCGCATAGATTCTGGAGTAGTACCAGGCTCTTTGACGCAGGTCCCGATCGCTGTTCATTTTACTCCAGGTTTTTCCGCCATCATCAGACCGGAAGACACCGCCATCTTCATTTTCAATAATAGCCCAAAGTCTGTTATTGTTGACCGGGCTGACCGTAATCCCGGAGATGCCCCATACGCCTTTGGGAAGACCATCATGACCTGAAATATTCTCCCACGTTTCACCACTGTCTTTGCTCTTCCAAAGCGCTGATCCATCGCCTCCACTGCTGAGTTCATAGGGCTTCCGTTCAACATGCCAGGTGGAGGCGTATAGAATTCTCGGATTGACAGGATCAATGATAAGATCCACAGCTCCTGTACGGTTGTTGACAAACAGCGTTTGGCGCCACGACTTGCCACCATCCATGGATTTGTAGATTCCACGAACCGGTGAGTCCTTGAAGATGTCCCCCAATACCGCCGCAAAGACAATGTCAGGATTGTGGGGATGGATGCGGATGCGTGGGATATGGCGTGCCTGGTCAAGGCCCATATGTTCCCATGTTTCTCCGGCATCCATTGTTTTCCATATGCCATGACCCGAGGATACATTGCCGCGCACGGTCTGTTCTCCACCGCCGGCATAAATCACATTCGGATCAGACGCGGCAACTTCGACAGCCCCAATACTTCCTCCGAAATATCCATCAGAGATGTTTTGCCAATTTTGGCCGCCATCCAGTGTTTTCCAGACGCCACCTCCGGTTGAACCGAAATAATATAGGTTGGGCTTACCTTGAACTCCTGTCACTGTGGCTGATCTGCCCCCGCGAAAAGGGCCGATACAGCGCCATTCCAGGCCTTTAAACATACAGGTGTCCACGGGGCTATAGGAGGACGCTGAAGAGGCTTTTTTGTTTTTCTGTCCCCAACCACTCACGGAACATAGGATGACCAAACAGGCAATGGATAGAAATCTGAGGTGCATAGTAAGGCAAATGATATTTTTGAATTGGAAACAGCAAAATACGCATTGGATACCGATTCAACATTTTCTAAAGATCAGGGCCTGTCAACGATTCGAACCACCATTCAGCTCAGTGATGATTGGATAAATCATTTCCTGTCTGCTCAAAAGATAGTAGTGCCGCTAAGTAAAAAGCACCACCTGACGGATATGCGATTTCAATGGATGCCGGAACGAATGAAGTTTATAGGTGAGATCAGCGAAAAACCAGGCTCTTGGATTGATCTTCAATGCAGGCCTGTGTGGCATTCGCAAAAACAGTCATTAGAAATCCAGGAGGTAAAACTCCAGATCCGATCCAAAAATATTTTGGTCAAAGGAGCAGGCTGGTTTTCCCGCACTTTTATGCAATCGAAAATAGATCGTAAAATCGAGACCGCGGTTAATCAGTTGTATCATCAGGCCATCAGCAAATTGTACGAGCAGCCTCTTTCCATCAGTGTGTTACAGGGCGGTCGTCTGGCCGGTCAAGTCACTTCGATGAGGATACACGAGATGCAATTCACGGATCGTCATCTCAACGTTAATTTGACGGTCGAAGGAAGACTGCATCTCCAATTCGTTTAATGATATCCGCTAAACGGTTTTGCCGGTGGAGACGAAATGGAAGGGCTACAGGCGCAAACTGATGCGATGTAATCCCGGACGATATTCTTTGAAGATGATATATTCGATTTCTTCGAGATGTCCGGGGTTGTAGACAAAATCAATATCTTCTACATCCACAATCACAATAGGATAAGAGGGCTGGCTGTAGAAAAATTCAAAGTATGAGTCCTGAATATTTTTCAAGTACGAGGCATTGATATTGCCTTCATAATGACGGTCACGGCGGGTGATCTGCTCCAGTAATTTTTCCGGGGTACGATGGAGGTAGATAAGGAGATCCGGGTTGGGGGATGCGGTGTTGAGAATATTAAACAGGCGCTGAAACAACCTGTATTCTTTTTCATCCAGATTTTTTCGCGCAAAAATCAAAGTCTTCCAAAAGCAGTAATCAGAAAGGGTAAAGTCGTAGAACAAATCTTTTTGCATGGTGATCTGGGAGAGCTGCTTGTGTCGCTCTGCCATGAAAAACAATTCGACGGTAAAGGCAAACCGCTCCGGGTTTTGATAGAAAAAGGGCAGAAACGGATTGTCGTCAAATTCCTCCAATATCAGCTGCACCGGGTATTTTTTTGCCAGCAGTTCACACAGGCTGGTTTTCCCGGATCCGATATTGCCTTCGATGCAGATGTATTTGTAAGGGGTAGACTTATTCATCCGGGTTGAATATATAGACTTCTCCTGTATCCCGCCCTTCAAAGTATAATTCTTCAATCGTTTTGCCCAATAGAGGATGGATGGTTTCAGGAGCAATTTCCATCAAGGGCACGAGCACAAAATTTCGTGTAGCCATGTGAGGATGTGGGATGATGAGGTCTCCTTGGTTGACGACCAGGTTGCCACAGAGCAGGATGTCAATGTCGATATGACGGGCATGCCATTTTTCAGCGGGTGTGCGGCCTGCTTTGACCTCGATCCGCTTGATCAACGTAAGCACTTCATCCGGACTTTTTGAAGATTGCACTTCCAGGGCCTGATTCAGAAACCAGGGTTGTTCATCATATCCCCAGGGTTGGGTCTCATAGATAGCACTCTCATTTAGGATGGTTCCGACGTCCTCGCGGATCAGCTGACGGCCCATATGGAGTTGCTCCATCCGGTCGCCCAGATTACTTCCGATGATCAGGTGATACGTGGCCATGAATGAGTGGATTGGAGAAGCGAAAGGTAAAGAGAATCCCAGTATGCTGGTCTGTATACTAACGATTACGCAGCCTCCAGGCCATGGGATAATGATTCTTCCAACCCTGTTGCGTTCGCTTTGCCCATCCCAGTATGGTTTGGTGGTATCGTATCAGATACCACCCCGGCGCTTCCAAGGCTGGGGATAAATTGGTGCTTCGCTGTAGATAATCCAGTGCTGTATCCAGATCCAGGTCCAGAATGCCCTCATGGGTGATTGGGATATCTGACATCGCCACGAAATGCGAAGGGATCACATCTTTTCCTTTGCACTCACCCGCTTCAGCAATAGCCTCAGCAGCTGGAAGATGCATCAAGAGTTCACTGGCCTTGGGTTCAGCTTCTGCAGTGACGAACTGGAATACAACGTTGTTTTTTCGGAATTGAAAGTGATTTGATGATTTAAAAATTGAACCTATCATCTGATCCGCTGACGCAAAAGGAGAAATGATCTTCTTTGATTTTCCACGATTGTCACTTTCCACCGCCGTTTTTTGCAATACAGCGATAAACAAGCCCTCGCCTCTTACCTTATGCGGAAACAATTGATAACCGGATACACTTTGCTTTTCAAGCGTAGTGAGACCCCAATCTTCCGGAAAGTTTACCGCAATGGATTGCAGCGGTAGTGTATTTGTAAAATGAAGAATATTGGACAGGTTCTCCTCTTCGCTGTAAGAGCATGTGCTGTAGATTAGCAGTCCCCCTTCTTTCAGGGCCCTGATAGCTTCACTTACGATTTGCCTTTGCATACCACAGCAAGATTGAACAAGCGAAGGTGACCATTGGCGGATCGCCTCAGGATCTTTCCGCATCATTCCCTCACCGGCGCATGGAGCATCAATCAGCATGATATCTGCAAAGGGTGCATCGAACACATGGGAAGGATAGCCTGAAATAAATGTATTCATGTATCCTGCCTTGGTAAGGTTTTCGCGTAAGACGGATCGACGCCCACTTACCACTTCATTGGCCAGCAGGATATCACCGGGACCGAGATGACTGGCCAGTATGCCTGATTTCCCTCCGGGTGCCGCACACAGATCAACCCAAATTCTGGGCTGCTTGTCGGTCACCAGAGTGGAGAGCATCGCATCGAGAATCATCGAAGAGGCTTCCTGCACATAATACGCTCCTCCATGCCAATGCGGATCCAAATGAAAAGATGGACGATCTTCAAGATAATACCCCAGCTTACTCCACGGTACGGGCATGTTGAGTGGAAACGGACATCTCCCTTTGCTATGATGCAACCTGATGCTTACAGGAGGAGGTTGATCGAGCGCAGTAAAAAAGTCAGGAGCTTCAACACCTAGTTGATCATGCATCCTTTGTATAAATAATTCCGGCAAATGGATCATTTGCATGTGCTGGTTATACCATGAAAAGCGTATCTGATGAATAGTGCCCCTTCATTGCAACTCATGTCTACAGGCCTTTCACTTTCCCATGGAAGATGCCTCCTTTGGCAAACATCTGATCTACTCTCCGACTCACCTCTGGATCCGTTTCCAATGGTGGAGCGTGGTGAGGCTTAATCCTTGCATCAATAATCATCGGAGCTTGGCACGTCCAGTGTTTATGGACATGCTTTGCATTCACCCCGTACACATCCTTCGCAGGTTGTGACCGGGTAAAAGTTGCCCAAAGGAAATTATTCAGTTCACTGCCCAGCCACTTGCTGTCTTCCGTCAACACCCATAAGGGCCATGCCTCCAGTGGGTACGCGCCGAGTGCTTGTGTAAGTTGTTCCACCTCACGGGTAGCCTCTTCGTAGCTGGTAAATTTTTCAAAAGAGACCCCTATAACACCCGGCATAATCAGATGAATTTCTTTGCAGGCGGAGGGGAGGGAAAGTGATGAGGGTAACTCAAGACCTAAACTCCGAATGACGGGTCCGCGGGCAGCGATCACGAGCTTCGAGCCTGCATTCCACCCGTCACCACTGTAATCCAGGGTGTCAATGGTCGTTCGGGTATGAAAGTGTAAATCACGATCCAGATTGACCCTGCTCAGTATATGATTGAAAAATGCGGGAATGTCGTGTGTACTGAGTTGCGGATCATCTTCATGACAACCTATGATCAAGTATTTGGCAAGGGAGGTCTGGCCTTTGCCGAGCAGGTGATGAGCAATCGTCAGCAATTCTTCGGGCACCGGCTGACGGAAAGGCATGTATCGTTCATGACCAATAGCCAGGAGCAGAGGATGAACACCTGCGGCATCGACAGCATGAACTTCTTTTAAACCTGGAAATTCTTTTGGGGCAAGCGGTTCCACCAGTTGATGAATCAACCACCCAAAATAACTGTCTTCCTGCGGGGGTCGACCTACAACGGTAAAGTGCCAGATAGGGTCTCGGCGATGATATACTTCGTCAATCTCCAGTACTGGAAAATCATGCTGAAGGCTGTAATACCCCAGATGGTCACCAAAAGGTCCTTCGGGTTTCATGCCATGTTTCCGGATGCGACCTGTGATGCAGAAATCCGCGTCAGCAGACAAGACATATCCCTTGTGCCAGAAATACCTGAAACGCCTTCCCGCAAGCAATCCTGCAAACGTGACCTCACTCAGATCTTCCGGTAGGGGCATAATGGCTGCAAAAGCATGCGAGGGTGGGCCTCCTACAAAAATGGTGACTCTGAATTCATCGTCGACCTGGTTATATAAGGTGTGGTGTACGCCAATGCCGCGATGCAATTGATAATGCATGCCGGCTTCTTTATCCTGCACATATTGATTGCCACTGACCTGAATCCGGTACATGCCTATATTGGAATCCATGATTCGTTGACTGCCGGGAGGCAGGCTCATCACCTGTGGCAAAGTGATAAATGCACCACCATCGTCAGGCCAACTGATGATCTGCGGCAGTTGACTCAGGGTCGTCGTCCCATGAAGTATAGGTTTTTGCCAAAGTGATTTTTTCGGCAGGCCATTTAACGCCGTCCAGGGTGTCTTCAAAAATCGGGAAGGATGACGTAACAATTCACTTGGATCAGCTTTTAGCCGAATCAGTCGCTGAACACTTTCAAGCTGATTTCTAAACAACCACGCAGTTCGTTCGCGAGTACCATAGAGATTGGATAAAGCAGCAAATGGACTTCCTTTGACTCGTTCAAAAAGAAGAGCAGGGCCACCTGCGGCAAAGATCCTGCGATGGATTTCCGCGATGTCCAGACATGGGTCTATCTCTTCTGGTACGCGAAGCAGTTGTCCTTCGGGCAGATCATCAATGGCTTGTTGTAAGGAATGGTAGGCCAAGTCAGGGGATCAATGGAAATGGATAAGTAATGATACACCAAAGGTCATAGTCATTTCGTGAGGAAGAAACGTTGAATCACCCAAAATGAACTTGAAGCGAAGCGGTTTAATCCTTTTGGCAAACCTAAGGTTTTGGCGGGAAATCATTTCAGCAACTCAGGAAATCTCCTGGAGGATAAAAGTTTAAGGTACGCTGGTTCACTGTTCAGGACGATCAGATCGGGGTCGTTTTGGAAAGAAAAGGTCAGGAATTGCATGCCTTCTTCTAAAGATTGATGTAATAATGCGATGGCTTCCTGCTTTTTCCCCAATTGAGCAAGGATCCTGGCTTCCTGATATTTAGTGAGTCCGTAATAGATAGGCTTCTCTTTGATTTTAAGGTTTGCGATCATGTCCAGCGCCTTTTGCTCATTCCCCAAACGGGCGTAAATCACACCCAGTTCCCCTAGCGTATTTATACCGGGTGTACTCGTAGCCATAGCATTTAGGTAGACTTTTTCGGCACCTGATAAATCATCCAGGAGGTAAAGGCATTTTGCATATGACCGGTCTGCTTTGGGTTTAAACATATCTGCGGCTTGTCGGGCATACTTTATTTTTTGTTGCACATATCCGTATAGCAAGGATTGTCTGGCAGCATTGTACGTTAAAAGGGGAACCATTTCCTGAGTGGTGGTATCTGCAGATAGACGACCCAAAATACTTTCGACACTAGAGAAATCACCGATAGACACATAAAATTCCAGCAGGCGGTTAAATTCCGTTCGTCTCACAGCATGAAGCCTGAGCCTGTCCGCAAGTTTTTTCGCTTGCGCGATATCAGAGAGGGACCTATAGGCTAACATGGCCATCAACATCCTGACCCGGCAGTAGTCGCAGGTCATCAGATCCATTTCATCAGAATCCATTTTTTTGTTGATGGAGAGAGTCAGCAAGGGATCATTTAAATATTCCATGGCCATGACCATGGCGGAGGTATTCATGAACAGGTCATCCGTTTCCTTCTTGTACGCTTTATAGAAATAATCAAAAGCAATCCTCCGTCTTCCCCGCAGATCTTCCTCGTGGTATTTAATATAATTTTCCTGTTCAGGATTTAGGTCCGGGAACCGCAGTTGGATTAGTTTTAAAGTGTCGATAGCCTCCTCATATTTTTCCTGGTTATTTAAACCCTCCATTAAAAGGAAATAGGCATTTAAAAACGTAGTATCCAATGCAATGGATTGTCGCAGATATTTCAATGCAACATTGCGATCGGGTGCAGACCAATTTTTCTTGGCTTTAACATACGCCTTGTAGGCTTCATTCGTGGGGTGGCTAAAAAGGTTTTTGTCTTTGGTTACCCAATATCCCGTGATGACATTGGAAATGGCCATCAGGCAGAATCGGTAATCATCTACAGAACAAAAAGCCCGGGGAACGTTGATCGGAATGATGTCATTGGTTTTCGCATCAATAATGCTTGCCTGGAACATCAAGGAGTCCTTGCCTTTGCCTGCGTAATTATAGGAACCCCGGATGATGAGGTCAATTTTAGATTCCTGGAACAGACCCATGTTTTCTGCGAGGGAACGGATATCTGCTTTCGCAAAAATCAATCGTTCTCCGGAAACCACATTGGCCTCCGCACTCTGGACGATGTCATTGGTAATCCAGTCCCTGGCAATATCACCATATATATTAAGGGAGGTATCCTGTGTATTGTTTTCAAAGGATTCGATATAGACACGTTGCTGGTCAAAAGCCGCGGATTTGAAAATTGGAATTTGGTTTCTGAATATATAGCCAACCATCAATAACAGGGCTAAAGCAATCATTCCGATTTTATATGCGGCAGACCACTTTTTCCGCTCGTGATGTTTTCCGGGGATGGTCAGGCCGGGGGCGATCACCGCAAAAAGTTCCTGCGGCTCCCTTACATTTTTCAGGGAAAAAAATCCAATTTCCTTAACCTTTAACCCAGGTTGATTCACCAGCTCGTCCGCCACTTTTTTGGAGATGATGACCGATCCGGCTATCCCGGCAGATTGGATTCGTGAGGCGACATTGACTACATCTCCAAATACATCATTGGATCGCATGACCATATCCCCGATATGAATGCCAACACGAAGCGGTATAGACGTTGTTTTTGAGGTAATCTGTAACTCAATCGCGCACTGGACAGCATCAATCACACTATCGAATACGGTCAGACTTCCATCTCCAAAATACTGGATGATCGTGCCACGATATTTTGCGGTGATCGCCTTGAGGTCATTACGATGGATACCTATTTGTTCAAGACCTGCTTTTTCGTCACGTTGGAACATAGCGGTGTAGCCTTCTATGTCAGCAAACATGACGGCTGCTAGTTTCCGGGAGTCCGTTGCCTGGGCCATGCGGTCGGGTAGGTTTATTTGCTTTCTAAATACAGGGTTAAGTTGATGCTAAAAACAATAGGTACGAGCTGGGACCCAATGAAGATATGAAGAAAATACACGGGCGATGGCAGAATTAAATCATGTCCCGGGCCGATGAATCATTTGGTCGAACAGCAGGAATGTGGTATATTTAAAAATTCTTGCTATGGGTTTACACCAACTGTTTGCCGCCGTTTGGTCAGCGGTATGAGCAGGTATTCTTTTAACCCATAAAATTTAATACGATGTCTCTTGATCCTAATGCTGAAAAATCCGCCTATCCTGGTGCCGGTAAATCCGGTGCTGATAATGCCAACAGGAATGGTCTTTCAGGAATGAATGCACTGGCATTGAATACATTCCTGGTCGTCATCGCTGTGCTTGTTTTTCAATTCTTTTTTCGTTTGGTCAACGGAGCCATGGACACCTATGGATACTTCTTTACGGGAAGGAACATACTCATATTGGTGGGCTATGCGCTGATTTTTGCGATCCTGTATGGGAAATTTGCATGTCATTGCTGCAACCCCATGAAAAAATCCAGGATACCGCTTGGGGAAATGGGGCGAAGGTCGGATAGATC
Source organism: Saprospiraceae bacterium (assembly GCA_044227555.1). GTDB lineage: Bacteria > Bacteroidota > Bacteroidia > Chitinophagales > Saprospiraceae > Opimibacter. The sequence continues at coordinate 267,385 of JBGAWQ010000002.1, read as the reverse complement.
TTTTATCAACCGATTGTTGAATGCATTATTGTTTGCTCTTCTTGCGTGCGCTTTATTTTGGTTTATCCTGGAACTGGTGCGGGCGTCAGGTTATGCCGATACGGATGGGGACGGTGTGAAGGATTCGGAAGACGTGTTAGCCGCTTCCCTGCTTTTTGTGGCCTATGCTGTGCTGAAAGGCGGAGGTGCTGAAGAAGGCGGAGATGATGCCGCAGATCCTGGAGGACAAACAGGAATAAGCTCAGGAGGTCGATAACATTTTATTGAAGACGGAATTGATGATAATTTCAGATATTTGAAGACACCAAATATTTGACTTTACATGAGCACCTTCATTATTCTTCTGACTGGAGCCCTGGCCGGATGGCTGGGTAGCTTGATCATCCGGGGGTCAGGCTTTGGCCTGATTGGAAACATAGTTATTGGCGTGTTGGGTAGCGTGGTAGGCAGCTGGGTGCTCGGTAAATTAAATTACAGTTTCGGCGATGGTTTTTGGGGATCTGTGCTTACCGGTGCAGTTGGGGCGATTGTCATTCTGGTAGCAGTACGTATCATTTTTCCGCCCAAGAAGTAACGATCTGGGAGGTATTAGCCATAGGTTGTGGTTTCAATTTGTGTTTTGCATAGGGATAGTCTTCATACCTCCTTCATGATTTAAATATGCAAACATCAGATATGATATATTTTCATATATCTTTTTACCTTAGCCCCCAAATTCTACTGGATTGAAAGTTTATCAGGATCTCCTCCGCCATATTCTGGACCGGGGTGTGCACAAGAATGATCGTACCGGCACCGGGACCATCAGCACCTTTGGATATCAGATGAGATTTGACCTGGCTGAAGGCTTCCCCCTGATGACCACGAAGAAATTGCACCTGCGATCAATCATTCATGAGTTGCTTTGGTTTTTGAAAGGAGATACCAATATTGGTTACCTGCAGGAACATGGGGTAAGAATATGGAATGAATGGGCTGATGCAGAGGGCTATCTCGGGCCAGTCTATGGACACCAGTGGAGAAGCTGGACCGGTGCAGATGGAGCCACTATCGACCAGATCAGCCAGGCCGTGAAGACCATTCAAACCAATCCGGACAGCAGACGAATCATTGTCTCTGCATGGAATGTTGCTGACATTCCCAAGATGGCCCTGGCTCCGTGTCATTGCCTGTTTCAATTCTATGTCGCCGAAGGCCGGCTGAGTTGCCAGTTGTATCAGCGCTCTGCCGACGTTTTTCTGGGTGTACCTTTCAACATTGCGTCCTACGCCCTGCTGACCATGATGATGGCTCAGGTTTGCGGCCTGCGACCTGGTGAATTTGTTCATACTTTCGGCGATGTGCACATTTACCTGGACCATATGGAACAGGTACGGGAGCAACTGACCCGAGAACCCCGAAAGTTGCCCGAAATGAAAATCAACCCAAGTGTTTCCGATATATTTTCGTTCCGTTTTGAGGACTTCAATTTAGTGGATTATCATCCATACCCGGCGATTTCCGCACGGGTTTCGGTGTGATTTATCCCCCTTGCTATTTAGATGCAATCTAAATAACGAAATATAGGTAATGCGCTCAGGTTAAATGTCGTATCTAATTATTTTTGCAGCCATAATCAACTATTCCATCAGAGTCTACCTCTACTGTTATGCACCATAACTCATTGAAATACTGTATATTGCTTGCACTGAGCTCGGTCCTCTTTATGGCGAGTTCGAATGCTGCACCTACCGCAGATGCAGGAAAGACCATTTTCCAAAATCAGTGTGCAGCCTGTCATAACAAGAATATGAAGGATAACCTCACCGGTCCCGCTCTCGGAGGAGTAGAAGCCCGGTGGGCCAGTTATCCTAAGGAAGACCTATACAAGTGGATTCGCAACTCTCAGGCGATGATCGCTGCAGGGCACCCAAGGGCAACCGAACTGTGGAATCAGTTTAAGCCTACGGTCATGAATTCTTTTCCTGCCTTCACCGATGAGGAGATCGCATCTGTCTTATTATTTATTGACGCGCAGTACAATAAAGCTCCGGCTGCGGTAGCTGCCGGCCCTGCAGGAGGTGCTCCCGCAGAGGCGCCCCGCCCAAGCAAATACATTTATTATTTCCTGTTCTTCATACTGGCTGTTGTCGTATATGTCCTGTCCCGTGTGATTCAGAATATTCGCCACCTGGTGGCTGCCGAAGATGGCGTTGCCCCACGGCCTCAAAAGACATTGTTGCAAACACTCACCAGCAAAGGTGTTGTCGGATTTTTGATTTTCGCTCTGGTAGTCCTCGGTGGATATACAACAGTCAACAATGGAATTGCCTTTGGACGCCAGCAAGGATATGCTCCTGCTCAACCGATCAAGTTTTCGCATGCCACCCATGCCGGCATTCAGGGTATCGATTGCCAGTATTGCCACGACAGCGCCCGTAGAAGCAAGCATGCCTCTATCCCGGCGGCCAATACCTGTATGAATTGTCACAAGGCCATCGAGAAGGGTAGTGTGTATGGCACCCAGGAGTTGACCAAAGTTTTTGCCTCCATAGGATATGATCCTTCTACAGATAAGTATGTTGAAAATTATGACAAACTTAGCAATGATGAGATCAAAGGCATCTATACCAAATGGATTGCGGACAGCTATATGAAAGACAATGAGCTGACAGCTCTTGATGCCAAGGGCGAACGCCTGGTGCAAGATCAATGGAATCAAATTTCATCCTCACTGACCAATGAATTGAAAGACAAGGTGTCCGGTCCGATCGAGTGGACCCGCATTCATATGCTGCCTGACCATGTCTACTTCAACCATTCCCAACACGTCAATGTAGGCAAGATCGCCTGCCAGCAGTGCCACGGGAAAGTTCAGGAAATGGATGTACTCTATCAATATGCCCCACTGTCCATGGGATGGTGCATCAACTGCCACCGTCAGACTGAGGTCAAATTCGATGGCAACAATTACTACAATACCTATAAGCAATACCACGATGCGATTGCCAAAGGGCAGAAAACAAAGGTGACCGTAGAAGATATCGGTGGTCTGGAATGCCAGAAATGCCACTATTGATCAACGAAACGGACAAAAGGAATCATCTACCAAAAGAACTTATTTAAGATCATGAAGGATCAGACATCATACAGTGATATTTGGATTGGATCAGAGGATCTGGGCCGCGATGAGAAGTTCATCGAACAGGCATCGCGTGAAATGCCGGATGCCTCGGTAGCTTCTATGCTCGCGCAGGGAGCCTCTTTCGGTACCGCACAAACCGGCCGACGTGACTTCCTCAAATATCTGGGATTCAGCATCAGTGCCGCGACCGTCGCAGCCAGTTGTGAGATTCCGCTCAAACGCGCTATCCCCTACGTCACCAAGCCGGATGATATGGTGCCAGGCGTTGCCAATTATTACGCCTCCTCCTACGTACAGGGTGGCGATTATTGCAGCGTCCTGGTTAAAACCCGGGAAGGTCGTCCGATCAAGATCGAAGGAAACCAACTTTCAGCCATTACAGGAGGGGGAACTTCAGCCCGCGCACAGGCATCTGTGCTTGGCCTTTATGATACCTATCGCCTGCGTTCTCCACAGTTGAAAAATGCAGAAGGTCATTTTGAGGCTGCCACCTGGCAGCAAATCGATGATCTTGTAGCCGGAACCCTGAAGCCGGAAAGCCGTGTAGCCATTCTTTCCCACACCATACTGAGCCCAACTGAAAAGCAAGTGGTGAAGGATTTCCAGGCCAAATACCCGAATACTACAGTCACCATTTATGACCCGGTATCTTCTGCGGCGATCCTACGCGCCAACGAACTCATGTATGGTGTATCCATGGTGCCCGGTTACCATTTTGATCAAGCCAAGGTGATAGTCAGCCTTCAGGCTGATTTCCTCGGAAGCTGGATCTCACCAGTGCAGTTTGCTCATCAGTATGCCAAGGGCCGCAAAATCGCTGATCCAAAATCAGCCAAAATGTCCAGGCATATTCAGATCGAAAGCTATATGTCCCTGACCGGTACAAATGCGGACAACCGGATTCGGATCAAACCAAGTGAAAGCGGTGCAGTCCTCGGCCGTTTATATAACAAGATCGCTTCTGCAAAGGGTGCTTCTTCCATCTCTGCTCCAGCATTAAATGCCACGCTGACCGAAGCGATTGATAAGACTGCTGATGAAATGCTCAAAGCACCAGGGGAAAGCCTGCTGGTGTGTGGCACCAATTCTATAGCAGAACAAGCCCTTGTTTGCGCTATTAATCACCTCCTGGGCAACACCGGTAAGACCGTCGATATCGAACAATATTCGTACCAGCGGCAAGGTGATGAAAGCAAGGTGGCAGCATTGATGACCGCAATGAATGGCGGACAAGTAGATGCTCTCATCGTGTATGGTGCCAACCCTGTGTATGAACTTCCTTTTGGCGCTGCATTCGGAGAGGCCATGTCCAAAGTTGGACTGACCATCAGCACCACAGGCATGCAGGATGAAACCTCATCTTTGTGCCGTGCTATTGCACCTGACCATCACTTCCTTGAATCATGGGGTGATGCCGAGCCAGTGCGTGGACATATCAGTATGATCCAGCCTACAATTGCTCCTCTGTTTGATACTCGTCAACGCCAGACCAGCCTGCTCAAGTGGGCCGGTAACGATGCCGCTTTGTTTGCGTCCGAGCAGCCTTATTATGAATACCTCAAAGCCCATTGGGCTGCTAATATGCCAACCGTTAATGGTTGGAATGAACTGCTCCATGACGGTGTCTATACCTATACTCCAGCAGCATCAGGAGCCTCCTACAAAGATAATGTAGCTTCCGTCGCCGGTAAGTTGACTCAACCGGGTTCAGGAAGTGAGATCACCTTTATGGAAACCGTAGCTATGGGTGGTGGTCAAAATGCCAATAACCCATGGCTCCAGGAAATGACGGATCCAGTGACCCGTTGTGCATGGGGTAACTATCTGGCCCTTCCTGTTCAATTTGATGGAACCCGGAAATTTGTGGCCCATGAAAACCTTGAAGATGGAGATCTCGCTGATGTTGTTGTTGGTGATCAAACCATCAGGGTCCCTGTCATCAAACAATTCGGACAGACGCCTGATTCTTTCGCCCTTGCCGTTGGGTATGGACGCGCCGTAACGGGCCGCGCAGGTACCGGGGTAGGGGTCAATGTCACACCATGGATGAAAACCGATGCCGATGGCCTGGTGCAATATTGGGCTGGGGGTGTTACGGTTTCAGGTAAGAAGGGCGAAGAAGATTATTTCTCCTGCGTCCAGTATCACCACACCATGGGGGTTACCGGTGAAGACAGTCAGACCAAAGAAATCATCAATGCTGACGAAGCGGCTACCGTGTATATGACGTACGGTCTGGTGAGACAAGGTTACCAGGGTTCTCTGGTCAACAGAACGATCATCCGCAAGAGTCATCTCGACCACGTGGAAGAATTTGTCAAGGATCTCCAGGAAGAACGCCATCATCACCAGGAATTGAATACCAAGCAAGTCTACCCTGGCCATGACGCTACATATGCACGCGGACACCACTGGGGTATGCATGTTGATCTCAATGCTTGTATCGGTTGCGGTGCATGTACTGTAGCCTGTATGGCTGAAAATAATGTCCCTGTCGTCGGTAAACGTGAAATGAGCCGCCACCATGAAATGGCCTGGTTGCGTATTGACCGTTATTTCTATGGTGACGTCAACAATCCAAGTGCGGTCTATCAGCCGCTGATGTGCCAGCATTGTAACAACGCTCCTTGCGAAAACGTTTGCCCGGTCAATGCTACAAACCACAGTTCAGAAGGTCTCAACCAAATGGCTTATAACCGTTGTGTGGGTACCCGCTACTGCGCCAACAACTGTCCATACAAAGTGCGTCGTTTCAACTGGTTGGATTACAATGCCGCTGACCTCTGGCCGATCAATGAAGCTGACCTTGGATTGAAATCCAATGCGGATGATGTCCCCTACGGTGCGGACAATCTCACCCGTATGGTATTGAATCCTGATGTTACGGTGCGTAGCCGGGGTGTGATTGAAAAATGCAGTTTCTGTGTACAGAGAATCCAGGAAGGGAAGTTGCGCGCAAAGACAGAAGACAGGTTGCTGCGAGATGCCGATGTCAAGACGGCATGCCAGACCGCTTGCCCAACAGGTGCCATTACTTTCGGAGATATGAATAATGAAGAAGGAGAACTGACTAAAAAACTGGCTTCTCCGCTCAACTACATTGTACTGGAAGAAGTCAACGTGCGGTCTGCGGTAAATTACCAGGCCAGAGTCATCAATAAGGCGGAAGGCGTTGATGCCTGATCGCTGGTTGAAAATTAATATACGATAAACCTATTATCATAGACAACAACATATGGGTGCAGGACCTACATCACCGATCAGAGAACCGTTAGTACAAGGGCATAAGACCTACCACCAGATAACGGAAGATCTGTGTTCGCCGACAGAGCGGGCTCCAAGCCGCGCTTGGACCATGGCCTTTATTGTGGCCTTGATGGCCCTTACCTTTGGGGTCACCTGTATCATCATTACGATATGGGTGGGTATCGGAACCTGGCGACTCAACCGGACCATTGGTTGGGGGTGGGATATCACCAACTTCGTTTGGTGGATCGGTATCGGTCACGCCGGCACCCTGATTTCAGCGATCCTTTTGTTATTCAGGCAGAAATGGAGGACGGGTGTAAACCGTGCTGCTGAAGCGATGACCATCTTCGCGGTTATCTGCGCGGCATTGTTCCCGATGATCCACGTCGGACGTATATGGGTGGTGTTTTACTTCTTCCCTTATCCAAATACGCGGGGCCCCCTTTGGCCCAACTTCAACTCCCCACTGCTTTGGGACTTGTTTGCGATCTCCACTTACTTTACCGTGTCCCTGTTGTTTTGGTACACCGGTTTGGTGCCTGACTTTGCTACAGTAAGAGACAGGGCAAAAGGTTTCCGCAAGAAACTGTATACTTTCCTCGCATTTGGTTGGACAGGTGCTGCCAAGCATTGGCAGCGTCACGAAGCCTTGTCATTGGTACTGGCGGGTCTCGCCACTCCACTTGTACTTTCTGTGCACACCATCGTAAGTTTTGACTTTGCCACCTCCGTCATTCCGGGATGGCATACCACCATCTTCCCTCCATATTTCGTAGCCGGTGCTATCTTCTCCGGTTTTGCTATGGTGCAGACGCTGATGGTGATCACCCGCAAAGTCCTCAACCTCCAGGAATACATCACGATCGGACACATCGAGTCCATGAACAAAATCATCCTGGTGACCGGAACTATTGTAGGGGTAGCGTATCTCACAGAGTTGTTTATTGCCTGGTATTCTGGATATGTATATGAGCAGTTTGCTTTTTACAACCGTGCTTTAGGTCCTTATTGGTGGTCGTATTTTGCTATGATGACTTGTAACGTTATCTCTCCACAATTTTTCTGGTCCAAAAAGATCCGGAGGAATGTTACCATGACCTTCTTCATGTCCATCTTCGTCAATATCGGAATGTGGTTTGAACGCTTTGTGATTATCGCAACCACCCTGGCGAGAGATTATTTGCCATCGAGCTGGAGTTTCTACGTACCGTCACTGGTGGAGATCGGTATCTATGTGGGTACACTGGGTATCTTCTTTACGTTCTATCTGATTTTCGTTCGTATTGCACCGGTGGTGGCCATCGCGGAAATCAAGCATATTCTGAAAGTCGCAGGTGATCAGTACGCAAAAACCAATGCTACGACAACCATGGAACAAATTGAAAGCGGGAACATGGAACTGGAAGTGGCTGGTCATGGCGCACATCATGGCAACGAACATCATTAATCAGCGATTAACTAACCCAATAATAAGTGATCCCCTAGATCATGAAGCACGGAGAAAAAAATATAATATTCGGATTGTACGATGATGAGGAAGATCTCAAAAAGGCCATTATTAAGGCCAATGAAGATCATCTTGAGATCATGGATGTATTGACCCCCTTCCCGGTGCATGGCCTTGATCCTTTGTTGGGTTTGGCCGAATCCCGGTTGCATATCGGTGGCTTTGTCTACGGTATGATCGGCACGCTGACCGCCTTCCTGGGCATGACCTGGATTTTTACCAGGGACTGGCCACAGATTTACGGTGGTAAACCGTACTGGCCGATCCTGTCCTTTGTCCCGATCTCATTTGAGCTCACGGTTCTTTTTGCGTCCATCGGTATGGTCGTCACCTTTTATGTGATCAACGGACAAGGACCTGGCATCAAGAATCCAATCATCCACCCAAGTATTACAGATGATAAATTCTGTATTGCCTTCAATACGGATGATATCGATCACGGCAAGGTGGATCAACTCAGACAATTTTTCCAACGTACCGGGGCCAGCCTGGTAGAAACGAAGACCATCTGATCATGAGGTATACGATACAACTTTCGATTTTTGCATGCCTGCTTTTCGCAGTTGCGTGTTCACCGGCAAAAGGAGACCGAACCGGTCACGAATACATGCCGGATATGACCCACACAGTCGGGTATGAAGCCAATCTCTACGATTATTATTATTACAATCGTTGGGGTACTGAAGCCGAATACTTAAAGTATGCCTCTCCGCGCCATAGTGTACCTGGTACTGTAGCCAGGGGTCAGATTTCGGTAGCGAATGCATCAGACGAAGCTGCTATGTTACAGGCCATGGCTGCTTTTAGCGGTCAGGGGGAGGGTTCTTTCGCTTTGACCCCCAACGGTAGTGTCCCATACTACTACAAGGATACTGAAGAGGAGCGTGCAAGAGCAACCCGCGAAATCACCCGCAATCCGTATCCAATCACAGACAAAGGCCTGGCGCATGGAAAGGAACTCTACAACATCTACTGCGGTATCTGTCATGGAGAGAAAGGGGATGGTCGGGGCTACCTGGTCAGGGATGAAGATCCAGCTAAAGGTATAGTTGCAGGCGTGTATCCTGCCGCGCCTGCCAATTTCATGCTGGATACTTTTGTACATTCCAATATTGGCCGTTTCTACCATGCGATCATGTATGGCCGAAACGTCATGGGGTCATACACTGACAAATTGAGCTATCAGGAACGCTGGGAAGTCATTCACTATATCCGCTCCATGCAAGCTCAATCCAAGAATCTCGTATACTCTGCATCTGCCAATACCTTCAACAGCGAAGCGACACCATGGTCAGTGGTAGAAGCTGCGATGAAACACGAAACCGCGCCTGAGATGTCTGATACGACAGCTTCACATGCTGAACCACCAGCAGGTGCCCATACCAATCAACATTAATCTGAGACCGAATCGAATTCAACAGATATGAACCAGTTTACATTCGAAACAAGACAGAAGACATTGCTCGGCGTAATGATGCTGATCGGTGTTATTTCTTTGGTGATCACCTATATGGGCGATGATCATGCCCATACCCGGTTCTGGTCCAACATCCTCCACAACTCCGTCTTTTTCACCGGCGTGGCGTTGATGGCCCTCTTCCTGATCGCGGCTAAGATCACCGCGTGGTCTGGTTGGCATACACTGTTTAAGAGAGTATGGGAAGCCTATTCCCTGTTTCTGATCGTCGGCTTTGTCCTGATCATGATTATCGCCTTAGGGATCTGGGGCGGGTGGCATCATCTCTATCACTGGGCCGATATTAAATCCGTGGAAGCAGATGCAACACTTACTGGGAAAAGTTCCTTCCTTAATAAAAACTGGTATACGTTCGGATCCATGATCATCATTGGCCTCTGGATTTTCCTGGCCACACGGATCAGAGCATTATCTGTGGATGAGGATACCAATGGGGATACCACCTTTACGCATGCTCGTAAACTCAGGATTTGGGGTGCAGCCGCACTGCCCATCATTGGTTTTTCAAGTGCCGCCATGATCTGGCAGTGGGTGATGTCCGTAGATGCACATTGGTACAGTACACTGTTCGCCTGGTATTCATCAGCCAGCCTGATGGTCACAATGATTTCCCTGACGATTATCACCCTGATCACGCTTAAAATCAAGGGTTACTTTCCTCTGGTCACTATTGAACACCTTCATGACCTGGGTAAATATATGTTTGCGTTCAGCATCTTCTGGACTTACCTCTGGTTTAGCCAGTATATGCTGATCTGGTATGGCAACATTCCTGAAGAAACTGTGTATTTCCATACCCGTCTGCATCAGTATCCGGTATTGTTCTATCTCAATATTGGACTCAATTTCGCATTGCCTTTCCTGGTCCTGATCAGGAATGACACGAAACGTAAATATGGAACATTGATGTTCATCGCCTGTGTCCTGGTCTTCAGCCACTGGCTCGATTTCTTCCTGATGCTCAAGCCGGGTATCATTCATACCGCGCATGAACTGTCCATGCAGGGCGGTGAAGGTGCCGGTCATCATGGGGGAGAATTCACTCCCGGATTTTCACTTCCAGGCTTCCTGGAAATTGGAACCTTTATTGGGTTCCTTGGACTATTCTTCTATTTTGTATTCAACCGTTTAGAGAAGGCTAGTTTGTTGCCAAGGAGAGATCCTTACTTGATGGAAAGTTTGTCCCATCACACCTGATCCATTAATGCGATTGGGATTAACTATTGAATGAAGTATTTAAAGCTAGATAGCAAATGACTGCTTTGATTATTGGATTAAGTATTCTGCTTTTGGTGATTGTGATCCTCCAGATCAGCAAATTGTCAGATATGTACGCCCGCATTCGCGGAGAAGAAGAAGTGGAAGAACGTCTTAGCCATACACAAGGCCGGGCGATGCTCCTCTTTTTGGTAGGCTTGTTGGTCCTCTGCGTGGTCTCAGCCTATTGGTGGAAAAACTATATGATGGGATACGGGCCACACAAGGCTGCTTCCGCTCACGGGAGCTCTTTGGACAGCTTGTTTAATGTCACATTGTTTTTTACCGGGGTGGTATTCATCCTCACGCATATTGCCTTATTCTATTTCGCATGGAAATATAAAAAGGTGAGAGGCTCGAAAGCCACGCACTGGGCGCACAACAACACCCTGGAGATGGTATGGTCTGCCATTCCTGCAGTCGTCATGACGTATCTCGTGATCAAAGGTTTGCTGGCATGGAATACCGTCATGGCGGATGTCAAGGAAGGGGAAGATTTTACTGAAATTGAAGCTACCGGATATCAATTTGCGTGGCATCTTCGCTATCCGGGCGCAGACGGGGTCTTGGGCGCACGTGATTACAAGAAAATAACGGCTGAAAATCCGTTGGGCCAGGACTGGACGGATCCCCACAATTATGACGACTTCCATCCGGATGAATTATGGCTCCCAGTAGGAAAGAAAGTAAGGGTACGGATTATTGCCCGGGATGTATTACACAACTTCTATCTCCCTCATTTCAGGGTCAAGATGGATGCCGTTCCCGGGCTACCTACCTATTTTGTATTCACGCCTGAAAAAACAACAGAACAATATCGCGAAGAGTTAAGCAAATACCCGGAATACAATGTGCCAAAGGATCCAAGCGATCCGGAAAGCAAAATGCTCTGGGAAGAATTCAATTATGAATTGGCTTGTGCTGAACTCTGTGGAAAGAGCCACTACAGTATGCGTCGTATCGTACGTATTGTGACGCAGCCAGAGTATGATGCCTGGTTGGCTAAACAGCAATCATTCTATCAATCTTCCATTCGTGGCAAAGACAGCGATCCAAATAAGGGTAAACTGCTGGACTTTGAAGTGAAGATGAATCGCGATGCACTCAACATGTCGGTAGAAAAGGCCATGGTGGATACAGGTATTCCAGCAGCACCGGGAAGTCCGGATCTAAAGACTATCCGATTGGATTATGTTCAATTTGAATCCGGCGCCAATACCCTTACCCCTGACTCCAAATTTCAGCTCAATGACCTGGCTGAAATCCTCAAGAAGTACCCACAAATGCGGATCGAAGTCAGCGGCCATACCGATAATACCGGAGATGCGGCGACCAACAAAACACTCTCTCAGCAACGTGCTGATATCGTAAAACAATACATTGTAGCCCAAGGCATTGATGCCGGACGGCTTAGCGCTGTAGGGTACGGATCTGCCAAACCTGCGGACACTAATGATACCGACGCTGGCCGTCAGAAGAACAGGAGAACAGAATTTAGAATTATATCCAACAAATAACAGGAGACTATGTCATCTTCACAACAGCAAGAGACTGATGTTTTGATCCGTGAACAGGGATTTGATGATCATTTTCATGAACATCACCACGGGGATAAGTTTCAGTCCAATTTTATCACGCATTATATCTTCAGCCAGGATCATAAGATCATAGCCAGACAATTCCTGATTACGGGGATATTCTGGGCGATCATCGGTGCCGGCATGAGTATCATCTTCAGGCTCCAGTTGGGTTTTCCGGATGACAGCATCGCTTGGCTCAAACCGCTGCTCGGCAAATGGATCACCATCAATGATTCCGGCGTCGGCGCACTCAATCCTGAGTTCTATTACGCGTTGGTCACCATGCATGGTACAATCATCGTGTTTTTCGTATTGACCGCGGGTTTGAGTGGTACGTTTGCCAATCTCCTGATTCCATTTCAGGTTGGCGCAAGAGACATGGCTTCACCGTTTCTCAACATGCTTTCCTACTGGTTCTTTTTCCTGGCCAGTGTGGTGATGTTTCTCTCCTTATTCCTGAGCACAGGCCCTTTCGCAGGGGGATGGACAGCTTATCCTCCACTCAGCGCATTGCCTGAAGCCAGTTCCGGATCCGGGGCAGGGATGACGATGTGGCTGGTCAGCCTTACCTTCTTCGTAGTCTCTGTGCTCCTCGGAGGTATCAACTATGTAACCACAGTACTCAATCTGAGAACAAAGGGAATGAATCTCTGGCGCATGCCACTTACAGTTTGGGCTTTGCTGGTGACGGCCATCCTGGGTATTCTCTCCTTCCCGGTGCTCGTGTCAGGTTTCTTTCTCTTGATGTTTGACCGAGGCATGGGTACCAGTTTCTATCTCAGTGAAATTTTTGTCAACGGACATGCCCTCGAAAATGTCGGCGGTAGCCCAATTCTATATCAGCACTTATTCTGGTTCCTGGGACACCCGGAGGTATACATCATTATCCTTCCCGCGATGGGTTTGACCAGTGAGGTGCTTTCGGTGCATGCCCGCAAACCAATCTTTGGGTATAAGGCCATGGTATATTCGATGCTGGCGATTGGTTTCCTTTCCTTTATCGTGTGGGCACACCACATGTTTATGTCAGGGGTCAATCCATTCATCTCTAATTTCTTCGTGATCTTTACACTGATCATCGCGGTGCCATCGGCGGTCAAGGTATTCAACTGGATATCTACACTCTATAAAGGCAATATCAGGTTTACTTCCGGGATGTTATTCGCGATCGGATTCGTCTCCATGTTTATATCCGGTGGTTTGACCGGGATCTTCCTGGGTAACTCAGCGATTGATATTCAATTGCACGATACCTACTTTGTAGTAGCGCATTTCCACATTGTGATGGGGATTGCGGCATTCTTTGGAATGTTTGCTGGGGTGTACCACTGGTTTCCCCGCATGTATGGCCGTTTCATGAATGAAACGATGGGCCGTATCCATTTCTGGGTGACCATGGTGGGTGCTTACGCCATCTTCTGGCCGATGCACTATATCGGTATGGCCGGTGTACCACGTCGCTACTATCGCTTTGACACATTTGATGCCTTTGGCCACTTTGCAGGACTCAATGAATTTATCACTGTGGCGGCCATCATTGTTTTCTGTGCGCAGTTACTTTTTGTTTTCAACTTTTTCTACAGTATCTGGTACGGACGCAAAATGACTACCCAAAATCCATGGGGTGCCAATACGTTGGAATGGACCGCACCTATTAAGGCAGGTCATGGCAACTGGCCAGGCAACCTGCCTACAGTGCATCGCTGGGCATATGATTACAGCAAGGAAGGTGCTGACAAGGATTATATCCAACAGCATTTACCATTGACCGATAAAGAGAAAGCCGAAGCAGAACATCATTGATGAAAGGCAGGTCGCAGACACAAGTCAGGACAGCGTCAGTGACGCTCAGGGATTGGGTCCAGGATGTCGAACTCCTGGTCAAATTTCGTTTGAGTTCATTTGTCGTTTTTTCTTCCCTCGTAGCGTACACCATTGCTGCGGGAAGTGACATTAGTCTCATTCCTTTTCTGGTGCTGGCTGCAGGAGGATACCTGATCACGTTTGCCGCTAATATCCTCAATGAGATCCTCGAAGCCGACTACGATCGGATGATGGAACGGACTTCCAACAGGCCCCTGGCGGCTAAACGCTGGAATCCTTCATCAGCATTGGTTCTCGCAGGGATTTGCAGTTTGACAGGAATCGTGTTGCTGGCGGTACTAAATCCCCTTACGTCCTTCCTCGGCACGTTGTCCCTGGTGACCTACGCTTTTCTCTATACGCCACTCAAGCGATATAGCCCTGTGGCTGTACTGGTAGGAGCGATTCCCGGCGCATTACCGATCATGATCGGCATGATCGCCCATGATGGAGTGATTACTTCAGCAGCCCTTTTCTTATTTGCTATACAATTTATCTGGCAGTTTCCCCATTTCTGGTCCATTGGATTTTTGTCCTATGATCAATACCGTCATGCCGGGTATAAACTGCTCCCTGAAGAAGATGGCCAGATTGACCGGAGATTGGGTACACAGACCTTGGTGTATTCTTGTCTCTTGATTCCAGTAATCGGGATAGGGTATATGATGCATTTGATTTCCATAAGTGGGGCTATTGCCCTGTTGCTGGTCTCGATGTATTTCATCTGGAGAGCATGGGTCTTTCATCAGCAATTTGACAAACCCAGTGCACGCGCACTGATGTTTTCATCCTTCATATTCCTTCCATTGGCCCTGATGGCACTTTGGTGGGGCATGTAATAATTAAAAACGACAGACATTGAATACAGACATCAATAGCGGTACCATAGCTCAAAAGCCAGGCAAGGGCATTTATGCGCCTTTGTTTGCCTTGTGGGCGGCAATGGGAAGCATCGTGATGATGTTTGGTTCCCTCACCAGTGCGTATATCGTTAGGCAGGCTGCTGGCAACTGGCTGGAGTTTAGGATGCCTGACATCTTTTATGCCAGCACGGTAGTGATCCTTTTAAGCAGCGTTGCTTTGCATGGGAGCTACTGGGCTTTCCGCAATGGCCGTGAATCCCTGTACAAAACCTTACTTCCAGCCGCACTGCTGCTGGGGGTAATCTTTATCATCATGCAATACCAGGGCTGGAATGCCCTTTACGCGATTGGTGTCGCCCTGGATGGAAATCCCGGAGGCTCCTTTTTCTATGTGATTTCGGGTATTCACGCAGCACATGTTATTGGCGGACTCTTTGCCTTGATGGTAGCGGTGATGCATGCCTACACCCTGACCTACAAACCTACGGAGAAGCGGAGGCGCCGTTTTCAACTGGTGTTGCACTATTGGCATTTTGTGGACTTCCTCTGGCTCTACCTCTTTTTATTCCTATTGATACAATGACAACCATATAGTTAAATGGCTACAGATACTTTAGACAAAAAACACACAGACCACGACAGCACAGCCAACGGTAGTTGGGAAGGCGCCGAGTATCCGTTTAAGGTAGGATATGGCAAGCTGATGATCTGGTATTTCCTGCTCTCAGATGCATTCACCTTCGCAGGTTTCCTGATTGCCTATGGGACACTGCGTTTCAGTATGCCGAGCTGGCCAGTACCGGATTATGTGTTCAGCACATTTCCTTTCCTGGACGGACATCATCCACTACTCTTTGTGACATTGATGACCTTTGTGCTGCTCTTCAGCTCCTTTACGATGATTCGTGCTGTACAGGAAGGCCATCGTGAAAACCGGAGAGGAGTGGCTATATGGATGGGACTCACCATTGTGGGTGGACTTTCGTTCCTTGGCTGCCAGGCCTGGGAATGGACGACACTGATTGGTAAGGAACATATGACCGTCACCACCAATCCATTTGGTACGCACACCGAAGGTGGCGTATATCTGGGGGCTGATGGAAAAGAATCAAGCGAGACCTTCAAAGCAGGTTCTACGTATCTCATCCACAGGATTGCTTTCGGGGAGACGCATGCGACAGAAGCCACCCATGGTGAGGTCTCTCACGGTGAAGCGACTCATGAAGCTGCCGCACCTGTTGATACAGCTGCTGCAAGCCATGGAACAGAAGCTGCAGCGCCCCATGAAGCTGCACCAGCTGGCGAACATGCTGAAGGTGGTCATGGTGCGCATGCTTATCCGGCACCCGGCGATTATCCGGATGCTGTGGTGGATGCAAAAGGTTATGTACATCGTAAATACATTGTTTCTGAAGGGCAGCATGCCGGAATGACCAAGTCAGAGGGTTTTGGGCCAAAAGCCTTTGGCGCTTTGTTTTTCTTTATTACCGGTTTCCACGGTTTTCACGTATTCTCCGGCGTAGTCTTCTTGCTGGTGATTATGCTCAACGTCATGAGTGGCCTTTATGTGTCCCGTCGAAATGGAAACGAAATGGTGGAGAAAATTGGCCTCTACTGGCACTTTGTGGATTTGGTTTGGGTGTTTGTGTTCCTGGTCTTTTATCTGCTCTAAGCCGAAAATGACCTTGGCTTTAAAAAATGAATTAAACTATTGTTTTAAATAAAATACGAATGGCACACGATTATACTGGAGCAAAGAAAATCGCGTTGAAGACAATTCTGATCCTTGCCGTAGTCACGGTGATCGAGGTATTGATCGCCCTCACCGGTAAAGGGTATATCATTGAAGGATATCATGCTCCCAAGTTGGTGATGAATACCCTCATGATCGCGATGAGCTTGTACAAAGCCTATCTGATCGTCTTCGAATTTATGCATATGAAGTATGAGGCAAGGGGATTGATGCTCAGTGTGCTGCTGCCGGTCTGTCTGCTACTATGGGCGATCATCGCATTCCTATACGAAGGCAATGCCTGGAAAGGCAATCGCCAAAAGGTAAAGGAGTTGTCGAAGATCGAGATTTCGAAATAGGGGAGTACACGCATAGTATGGTCGGGTCTTCCGACTTGCATAGTTAGGTTCTGATATAGAACCTTATTCGTTAACCCATTCAGGTTTTTTCGCTTAATCGCTTAGGAATGTCGAGGAAGTTTCTGGTTACCATCATACTCATTCTCTTCCTGCTTCCATTCGTATCCTGGTATTATTTACAATCCGGATTGGATTGGAGAAAAAAAGCACAGGCGATCATGAATGGCACACAGCCATTTCCGACAGGGTCATTTACGATTTCGGATGGAATGGTGCTGACCACAGACAGCCTGGTCAACCATGTTACGCTCATTGCCTATCTGCCATGCAATGCCGAAGAGGAGGGTAATGAAGCCGTCCTCGCAGCAGTTTTCGATCAGTTTAAAGATACGCACAAAGCCGCTTATGTCCTCCTCGATACTTGTGGTGTGGGGGCAAAGTATAAGGCGGCTGATAACCGATATGGGTGGTTTGTGGTGGGTTGTCCTGATTCTACTGGCTTGTGCGCAACACTTCGTAAGGACTGGCCAATAGGGGCTTCATTTGCCTTGATGGATCGGAAAGGGATCATTAGAAGTTATTACAATGCGCAAACCAAAGACGAGAAGCGAACACTGGTAGAGCACATGTCCCTATTGCTACCCAGAGAGCGACAGGAAGAAGTCGAATTGAAACGAGGAGAAAAGAAGTAATGGAGGAATCACAGCAAAAACGCATTCGGCAGCGCAACCGGATAGCCTGGGTAATCACAGTTATTGTTTGGTTGCTCGTAGGCATGATGCGGAGGTATAAATTTCATGTTGGCGTAGATCTTAGTTTCCTTGCCGGGCTTAACGCGCTCTTCAATACCGGAGTCACGATCGCCCTTCTTACCGCCTATTATTTTATCAGGCATGGAAATGTTCAGGCGCATCGAAAAAGTATTTACATGGCCATGGTCCTTTCTGCCGGATTCCTGCTTTCTTATGTAGGCTATCATTTTACGCAGGAAGAAGTGGTCTATTGCGGTGAAGGGCTCATGCGGTCATTATATTATTTCATTCTGTTCAGTCACATTCTTCTGGCCGGTTTGAGTTTGCCTTTTATCCTGATGACCTTTATTCGTGGATACTCCGGCGATTACACCACACACCGCAAGATGGCAAGATGGGTATTTCCGGTATGGCTTTATGTTGCTGCGACAGGCCCACTGGTTTATTTTTTTCTGCTTCCCTGCAGATAATCCGGGCCAAATCTATTAATTTCGCAACCATGAAAAAAGTAAACCGCATCGTGATCATTCTGGCCATTGCGCTGGGTGCGGTATTTACGTCTTCGGAGTCGGTTGCCCAGTGCCCTATGTGTAAAATGTCAGCGGAGTCTAACCTCAAGAATGGTGGCACCACAGGCCGCGGTCTTAATGCAGGGATCCTCTATATGCTCGCCTTGCCTTACACCCTTCTTGGTACCTTCGGCTACATCTGGTGGAAAAACAACCGCCGCAAAGAAGAGGACGAAGTCGAAGTCCTTCCTTAGGATGTAGTCTATTTCATTTTCTGGCCTATTTGTTATCGCTTTGGCGATGGCCCCTTCTTCCATAGGATACTTACTTCATTAGCAAAATAAAAGTGCATGACCCCAGCCATGCACTTCATTATTACGAAATGAATACATCATCATTAAAATCTTACCGTATACCCAATCCCGGCAGACCATCCATGTGATTTGATCCGAATATCGGTAATCTGATCCATAAGCATATCATTCATGCTATGACGATATGCACCTTCCACCTGAAAGTATCCACTTTCTCCTACAGGGATCCGAACCCCTGCACCAGCGATGGCGGAAACATCAAATCTGTTGTAAAGATCATTTTCCAGGTTGATTGGAATAGAAGGCAAGTTCCAGGTTACAAGCGCATCTATTTTGGGCGTAATTTTTCCATCGAGTGCGTAGGCAGCTGAAGCACCTGCTTTAAGATATGGTGTTACACCGCCCTCCCTCAAGTTGTACTGCAACATTAATGGAACCTCCAGGTAGTGCAGGCGGGTCTCCATGCTGGCGCCGAGTGGAAGGTCTAATCCAAGGACATTTATGTCCAATTGTTCTCGTGCGCCAAATCCTCTGGAGGTATACTGAGCACCCGTCACTATGGACCATGGACCAGATAGTTTTTGTTCATACTGAAGTCCCACTGTGTATTGGGCAATAGGTTTGATGTAGGGATCCACCAGATCAATGAGGCCGGATCCATTCACTTCTACATTTGTTGGACCTGCAGATGCCACAGCCGTGATGCCGGACTGGGCGGCAAGTTGGTCAGAGTATACCAGGCATACCGCAAAGGCTGCCATACTCAGTTTGGAAAAGGAAGTGTTCGTTGTCATGGCTGTAAGATTTAGTTGTAGGTATGACGCCATGACCAGTCACGCGGTATCGTAAGATTTGGTTAAAGGAAATTAATAGATACTTAAGAGGAGAAGGAAGGCCGCCAGGTAAAATTCAGGGGATCCAAAAGATTTAAAACATTTTCTTGTTAGGTGCTGGGCATTAAAAAAGCTGCCTGTTTAAACAAGCAGCTTTTTTTATTTGCTGAGGCATAGGCCTATTTTAGTACATATCTGGCGGAGAGGGCACCCCAGGAGTAATAGCCATTATCCCAGCCACCGAAGCGGATGGTCGGCATGAAGTCAAGGCTCAGGTTGAAAGGAGCACTGGCAAACTTATAGTCAAGGCCGATAACGCCACTAAGGCCAACGCCGAAACTTCCCTGGTCTTCACCGAAGTAATAGCTGTCATCATAGGAAAAGAACTGTAGACTTAGGCCGCCACCATAGTACCAGCTCAAACCGTCTACATCAGCAATCGCATTATGAATTTCATAAAGACCGCCAACGCTGAAATAGCTATAGATACCAGAGTAACCCCGATAGCCTGCAAAAAGCTCGAGTGCATTCTTTTCGGTCATGAAGGTCTTGTAAGAGATCGCTACTGGGTAGCCAAAACGTAAGCCGATTGCACTCTTGTAGTCCTGCGCCTTCACCTGGCTAGACAAGGCAAGAACAAAAAGCATGGAAAACAGTAAACAAATCCTTTTCATAGTTTGATTTTTTAGTATTGAATGAAGAGATTAAGTCGATTGAATAGAGTTCCGAAATATACAGATTTTTATCATCCGTACCATCCTCTGGGGAAAATTTGGACTTCCTCCGGCCAAGTCAATTTTGCCGGCTCATGGCCAGGGCAACCCATCCGAGGATAAAACTTAGTCCCCCAACCGGAGTGATCCAGCCTATGGATGCCACCGGAAATCCGGTAATCGGTGCTGTACCGATGATGAAAAGAGAACCGGAAAACATAAAGATTCCGGCGATAAAGGCAATTCCCGCCCGTCTGAGCCAGGGAAGTGGTGTCATATTTCCCAGCATACCGGTCACGAGGGCGGCCAAAACATGAATGAACAAATAAAGTACGCCCGTCTTGAGGGTTTCGAGATTTTGATCGGGCAACCTGGATTTGAGATAGTGCGCACCGAATGCACCAAACATAACACCAAACGCGCCGATGAAAGCGGCGACAGCCATGAGTCGGTTAAAGAAAGAGTTATTCATCTAATGTCCAGTTAATGGGTGGTTCCCCACGGGACTGTAAGATCGTATTTACTTTCGAAAAGTGACCACATCCCTGGAAAGCATCGCGGGCCAAAGGTGATGGGTGTGCGGCTTCCAATACCGTATGTTTATGGGTATCAATCAACTCTTTTTTTGATCGCGCAAAATTGCCCCACAGCAGGAATATGAGCCCTGACCGTTGGTCTGAAAGCGTCTTGATGACGGCATCCGTAAAGGTCTGCCAACCGATCTTGCTGTGTGAACCTGCCTGGTTTTGCTCAACGGTAAGAATGGCGTTTAGAAGGAATACACCCTGATCTGCCCACGCGGACAGGTCTCCGTGTGATGGGATGTGGAAACCAATATCGCGTTTCATCTCTTTAAAGATGTTCTTGAGCGAGGCAGGAACAGCAATATGACGGGGTACAGAAAAGCAAAGTCCCATCGCCTGTCCCGGCCCGTGATACGGATCCTGACCTATAATGACTACCCTCACCTGGTCAAACGGTGTTTTATCAAATGCATTGAAAATCAAAGGTCCGGGGGGATAGATGGTCTTGCCTGATTTTTTTTCCAGGGTTAGGAATTGCTTGATGTGGGCGAAGTAGGGTTTGGCAAACTCATCCTTCAAATGCTCCTTCCATGCTGGTTCTATGCTGACTCCATGGGGATCGATCTCTGGAAGGGACAAGGTTGGAAGGAATTTAAAGAGTGACTCCACCAGGGTTCGAACCTGGAACCTACGGTTTAGAAAACCGTTGCTCTATCCTGTTGAGCTATGGAGCCTGAATTCAGGGCACAAATATACATTGGAATGGGGGAAGGGAAAAGAGTCACCCCGGGATATACCATTCAATGTATTTTACTTTAAGGCAGGGGGCAAAAGGACGGTATATAAAAACAATGCCGGATCAGCGTTCAGGGCTTTGCTTTATAAGCCTCCCAACTCATTTTTTTGTAGGCCTCGTCAGCCGCAAATTTCAATTCCTTGAGCAGGCTGGGGCCGTCACAATATCCGGGAGCCGCCAGAATGCGGGTAAACTGACTGTCCAGGATCACATACGTAGGGTAGGACATTTGTCCATCAAGCAATTCATAGGCAAGTTTATTGATCCCATCACGACCTCCGGCGACCCATTCAAATGCCTGGCCTTTCCAGTGGATGGTTTCTTTTTGCTCTGCATTGAGTTTAACCGGATAGAAGCTGGTATTGATCATACTGATGACGTCCGCTTCCTTAAAGGTGGTGGCATCCATTCGCTTGCACCATCCACACCAATCGGTATAGACATCCACAAAGATTTTCCGGGGTTTGATGTCATTGGCCGCGGCGGCTTCCTCCCAGGACATCCAGTGAATTTCCTGGGCGGAGACGTGCATCGATAACAATATTGCCATAATGGCTAAACAATGCTTCAGGAAAGACATTATCTTGTTTGTTTGATGAAGGCACAAAGATATGGAGAAACTCATTGTAGGGATTGGAGGATCAAGTGGGTCCATTTATGCCAGGTTATTGTTGGAAAGGCTATCCGTACTGCGGGACCAGGTGGCAGAGGTGGGCATTGTGATGAGCCGCAACGCAGTCACCAACTGGCAACTGGAGAATAAGGGAAAAGACATTGAATCCTATGGATTTAAAGTATATGCCCAGGATGACTTCTATGCGCCTTTTGCTAGCGGGTCTTCACGGTATTCGACCATGATTATTTGCCCATGTTCGATGGGAGTATTGGCCAGGATTGCTCATGGACTCTCCGACGACCTGATGACGAGAGCGGCTGATGTCATGCTCAAGGAAAGGAGGAAATTAATCCTGGTGCCAAGAGAGACGCCCTTAAGTCTGATTCATATTGACAACATGCGGAAGGTGACAGAGGCGGGAGGAATTATTTGCCCAGCGATCCCTTCTTTTTACAATGGAGCGGATAGTATCGAAGGCGTCTGCCTTACAGTGGTAGACCGGGTACTTGACCTTGCAGGCTTTTCGATTGACTCCTTCAGATGGAGTGAAACAAATGAAAAGTGAAGAATGAAGATTGAAAAAAGCAAATAAAAGAGCAATATGCATAAAGGCCGTTAGGCCTTTAACTTTCTTCAATCTTCATTTTCCATTCTTCATTTTAGTAGCCCCGGCAGGAATCGAACCTGCATCAAAAGTTTAGGAAACTTCTATTCTATCCATTGAACTACGGGACCCTCTTTGGCTCGTTAACCGTGAGCGGAGTGCAAATATATAGCTATCTCCATGAATCCTTTCGCCCCATCTCCTTTTTCTGAATCGGCTGATTCACACCTTGTTAACAGGACTTCATACATCCATACTTTTCAGATATGTAATCTTGGGCTACTTTTGTAACCGTATTTCCGTAACCTAAAAATTATTTCAGAAATGAATCTATTTAAAAATCTTTTTGCAGCTGCGATTGTCGTGTTATCACTGACTATGATCGCTTGCCAGGGGGATGCTGATGATGCCCGCGCAAAGGCCAGAGAAAGCCTCGCACCTGCTCAAAATGACGGCACAGGTCTTGCCTCTTCCGCTAATCCAAATGGTCAGCCTGCCGCTGCTATGGCTTCTGAAAACCAGACGCCTACTGGTCCTACGACCACCATCACTTTCGAACACACCGATTATGATTTCGGAACTGCCAAAGAAGGGGAGAAAGTAAAGCATACCTACAAATTTAAGAACACCGGAAGCGAGCCGCTGATCATTAGCAGCGCTAAAGGAAGCTGCGGTTGTACTGTTCCAAAGTGGCCATCTGAGCCTATCGCCCCAGGCGCATCAGGCGTTATCGATGTTGAGTTTGACAGCAAAGGCAAACCAGGCAAACAGACTAAGCGCGTAACTGTGAATGCAAACACCGTTCCTGCCCAGACCTTCCTCAATATCTCCGGTAATGTCGAGAAGGATCCAAACGCTCCTGCTGTAAAACCAGCTGAGCTGCCTAAACACTAATCTGTAACCCCCGTTACAAGATATCAATGCCTGTAAGGATGTTTTCTTTGCAGGCATTTTTATTTTTATAGCATGAAGGCATATCTCTCCCTGATCAAATTTGCCCATACGGTATTTGCCCTGCCGTTTGCATTCCTTGCCTTTTTTCTCGGGATTCACTCAAGGGATGGTCGGATTGAGTGGCCCCTTTTTGTCCTCGTCCTGATGTGCATGATCTTCGCCCGCAGTGCCGCCATGGCCTTCAATCGCTATGTAGACCGACGCATCGATGCCCGAAATAAGCGAACCGCCATCCGTGAAATTCCAGCCGGGATCATCCATCCCAACGCCGCCTTGCGAATGGTGATCTTCATGTCCATGGCTTTTATCATCACGACGTATTGGATCAATCCACTTTGCTTTTACCTTTCTCCCATTGCACTTGCAGTTATCCTGGGATACAGCTACACCAAGCGGTTTACCTGGCTTTGCCATTTTGTATTAGGACTCGGACTTGGGCTGGCTCCGGTAGGAGCCTATATCTCCGTAACCGGCCAATTTGAATGGTTACCAATACTTTACGGTTTGATGGTCATGCTTTGGGTCGCCGGATTTGACATCCTCTATGCACTCCAGGACGAAGACTTCGACCGACAGAATGGACTTCATTCGGTACCGGTTCAATTTGGTCAGAAGGGGGCGAAAAAAATTTCGATTGGAGTCCACTTCGTTTGCGCTATCCTGCTGGTATTTATTACCAATTACCAGAACCACTTATTTCCATCATTAGGCATCTTGCATTGGTTTGGGGCTATTGGATTTATTATGCTGCTGATCTGGCAGCATATGCTCGTGTACAGGTTTGACCTGGCAAAGATTAACCAGGCCTTCTTCCAGGCCAATGGCATCGCCAGTATTTGTTTTGGAGCCGCAGTAATTATTGATGTTCTCTGGTAAAACCCAGGAGCAAACCTTTCTCAGCATCAATGCCTCCTTGTGCTAAAGAAGATCAATAGGGTGCCCTTGTAAAAAGGCAGCGAATTTACCTATGGCAATAGCCCTATGGCTAATACGGTTTTTAAGGGCGGCTGGAAGAACTCCAAAGGATTGATCAAATCCTGCGGGAATAAAGATGGGGTCATAGCCAAATCCACCGATGCCTTCAACGCCATAACTGATACGGCCTTCGACGACACCTCTAAACACGTTTACGGTATTGGGCGCATATTGAAATGCAAGTACAGCAACAAATCTGGCTGAACGATCTTCTGAATTTCCCAATTCCTCCAATACCCGCTTTACATTGTCAGCACTACTCCTGCCAGGGCCCGCATACCTTGCTGACAGGACACCCGGTCGACCACCCAAAGCATCCACTTCCAGGCCACTGTCATCAGCGAAACAAGGAATGCCGGTCTTTGTATATACATAAGCCGCCTTACCACAAGCATTCGCTTCAAAAGTATCATAGGGTTCAGGGATGTCTTCTGATAGTCCGATATCATCAAGGTCTTCCACCCGGAATCGGTCAGGTATGATGAGCCGTACCTCTTCGACCTTGTGGCGATTGTGCGAAGCAAAGAGTAATGAAACTTGCTGATGCATTTCAGGTACTTTCCAGGTAGAGTTTCATGTTCATCCACAATTCTTTTTTAGCCCCTGCATTATTCGCCAATGCATCGGCTGATAAAGTCAGGATATACGTAAATGCCTCAAGGGTGATTAACCCGGGTTTAGTCAGATCAATCCAAAGTCCGGTTTGTGAGGGAGGCACTCCAAAACTCAAGACGAGTTTCGGAGCAGGCTTAGAAAGTTCTGCAAGGGACAATGGAGCTTCTTCACTGGTATATAAGCAACAAACATCCTTATCGAAATCGGCTTGAAGGGCAACGGAAATCTTGTGAATCAGGTCGCGCTCGGTATCAGAAAGTGGACCGCGAAAGATCATCCATAGCCATCCGGTGCCTGAGGGCTCTTGGTTTTTAATGGGTTCTGGAATCTGATAGGTGGTATATGGGAGCATTGACCAAATTTTGTTACAAAGTATTGAGAATTCAACGAATAAAAGACCGCTTTTAAAATATATAAATCCCTGACATTGAGATCAAAATGAAAATCTTTACTTTTGCAACAAATCTACGACAATGAAGGACCTATCCATTCATCTCACCAGTGAATCCAGGGTATCAAAAGTTGATTTTCAAAATCTCCCTTTTGGTAAGATTATTTCTGATCACATGTTTGAAATCGATTATGATGGTACGCAGTGGGTCAAGCCACGTATCAGCCCGGTCGAAAAGATGAGCCTCCATCCCATGAATATGGCGCTCCATTATGGACAGTCCATTTTTGAAGGCATGAAAGCTTCGCGCTCCAAGGATGGTACTCCATTATTGTTTCGTCCGGAGATGCACGCAGAGCGCATGAACGCTTCTGCACACCGGATGTGCATGCCTGAGATCCCTGAAGAAATTTTTCTGGAAGCGATTCACACGCTGGTTGGCATTGACCAGGAATGGATTCCAAAGATTGAAGGCAGCGCGATGTATATCCGTCCTTTGATGTTTGCCATGGATGAAATGGTTGGGGTCAAGCCTTCGGATACCTTCAAGTTTCTCATCATCCTGCTACCGGTAGGACCATACTATCCCAAGCCGATCAAGTTGCTCGTCGAGCACCATTACATCCGTGCAGCGCAGGGTGGTGTAGGGGAAGCCAAGACAGCGGGCAACTATGCAGCTGCCATGTATCCTTCTAAATTAGCCCGGGAGAAAGGCTATGATCAAATCCTTTGGTTGGATGCTATACATCATAAGTATGTGCAAGAGGTAGGAACGATGAATATCTTCTTTGTATTCAAGGATGAGATTGTCACTCCCGCCACTTCAGGGACCATCCTCAAGGGAATCACGCGTGCCTCTGCGATCGAGATTCTTCGCGAAGAAGGTCTCACCGTCAAAGAAAGAGAATTATCTATTGATGAAGTGCTGACCCGCCATCAGGCAGGTGAACTCGTTGAAGTATTTGGTACCGGCACTGCGGCACTGATCGCTAATGTGGAGGAAATCAAATACGACGATAAGACGCTGACCCTGGACAACAACAACTGGACCCTCTCCAATATGATCCGCGATGAAATCAACGGAATGCGCTATGGCACCGTTGCCGATAAGAGAGGTTGGACGGTTCCGGTGAAGGTACCATCAGGTATCCTGGTCTAAACACACCAAGAACGTTTCAGATCAATACCGTTCGGTTTTCAAGCCGGATGTAACCGATACAAATAAAAATCCCGCCGTCCTGAAAAGGAGGCGGGATTTTTTATTCCGCTGAGCGGGATGGTTATTACATCATTCCACCCATTCCGCCGCCGCCATGCATATGTGGGGCAGCACCGCCGGCATTCTCTTCTTTCTTGTCATTGATCACACACTCGGTAGTGAGGATCATGGCAGCGATAGAGGCAGCATTTTCGAGGGCGATCCGGGTGACCTTAGTAGGATCGATGACACCTGCTTTCTTCAGGTCTTCATATTTGTCGGTACGGGCATTGTATCCGGTAGCTCCTTTGCTTTTCAAAACTTCCATCAGGACGACAGAACCTTCCACACCGGCATTTTCAGCGATGGTGCGGATCGGTGCTTCAAGCGCCTTCTTCACGATCTGGATACCGATGGTCTCATCGTCATTGCTGCCTTTGAGCTTCTCGATCGATTTAATCGTATTGATGAGAGCGACACCACCACCGGTTACGATTCCTTCTTCGACAGCAGCACGGGTAGCACTAAGCGCATCATCCACACGGGCTTTCTTTTCCTTCATTTCCACTTCAGTAGCAGCACCAACATAGAGTACCGCAACACCTCCGGCGAGTTTAGCCAGGCGCTCCTGCAGTTTCTCCTTGTCATAATCGCTGGTGGTCGTATCGATCTGTGCCTTGATCTGATTGATCCGGGCTGTGATCATATCCTGCGTGCCGCGACCATTGACGATAGTGGTATTGTCTTTATCGACCGTGATCTTTTCAGCGCGACCGAGGTGCTCGAGTTCTACATTTTCCAACTTGTATCCCTTTTCTTCGCTGATCACTGTACCACCGGTCAGAATAGCGATATCCTCCAGCATAGCTTTGCGACGGTCACCGAAGCCCGGAGCTTTTACAGCAACGATCTTCAGTTGGGCACGGAGACGGTTGACCACTAAAACACCCAAGGCCTGGCTTTCAATATCTTCAGCAATGATGAGCAGAGGACGTCCCGCAGAGATGACTTTCTCCAGTACAGGCACGATCTCCTGCATGTTGGAGATTTTCTTGTCATGGATCAGGATCAGCGGCTCTTCATATTCCGTAGTCATGTTTTCAGCATTGGTCACGAAATAAGGGGAGAGGTAGCCACGATCAAATTGCATTCCTTTTACTTCATCGACATAGGTATCAGTGCCTTTGGACTCCTCGACCGTGATGACACCATCTTTGGATACACGACGCATCGCATCGGCGATCAATGTGCCGATTTCTTCATCGTTGTTGGCGGAGATCGATCCGACTTGTTTGATTTTCTCATAATCATCGCCGATGACTTCAGATTGTTTCTTTAGTTCTTCGATGATCACTTTGGTGGCTTTGTCGATACCGCGTTTGAGGTCCATAGGATTGGCTCCTGCAACGACGTTTTTCATACCGGCGTTAACCATGGCCTGGGCCAGAACAGTGGCGGTAGTGGTACCGTCACCTGCGATATCGGCAGTTTTGGAAGCCACTTCCTTGACCAATTGCGCACCCATGTTTTGTACAGGATCTTCGAGCTCGATATCTTTTGCCACCGTCACACCGTCTTTGGTGATGGTTGGAGCGCCGAAACTCTTTTGAAGAATAACGTTACGGCCTTTAGGACCGAGGGTGACTTTGACGGCATTGCACAAGGCATCTACACCGGCTTTGAGTTTTTCTCTTGCTTCTGCATTAAAGCTAATTTCCTTAGCCATATCAAGTGATTTTTATCTTGGTTAAAATTGATAGTTGAACGAATGAAAACTTTTCAGGGATTATTGGATGACCACCAGCACGTCATCTTCGCGCATGATCAGGTAGTCCACGCCTTCATACGACAATTCCTGTCCGGAATATTTGCCGTAGAGGACGATGTCACCCACCTGAACAGTCATCAGGTTGCCGTCTTTACCCGGGCCAACAGCCACGACTTCACCGCGCTGGGGCTTTTCTTTGGCTGTATCCGGTATGATGATGCCGCCCTTGGTCTTTTCCTCAGCAGGCGCGGGTTTGATCACGATCCGGTCATTGATAGGTTTAAGTTTCATAGGTATTGGTTGATTTTATAGTTGATGATTTAATAAATGGAATTGGTTTCAACACTGCTTATCATAAGATGTGCCATTCAGGGATTACCTGACATATTTTCAGGCTTGTCGGAGGATACGGAAAGACATGACATAAGTCATTGATTTTCGAAGGCTAAGCGCTGACATAATGGCAATAAAGCTCTGGATCTGGCAGGCTGTTGAGCCGGATCTAATATTGGAAACAAAGAATGGAAAACAGGAACTGTCGGAACTTCTTATTTGACAAAGAAGCTGGCGAAAATGCAGAGGCTAAACAAAGCTGCTGCAAGGCCCCAGGTCAGTTTTTCAATAAAATCAACAGATCTGGCTGCACCAAACATCTGGTTGGCACTCTGACCGCCAAAAGTACTGTCAACACCACCCCCTTTTGGGTTTTGGATCAGAATGACAGCCATCAGGAGGATGCAGATCAGCGCAATGAGTATCGTGATTAACTTAAGCATGGCAATAGGATGTAATTATTGTAAGGCCTTGATTTTGGCTGCAAAGAAACTACTTTTTTCCGGATATTTTTCCATCAACCGGGTATACATGTCAATCGCCTGCCGCGTATGACCCTGTGAGGCCAGTAGATCAGCAAAAGTTTCAGATATTCCCTGCTTGGTCATCCCTGGGTCTGCCGCAAGGGCAAAATCATCGTCATAGGGGTGAACATACTCAGAGCCCGAAAGGTTTTTAAGCCACCGGGTGTATGGCGACAGGGTCCATTCACTGGTCATAATCTCCTCTTTTTCAGGGTGTATTTGAGTCTCCTCCTGCTCCTGGACCAATTTGGCTGCCTTTCGAACCCGTTTTCCGGCTTTTATCGGTTTGGCATCTTCCATTTTAGCCTTTTCCATTTCAAAGGATTCCTGACGAATGTCTTTTTGGTGGGTAGGTACTTCTTGTTCTTCTGATGCTGACTCATTTTCAACAGACTCTTCGTTTTCAACCACTTTAGCCTCTCTAGTCCTATCCATGGCTTGGGTATATTCTGGCAGGTCCTCTTTATTAGAGAGGTCAGGATGCTCCGACAAATACTCGGTAAGCATACGACTGGGATCGGGCGTTTTAAGGAGGAAATGATGAGCATTCGATTCCCATGCGGCACCATTCCCGATCTCCGGGTGGAGTGCTTCAGGAATGCCGGGAGGTAAGGATCTATCGGGTTTCTTTTCTTCCATATGGGGAGACTACCAGTTGTTGAAAGCCTGGTTAAAGATATCTTCCTGAATCTGTTTGAAGATAATTTCAATCAGATCGTCCTGGACCTGAAGGAGATTTTGGTCTGTCGGGAAGTCCGCAAAATGGGAAAAGGTCTTTTTCCACCCTTCTTTTTCCTGAAGATGATGGGTATACTCAACCGCTACAAAAATGGTGAGGCGGTTAAAGGAGGTCTGTTCATCGGGCTTGGGAGCAACGGCGGTGACCACAAAACTCTGAATCGTACCATTAAATTCCAGGTCCGGCTGGAGATCCGTATAGATCAGTCTCGATTCTCTGGAGACTTTGTCTTTGAGCGATTCCGCAAAGGTCTGATTGATGGTTGCGGGTGCATTAGTCGCTGTGAGTTTGAAGTTGCCTACATAAAAGGTTTTGACTTCAGGATCAATGCTATAGCCCTTGAGAGAATAGCAACCGCTCAACCATGGAAGCATCACCAGGAGCCATAAGATTTGTGTTTGTCCCTTCATCCTTTTTATTACAAAATGTAGAGTGCCTGTAAGAGGCAGTTTAATCGTGCGTAAAGTGAGCTTGCTTCACCTAAATATCGTATTGTTTGATCTTCCGGTATAATGTACGTTCTGATATTCCCAATTCTGTCGCGGCTTCTTTTCGACGGCCACCGTGGCGTTTAAGGGATTTACGGATCATTTCTTTTTCCATATCCTCAAGAGCCAGGGAGTCATCAATGAGTTCGGTCGAATCGTATTTTTTATCATCAATTATAATCGGTCCACGATCTTGCCCCACAGCATTCGGGAGCATTTCCGGATAGACTGGTGTAGTCCAACGCTCTGAAGGTGCGAATTCTTGTTCAGCCGCCGGCACATTGAAGGTTCGGAAACTGACAGTATCGGGTACCCGCAGGTTGTTGCCACGGATAAGTTCAAAAACCAGCTGCTTGAGATCGTGCAGGTCGCCCTTCATATCAAAGAGCAACTTATATAGGATCTCGCGTTCCTGGAGATTGTCTGCTCCTTTGGCAAGAGCAGGCAGGTTGGTCTTAGTGATATGGGGCGCAATCCGTATAAGGGTTTCTGCATCAATTTGCTTGTCCTCCGCGAGCACACTCAGTTGCTCAATGAGGTTCTTCAATTCACGGATATTACCTGGCCATGGATACTTCAGGAGAAGGTTCTTGGCCTGCTCGTCGAGTCGTATGGATTCGGTATGGTAGGCTTCAGCAAAGTCTACAGCAAACCGTCTGATAAGAATGGGAATATCTTCCGGTCGTTCTTTTAAGCTGGGGATATGGATGGGCACCGTGTTGAGGCGGTAATACAGATCCTCCCTGAATTTACCCTGCCGAATGAGGTTGAGCAGATCCACATTGCTCGCGGCAATCACCCGTACATCTGTAGTCTGTACTTGCGATGATCCGACCCGAATAAACTCCCCGGATTCAAGGACGCGAAGCAGATAGGATTGGGTGTCCAGCGGCATTTCACCTATTTCATCCAGGAATATGGTCCCTCCGTCTACAGCTTCAAAATAGCCTTTACGATCTGCGGTAGCTCCTGTGAATGAGCCTTTCTCATGGCCAAAAAGTTCAGAATTAATGGTGCCTTGCGGAATCGCACCACAATTGACAGCAATAAACTTATTGTGCTTGCGAGCGCTGAGGTTGTGGATGATCTGACTGAAGACTTCTTTGCCGACGCCACTTTCCCCCGTAATCAATACGGTCAAATCCGTAGCCGCAACACGCGCTGCCGTATTGAGGGCCCGGTCATAGATTTCAGATCTGCCGACCAGTCCAAATCGTTGCTTGATGCTTGCTGCTGCATTCATCGGTTCCGCAGATTATGGTTGTACGATATGACCGATCAGGGTGGCGCTGGTGGTTGCCGTGACCTGAACCTGGGCATAGTCGCCAGGTTGATAGCCGGGCAACTTGGGAAAAACGATCATTTTGTTTTGCGAATTACGCCCCTTAAACTCATCCTCTGATTTTCGGGAATCCCCTTCAATCAAGACCCGGAATATTTTACCGGTGTCACGGGCATTGTGTTCGCGGGAAATGGAGTTTTGAAGTTGGATGATTTCATTGAGACGGTTTTTCTTAACCTCCTCATCGATGTCATCTTTATATTTCCTGGCGGCGAGCGTACCTGGTCGCTCTGAATACATAAACATATAACTCATGCTGTAATCCGCCCAGGACATCATCGACAACGTATCCTGATGATCCTCTTCGGTTTCTGTACAAAAACCGGCAATGATGTCCGATGAGACTGCGCAATCAGGTACGATATTCCGGATCGCTTCGATCCGATGGATATACCATTCCCGGTCATAGGTACGGTTCATCAGCGAGAGGATGCGAGTGCTTCCGGATTGAACCGGAAGATGGATATACTTGCAAATATTTTCATGAGCTGCCATGGCATGAAGCACATCATCCGTCATGTCTTTTGGATGCGAGGTGCTGAATCGTACACGCAGATCCGGATGGAGCAGTGCTACCATCTCCAGGAGCCTCGCAAAAGTGTAGGTCTCATGGGTTTCGGGGTGTTGCCATTTATAGGAATCTACATTTTGCCCCAATAAAGTGACTTCACGAAATCCTTTTTCAAACAAATGGGAAGCTTCGGAGACGATGGTAAACGGATCCCTTGAGCGTTCGCGGCCGCGGGTGAACGGGACGACGCAAAAGGAACACATATTGTCACAGCCGCGCATGATCGAGATGAATGCGGTGATGCCATTGCTCTCCAGTCGGACCGGACTGATGTCTGCATAGGTTTCTTCCCTGGAGAGGTAGACATTGATGCCTTTATCACCGTCTTCTGCCTGTTGTAAAAGTCGGGGGAGATCGCGGTAAGCATCTGGACCGACTACGATGTCAACCAGTTTTTCATCATCCAACAAGCTTTGCTTGAGACGCTCAGCCATACAGCCCAGGATCCCCACCATGGTACCCGGCCTGCCCAGCTTTATTTTATCAATCGTCCGGAGCCGTTTACGGATCGTTTCCTCAGCTTTCTCACGGATCGAGCAGGTATTGAGCAGGATCAGGTTAGCTTCTTCGATATCCCGCGTGGGGTGATAATGGTTGCCGGCAAGGATGGAGGCGACGATCTCGCTATCGCTGAAGTTCATCTGACAGCCATAGCTTTCAATATAGAACCGCTTGCCGCCAGGCACATTAACGGCTTCGCTTTCAGGTAAATAGAAAGCTTCTCCCTGGCGGGTTTCATCGATGGTCTTAGGCTCAGTCAGTGTCGGGTTCATATTTGTAAAGGGAGGCAAAGATACGGATTGTCTGCCATTTTGACACATCCCCGACTGTAATCTGCTGGTTTTCAGTAGTGACAAATGGCGGGAAAGTGGTAATTTTGAAGGCTAAACCAATATAGTCATGGTTACCGAAACGCTCAATGCGCCTTCCTTGTTTATCGCCCTCGAAGATCAGTACGGGGCACATAATTACCATCCACTGCCCGTCGTCCTGTCCAAAGGGGAAGGGGTATATGTCTGGGATGTGGAAGGCCGCAAATACTATGACTTCCTTTCGGCCTATAGTGCGGTCAACCAGGGGCATTGTCATCCAAGGATCATCAGGGCCCTGACCGATCAGGCCAGCCAACTGACCCTGACGTCAAGGGCATTTTATAATGATAAGCTGGGTCCTTTTGAAAAATACATCACCTCTTATTTTGATTATGACAAGGTATTGATGGCTAACTCCGGGGTAGAAGCCGTTGAGACGGCGATCAAACTTTGCCGTAAATGGAGTTATGTCAAAAAAGGACTCACGGATCAGTCCGCAAAAATCATTTTTGTATCCGGCAATTTTCATGGCCGTACGATGGGGGTAATTTCAGCATCTACTGATCCTTCGAGCACTGGAGGATTTGGCCCATATATGCCAGGCTATGTGATCGTGCCATACAACGACAAGCAAGCACTTGCAGAAGCTCTTGAGGATCCAAACGTAGCGGGTGTATTGGTCGAACCTATCCAGGGTGAAGCCGGTGTGGTAGTACCGGACGCAGATTATCTACCTTTTATTCAGACGCAGTGTAAAGCAAAGAACATACTCTTCATCGCAGATGAAGTACAAACCGGCATCGGTCGGACGGGAAAGCTATTGGCGACCTGTGGTAATTGTACGTGTACAGGTTTTTGTGAAAACAAACCCGAAGTCAAACCGGATATCCTCATCCTCGGCAAAGCGTTGTCAGGTGGAGTATTACCTGTGTCTGCCGTATTGGCCAATGATGATATCATGTTATGTATCAAACCTGGTGAGCATGGCTCCACGTTTGGCGGCAATCCACTTGCCTGCGCAGTAGCCATGGCCGCACTGGATGTGATTCGCGACGAACGGTTAGATGATAATGCGGAAAAATTGGGCAAGATATTCAGGGCGCGGATGCAGCGAATCGTGGATCAATATCCGATCGTACTGCTCGTAAGAGGGAAAGGTCTGCTCAATGCTATAGTAGTGGATGATGACGAAGATGGACATCTCGCATGGGATATCTGCGTCAACCTTGCCGCCAATGGGCTTCTGGCTAAGCCTACGCATGGTAATATCATCAGGTTTGCTCCGCCACTCGTGATTTCCGAAGATCAACTGCACGAATGTTGCGACATCATTGAGCAGGTTATTTCGGGCTTTGACCAAATGACCTGATCATCTGATCGATATCGGTCACTTGCGGAATCAAAGCCCGCAAGCCATCATTGTAAATCACAAAATCCGCACGGACGATTTTCTCCGCATCGGGCCATTGATTATTCATCCTGGCCCTCACAGCGTCTTTGGAAGCATCATCACGTTGCATCACGCGCTGAATCCGTATGGCTTCGGGAGCAACCACCAATACAATAGCATCAAACCGCTTTGTGAGATCTGCTTCAAACAGGATAGCACTCTCCTGGATCAGGTATGGAGCAGCCACCTGGCTTGCTTGTGATGCCCATTGTTGAAGATCCAGAAATACAGCAGGGTGGACAATATCATTGAGTTGATGCAGTACTTCCCGGTCATTGAAAACCTGTGATGCGATCCAGGTGTTATTGAGCTGACCATCTTCATGATATGCTTTTGGACCGAACAGCGTGATGATTTGGTTTTTCACGTTTTCATCGGTATGCATGAGGATTTTTGCCCGCTCATCAGATACATAGACAGGGATCCCCAGTGTGCGAAAGATATCCGCAACGATGGTCTTACCCGATCCAATACCTCCGGTGAGTCCGATGAGTTTCATATCCCTGCAAAGGTGCGAAGAATAAGGATGATAAATAGACTGATATCCATTGGGAGGGAGTATGCCATTTCGTCTTACCTATAAAATCCGGCCATATTCTTTTTTAGCGGATCATATCCTCAGAAAACCAGGCTGAAGTCATCCCGAGGTGTTGAAGATAATCTGCAGTCGATGGCAGGTCTAGCTGCGTAAAATGATGCAAAGCTTCTTCCAGGAGGTTCTCCGAAACAGATTTTCGAAATCCAAGCACAAGTACTGCCTGATCTCCAAACGACTCCTCCATCACCGGGATATCCCTTTGTTTGCAAAAGTTAAGGAAGGAAGGAAAGAGATCATAGGACAATGTGAGTTGGACTTGGGCAAGAACATTTTTTTGAATAATGTTTGCGGCCTCCAGCGCATTGGCCGTACTGGTTTTGTAAGCTTCTATCAGTCCCGGGATGCCTAGCTTGGTGCCGCCGAAATACCGGACCACCACCACGTATACATTGGTCAGTTGCAACCTTACCAATTGACCCAATATAGGACGACCTGCAGAGCCGGAAGGTTCTCCGTCATCCTGCATCCGCTCCAGGGATGCATCAGGATGTAATCGAAGGGCCGTACAGTAATGTCTTGCTTTAGGATGCTCTTTGCGTATACGCTGAAGCAAAGGCAAGCAATCATCCTCACAGGTCACAGGAAAGGCAAAGGCCAGAAACTTACTCCCCCGTTCCATATAATAACCTGTTGAGGCGGAATCCAATGTCAGAAATTGATCGGTCAAGGGGCCAACGTATGTGCAAATCCAATAATAGTAATGGAAAAAGAGGCCAAAAGGATGCCTATCCAATTCACCTTGCTCAGTTTTTCTTTAAAAAATACAACCGCAATGAAGGTGGATAATAAAAGCACAGAGAGATTGACCATAGGATACATGATAGATCCATTCCACCCCTGGTTGAGCATGCGGAGCAACAGGTAGATGGAGAAATAATTAGGTATACCAAGGCATATGCCAGCCACAACATCCCTTCCGGTAAGGCTCCATTGACCCCGAAGGGCAAGTATACCGAGCGAAAGCCACCCGAAAATGGCCGCACTGCCGAAGCCGTGCGTAGTGAAGGCCATTTGTTGATGGCCCACAACCCCTGATTTTTCTACATAAAAGAGTAAGATCTCTATGGTGGCCGCCAGTAACCACACCAGAAGTAAGATCACTGGAAAGGGCTTGGAAAATCCAAAAGATACCGCTCCAGGTGATTGATTGATCGCCAGGATGGCAGCAACCGCAAGAACAATTCCGGACGCTTCCAGCCACCCGAAATGTTCATGAAAGAAAAGCACCGTAAACGTCACGGTAAGGATAAGCGACATTCGTTGCATGAGCGTGGTCATGGTGATGCCTGATCGTTGGATGGCTGTTGCGGTCAGATAAAATCCGGTGATGAATAAAAGCCCAAGAGCAAGATCAAAATAAAACCAGCCTGATTGAATCACGTCATTATTGAACGGCAGTCCTGCATCCGGGTCTATCAGTGAACCTAAAATCAGGCACACCGTATAGTTGATGACGATTGCATTGAAGGTATGTACTTTGAACCGGGTAAACAGTTTGAAGCCAATTCCAATGCAGGTCGTGACCAGGATACAAAACAGGATTTCCGGCATAAATGGTTTTGCGTATCGTTAACAGGCCAAAATTAATTTTTTGACAATCTTTGCAAGGGATGAATTAAGCCAAATGGGCTGATATTCATTTATATTTACTCAACGCAACGCACGAATATAACCCAACCAAGTGGAATTAAGTCTTCGGCAATATGACGCGGTGATCAAGACATGCAAAGACTTGTTCCTGCGTAAAAACAGGGATTATGGAACCGCATGGAGGGTGTTGAGGTTGCCTTCCCTGACCGATCAGATTTTTATCAAAGCCTCACGGGTCCGCACGATTGAGGAGCAGGGCATGAGTAAAGTCCAGGAAAGTGTGGACGGGGAATATGTGGGGATGATCAATTACTGCCTTATGGCGCTGATTCAGGAGGAATTGGCAGATGATCCAAGGCAGGATATTCCTCAGGATGAACTCGTTCCTTTGTATGATCATTTTGTGGATCAGACCCGGCAATTGTTTCAAAATAAAAATCATGATTACGGAGAGATATGGCGCGACATGAGGATCAGCAGCTATACGGATCTGATCCTGATGAAACTGCTCCGGATCAAGCAGATTGAAGATCATGCCGGAGAACTTTTGGCCTCCGAAGGTGTTGATGCCAACTATATGGACATCATCAACTATTGTGTATTTGCATTAATTCGTCTCGAAGAACTCAATAACCTATGACCATTCAAATCCTACTCCTTTATATCGCCATTGCGGCAGCGGTTCTGACCGGAATCATCGGTTGGTTGAAAAAAGGTCATAAACATTGGCTGATGACCTTCCTGCAGAATTTTACCGGGATCTTATTTATTGTCTCCGGGATGGTCAAGGCGGTAGACCCCATGGGTACGGCTTTTAAGATGGAGCAGTATTTCTCCGAGTTTGAATACACTCTGGCAGAGACCTCCATGAGTTTCCTTGCTCCGATATTTCCGTTCCTGAGTAGTATATCTATTGTTTTTTCAGTGGGAATGATTGTGCTGGAAATCGTATTGGGTATCCTGCTCCTCATGGGACATAAAGGCAAGGCTACGAGTTGGGCCTTTTTATTGTTAGTGGTCTTCTTTACCATGCTGACAGGCTTTACCTATCTCACAGGATATGTTCCGTCGGGTGCCAATTTCTTCGAATTTTCAAAATGGGGACCCTATACAGAAACCAATATGCGGGTGACCGATTGTGGTTGCTTTGGTGACTTTATCAAACTGGTACCACGTATTTCCTTTTTCAAAGATCTGGTGCTGCTGATACCGGCTGTTTACTTTGTATTCAGGCATAAGGATATGCACCAGTTGTTTACACCCAGGGTGCGCTCCATTACGGCCTGGGCCGCTACCATATTTTTGATCCTGTTCTGTCTGCGTAATTTCTATTGGGGCCTCCCTGTAGTCGATTTCCGGCCATTTAAGGTGGGTACGGATTTGTATCAAAAGAAGACCCAGGAAGAAGAGGCGGCTGCCGCGGTCAAGATCACTGGCTGGAAGCTACAAAACAACAAGACTAAGGAGATCAAGGTGCTGACCTACGATGAATATATGGGCAACCTGGCCAGCTACCCCAAGGAGGAATGGACAGTAGTGGATCAGATTAAAACGGAGCCAGCGATTGAGCATACCAAGGTCAGTGAGTTTTCGATCATTAGTCCGGATGGATTTGATGTGGCTGAGGATATCCTGACGGATACCGGCCATGTCTTTTTGATTGTTGCCTATAAACTTGACGGAGTTTCTACCCCTGAGCAAATCATGGTGCCGGATACGATCTGGAGGACAGATACGGTGCAGGTAAATCCGGATAGTACCACACTGGTCAGGAGCAT
Organism: Saprospiraceae bacterium; assembly: GCA_044227555.1. GTDB lineage: Bacteria > Bacteroidota > Bacteroidia > Chitinophagales > Saprospiraceae > Opimibacter. Next base: position 228,587 of record JBGAWQ010000002.1, on the reverse strand, counting down.
TGATACAGTGGGCACCCGGAAGGAGACCCGTGAAGCGTATGCCTGGGATCCCGATTATGTAGCGTCATATACCCAAAAAGTCAATGTCCTGATGGATGATGTGATGAAGAAGGGGGCCAAAGTCTATGCTGCGGCAGGTGGTGCTGGTGGTGAAAAACTGGAATCTTTCAAGAAAGCCATTGGTAGTAAATACGATTGGTATGAGGCGGATGATATCCTGCTCAAGACGATCATTCGTTCCAATCCTGGTGTGGTGCATATCAAGGGTGGAAAAGTGATTGATATGTGGCATATCCGGCATTTGCCGGCGACGCTGACGCTGGATTAGCCGGGTAGGAGGACAATTAATGCTTCACATTTAAAAATTTATCATTCGTGGTGGTCGGGTAACGTCAAATATGTCTTATTTTTGCCCGAATGTTCGTTGAATCAATCTGAGGCACATCCGATATGGTAAGCAGGAGAAGTATAAGGATCAAAGTGATGCAATTGCTGTATTCCCTGGATCGTGACCCAGAAGCAGGCCCCAAGGAAATCCTCAACCGCTATGACCGGTCAGTAGATCTGGCCTATGAGAGCCTCCTGTTCAATCTCTACCTTTTTATTCAAATCATCCATCAGTCCGTAGTGGACAAAGATACCCGACAGGGTAAATTGAGGCCTGGCCCCGACGACCTGATCTGGAATGCCAAGCTCTATGAAAATGAACTGGTCCAGAGCCTGGTCCAGAACAAAGCACTGAGGACCTATTGTGACAAGCGATCATTTAGCGCGCGCCTTGACCAGGATCTACTCCTCAAGATGTACAATACGTTTTCCAAGTCTCCGGAATACCGCAATTACGTGATGGGCGAAGTGGACACGGCAGGGCATCGCGAGTACCTCCTCGACATCTATCGTGACTTACGCAAAAACGATATCTACGAAGAGATTGTGGATGACCAGTATTCCTTCTGGCAAGAGGATAAATCCCTGGTCGTTGGTGCTTTGAAGAAAATTATCAAGCAGCTGCCCGATCCCAATGAGCGCTTTTTTGATGAATATCTGCCTGATAAAGATACCGTCACAGACTTTGGTCGTCGACTCATTGAGGTGACAATGGAGCAAGCAGATGAATTGGAAAAGTTGATCGAACCTACCCTCAAGAACTGGGATATGGAGCGTCTGGCCGTATTAGATGTGATTATCATCAAGATGGCGCTGGTGGAGTTTTTGTATTTCCCAACGATTCCTACTAAGGTGACGCTGGATGAATATGTGGATATCTCTAAGGAATACAGTACACCCAAGAGCAAGGACTTTGTCAACGGTATCCTGGATAAACTGATGAAGACCTTATTGGAAGAGGGAAAAATCAAGAAAGAAGGACGGGGCCTGCTGGAAGAATAATAGGACGGACCAGCCTGAATCCCGAATTGATAACGAATAGCTAGAATCCTGATGAAGGAAAAAGTATTAATCCTGGATTTCGGGGCACAATACACCCAACTCATTGCGCGTCGCGTTCGCGAACTCGAAATTTACAGTGAGATCATTCCATACCATGCATTACCGGCCGTCATCCCTTCGGAGGTCAAAGCACTGATTTTATCTGGCAGTCCGTTTTCCGTTAGGGATGCCAACGCATTAAGACCTGATCTGTCTGCATGGGTTGGTAAGGTCCCGATCCTCGGAATCTGCTACGGAGCTCAGTATGTGGCCGACACGTTTGGGGGTCATGTAGCCCGCTCAGATAAGAGGGAATACGGTAAGGCCCGGATTCATGTTTTGCATCCTGAGCATCCTTTTTTCTCCGGTATTCCACAGGGTTCTCAAGTGTGGATGTCGCATGGTGATACTATTCTGGATCTGCCGGAGGGATTTGAGGTGCTTGCTGAAACAGACAGTATTCCCATTGCAGCTTATGCCAGTAAGCCTGGTCATTTTCCAAATATGGTCTGCTGCGTGCAGTACCATCCAGAAGTGACTCACTCCCTGGATGGACATTTATTGCTGTCCAATTTTCTACGCGGTATTGCCGGGCTTAAAGACAAGTGGACGCCTGATCTTTTTATTGAGGAGACGGTGGCTGCCATTCGTAAACAAACTCAGGGAGAGGAAGTGTTAATGGCACTTTCCGGCGGAGTAGATAGTACCGTAGGCGCATTGTTGCTCCACAAAGCCATCGGTGACAAACTCCATTGTTTTTTCGTGGACAATGGTCTGTTGCGTAAAAATGAGTTCCAACTCGTCATGGAAAAGTACAAGGAGATGGGCTTGAAGGTGCACGGCATCGATGCCCGCCAGATTTTCTATGCGGGGCTGGAAGGCGTGACGGAACCTGAACAGAAGAGAAAGATTATTGGCCGTCTGTTTATTGAGGTTTTCGAAAAGGAAGCTGCTTCTTATCCAAACGTTAAGTGGCTGGGGCAAGGCACCATCTATCCGGATGTGATAGAGTCGATATCCGTGCATGGTCCGAGTGCAACCATCAAGTCACATCATAATGTAGGTGGATTACCTGAGCATCTCAAACTCAAGATCGTTGAACCGCTGCGGATGCTGTTTAAGGATGAAGTGCGTCGCGTGGGACAAGCCCTGGGTATTCCTGCTGAGATTTTGGGTAGACATCCGTTTCCAGGTCCAGGCTTGGCGATTCGGATCATCACGGACATCACACCTGAACGCGTAGCTACTTTGCAGGAGGCAGACGCTATCTACACTGAGATTCTGCGCAAGCATGGGTGGTATGATAAAATCTGGCAATCGGGTGCAATTTTCCTGCCCATCCTTTCCGTTGGGGTGATGGGGGATGAACGGAGTTATGAAAACGCCATAGCGCTCCGCGCAGTCAATTCTGTAGACGGAATGACCGCAGAGTGGAGCCGCATACCGCATGAGATTCTGGCAGAGATTTCGAGTGAGATTATCAACAAAGTAAAAGGCATCAACCGGGTTGTATATGATATCAGCACCAAACCGCCGGCTACGATTGAGTGGGAGTAGCACTGTCTTATTGAGCGTGCTGATGAGCATGTTAGCTGTGGCTTGCTCTGGCCCCCGCCAGACGGTCAAGACACCGCCGTCACAGGATGTTCCACCGGTTGTCAAGCAAGACGAACCTGTTGTTCCGGACGTCACCCATCCTGACATCCTTGAACCTCGTGATGCTGGCAAGGTCGATACAGTGCAATGGACCGAAGACAATAAGCCTCCTTTGGTGACAGATAAAAATGAGGCGCCCTCCAATCCACCGAAAAAATCTCATTTTAACATCGCTCTCTTTATGCCGTTTAGCGCGGCAACAGCTCCTTTGTTTAGCGAATCTCAGGATCCTAAGCTCAATAGATTTGTTCAGTATTATGCGGGCGTCGAATTGGCCATGCGTGAAATGGATTCCCTTCATTTGCCGGTGACCATTCGTAGTTATGATGCTGAATCGGAAAGCGACGCGATAGCCCGACTGACAGCATTACCCGAGGTCAAGAGCGCTGACGTAATCGTTGGCCCCTATGACAAAAAGGATGTTGAAAGTGTGGCTGCTTTTGGATTAAGCCATGATATCATGGTGGTGTCTCCATGGGTGCCCGCTTTCACAACAGAGACGGCCAACCCCAATTTGATTCAATTATCCCCGACATTGGGCAGCCATGCTGCCGCTATAGCCCAGTATATAAGGGATGAAATGCCGGGTAAGAAAATTTATATCGTGAGTCGCGATATTCCTGCAGAACGAAACAGGATGCAGTTCTTTACCAAAGATCAAATCATCCAGGCGGAAGAACTGCTCATCAAGGATGCTTCTCCCGATCTGTCCAATACCGATCTGCATAGTAAGTTGTCCGATGATGCAGGAACGATCTTCATCTTACCCTATTTTGCCAAGACCGATGAAACCTTTATCAATGCTTTCATGCGCAAACTGCATGCCGACAAAGATACCCGGGAGGCTATAGTTTTTGGAATGCCGCAATGGATCGGTTTTACGAACCTGACATCAAATTACATGGAGAGTCTTTCGCTCCATCTCAGTATATCCGCTTTTACCGATATCTCCCAGCCAGCGTACCAGGCATTCAGGAATCGGTTTTTCCAGACCTTCCATATGGTACCGGATCTTAATGCTTTCCTGGGGTACGATTTGATGAAATGGCTGGCTCCGGCTTTGGCCAGAGAAGGGCATGAGGGACTTGTCAGCCATCCAGATCCCAACTCCTTTGGATTAGCTTCAGGCTTTGATATTCGACCTGTGTACAAGCCAACCTCCAACGACAACGCAGGTCATCCTGCCACTCCGTTGTATTTTGAAAATAAGCGAATCCGGATTTTAAAATACGAAGGCCAGGATTTTATCCTGGTACGTTGATCCTTATTGTAGGTTTGCCAAAGCTACAGCAATACGTTTGGCGGCATCAGTAAGTTTACTGTCAGACGTAGCATATGATAATCGAATACATTTATCATTGCCAAAAGCGACACCGGATACGGTACTTACCCCGGCTTCAGAAAGTAAGTACAATGCCATATCATCCGCATCCTTGACCTGATACCCATTGGTGGAGGTCCGGCCGAAGTAGGCGGATACGTCAGGGAAAATATAGAATGCCCCTTGTGGTCGATTGACCAGTACTAACGGAATCTGTTCAAGCAAGGAAATGACAAGATCCCGCCTGTGATGAAAGGCTTTGACCATCTCCTCTGTTGGTTTATGATCGGACTCCAGCGCTACGGCAGCTGCTTTCTGTCCAAAAGAGCTTGCGCCGCTGGTGACCTGGCCTTGAATTTTGGTGCACGCATCGGCGACCCAATCCGGCCCGGCTATATAGCCTAATCTCCATCCGGTCATGGCATATCCTTTTGACATCCCGTTGATGATGACCGTGCGATCTTTCATGCCTTCCATCGAGGCAATGCTGTGATGCCGGGAAGAGAAGTTGATATGCTCGTAGATTTCATCAGAAATGACCAACACATGCTCGTATTGCTGGAGCATAGCCGCCATCGCTTTGAGTTCGTCATACGAAAACACGGAGCCGCTCGGATTACAGGGAGAAGAATAAAGAATGAATTTGGTGCGGTCAGTGATCAGCGCCTCGATTTGCTCTGGTTTGCATTTAAAATCCTGTTCGATGGACGAGTATGCCACTACAGGTACTGCTCCGGCCATCTTGATGATTTCATAGTACGATACCCAATATGGGGCTGGCAAAATCACTTCATCTCCGGGATCCAGCAACGCCATACAGAGATTGTATACACTTTGTTTGGCGCCATTGGACACTACAATCTGGTTGATAGTATATTGGAGGTCATTGTCCCTGGAAAGTTTCGCTGCAATGGCCTGGCGTAATTCAGGCAGTCCATTGACCGGGGTGTATTTGGTATAGCCGTCATCGAGTGCCTTTTTGGCCGCTTCCTTGATATGAACCGGGGTGTCAAAGTCTGGTTCGCCTAGACTCAGATCAATGACATCTTTTCCCTGGGCTTTGAGTTCACGCGCCATCTTGGCCATTTTGAGGGTAGCGGATTCCTGCATTTCAGAGACCAGCCTGGAGATGGGGAGCGCGGTAGGAAGACTATTCGTCATTTTGCGGGTATATTATTTATTTTGGGGCTAAGTTACCAACAGAATGAATACAAAAAACAATGAATTGTATCGGCGCCGCGACCTTGCCCAGCTGGGGGGCGGACAAGACCGTATTGAACAGCAGCATAGCAAGGGGAAACTGACCGCCAGAGAACGGATTATGCTCCTCTTTGATGAAAACAGCTTTGAGGAGATTGGCATGATGGTCTTGCACCGTACGACGGATTTTGGAATGGATCAACAGCAGTTTTATGGTGATGGGGTGGTAACCGGATATGGCACGATTGACGGACGACTGGTCTATGCCTATGCCCAGGATTTTACGGTCTTCGGGGGAGCCCTTTCAGAAACCCATGCAGAGAAGATCTGTAAAATCATGGATCTCGCTATAGAAAACGGAGTCCCTATAGTAGGGCTCAACGATAGCGGGGGAGCGAGAATTCAGGAAGGGGTCAGATCCCTGGGGGGATATGCGGATATATTTTATCGAAATGTCAAGGCTTCCGGAGTGATCCCTCAGATCAGTGCGATCATGGGTCCATGTGCTGGAGGCGCGGTGTATAGTCCGGCCATGACGGATTTTACCATTATGGTTGAAGGCAGTTCATATATGTTTGTGACTGGCCCTAACGTAGTCAAAACGGTTACCAATGAAGAAGTGACCAGCGAAGAACTTGGGGGCGCCATGACACATGCTACTAAATCCGGAGTTACCCATCTCACGGCGGACAACGATGTGGACTGCATTCGCCAGATTCGCAGATTGCTTAGTTATATTCCGCAAGACAACCGATCCAGGCCTGCCAATTTGGATTTTACATTGTCTGACGAAATGCGACCTGTCCTTGCGGATCTCATGCCTGAGAGTGCGGCTACTCCATACGATATGCGCGATGTCATCGTGCAGTTGACGGATGAGGATAGTTTTATGGAAATCCATGAGCATTTCGCCGCCAATATCATCGTCGGTTTCGGTCGTATGGCCGGCATGAGCATTGGGGTCGTGGCCAATCAACCCAGGCATCTGGCAGGGGTGCTGGACTCAGAGGCCTCCAGAAAGGCCGCCAGATTTGTACGTTTTTGTGATTGCTTCAATATTCCATTGTTAGTGCTTGTGGATGTGCCCGGCTTCCTGCCAGGAACAGACCAGGAATGGCATGGCATCATACACCACGGTGCCAAACTGCTGTATGCGTTCAGTGAGGCCACAGTTCCAAGAATCACATTGATCACTCGTAAAGCGTATGGAGGGGCTTATGATGTGATGAACTCCAAGCATATCGGAGCGGATATGAATTTCGCTTGGCCTACCGCAGAGATTGCGGTGATGGGGGCAAAAGGCGCTTCTGAAATAATCTTTAAAAAGGAAATTCAAAGTTCGAAGGATCCTCAGGCTACACTTTTAGAAAAGGAAAAAGAATATGGGGAGTTGTTCGCCAATCCCTACCTGGCCGCGGAAAGAGGCTTTATCGATGAGGTAATCCTTCCTGAGGAATCCCGGCGTAAAATGATCAAAGCTTTTGCTGTGCTTGCCAATAAGCGCAAAGCCAGCCCGACGCGCAAGCATGGTAATATTCCATTATGATGTTTTCGACTAAGTGAGTAAAAAGAAAAAGGCTGATCCATGCGGATCAGCCTTTTTCCTTTTGTGTATTCTGAAAACTTAGTTTCCGCCTTTTACCAGTTTGACCGGCCAAATGTTTGGTCCGTGTGTGATTGTAGCAATATACAATCCCGCGGGTTGTGTACTCAACTGATAACGATCCTCTGCAGAGAGTGGATAATGGTAGAGGACATTTTTACCATTGGCATTGTAGACCGAAAGAAGGATGTCCTTCTTGGCATAAATCCCGGGTATAGATCCGTTGTTGAATAGTGAGAAAAACTCATCAAAATCAACCGGAGTCGTAGATACAAGACATTGTACTTTGCCTGGTTCAACGACATCAAAACAGCCAGGATGTGCGGCATCATAGACCAGGAATTCATAAGGTGTGTCATCTGATGGGAACGGACCGATTTGGACAGGCACGTTGTCGTAACTGAAGTTGCCATACTCGTTTCCATTGCCAACCACATTAAAGCCCTGATCTCCGGGATTCGCAAAATCAAAATCCAGGATGAAGAAAAAATTGCCGGCAGAATCACATTCGGTCAAAGTATAGGTGAGTTCTGAAATACTGCAACCTGGTTCAGCACAAATCGGGCCCTGAAATGCAAAGCTGGTGCAGCATGTCGTGCCATCGCTTCCACAAATGGTAATGTTGTACTGTCCGGTTTCATTGGCAGGGAAATGACCAATCTCAGCAGGTATTTGGTCAAATCCGTAGAAGCCCAGATACTGATCACCGCTGTAGATGTCAAACCCTCCACCTGGAACATTTTGGTAAGCAAAGTTGACGACGACAGCAAATGTGCTGTCTGAATTACAATTAAAGACATCGACCGATACATCATAGATCGAACACGATTGATCACATGATGGTGTCTCAAAGGTGTATGAAGAGCAGCATTCCCCATTACCTGCGGCACACACCGTTACAGTAGTTTGTTCTCCTGGTAAGTGCGGGAAGTTTTCTAGGTGAATAAAGTTGGGTTGAACCTGATACGTTCCCACTAATTGATCATTGGCGTAGATGACCACAGAATCTGTGCCCAGATTATATCCTTCGAAGACTACATCCACTACATAGGTAGAATCGGAGGTGCAATCCCCGGTTTCCGCAAACAGACCATATATTTCACATACAAAGCCCTGTCCGCAATCCGGAGTCAGGAATGTAACATCGGCACAACAATCCGGGCTGCCCAGTGCACAAACATGAATGGTAGTATGGCTGGTAGAGTAGGCAGGAAAATCAGGAATGGTGAAACCATCAGGCTGGTGAGCAAAATGCGCATTGTATCCCTGATCGGTAGATACCACAATTGAATCTGAGTTAAGGTTTACGGCATTGTAATGGATAAACAAGCTATACGTTGAGTCTCCATTACACCCTCCTGGATCAGCTACAAGATCATTAATATGACATGCAAAAGCTTCGCTGCAATCAGGCGTCAGGAATTCAAATGAATCACAACAATCCGGAGCCTCTACGGCGCAAACAACGATCTCGGTTCCATTGGTATCGAAGACCGGGAAGTCAGGAATCGTAAACCCATCCGGTTGGTTGAGGAAATGACCTATAAGCTGACCGTTGGCCGTAATTGAAACCGAATCTGAAGGCAGATTAAGGGTTGAATAATCGACAAACAGATTGTAGGTAGAATCTGTTGTGCAATCTCCCGGATCAGCAACAAGATCAAAGAGCTGACAGGTGCCGCCTCCCAAACAATTTGGGGTCAAATATTCATGGCTCGCACAGCAGTCCGGAGCCCCTACCGCACAAACAGTAAGTGTAGTAAAATCGGTTCCATATACCGGTACGTTCGGGATCACAAAGGCATCAGGCTGTACATGAAACTGTCCCAGATAATTTCCATTAGCAGTTATAATCACTGAATCAACAGCGAGGTTCTGATAATTGAAGTCTACATGTAGGTTGTAGGTCGTATCGGATGTGCAATCCCCGAGTTCGGTCACGAGATCCCAAATATTGCACTGCCCGAATAAAGAACAATCCGGAGTGGCAAAGCTGTATGAATCGCAACAATCAGGTGCACCTACCGCACAAACGGTAATCGTCGTAGTGTCAGCATCGAGGACAGGGAAATGTTCAATGCGGTTGAAGGTTGGTTGAATCAGGTATTGGCCTATATATTGATTGTTGGCGGTGACGATGATAGAGTCTGATGGAAGATTGCTATGCTCGAATACAAAATCCAATAGGAAAGTGGAGTCTGAATTGCAATCTCCGATCTCAGCCACCAGGTCATGGATGTTACAGGGTGGAGGCTCACAGCTCATCAATTCGATTACAACACTTGCGCAACAATTGTTCAGATCATTTGCACAGATCGTTATCACGGCCGTTCCATCACCCCCTGGCACGTTAATGATCAGGGGTATGTCGGCTACATTGTAGAATCCAATCAGGGCCCCATCAAGGAAGACATCGACTGAATTGGATGGAAGGTTTTCGTAGAAAAACTCAACAGATACCGCAAAGGTGGAGTCGCTGGTGCAGTCAAGGTTTTGGGCGGATGCATCGTATATGCTACAGGCGCAGTCGGGTGCATCAAAGGCCAGCGAAGCACAACAGATCGAATTTCCAGTTTCACACACAGTGATGGTGTCGGTACCAGAACCGTTGGAGGGGAAATCCTCAAGCGTAAGCGGAAGATCATCATAACTGAAGGTGCCATACAAATCCCCATTGGCATAGAGATCAAAACCAACACCACTGACCCCCTGGTAATCAAAATCTACATGCAAAACATAGACATTGTTTCCGGTACATTCACCGGTCTCTACCACCAGGTTTGACAATTCACAAATGGTATCACAATCGACAAAGCCAAGTTCAACAGCATCAAAACATAATGGATTGACCAGGTCGGTCACCACAAATTCAAAATACTGGCTTCCGTCACCCACAAATGGACCTACGAGCACAGGCAGATCCTCATAGGCAAACTGACCATAGTTATCTCCGTTGCCCGTAATTTCAAAGCCCTCAGTTGAATTATTTTGATGATCAAAATCAATCTGCACGAAAATTTCATCCTCTGCATTACAGGGCAATGGTGTAGCGGTCAGATTATAGATGATACAACCGGCACACAAAAGAGCTTCGAAAGGTGTGGTGGAGCAGCAGCCAAGGTTCTCGTTGTCACAGACAGAAACAATATCAAGAAATTCTCCGGATCCTTCATATGCGGGTAGGGTCAGAGGCAATTGATTGTAATTATAACTACCGTAATAGGCATTTTCTGAAAAGACCGCAAACCCATTGTCTCCTTCACCTTCGATGTCGAGGCCAATCATTAAAGCATAAGCTTCATTACCATTGCATTCAAGCGCAAGAGCATCCATACCCAGGATATTACAAGGAGGAGGACAGTGATAGACCCCTAAGACTTCGTTAGCACTACAAGCTGGATTCTCCGAATCTGCGATGGTAAATGCCCAGGATATATTGGAGTTACCATTGAGTGGGCCTACGGTGATGGGCAATTCATTATAACCAAAGGTGCCAAAGTTGAGATTATTGCCGGTCAGGGTAAAACTATCAGACGCAGGATTGTCATATCCAAAGTCCAGGTGCAGAAGGAAATTATTCCCGGTGCATTCAGGGTCGAGAACCACACTAAATATTTCGCAGTTGTTGGGATTGCAGTCAATCGCGGGAACTGTAAAGGTTTCACAACAGGCATTGTTATCATGATCGCAAACCGTCACTGTAATTGGGGCTGCACCGTTGACCTCAAAGAATGGCAGGGTTACCGGGAGGCTGGAATAAAGCCAGGTCCCAAGGTTTTCACCGCTGTCATTGTACAGGTCAAACGTATTGCCGGTAGGATTAGTGACATCAAAGTCAAATACGACAATGGCACTCTGGTTGCTGACACAAGCCACAAACTCAAGGTTGAAATTGCTGATGGAGCAGATCGGTCCACAGTTTGAAGCAGGTAGGGTAGTAAAATTCTGGCAAGTCGCATCTTCTACATCCCAGGCGATAAATTCATACACCGACTCATCATCACCGAGTAATGGACCAACGGTCACCGGAAGATCGGAGTAGAGATAGGTCCCGTAAATCACTCCATTGCCGGCCAGGGTAAATCCGGGACTGGCAGGGTTCGAGACGTTGAGGTTGACAGAGACCAGGAAGTTGTTTCCCTGACAAGCGAGAGCTGTTGCATTGACCGCTGTGATCTCACATGGCTGAGCCAGCATGACGAGATACAAAGAGTTCAGGGTCAGGCATGTGGCGAGTAAACGTCTAAGCATGTTTTTGGATTTTACAGGATACAAATCTACTGAAAAGTGGTCATGGATGTGCCACAAAGTCAAGATACAGATATCTTTATGTCCGTTGCTTATCAAATCACCTGGCGGACTTCTATCTATGCGTTCGATGATCCTTATGGGGCTGGATATGCCTCTCGAATTGACGGCGTTGAGCCCTACCTTGACTTCCGGAGACGATGTGTATGTTGATCTCCATGCCGCTGCGTTGAACAAACGGGACTATTGGATCACTAAAGGGAAGTACCCTGGCCTGACCTTCCCTTTAGTACTGGGCAGTGATGGAGCAGGGGTATATAATGGACGTGAAGTGATCATTGATCCCAGTCTCGATTGGGGCAGCGATCCGGAATACTTCTCTCCGGACTTCAGGATATTGGGTATGCCGGATCATGGGACACTTTCAGACCAGGTCAAGGTGCCGGTGCATAATCTGTATGACAAGCCTGTCCATTTGTCGATGCTGGAAGCTGCAGCCTTGCCGGTGTGCGGTGTGACAGCATACAGGGCGATGATGAACAGGGGGCGCGCAAAGGCCAAGGAGAAAATGCTGATCACCGGGATTGGAGGAGGTGTTGCTACCATGGCACTTCTCTTTGGGGTAGCCATGCAAATGGAGGTCTGGGTAACCAGTTCTTCGGATCAGAAAATTGATCAAGCCATCCTTCACGGAGCTACCGGTGGAGCCAATTATTCACGACCTCACTGGGATAAGGAATTGGCGGAGAAACTTAACGACAAGTTTGACCTTGTCATTGACGGGGCAGGAGGTCCGGAGTTTACCAGGATCATTCCAATGATGGGGCCGAGAGGCCGGGTCGTGATCTATGGAGGCACACGAGGAAATATTGAAGCACTGAGCCCTCAACGCATATTTTGGAAACAACTGGATATCCTTGGAAGCAGCATGGGGTCACCGGATGATTTCAGAGACATGATCGCCTTTGTCAATACCCACAGGATACGTCCGATCATCAGCCATGTATTTTCTCTGAAGGATACCAATAAAGCCATGGAGATTATCGCCAGCGGGGAGCAATTCGGCAAAGTCTGCATTGATATCCTCGCCGGATGATCAGGGTGGGCATTTTGTCCGATACCCATGGTTGGCTCGATCCGGCGTTGTTGCCAGTACTCCAGGAATGTGATGAGATATGGCATGCCGGCGATGTTGGCAACCAGGTGGTTCTCGATAGTCTGCAACAATTACACAAGGAATTGAAAGTTGTATATGGCAATATTGACGGCCATGAGATACGACTTCAATCAGCACATCATTTAATCTGGCAGGCAGGGTCTAAGAAAATCCTGATGTTGCACATTGGTGGATATCCGGGACATTACGCCAAAGGGATTAAAGCCATGCTGCTGGCAGAAAAACCTGATGTATTTGTCTGTGGCCATTCGCATATCCTCAAAGTGATTTACGACAAGGATTTACAGTTGCTCCATATCAATCCCGGGGCATGTGGTCGTGAAGGTTTCCATCAAGTGAGAACCATGATCCGCCTCAATATTGATGGGGATCAGATCAAGGATCTTGCGGTCATAGAATTAGGTAAGCGTGGGTGACTTCATGTGCCTGTGTGTAAGACTTTATACTCATCAAAATGTACTGCTAAAAACCTAATGGAGCATTGATTCGCCCTTTAGGGGAAAGGGGCAGAACAAGCAAGGAGCACGTAATTAGGAATACTCTTATCCGTTATCAATAGCCTGCAGTAGGTCATTTAGAATATCATCCGGATCTTCAATCCCAATCGACAGACGGATCAGTCCATCGGAGATACCGGCTTTCCTCCGGAGTTCCGGATCCACTTTAAGATGTGAAGAGGATGCTGGATGCAAGACAAGCGTATCAACATCTCCAAGGGTTGGCGCGAGAGAACAAAACCTGAGTTTATTCATGGCCTTGATAGCGGTGTCGAGACCTCCTTTCAATTCAAAACTCATCATTCCCCCAAAAGCCCGCATTTGCTTTTTTGCAATAGCGTGATCCGGATGCGTTTCCAGACCTGGATAATTGACGCGACTGACTTGTGGATGTTCGGACAAAACGCGTGATATCGTCATGGCATTGGCACTGTGCTTTTCCATCCGTAGCGAAAGCGTTTTCATGCCTTGATACACGAGCCAGGCTTCAAATGGACTGCAATTAGCTCCTGTAAGTTTCATGGTGTTCCATATCGTCTTTTTGAAAAGATCAGCATCTTTTCCGATGACAACTCCGGCGATGCTGTTGCCGTGACCATTGAGAAACTTGGTAGTGGAATGAATGACAAAATCAACACCTAGTCGTAGCGGCTGTTGCAGATAGGGTGTAGCAAATGTGTTGTCGATGGCCGTCCATCGTAGATGTGATTTTACGATCGTGGCCAGTGCTTCGATGTCGATGCAGGCCAAGGTGGGATTGGCTGGTGTTTCGAGGTAGACCAATTTGATCATAGGGTCATTGCGTAGGGTAATGTCCACAGATTCAGCATTACTCAGATCCCCATATACGATGTCAATGCCCCAACCCTTTACGATTTGTTGCATGAGTTCTGTGGTGCCACCATACACATTAGGTTGGGTCAGAAGTTTATCCCCCGATTTCAATAGACCGGCCACTAAGACGTGTATAGCAGACATTCCTGAATTGGTCATCACAGCAGTGGCCTGGATATCGCTACCATAAGATTCCATGGCTGCGATTTTGGCCGCGGTGGCCTCAACTGTGGGGTTGCCATATCGACTATAGGTGTGCCCCTGTTGCTGGGCTGCGAAAATTCGGATGCCCTCGTCGATATCTTCAAAGTCGTAGGAAGAAGTCGCATAGATGGGCAATACATGCGGACGAGTCGTACGGGGGTCGGGCCATTCGCGGGCAGCAAGGGAATCGAAACGGATCATTGTATTAGATTGAAAAATGAGGATTGAAGATTGAAAAGAGATGATTAAGGAAAGGTAGGGATTCCTGAATTCTTATTGTAAGAGGTAGAATAATGAATGGATAAAGTGGGGCCAAAACATGAGCCCATTCCTAGTTTGGGATCCTGATGGATTATTTGATCAGCATCAAAGGTAGGGTGCGCTGGCCTTCAGGAGTTTCCACCTGCATCTGGTATAAGCCTGCAGCCAATTCGCTTACATCAATTTTCTCTGTGCGGTCTGAAATGGTGGAATTCACTATCCTGGACAGGATACGCTGTCCCAGACTATTTATAAGGCTGATTTGAACACTTGGATATGTCGCCGTAAAATCCATTCTGACGTAGATGGATTCGGATGCAGGGTTTGGGAAAACGGATACATTTTCTGAGTCAGGAAGTAGTTCATTTCCGACAATACATCCTTTTTCATAGGATACAATTCGAACCAGAGGAACAATTTCGTTACCAAAGAAGATGCGGTTATCCGACAAATCAAGTTCTTTTACTTCATAATCAATATTGGAAATATTGCCGTCAGGGGAGAAGCCTAGGACAGAAAAATAGGAAGGCATTTCAACAAGGCCATGAGCAAAAGCTGAATCACTTGCTATTTGTTGTCCAGTGAAGTCACGTTCTTCGCTTGCCAGTAAGAAAAGTTGAGGATCGTCCTGTGAAGTAGCCTGGTACTCAATCATGGCCATGTAACCGTGCCCTGCTTCCATTATTACCGAACTTCCCGGGCTTTCAAAATTCTCCAAAGTGGTTTCAATGATCGCATTGGTACCTTCAACTCCTGTAAATGTATAATCATTAAAACCAATACGTTTCCTTTCATTGGGTTCGGCTATCTGGTTGTGGTTGAGATCCGACCATTCAAGCAGTGAGACTAAAACATTTTTACCTGCCATATCTCCGGTGTTGTTCACTCCCCAAATTATTCTATTTGCACATTTTTTAGTTTTCGGCCTGAAATAGTTCCCATAGGCATAGGACAGAGGTGCCCCTGGATGGTATGCACTATTGGCCACGGAAACGGATCGAGTGAATCCATCCTCCAAAGCAAAAATGTCTCCACCGGTTGAAAATTGGTATTTAATAGAATTGTCAAATGGGTTGGTGTCCGTGGAATCCTGACTTAAAGTGTAGATTAATTCAATATCACCGGTATGCCATCCAAGATCAATGAGTTTAGGAAATAATTGGCGCGTGATAAATGAGTCTTGTCCTGGGATGCCAAAAGGGATGGAGTCATAATAAATCGTATCCATGCTGTTTTGTTCGATGACAATACAATGCAGGGTGGTCCTGGTTGTTGGACAATTCCCGGCATTGAATAAATCAGCCATTGCAGCAAATGGATAGGTCTGGCCCCAAGGGATGGACGCGAATGGAGGGATGGCATATAAGGAAGACAACTTAGAGTTAGTGCAATCATGTGGTACAATTTTCACATCATCGATGGCCCATAAGTAGTAGTTGTCATCATAGGTGAAGCGAAATTGAAGTGAATCAGATCCAACAGCACCTGGCAGTTGGAATCTCTGTTGTTCCATGGCCAGGAAGTCTCCATTTGCTTCATATTCCGTGTTAATCTCTTGTTGTATCCATTGATCCCATTCACCTTCACTCCTCTTTATTCGATAAGCAAAATAATGTTTGCTTTGAAATTGGCGAATGGCCTGAGTCCATGTAATGGCTAATTCTTCTACGTTCCAGTTGCCCGAATGGATTTTTGGAGAAATTAAAACATGATGTCCGGGAGCAGGGCAAGGACCTCCTCCGAAGTTACCTTCAATACCTCCATTGTCATCATAGTCAGAGTCTACACCTACAGCTCCATCACAGAGAGTAAGAGAGTTGATGCCGGCACCGGCGAAAATGTAAGCACCTTTATCCAGCAAGCCATCAGGAAGGTATTTCCAGCCAGCGTTAGCATTGGAATCCAGTACTGCACATTCACCTTCTGTGCTCCAGCCATTCGCTTCAATACCACCTTTAAATGTTTCCCACCAAAGGAATGCATCAGCAGTTGTATTACCAAATACGCCTACACTGAAAGTGCCCTCAGTAGTGGCATCAGATCCTGTAGACCAGATCCGTACTAAATATTCATGATCCGATTGGATACATGCACCAGGCAACTCGATACTATTATCCTCAGGCACATCTGAGGAGAAGCAGCGAAGTGGTGTTTCAGCAACATCGCAGCTTTCGTAGATAGCCATACCGATCGCCGGAACATCTGTCGGGTTGATAGTATTGTTGAAATATGCTCGAATGACGATGCCTGAGGCTGGCAGATCTGCCGGGGTACGGAACCTATACCAGGTATCATCTGTATACCATGAGCCGGAACACACACTGATCGGGGTATCAGATGCAGTAGCACCTCTGGAGTCACCTGCGGTGAGTATAGCATTAACTTCTGAGTCACCAACCAGGATTTCCACAGCACCCAAACAATCATCATTTATAGGTTGGGAAAAGCAAAGTACAGGGGCCGCTACAAGTATGGATAACAGGTAGAGGTAAAATCTCTGGTTATGACGATTCATAATCCCGACTTTTGATTGCACGGAGGTAGACACGCTGCGCTCTTTCTTCTCTTCCCTAAAGTAGTGTATCTCCAATATATTATTTCACTAATGTGTAGAAGTGTAAACCGGCTGTCAGTCACTACGCTGGAAATAAAAAAGACCGGGGAAAACTCCCCGGTCTTTTTTATAATTTATTAAGCTGGTTGCCAGCAATTACATTTTAATTTTTAATTACTTAGCCACCATCACAGGTACAGAACGCTGACCATCGATGGTTTCTACCTGAAGCAGGTAGCTACCAGCGGCGAGGTCACGTACACTGACGGTCTCCACTTGCTCAGAAATCGTTCCTTCCAGGGCTTTGTAGTATACTACACGGCCGAGGTTATCCATGATGCGGATACGAACATCACTGTATGGTTTAGAGAACTCCAGTTTAACCTGAACAAGGTCAGTAGCTGGGTTTGGATATGCAGTGATAGAATTATCCAAAGGCAGTTGATCAACTGTGTTGGTCGCATTGACTACAACACGAACCAAGGGCACGATATCATGGCCAAAGAATACACGGCTGTCATTGACATCCAGTTCAGTCACTTCGTAGTCGATGTTGGCGATATTACCGTCAGGGGAGAAGCCCAGTACAGAAGAGTATACATGAGCAGCACCTGCGAGATTGTTAGCTACAGCAGTATCCATAGCCAACACTTGTGCTCCATAGTCACGGGCTTCGCTGGCCAGCATGAAGAATTGAGGATCTGTAGAAACAGAAGCCTGGTATTCAACGATGGCGATGTAACCAAAGCCACCCTTCATAATGATCGGGTCACCTGGGTTGTCAAAGTTTTCGAGGGTGCTTTCAATGATGGCATTGTCGCCTTCAGCACCATTGAAGGTGTAGTCCGCAAAACCAATGAAGCGACGCTCGCTGCTTTCTGCGATGCGGTCACCATTGGTGTCAGTCCACTGCAACAGATAGATTTGAACGGTCTTGTCGATCATGTCAGCTGGGTTATTAACACCCCAAATAATACGATCAACCGTAGCATCAACTACAGGGCGGAAGAAGTTTCCATAAGCATAAGATAGAGGAGCACCTGCGTCATAAACGCTGTTGGCAACAGCTACTGAACGGGTAAATCCATCTTCAAGACCGAAGGTGTTGCCACCTACGCTGTAATTGAAGGTGATAACGTTGTCCGTAGGATCAAAGTCCTCCTGATCCTGGGTCAGTGTATAGGTACCGCTGTAGTTTGCAGGAGCTGCAGGAACTACGATCAATTCTGGATTCAGGCGGTTTTCGTAGGTAGAGTCAGCAACGACAGTACCATAGACAAGGTCTGAATTATAGATTTCAGTTTGGCTGTCAGTATTCATTACGGTGTGATTCAGGACCACATTGGTTTGGTCAGCAGCACCGGCGTTACGAACATCTGCAAGAGCACCGAAAGGATAAACCTGATTTTCAGGAATGGTTGCCCAAGGTGCAATGGCGTAGAAATTAGACTGAACACGGAGGTTGTTGGCTTCTGTTTCAACGATTTTCACGTCGTCGATACCCCACATGTAATAGTTGGCATTGTATACAAAGCGGATTTGCAGGAAGTCATGGCCGGCAGCACCAGACATGAAGATCCGCTGTACGTTTGAGTTATCAAAGTTACCGTTGGTGGCAAACTCAGTATTTACCTGGAAATCTACCCAGTCACTCCATGCACCAGCGCCATCCTTTGTGCGATAAGATACAAAATAGGTGCTCTGGAACTGACGGAGAGCCTGGTTCCAGCTTAGTGACAGACCAACAGCAGTCCACTCAGACGTTGGGATTTCAGGAGAGATCAGGATATGCTGAGCAGGGGCAGGGCAAGGACCTGCACCGAAATTGCCTTGAACACCACCGTTGTCATCATAGTCAGAATCCACACCTACAGCTCCATCGCAAAGGGTAGGAGAATTGATGCCGGCGCCGGCGAAAATATAAGCGCCTTTGTCCAGCAAGCCATCAGGAAGGTATTTCCAGCCGGCGTTAGCGTTTGAGTCAAGTACTGCGCACTCACCTTCAGTGGTCCAGCCATTGGCCTCGATACCGCCTGCAAAGGTTTCCCACCAGAGAGAAGCATCAGCAGCAGTGTTGGCAAATACTCCAACGCTAAAGGTACCCTCGGTTGTAGCATCAGCACCGGTAGACCAGACACGTACTACATACTCATGATCAGCCTGGATACAGGCACCAGGTAGTTCGATGCTATTATCTTCCGGAACATCGGAAGAAAAGCAACGCAGTGGTGTTTCTGCGGCATCACAACTTTCGTAGATCGCCATACCGATAGCAGGAACATCTGTCGGGTTGATAGCATTGTTGAAATATACCCGGATGACGATGCCATTGGCTGGCAGATTGACCGGAGTGCGGAACTTGTACCAGGTATCATCGGTATACCAGGAACCGGAGCAGACACTGGTGGGTGTAGTGGAGGCGGTTGCCCCACGGGAATCACCTGCTACTTTGACGGCACTGGCCTCATCATTTGAAAACGTCACTTCAAATGCACTTGCGCAATCATCGTTGGCTGGCTGCGCCCATGCAGTGACACTCCATAAGACAAGCCCGAAAAGAAGACTTGAAATTCGTAAAGTTACTTTCATCATTTTCTGAATTTAGTTTTATTAAATAGCATTTTATCTGGGTCAGAGGGAGTTGAATTCACGCGTTTATTTAAGGGGGAATCCACGGTAAAAATATAAAAAATTGACATTTACCAACTATCACCGGGGATTTATGTAGCCCACCGGACAAAAGTTGACTATACCCACTGATTCAGGACATTCACATCGACCGCTACCACACCGGAATGGGAACAAACATAAGCCCCTGTAACATTGGCCAATGCGCCGATCTCCTGCAAAGGTAGTCCACTCATTATACCCAGGGCCAGCGAACAAATCACCGCATCCCCGGCACCGCATACGTCCACTACGTCAATTGACCGGTCTGGCATACAATGCTCATCCTGTCCATCATGATGCAAATAGATGCCCTGGCTGCCAAGGGTAATGGCTATCGTCCGGATATCCATCTCTTTTTGCCACCCATCGCACAGTGACTTCAATTCCCCGACTTTCAAACGGCGGCGAACCGCCTGACCTGCTTCCCTGAGGTTGGGTTTGAACAGATCCACGTTGTGGTAACTGAAGAAATTTTTATCCTTCGGATCCACTGCTATAAAGACACCAAGTTGGCGAGCTAACCCTATAACCGAAGTAATAATTTTTTGGGTCAGAAATCCTTTGTTGTAGTCTTCGAGGATTATAAGGTCCGGTTTTTCGGCTCGAAGGGTCTGTAAAACATACTCCAGTGCGTCTGCCTCCTCCTGCTCAGTAAGGTAAGCTACAGACTCTTCGTCAATACGCAGGAGATGATGGGAAGAAGCCACAACCCTTGTCTTAATCGTTGTGGGACGTCCATTGCTTTTAAAAAAATGATGAGTGATTCCTTGTGATAACAACAAATCTCCAAGGATCTGTGCATTGGGATCATTGCCTGTCAGTCCGATCAATGAAGTTTGGCAACCCCAGGCTGCAAGATTGAGCGCGACATTGGCCGCCCCACCTGCTTTGGTTTCAGTATACTGATGGGAGAGCACGGGCACAGGCGCTTCAGGAGATATACGTTCTACACTTCCATATATGTATCGATCGAGCATGGCATCACCAATGACCATCGCCCGGATGGTTCCGGCTTTAGCCCAAACACGCTCTATAGTGGTAGCAGTGATCATGATTCAGGCGCGTAAGGTATAGATTCCACAATGTATTTTGACACTACATCACTTGCCCCGGCGTGCGCCATGAGATAATCATGACAGGTTCGTCCTGCGCGTTCTGCCTGGCCTGAAGCTAATAATTGACTGACCACATCGCTTAATTCTTTTTCATTCCTGACCGCAAAAGCACCGCCGGCTTTAACCATATCCACAGCTTCAGGGAAAGCTTCATGCCTTGGTCCAAAGATCAACGGCTTGCTGTGTGCCATCGCTTCCAGGGTATTATGGATTCCCCTGCCTAAGCCTCCTCCGATATATGCCACCCGGCCAAGTGCGTAGAGGACATTTAATACTCCAATACTGTCGACAACGACTATACGCCATGTCTCCTGGCCTGCCTTGAGTTCATCGAGTTCAGAGAGCCTTGCCGCAGGGTAGGGCAGTGTCCTCATCAATCGCTCGATGTTGTTGCGGGAAACATCATGAGGCGCGATAATGACTTTCAAATGATATTTTTCGATGACAGGCATGAGCAACTGTTCATCCGCGGGCCAGGTACTTCCCGCCACTATGTCAAAGGGTCCCAAATCTTTTAGCGCAGAAGGAAGGCGCTCCTCAACCTCACCAGGCAAATGTAAGCTTCGGTCTATCCTTGTATCACCCGCAACTGCCAAACGTTTGTAGCCTTTATCGCTAAAGAAATTTAAATGGTCTTCACGCTGCAGAAAGATCATCCGGAATCTTTTCAATAAATCCCTGGCCGGTGGCAAATTCCATGAACTCCATTGGTGGTTAGGTGTCCAGTGTGCGGAAAAAAGGATGGCTGGAATCTTCTGTTTTGAAAGGGCCTGGAGGTAGCCTGGCCAAAGGTCATATTTAACGAAGACGGCCAGATCAGGTCGGATGTGATCTACCCATTTTTCGGCATTACCCGGTATATCAGCAGGCAAGTACAAAACCGTAGCCAGGGGATAATCACTCCTGATCATATATCCGCTCGGGGAAAAAAACGTGAGGATGATCTCCGGATCCAGATGGGAAACCTTCATTTTTTCAATGACCGGCCTGGCCTGTTCAAATTCGCCGAGGCTGGAGACATGAATCCAAATCCTGGGACCGGCAGCGGGAGGAATCTCCTTAATTTTTTTGAGCCAGTTTTTCCGCCCGGATATCCAAAGTCTGGATTTCTGACTCCAAAGGGCGGAAATCCGTATGCCGATAATCATGACATAAATACTCAGATAATACAGTGGCCAGATCATCCCGGTCAGTAATAGATATTTTCAGGCTTGCTCGTTCGGCTGATGACCACGATATAGGCCAGGCTCAATCCGGCGAGAATGTCTGTACGCGTCCCGGAAAGATATTGGCCTGTTGCGAAATCAAGGTCCCTTCTCGAAGCCGTCCTCGCTCCAAAAAAATCAGCCATGATATGAAAATGGAAATTGCTGGACGGACTTTGGTATTGGTATCCAACGCCGAGATGAACAGCAGGTCCATTGGTCAATCTGTCATACCCCGGCAGATATTGTTTTTCCAGGGCCACTACCGTTTCTGTATTGTCCTGTACACGAATTTTATGTTGCATTAGCCCGGCCCCGAGTTGCACCCGGACGCCCGTCAGTTTATTTTCATGTGAGGTGGTGGAAAAAATCTTGCCGGCATTGAGCCCGATGTAGTACCCTCGTTCCTTGAGGTTAATGTCGCCGGGACCGCCATCAATGCCAATTATACTGCCGTCAAATGTTCTCAGATCAGACAGCACATCCTCCTTGACGGTATTGCCAAACATATAAAGCCCTTCCACGCCAAAAAATACCTTGGTTTTGGTCAGGACAGATTGGAGGCTTATGCCAATATCACTATTCGAGCCAAAGCGATCCTGCAGATCTCCGGAGGGCATGTGGAAGCCATACTTAAACTCCAGGAGATTGACGGCACCTGATTTTTGGGCACCCAGGGACCCTGTCCATAAGACCAACAGGTACAGGGCAATGCGGTTGTACCACCTGAATTCTAGTATCTTTGCACCTCTCATAAACCGTCAAATCGCAAATAAAGGTATTGAAAAGGGTATTAATCACCGGCGCGGCCGGATTCATTGGGTCGCACCTTTGCGATCGCTTCCTGAAAGAAGGCTTTCATGTGATCGGGATGGACAACCTCCTGACGGGCTCCATTTCCAATATAGAACACCTTTTTCCGGAGCGAAATTTTGAATTTTACCACCATGATATCACCAAATATGTCCATATCCCGGGCGATTTGGAGTTTATCCTTCATTTTGCTTCTCCTGCCAGCCCGATTGACTATCTCAAGATGCCGATCCAGACCTTAAAAGTTGGGTCCCTGGGCACGCATCACTTGCTGGGACTGGCCAAGGCTAAAAAGTCTAGAATATTAATTGCCTCTACATCAGAGGTTTATGGTGACCCTTTGGTCCACCCACAACGCGAAGAATATTGGGGCAATGTCAACCCGATCGGTCCCCGCGGCGTCTATGATGAGGCCAAACGCTTTATGGAAGCCATCACCATGGCGTACCATCGCTTCCATGGCCTGGAAGTACGTATCGTACGGATATTCAACACGTTCGGTCCGAGGATGAGGATTGAGGATGGGAGAGCCTTGCCAGCCTTTATGGCACAGGCTTTGCGTGGTGAAGGGTTGACAGTGTATGGTGATGGCAGCCAGACCAGGTCGTTTTGCTATGTAGATGACCTCGTAGAAGGGATTTACCGATTGTTGCTGAGTGATTATTCACTACCGGTCAATATCGGTAATCCGGATGAGATTACGATTATGCAATTGGCCAAAGAAATCCTGGCGCTCGTAGGCAATGAAAAGGCGTTTATTGATTACCGCCCGCTTCCGGAAGACGATCCGAAAGTCAGACAGCCGGATATCAGCCTCGCCAGCCAATTGCTGGGTTGGGAGCCCAAGGTGCCTCGCTCTGAAGGCCTCGTTCATACACTGAAGTATTTCAGGCAAGCCCTGGAAAAGAGTGAGTAGTACCCGGATGGGGTTTAATGCGAAGTCATGAGTGTAAAGCGATTAAGTATAACATCTGTACTGGTTTTGGTCCTTGGACTTCTATTTTGTTCCTCAACAGTACAAGCCCAGATTACGGAAACACAAGCCAGGGATCTCCTTGCTCAACGGGGTATATCTGAGGATACGCTCAAAGCCAGGTTAATTGCTAAAGGGTATGATCCGGATAACATCGCACCCGGCGATGTTGAAAAATTTCAAGGTGTAATCCTCGAAACGGTCAAAGAAATTGAAGCGGATATGCAATTGCGTGCCGCAGAAGCCGCTAAAAAACCTGAACCTATTTCTATTCACGAACCCGAACCACCGGTTAAAGAAGAAAAAAAGGAAGAACCCAAACCTCCTGCGCCAGTATTGCCAGCGTTGACCTATGGCCAGGAGATTTTCAGAAACAATTCCATAGCGGTCTATCAGAAATCAGAGGATCTCGTAGCCCCTGATACCTATGTGCTTGGCCCCGGCGATAAGATCGGAGTCGTTGGCTTCGGCAGATCCCAGTTTGAACAAATCCTGGATGTGAGTCCGGATGGGTTTGTCCAACCTGCTGACCGCTTACCCAAAATTCTTGTTAAAGGATTGCGCTTTTCAGAAGCCAAAGAACTGCTCTACCAGCGGTACAGCCAATACAATGTCATCAGTCGCGGTGAGTTTCAAGTGACGCTCAATAAGTCGAGGAATATGACCGTCAATGTGTTTGGTGAAGCCAAAACGACCGGCTCATTTACGTTACCCGGGATTAACACCGCTTTCAATGTGATCAGCGCTGCTGGTGGCCCAACAGATATTGGTTCTGTGCGCCGCATAAAGGTGATTCGGGGCAATCAGACGTTGCCATTGGATGTGTATGAGTTTATGAGTGATCCGGGCGTGGCACGGAATTTTTTCTTGCAGGACAATGATTACATCCACATACCTGTTGCACAAAAGGTAATAACTATCCAGGGCGCTGTAGTGCGTCCTATGAAATATGAATTGCTCGACCAGGAAAATTTGGTGCAGTTGGTCAAATATGCAGGTGGTCCACAAGCGAATGCCTATTTGTCTTTTGTCCAGGTCACCAGGTATATGAATGGAAAAGCTATCATTGCCAATGTCAATCTCAAGGAATTGCAGGATACAGGCGGAGATTATGTATTGTTCAATGGCGATGTCGTTGAAATCAAGACCGTAGAGGACAAAGCACAGAATATAGTGAGTGTCGAAGGCGCTGTTGTCTTTCCGGGTAAAATAGAGCGAAGAGATGGAATGCGAATTTCAGACCTGCTCAACCAGGCCGTGTTGAAGCCGGACGCAAGACTGGACTTTGCGTACATCCTGCATTACCAGCCTGATGGTACATATAAGTATCAGCGCATCAACCTTCAGGAAATTCTGGACGATCCTGCGTCTCCTGAAAACCTGACAGTATCGAATCAGGACATGCTCCAGGTGATGACACTCAAGGTCTATGTAGATCCAGGATTTTTCTCCGTCGTCGGTGCAGTTAAAAGTCCTGATACGTTTGCATTTAATCCAGATGGTAGACTTAAAGTGGAAGATGCCATTCTCCTTGCGGGTGGTCTGCTGCCAGATGCTTCCGACCTGGGCTATATCATGCGATTCAACCCTCGTGAACCCAAAACCATTGAATATATCCATCTCGATTTGGCTAAGGCTGTTGAAGACCCTATGGGATCGGCCAATATACAGATCAAAGCAGGTGACCAAATCCGTGTCTATGATAAGGGCGGTCGCCGGGATGATGTGACCGTGTCCATCTTCGGAGCTGTGCGCAACCCGGGCACATTTACGTATGGACCGGGTATGAGTTTGTCAGATCTTATCAGTATTGCTGGTGGCTTTAAGTTCGAAGCTGATCCGGACCGAATTGATGTCTCACGATCAGAGTTTGGAGGAAGTAATGGAATTAAAGTTGTTCAGTACACAACCACCTTGCCCAGGGATTTTGAATCCATGGAGAGATCGGACACCAGCATGACTCTCAAGCCCTACGATAATGTTTATGTCCGGACGATTCCGGAATTCGAACTTCAGCGTACCGTCCGTATTGATGGGGAAGTCAGGTATCCGGGCACGTATCCGCTGATCCAGGATAAGGAGAGAATTTACGATCTGATCCAACGTGCCGGTGGCATGACCGGAGAGGCCTTTCCGGAAGGTGCTAAGTTATTCCGGGAAGGGGATGGTACCGGCCTGGTCGTCATCGATATGTATGATATCCTGAAGGATAGCAAACGGCCCTCTAACATCGTGTTGCGCGAAGGCGATGTGATACAAATTCCGAAGAGCAGGGATCTGGTTACGATCGGTGGCTATGTCAATCTGGATGAAGCGTATGCCCAAGGCTACCTGACCGGTGAACGCACGATTTCGGTCGCCTTCCGTGGAGAGAAGAGCGCTAAGTATTATGTAGACAAATTTGCCGCCGGGGTCAATAAAGATGGAACGGCCACAGACATCAAGGTCCAGTACGCGGACGGACGAGTGGAGAAAACCAGTAAGTTCCTTTTCTTCAACGATTATCCCAAAGTCAAGCGTGGATCCTATATCACCGTTGGACCTAAAAAGGTAAAGCCACAGCTTGAGAAAAATGAAAAGAAAGCGGACTGGGGTACGATCCTGCGGGATACGATGTATCAGGCCACAGCCGTATTGACTCTTTTGATCCTGGTGGATCAACTATCCAACTAGGTTATTGTTGTAACGTCATCATGGTGAAGATTCGGGATCTGGAGTTAGGAGAATTTCCATTGTTGCTTGCTCCCATGGAGGATGTAAGTGATCCCCCATTCCGTTTCCTCTGCAAGGAGCATGGATGTGATATGCTCTACACTGAATTTATCAGTGTTGAAGGCCTGATTCGGGATGCCGAGAAAAGCATTCAAAAACTCGACATCTACGATAGCGAGAGGCCCATTGGAATACAAATCTTCGGAGCTGAACTTGATTCCATGCTTCAGGCCACTGATATTGTTATTGCCGCCAGGCCTGAATTGTTGGATATCAATTATGGATGCCCGGTCAAGAAAGTAGTATGTAAAGATGCCGGGGCCGGAATCCTCAAGGATATTCCGAAGATGATTCGTCTCACGGAAGCCGTGGTCAAGCGAAGTCCTCTTCCAGTGACCGTCAAGACGAGGTTGGGATGGGATGAAGACTCCAAGCATATCGTGGAAGTAGCGGAGCGGCTACAGGATATAGGAATTGCCGCCATTTCCATTCATGCCCGCACCCGCTCACAGATGTACAAAGGGGAAGCGGATTGGACCCTCGTCGGTGAAGTAAAGAATAATCCAAGGATGCGCATTCCGGTATTCGGCAATGGAGATATTGACTCCCCTCAAAAGGCAAAACTTTATAAAGAGCGATATGGAGTGGATGGTATCATGATTGGCAGAGCGAGCATCGGTTACCCATGGATATTCAGAGAAATCAAACATTATCTCGCGACCGGAGAAATATTGCCTGCGCCAACCATTGATGAAAGAGTGGAAGCGGCAAGCAGGCATCTTGCACATTCCATCGCATGGAAAGGAGAAAAGTTAGGCGTCGTGGAGATGCGGAGGCACTATACCAACTACTTTCGTTCCCTGGAAGGCATCAAGCATTTCCGGTCGATGCTGGTTACAGAGTCCAACCCGGACACTTTGTATGATATCCTCAGTCAGATAGGTAATCATTATTCTTCGGCATCATTGATGCCCGTTTGACCTCAGCACCTGGATATGAAACTGGATGTTACCTCTTCGGAAAGACAACTCTTTGACGTCATCAGTCAGGCGGCGGATCAACTGCAGCAGGAGGTGTATGTGGTTGGGGGATTTGTACGTGACCGCTTGCTTAATATTCCTTGCAAAGACCTTGATTTTGTTACGGTAGGGGATGGTCCCGCCCTGGCAGAAGAGGTAAGCCGATTGCTGGGTCCTGAAGCTTCTGATCTATCTGTCTTCAAGACTTTTGGAACAGCTATGATCAGATACCAGGATATGGAATTGGAATTTGTGGGTGCCCGAAGGGAATCCTATCATCCGGATAGTCGCAAGCCAAGTGTAGAGCTAGGGACTTTGCGGGATGATCAGTTACGGAGAGATTTTACGATCAACGCCCTGGCAGCTTCATTACAAGATGGCGGGTCATTTAACCTTATAGATCCTTTTGATGGCATCAGCGATTTGCGGAAAGGCAGGATTGTGACTCCGCTTGATCCTCATCAGACCTTTTCGGATGATCCCTTACGGATGATGCGAGCGATCAGATTTGCAAGCCAACTTTCATTCAAGATAGATCCCGTGACCCTTGAGGCCATTCGGGATATGCGCGACCGTATTGAGATTGTATCGATGGAGCGGGTGAGCTATGAACTCAATAAAATCATTCTTTCGCCGGTGCCCTCAGTAGGGTTTTTATTGCTGGAACAAGCTGGATTGTTGAACCTTATTTTTCCCGAACTGGTCGCCATGAAAGGGGTTGATCAGGTGGAGAAGTTTGGGCATAAGGACAATTTCTACCATACCCTCCAGGTATTGGATAATGTTGCAGAGTCATCCTATTATTTGTGGTTAAGATGGGCGGCTATCATGCATGATATAGCCAAGCCGGCCACCAAGCGTTTTGAACCCGGACATGGATGGACCTTTCATGGTCATGAAGTGGTAGGCGCCAATATGGTCGCTAAAATATTCCGGCGCATGAAATTACCGATGGATGAGAAGATGAAATATGTGCAGCATCTGGTCCGCCTGCACCTGCGTCCCATTGCCTTGGTACAGGATGAAATCACGGATGCTGCCATCCGAAGATTGCTTTTTGATGCCGGAGATGATCTGGATGATCTGATGACCTTATGTAAAGCGGATATTACCTCCAAAAATCCCGACAAAGTGGCCAGGTATCTGCGCAATTACGACCTGGTGATAGAACGTCTCAGAGATGTTGAGGAAAGGGATCATCTGCGCAATTGGCAGCCTCCAATCACCGGACAAATGATCATGGAAACGTTTGGAATACCCCCGGGCAGGTTGGTGGGGGAGATCAAAACCGCCATTCGGGAAGCTATTCTGGATGGACAGTTAGACAGCGACTTCGACAAAGCGTATGCGTTTATGCTTGCGGAAGGCAGACGTCATGGACTGTCCGTTCATCAATCCTGATCCTTTCTCCTTATTTTTGGTTATTCTATGAGGTTAGGGAGCATTTAACCCCCTTTTTTACGTTTGGTATAAAACCCATTTATGATCAGGTTACGTCTACTGACCAGTATGTTGTTTGTCTGGATAGCGGTTACTCCGCTTTTTGGTCAGGCACATAATCTCATGGTTAAGGCGCAAAACCGGTCGGCGTCCGACTTTTTTATGGACCTCAGCCTGCAGAGCGGGGTCAATATCATCTACAGTGACAATGTCATCAACCAGCTGCCTCCGGTAACCCTCGAAATGAAAGGAGTCGGTGTGGATGAAATTCTTCAGAAGGTTCTGCAAGGAACCCAGGTGGGGTATAAATATCTGGATGAACAGATCGTGCTGTTTCAATTGCCCCTTCCTCCAGCTCACTATTCTATCAGCGGGGTGGTGACGGATTCCATTTCAGGCGAGCCTCTGATTTCTGCATTTGTCTATGACGCGATTTCTGGAAAAGGAACGAACACGAATAACTACGGCTATTACAGTTTGAATCTCGAAGCGGGCCCTGTGCAGTTATTGTCCGGATTCCTTGGGTATTCCACAAAAACCAGTTTTCTGCAACTTACACGCAACGAAATCAGGCATCTGCAGCTCAATCAAAATGGATTGCTCAAGGAGATCATTGTTAACGCCGGGGATGATCATGAGCGAACCAAGACTATCGTTCCGCCGGCGGAACGAATTACCCTGGCAGATCTGCGGACCAATATTCATCTTGGGGGTTCGAGTGATTTGTATCGTGCGATTGACTTTATCCCAGGCATGCATACGGGCACAGATGGCATCGGCGGGATTCATGTTCGCGGGGGCGGCAATGATCAAAATCTGATTTTAATGGATGGGGTTCCAGTCTACCATCCGAATCACTTGCTGGGTATTGTCTCGGTATTCAATTACCAGGCTTTACAGCAGGCCTCCATATATAAATCAAATTTTCCCAGCAGGTTTAGTGGCCGTCTGTCTTCGGTCATGGATGTACGACTCCGCGAAGGAAACATCCGGGAATGGGGATTTTCAGGCAATATCGCTACCTCTGAAATCGGGATGATGGCCGAAGGGCCTTTGGTCAAGGATAAAGTCGGGTTATTGGTGAGCAGCCGTTTTTTCCTGCCTGGACTCTTCATGCGCGACATTACGCGATACTACAAGGATCGTAACCATGTGCAGGGGTCTGCCGATCTTGATTATTTTGACCTTAATGCGAAACTCAACTGGGTCGCAGGCCAGCGCGACCGTGTGTATCTGAGTTTGTATCAGGGCAATGACAGTTTTGAGGATGAAACCGTTACCAAGCGGGATGAAGTGGACAGTGACTCAGGCATCAGGGTGGTTTCAGATGAAGCGTTTAATAAGGCACTCAACTGGCGCAACCGCACAGCTGTTCTGCGGTGGAATCATTTGGTCAGTGATAAGGTCTTTTCCAACCTCATCCTCTCAAGCAGTACGTTCGTCTTACAGTCCGTTGATCGAAGTGAATTTGAATATAGTTTTCCGGGATCCAATTTCAATCCGTTCTCCGGTTTTGATGCTAAGGAGTTTAAGTCCGGGATTGAAGATATGACCGCCCGTGTTGAATTGGATATTAGGCCCTCCGCTGACCATCAGATGTCTGCTGGTGTATACGGGATTCATTACCTTTTCAAACCCAAATCCATTACCATCAATGAAGAAAGTAAGGTGGGTGATTTTTACCTGGAAGAAGGTTTGCTGGATGATGTGTTCTTTTCTTCGTTTCGTGTTAATGCCGTTGAAGCCGGTGTATATTTTGAAGACAAGTGGGATATCAATGAAAAGTTCAGGTTGACCTCGGGGTTACATGTATCCGGTTTTTTTGTGCAGGGGGTTCATTATCTCGATCCTCAATTGCGGTTGGGCCTGGATTATATGCCCAATCCAAAACTTGCTTTCAATATTTCTTACGGGCGGATGGTTCAATACCTCCACAACCTTTCTTCCAGTAGCATTGGGTTGCCAACGGATCTATGGGTACCAACGACTGCACATGTTTCTCCCGCATTGTCTGATCAATATTCCCTTGGTGGTATGTGGAGAACAGGGGAGTACACTACCCTGGAGATGTCTACCTACATCAAATCTATCCGAAGTCTGATTTCTTATCAGGAAGGTGCTTCATTTCTACTGCGTGAAGGGCTGGTCCCCTCAAGCATTGTTGACGCTGCAAATTGGGAATCAAAGATCACAGAAGGTAGTGGCGATGCCAGCGGGGTAGAGGTTCAATATACATACAACCGGGATCGTCTTCAATTTAAATGGAATGCGACATGGTCCAGATCCTTTAGGGTATTTGATGATATTAATAATGGTCAGCCCTATCCGGACCGGTATGACCGGCGATGGTCTTCCTCGTTTTCAGGCCAACTTAAATTGGGGCCGAGGTGGACGTGCGGAGCCAATTGGCTCTTTGGGACCGGGATTGCGATTACCCTGGCGGAAAGCAAGTTTTACAACCCTAGCTCTTTCTTTCCCGAAATCGGCATCAATTACAGCGAACGCAACGGTTTTAGATTGCCTGACTACCACCGGCTGGATGTGAGTTTCAATTACCGGCTCAAGGATAAACCTAATTTCACCCACTCTCTGACCCTCAACCTTTATAACGTGTACAGCAGGGTTAATCCCTTCTATATCACTTTGGTACAAGACCCTGTCTCACAGGATTTCGAGTTCCGGCAGTTCAGCCTCTTCAGGTTCCTGCCATCCTTTAGTTACAGATTTTCATTTCAGTAAAACTGCAAAAAGCCATACAATCATGTTTTTTCCCTTCACATTTCGAAATTAGATTATCTTTAAATAGTGAAAAGGGCTATCTTATATCCATTCTTCCTGATACTGACCGGTATCTGGTTGTTGTTTTCAGGATGTGAGACTACGCTTGACCTTCCGGTCAATAATGAACCTAAGCTCACCATCATTTCCTATCTCAGCACCAATAGCGGGTGGAGTAAGCCTCGCGTTTACGTCTATTCCTCCCAATCTCCCTCTGATTCAAGCAGTTTCGTAACACCAGCCAATCTTGACGTTGAGGTCACAGAGCTGGAAACGGATCACTCCATTCGGCTTGAATGGTCAGACAAAGGAGAAGGCACCTATTTCGTTTTCCCCACTGATTTTCTCAAAGAGGGATTCTCTTACACGATATCAGCATTTGCCCCCGGATTTGAAAGTGTCAGGGCGACCACGATTATACCCCGACCAAGTACCATTTCAGACCTTAACATATTGGATGTACGTATCGAACCGTCCACAAAGAATGAGTTCAAAAGTATTGTGCGGTACGATTTGGAATTCAATATCAACCATTATGAGGCCAACCAATACTATCATCTGGTCTTCTACAATGAATACAACGGATTGGATCGTCCTCACCTCGTCGAGCCTGAACTCTCGGATGATCAGCCCTATCTCAAGCACTATGATTATGGCATCCTGATCGACAAGAAGGATTTGGTGCCCGGGGCTCCCCTTAAGTTTCATTTTGTCAACTGGGTGGTTGGGGACAACAATCTCAAAAGAGTGTACGTCGAGCTCAGATCTATCACTGAAGCCTATTATAAGTATCACAGCACCCTGGCCCGACAACTGATTGTCCGTCAGGATCCTTTTGCTGAGCCGGTGACCATCTACAACAATATTGAAGGTGGCTACGGCAATTTTTCAGGGTACTCCCCCAATATCTCCTCATCAGATATGCCCGAATAGGCATTTCAGCCATTTTTATTTTGCCTTCCATAGGGGTAGGCGATAGATAATGTGTCTTATACATGACAGATTACCCATCTATTCATGTAAATGACCAGGAAATGGCTACGAAACTCGACATTCTCGACAGCATCCCCTTCTTTAGCGTATTGGATCCGGAAGAGTTGGCTGCATTGACGCTCCATATGGAGTATGAGACCACCCCAAGGCACACCCTGGTTTTTTCGGAAAATGAAGCCGCCGATCATTTCTATATCCTCTCCCAGGGGAGTATCAAGATCGGGGCTCATTTTGAGGACGGTCGGGAAGTCATCAAACAGGTGTTACACCCAAGGATGGTGTTTGGCGAATTTGCCTTGATCAGTGATCAGGAGATACATCACAATTTCGCTATGGCCCTCTCGCCGGATACCGCCTATTACCGGATTCGGGTTGATTTTTTCCGCCGGATGATGGATAAAAATCCACGCTTGTCCATGAGTGTCATGTCCCTCATTGGACTGAAACTTCGCCAGGCTGAAAACCAGTTGGAGTCCCTCATCTTCAAAGATGCCCGCTCGAGGATCATTGATTTCATTCTTGATCACGCCAACCGTTGTGGACGGCAGGTAGGGTTTGAAACACTCGTCAAGCATGCACTCACCCAGCAAGACATCGCCAATTATACCGGCACCAGCAGACAGACCGTAACGGCGGTGCTCAATGATCTGCGCAAAAGCAATAAGATTTACTTTACCCGCAGTACCATACTGATCAGGGATCTGGCATCTCTTACCTGAGGGATATAAAGAAGAATTATAGATTGGAGAGTGTAAACGACCGGGATGAACGATGAGATTTCGTCCCGGTTTTTTTATGCCATCAGACCTTGCCAAAGCGCCACAATGAACCACGAGAAGTGCCTTCAGGGGAGCCGATGTTTTTTTTCAAAAAAAAATTTGCACGAATTCAAATAAAAGTCTTTTGTTTGTCACCGATATTCGTACCATTCAGGTTCCCGAAACGAAATGATACGCTCCTCAGCATCGTTGTAAGGACCTTAAGACAAACTCAGGCATGGCTAACAAACCACGTGTTGTCAAGGATTATGAGAAACTGGATCCTGAGATCCAGGAGCAGATCAAGCTCATGTATCCCTATGGCTTTGCAAAGCATCTCATTCAATACAAAAATGCCGAAGGCAAGTTTGTATCCGCCCTTCCTTTTGAAACGGATGACCGGTACTACCTGGTCCGCATGACCCTTAACGAGGCCCGCCAGATCATCGAGGACGATGATGACTATGATGAAAGCGGCGAACTGAAGGAAAGTGTAAAGGAAGAGTACGAAGAGAAGTATGGGGATATGGAGTATCTCACCATCACCGATGGCGAGTCCGATTCGGATGATTCTTCCGATGATTCCTCGGATGATGACCAAGATGAGGAAGAGTAATAGTTTCTCTTTGATTCTGCCTTACGACATTGAACATTTCGGGTTTCATTCCTGACTGATTCCTTTTTCTACGTCTTTTTCTTATTGGCGTGGCATGCTGCCACATGGATTCTTTTGCTTTGACTTAGGCAGAATTTATTTTGATTAATTGCAAAATTAGTTGCATAACGTAAAAATACGTTATATATTTAGGTCCGTTAACCCGACATACCTAAATATGAAAAGTCTTACCCGAGCAGAAGAGGAGGTGATGCAAGATATCTGGTCACTAGGCAAGTGTACCGTTTCAGACATCATCCAGCAAATGGCAGATCCCAAACCTCCGCATTCTTCAATATCCTCTATTGTCCGGATCCTGGAGCGAAAAGGCTTTGTGGGACATAAAGCCTATGGCCGAACCTACGCATACTTCCCATTGATCTCGAAGGAAGATTATGGCAAGCGGAGCCTGGTCTCCCTCATTAAGGAGTATTTCAATGGATCCACCCCTCAATTGGTTTCCTTCCTGGTAGCCAAGGAAGAAACATCCATTGAAGAATTGCAGGATCTTATCCGGGAATTAAAGAGGAAGTCATGAATCAGCTTCAATATCTCTTGCAAGTCACTTTTTGTCTGGCTTGCTTTTATGGTTTTTATCATCTGACACTTAGACGCGAAACCTTATTTGGCACCAACCGGGTGTATCTGATCACCACGCTTTTGGTCAGCCTCATCCTGCCCGTGATTAAAATTTATATCGAAAGACAATCCACTACAGAATCTATAATATTGGCACCTTATGAAGTGGTCAGTCCATATGTCGAAGCACTTTCCTCGGATATCGCCATTCCAACTCGATCCATTTGGTCATGGAATTATATCCTGTTAGTCGTTTATACCGTGGGTGTTGCACTGATGTCTATCCGTCTGTGCAAAGCCATTTTTGAGATTCGCCGCATCCGGCGATATGGAATAGTTCGCAACCTGGGAGGCCGTAAGTGCATCCTTTCCACCCATGTGGAAAGTCCGTTTTCCTTTTTGAATACTATTTACCTTCCACTACAACACAACTTTCAATCGGGGGAGTTGAAGGAAATCATAGTGCACGAATGGGCACATATTCAAAACAACCATACCATCGATATCCTGGTGATCGAACTGGCATGCATAGGCTTATGGCCCTCCCCATTCATCTATTTTTATCGCAAAGCCTTGAAAGATGTGCATGAGTTTGAAGCTGATGCAGCTGTCTTGAAAGATACTCATTGGGAAGTCTACGCAAATCTACTTCTCAACCAACAGCAAAGCCATTTGCAAAATATCCTCTCTAACCAATTAATGTATTCTCAACTCAAAAAGCGATTAAGTATGATGAACCAAAAACGTTCAGGAGCCATGGCCGGATTGAAATATCTAGGCTTCATCCCTGTAGTATTGATTGCATTAGTGTTGTTTTCATTCAGGGAAAAGAATGTAGGCAAGTATACTTTTGGGACCCCAGCCGATGCTGTAACAGATGCAAGCTCATGGATGGATGCGTTAGCCATCCGGGATTATTTGAAACAATCAATGCCGCAACCCCTTCGTGGAGAAGCCGCGCAATTCACAGAGAAGGACCGCGAACACCCGGTTTTCCCAGGATGTACAACCGAGGATATTGAGGAGCAGGAAGCCTGCAGTACAAAAGCCTTGATGCAATATGTACAGGATCATATGGTTTACCCTGACGCACTTAAAAGTGCCGGGCTGGAAGGTATGGTGATCGTCAAGTTTACTGTAGGTAGTGATGGATGGATCAAAGACCTGTCCGTGGCCAGATCGCTCCATCCGGAAGCAGATCAGGTTGTTTTGGATATTGTCGGTCAGATGAACAAGGAATTAGGGCAATGGCTTCCAGCAACGAAGGAAAGTAAGGGCCAGAATGCTGAGATGTATCTGCCTGTAAAATTTGCATTGACCACTCCTGCCCCGGAAGAGACTGTTTTACAATATGCTGAAGAGATGCCCCGGTTTCCAGGATGTGAGGAAATTACTGATGGAAAGGAACGCTCACTATGTTATACAAATAAGCTTTATGAATTCATCTATTCTACCATTAGATATCCTGAAGCAGATAAGCTAAATAAGGTAGAAGGAACCTGTATTGTTCAGTTTACCATTGGAGTAGATGGCAGCATTTCGGATATCAAAGTACTTCGTGCACCCAGTGAAAGCATGCGGGCCGAAGTGATGCGAATGATGAAGGTGATGTCAGATTTACCGGATAGGTGGATTCCAGGACGGAATGCAGGAAAGCCTGTAGCTGTTCGATTTACACTTCCGGTGAAATTTGTTTTGCAGATTGAAGAGCACTCCGCTAAGCCAGAGACCACAGAAACCGAGATACAACCCAAGGATATTGGTAATGTGAAAATCAGTCCAAATCCTGCCTCAGGGACGATCAAGGTTGAGGTGCCGGAAAACACGGAGGCGATCCACATTTTCAATGTGGCAGGACAACAAGTATTATCCCTCAAAGTTGGGGATTTAGAAAGGCATGAGGAAACCATCAATACGGGTTCATTTCCATCTGGGAATTACGTGGTTCAAATTACAGGACTTGCAGGAACTATTACCGGAAGCTTTTCAATCGCCAGATAATATCATTACTAGATTAGGAAAGGGACATGCGGTAAAGCAGGCCCCTTTCCTGTTTTAAAGAAGTATTATGACACGTGTAACGAGAATATAGTATCAATTTCCTTGGGGCTCTTCCTCCTTTTTCCCAAAGATTTCTTCAATCAACTTGCCAATCCCTCTCCGTTGTTCTTCCTTGAGCACAAACTTGCGGGGACCCATGTACGTTGAATCTCTGACGACACCGGGCTCAACACCCAGTTCAGTCAACTGGCTTTCGTCCATGGTAAACGGACAATCATTGACCCATTTATATTCTGCGGGCCAATAGGAGTTGAAGTACGCGTCATATAGCGAGTCCGCTTGAAGCTTCTTGACAAATTCCGCCCAGATCGGCAGCGCGGTCTTGGATCCCATGCCATCCCGCAAAGAGATAAAACTCACTCTTCGATCAAAGCAACCTACCCAGGCACCTGCAAGAAACTTTGGGCTATAGCCCACAAACAATCCATCCGAGTGAAACTGTGAAGTGCCCGTCTTGCCGGCCATGGCTCCGCGAACATCAAATTCCGGATACCTGATGACTGAGGCTGTGCCGCGATCCACTACATTGGCCAACATCTGATTTATGATACCGCAAGTCTCTGGTGCAAATACCCCTGTGGTGGGTTCAGGTTTGAATTCCTCCAGCACATTTCCATCCTGATCTTCGATCCGGGTGATGATAAAGGAAGGCCGGTGGACCCCTTTATTGAGGAAAGTATTGTATGCACTGACTAATTCCAACAAGGTAACCTCAGCGGTGCCAAGAGCCACAGAAGGTATGGGCTTGATTTCTCCTTTCATGCCCATCCGCCTTGCTTTCTGGATCACATTGTTGATCCCCGCATCCAGGATGACTTGCACCGCGATGGTATTTATACTTTTTGCCAAAGCGCCATTGAGCGAATAAATGCCTTCATATTGACCATCCGCATTCCCCGGAGACCATCCGTCAAACTCAGGATAAGCAATTCGCCGGTTAGCGTAATAGGTACACGGATCCATGCCCTGATCAATCGCAGTCGCATACACAAAGGGCTTGAATGCAGATCCCGGATGCCGTTCCGTTAAGACGTAATCAATATTAAACTGCTGGGCATCATTCCCGCCGACCCATGTCATGACGCCGCCCGTGCGTGGATCAATTGCTACTACTGCACCCTGCAGGGTAGTCAGGTTATGCTTGATGCTATCCAGTGGAGACGCCACCGTGTCCTTTACCCCTTCCCAGGTCCACCACTTTATGGGTATCGGTTTACTTAAGGAATCCATGATAGCCTCTTCCTCCAATCCTTTCGCTTTCAATGCTTCGTAACGAGAAGAACGCTCAATCGCATCCTTAAGCGGAGCCGCGAAAGGTTTCCAATCGCTGAATTGAGAATCAAAACTCTGCTGCAATTTGGAGAGATGCAGCTTCAGCGCTTCCTCTGCATATTGCTGCATGGTAAAATCTATGGTGGTATAAATTCTTAATCCATCCGTGTTGAGATTGTAAGGCTCTCCATTAGGCTTCGTATGATTTTGACACCATTCAAGCAGAAAGGGGCGGATATGATTCCTGAAGTACAAGGCTATGCCTTCAGAATCGGTATTGCGCTGATAGGAAAGATTCAAGGGCAACTGGCTGAGTGAATCATAGGCCAGGGTGTCTATTACTCCATTAATTTGCATCTGGTGCAACACCACATTTCGCCGCGACAAGGCCCGGTCTGGAAAATTATTGGGATTGTAATAGCTCGTTGCTTTTAGCAGGCCGACCAACATCGCACACTCTTCGATCGTAAGTTGGTCAGCCGTTTTAGAATAATACCGGTCTGCAGCCGCATCCAAACCAAAAATATTTTCGCCGAAAGGAACGGTGTTGATATAAAACGTCAATAGTTCTTCCTTCGAATAGACGTTTTCCAACCTGGTGGCAATGATAAATTCTCTGAACTTATTGATCAGCATCGAAGCCATCCAATAGTCCTGTCTCGGGAAAAGGTTTTTAGCCAGTTGCTGCGATAGGGTGGAGCCGCCTCCCGCACTTTCCTGGCCCATGAGCATCCGCTTGACAAACACCCGGACCCAACTCCGGAAATCGATTCCGGTATGCGTCCAAAAACGGGAGTCCTCCGTTGCGATCAGCGAACTCATAAAGGCCGGCGGGATATCCTCAAACTTGAGGGTGTTACGGTTTTTGGTGTAATACTTTCCCATCAGTTTGCCATCGACACTGTAGATCTTGGAAGCTTCAGGTTGGCGGATGCCGAGCAGGGTTTTCTTGTTGGGCACAGAACCAAACATGCCAAAAAACGTCAGGGCAAATAGTAAGACGAGCATGCCAATGATCGCCGCTATTCCGAGCAATCCCTGTTTTACCCATTTCCTGCGCTGCTTAGGGTCCCTAATGCCCTTACTGATGGTTTGGGGCAACTGACTTAAATAGGTGACCATCCGCTTCGGCAAGGATCGGAGATATTCCAGGATTTTGTCTTTTTCGAATGTTGGCAGGCGCATGTACGTCAGAGCGAAGAGCCTAAAGTAATAGTCAGATCTGATATTTGGTCCTTCCTTTTTACTTTAAGATGAATCTGTTGCCCGGGTTCGAACTTTTCAAGCGTTAGAAAGAGATCATTGTTTGATTCTATGGGTTCGCCATTGATCTCTACGATGAGGTCCCCGACAATGATATCACCATTGGCTGACCTCCGGGTAGGCTGTAATCCACCTTTCTCTGCGCCACTACCTTTAGCAACATCCATGACCAATGCTCCTTTCAGTTCCATGCGGTCGATGATCTGTTGCTGTACGAGTTCCACTCCCATAACCGGTCGTCGCACCTCGCCATACTGGATTAAATCCGGGACCACCCAATTGATGATATCCACAGGCACCGAAAAGCCAATACCTGCGTAGGCCCCACTAGGACTATAGATCGCCGTATTGATCCCAATGAGCCTTCCGGAAATATCCAGGAGAGGGCCTCCGGAATTGCCAGGGTTGATGGCCGCATCTGTTTGGATCACATCCCGGATCGGAATTTGAGCGACTGACTGAATTTCCCGCCCCAATGCGGAGATGATGCCTGTGGTCAAGGTTTGATCGAGTCCAAACGGATTGCCAATGGCAAAAACAGATTGACCTACTTTCAGATCATGAGATGTACCAATGGGCAAAGGCTTGAGTTTTGAAGTGGCTTTGATCTTAAGCACCGCCAGGTCTTTACGGGGTTCAACACCAACTACTTCGGCATCCCATGAAGTCTGGTCAGATAAAGTTACCCGGGCCTTAAACGCATCTTTAATGACATGATAATTGGTCACGATATGCCCTTGATCATCCCAGACAAATCCAGAGCCCGTTCCAGCTGGAATTTCGTAAACATTCCGGGACCAATAGTCTTGCCGAACGGCTGTAGTAGTGATATACACAACTGAAGGGGCAGCGGCTTCAAACAAATCAATGGTGACTTCTTCGGCAGTACTCACCACGCGAATGGGGTCAATGGGCCGGGATCCGGAATGTTGTGCAGCAAGGCTATCACTGCTGTCGGTAGTGGAATTCGGAGAAGGAAGCTGGGGATCCTGTTTACATTGAATCAATCCGCCGACAACGAATCCAAGCATAATGTATCTTGTTATAGTCCATGATTTGTTCATAAATCAATTGTTTAATCTATGGGAGTTTATGTACAAAGATCAGTTTATTCCGATGAGTTAAACGGTCAGGGAAGGAGGCTTTATATTAATGAAAAGTAAATTCAGTTCCCAACCCGGGCCTCCGCATACTAAATCGGATACGGCCAGGGTTTAGATTCAATTGGTACCTTGGATGATATTTCGATTAATTATTGCCATATGAAATCCTCAGCAGCGTTTAAGCATTGGAAAACAACAAGTCTTCTGTTGTTTTTGTTGGTCGTCCTCGGATGCGCGATCAATCCGGTCTCCGGGAAGAAACAGCTTGCATTGATGTCCGAGGCAGAAGAGATCGCGCTGGGAGCCGAATCAGATCCTCAGATCATTGCTGAATTTGGATTGTATGAGGATCCAAAGGTCCAGCAGTTTATTGAGACCCATGGCCTGGAAATGGTTAAGGTCTCACATCGGCCGGAGCTTCCCTTTCATTTTCGAATATTGGATTCTCCGGTTGTCAATGCCTTTGCTGTGCCCGGGGGATATGTTTATTTCACGCGGGGGATCATGACCTACTTCAATAATGAAGCGGAATTTGCTGGTGTGCTGGGTCACGAAATTGGACATGTGACAGCGAGACATTCTGTAGATCAATACACGAAAAGTATTCTTGCCGAGGTCCTGTTGGTGGGAGGAATGGTTCTATCCAAGGAAATCCGGGCTTTTGCCAACGAAGCTCAGATCGGGATGCAATTGCTGCTGCTCAAATACAGTCGGGATCATGAGAGTCAGTCGGATCAATTGGGTGTTGAGTATTCTACTAAAGTTGGTTACGATGCGCGGGAAATGGCAGATTTTTTCAAAACCCTGAAGTGGCTGAGTGATGATGCCGGCGCGGAGATCCCAACCTTTTTGTCTACCCACCCCGATCCAGCGGATCGATATGAAAAAGTCAAACAAGCGGCATTGGCCTGGCAGGCCCAGTTGCCCAGGGATTCGTACATCGTCAACGGGGATAGTTACCTGCGCCTGATAGATGGGATGGTCTTTGGAGAAGATCCGCGGCAAGGATATGTAGATGCTGGTGTTTTCTATCATCCTGTGCTTAAGTTCCAGTATCCCGTGCCTGCGGATTGGGCATTGGAAAATAGTCCCTCACAGGTGCAGATGGCTCCGGAGGATGGAAACGCACTCATACTTTTAGGATTGGCTCCGGGCGACAACCTTCAAAGTGCGGCGAATGAGACTGCAGGACAACTGGAACTGACTATTTCAGCGACAAAGCCTGTTAGTGTAAATGGTCTTAAGGGGTTAGAAATGATGTCCTACCAGACAACAGGGGATCCGGTTAGTGGAGATACGGCTACGATCAAGGTACAAAGTCTGTTTATCCAATACGGTGATGCTATCTATGTTTTTCATGGAGTGAGTCTAGCGGGCGATTTTTCCAAATACAAGCCTGTGTTTGATAAGACGATGTATGGGTTTAAAGAACTCCATGATCCAGCTAAAATCAATGTCCTGCCTGAGCGGGTTAGAGTTGTTCCGGTAAAGGCCAGTGGTACGCTGGGTCAGGCCTTGAATGCCTATCATATTCCGACGACACGGCACAGGGAACTGGGAATCGTGAATGGGATGGATGTGACCGACCAGGTAGAGGCCGGGGCGCTTATCAAGATCGTGGTCCGGGATCAGGCGGGAAGGCCATAGGCTTGATAATCAATTAAAAAGAAGAATTTCAGGATGCTTTGATATTTGCCTGGAGTACCTTACCTTTGCGCCTCTTAAAATCTTAGTATATCGCATGCTGATCATCGAAGTAAAAGAAACCGAGTCTATCGACCGCGCGCTCAAAAGGTATAAGCGTAAAGTACAGAATGTCAGGCTTATCCAGGAGCTCCGTCGCCGTAAGGAATTTGTTAAGCCCTCTGTGCAGCGGCGTAACGAAATCCTCAAGGCGGTCTATAAGACCAAGAAGCAGTCAGAGGAAATATCCTGATTTCGGGTCTGGCCCGGACTCCTGTATCCATTATTTTCCAATCGATTCATCAAATTGGCCCTTGGCTGCTTGGTCAAGTGGTAGAAAATATTAAATTTGTATTCCCGCCCGGGTGGTGAAACAGGTAGACACGCAGGACTTAAAATCCTGTGGCCAGAAATGGCCGTGCCGGTTCGATTCCGGCTCCGGGTACACACCAAGAAATTTCGCAGAGACCGCCATATTTTTTGATTTGGGTTGAAGGCAAAGAGCCTGCACCTGCATACACCCTTATACACGTATGGCATCTCTGTAGGGTTTTATTTGGGGTTTTCGTACCCTGCAGATTCAATGATCATCCCAAATAGGGTTTATGCGCAGGCTCTTTTTTACTGCTCCTCTGGCAAATGCTTTTACGCTTTTGCAATTGTTTTACCCAACTCCCTTTTCATTTAACGTTTAAGTCATAATTGGCCAATAATTTTGCTGATAATCAGTAATTTTTATATGGCTAAAATATTGGATATATCAGTGATTTCGGATATCCATCTGGGTACATATGGTTGCCACGCCGAAGAGTTGCTCGACTACCTCAAGCGTATTGAACCTGCCAGGCTCATCCTTAATGGAGATATCATTGACGCCTGGCAGTTTAGAAAGAAATATTTTCCTCCCGCGCATTGGGAAGTCATTGAACGCATACTAGAGATGGCCAATACGGGAACCATCGTGTATTATCTGACCGGAAATCATGATGATATCCTGCGCAGGTTCAATACCCTCGACCTCGGCAATATCCGGTTACGTCACCAACTCGAACTCCGGATACATAACACCTCTTGCTGGTTTTTTCACGGGGATGTTTTTGATGCCTCCATTTTGATTTCTCCGGCTCTTGCACGACTTGGCGGTATAG
Source organism: Saprospiraceae bacterium (assembly GCA_044227555.1). GTDB lineage: Bacteria > Bacteroidota > Bacteroidia > Chitinophagales > Saprospiraceae > Opimibacter. The sequence goes on along the minus strand of JBGAWQ010000002.1, from coordinate 185,364 downwards.
GATATGATTTCCTGATACGCATCAACCGATGGATCAATCGTTGGAGGCAATACCTGGGGTTAAGCAAAATCTCATTTGCTCATCGTATCAAGCGATCCGTCAAGCATGCCGTAAAATTTATTGGCGATTTTGAAAAGCAGGCGATTCGTATGGGGATTCGGAAAGGGATGGATGTGGTAGTCTGCGGACATATCCATCAACCCCACATTGAAGAATACGAAGGGGCTGAGGGCAAAATTCTTTATCTGAACGCCGGGGACTGGGTTGAAAACATGACAGCGCTGGAATACCAGGGCGGAAGATGGTCATTATATAGGCATGGGTCGGATCAAAATGATTCTCTTGAAGCCTACCTCAACTATCTGGAAGAGGATCAGTATGTTTTTCCCAAAACCATCAGTAAAGGCGAGAAAGGCCCATTATAACTAAAAAAGCCCCGTACATCGTACAGGGCTCTTGAGCGGAAAACGAGACTCGAACTCGCGACCCCGACCTTGGCAAGGTCGTGCTCTACCAACTGAGCTACTTCCGCATTCGGGACGGCAAATATACAATTTTTATCTTTTCTGAAACAAGACCGAAAAATCAATAATCTTTGACCACCTGTTTTTTTGAAATTGGACGTCAACCTTGATTAAAGCCCCGGCCCACGAGTCCTATAACCTACTGTTTTACAGATGAAAGTCGTCTTGATCGACAATTATGATTCGTTTACCTATATCCTGGCCCAATATCTTAGGGAACAAGCGGGTGTCCAATTGACGATCATGAAAAATGATGCTTTTGTAACTGATGCTTTGACAGATTTCGACGCCATCGTGATCTCACCAGGTCCAGGATTGCCCTCAGACGGGGGACATATTTTGGAAGTGATCAAAGTGTATTCAGGAAGCATCCCCATCCTGGGAATTTGCCTCGGATTACAGGCCATCTATGAATCCTTCGGAGGCCAACTGACCAATTTATCCACGGTACAACATGGCGTAACCTCAAAGGTGAGTATACTGGATCCCGGCGACTCCCTATTTAACAACGTATCTGATCCGTTTGAAGCCGGAAGGTATCACAGTTGGGTCGGTAACCCGGACACCTTGCCTGAATCGTTAAGAATCACTGCCCTTGATCAGCATGGCAATATCATGGCATGCAGACACATTTCACATCCAACCTATGGCGTCCAGTTTCATCCGGAATCTATTTTGACCCCGTCAGGACGTCAAATCATTCACAACTTTGTTGGACTCATTGCCAACAAAAGTGAAGAGCACAAGATGCTGAAGCAATAAAAATTGCACCGGGCAGGAGTACACCGCTGGCTTACCAACCAAGAATATAAGCAAAGATCAAAGGCGCCACGATCGTAGCATCGGACTCTACTATAAACTTAGGGGTATGAATGTCCAGCTTGCCCCAGGTGATTTTTTCATTTGGAACGGCACCAGAATACGATCCATATGAAGTAGTGCTGTCAGAGATCTGGCAGAAATAACTCCAGAAAGGCACATCGTGCCACTCGAGATCCTGGTACATCATGGGCACTACGCAGATAGGGAAGTCCCCCGCAATGCCACCACCGATCTGAAAAAATCCTACGCCTTTGTCCCCCGAATTTTGTCTGTACCAATCGGCCAGCCAGACCATATATTCGATCCCACTCTTCATCGTGGACGCCTTGATCTCGCCCTTGATGATATAGGACGAAAAGATATTGCCCATCGTGCTGTCTTCCCATCCGGGAACTACAATAGGAATGTTCTTTTTTGCTGCAGCGAGCATCCAGCTGTTTTTAGGATCAATTTCATAGTACTGTTCCAGCACACCACTCAACAGCATCTTGTACATAAATTCATGTGGGAAGTAACGCTCACCCTTATCGTCAGCGTCTTTCCAGATTTGATGGATATGTTTCTGGAGTCGGCGGAAGGCCTCCTCTTCAGGAATGCACGTATCAGTAACCCGGTTGTAATGATTCTCCAACAAGTCCCATTCATCCTGAGGACTCAGGTCCCGGTAATGAGGTACCCGCTTATAATGGCTATGTGCCACCAGGTTCATGATGTCTTCTTCAAGATTGGCCCCGGTACAACTGATGATACTCACCTTGTCCTGCCGGATCATTTCCGCCAGGCTGAGACCAAGTTCTGCGGTGCTCATGGCGCCAGCCAGGGTCACCATCATTTTACCACCTGCATCCATATGCTCGACATATCCTTTGGCAGCATCCACCAGGCTGGCAGCATTGAAGTGACGATAATGATGGAGAATGAAGTCTGTGATGGGTTTATGGCTCATGATTCAAATTGATATTTCAGGTACAACTAGTCAGGATAGGTTTGTAAGTAAATGTTTGAATGGCGTTCGGTGGGTAAACTACCAATGTGAAAATCAAGTGTCATACCCCAGGATCTGCAGCATCTCGTTAGGACGCTGTTCGGGTCGCCAAAGGGTATCAATAAAATTGCCCTTCTCGTCTTTATCCACCAGGATATGTTGAGGAGAAGGGATCAGGCAATGTTTGATCCCACCATACCCGCTGATGGCATCCTGGTAAGCACCGGTATGGAAGAAGCCGATGTACAATGGCTCTTCATCATCCTTTTTGAACGTAGGCAGAAAGACCTGCTGGTTGAGGTCTTCAAAGTTGTAATAATCCGAATGATCACAACTGATACCGCCGATATGTACCCGGGCAAAGTCATTATTCCATTTGTTGACCGGCAAGAGGATAAATCGCTCATTAAGGCCCCAGGAGTCAGGAATAGTATTCATCAGGCTGTTGTCGATGAGGTACCATAACTCTGAATCATTCTGCTGTTTCTGCTCCAGTACGGTGAATATGGTGGCACCACTTTCACCTACGGTATATTTTCCAAACTCGGTATAGATATCTGGTTCCTCTATCCCTTCCTGGACACACGTCGCTTTGATGTTACTCACGATTTCATCCACCATGTACTTGTAATCATACTCAAAGGAGAGATTATTACTGATGGGAAATCCGCCGCCAATATTGAGTGCGGTCAGCGAAGGACATATTTTTTTGAGTTCAGCAAAGATTTTGATTGCTTTCTTAAACTCACCCCAGTAATACAAGGTGTCGCGGATACCGGTATCGACAAAGAGGTGAAGCATGGTGACCTGCACTCTTTTCTTTCGGGCGATCTTTTCTTTATAGTATTTGATCACTTCTGTGGGGCGGATACCAAGGCGTGACGTATAGTAAGCAGATTGAGGTTCCTGTTCAATGGCCACCCGGATACCCACTTTCAGATTGCCTTTGATGCGTTCAAGCAGGTGATCCAATTCCATGGTGTTGTCCAGAACCGGAATGGAATTTTCAAAACCCATCTCATGCAGATGCGCGATGCCATCAAGATACCGGTCGGTCTTGTACCCGTTGTGCACCAGGTTGATGCTGCGGTCAATGTCCCCGCTGCGGTATAAACTGATGATCAGATCAATGTCAAATGCGGATGAAGTTTCGAGATCTACATCATGTTCCAGCGCCTTCTTAATGACATGGCTGAAATGGCAGCATTTGGTGCAATAGCAATACCGGTACTTGCCCTGGTAATGCTGATTTTTCATGGAGCGGTTAAACCAGTTTTTCGCCTTTTTGATCTGGTCACCGATCTTGGGCAGATAGGTTAATTTGAAGGGCGTACCGTATTTGTCAATCAGGTATTTCAGGGAGATGCCATGAAAACTTAAATCCCCGTTGTGGAGGTCAAAGCCATCCTGAGGGAAATAATAGGTTTGCTGAATGAGGTCAAAGTAACTGTTTTTCATTCTCCGGCTTGGTGAGCCGGGAAAGATGACACCGGCCGGGTCAAAAATATAAAAATCAGGGTTGTACGGGCCCTAATTCTTCAGCCTCTGAAAAGAGGCAAAAATGCTTTTGCAATCTGGCTAAGCTCCTGTGGCGGCAGGATAATAATGAATCCATTCACTCCAACTTCCCGGATACAACAAAGCATCCTTTCCGGTGGCGATTTTGTAGGCAAAAATATTCTGGCAAGCAGTAATGCCTGATCCGCAATAGAAGATCGGCTGTCCCAGGTCTGAAGAATGGATGTTTGCAAATCTTTCCTGCAGCGCTTCAAGTGGTTTCCATTTGCCGTCGGCATTGGTATTGTCAGCATGAGGGATGCAAACTGCACCTTCAATATGGCCGGCAACCGGATCTATTGGTTCTATCTCACCAGTATACCTGCGATAATCACGACTATCATAGATGCCTTGTGGATGAGCGGCAATCCACGTTTTATCGACGATGAGTTCAGGCCGGAGATGAGGTTCAAATGTGCCGGCTTTTGGTGGAGGCCATTGATTGTCGATTTCAAGTCCTGCGCTTAGCCATGCTTCCATACCGCCATTAAGGATAGCCACCTGGTCATGGCCAAGCCATCGCAAAATCCACCATGCCCGGGCCGCAAAAGCCCCGCTTGACTGATCGTAGACCACCACCTGAGTAGAGGCATGAATTCCGGCTGCCCTGAACGCGCTGGCCACGACTTCCGGATGAGGTAGTGGATGCCTCCCCGTTACCCCCTGGATAGCTGGAGAAGAAAGATCTACCTCAGGATCCATATAAAAAGCTCCGGGAATATGACCTTGCAGATACTCTTTCCGGCCCCTTCCTTTTTCCATCAACCAGAGCCGGCAATCCAGGATAACCAGATCCGGTTGTATCATCCGTTCGGTGAGTTCTGAGACTTCAATCAGGGTGCGGAAGGTCTGGGTATTCATTAATTTTTAGTAGGGTTGAGGGCTTCAAGAATCTGTGTGACATGGTCAGCAGAATCGACAGGATGGATAACCGCTTCGAGGATTCCTTTCGCGTCAACCACAAATGTAGTTCGGTGCACTGCGTCAGTGATGCGTCCCATAAATTCCTTTTGCCCATAGATATCAAAAATCCGGGCCAGCAGATTTCCTTCATCAGAAATCAAGGCGTAGGGGAGAGCATATTTTTCAATAAACTTCTGATGTTTTTTGGGACTATCCTCGCTCACACCAAATACGGTGTATCCTTTTTTAGTCAGGGTACTGATATGGTCGCGCACATTGCATGCTTCTTTGGTGCAGGTTTCCGAACCATCATGATTGTAAAAAAAGAGAATATAATTTTTGCCCTTCAAATCAATAGAAGACAACGTAGTGCCGTCATGTAATACAGTCTTGAAAGCGGGAGCTGGTTGTCCCGGTTTTAGTTTGGAGGTCCAGGTCCGGCGCATTTGCTTTTGTTTATAAGGTAAAGGTTCTCTCGAGGACTGTTTCATTGCCGCGATCATCCGTGACTTTAAGGATCAGCTGATGTTGACCAGGCGCTATATGGCCATCAAAGAGATGCGTGAGAATGCCGGTCTTGCCGTCCAGAGCCATCAAAATCCATTGACCATCTACCCAGGCATCATATAACAAATCGCGTCCCTTATCCCGCGTACGGTAGTTGTCGGAGATTCTAAAAGCCATACGACTCCATCCGGTCATATTGCTGCTAAAATGTAGGTTGGATATTGTTGGAGGAATAGTATCTGCCATGATGGTGTAGGTGCTGATCTCACGCACGCCTGTACTCAGATTATTGCCAATCCAGGTGCCCCCGCAATTGACGATACCTCCATTGGCATCACATCTTGCAATAAATACTTTGTCATGTAAACGGGCCGGAACGACCAGTCCTTCTATATTGACATCAAAATAATAGTGTACAGGCGCATCCGTTGGGGTGATGGCATAATGCGGACTGTAGCCCTCCAGACCATCAGCAGGAATGACATCAATATTCAACGGGGTTTTTTCGTAAAATGAACCTTGTGGCCAAACCACCTGAATGCCAGGTTTTGACAGGATGGTCAATTGGTCCGGTACAGCTATCGTTTGATGTGGAGGTTCAGTGTTTTGTTTCAGCGCAAGGTCAGGATTGCGTCTCACGTCAAAGGACAAATTGGAAATATTGCCATTGAAATCAGCAACATCCAGGTTGACCCGGCGGTTGATATCCGGACTGAGGTGTATGATACCTTTATCGACTCCGGTGTAGTAGATCGGAAGTTTGTTGCCTTCGAGAGGATGGCAGCGATGGAAGTATTTATTGTCACTTATTTTTTCACTGTAGTCGATGTGGGCATTGAGATACCGGGATTGTTCGAACGGTATTTCGTCAAATGTAAATGCGAATGACGGTGCGGCATCCACTTTGCTCTGGATGCTGTATACTCCGTTTTGATTGGAGGATCCGTCCTGAGAATCATAGGCTCGTATGGAAAAAGAGGCTTTGGATGCACCTAATTCAATCGGACGATCAAAACCGTATTTACCGGTCGACAAATATTTGGGCTGCATTATACGTGATGCCACCACATGGCCTGAATCATCATATTCATAGACGATCAGTTGTTGAATGACTGGAGACTTACTATCAGCAACATTAAAGCCAAAATGTAGGGGATTGACAGGGACCTGATCACGGGTGTGTCGGATTTCAAAATGTAGGTGCGGGCCCAATGAAGCCCCTGTATTGCCCATGTATGCTACCTGTTGAGATTGCCGGATAGGAAATCGGTCTTTTGCAGGCTCGAGATCTACTTCAAAAGATTCTGCTTTGTATTGTTCCCGTTTGACGTATTCGTCAATCTCAGGCATAAAGCGATCCAGGTGGGCATAGACCGTAGTGAATCCATTAGGATGATCGATATACAGTACGTTACCATATCCATATTCCTCCACTTTGATCCTGCTGATATACCCATCAAAGGAAGCGTACACCGGATCTCCTGATAATCCATTTTCGGATTTGATATCCAGCCCGGCATGAAAGTGATTGCTACGGAGTTCGCCAAACGTGCCGGATAAACGGATGTTCCGATTGACCGGTGAATAAAAAACATGGAGCGGGTAACGCCCGGCATGTTCTTCCATGGACAATAAAGCGATCGTAATCAGTAGGAAAGCCAGTTGTTTCATGCAAGCCTAAATTTCAGAATGGGATCCTTGTGATTGAATGAGAGCCGCCATGGCGCTTTCAATTTGGTAAGCCGTCTTGTAGAGTGGAGCAACAGTTTCTGAGACATCATGGATGGCACGTTCCATTTTATTCCGGATGACCGGATGGTTCATGAACAGTTCATGCGCCGTCATGCCCAGGGACCAATGCAGCCAGGCAAGCTTTTGTTTGTTCCTTTCGGCGCTCCATCTCCCGGATTGCATCAGGTTCCGTTGATAATCATGGATGCCTTCAAGGACTTTGTCCAGACCGGTACCCTCAAGCGCAGAGCAGGTATACGTGGCAGGCGTCCACCCTTCCCGAATACCGGAAAAATAATGCAAGGCATTGGTATAATGGGATCGGGTCACGCGCGCCAATTCCTTCAAATCACCGTCTGCCTTGTTGATGATGACCAGGTCAGCTAACTCCGTAATTCCCCGTTTGATGCCCTGGAGTTCATCTCCTGCGCCAGGCTGAACGACCAGGATAAATCCGTCTGTCAGTTGCCAGGCGGTATGTTCTGATTGGCCCACACCGACAGTCTCTACAAGAATGAGGTTAAAACCGGCGGTTTCAAGCAAAGTCATTAATTCAAGGCTTCTCCGGCCCAGTCCACCCAGCACATGACCAGCAGGGCTGGATCGGATAAAGGCATCATTTGAGGTAGAAAGGCCTGTCATTCTTGATTTATCACCCAGGATGCTGCCATGGCTTAAAGAACTTGAAGGATCAACGGTGATGACACCCACTTTGTGCCCCTTTTCAATGGCCCGCAGTCCAAGGGTTTCGATCAGGGTGCTTTTTCCCGCTCCTGGGGCGCCACTGATCGTGAGCCGCAGGGATGGCGACATCCCCCGGACCTTTTCTTCACAGAGCGCGAGTAGATCGATAGCCGTATCCCGGTCTTCGGACCGCTCACTTTCAACCAGGGTCATAGCCCTGCCCAGAGCAACACGGTCACCCTGAATGATTCTATCGAAAAGAGGTCCGGTCTCCAAGTTCATTGTTTTGAATCAATCCGTAAGAATGACAAATATAATATTATTATATAAATTGTATAATGCTGAAAAACAGCAATTTAAAATGTTAAAGGTCTTAACTTAAAACGTTAATGACGGCCCGAAGGCATCTTAACGGTTCGGTAAGATACCGAATGCGGTTTTGCGGAGTTATTTGCGGTATAGAGTATTGCCGAGGTGGGTGGACTCTATTTTTTGAACCACTGCCAGCGTGGCAGAAATTCATCACATCCAACCACCCACCTCTTTTTATATGGCCAACTGCTTCCAAACCCGTTGGGTCCAGGAATGTGTGTAAAGGTCAAATGCATAGGTCCCAGCCAGTGGATCAGTTCCTTTATACATATTGCTTTCAAGATGCAACAGGTGATGGATATTACGATTGATGCGAGCGAAGTAGGCCGGCACATCACCATCGGTCCTGTGATGCACAGCAAGGACCTGAATTCCGCACATCGATGCTGCCAACCCAGACATGGAAGCCCTGATCAGAAATCTTGAAGGTTCTTCACCAGAGTGAGGGTGAATATGACATTCAATGTTTCCGCCTTCCAGGGCTAATTGAACATTGAGATAGTGTTTTTTAAAATTCAGCCAAAGCAATTGGAGTGTACGAGCCTGAACGATCTGTTTGAAATACATTGGGTCTGCCTCAGTGCTGAGAATGCAGATTTTAAAGAAGTCCTTCGCGTCCAAACCTGCCTCCATCCAATGATCCAGATCCGTTTTAATTTGATCTAGTACTTCAAGGGTACTATTGTCCCAAACTCCTGATGAGGGAAAAGTATAAACCAGCCTGAATGAGTTGTTATTGATTTGATTAGATCGAAGGATGGAAATGATGTCAATTATGGATGGCTCAGAATCCTGCTTCATCCCGATCCGGATGATCATCTCCGCAGGCGTATGATTTAGCAATTCGGCCAATGAAGTACCCAGGTTTGCACTATAGGCAAGTTGAACTTCAATAAGGTCAAGTTGTACATCTTGCAGCCATGCGTCCCATTGCATCGTTCCAGGTCCTACGGGATCAATTAAAATGACCTGAGCCCCATACCTCAAGGCTTCCAAAATCGAAGCGTTGAGCATAGATGAATCTTCGCCCCGGACTTTAATCCATTCCAGTATAGAAGGTGGATTTGTAAAAAGTTGCGTGGGAAGAATGACAGGTGGAAAAGTAATATCCTCCGGGTGAATGACCGGAACGAGAGGTTCGCCTGGCCACCACTCAGCATAAAGCGTTTCGATCGGTTTTTGCTTAAGATCGATTTCTATCTGATGGAGCCACTCCGCCCTGGAGACAGGTTCAAAGGTGTATTGCCAGTCCTTCATGCCGTTCGCAATATTAGGCATAACTGCCGAAAGTCTGGCGCATCAGGATGACGATATATGCTGAGCATCTAACCTATCTTTACCTCATGACCTTGGCGGCCAAACCCATTTACCTGGATTACCATGCCACTACGCCCGTGGATGCACGGGTATTGGAGATTATGCTGCCATGGTTTTCGGATCATTTTGGTAACCCGGCCAGCAGATCCCATGCGTATGGATGGCAGGCCTCTGAAGCCGTGGAGTTGGCCCGATCCCAAACGGCTTCATTGATGGGCGCTGAAGCACGAAGTATCTATTTTACATCAGGGGCGACGGAAGGTCTTAATATGGCCATTAAAGGAACTGCGGAATGGTTGGGTTCGAGCGGTCGCCATGTAATCTCGGTTTCCACAGAACATCACGCTGTAATTGATTCCCTGAAATGGTTGGCGTCCAAAGGGTATGAAGTCACATCGCTCCACGTTGACGCAGAAGGCCGGTTGGACCTAAATCTTTTGCAATCATCGATTCGTAATGATACGGTTATGGTAGTAGTGATGTGGGCCAACAACGAAACCGGTGTGATCCAGGATATGGCGGCCATCGGAAGGATTTGCAGGGAATCCGGCATTTTATTGATTTGTGATGCTACGCAGGCTGTGGGTAAAATCATGGTTTCTCCAGAAGCTAATGGCATAGATATTCTCGCCTTTTCAGCACATAAAATGTATGGCCCCAAAGGCGCAGGAGCATTATACCTCAATCCTTCCAATCGGAAAGCCAGACCAGCACCACTGATCCATGGTGGAGGTCATGAGGGTGGCTTAAGATCCGGTACGCTCAATGTCCCTGGCATTGTCGGTTTGGGTGCGGCCGCTGAAATCCGGAATTCAGAAATGTCAGCGGACTATTTAAAATTGAAGGCAATACGCGATCATTTTGAATCCACCGTACTGGCTACTGTTCCAAATGTGCTGGTCAATGGTCATACGGAATACAGGCTCCCTTCGGTAAGTAATCTGCGTGTGATGGGGGTAGACAGCCAGGCTGTTATGTCCAGGTTTAGAACTAAACTGGCTATTTCTTCAGGTTCAGCTTGCAGCTCTGCCGACCCGGAACCTTCGCATGTCCTTCTTGCCATGGGCCTGACAACCAGTGAAGCTAAAGGTAGTTTCAGAGTTAGTTTTGGGGTGCCGACTACATCGGAAGAGGTGGAACAAGCCGCTGTTATCTTCAGGGAGGCAATTGAAGCAGAGCGGGAAATCAGCCCGTTGTGGCTGATGTTCCGCCAAGGGATCGATATCTCCTGATCGCCCCTTGAACCTAGTAGCGCTATAGGATGTTATGTATCTTTACCACACCAATTTTAACGTTACTCAGGTATGTTATTCGTTGCTGACAGTGCCAAAGACCGAATTCTGGAGATTCTCGGAAGTGAAAACAAGTCACTGGAGCACTATTTTGTCCGCATCAGTGTGACGAGTGGGGGATGTTCCGGCCTCAGTTATAAGCTTGATTTTGACAACGACCTTAAACCCACTGACCAGGTATTTGAAGATAAAGGCATACGTCTCGTCACCGACCTCCGCAGTTTCCTTTATGTTCACAATACTATTCTTGAGTTTTCAGGGGGACTGGAGGGCAAAGGGTTTCAATTCACCAATCCGAATGCATCGAGAACTTGCGCCTGTGGAGAGAGCTTTTCGGTTTAATTTTTCATCACGGGGGATAAATATTGGTTCAATACTTGAAATCAATTCTTTCCAATTTGGGTAGGCACATTTGAACGATAATAAATGTGTGGATCACCTAATTGTTGGTATAAGTTGGATCCCCAGGCCCAAAGTGTACTATCGGTTTTAATAGCCAGTGAATGCTCATGTCCTGCAGCAATGATCATATATCCTGATCCAATAAATGCTGGTTTACTCCTTGAGTAGTTGGTGCCATCGCCTAATTGGCCTGAACTGTTGGATCCCCAGGCCCACAAGGTTCCATCCATTTTGAGCGCTAAAGAATGGGTTATCCCCGCGGATACCATAACATAGCCTGTCCCTATTTGGTGAGGATAAATACAATCTACGTTCGTACCATCACCAAGTTGGCCAAATTTGTTGGATCCCCATGACCACAATGTCCCGTCGTCTTTGATCCCCAATGAAAACGAATAGTTTTCAAGTGTGGAGCCACTTGCTGATATAGCCACATATCCGGAATCTATTTTAATTGGGTAAAACCTATCCTCCAGAGAACTATCCCCTAACTGGCCATATTGATTCGATCCCCATGCCCATAAGGTGCCATCTTTTTTAATGGCTAATGCATGCTGATCACCTGCATCGATAGTTGTGTACTCTGTACCGCGTTGAGATGGACAAGTAAATGTTTGTCCTGACCGATTAAACCCCCATTCCCATAAGGTGCCATCAGATTTTAAACCGAGAGAGTGGTTGCCACTAGCGGATATGGCGATGTAATCACTTCCAATTTGCTCAGGTAAGGGTTTGTCTTTAAATGAACAATTTCCCAGCTGGCCATCACTGTTTGAACCCCAAGCCCAAACCGTATTGTCTGCTTTTAGGCCTAAAGAATAGGCATTTCCTGCTGATACTGCACGGTAATTTGTGTCTATTTGGATAGGGCTGGTCCAGCTCAAAACAGATGGGTCGCCAATCTGACCATATGTGTTTATCCCCCAGGTCCATAATGTTCCTCCTGGTTGAATACCTATAGAGTGAGCTCCACCGGCGGCAATTGCAACATATAGGTCTGGCGCCGGTGTTACATCATCGCTTTCGCAGCTACTGGAGATTGCCAATGTGGTCATTGTAAGTAGCAAATAGAATATGGATATTTCGAATTTATTCCTCATGATTAAAAGAAGTTAAACATGATACAATTCATCAATGAACTTCTGCCTGTAAAAAACAGACTCTTTCAAATTGAAAGCAAGGGAAATTTCCGGAATTTGGAAATGACAAGCGTCAGACGGCCTCATGACGGCAATCCACCATGTTCCGGAAGTGGGATGTTGGTACAGATTACATGTCCGGCTTAAGGAAATCGGAAATGCAAATTGGACTTTATCAGATAATAAACTCCTACATGAGGGTTGATCCAGTCGGGAGAAGGGTAAATCATTGCCCTAATAATTCAGCAACTCATTTACTGATGCGATGACTTTCGCTGCTGACAGCACCATCTCTTTTTCCAAAGTTTCATTTAACGGGACAGCCGGCATGTCCACCGACCCGATCGTGCGCACGGGTGCGTCCAATGAGGTCCAGCAATGCTCCTGGATACGGGCAGCTACCGACTGCGCAAAGGAATTCGATTGGGTGTCTTCTGTGATCACAAGACACCTGCCATGTCGACGTACAGTTTCATAGATCAGTTGCTCGTCCAGCGGCACAAGGGTGCGAAGATCCAGGATGGTTAACCTGCCCTCAAACTCCTTTGAAGCCTGCAGCGCCCAATGAACCCCCATGCCATAGGTGACTATACAAAGGGCTTCACCACGATCTATTTTTTCTGTTGCTGCTTCGACGACTAAACGACCTTTGCCAAGCGGAATGATATACGCTTCATCCGGCAAAGGACATTTTGCGGTTTCGGTATGAGGCACCTTGCTCCAATACAATCCCTTGTGTTCAAAAATCACCACAGGGTTAGGGTCATGGTAAGCGGCTTTCATCAATCCTTTGAGATCGGCTCCGTTACTCGGGTAGATCACCTTCAGCCCTTTGATATTGCAAACTACGGTTTCGACACTTGAGGAATGATATGGGCCACCACTACCATAAGCTCCAATGGGCACGCGCAGGATCATACTGACCGGCCATTTGCCATTGGATAAATAACAGGACCGGCTTACTTCAGTAAACAACTGATTGAGCCCCGGCCATATATAATCTGCAAACTGCACCTCAACGATCGGTTTTAAACCTACGGCCGACATTCCCACCGTAGAACCTACTATAAATGCTTCCTGGATAGGTGTATTAAAGACACGGTCATCACCAAACTTCTGCGCAAGCGTAGCCGCTTCGCGAAATACACCCCCTAATCTCCTGCCTACATCCTGACCATATAAAACACATTCCGGATGTTGATGCATCAATTCTTCTATCGCGATCAGGGCACAATCGACCATCACTTTTACTTCTGCTCCTTCCGGTTGCCTGATCCCTTGCTCCATCGTGACAGGTGTGGGTGCAAACATGTGGGTATATAAATCTCCTGGCACCGGGTCTGCGGCAACTCTTGCTTTTTCAAAATCAGTGATGACAAGATCCAAGGCTTTGGTCTCCATTCGCTTGAGGTCCAGGGCCGACCAGCCACTCTGCAGCATCGTCTTTCTTAGTTTTGGAAAGGGATCCTGCAACCGATCTTCTTCAAGGTCATCCCGGTACCATTCCATCCGCACACCAGATGTATGATGATTGAGCAATGGCACCCTGGCATGCACCAGGAAGGGTCTGCGTTCGGTGCGCATCAGGCCGATGACTTCATGCAGCGTATCATAACAAACCCTAAAATCGGTTCCATCAATACTGCGGGCTTCGATGCCCTTAAAACCGGCCGCATATTCCGCGGCATTCATAGCCCGTGTTTCTACTGCATTCGCAGAGATATCCCATTCGTTGTCCTGCACCAGGTAAAGAATGGGCAGTTTTTTCAAAGCCGCCATTTGAAAGGCCTCGGCGACTTCCCCTTCTGTAACAGATGCATCTCCAAGGGAGCATACCACGATAGGAGAGTGGTCCCAATGCCCGAGGTTGCGATGTTCCTGATAAGCAATCCCCATAGCTACCCCGGTGGTAGGGATAGCCTGCATACCTGTAGCAGAAGATTGGTGTGGTATTTTGGGCTTATCATGATCTTTAAGACTAGGGTGACAATAATAAGCCCTGCCACCAGAGAATGGATCATCGCGCTTGGCCATCAATTGCAACATCAGGTCATAAGGTTGCATCCCTATAGCCAACATTAGCGCATCATCCCGATAATAGGCAGACAACCAGTCATCCGGGGTGAGTTGAAGGCCCAAAGCGATCTGAATGGCCTCATGACCACGAGATGTGGCATGAACATATTTGGCGACTTCCTTAAAATTGGCCTCATAGTGCTCCGTCATGGCCTTAGCCACAGACATCGTAAAGAAGGCTTTTTCCAGGATTTCCGATGGAGAAAGAGCGGCGCCCTTCTTCTTGCTTTTCTTCTTCTCAGTTGACATGATCGGCCCCAAAGATAGATATTGAATGGTGCACTATACCCGAGGTTGGCAATTGCAGCGGACAGGGCTTATATTTAAACCTTAATTGAAGATAACTATGGATGACTACAATGGATTGATAGGCAAGGTACAACGGTATCAAAGTGTTTTAGCCAATACAAAGGCTTACCGGGAACGATGGGAAAAGCAACTCAAAGCCCTGATCGTCAGTGAGCTTGAGAATATGTTGAAAATCACCGGGTTGCAAGGTACCATTGAGACCTCAGACAAAATCCGCAATCTGGAATATGTCATCTTATCCCTAGGGTCGGAGGAAAGCGGAATCGCGGAAATCGTCAGCGACAAAGTCGACAAACCATTGATCAAGCAAAATGGCTCCCTCGTGTATCAGCAATTGTTCAACGGCAAAATCCAGGTGATCGTCGGGTACCCTTTTATCGAAGGATTTGGAGAGCCCCGGCCGGCTAAAGTGATCTCTATCTATCGGCCGGAAGAGATCAAATCTCCATTTATCGTCAGGCATATGGAGGAGTTTATCAAGGAACTCACCCAATGGGAGGACTATGATGACGATGACCAGGCTCCGGCTAAAATCGGATTCAATGTGCAAAATATGCCCACTCAGAAATCACCGGTGAGTGAGGGTTAAATACCATCAAGCCCACAGCATTCGAAGTGGAAGTTTTACAGTATGATGTTCCTTGTTTCGGAAATCTGGATTGAAAAACAATAGCCCAAAGTGGAAACAATCCACGCTTTGGGTAATTTCTTGTTTTTGACATAAGGACATCCAGCCATGATGCATATCCTCTGACCAATAGATATCATCCACGACGACGATAGTATTGGAATGAAAGGAGGGCTTTAGGGCATCATAGTATGTGGTAAGCGCTGCAGCGGTGTGATGACCATCCAGAAACGCCAGATCGACCTGATTAGGAGATTGTGCCCAGTGATGAAGAAAGAACTCGAATGTCGTTGAATGCAGGCGTATTGAAGCGTATGCATGTGATTTGAAAAATGCTGCAGCATACCTGGCAATGACCGGATCCCCTTCAATCGTATCAATTATCGCCTCGGGTGCACCCGTCGCCAGATAGGCCGCAGTGACTCCAAAGGAAGTCCCAAGTTCAATAACATGTTTTGGTTGCGTTATAGCAGCCAACCGGGAGAGAAACCTGCACTGAAAGGGCCAACTCAACGCGTGTTTCGCAATCGTACCAATGGGCATAGCTTTCTTTTGCTTTGACCATACAGATCCAGCTCCAAAATCTTGTAGTTGAATGGGTTCAACCGATGTTTTCAGTTGACGACGGTATTGTTCAATGGCTCTGGATGCATCGTTAACTATCTTTTCATCACAGCAATACGTAAATAACCGGAATAAGTACGGCGAGTGGAAAGCATCCCATCGCTTCGCCCGAAGCCGGTGTTGAAAAAACCGGACCATGGTGTATGTCCTGCCCATGAGGGCAAAGAAAAGATTAGTTTGGCAATGGTGCCCGGTGATTTATGAGAGATCGGCCATCATCCATTTGTCAGGGCGCAGTCAACATGGACAATAGACGTCCCGATTTGCCATGGGAATGTTACATTTGCTTACTTCCAATATGTAAAAGTTAAATCTATGCTTATTCGCTCCGCAATCACCGTTATCCTTGCCTCCTTGAGCACCTGGGCCATTGGTCAGTTTCAGTTTGACAATCGTAATGATCTCCTCGCTGAACGGGATTTGCACAGTGCAGTTCCTGTAGGGATCGCTGACATCAATGGCGATGGACTGGACGATATCGTTTCCCTGGATCTGGGACGTTATCTCTATATCCAATATCAAACCCCTGATCCCGCAAGGCCCTTTGTTCGCTACAAGGCACCCATAACGCTTGACAATGCTGAGCAAAATGATATCATCCTGGCGGATTTCAATAATGATGGTAACACGGATATTCTGGCGGTTGGGTCATACGACCGCATCAAAGTATTGTACGGCGTACCGTACACCTATGAGATGAACCTATTCTATATCACAGTGACTCCTTTCTTTTCGCAGGGCGCCTCTTCAGGAGACTTTAATCAAGATGGTTGGGTGGATGTGGTATTACTCAATGACAATGGCCTCAACTATACGCTGATCAATGATGGATCCGGCCACCTGGTGGAGCAGAACTTCTTCAACTTTGTCACCGTTCCGGCCTCAGACAATTCCGGAAATTATGGATCACTCTACACTGATTTTGATATGGATGGGGACCTTGATTTTTATATCGCAAAATGCAGGCAAGGGGTCAACAATCCGGCAGATCCACGCAGGATTGATGTGCTGTTTGTCAACGACGGTACCGGACAATACACCGAAAATGCAGCAAAATATGGTCTGGCCGATGGACGTCAGACCTGGACCGCAGATTTTGGAGATATCGATAATGATGGAGACCTCGATTTATTCAAAACCCAGCATGATGTCGTCTGTGAGTTGTATGAAAATATCAACAATGACACGTTTATCAATATCACTCCATCCACAGGACTGAATATCGGAGGTGTGCCTCTGCAAGGGATGATCCGTGATTTTGACAATGACGGATTTCAGGATATTCTCGTCAGTGGCGATAGAGTAGATATGTACCATAACAATGGGGACAAGACGTTCACCAAAGTGGATCCGTTTGAAGCCATCATCTTTGGCACTTTTGCGCTAGGGGATCTCAATGCGGATGGCTTTACCGATGTATATGCATCAAGGGTGATCCCATTCAACAACCCGGATCCATTGCGCGAAGACATCCTCTATCTCAATCAACCTAATGGCAATCACTATCTGGCTCTGACACTCACAGAGACGCAGGGTAATCCTTCAGCTATTGGCGCCATGGCTCTATTGTATGGCCCCTGGGGTACGCAAGTGCGCGAAGTCCGTGGAGGTGAGCAGTATGGGGTTTCTCACAGTCATGGTATGGTCTTTGGCCTTGGCGCACACACGACCTATGATAGTCTCGTCATTCGCTGGGCAGACGGCAGTCGTGAACATTTTGATCAATTGGAAACGGACCGCAATTGGAATCTCCGTCGTGGAGGCTGTTATCATCAGCCCCTTGCACTTCTCAATCCGCTGCATGTCCTTTGCAACGAAGAATCCCTGATCGTTCGCCTGGATACCGATTTTGACCTGCTCTCATGGAGCAATGGATCTACAGAGGACTCTCTCGTCATTAGTCAACCAGGAATCTATTACGCATGGCTTACGGATGACCAGGGATGTCCGGTCAGAACCAACGGACTTGAAGTCACGCCAGATCCGGATACCATTCGACCAGAGATCTATTACGTCGGCAACACGCTCTTGTGTAATGGTGAGGTGGCTGAACTTTCCCTGCCTTCCGGTGCAGGATTTCAATGGTCTTCAGGTGAGACAACCCAAACTATCGAAGCCACAGAAACCGGCGATTACTATGCCCTGGTGCAAGGATATTGTAAACAGTCGATTTCTGACACCATTCATCTTGAATTTTTAGTGCCTGACTTTCCAATCACTACACAGGATACTTTTCTACCTGGTGAATCAGCCATCCTTACAGCCACAGGGGATAGCATATTATGGTTTGCGGACCCGAATGGTTTAATGCAAATTGGCCATGGCAATATTTTACAGTTGGATGACCTGGAAGATACAACTACTGTCTATGCGCAAAACCTCCGGCCCATTGAAGGTCAGGATTTTCAAGTAGGACCTGCTGCTCATCAGGGGCTGACCAAGTATAATGCGGCGTTTATCAACGGAGGCACATTGTTCGAAGTCATGGAGCCGGTAATCCTGCATCAAATCACCGTGTTCACGGATTCTATTGGAGCCAGGATCATTGACATCAACAATGGAATTGATTTCTTCTATGAATACCAGGTGGATCTTGCGGCAGGAATGACCGTCATCAATCTTGATGTTGAATTGCCGGTAGGCGCATACACCATGACCACCAATCAGGATCTCAACAACCTGGTGTTTGGCGCCAATAGTCCTTACCTCTGGCGATCCTCTGAAGGTGTTCTTTACCCGTATGAAATACCTGGTGTCCTTTCTATCACCAACTCCACGTATGGGGAAGACTTCTTCTATTACTTCTACGATTGGAAAGTGTCAACGGCTGATAAATATTGTGGTTCTGATCTCGCACCAGCCACAGCGTTATTGGATCTCGGCACAGCTACGCATGAAACTGGTGATGATGATGACGCTGTAGTGATTGCGCCCAATCCCACCGATGGTATGTGCAGACTGTTTATTCGGTCAACAGATCCCGCCCATGTGCAGGTTTCCGCTATGGATGGTGTCATACTCTACAACCAGGATAATATCCCTGTGGATGAGGGTAGTTTCTTGCTGAATTTATCAGATTATCCGCAAGGAATTTATCTCGTCCGTATCCAGCAATCTGGAAAATCTATCACCCGAAAAGTAGCCAGGTTATAGGACGACGAATCGTTTGACCGCGACAACAATACCTTTCTCCAAGAGGGCATATTGATAAATGCCAGGGGTCAGCCCGGTTGGCAAGGTCACGATTTCACTATATGAATCGGAATGAAGTACGTTCCCTTGCAGGTCTGTTATGAGATAGATCAATCCGGATTTAGCCCGAAAGTGTTCGGCCAGATCGATGTGAAGATGGGTTTGAGTAGGATTGGGATACAGGTTGAATGCGGAAATGGATTCGATCACGGAAATGGCAGAGGTGTTGAGGTCTATGCCGGAAATCATCGTAGTATCAATCACTTCATTGAAAGTCTGGTATCCCTGGTACATCGATTTGAATTGCGCGACCAGAGGGACATCTTCGTGGGCAAATAAATCTGACATCCATCTGGAAGGTAGAGTTTGATATCGAAGGGCGATTTGGAGATCCGCCAGCGCTGTATGGCCATGCAGTGGAATGTGATATTCTATTTCATCTGCGCCCGCAGTACTGTTGTCGAGATAGTCAGGGTCGAACGCCGCGGTTCCCCATACAGCAACAGTATCATAAGATACATGATCCCGCTCGAAGCCGTATGGCAGCAACCGGTTATCCTTTAAGGGTTGATAGGCCGCGTTGAGCCTTGTGGTGAGTTGCCCATGCAGATCAGACATCACCAACTCGTAAATCTGGACATCATCCCCGGAGTAAGAAATTTCATGATGGGGTTCGAAAGGCAAATCTCTTCCGGTAATATGCCCCTCCGAATCAAGGGCTCCATTGGTATACAGTGCTTCCTGGGTGACAGCATCCGACAATTTTACTTCAAGCCAGGCTAACCGGCTTGGATAGCCGGAGGGCAATTTGTGGCCAGATTTGTTTTTAATGCTGACGGTCACATATAGTGTGTCACCATAGACGTAGTATGAAGGCACACGAATCACTGCTGCATTAGCCAGGCTATTTCGATTTGTCTGAATGGATTCATCCCATGCATGCTCACCTTCCGGTTCAGGGATTTGAAGTAATTCTTTATTGGCCCGCATGAGTTCAAGCATGGCCGTGTTGGCGCCGGAAAACTGGTGTACCCCAAAAGGCTGCCTTTCTTCAAGAGCCAATAATCCGGATGCTACGATGACTCCATCATTGATAAAGGGAATGTGGCAAGCCTGGCATTCCTTGCCTTGTGCCGGGTAAGCGGAATTAAGCCATTCATGATAGGTCGCCTGTTCAACGAAAAAATTTCCGGAAGGTGTGCCATCATCGTGCAACGTTCCGGTGATCAGGGTGTGGCAGGCGGCACAAACTCCGCTGGTGTAAATATGATCTGAAAACTCGGGTTCAAATCCAACATAGATCTGCATGGGACCTTTAAATGGATTTGGATAGTGGCCAAACATCAGGCGATTGGTATCAATCGTATAGTTACCTGAAAATGCCTGCCCGAGGCCTTCAGCAGGCTGTTGATGGCAGGCGCTGCAGGACACGCCATCAAGCCCCAGGGAATCGGTGATCATGATATCATATGAGTAGGGGAGTCCATTTCGTCGGGCTTCATAACTTCCCAACGGGGAGTGGCATTTAAGACAAGTGGTTTCGATTTCTTCCTTCGCTTGAGGATATTGGGTGACCTCATGAGCCATAGTAGCCCTCCAGAATGGATCTCTGGCAGAGAGTCCCATCATGCTGATTTGCCAGTCATCAAATATGCTGACATCATGCCCCGCGTAGTCTACCAATGCAAATCCAGTTTCATCTACACCATGGCAACCGCTGCAATGTGAAGAGTGAGCCACCTTTTGGCTTTCCGGTACAGGGCCCCGGGTCGGATCGGGTAAATCATCTGTGAAAGAGAGGCCAAGTACAATGACCAATGCAAAGAGACAGATATAGACAACGGACCGGATCATGCCTTAAAATTACTTTTTTTACTCTGGTCGGCCTTAGTACCCCTAATCCATCTCCACGTAAATGGTTTGGTGAATCATCGGTTTGTACTATTTTAGCAATCTCATAAGCCGCCATTGATGCATTTTGGGATGAAAATGAAAAGCCAATAATGAAAAAGATTCTTTATCCGACGGATTTCTCCGATACGGCGGAAAATGCCTTCATCTTTGCCTTACAGATTGCGGATCACCTGGGAGCTTCAGTGATTACCCTGCATGCTTTCGACCGACCCGATATCAGCAATTTTAATCTTCCACCTACGCTGAAGGACGTTTACGATTCTCTCGACCTTGAGGAATTTGAAAGTTATGAGGACGAAATTCCGGTGCTGAGGGACATCGCTATCGACAACGGTTATTACCATGTGCCCATGGTCCACGTTTTGGAAGAAGGGGCACCTGTTTCAGCAATACTTCGAACGGCGAATAAAAATAAAGCGGACCTTATTGTGATGGGTGCCACTGGTGCTGGTCGTATGGAAGCGTTTTTCTTCGGCACCATCTCCGGCAAGGTCATGGAAGAAGCGCATTGTCCGGTGATCGTGGTGCCTACCGAAGCTGAGTTTGACGGTATCATCGATCATATTGGTGTCGCCACCAGTTTTTCAAAAGACGATGTACCCATGATTGAGGGCTTGCGCAAATTTCGCGATATGATGGGCAGCCACCTCCACATCATCCATATTGACACTTCAGCCAATGGGGAAGGCTCCGCTAAAATGACGGCATTCATGGAGCCCTGGCAAAATGACAAAAAGATAACCGCCCACTGCATGGTGCATAAGGATGTCAATGAAGGATTAGAAAAATGCATCGAGGACAAACAGATCGATTTACTGGCGATCATGTCACATCGTCGTTCCTGGTTTGACGAAATATTTAATAAAAACAGAGCCAAGCAACTTTCCTATCAGCAATCCATACCCCTAATGGTATTCCAGGCAGAGACACTGTCTGGCAAAACCAACGACACTGAAAAGCACGGACAATAGGAAAAATCCATGGCCTATCTGCTGGCAGCCCGAATGGCTTTAAACTCGGAACCTTCCCTCCAATCCGGCCAATCCTGGTTGTTCGCAAGTTCAGTGGCTATCTGCATATAGAGATCAGCATCCTGTAGAATTCCTCCCAGTTCAAAATTAGCTTTATCATATTCATCGGAGGGCTTATGATACATCGTTGAACGGTATGTATCTCCTTTCTCTTTGGCATACTCTTTTCCATGTAATCTATGATCATAACTCCCGTGGGCATATAAGGCCGGAATACCAATTTTAGCAAAGTTGAAGTGGTCTGACCTGAAAAAGTATCCTTTCTCTGGTTCCTGATCCGGCTGTATGTAGCGGCCTTGTTTTTTAGCCCAGCGTGCGGCGTAATCTTCCATCTCACTCTGACCATACCCGATGACACTGAGGTCATTCATTTCTCCAATGGTATTCATACCATCCATATTGATATTGGCAACGGTCTGTGCAGGCGGAAAAATCGGATGAGCAGAATAATAGGCAGAACCCAGTAATCCCTGCTCTTCAGCAGTTACCCAGAGGAATACAATGGTTCTTGAATAGGGACCTCCTTTCGCCATAGCCTCAGCAATACCCATCATGGCGGCACTACCGGCAGCATTGTCACGGGCGCCATTGTAGATAGAATCACCATCTACAGGAATCCCAATTCCAAAGTGATCCCAATGGGCCGAAAAAATGATGTACTCATCTTTACGATCCGTGCCGGGGATAACGGCAACTACATTTTTGGAGATGTTCTCCCTAATGTCATTTTTAATAGACGTGTGCACCTCGTAAGGGAGTGGTATCGCTTTGAAGCCTGGTTTACGCGCTGCCAACATAGCATCACGCAGGTCAAGACCGGCCTTACTGAAGATATCTTTGGCAGCATCCAGCGACACCCAACCCTGCATGTCACAAGGCGTATAGCCCAGGGATCGGAGATTGAGTTTGCCTCCATTGCCCAAGCCCTGGACAACAGGCCACGGATATCCGGCCATGCTGGTTTCATGAATGATCAACACCGCTGCAGCACCCTGACGAGCAGCTTCTTCATATTTATAGGTCCACCGGCCATAGTAGGTCATGGTGTTGCCTTTGAAAAAAGTACTGTCCTCACTTCCAAAACCAGGATCATTGACGAGGATTAATGCTGTCTTGCCTTTCATATCCAGCCCGGCATAATCATTCCATCCATATTCAGGGGCGACAATTCCATATCCACAGAAGACCAGGTCAGATCCATTGAGGCTGACTTCCGGAACGGTACGTTGCGTATATACTGTGTATTGTTCCCGGAATTTAAGCGACAAACTGGCAGCCCCTTTAAGTTCCATTGTGGCGGACGCATGTCCGGTAATTTCTGTGAGGGGAACATCCTGTGTAAAAGAGGACCCGTTACCAGGTTGTAAACCGGCTTTCTTTGCGGCGTTGACCAGGTAATCAATAGTTTTAGTTTCACCATTAGTAAATGGTTTTCGTCCTTCAAAATCGTCTGAGGACAAAGTCTGGATATGTTGCCTGATGGATTTTTCAGAGATTTTCCCGGGAGATTTGGAGGATTCCTGCCGGGGTAAGAATAACAGAAAAGGTAAAAGCAAGGTCCAAATATGTATCATCACGTCTAATTTTGACCGAAGGTAATAACAAGTGTGAGGACATGGGACATCATCAGCGCATGACGTATCAGCAGACGATTGATTATTTGTTTTCTTCTCTTCCGATGTTTCAGCGCATTGGAGATGCGGCTATTAAAAAGGATCTGACCAATATAAAGTTGCTGTGCGAAGGACTTGGGCAGCCCCAGGAGGACTTTCCTTGTATTCATATCGCAGGAACCAATGGGAAAGGGAGTACTTCCCATATGTTGGCATCCGTGTTTCAGGCCGCGGGGTTGAAGACAGGTCTCTATACCTCTCCTCACTATGTTGATTTCAGGGAGCGTATTCGCATCAATGGAAACATGATTGGAGAAACAGACGTCATCCGGTTTGTCAAAAAACAAAAGGAGTCCTGGGCAGTGATCAAACCCTCTTTCTTTGAGATCACTGTGGCTATGGCTTTTGATTTTTTTCGAAATGAAAAAGTAGATATCGCCATAATCGAAACCGGACTAGGGGGCAGGCTGGACTCAACCAACATCATCCGGCCCCTGATGTCTGTCATCACCAATATTGGGTTGGATCATATGAATATGCTGGGGGATACCTTGCCCCAGATCGCATTTGAAAAGGCCGGCATCATCAAACCCGGAACACCGGTCATCATCGGAGAGTGGCATAAGAAGACTGCCGGAGTATTCGTGGAAAAAGCCAGAAGGGAACACGCCCCGATTCATTTTGCTTCACGCCACCTCAAAGTGATGCGAAAGGAGAATCTTTTGTCAAATACTATAGTTGATGTGAGTACCCGGTCAGGACAGTGGCTGTCTCGATTGCGTTGTGATCTGACGGGACCATACCAATTGCAAAACATCAGGACGGTGTTGGAAGCCCTTCTTTGGTGGAATCACTATCAGCCGCAATGGACTTTGACAGATCGGGTTATACGGAGAGGCCTCGCGCATGTCAAAACCAATACTCAAATGATTGGCCGATGGATGATTCTGGGGAGGAAACCATTGGTCATTACTGATGCCGCTCACAATCACCATGGTATGCTGGCTATGCTCCCTCAATTACTTCGTATCCCGGTACATCAGAGACATTTCGTGCTTGGATTTGTATCTGACAAGGACATTGGCAAGATCCTCTCGCTTTTTCCGGTCAATGGCCGTTATTATTGGTGCGCTCCCGGTATTCCGAGGGCAAAAGCCCCTGCTGATACACAATCGGCAGGCATCCAGTTTGGTTTAAATGGCGAGGCGTATGATAGTGTAAGTGAGGCGTTTGAAGCCGCACGGAAAGGAGCAGGCAAAGGAGATTTGATTTTTATAGGAGGCAGTAGTTATGTAGTGGGTGATTATCTTGCAGGCGCAGTAAAAAAATAAAGCCTGATTACGACGTAAACAGGCTTTGGGAAAAAATCCGGGTGGTAGGAGGGTCTCGAACCCACGACCTCCAGAACCACAATCTGGCGCTCTAACCAACTGAGCTACAACCACCAACTAACCGCCCCATCTTCCATAGGAATGGAAGCGGACGGCAAAGATAAATTTTCTTTAATTCGCTACAGGTGTTTTTTCAATCTTAAATGTTCTCGACACTGGGTTCAGAGGTGCATTGACCAGCTGACCAGTAGAGTCCACCAAACTGAGTTTGATAGTGTTGTCTCCTTCAGGAAGGCCTTCAATATAGTAAGGCTGCCAGGTGGGCAACATGTGTTTTTCTCCGTTGATTTCGGCCTCTACCTGATAACCCGGCTGTGGATTGACCAGATAATAGTCCAACATTACTTTTTTCGCGTCATCTCCACTGTAGATACCTTTTGGACGGCTGTAAAACAACATAGGGTCTTTGATATCCGCCGATGCGGTGATGCTCTTGCCGGCCACGGTGGCTTTAACTGCCTTAAACGCTTTGGGGGTCTTGATACTTTCATGGTACGACCTGGAAAGGAAGCAAAGCAGGTAATGATCACCATCAGGAATATCTTGCGTAAAAGAAGATTCGTATTTGGCGACATAGGGCTCACTATCTACGATGAGATGTAAATGCTGGCCTTCTTTGCTGTTGGCACACGTTTTATCCGCAGCATCAGAAGTCTGCTCCCCCAGTTTGTAGGAAGTCCCTGCAATCACTGTAGAAATCGTTCCATTCTTATAGGACATGGCACTCAGACTGGCATCCGGAAAGTCTTTTGAGCTACTGAAAGGGGTCAAGGTATATTTGACCAAAGTGGTTGAATCAACAGGCGTTGTTGTTGCTTCAGGGGTTTGCGCTCCCTGGTTCTTGCACCCGGCCACCAGGCCAAGGATGATGAAAAGGACGATGATGTTTTTCATGGTCAGAATTTTAAAGAAATTGAAGGTATAAATGTAGCAATGTCTTCCATTTTACTATCTATCCACCGTTCGGCACGCAGATTATTGCGAAATTTACAATTGATCAAGACCAAACACGACCACTTTATAAATGGATTCTGTTGAACAATTGTTCCGACGTCATTACAGATTTGTCTGTGATGTCATCTATACTTATGTTCGGGACAAGTCCAGATCGGAAGACATCGCCCAGGAGATGTTTGCTGAATTATGGTCCAAAAGAGATCACCTGCAAATCCACACTTCAGCCCCGGCCTATCTCCGTCGTATGGCCATAACACGGTCACTTAACTACATCCGGGATTCAAAAAAACATACCTGGGATGAGTTGGAAACCACAGCCGGGGCCGAAAATGAATCCATGATCCAACCTGCGGATGCCCTTCAGAAACTGGAGGAAGATGAACTCCGCCTGATGCTGGATGATGCGATCGATGCTTTACCGGAGAAATGCAGAATGGTATTTCTGCTCAATCGGCGGGAGGAGATGTCGTATGCTGAAGTTGCCCGTGAACTGGATATATCGGTCAAAACCGTTGAAAATCAAATAGGAAAAGCCCTAAGATTGCTTAGATTAGCTGTTGCAGGCCATAGGGGATGAGATAAAAATTGGTGTCTAAAGTGCAGAACATGGAAGAAACAAATGAAGGAAGGATTGGTCGCTACCTCTCGGGGGAAATGACCGGTTTTGAGCGGATCGGATTTGAGGAGGAAATCCTCCAAAATCCAGGTCTCTCTGCCTTGCTCAACGAATACCAGCGGATATGGGACCTGTCGTCTCAGACCCCTTCTATGGACTGGGATACTGATCAGGCCTGGAGCC
Source organism: Saprospiraceae bacterium (assembly GCA_044227555.1). Lineage (GTDB taxonomy): Bacteria > Bacteroidota > Bacteroidia > Chitinophagales > Saprospiraceae > Opimibacter. The sequence continues at coordinate 158,595 of JBGAWQ010000002.1, read as the reverse complement.
GCTTCCAACAGTCAAAACTTGAAATTACCGAAATCCCTTCCCCCAGATCTAACCGTTTTCTTTATTGGGCTGCCGCTGCTGTTGTTGTACTGTTGGCCGGTGTATACACTTTATTTTTCCGTGAAGGCTCACCAGTCACCTACGCCTATCAGGAAGGAATCACCGAACCTATTGTTTTGAAAGACGGGTCACGTATTCTCCTCAACAAAGCTTCCACCCTGACCGTTTATCCTTTTACATCCCGAAAACGTCATGTAGAATTGACCGGCGAAGCCTACTTCGAAGTTGGACATGACCCTAAGCGGCCATTTACGATATCCTGCGGAGGCACCCTCACAGAAGTGGTTGGGACTGCATTTAATATCAGATCGACTCCTGATCAGACCCGAATCTTCGTTCAAAATGGTAAAATCATTTTTTCATCCGAAAATAACCCACAAGAGGCTGTAGCCCTCACCGAAGGGGAGGCCGCGGTCTATAGCGCTCATAAAATGCAGATGATCGCCAATCCATCTCCAAACGTTATTGCCTGGCGCACGCACCAGCTGCGTTTCGTCAAAATGCCTCTTTCAGCCATCGCTGAAGATGTTTCCGCCTATTTTGACCGTAAAGTGATCATCGAAAACGAATCCAGCAAGGAGTGCCTCATCAACATCCCATTAGCCTTTAAGAAACCGGAAATCAACGCTGTCCTTGAAGCCGTAGCCACCACGATCAGTGCAGAAGTGGTGGTGGAGGGTGACTCCTACATCATCCGGGGAGGCAGATCCTGCGACTGAGCCTTTCTTACATTACTTCTTTTTTCTTAATCTCAGGTTAATCTGGACGCTATCTGACTTGATTTCGGATAATATGGTGGTTTTTTAGCTCACTCCTTTACCTTTGCCCCCTCAAGTTGGAGTATGGATACCATAAAAACTGACCTGCTGATCATCGGTGCCGGACCAGTGGGTTTATTTACTGTATTTGAGGCTGGATTGTTGAAAATGCACTGTCATCTGATGGACGTGCTTCCTCAGATCGGGGGGCAACTCAATGAAATCTATCCCAAGAAGCCGATCTACGACATCCCTGGCTATCCAATGGTTCTCGCCAGTGATCTGATCGACAATCTCCGGCAACAAATAGAGCCCTTTAAACCAACCTTTTCCTTGGGGGAAAGGGCAGATCAGATTGAGCGGTTAGCGGAGGGAGGATTTCGGACCACCGGGCAAGAGGGCACCGTTATTGAATCAAAAGTCATCGCTATCGCTGCAGGTTTGGGCTGTTTCGAACCGCGCAAACCAACGATCCCGGGAATCGAAAATTTTGAAGGCAAGGGCGTAGATTATTTCGTAAAAAATCCACTCCGGTATGCCGGTAAGCAAGTAATCATCGCCGGAGGCGGGGATTCTGCCCTGGATTGGTCTATCGAACTCGCGGCTCTGGGCAGTCATGTTACACTCGTGCATCGCCGTACCAGTTTCCGCGGTGCCCCGGATTCTGTGGACAAAGTCATGAAACTGGTGGCGGAAGGTACAGTCAAGCTCATCACCGAGGCAAGCGTAGTCGCTCTGGAGGGAAGCGATCACCTGGAAAAAACCATCATTGAAACCCCTGAAGGAAATACCGGATATGCCGCTGACTATTTTATACCCTTATTCGGGTTGACTCCGAAACTCGGTCCGATTGCGGATTGGGGTCTCGGATTAGACAAGAATGCCATTGAAGTTGATCCGATGGATTGCAGCACCAACATCCCGGGTATCTATGCCATAGGGGATATCAATACCTATCCCGGTAAACTCAAACTGATCCTATGTGGCTTCCACGAAGCGACCATGATGTGCCAGTCTGCTTTTAAGTACGTGTATCCTGAACAAAAACTATCCTTCAAGTACACGACGGTCACGGGTATCGAAGGATTTCAGCAAGAATAGAATACGTAGAAGGACATGCGGGGTTGAGCACTTAGCCTCCGGTTTCCTGGCGAAGATTTTTAATCTGGCTGTCCCAAAGTCTCTTCAGATCCTCCACTTCTTTTTCGTTGGCAAAGTCTGTGATTTCAAGAACAGTCTCTTCCGTTACCGGGGAGAGATACATTCTGAATTCGAGATATTCATGACGTGGGGCTCCTTCCCATTTAAATCGTAAACGTTCCTCTTCAATATCATCCATAAGAATGGCATCCTCATCATTGCCGTTCCAGGTAAACGTATAACGGTCAGCATTGATGTCTACGCCATCACAAAACCATCTGACCAGGCATGCCGGCGTGGTCAGAAATTTGTAGAGAATGGCCGGTGAGGCTTTAAAGATATATTCGAGATCTACAGGTATTCGCTTCATACGTGGGATTGTGATGCACACCCCTCAGCGGGGCTTTCGGTTCCAGTGCGGCGTAAATAAAACAGAATTCCTGAATATAACAAACTATTGAACTTTTTTTCCACCCGGGGCATTATTTGTCTGTCGTGGAAGGCCAGGGCTTGAAAAAGAGGGGTCTCAGGAAGAAAGGGGCGTATAAGTGGGGTGAAATGAGGGTTTTAAAATCAAAATAAGTACTGGAGATATCAGAAAACCTTACCTTTGCGCCTCTTTTGGATTAGATAAAAAATTTTGGGTACGTTTTTTGAAACCCATATTTTCCGGAACATTTTAACGCATGTATTGCCATGAGGCAGCTAAAGATCACAAAGTCGATTACAAACAGAGAGAGCCAGTCTCTCGAGAAATACCTTCAGGAAATCGGAAAGGTGGACCTCCTCACCCCGGAAAAAGAGGTAGATCTTGCTAAAAAGATCAAACAGGGCGACCAGATTGCCCTCGAGACCCTGACCAAGGCCAACCTGAGATTTGTAGTCTCTGTTGCCAAACAATATCAAAACCAGGGCTTATCCCTCAGCGACTTGATCAACGAAGGCAATCTGGGTCTGATCAAAGCCGCTCAGCGATTTGACGAGACCCGCGGTTTCAAGTTTATTTCCTACGCTGTATGGTGGATTCGTCAATCCATCCTCCAGGCACTGGCTGAACAATCCCGTATCGTTCGCCTTCCACTCAACAAAGTTGGATCCCTTAATAAGATCAATCGCGCTTTTTCCCAACTTGAACAGGAATTTGAGCGTGAGCCTTCATCCGAAGAATTAGCTACCATCCTTGAGATTTCTGCAGATGAAGTAGAAACTACACTAGGGGTCGCCGCACGCCACGTCTCTATGGATGCCCCATTTGTTGACGGTGAGGACAATTCCCTGCTGGATGTATTGGAAAATCCAAATACACCAGGAACCGACGCAGGTCTGGAATACCTTGAATCCCTCCGTCGGGAAATAGACCGTTCTTTGGGTACCCTGACCGATCGCCAGGCTGACGTGATCAAACTCTACTTTGGGATTGGCGTCGAACATCCGCTTTCACTGGAAGATATCGGAGACCGCTTCGGGCTGACCCGTGAGCGCGTTCGTCAGATCAAGGACAAAGCCATCAACAAGCTTCGCTCTGCCAGCCGGAGTAAATTGCTGAAAAACTACCTGGGTGCCTGAGTTCATTTTTCAGGTTCTGCACTATCCAATAAAAAAAGCCATTCAGGAATTACCGGAATGGCTTTTTTATTTCGGCGCAGCGCTGTTATAGCTGAGCGCCCGGCGAATATTCTTTGACCAATAGACTAGTTCTTTTTGTCCAGGTTTTCGAGGTACTCCATATTGTCGATATCCAATGCCTTGGCCAGTTTACCGATCTTTTTCAGGTCGATGTTGCCGATAAAGCTGATCATCGCAAAGTTGTCGGCGCCACCTACGATCATGAGCAACTCGGAGACAAAATCTCCTGTCCCTTTGACCATAAACCGTACATTCTCTCCGTCTCCGCGGGCCGTCAGGAGCAACTCATATTCACTGGTATTGATGGTCTTGAGGGCTTCATTGTAATACTGCAGGGCATTCTGGTCGGTATGCAACACGCGGAGACCTTTCATGCTGCGGATGACTTCCTGGACCTCAGGCTCCATGTCTTCGATTTCGATTTTCGAAACCATCTCAAACATTTTCGGACTGATGTACACGGCCGAAAACTTTTCGTCATCAATGTATTTGTTGAAATACTTGGTGATGGCATCTTCCTGCGCGGAGGAAGAGAGGGCCGTGAGTAAAACGGCCGCAAGAGTTAAAAAGAAAGATTTCATGACTTAGTATGTTATTGTATGAAAGTGACTGATTTGAAGAAACTAGGTCTTTGGAGTATTCAAATACGTGCTATAAAGTGATGGCCGCAATGGTGTTTTATTTAAACATCGCTGAGTAGGTACTCGCTTTCTTTATATTGAGCATGGCCTCGCTTTGTGATTTATTGAGTTTGCCGGATACATACGCCAGGGCCTCCCGCACTTCTTCATAGGCCGCATAAGGGTCATCGAAGGTCTCGGCCATCTGAACAGGTTGTGTAACTTTTTCACTGTACTTCCAGAGACCAAGGCCTGATATCACAAAGACCAGGATGGCTGCCGCACTGGCGAGCCACCTCACGAGGGGCTTGATGATCGGGCCGGTAGGCGAGACCAGCGCTTTTTGGTTATTGGCCATGATGTCATCGATGGTCAGTCGGCTTTGTTGATGCCGACCCTCGGCGATGAGATTGAAATAGGTGGCTTCGGGTCCGTTGGATCCGGCCAGATCTTTCTGGAGTTGCTCTTCTTCTTCACGGGAAGTTTCAGCATTCCAGTATTTGTCAAGAAGCGGATGTTCCATGTGTTTTTTGAATTTGGTAAAGTCCATAAGCATGGGTCTTCGACACCATGCGTTGCATATGTTTTCTGGCTCTGAATAGGCTCACTTTGACGTCATCAATATTGAATCCTGTCATTTGAGCAATCTCATCGTACGTCATCTGTTCTATTTCCCGCAAATGAAAGACGGTTCGCTGCTTGTCAGGCAGTTGATCAATACATTGTTGCAGGATGGTCATCAGGTCTGCATGCTCCAGCAAAGTGTCAGCGGCAGGAGATTGATCACTGATACCGAAAGCTTCATCCACACTGACCTGGTTGTCTTTAACTTTTCGCAGCAGGTCGAGTGACCGGTTACGTGTCAACACCATCAGCCAGGCTTCCAGATTTTCAATACTATCCGCCTCCTCTCGCTTTTGCCATAACTTTTGCATGACATCCTGTACCACATCCTCAGCCGAATCACTATCCTTGACAAACCGCAGGGCATACCTGTAGAGCTTGTCCCGCATTTTGTAGAATAGGGCTTCGTACTGTTCAGTAGTCATTCTGGAATATTGACGAAAAATGCAGGCAATTGTTACACCCGGCCTTAAAAAGCCCTGGAAACTGCCTTTTGGATATGATCCAGATCGATGCCAATATGATGCAGGTCCTGCTGGAGGGCACTGAGTTCGGCCGTCTCCAGGGTGATGAGATCATCGAATTTCTTGAATTGGTCGTTCATCCGGGATTTCAGAGAATCAATGTAGCTATAAAGTTCAGTAGACAATTCCTCCTGGAGGCGTTTGCGGCCTTTCTCCATCTCCGACTTGTATTGTCGCATGACTTTGCCTCGCTGCAGACCCAGGGTCACCCCGGCCACCAGGAAACCCAGTGCGGTCAGTACTCCGCCGGTAATATCGAATACCATACCCTGAGTAACCGCCGCCAGGATAATGCCTACAACTGCGACTCCGCTGCCGGCTGCAACATTGGTGCCTACCCTGGATTCTGTGTCGACCAATCCACGGGTCGTAAAGTTTTCTGTCCGGTTGATAAATTGGTCAAAGGCCTCCCTGAGTTCTTTAAGTACGTTTTGTCTGCGTAGTGCGATCTCAGAGAAGATCTCATGGTCATTGGCGAGGATGGTCTTACTGTTCCGGATCTGAAGGTCGATGGTATGGGCCATCTGCTGTATACTCTCTGCAAGGTCAAGGACCCGGTCATTTATTTTTTCCTGCATCCCGGAGCCAAATTCTCCCTGCAATCTGTGAGTGAATGACTCCAGCCAGGCCTTTAAGGATTGGGATTTGGAAAAAAGCGCTCCAATAGACCTGCGCAAAACAGGAAAGAAGGAAAGCGCATCCCTTAATTCATCTTCATATTTACCGGCTACACGATCGTAGGCCGCCATGAGATTTTCAATCAGGATGTCTGCCTGATGCCTTGCCTGCTGACCATGGTCCGACAACGTCCATTTGATGTCTTGGCGGAAAGCCATGTCTGCATCGAGCTGAAGCTGGCGGTCATCAAGGCCTTGTTGCAATTTGGCGGTAATATTAAGGACGGTTGCGGACAAGCTGGTCAATTTGTGCTGCTGTGCTTTTCCACCGGTGACCTGGTCCAGAATGAAATCACGAAGGGCTTCGAATCCACTTTGCTGATGGTAACCTTCCAACTCTTCCTTGGCGGAGACGGAAAAGATCACCGGATCTTTGATCCCTTTCTTTTGCGCATATGCTTTGACGCCATTTCGATTGATCTCCAGGTCGGCTGGATCCATCAGGTCTTTTTGCTGAAGGACGAATACGATCTTTTTATGCCATTCCGCATGCATGAAATCAAAAAAGTCCCAGGCCGATTGCCGGTAAGGGTTCTTGGCCTCAAAGACAAAAATGATGAGGTCTGATCCTGGAATAAATCGTTCCGTGATTTCCTGATGGTGCGCGATGATGGTATTGGTCCCCGGAGTGTCTACGATGGCTATTTCCTTGAGGATATCACTGGGCTGGTAGATCCGTTTGAAATAAGGACTGATTTCTTCGGTTCGCGCAGTTTCGCCATAAATGATTTGCTGAATCGTGTCCGTCATCGGGGAAGGGGCAACCGCACATAAATCACGTTCGCCCAACAATGCGTTGATAAAGGAACTCTTACCCGCCTTCACTTCACCGACGATGACAAACATATAGGGCTCATCTATCCGGTCCCTGAGATCAGCCAGGATGCGGCTGGAAGCCGCATGCGTAATGCGTTGTGTGAATTGCTGAAGCCGCTGTATCAGCTGTTTCAACGCTTCTTTTTGTTCCTGCAGTTTCTGATCCGTTATTTGCATCATCGATGATCGTACAATTTCTGTGCATACCTGGAAAGATAATTCGTCGAATCCGGTCCCAGGTGACTTAGCAGATCGAAGATACAGAGGTTTGGCTGATGTGATTGGCCGAGACGATGCACTTGCGGATATGAGATTTGGGCGTCCGCTTCGACCCTTGCTATTCCTCCGGGGACGCCCTTCCGAAGATCAATGGTTTCTTCGGGATATGTTTTTATATAGGTTTCTGAAAACATAAGATTCCAGGTCCCTTTTAACATGCTGATTACCTCCTGGAGAATCGCCAGGTTGAGATCCCACAATCGCTCGTGACGCGCTTGAAGTATGGATGCAAAACCCGATAGGATTTCTTCACCGTAGGCTGTTTTTCCATAGGCGGCCTGCAAGGTCCGCAAATGAATATCAGGCCATGGAGAATCGTAGGCTATACCTACATCACCGATCATCATACCCTGATTCTTTCCTCTGCGCAAAGGGACAGTCAGAAAGGTGGGGACTTCAGGGCCCAGGATAGCCGTTTTATTGCGCCAGGTCCGTTTCTGGTAATGTTCCTGGCCTTCCAGCATGATGCTGCCATGGTAGGTCCAATGAGCGAAGTATTCGATAGATGGTATATATTGGCTTCCCGCGATACAATGGCTCATGTGCTTTCCATTATCCAATAAAGGTAAACTTCATGCCTGAAGATATTTACTGGCAGAAGTATGTCCAGCGATTTCGGGTGTTGCCTGCAAACCTGGATCCCCCAAAGCAGGTTCCTGCGATGGTTGTTTGCATTCCTGTGTATGGCGAACCCAATCTCCTGACCACCCTTGAATCATTAGCTCAATGCGACAAGCCGGATGAGCAGGTCGAAGTGATTTTGCTGTTCAATAAAAGTGATAGGATGACACCCGGAGAAGTCAGGGTGCACGATCAAGCCTGGCAGGACGTGCAGGAATGGATCATACATAAGCATGATGGCACCTTGAAGTATCTTCCTATTTACATTGATCCACCTCCGGACCCCAGGGGTGGGGTGGGTTGGGCGCGTAAACTGGTGCTGGATGAAGCAGCCATTCGCTTACCCCAGGATGGAGTATTGCTTTGTCTGGATAGTGACTGCACGGTGAATCAGGGTTATTTAAAGGCGGTTTTGGATTTTTTCCGGAAGCATCCTTTATGTGGTGCTGCTTCATTACATTTTGAACACAAACTCGAAGGCCTGGGGGAGACCGCAAGAGCAGCCATTGTGCAATATGAATTGCACCTCCGATACCTCGCGCACCTCAACCTATGGGTAGGACATCCTTATGCCGGTCATACGGTTGGGTCCGCAATGGCTGTAAGACGTAGTGCCTATCTGTCGCATGGCGGAATGAACACCCGTCAAGCCGGCGAGGATTTTTATTTCCTGCAAAAATTTATTGAAACAGGCGTTTGGAAGATGATTCCGGATGCAGTGGTGTATCCATCGGCCAGGGTTTCCCATCGTGTGCCGTTTGGAACCGGGCGTGCGATGACCAAACTGATGGAAACAGGACAGCCGTGGATGACCACAGATACTATCATCTTTGAGCATATTATTCCCTTGTTCCAAAAACTGGATCAGATTTTTCAATGTCTGAAAGCCGGGCAAGAAAACTCAAGTATTCCACTATTTGAATCCTTAAATCTACATCCGAATGTTGTTGACTTTTTGGAGACCATCAACTTTCTTGAAAAATGCAGGGAAATAGCATCACACACCTCCAGCCTTGATGCATTTCGAAAGCGATTTTTTCGTTTTTTCAATGCGTTTATGATGATCCGTTATTCACATGCATTGACGCGTCAGGCGTATCCGGAGATTCCTGTAACGCAGGCGGCGATGGACCTGGCTTTTAGGCTAAATATTTTCGTTGATGACGGTGTGGATGCTGAAAAATTACTGGACATTTACCGGAAGATGGATCTGCAGCATGCAGTTCAATTAAGATGAAACCAGCAATTATGCAAAAGGCATCCGTGCATACCCTCTTCTTCTGGGGAGGGTTGTTGATATGTTTGCTGCCCTTAATGGTTTGCGATTATATCGTGACTGCCGATGGTCCCTGTCACCTCTATAATTCCAAGGTATTGGTGCGCTGGCTGATCGATGGGCAGGGGGCTTTTTTCCATCCCTGGTTGCAGCTGAATCAATACATTGATCCCAACTGGATCACCAATGCCATTCAGATTCCATTGCTTAAAGTATTGCCTGTTATTTGGGCGGAGAAGTTGTTCTTTGCGATATACCTGCTTGGATTTGCTTTTGGTTTTCAAAAGGTGGTGGATGAAGTAAATCCTTCATCCCGCTTCCTCGCTATGATTGGGATGCTCTTTGCGTGGAATTATATCCTCATGAAAGGATTTACCAATAATGCCTGGAGCGTTGTATTGTGGTTCTGGATACTTGCGTATTGGATGAAATCGCTGAAAAAGCCCGGCTACAAAGTGTATGGCATCCTGACCTTGCTTTTTATACTTCAATACCTATCTCATCCGGTGGGTCTTGTGTTTTCATTTCTATCGGTTGCCAGTATCGTTTTTATGTTTGGGTTACTGCCGTTAAAAGAAAATGGCGTAGTAAAGACGATCCGGTGGTATCTCCTGGAAGCGGGAAAGCTATTGCTCTGCGCTGCCGTTCCTATCTATCTTTTCATCCTGTTTTATCTACGCAGAGAATGGAAAGCGGAAGCTACAAGTACAACCTTGAAAGACATAGGCAGGGAGCTTCTGAATCTCAGGGCGCTCAACACCCTCACCTTTGATGAAGAGCCTTTTCTTCTTGTGACTGTAGGATTGATCCTGGCTCTGGCCATTTATGTTGTATATGGCCGAATCAAATCCCGGCGCTGGAATCCCTTCGATGGTTTATTGCTGTTGTTTTGTCTTTCACTCTGGGTGGTATTACATCCGCCATCAAGTTTTACCGGTGGATTGGAGATTGGAGTTCGATTGGGGATGTTCCCTTTCCTCTGCTTGATGTTCTGGATGGCCACCTACACGTTTCATAAGCGTGTGCAAATCACGGTTTCTGCGGTGGCTTTGTTGATCGCAGGTGGATTGATGGCATTGCGTTTACCTATCCATCAGGAGGCCTCAAAGTATGCGGAAGAAATCGTCACGGTTCAGGATTCCATTCGAAATCAATCAAGCTTGCTAGTCCTCAATTATGATTGGGGTGGTCAGGATGCGGAAGGAAAGGTCATCGCGGAACGCATGTGGCTATTTGGTCATGTTGATTGTTACCTGGGCACCTACAAGGATCTCGCGATCTCGGACAATTATGAAGCTAATTTCTGGTACTTCCCGCTGGTAGAGCACTGGGAGACCAATATGTATATGCAGACGGACAAGGATGGGATCAATTTTGATCATCGTCCTCCGCGCGCCGATATCAACAGTTATAAACGGCGAACCGGGCAACAACTGGACTATGTGCTGCTCCTTTCTTACCGGGATGAGTTTGCAAGCCATCCTTATACGAAAGAGATCTTCGGGCAATTGGATGCAGAATACCAAAAGACCTATACCTCTGCATTGGGCAGAGCTATTTTGTATAAGCGGATCGTCTATTAAAGGGGTCGCTTAGCGGAACATCTCCATGCCGGAGAAGTGGAAAGCGGATTCGATCAGCGCGTTTTCGTCTGAGTCAGAGCCATGAACCGCATTTTCACCGATGTTTTTGGCATAGAGGGCACGGATGGTGCCGGGAGCAGCTTTCGAAGGATCTGTAGCCCCGATGAGGGTGCGAAAATCTTCAACGGCATTCTCTTTCTCAAGGACTGCAGCTACGATCGGGCCGGAGGACATGAAGTCAACGAGTTCGCCAAAAAAACCGCGTTCTCTGTGGACAGCATAGAATTCGCCTGCTTTCTCAGCGGAAAGTTTGGTATATTTCATGGCCACAATCTTAAATCCGGCTTTATTGATCTGCGCCAGGATCGCACCAATATGACCTGCCGCCACTGCGTCAGGTTTGATCATCGTAAAAGTTATGGAACCAGCCATAGGGTCTATATAATTTGTGTGTTTAGGTCAATCGGGGCGCAAATTTAGCATATTTGTTAGTATCACAATAAAATAAGACCTTTGCGCCCTGAAAATTTAGAAGCAGAAGTAGTGGAATCCTTGTATCATCTGGTCCGGCAACCTTCTCGTGTGGTGATCGTCACCCACAAGAATCCCGATGGTGATGCTTTAGGGTCATCTCTTGCGCTAGGGGCAGTGCTCAATAAGTTGATGCATAACGTCACCGTGGTACTGCCAAATGATTTCCCTCCCTTGTTCAATTTTCTTCCAGGTATTGACAAAGTCATTATAGGGGAAATGAATCCCGAACTAGCGGTGGCTGCATTTGAAAAGGCAGATATTATCTTTTGCCTGGATTTCAATGCGCTGGATCGCATCGACAGGTTCGGCCTGGATGTGATGGCTTCCAAGGCGGTCAAGATTCTGATCGATCATCATATCGATCCTGAGCCCTTTGCGGACTATATTATGTCCAAAACAGAAGCCAGTTCTACAGCCGAACTCGTCTATGATTTCCTGGTCGAGCAAAAGCTGGAAGGCTATATAGATGTGCAGATTGCTGAGGCACTTTATACGGGCATTCTCATGGACACCGGATCATTTCGGTACGCCACCAATCCGCATGTATTCGAAGTGGCCGCCGCACTCAAGCGGTTGGGCATGGATGATTATATGCTGCAGATCCGTTTGTTTAACAGCATGACTGAAAAACAACTCCGTTTGCTCGGGCACTGCCTGGCCAACCGCATGGAGTTGATGTCAGAGTACCAGGCCGGAATTATCTGGCTGGACAAAGACGATTATAAGAACTGGGCCATTGGGCGTGGCGATACCGAAGGGATCGTCAATTACATCCTGATGGTTCGCAACATGAAGATGGCCATCTTCGTTTCAGAACAGCAAAATGTCACCAAGTTGTCCTTTCGATCCAAAGGCAATATCAACGTGCAGGAGATCTGCCACCAGTATTTCAACGGCGGCGGTCACCGCAATGCTTCCGGCGGACAAATAAAAGCCTCAGTGCAGGAGACCATCGCACGGGTCAAAGAGATTATTCCAATCACAATGAATGCATATCAATTACAACATGAACAATAACATCTTTTTCGCAATGCTCTGCGTCCTCCTGTTGGCAGGATGCTCTTCTGAAGGCCGTCGAATCAAATCGGAATCAGGATACGAATACCAGGTGGTCCGTAAAGGGGATTCAACCCCCATTCCGGTCAACAGCTATGTATTCTTCAACATGTCACTGACTGAAAAAGTGGCTGAGAAGGATTCCGTACTACAATCTACCGCATCGATGGGCAAGCCGTCCGTCCTGAAGATCATGGAAGACAACAAAAGCTATGGCCAGTTGAAAGCCCTCGTGGATATCATGGCTACCCTGCACAAGGGAGACAGCTTGCTCTTCTTCTTTCCAATCGATTCTTTCGATCGCGTTCCTCCGGGTTTTGAAAAGTTTTCAGAGCCTTTGATCTACCGTGTCGGCATCGTCGATGTGATGGATGAGACCCGCTTCGAAGCATACTCTGATTCCATCCAGCAGGAGCAGGAAAAAGTCAGGCAAGTCGTTCGCGACAGGTTACCTGAAGTGGAAACCTTTGCACAGGCTACCCTCAACTCCTACAAGAAGGGCGAATTGGACAGCCAAATCAAGACGACAGATTCTGGTCTGAAGTACGTCATTCATGATGCAGGTCAGGAAGGCACAAAGCCAGCTAAAGGCGATCAGGTGTCTGTACATTATTATGGAATGCTGGAAGCAGATGGTAAGATGTTCGATACTTCTTTCAAAGGAGGTCAGCCTTACCAGTTTCCACTTGGCCTGGGCCAGGTGATTCCAGGCTGGGATGAAGGTATTCTGCTCCTCAACAAGGGCGCAAAAGCAACCTTATTTATTCCCGCTTCATTGGGGTATGGAGCTGCCGGATCTCCTCCGGTCATTCCAGAGAATGCCGGGCTGGTGTTCTATGTAGAATTAGAAAAGTAAATTGTTCGAGGGGGACAACTGTCCCCCTCTTCATTTTTTAAATCAATAGTCATGACCGTAGATCAGTTTAACGATCTCAAGACCCGGATGGGAGTTTTAGGGAGGTATCTTTGACGTCGCAAGACGTAAACTCCAATTAGAGGAAAAAGAGCAACTCACGCTTGATCCTGATTTCTGGTCCGACGCTGAGCGGGCCGGCATCGTCCTTAAAGAAATCAAAGCACATAAACACTGGATTGCCAGTTTTGATGCCATCGAAGCCGTGGTCGATGACCTTGGCGTTTTATTGGAATTTTATGACGCCGGTGAAGCCACCGATGATGAACTCGATGCGGCATATGCCAAGGCCATGGAGGTCGTCGATGATGTAGAGTTCCGCAGCACCCTCAATCAGCCCGAAGATGAAATGTCCTGCATTCTGGAAATCAATGCCGGGGCAGGAGGTACGGAGAGTTGCGATTGGTCAGAAATGCTCCTCCGTATGTATGTGATGTGGGCGGAAAAAAATGGCTACAAAGTCAGCGAACTCAATCGCCAGGACGGAGACGTCGCCGGCATTAAGAGTGCTGAAATCGAAATCAATGGAGAATACGCCTATGGTATGCTCAAAGGCGAAAATGGAGTGCATCGCCTGGTGCGCGTCAGTCCGTATAATGCCCAGGGCAAACGCATGACTTCATTTTCTTCTGTCTTCGTACATCCCTTGATTGACGATAGCATAGAAGTCGAAATTAAAACAGACGACCTGGAGTGGGATACGTTTCGATCAAGTGGAGCAGGTGGACAGCACGTCAACAAAACGGAGTCTGCTGTACGTGTAAGGCACTTGCCCTCAGGGATTGTGGTAGAATGTCAGCAAGAGCGATCCCAGCACCAGAACCGGGAAAAAGCCATGCAAATGCTCAAGTCCAGGTTGTATGAAAAGGAGATTGAAAAGCGTAACGCTGAACGGGATAAAGTGGAGGCCGGTAAAACCAAGAATGAGTGGGGCAGCCAGATACGGAGCTATGTGCTGGATGACCGTCGTGTCAAAGATCACCGCAGCCAGCATACCGTGCACAATCCGGACCTGGTGCTTAATGGCGACCTCAACGGATTTATAAAGGCGTACCTGATGTGGAGTAAGAACGGAGATGCCGGACAAAACTAACCGACAGGTTGATCTGGTAATTCTTATTTAATGTCCATTTGCTCCATCATCCAAAGGCCATAGGAAGCATTGACCTCCACTTTCCACTGCGCAATACACGGAATCTTATAGGCATGATGTGCGGCGATGTATTTCGCTAATTCTTCCTTGTGGCTGGGTAATGTTTTCAGCACGGTGACAAATTCCCCTTCTGACTGAATTGCCCCTTCCCAGCTAAAGATGGATTGTATGGGAAAGACATTGGCACAAGCGGCCAGTTTTTGCTCTACCGCCATGCGACCCATACGGGTAGCCTCTTCTGATGATCCACATGGAATATAGAAGAGAAAGATTTCCAATGGGATTACAATGAAAGAATTTCAGCCATACGGAGTAAATCCTTATCGATAGCCTTACTCCGGTTGATCGCATCATCAAAGCTGACCAGAACCGTATGATTGTTTTCAATACCCACCATCATATTGGTTTTACCTGCGATGAGCGCTTCCACAGCGGCGTACCCCATACGACTGGCGATGAGGCGATCCAACGCGGTAGGTGCCCCTCCTCGTTGCAAGTGGCCGATAATCGTCACTTTGGTATCATATTCAGGATACCTGGCTTTGATTTCGGTGGCAAGCTGTTGGGCATTACCGTTTTCATTCCCCTCCGCCACGACGACCAGGGAAAAGAGTTTCTGTCGTTTAGACGTTTTTTCGAGGTGGTGAATCAGGGTGTTGACATCAATGGTTACCTCGGGAATCAGGATCGCTCCGGCTCCACTGCCAATGCCGGTATTGAGCGCGATATACCCGGTATCCCGACCCATGACTTCAACAAAAAACAAACGGTTGTGGGATTCAGCAGTATCGCGGATTCGGTCTAGGGCTTCGATGGCCGTATTGACCGCTGTATCAAATCCAATAGTATAGTCGGTACCGTACAAGTCATTGTCGATGGTGCCGGGAACACCAATCACCGGCATGCCGAATTCTTCGTAAAACAGCTTGGCTCCGGTAAATGTCCCATCGCCTCCGATGGCTACAAGACCTTCAATATCCAATGCTTTGAGCGAGTCGTAGGCCATCTGCCTCCCTTCACGGGTGCGGAACCGCTCGCTGCGTGCCGTCTTTAAAAAAGTGCCGCCACGGTGAATGATATTTCCAACATCCCCTTTTTCCAGGCGCTCGATCTGGCCGTCAATCATCCCTTCGTAACCACGGTAGATTCCATATACATGCAGTCCGTAATAGGATGCAGTCCGGACGACAGCCCGAATGGCCGCGTTCATACCCGGGGCATCGCCTCCGGAGGAAAAGACTGCAATACGACGGATTTCCCCTTTAATTTCTTCCATGTTCCATGTGTCTTTCAAACAATCGCTGTGCAGGATTACGTATCAAATGACCTGCCTTTAATCGATGTTGTTTCAGCTCATCAATCATTAAGCTGGCAAATATACAGCCTATTGATCCAATGATGTGTATCTCAAAATCTGCTTCCAGGGGCACCAAATGCTTTTCAACGAATACCTTAAAACGTGAGGAAACTAATTTTTGGATCCATTCATGGTCCTTGAACTGCACGGCTACCCTGGCAAAAGTCGCCAGGTATTGGTTAGGCACCGATGATGAATGTAATTCCTGCAGGAGTTTATTTCGCCCACCCGGAATCCGGTCTGCCATTTCTGCCTGGATCACATCTGGCATATCGTGATAGAAGTATGCCTGTATAAGCGATTTCCCGATGTCACAACCGCCACCATCATCACCAAGGATATAGCCCAGAGAAGTAGCCTGCCGCGTCACCGCGTGACCATTCCAGATGGCGGCATGGCTCCCGGTTCCCAGAATAGCCACCGTGCCGGGAGCATGTCCACAGGCAGCATAAGCAGCTCCAACCAGATCTGAAGCCACATGGATCGGACAGTCTGGAAATACTCCCCGAAGTAGGGCGGTCACATTCGCAGCAACCTGTTCGTCTAAGATTCCGGCACCATAATACCAGATCGCGTCTATGCGGGTAGAACTCGTCTTGCGTTGCAGTTCAGTAAACAGATTACTTCCAACCGTTGAACTATGCACCACAGGATTATAACCACCCAGCTGAATCTCATGAGCGGTTTCTTCCTGAAGCCACCAGGTAGATTTGGTGGATCCTATGTCTCCTACCAGGATTGATGAAGGCATTGTGCGGTGAAATTAGGGAAATCCTGAGCGGAAAGTGGAGCCGGGCAAAAGGGGATTATTGGAAAGTTGGATTTGATGCACGTCGGAGGATCTGACTTTATAAGTCGATGGTTTGCCATTCGTCATCCAAATAAATCTGTAGTATTCCGACTACCTTAGTACATTTGAAGGGAATCTCAAACCTGTATTCACTATGACTACATTGCTTGTTCTTGTCCTCATCATTGTGGTGATTGGATTTTTCTTTATGGGTACCTATAACAAACTGGTACGCCTCCGGAATGGCGCTGAAGAGGCGTTTAAGTCCATCAACGTCTATCTCAAACAACGTTACGACCTGATTCCTAATCTGGTCAATACGATCAAGGGGTATACGCAATATGAAAGTGGCACCCTGGAGAAAATTGTGGAACTCCGGAGCAAGGCCATGTCCGCCGGCGGTAAGGATGGTGGCGCTGCTGAAATGCAATTGTCAGGCGCCCTCAAATCCGTTTTTGCCCTGGCCGAAAATTATCCCGACCTGAAAGCCAACCAGGAGTTCCTCAACCTGCAACAGACCCTGACCGGCCTGGAAGAAAGCATCCAACGCGCCCGTCGCTATTATAATGCTTCAGCAAGGGATATGAACAATGCGGTAGAAGTTTTTCCAAACAATCTCATCGCTGGTCCATTTGGATTTCAACGTATGGAATACTTCGAAGTCGAAGAAGCAGAAACCCAGAATGTCAAAGTGCAGTTCTGATCCTATGACTAAACGTATATGGCTTTTGCTTTTACCGGTATGGCTTGCCGCCACTACGGTAAAGGCAGAGTATTACACCATCACAAGATTTGATGTCGCTGTCTCTTTTTCTGCAGACGGAACGGCAGATTTTGTGGAAACCATTGAAGTCCGGTTTTCCGAATCTCGTCATGGGATATTCAGGTTCATACCTCTAGTAGCAGAACTTCAAGGTAAGCGACTTGAATATATACTCCAGGACATCAAGGTGGATGGATTTAAATTTTCTACATCCAAAGAAAACAATAACCTGGTGATCAAGATCGGGGATGCCGACAAGTATGTAGATGGTACGCAAATTTACCGGATCCATTATCACGTCCTCAATCCACTTAATTTTTTTGAGGACCACAGCGAATTTTATTGGGATTTGCTGGGGAGTTCCTCGCCTGTAGATATCGATAGCTCAACCATCCATATCACGTTTCCTGAAAAGGTCAGTCTGACCCGGGATCACGTCCGTGCTTATACAGGCGCAGCAGGCTCAACCAACCAGGATGTTGCGCTTGATATCAGATCCAACTCCATTGAGGGCAGAACAACACGAAAATTTTATCCCGGAGAAGCTCTGACCCTTGCGGTATTTTTTCCAAAGGATACGTTTCAACCGTTAAGTTCATGGACATATTTCCTTAAAGTTCATGGCCTGTTGCTTGCTCCAGTATTCTTCATTTTGAGCGGTATCATGGCAATGTTCTTTGCGCGTAACCGCAGGCAAACCATAATGACGGAATTTTTCCCTCCGGAAGGTATTTCGCCCGCCATTGCCGGTGGTTTTGTAGACCATAGCGTAGACAATAATGATGTGCTCTGTTTGATTCCCCACCTGGCGAATAGTGGATACCTGCGTCTTGAAGTTCGTGAGGGCGGATTTCTTCAAAAAGATGATATCACCTTTTTTAAGTTGAAAGAAGCCGGTCCTGAACTCTTTGAATTCGAACGCTCTTTTTTCAATGCATTGTTTGCCTCAGGGGACCAGGTTGAACTCAAGAGCCTGAAAGATAAGTTTCATGTTCACCTAACCAGCGTCAAATCCTCCGTCAAAGCATGGATTATGGCGCAAGGATGGTACGAACCGGATCAGAAATCCATGGGCTGTATGACAGGTATAGGTGGACTGGTGGCTTTAGCCTGGGGTGGGTTTGCAGCTTTCGCCAGGCAAAATCCCGACGGGTTTGCCCTAATTGTCACTGGCTTCATTCTTTTCTTTTTTGCCAGCCGATTCAACAAACGCTCGCCAAAAGGGAATGAAACCTATCGGCATCTCGAAGGATTCAGACAATTTGTCAAAAAGGCAGAGCGACCGGTGATCGAGCGATTGATGAAGGAAGATCCCTCGTACTATGATAAGACCATGCCCTTCGCATTGGCGTTTGGATATCTTAAGCAATGGAATAATCAATTCCAGGGATTGCTTACTGAGCCTCCATCCTGGTATGGAGCTCCCGGCATGCATCATGCAGCTATGGGGCAGTCCTGGTCTAATTTTTCAGAGAGCTTTCCATCAGAAATCAGCAGTATGGGCTCTGTCTTCAACAGCACACCAAGTAGCAGTGGCTCAGGTGGTGGCGGCGGTGGCGGATTCAGCGGTGGCGGTGGCGGCGGTGGCGGTACTGGCAGCTGGTAAAATTACTACCGTGGCTTGCGCATCCCCCTATTTTTTCTTTTAAATAATAACATGTTGTTGCCAGGTGTCGGATGACCAATCGTATGCCCTGTTTTGCCTAATTTTGTCGAATGACAACATTACTTAAGGACCAGCAAATCGCGGTCATTGGCGCAGGAACCATGGGCAATGGCATCACGCATGTGTTTGCTCAATATGGCTATGATGTTACCATGATTGACATCTCTGCGGAGGCACTGGATAAAGGCATGGCCACGATTAGCCGCAACCTGGATAGGATGGTGGCAAAAGAAAAAATCAGCGGGCTGGACAGAGATTTAACGTTGGCGCGAATCACCACTTCCACTGAAATACAATCCAGCGTGAGTAATGCAGCGCTGATCATTGAGGCCGCCACGGAAAATGCAGACCTCAAACTCAAAATTTTTAAAGGGCTCAGCGAATTCAGCCGCCCAGATGCGATACTGGCTACCAATACAAGCTCCATCTCTATCACCCGCATTGCTTCAGTTACCGAACACCCCGAAAGAGTCATCGGAATGCATTTTATGAATCCGGTGCCGGTGATGAAACTGGTCGAAGTCATACGTGGATATAGCACCTCAGATTCAGTTACCGAGATGATCATGGAGATTTCCAAAGGCCTGGACAAGATTCCGGTTACCGTAATGGATTATCCGGGCTTCGTAGCCAACAGAATTCTGATCCCCATGATCAATGAAGCGATCATTGCCCTTTGGGAAGGAGTTGCCGGAGTAGAAGAGATCGACAATGTTATGAAGCTAGGTATGGCACACCCCATGGGCCCTCTTCAATTGGCTGATTTTATCGGACTGGATGTGGTCCTGGCGATTACCAGGGTGTTGCAGGATGGATTTGGACAACCTAAATATGCACCATGTCCTTTGCTGGTCAATATGGTGCAGGCCGGAAAGCTAGGCGTAAAATCCGGCGAAGGATTTTACGCCTATAATCCAGGCGACAAACAACTCGTCGTGAGTGCTTATTTCAAGTAAAAGGTATTCTAACCCTTTCTTACAGTTTTACGATTTTGCGGGTAGCTGTTTTTCCGTCCCGCTCTACAACGATGAAATACAATCCTGAAGGATAGCTCACTAGCTGATCAAACCGGATTTCTGTTACGGTTTCAGCATCTGCATATCGTACATCCTGAGATATTTTTTGCCCTTGCATGTTATACAAGGCCACAGCATATTGTCCTGAAGAGTATGGTTGCATCCTCAATGTAACCACATCAGTGGTTGGATTGGGATACGTATTGAAAGTGGTCAGGAAAGGATGGAGGTCGCGCACGGCTACATCACAATCTGTTTCCAGCAAATAATTTTCATTATAGCTCGTCGTATCGTTGACACATATAGTCCGGATCTGCACTTCGTACGTTTTACATTTTTCCAAACCGGTCAGATTTGCAGTAGTATCAATGGTCGCCACCTCTTCGTAATCCGTAGTTCCGGTTTCACGCCAACGATAGGTGTAGGCAATGGCTCCTTCAGTACTTGGCCAGTACATATACGCACTGGTAAAGGTGATAGCGTCAAATTGAACGGTATCTACTTCGGGGCAATCATCCGGATTTCGCAGGATCTCCACACAATAATCTTCCACTTCGCCAAAGTCTACCTGATCGCATGCGCCTTGTGTTGTTGGAAAGAACGTGTTAGAAAAGGCCATACTCACACGCATTCTTGTTGAACCCGCCAGCGTCGCTTCAGGCACATTCATCTGGCTGATGACCACTTCATCTTGCGCACTTAACAGGGAGTCAACCAGCAACTCTTCTTCATCAAAGGTGCCATCCTGGTTGGCATCCAGCCAGACCCTGAAATTTTCATTAAACGAATTGCCGGGAATAAAGCCGGGACGCAGTCGGACAGGGTAGGATTTACCGGCAATATATTTTGGTTTGAAGTCTTCAAACAGTTGGTATCCATCATTGGAGCCGGATGGATTGTGCAGTGAACCGATCGTGACAGAGTCAATATATTCCTCAGAAGCATCCAATCCTACAGACTCGCAATAGTTGTAGTCAACACAGAAGCCACATCCTTTGGTCCGAATGGTAATCGTGTCTGAATATTCCGCTTCTGTAGTGTCACAGTTGGTCTGAACCCGAATCTCATAATAGGTACAACCTTCAAGATTGTGCAGGGTGATTGTGTTTTCAGTAGTAGCGTCTTCCAGCCATTCCGTGCCGCTTTCCGGACGCCATTGAATGATGTAAAAGTCTGCGGCAAATACATTTTGCCACGATACCGTTGCGCTGGTTTCAGTCGTAGTTGCTTCCAACCCGTCAGGACGTTCGCAGCATCCCAGGGTTTCAAATTGATGATTGGACTGGAACCCCGTGGTGGTATCCGAGCATACAGATTCAAATTCGATTTCATACGTTGTGCAACCCTCAAGATTGCTTAGCAAGAGAGGCTGAGTAACATCAAACAGGGTGTCCCATTCAGTGGCATTGACAGGTTTGATCCTGGCATTGACAGCATCGGCTGTATCCACCATGCTCCAGGTCACGCTGGCTTCGGTATCGGATAGGATTTCAGTTTCAACAGCAAAAGGAACCGGACATTCCTGGCAGAGCGACATCATGAGTTCCATACTGTTACCGGCATTGATGTTGCCCCCAAAACGCAATGTGCCCTCCAGGCCAACTACAGGTTCTACACCCTGGAAGATCAGGTCCCGGATATACAGCGCTGCTCCGGCAGGGTCTGCATGCGCAAGTACGCTGAAAGCCTGGCATGGAGCCGAGTAGAGTAGGGCGATGACGCCCGCAGTAACAGGTGATGCAAAAGATGTACCACTGGTTGATCCGTAACCATTATTTCTTCGGGTAGTGAAGATGTCTTCTCCGGGAGCACCAAAATCAATCTGAGTAACCCCATACCCTGAAAAGGTTCTTTCATTGTTATGGTTGAGGGCGGTTACACTCAGGAGATATTCACTTGGGCAAGCCGTAGGTAAGTCACCCACCGCATCCACATCGATATTGAGATTGGCCGTAGCTGCCGCGCTCAGTATGCCATGCACACCAAGGCTATCATAGAAAGCACACCATAGCGGCGCATCTGCAGGTTGACCAAAATCGACACCCCATGAGCTGTTAGTGGCCACAACAAATGCTCCTTTAGCGCCTTGGGTTTCGTTGTAAAGGATTCGTTGTTCCAAAACATAAGCGTAAGAAGCAATCGCTGATGACTCAGGAATACCTCCAACCACCATCATCAATTTAACATTCCAATTGATGCCTGTGACGCCAATCTGGTTATTGCCGACAGCACCAACCATGCCTGCCACGTTGAGACCATGGTTATTACCCCAAACATCAGGTGTGTTGTCATACGCGTTCCAGCCGCGGACATCATCGATGTAGCCGTTATTGTCATCGTCCACCCCATTGCCATCGATTTCATGATAATTGTACCACGCATTGGCGGCAATATCTTCATGGGTATAGTCCAATCCATCATCTATGATCGCCACCACGATGGTATCACCGGCAGCCGTCACACCTCCGCGTGTGGTATTCCAGGCTTCATCAGCGTCAATATCAGCATCCGCAGTGCCTCCAGTCTGGCCTGTATTTAACCATTGCCACTGAGCGGGCAATTGAGGGTCATCCGGGATAATACGCAGACTCGGGATATGGTCAAATTGAGCCACCTGAATGCGGGCGTCCGCACGTAAATCATCAAGCAGTTTTCCTTCATGAATCCTGACGTGGTCAAATCGAACCAGGTAGATGCCAAGTCTTTTGGACAAAATACGGTCTATCGTCAGCTCGCCTTGCATGCGGGTCGCATGCGTGGATATAAGGCTTTCCGGGGCAACATCTTTCTGAAGTTGAATGATCACATACCCAAGTCGATGATCCAGATGCTGGGCTTTGGAGTCGGACAGCACGGCTGTCATGAAAAGGCTGATAAGCAGAAGTATACGCATACAGGCAGTATTCGGTTGTACAGTTGAAGTGCTAAAATAGAAACTATGGGGTATACGGGGGCAGTTTTCTGATGAACTGTCCGGTCGGCAGCTCAAAAATCTTGCAGTACGCCAAACGCTGCATGGAAGGTAAGTCTTGGATGGATTCACGACCTCAGCCATTTTTACATATTATTTTTTAAAATAATGTGTATTGTATTGAAAAATATGTATCTTTACATAACTTTTTATCATAATATAAGGCTCGATGAAGAAACTACTACTACTTTCGATGCTCGTTTTAGCATCCGCGGTTCTGGCATTGGCCCATGGCCAAAAGTCGGAGCAGAAAGGTGGCCCTCAGCAGGCACATGAAGCCCATTTTAAAGTAATGGATGCCTCCACCATGCAGCCGGTATCCCATGCAGGGATATACAATCATGCCGGAAAGCAGATAGGAGTCACAGACGACCAGGGCACCGTCGTGGTGTCTGTTCCAGCCTCCGCCACTGAAACCTATACGATAAGGGCAACCGGGTTTAATATCGTCGACCTCCAATTGGAAATGGCCTCCCAGGCCAAAGCGGATTATGAAGTGCTGCTTCCATCAGTCAATCGTAAATCCCCGGACCAGGAAGCTAAAGTATATGTGAAACAAGATCCTACGACCTATCAAAAACCTAAAGGTGAAGAAGCTGTAAAGCTGGAATTTGCTGTTCAATTAGCCGCTTCCTCCAAACCTATCACAGACATGGCTTCACTGAAGTCCTGGGAGGAATTGGGCCCATTGTATATCCACAATGAAAATGGAATGTATAAGGTCCGTTTAGGGCCATTCAACTCTCAGGATCAAGCCAAACAAGTCCTGTTACAGGCAAAAGAGCGTGGAAAGAAAGATGCATTTATCGTGATCCAGAAAGGCCTTGACAATTATACGCCAGAAGGCTATGTAAAGAAGGACTTGACTGAGATAACACCAACGCCTTCCACCCCGTCACCCAAACCGGTTAATCCTGCACCTTCCGCTCCGGTTACCCAACCGGCAGCCTCAGCGGCAGCACCTGCTCCTTCCACCGTCGTTGATGAAAACGTTGAATATAAAGTCCGTCTGGTGTCTTACCTCAAGCCAGGTGGATTTAATACCAAAGACATTGATCAGTATGGAACCCTCGAATCCTATCGCAAGGGGGAATGGACGATCCTGATGATCGGTGGGTTCAAGACTGAAAAAGATGCGCTTCATGTCAAGGATGAAGTCGTCAAAAAGGGATATAAAGATGCGAGTGTCGTTACCGTGAGGGATGGAATCCTTCAGCTAAACGATTAGTAGTTCAGGACAGAGGTACTGGAATTGAATTCTGGTTTTTTTAAATAAGCATTTTGTAATGCCATGAAATGGATTTGCCGGTACGCGCCGGCAAATCTATTTTTACGATATGGTTCAACCCCTCCTGGAGGCCGATCACTTGACACTGGAATCAAAAGCAGGTCTGATCCTCTCAGATTTTTCCTTACAAATTCATCCCGGCGAAATCGTTGCGCTCACCGGTAAGTCGGGTATAGGCAAGTCCAGCATAGCCCTGGCCATCCTCCAATTATTGCCCGCTGGTATCCGTCAGGCAAAAGGCACTATTCAATGGCTGTCCAGGGACGGATCCTTAATCATTAATTCAGCGCCTGAAGGGGCGTGGGCACAACTCAGGGGTACGGATATAGGATTCATTCAGCAAGATGTATTCGGTGCATTTGATCCAGTCCTACGGTTGGGCAGCCAGATGATGATGATCATCCGGGAGCGCACCCATAATACCAGCCTGGACCTGGATGCACAACTCATACAAAAGATGGAAGAGGTGGGGTTGACGGAGATAGATCGTTTGTGGAAATCCTATCCGCACCAGTTATCCGGCGGCCAATTGCAACGATGCCTGATCGCTATGACTATTGTCATGCAGCCCCGACTGCTGATCTCGGACGAGCCTACTTCCGCCATTGACACGCTTAGTCAACAAGAATTGCTGCAGACCTATGCCCGGGTACGAGACACGTATGGTATGGCCATGCTGATCATCAGTCATGAAGAACAAGTCGTTGGGCAACTCGCAGATCGGGTGATTGATTTGAATATACATCATAACAAGTCTTCTGTCCAGCGCAATGCTTATCCACCCTTGATAAAGACAGGATCTCCTGTAGTTGTTAAAGTGGACGATCTGGAATATACACATGCTTATGGAGGGCTAATGGCAAGGAAGGGTGCCTCCATAGGTCCCTTTACGTTCCAATTGCAAAAAGGGCAATGCCTTGGGATTGTAGGGCCTTCAGGCAGCGGTAAATCCACCCTGGGCCAGCTCATGGTAGGCTTATTAGTCCCAAGTAAGGGAAGTCTATACCTGGGAGGAGAACAACTTGATTTAAATCATAAAGCGGATCAAATTTCATTGCGGTCCAGGATCCAATTGGTGATGCAGGATGGGAGAGGGGCTCTGCATCCTTATCGAACCATTGGAGATCAATTGTCGGAAGTTTTTGCGCTTCCATTACCTCCCGGAAGAATTCAAACTTCAGACCCCGGAGAAGCAATAAAGTCAGTGGGCCTGGATCCTGTCCTTTTGAACCGATTACCTTCACAATTGTCCGGCGGTGAATGCCTTAGAGTCAATATTGCCAGAGCATTGATGATCCATCCGGAGATCCTGATTTGTGATGAGTCTACCACATCTTTAGATCCGGAGACCCGTGATGGAATTCTATCCTTGCTCAATCGGTTGAAAGATGAACGGGGACTTTCCTTGTTCATTATCTCCCATGATGACCATGTCATGCGGGCAACAGCAGATCAAATCATGGTGCTGGATCAAGGTAAAGTAGTGGAATTCGGGGCTGCTTCCACCCTGATGTTTACCCCGACACACCCCTTGACCCGACAAATCTTTGTACGATCTGCAACCTCTCATTCTTAATAGGGTCTTTTTAGGGAAATGGGACAATTCTCAGTTTAGCTACTTAACGTTAAATAACCTTTAAAAGCATCCTGAGTGGGAAATCCGTGATTATATTTGGGGGTACAATGAAATAGAGGTTTTAGTGTAACTTTTAAGATTTCAAATCGTTTCATCAATATTCATGGCCAGGATAAAAGCAAATACGCTCAAGATGGTAGGCATTGCAGCCCTGTTCTGTGTGAGTTTGGCGTGCTTTACCTATATCAATACCATAGATATTCAAGGAGCCGGTACCTGGCCCGAAAAGTCATACGTTGAAGAATTGGCGCCTGAAAATCCAGATGTGCTTCCTGATGTGCAATTAATCAAGCACATCGTGCGCAAGGCCCTGGAGTTTATGTCAAAGTCCACGTCTTGATTTTATATCCGTTGAGAAAATCACGGACCATCATTTTCTTTTTTCCTTCCGGCTGTATTTCAAATATGGCGATTTCCCCGTTTCGGCACTGGACCAGCAATAGTTTATCCTCAATCCTGATCTGACCAGGCATTCCATTTTTCGCGTCGGAGTGTATGATGGCTTTCCAGATTTTGCATTCTTTGTCATCAAGAAGGGTCCACGCGCCGGGATAGGGTGACATCCCCCGAATCAGGTTATACACCTCTTTTACATCCCTGGTCCAATCGATATGGCCATCAGCATGATGAATTTTAGGGGCATGGGTGACTTTGGATTCATCCTGGAGCTTTGGTTCAATGGGGCCCTGGCAAATCAGATCTGTAGTAGCAACAATAAGACCAGCTCCAATGTACATCATTCGATCATGAACTTTTCCGGTATCGTCATCGTCCAGGATGGGGATCTCCCGCTGGAGGAGTATCGCACCGGTATCAATTTCGTGTTGGAGTTTAAAGGTGGTCACGCCGGTGGTTTTTTCACCCCGGATCACTGCCCAATGAATAGGAGCAGCGCCCCGATAGGCCGGTAAAAGTGAGCCGTGGAGATTGACCGTACCCAAAGGTGGCATGTCCCATACTTGTCGGGGCAACATCCGGAACGCTACTACGATCTGAAGGTCAGCAGCAAGATCTTTAAGGGCCTTCAGAAATTCAGGCGATTTGAGATTGGTTGGTTGTAGAACGTTGAGTTGATGAGCGAGGGCAAATTGCTTGACAGGAGATGAAATCATCTGCTTAAGGCCTCGTCCACCGGGTTTGTCAGGTGCGGTCACGACGCCAACAATTGGGTAGCCGGCATCCAGTAAAAATTGCAAGGACGCTACCGCAAAGTCAGGCGTACCCATAAATACGATCCTCAGTTTCCTGTCTATCATTTCCGTAAATGTACTATCCTGAAGCGGCAATGCGGAACTGGTGCACCAGAACGCTATTTCATTTGTCAATTAAATATACCTCACTGCCAGTCTGCTGAAATGCTGTTTTAATGCCATTAAGATGATAGCTTTGAGGGCTGTTATCAGGTAGTCGTTAATTCAAATGCACACGGTAACAAACCATCATTTAATCAAAGCCCTTGTCCCTTTTCAGGCATTGCGTTTTTATCAAACCAAAGGAATAATCAAGCCATGACATCAAAAGATTTTCTTTACGCCCTTCCCGCCAAAGTTGCCCCTGCAGCTATAGAAGGATTGAATACTTTATTTCATTTTGATCTTGAGGGTGAAAACGGAGGACAATTCACCATCACAGTTGCAGATCAAAAGGTGACGGTGACCGATGGATTATCCGGTGAACCAAAGTGTACGGTGCGTGCTACCGGAGATCATTTTATCAGCCTCGCGACCGGAGAGTTGAATCCAATGATGGCCATTCTCACCGGGAAAGTGAAAATCAGCAATCAGGGTGAAATGCTCAAGTTTGCCAAGGTATTCGGCCTGATGTAGATTATGGACATAGAATCTTTTCGTCAATATTGCCTGCAACTGAAAGGTGTCGAAGAAACGCTTCCTTTTGGTCCGGATACTTTGGTCTATAAAGTCATGGGCAAAGTATTTGCCCTTGCCGGTATGGATGATCCTGAATTTCAAGTCAACCTTAAATGCGAACCAGAATGGGCAATAGAACTCAGGGAGTCATATCCAGGTCAAATCATTCCAGGTTGGCACATGAATAAAAAACATTGGAATACCGTGTTTTTTGAGCAAGGTCTGGGAAAGGAATTATTACTTCGATTGATTGACCATTCGTATAATCTGGTCGTGGACGGGCTTCCCAAAAAAGTACAAGATGAATTACGTGCCTCAGGCTCCTGATGAAATGTTGATTGTTGGGCATGGACTGGCCGGTTGCACATTAGCCATGACCTGTTACAGAATGGGATTGCCTTTCAAAATGGTTGGCAGCTCAATGCCAGGTGAAGCCTCCATGGCTTCTTCAGGACTCATCGCGCCCATCACCGGCAGAAGATATGTCAAAGCCTGGCGCATTGATGAGTTTGTTCCTAAAGCACTTGATTTCTATTCCTGGACAGAAGACCTATTAGGCGGTAAATATTTTTTTCCGGTAGAGATCGTTAGATATTTATCTAATCCTGAATTCAGGAATGCATGGAACAAACGTTTGGAGGATCCTGAATACCAGGCGTACATTTCAGATAAGACTACACCGCAGCTTGATCAGCGGGATCGTCCATACGGGATCCTGACCGGAGGGTACCGGCTTGATACGCCGGAATGGATAATTGCTGTCAGGAGTTTCTTAGAGGAGAAAGGTCTCCTGACGATATTGGATCAACTATTTGTGCAAAAAGACGATCCTAAGGGAATTATCATTTACGCCACCGGAGCTGTCGATAAGGCCATTGCAAAACGTATCATTCCTAACAAAGGGGAATCGCTCCTGGTCCGAATGCCCGGCTGGTCCATCCGGGAGATTATTAAAGACGATGTATTTGTGATACCTCTGCATGAGGATGGGTTGTATTGGGTTGGAAGCTATTATGAGCCCTGGCCGGAGCACCCCGAAGCTACTTTGGAAGGCAGGGAACGTTTGGTCCAATCCTTGACTAAAATCTATCCTGGCAAATTTGAAATCGTTAGACAAATGGTTGGAGTCAGACCTACAGTCAATGATCGCCGACCCTTAATCGGGCTTTTGCCGGGAACTTTGTCGCAATATATTTTTAATGGGATGGGCACCAAAGGCACCAGTCTTGCCCCTTTCTG
Source organism: Saprospiraceae bacterium (assembly GCA_044227555.1). Lineage (GTDB taxonomy): Bacteria > Bacteroidota > Bacteroidia > Chitinophagales > Saprospiraceae > Opimibacter. The sequence goes on along the minus strand of JBGAWQ010000002.1, from coordinate 129,741 downwards.
GGCGGAGCAATTATTATTACATATCACACAGGGCATGACTTTGCCGGAAGATGTGCATCCGGACCGATATATTCCCTAGCTCGTCCATCCTTTTCATTTCAGGCTGTTGTTAATATTTCATTAATTCCATTCGTTCTGTCTGTAATTTTATTGTTTTAAGCATCTACCCCTTGAATACTATAACCAAACAACATGAAGTACTTTCTCTTGCTCATAGCTGCTGTGCTGTCAATATTTGCCTACGCCTGCAAAACCCGACCCCAGCCTGTCATCCCTGCCAACCCTGTTGACCCCTCTGTCATGGAAAAAATGTGGAAGACCGTCGATTCCCTGGAACAAAAAGGACTGACAGCCTCAGCCCTTGAAGAAGTCCGGAGCATCAAACAATTGGCGCTCGCCGGCAAGAATTCCGGGCATTTAATCAAAGCGGTGGTTCATGAAAACCGGTATCTGATTCAGTTGGAAGAGGATTCTGCGCTTAAGGCACTCGAAAGGGCAGAAAGTGAAATGGAATCCTTTCCTGAACCTGCTCGTTCAGTTATGCATTCATTGGCTGCCCAATGGTACAGCACGTATATGCAATCGCACCTTTGGGATCTCAGGAATCGAACTGAGTTTGGCGGACCTGCGGGCCCGGATATCCGGACCTGGGGCATTCGGCATTTTATAGATCGCATTCAGTCCCATTACCAGGCCTCAGTGCAATGGGATGGATTGAAAGCCGCAGAAGTAGGAGATTATCAGATGCTCTTGACGGATGGTCAGGAGACGGATGAACTGAGACCCGTATTGTACGATATTCTCATGCACAGGACACTGGATTTTTATTCCAGCTCTGAATCTTATTTGACCAGGACACCTTATGATTTTACATTGAATGATCCTCTTGCTTTTAGTGCGGCACGTTCTTTCGTTGGACATGTGTTTTCGACAGAAGATAGTATCTCCTCAGCATGGCAAGCCCTTCAGTGGTACCAGCAATTACTTGCTTTCCGGCTTACTGATTCCTCACATCCTGCAGCCTTGCTGGATGCTGACCTCAAACGGTTGAGGTTCGTATACGATCAGGGAGTCATGGAAGGAAAGGATTCTTTGTACCAGCATGCTCTCGTGGAATTGTCCATCAGTTATAAGGACAATCCAGAATCAGCATTAGTAGATTATTACCGGGCTGAATTGTTGGTCAGTCAGGCGGGACAATGGCAGGCTTCGGGCGATGGGCTCCATCGGTATGTGTATAATGATGCTCTTGAAATCTGCAATAAAGCCCTGACCCGTTTTCCGGATGCGTATGGAAGCCGACTTTGTAAGACCTTAATTGCCCAGATAGAACAAAAATCCATTTCGGCCGGAATAGAATCTATCAACTTGCCCGGTGAAGATCTTTTGGCAAGGATTGAATACCGGAACATTTCATCCGTCTTTCTCAAAGTAGTCCGATTGCCTGAATCTCCCCGGAGATGGAAAGGGGAGTCCTGGGAGGGCGATGAACTGCTCCGCAAACTCAATCAATTAACGGCGGTCAAATCCTGGAAACAGTTGCTGGATGACGGGAAGGATCATCAATCGCATTCCACAGAGATAGCCTTGTCTTCGCTTCCTCTGGGTCATTATGCGCTGGTGGTTTCAGATGTCGAAAATTTTGAGCCTAATTCATCTACCACAGGAACCGTCATGTTCTCTGTTTCATCACTGGCGTATTGGTTTCTGGATGACAATGAACAAAATGCCGTGGCCGCAGTAGTGGACCGCAGTACGGGACAGCCTATTGCAGGTGCTAAAGTGGAGTTTTTCAGTTATGAGTATAATGCTCAACGCAGACAGCAGCAAGAAGTTAAACTCGGAGATGCGGTTGGTGATGCTAATGGATGGGTGAATGTGCCGGAACATGATAACCGCAATTTGTCCATTCGGGTGACAAAAGGTTCGGATGAGTTGTTTTTGGATGATACCTACTATTCCTATCGGTATGGACGAAGGACCACATCCAATCCAACGACTTTATTCTTTTCAGATCGTTCGATTTATCGGCCTGGTCAAAAAGTATATTTCAAAGCCTATGCCTTGGAATTTGATGCTGATCGCATGCCCTCCATTGTTGCCGGCCGAAATGTGGATGCAACCTTATACGATGCCAATGGTAAAGAAGTCACCCGGCAGACTTTTAAATCCAATGAGTATGGAACCTTTTCCGGGTACTTTGATCTGCCATCTGCTGGGCTAACCGGACAGATGTCCATTTCCTCCAGCCATGGTGGCAACCGTCATTATTTCCGTGTGGAAGAATACAAACGTCCAAGATTTGAAATCACTTTTGATACCCTTGCGAAGACCGTTCGACTGAATGATGAAGTTGTGGTCAGGGCCTACGCAAAAGATTATGCGGGAAGCGCGGTATCGGGAGCCATTGCTGGTTATCGGGTAGAACGTGTGGCTTACCGTCCCTGGTGGTATGGCTATTGGAAAGGATACTGGCCTTCAGGAGATGATCGCCAGGTATTGTCTACCGGTAGACTTACTTCCAATCTGGATGGAAGCATGGATATTCCTTTTGTAGCGAAAGGCAAGCCAGGTGATCATGATCTGATGTATCGATTTGAGATTACAGTGTTTGTAACAGATATTACCGGAGAGAGCCATGAAGCGGTCAAATCCATCGTCATCAATAAACAAGGCTTTGACGTCAATATCCGTATTGCTGAACAAGTACCCGTAGATCAGTGGAAAAATGTTGCGGTATCAGCACTCAATTCAGATGGCAAGGAGGTAAAAATTAATGGCCAAATCACTGTCACTTTATTGCAGGGACCAATACAGAATAAACGTAACCGATTGTGGGCTAATCCCGATATCCTTACCCTTACAGATCAGGAGTATGCTACCAGGCTGGGATCGTATTATGTGCCAGGTAAAGAACAAATGTCTGCCTGGCCTGCGCTGCAATCACTCGGTACACAGAAGATCGCGGTGGATGGACATGGTAGTGTCGATCTCTCAGCTTTAATCAAAGCGGCGGGCTATTATAAATTAGAATGGTCCTGGACTGACGCGTCAGGAATTCCACTACAGATCACTCAATATGTAATGACCTACGCCAGGGACAAGGCACTTCCGGGACAGGAGGCGACACAGGTATGGTTTGATGACCAGGCTTATCAGCCGGGTGGAGAAGTGACTTTCTCTCTCCTCTCAGGGGTGATGTCACCACCGAAAGCTATTCGAATTGTTGAACGCCGTACTCAACCCTCGCAACGCATGTGGATGTCGATGCCATTGCAAAATGATCATACAATCATTTTGACCGATACCGACCGGGGTGGGGTAATCGTGCATCACCTGGCCGTCTACAATAACAGGTTTTATGCTACCCAGCACACCATTCGTGTGCCATGGTCCAATAAAGAACTTCAGGTAAACCTCAAGACATGGAGAGATCAGTTGGAGCCAGGAGATGACGAAACATGGACCCTCACCGTTGAAGGTACCCATAAGGAAAAAATAGCCGCTGAACTTGTGTTGAGTATGTATGACGCCTCACTCGATGCGTTTGTTTCTCACGAGTGGCAGATGAATTTGTTTCCGGTGACAGCATCAAGACAAATGGTGCGCAGTACCCAGCCTACTGAGTCTAATTATTGGGGCCTCAGTTATCATTGGGATCAGACGTATCAGGATCCTGCCATCAGGCAATATCGGGATCTCAACACGTACGGTTATTATCCCGAAGGAGGCTATTATCCAATGCCGAGGGGCAGCAGAAGGTATAAGAATGGAGATACAGACATGATGCTTGAGTCTGTCCAGGCTGGTCAGGCTGCTCCCGCAAGTGCACCGATGGAAGATGCCGCAAGTGAAAGCATCGAGAAAAAAGATGCCAATACTACCGGAGGGCATCCGGTTGAAAAAAGCACACCGCCGCCATTACGCTCAGCTTTGGATGAAACCGTATTCTTCTTTCCACAGATCATGACTGATGCCCAAGGTCAACTCACCTTCAATTTCAAGATGAAAGAAGGTCTTACCCGTTGGAAATTTCAAGCCCTGGCACACACCCGTGATCTGGCCTTCGGTCTGACCGAGGCTGAAGTGGTCACCCGAAAGTCGCTTATGATCTTTCCTAACCCTCCACGATTTTTCCGGGAAGGAGATACCATAGCGTTTCAGGCAAAAGTCTCCAATACTACTGCGGAATTACTTCAAGCCAAAGCAAACCTGAAAATTCTTGATGCCTTCTCCGGTGAGGATGTGTCTGCTCGTTGGGGTTTGACCCCTGCTGATCTTTCTCTCTCTATACAGGCCATGGGATCCGCCCCTGCAGTCTGGATGCTAAAAGTACCATCTACCTGGACGAGGCCAGTCAAGTACCAGATATATGCTGTCGCAGGCGCGCATACGGATGGAGAAGAAGCGCTGCTTCCTGTCGTAACCAATCGCATACTCATCACAGAGACGCTCCCTCTTCCTCTTAAGGCAAAGGAGAATAAAACGTTTGTTTTCCGATCGATGATGGATAACAGAACATCCGGGACCACAGATCACCGCTACGTCGTCGAGATGACTTCATCACCAGCCTGGTATGCTGTACAAGCGTTACCATACCTGATGGAGTATCCTCATGAATGTGCCGAGCAGATGTTTAGCCGGTTGTATGCCAATACGCTTGCTGCTCATATTGTTCAGTCACAACCTGAGATCACCAAGGTCTATAACGCATGGCGTATGTCCGGCGACGATGCCCTCGTGAGCAATCTTCAGAAAAATCAGGAATTGAAATCTGCGATGCTCGAGGAAACACCATGGATCCGCGATGCTATGGGAGAAACACAGCAAAAGAAGGATATAGCCTTGCTGTTTGAAACGAACAGACTTCGCTACGAAAGTCAACAAACGCTTGAGAAGCTAAGGCAAATGCAATTGTCAAATGGAGGGTTCCCATGGTTTCCGGGAGGAGAAGACAACTGGTATATCACCCAATACATCATGGAGGGTTTTGGTCACCTTCAGAAAATGGGTGTGACCTTGTCGGCAGGCACTTCAGATGATATCATTCAGAAAGCGATCCCATATCTCGACGCACGCATGATAGAGTGGTATAATGATTTGAAAAAGGAAGCGGCTAAAGGGAAGTTAAAAATGGAGGATCATCAGATTGGATCCATGCAGGTACATTATCTCTATACCCGTTCCTTTTTTCCGGATGTCGAGCATCCTGCTGCCTTAGATGAAATCAACATGTATGTGAAATCTCAGATTGAAAAATACTGGCTCGAACATGGGATCTTTGATCAAGGCTTGATGGCCTCCGGTATGCATCGCATGTGGCCGGAAAGCAAGGTGGCCAAAGACATCCTGGCCTCATTGCGTCAACGGACAATTTACCATGAAGAATTAGGCCGCTATTGGAAACTAACTTCCGGTTATCAGTGGAATGAGGCCGCCATTGAATTGCAAGCCCTGATGATCGAATTGTATCAAGACATGAGTGTGCCTCAGTCGGAAGTAGATGAATTGCGCGTATGGCTGCTCAAACAGAAACAAACGACTCAATGGAAGACCACCAAAGCTACGGCGTCAGCGATCTATGCGTTGCTGATTCATCCGGATGCCTGGCTGGAATCTGTAGGCATAGCTGAAGTGACCATCGGTGATCAGAAGGTCATCAGCCAGGCGGATGAATCTCAGGCTGGTTCCGGGTATATCAAGAAGTCATGGGAAGGTACTGCGATTCAGCCCTCATGGTCGACCATCAATGTCAATAATCCTAATGCTCATATCGCATGGGGAAGCGCCTATTGGCAGCATTGGGAGGATATTGACAAGGTAAAGTCTGCAGTGGATAATAACCCCTTAAAGATAACCAGGTCATTACTGATCGTCCGGGATACAGATCGGGGAGAAGTCACTGATGTAGCCTCTTCCAGAGCATTGAAAGTTGGGGATAAGTTGATCGTTCGGTTGGTCATCGAGACCGACAGACCAATGGATTTTGTGCATTTGAAAGATGTCAGAGCTTCTGGATTTGAACCTGTGGATGTACTCAGTGGGTATCGTTGGAAGGGGGGTATTGGCTATTATCAAAGCACGAAAGACCTGGCTACACACTTTTTTATCGATCGATTGCCCAGAGGCAAGTATGTCGTCGAGTATGAGGTCACGGTGGCGCAGGCAGGTGCATATAGCGAAGGATTGGCTACACTCCAATGTATGTACGCCCCTGAGTATGCCGGACATAGTGCAGGCAGCCGGGTTATGGTGCAGAGCCGGTAACCAGACTTATATTTTGATTACCGGAAGGTCATTTGATCGCTGGATGCCTTCCGGTAGTCGAATTTGTTGACGTCTGAATGCCTAAATTCCCTGATATTCGGGGTGTTGGAGTACAGTTACAAATCACCATCTACTATTGAATATGTCTGAGAAAACCGAAAGAGAGAGTCACGCGGATACCATTATCAAGAACCATATCGTATGGTCTATGGGGGCAGGGCTCATTCCTGTACCGATCGTTGATTTTTTTGCCGTAAGCGGCATCCAACTGGATATGATCCGTCAATTGTGTAAGCTCTATGATCAGGATTTCAAAGAATCTGAAGGCAAGGCCATCATCACCAGCCTGACAGGCTCAGGTATAGCCCGAATGGGCGCCAAAGCCATGGTCAAATTTATTCCTGGTATAGGCTCAGTTATTGGGGGGGTAACCATGGCCGTTCTTTCCGGAGCCTCTTCATACGCATTAGGGGAAGTCTTTAAAAAGCATTTTGAAACCGGCGGAACCTTTCTCGATTTTGATCCCAAACGCCTCAAGAAACTCTATGATGAGAAATTTGAGAAGGGGAAGAAAGTAGCCGAGCAGATCAAACGTGAAAATGATCGTAAACGAGAAGCGGCTGAACAGGCAACCGGCTCCAAGATGTCCGGTCGCATGGTTGACAAACTCAAAGAACTTGCTGAACTCCGCAGGGAAGGCCTCATTACGGAGGAGGAATATTCAGCTATGAAGAAAAAACTTATAGGCGAATAAGCCACTGTATTTTCTGCGATTATCGGTCTCCCTGGTTAACGTTCTATTGTGATCAATCCCCGTCCATAGACGATAGGTTTTTCCGTTCTGTTTCTAACTTTGGCTTCCGTCTACCGCCGTAGTGGCTGTAGCCTTATCACAGATCAACACCATGCGACTACTACTCAGTATACTGGCTTTTATCTCGATCCTGACCCAACCATTATTGGCGGAATCTCCGGCTGGTGGTTACCGGATCGAAGTTCAACTTGAACATTATACAGGAGACACTCTTAAGCTGGGCTATTATTTTGGCAAAGCACAATATCTTCGGGATACGGCGGTCGTCAAACAGGGAAAATTTGTTTTTGAAGGGGATACCGCCCTTGCTCCCGGCGTTTACCTCCTGGTCATACCTCCTGACAATAAGTTTATCCATGTGCTGATTACAGAGGCCGAACAGCGGTTTTCTCTGGTCGTTGATATGGACAATATTGTGCCAAGTGCCCGGTTTAAAGGGAGTAGTGAGAATGATATTTACTATGACTATCTCCGCCAGCTGGAAGCGCGCCGGCCCCGGGCGGATGAATTGAAAAAATTGATGGTTGAGGATTCTCTGCATAAAGAGAAATACAAGACTGAACTAAGTACCATAGATCAGGAGGTGGCTAAAGTGCAGCAGGATGTCATCAAAAAGTATCCGGGATCCCTGACCACCATGCTGATAAAGGCCAATCAGGAAATTGATGTGCCAGATTTCGCAGATCTTCCGGAAGAGGATCGTAAGCAGAAGCAATATGAATACTTCAGGGCACACTATCTTGATCAATTTGATTTAAATGATCCCAGAGCCATGCGTTCGGGCGTCATGAATACCAAGATTGATTTTTATCTGCAAAAGCTTACGTATCAGGTTCCGGACAGTCAGAGTGTTGCGATGGATTACCTGCTGGGAAAGATGGACAAGAACCCGGAAGCCTTTCAATATTACCTGGTCAATTTCCTCAATGATGCAGCCAAGTCTAAGCGCATGGGGATGGATGCTGTATATGTCCACCTGGTTGATAACTACTATGCCAAAGGCAAAGCCACCTGGATGGACAAGGAACAGCTCGATAAGTTGATCGCTCAAGCTGAAACACTGCGACCTACATTGATCGGCAAGATAGCCCCTGAGATCATGGTCTATAAAGAAAATGGGGATCCGATCAGCATTCATTCCATTCCTGCTGAGTATACAGTCCTGTTTTTCTGGGATCCTGAATGTGGCCATTGCAAAAAGCAGATTCCGCATATCATTGACTTTTACAATACCTATAAGGATCAAGGCGTCGAAGTCGTGGCGGTCTGTACTAAAACCGGTTCAGATATCTCCTCATGCTGGAGTGCTATCAAAGAGCGGGGCATGGACATCTGGATCAATGCTGCGGATCAATATCTCCGCAGCCGGTATAAATCTGTCTATGACGTGAAGACTACGCCACAGATATTTATCCTGGACAAAAACAAAAAGATACTGGTCAAGAAGATCGCTGGTGAGGATCTCAAATCCGTCATGGATGAAATCCTCAAAATGAAAAGCGAGAGTAAATAGACTTTAGTTGTCCGCCCCTCAGTAACGGGACATTAAATAAAATCCCGAGCATCCGTAGATTCGAGGTAGCGTTGAATGGCCGCCCAGGCCGCTGAAAAGGACATCAATATGCCAAGAGCGATAATGAACACCATGCCCAGTATGATCATGTCCAGGTTGGAAGCAAACAAAGATTGTCCGGCCAGATTGCCTATCCATAGAAGGGTGGAGAGATATGCAATACCTGCGACAAGGATGGAAAAACTGCTCATCTTCAGGACCTCAGCAATAAAGGGCTTTCGGATATAGCTCCTGGTCGCCCCGACGAGAGACATGGTCCGGATATGAAACCGGTGTTGCATGATATACATTCGGATCTGGTGATGGATCATGATCAGTATGAGGATGATCAAAATACCCGCTATAGCGCCTGTAATCAGGGATATGCTTCGCAACCTTTCACGGATAGTTTGGTAAAGGTCATCCGGATAATAGAATGCACTGACTCCTTCTAAAGCCGTGATCTGACGATCCAGTTCGCGGGCATAGGCGGTATCCACCTTGACGGGATCAAGCGTAAATCGAAAAGAAGCCCGGAATGGATTGTCCATACTATCCGGCAAGGCCAATTCACCCAAATCCGCTCTCATTTGTTTCATGGCTTCACCTGCGGTTACAAACCTTAGGTTGCGCACCCCTTCCAGGCCGCTGATTTGGCCCTCTAATTTTACCAGGGCAGCCTTGTCAAGGCCGGATTCACACTCTACGAGGAACTCTATGTTTTCTTTAAACAAATCCTCCCAACGGTCTGAAAACCAAAAGCTACTCGCAAACAGACCTCCGAGGAACAACAGAGCGGCCAGACTGGTGACGGTCAGCCAATAATAGGGTGTATAGGCAAAAGCAAAGGTTTTCACGTGTGGTAAAGGTAATTAATATGATTGAAAATAATAATATGAGTTCTTGCCAGCCTAGTCTCATCAGGCTGGTCAGGATTTGTTAATTTTGCACCCACAAAAATCAAATGGGTTCATGGCAAGGGAATTAGCCTTAAGAGACGCGATTCGCGAAGGGATGATTGAAGAAATGCGCAGGGATGACACCGTATTCCTGATGGGGGAGGAAGTAGCTGAGTATAATGGGGCCTATAAGGTCAGCAAAGGGATGCTGGAAGAATTTGGTCCCAGGCGTGTTATTGATACGCCTATTGCTGAACTTGGGTTTGCGGGTATTGGCGTAGGGGCAGCCATGAATGGTCTTCGGCCCATAGTGGAGTTTATGACCTGGAATTTCGCGGTGCTTGCCTTTGACCAGATTGTCAATAACGCCGCAAAGACATTATCGCAATCGGCTGGTGATTTTTCTTGCCCCATTGTATTTCGTGGACCCAGCGGGTCTGCCGGACAATTAGCGCAACAGCATAGTCAGATGTTTGAATCATGGTTGGCTAACTGCCCCGGGCTCAAAGTGGTCAGTTGTGTTGATCCCGCAGATAGCAAGGGGCTCATCAAATCCGCTATTCGTGATAATGATCCTGTATGTATCATGGAGAGTGAACTCTTCTATGGTCATAAGGGTGAAGTGCCGGACGGTGAATACCTCGTGCCAATAGGTAAGGCCGCAATACGAAGAGAAGGAACGGATGTGACCATCGTGTCTTTCAATAAAATGATGGAGGTCGTTCGTAAAGCGGCTGAGGAACTTGCCAAAGAGGGCATCTCAGCGGAAGTCATTGACCTTCGGACTATTCGTCCATTGGATCACGAAACCATCGTCCAGTCTGTCCGGAAAACCAATCGTCTGGTGGTCGTGGATGAATCATGGCCATTTGCAGGGGTCTCTTCCGAGGTAGCGTACGTCGTCCAGAAATATGCCTTTGATTACCTCGATGCACCGGTCACCCGGATCAATAGCGCAGATACATCCTTGCCCTACGCTCCAACACTGGTCGATGAATACCTGCCTAATCCCGCCAAGGTAATCGCTGCGGTCAAAGCCGTGATGTACAGATAAGCAGTAAACTTAGACGTTAAATCGGAAGTGCATGATATCACCATCCTGCACCACATATTCTTTGCCTTCAACACCCATCTTGCCTGCTTCCTTTACTGCAGCTTCTGACCCATAACGGATAAAGTCATCATAGCGGATAACTTCCGCGCGAATAAAGCCTTTTTCAAAATCGGTATGAATTACGCCCGCAGCCTGGGGCGCTTTGCTTCCTTTCCGAACCGTCCAGGCGCGTACTTCTTTTACGCCGGCTGTAAAGTAAGTAATCAGATGTAGCAGGTCATAGGCAGCCAGAATTACCCGGTTGACACCAGGTTCCTCCAGCCCCATGTCTTTGACAAACTCCATTCGTTCTTCTATGGTATCCAGAGCTGCAATATCTGCCTCAATAGCTGCACTGATACAGATGAGCCCTGCACCCTCGTGAGCAACAGCGGTTTTCAGTTGTTCTGAATACGCATTGCCGTTGACCGAAGAAGCTTCGTCCACATTGCATACATACAATACCGGTTTGGCGGTCAGCAGCATCATCTCCCGCATGACATCAACATAGATATCAGGCACCTCAAAGCTTCTGGCAGGTTTGCCACTCAACATATGCGCCTTGAGTTGATTGAGCCAGGTGACAAGTTCTACATCCTCTTTCTTGCCGCTTTTAGCTGATTTTGAGGCCCGGTCTATTCGCTTGTCAACAGATTCAAGGTCTTTAAGACCCAATTCGATGTCGATGATTTCTTTATCCCTAACCGGATTGACACTGCCATCGACATGGACCACATTATCATCATCAAAGCAACGAACGACATGCAGGATAGCATCTACTTCCCGAATATTGGCCAGGAACTGGTTGCCCAATCCTTCCCCCTGGGATGCCCCTTTGATGAGGCCTGCGATGTCCAGGATATCCACTGTTGTGGGGAGGGTCCGCTGTGGGTTGACCAGACGGGCCAATTCATCAAGCCGGCGATCCGGCACGGTGATTACTCCGATATTAGGTTCCTTGGTGGCAAACGGATAATTGGCCGCTAGGGCCCCGGCTGAAGTTAGTGCATTAAACAAAGTGGATTTTCCAACGTTAGGTAATCCGACAATTCCGCATTTCAATCCCATAAAAAAGAAAGTTCGTGAGTAACGGGTATTTTTAAGGGCGCAAAGATACTAAGATCCCACTCCACGGACATGTTGTCTTATGAATTACCTCGCACATGCCTTCCTTTCTCCTGAAACACCCCTTCTATTGATGGGCAATCTCTGGGGCGATTTGATCAAACCCAGGGATTACGCATTGATTCCGGAAATGATGGTAGAAGGTATCCAAATGCATAAGAAGATCGATGCCTTTACGGATCAGCATCCCGCCGTGGATGAGATGATCCAACTCCTGAGGCCGTTTCAGGGCAAGTATACCCCTGTTGTGGCCGACGTGCTAATGGATTTTATATTATCGAAGAATTGGGAGCGCTATCATGTGGCCGGAATCGAAGAATTTTGTGAGACGACCTATCAAGTCGTACGAACACATCTCTCCTTGCTGCCTGAACGCATTCATCCCAGGATCCATCGAATGCTGGGCGATCGGTGGCTGGAATCCTGTAAAAACAGGAATCGAATGGAACGAACACTGAGGATGTTGAGTATGCGGGCTTCATTTGAAAATCAAATTCCTGAAGCCATGATACCCTATGACCTGCATGAAGAAAGAATGGACCAGTTGTTTGCTGACTTTTTTGAGGATCTGATGAATCACGTCAACCTTCAAAGTGCAAGCTGATCGTCAAGGTTCTTGAAACTACCTTTTCAAGTACATTGGATTGAGCCAGCTTGCCGTTGTAGATCAGGACATTTCCTAAGCCCTGTGAGTATTTGATCTCCGGAGAGAAAATAAAGAAGGGAAAGAAAAACTGAAATCCACCGCCCACTTCAAAAGAAAAGTCATGGGGAGATATCAATAACGCGCGCTTTGCCTGCTCCTCCCGAATCCTCGAATTCGTGGCTACATCATAGGTGTATTTAATGCCGGAAAGTACGTACACTCTCATATCATGAAAGGGATCAGATTTAAACCTGACCTGAAAGGGAGCCTGAACCAATACACTTTCGATGTCCTTGATATTTTCAGCTCCGTCATCGGTGACGTAATACAGTTTGCGATCCACAAAGGAAAAGCCTGGAAGAAAGCGAAAATCAAAATACTCGCCGAGTTTCATGTTGGCAATCATGGAGACATTGAGTCCGGGTCCGCGATTGCCTTCTGCAATCTTGAAACTGTCGTTGAGGATGAAACTCTTCAGGTGGGATACATGAAAATTGGAACTGTTGTATCCGAAAGTCAGTCCGAAGTAGTACGCCTTTTTCTGAAACTCCCGGAAATTGTGATTGCCTCTGCTGTACTGGGCAGATCCCAGGGCAGGCGTCAATAACAGGGCCAGGATGATTAAGGTTTGTAAGCGATGTAGATGGCGCATATGCCTGAGGATAATGATTTGAAGGAGGGGCGTTCCAATCCGGCTTTCAGGAGCTCAGCAGTAAATGCTTCATAGTCCGGAAAAGCCTGGACGGATTCATAGAGGTATTTGTAAGCGCGTCCGTCTCCTGAAGTCCATGCCCCTATTAACGGAAGGATGTGTCTGAAATATATGTCAAACAGCTGCCGGAATGGAAAAATCCGCGGTTTTGTAAACTCCAGCACCATCAGCGGAGCCCCAGATTTCATGACCCGGCATATCTCGGAGAGCCCTTTACCCAGGTCGCCGAAATTGCGAACACCGAAAGTCACGGTTACGGCATCAAAACTGTGATCCGGAAAAGGCAGGTTTTCAGCGTCTCCCTTGATAAATTCAATCACAGTAGGCTGTTCAGGCTTACGCTGGGCATTTCGTTTGCGGGCAACCTCCAGCATGCCAGCTGAAAGATCGATCCCGGTGATAGTGGCTGGATGAAGGATTTGTTCTGCCATAAATGCCATATCTCCGGTACCGGTGGCCACATCCAATATCTGGTTCGGATGATAGGGTGCGAGCATGGTCAGGGCTTTCTTCCGCCAACCGCGGTCAATGCCCAACGAGAGGACTTTGTTGAGGAGGTCATACTTGCCTGATATCTTATCAAACATGATTTCTACCTCCTGCTTCTTGTCCTTATCGACTGATTGATATGGTTTTACCTGTGACAATGCGACAAAAATAGCCATAAACTGAGGTCTGCGGGTTGTCGATAAGGTATAAACCGCCCGGACATCGAAAGATAAAGGTATAAATTATTGTTAATCAGCAATATGAATATAACAAATAGTTGACATTTATTTTATACCACCATTCCTCTTTTTTTATTAAAAATATACCCCTCAGACCTCGGTTAGTCCTCCGAAAACAGGGGATTAATTTGTATCTTCGCGGCATTCAATTTGAATGCATTTTATAATTATATATGTCTGATAATCTTAAAGTTATACCAATAAACATCGAAGACGAATTAAAGTCGGCTTATATCGACTATTCGATGTCCGTAATCGTTTCGCGGGCCCTTCCGGATGTCCGGGATGGACTCAAGCCGGTACACCGCAGGGTTTTGTATGGCATGAATGAGCTTGGCCTGGGGTACAACAAAACGTTTAAGAAATCGGCCAGGATCGTGGGGGAGGTACTAGGAAAATACCATCCTCATGGTGATACTGCCGTCTATGACTCCATGGTCCGCATGGCCCAGGACTGGTCTCTTCGGTATCCGCTCGTCAACCCGCAAGGTAATTTTGGAAGCATGGACGGGGATAGCCCTGCCGCCATGCGATATACCGAAGCAAAGCTCCAACGTATAGCCGATGAGTTGTTGGATGATATCGAAAAGGATACGGTTGATTTTCAACTCAATTTCGATGACTCCCTGGAAGAGCCCACCGTTCTACCCGCAAAAATTCCGAACCTCCTCATCAATGGCTCCAGTGGTATTGCGGTCGGTATGGCGACCAATATGCTTCCCCACAATCTCACAGAAGTCGTCGCCGGAATCAGTGCAGTGATTGATGATCCATCGATTACCCTCGATGATCTGATGAAATATATCAAAGCGCCTGATTTTCCTACAGGAGGAATTATCTATGGTGTGGAAGGTATACGGGAAGCCTACGAAACGGGTCGCGGCCGATGTGTGCTGCGTGGAGTAGCTGAAATTCAGGAAGGTCAGCATGGCAACGATGTCATCATCATCAAAGAAATTCCTTTCCAGGTCAACAAAGCCAATCTCGTCAAGGCGATTGATGACCTCAAGACTGCCGATAAAATCCAGGGCATTTCATATGTACAGGATGAATCCAGCCGGGAAGGAATCCGGATCGTTGTCGAACTGAAACGCGATGCCATTGCCAATGTAGTATTAAGTCAACTGTACAAGTTCACTCCGCTCCAGACCTCCTACGGTATCAATAACATCGCCCTGGTCCATGGACGTCCGAGGACACTCAGCCTCCGACAGATCATTGATGAATTTATCACCTTCCGTCTGGAAGTCATTGTTCGACGCACTGCATTCGAACTTAAGAAAGCTGAGGAAAGAGCTCATATTCTGGAAGGTTTGTTGATTGCCCTGGATAATCTGGATGAAGTCATCAAACTCATCCGGGAATCAAAAACTGTCGACGAAGCTCATGCCGGACTCGTAGAGCGTTTTGGATTATCTGATGTCCAAACCAAAGCAATCCTGGAGATGAGACTCCAACGACTGGTGGGTCTCGAGCGCCTTAAAATCAAGGAAGAGTATGATCAACTCCTGATCACCATTGCGGATCTTAAAGATATCCTGGCCAATGAAAGCCGTCGTCGTGGGATCATCAAGCTCGAACTTCAGGAGATCAATGAAAAATATGGAGATCCCCGCCGCACGGAGATCACCTTTGCAGATGGCGAAATCAGTATCGAGGACATGATCCCGGATGAGGATATGTTGGTTACGATTTCACACCTGGGCTATGTCAAAAGAACCAACATCGCAGAATTCCGCACCCAGGGCCGTGGAGGTCGGGGATCAAAAGGCAGTTCAACCCGCGAGGAGGATTTTATAGAGCACATGTTTATCGCCAGTGCTCACAACCACCTCTTCTTACTGAGCGAACAAGGGATCTTCTATAAAATCAGGGTATATGAAATTCCTGAAGCTTCAAAGACTTCACAAGGACGTGTCATCCAGAATCTGATTGAGCTACCCAAAGAAGATAAAATCAAGGCCTATATCATTATTAAGGACATCGAAGACAAGGCGTTTACCAATAGCCATTACATCCTCTTCTGTACTAAGAAAGGCACAGTCAAGAAGACCCTGGTAGAAGAATATGCCAAATCAAATATCAGCAAGATCCGGGCCTTGTCCATTAACGAAGGCGATACCTTGATCGATGCACGTCTTACGGATGGCCAGAGCGAAGTGGTGATGGCCAACAAGAAAGGATTTGCTGTGCGATTCCACGAGGACGATGTCAGAGCCATGGGCCGACCCGCTGCGGGCGTGCGCGGGATGACCCTGCAGAGCAGCGATGATGAGGTCGTAGGAATGATCACGGTGAAAGAAAATGATCCGAATGCAACCATCCTGGTCATTTCCGCCAATGGATATGGCAAACGTTCTGATCTGGAAGAATATCGTCAGACCAAACGTGGAGCTAAAGGCGTAGGTACTTTGAAGATCACCGATAAGACGGGTGAGCTTATTGCCATAAAGGCGGTGGAAGAAACGGATGACCTTATGATCATCAATCAGTCCGGCGTGACGATAAGGATGGAAGTGACCGATATCCGGGTGATGGGTAGAAAAACGCAAGGTGTCAAACTGATCCATCTGGCGGATGATGACCAAATTGCTGATGTCGGTGTGGTTAAAAATGATGAGTCCCGGGAGAAGCCGGTAACGGATCATAGTGAGGAGGAGTAATGAATAGCAGATTCAGGCCTGATGCAGTTACATGTTTCACCAGGGTATTATGCTTTTGTTAGCAGAACTTAACAAAATAAAAACGTCACCGCGCGATTTATAACGTCATCATGTTGGTTAGTATATTTGAATACGATTAATCTGAATAAATCAATCTGTAAATGAAAAACGCACTCGTTCTCCTGCTACTGGTGGTTGCAGGATTTGGTCTTCAAGCCCAGGATCCTTTGAAGGACATCAAGAAAGCAGCCCGTCTGCTGGGTACCTACAATCTCGATCCGGCGGCAGGCGCAGACAAACTCAAGGAAGCGATTACGCTGGCCGATGCATCAATCGGGGATTCCGCAGTGGCGGCCGACCCTACCTCATGGCAAACTTATGGAGATGTTTTTATGACTCAGGTCAATACAGATGTTGGTCATTTTGTAATTGATCCGGCGTATAAAGTCAGCGACCCGATGGCCGCTGGCAAAGCCTTCAAAGGGTACGATATGGCCGTTAAACTGGCCCAGAAATCATACCAGAGTAAAGATGCCCTAAAGGCCCTGGCCGCAGGCATTCAAAATCTCTACTATACAGGTTCTGCATTATACCAAACCAACAACTATGCTGGAGCCTACAGTGCATTCAAAGCTACATATGATGGCGCTGAATTGCTCAAGAAGAATCATGAGCCGTCAAATTTTGATGCTGCGGAGCAACCCAAAGCCCTTTATTACAGTGGTCTCTGCGCACAGCAAGCCGGTATGATCGATGAAGCTAAATCCGTCTATAAGCAATTGGTCGACATGGGTATCGCCGAGCCTGGTGTTTATGAAGCCTTGATCCAGCTCTACAAGGATGAAGATCCCGCGCTGGCAGAGCAATATCTTAAAGCCGCGCGTGAGAAATACCCCGATGATACTGCACTGCTTTATGCTGAGATCAATTACCTGCTGTCCAAAGGGGAATTGGAAAGTCTGATCTCGAAGCTCGAGAAAGCGGCACAACTGGACCCAAACAATGTGTCCATCTATGTTACCCTCGGCCAGATCTATGACAAACTCTACCAGGACAATGCCGCCAAAGATCCTGCTAAGGCAGAAGAAGATTTCAACAAAGCTATGTCCTACTACAACCAGGCGGTCACCAGAGACCCGAAGAGTTTTGACGCGATCTACAGCATAGGGGCCCTTTGGTACAACAAAGCCGCGGCGTACTCGATCGAACTCAACGAATTGTCAAACGATTATACACCTGCAGGAACTAAGAAATATGATGCCAAGAAGGCACAGATGGATGAAACCTTTGTCAAGGCACTTCCATTTTTCCAGCAAGCCGAAGAGCTCAATCCAAAGGATGTCAATACGTTGATCGCACTAAAAGAAATCTATGCCCGTCAGGACAAATTTGACCTGGTGGAAACGTACAAGAAGAAACTTGAAGCCCTAGGGCAATAATCACCTTCAAAATCATACGGCCCCTGGGGATATACTTCAGGGGCTGTTTTATTTTCGTTCCTAATTCACAACGGGTTATCTTCCTTCAAATATCCAAGCAATGTCTAAAACTCAATTTCCTGAACCCACGCCTTTGAATGATGTCGCTGAGTTTCATAAAACCTTTCATCTGCCTGTGCTGGAGACCCCGACGATCCCGGATGAACGTCGCTGTACCTTGCGTGTCAATCTGCTACAGGAAGAATTGGATGAATTGAAAGATGCTATCCAGGCTGGCGATATCACCGCGGTGGCTGACGCGCTGAGCGATTTGCAGTATGTACTTTCAGGCGCGGTGCTGGAATTCGGACTGGGCTCGAAATTCAAAGCTTTGTTTGAAGAGGTACAGCGATCAAATATGAGCAAAGTCTGTGAGGATTACCAGACCGCAGAAGATACGATAGCCTACTATTTGGACAGGGACGGCACGGAAGGATTTATAACCGAAAGTCATTCCGGCTTCCTGGTATACCGCGCCTCCGACAGAAAAGTTTTAAAATCGGTGAAGTACTCACCCGCGGACCTGGAGAAAATACTTAAATAATCCTTCTTTATTCCGTTTCCAATTGTAACTGCAAATTCCTTCTTCGCAATTCCTTCCCACCTGGCGGTCGGGATCCTCGCTATGCTTCGAAATTCCTAATTCCTAATTCCTTATTCTTAATTCGTCATTCATAATTCCTCTTTATAGCATTTCGTAAATACCTGCGATACCCTGACCCCCACCGACACAAGCGGTCACCATCCCATATTTTTGGTGACGGCGTTTCAATTCCTGAAATAGTTGCGTTGAAAGTTTTGCGCCTGTGCAGCCAAGCGGATGACCTAGGGCAATAGCCCCTCCATTGACATTAACGATCTCCGGATCTAATCCTGCAATGCGGATGACGGCCAGCGATTGCGTGGCAAACGCTTCGTTGAGTTCTATGAGGTTGATATCAGAAAGTTTGAGCCCCGATTGTTTTAATGCCTTCGGGATGGCAGCACAGGGTCCGATGCCCATGTACAATGGATCAACACCGGCAACACTGCATGCCGCCAGTCTTGCTATAGGTTCAAGGTTGAGTTCACGCACCATAGCCTCACTCATAACTAGTGCAAAGGAGGCGCCATCAGACGTCTGTGAGGCGTTGCCCGCGGTGACCACACCGCCTTGCTTAAATACAGGTTTCAATTTTCCAAGCCCCTCGAGTGATGTGTCACGACGCACCCCTTCATCGGTGGCTATTACCGTTGAGGAATTTACTTTCTTACCTCCTATAAAATCAACATGATCTACCTGGACAGGCACAATTTCGTCCACAAAGAATCCCTGATCTATAGCCTTCGCGGCAAGCGTATGGGAGCGTAAGGCAAAGGCATCTGCATCTTCACGGCTGATGTTATACTTTTCTGCAACGGCTTCTGCGGTAGCTCCCATGCTGGCCAGATAATCAGGTGTAGTGGAAGCGACTTTATAGCTGGGAGCAAACTTGTATCCCGTCATCGGAATCATACTCATCGATTCTGTTCCGCCGGCGATGTAACAATGACCCATGCCGGCTTTAATCTTGGCCACGGCGATAGATATACTTTCCAATCCGGATGCGCAATACCGATTGACGGTCATGCCAGGTACGTCATGCCCCAAGGCTCTCATGGAGATCTGACGTCCGATTTGAAGGCCTTGTTCTCCCTCAGGGTTGGCGCATCCAACAATCACGTCATCTATGCGTTTGGGATCAAGTTGGGGTACCTGTGCCATTAAGTGGCGGATAACATCGACTGCAAGGTCGTCAGATCTATAGGTGCTGAATCCTCCCCGGCCTGCTTTGCCAACAGCGGATCGGTATGCTTTTACAATATAGGCCATGTGATAACCGGTTTCAATGAAAGTAAATAATCAGGGCTTAATGGAGCAAATTAAATGGCAATGATCAGGCACTGAAAAATGATTGTTCATGGGTCCCCTCAATTGCGAAGTGGTTTATTGTTTTCCAACATATACTGAATGCGTTCCAGGGTTTTTGGTTCACCGCACAACGACAAAAATGCTTCGCGTTCCAGATCCAGGAGGTATTGCTCAGTTACCTTTTGAGCACCGGTCAGATCGCCACCACAAAGCACCCATGCAAGTTTGTGGACGATCTTGATGTCATGGGCTGAGCCATAGTTGCCTAATCGGAATTCATTGGCAAATGCAAACATGGAGGCCAATCCTTGTCTCCCTAAAACCAGGATATCTGATTTTGGAATTGGAGCTACGTAGTGGGTGTGGAGGTCCAATACCTTTCGTTTTGCTTCAGCAATATTGGAGGTCAGGTTAAGAACCACTTCATCTCGTGCAGCGTCCAGGTAGCCAAGGTCAAAGGCTTCATAGGCCGAAGTAGCAACAGCGGCCGTAGCCAGGTTCTTTCCCCGTTCGATGAGTTGAGGAATCTGGACATCTCCATTTTTAAAAGAAGAGGAGAGCCGAACCGCAAATTCCTTTGTGCCACCACCACCCGGGATCAGCCCTACACCGGCTTCCACGAGTCCGATGTAAGATTCAGCTGCCGCGGTGACCGCATCGCAATGCATAGCAAGTTCGCAGCCGCCTCCAAAAACATATCCCTGTGTCGCCATGACCACGGGGACGGAAGAATACCGGCATCGCATGGAGGTTTGCTGGAAATAGTGGACCGCGGTCTCCAGTTCATCCCATTCTTCCTGAAACGCCATCATTCCGATCAACATCAGGTTGGCGCCCACCGAAAAATTAGTCGCGTGATTGCCGATGACCAGTCCTTTCCAGCCATCTTCTTCAGCTATCCGAATGGACTCATTGAGGCCACGAAGAATGCCTTCGCCAATGACATTGGCTTTACTTCGAAATTCGAAACACAGCACGCCGTCACCGATATCATGAAGTACGGATTCATCATTTTTAGAAACGGGTACCTTTTGCCTGAAGGCACGCAAATTGACTTTCGAACCGGCACCAGGGATGGGGATGTATCTTTTGGCAAGTGGACTATACATCATGGGTTGCTGATCCGCAAAGCTGTAAAAGGATGTGAACCCATCGGCAATCATTTGTTCTATCCAGGGGCTGACCGAAAGTCCCGCGGCTTTAATATCATCCACTCCTTTTTGGAGGCCAATGATGTCCCAATATTCAAAAGGGCCGTAGGACCACGCAAAGCCGGCTTTGAGTGCGTCGTCAATACTATTGATCTGATCGGCTATTTCAGGTATCCGGTGACTCACATAGGAAAACAAGCCAACCAAATGATCTTTGATCAATTGTCCTCCAGGGTCAGGGGCATCATAGACGGCGCGAATCCTTTTCTCCGGGTCTTCAATTTGCTTGGAGATCCCCAGCGATGGAAGGTCTGACTTTCCTTCTTTTTCATATTCGAGTGTCTTGAGATTGAGCGATAAGTATTCTGTCTGCCCTTTGGCGTTTTTTCCTTCACCCTTCTTATAAAACCCTTGTCCGGTTTTATTTCCCAAAAACCCTTTGTCCAAAAGGAACTGCATGTACGCGGGGACCGAGAATGCGCCAGCTTGTTCGTCAGCAAGACAATTCTGCTGAATGCCCAGCATTACCTTTACCCCGGTGTCATGACCCACCAGGTCCGCAAGCCGGAAGGTGCCTGTATTGGGTCGGCCGATCACGGGACCAGTGAGTTTATCCACCACGCTGATTGGCAAACTTGCGGCTTCGGTAAGTTGAAAGATCCTGGCCATACTGTATACACCTACGCGATTGGCAATAAAAGCAGGTGTGTCTTTGCACAGTACGGTTTGCTTTCCCAAAAACATTTCCCCAAAATGCATCATAAAATCAATCAGAGCAGGTTCGGTTTCGGGGCCTGGGATGATTTCCAATAAGCGCAGGTATCGAGGAGGATTGAAAAAGTGTGTGCCCAGGAAATGTTTGCGAAAATCATCAGATCTACCTTCTGTCATGAAGTGTATAGGTATGCCTGAGGTATTGGAAGAGATGATGGTACCTGGTCTTCGTAGTTGATCTACTTTTTCAAAGAGGGCCTGTTTGATTTCAAGTTTTTCGACAATGACTTCGATGACCCAGTCCACTTCTTTAATTCGGGAAAGGTCATCTTCAAAATTACCGGTCGATATTCTGCTTATAAATCCGCTATGATAGAGTGGGGCAGGTTTTTGCTTGATGGCCTGGGCAAGGGCTTGTTCGGCAGGTTGATTTCTGCTCTGACCTTCTTTGCCGGGTAGATCCAATAACAATACCTGGAAGCCGGCATTGGCCATATGGCAGGCTATACCGGATCCCATTACTCCAGACCCCAAAACCGCAATTTTCTTGATGACTCGCATAGGTAACCACTATATGACATGAACCTGAAAGATAGAGAATGCCGGGGACTGCGGTACAAGAATTCAGCTTTCCAACACTTTGAAAATCAGGCACGGGTAAGAGGCCAGGTGATCCACTGTCAGTCCGTATTTCCGGCCATAGGGGATTGTATTCAAAATGTTATACATTAAATAATTTTGTAATATGAAATATTTCCCCTAATTTTCCGCCTTAGTTTGTATACCGCTTCTCCGGAGGTCCGTTATGCATATTGAAATCAATCCAATAATCTGTACAAATGGTAAGTCTGGATACGACAATTCAAAGCCAGGAGCAAACCTCTCAGGGTAAAGGCTGGATCGTAAGTCTGGTGGTTCATATCATGGTCATACTGGCTTTTTTACTACCCATGATTGCGATCAAGAATCCTCCTCCTGAGCAAGAGGGATTACTGGTCAACCTTGGCTTGCCTGATGAAGGAGAAGGACAGGAAACCCCTAAAGGAACGGAGTCTAAGCCGCAGCCTGCCGCCGCTGCCGAAACGAAGGAAGTCAAGCCGGCACCGCCTGTGAACGC
Organism: Saprospiraceae bacterium; assembly: GCA_044227555.1. GTDB lineage: Bacteria > Bacteroidota > Bacteroidia > Chitinophagales > Saprospiraceae > Opimibacter. The sequence goes on along the minus strand of JBGAWQ010000002.1, from coordinate 106,891 downwards.
GCGAACACCAACACGTGAAGTAAAGTCACAAAAGATGACCTCTGCGGTGGACAGTCCTGTTTCATCCAAAGAAGCATCTGCTAAGAAAGCGGCTGAAGCAGATGCGCAGCGAGAAGCTGCTGAGCAGGCAAGACAACAAGAAGCGTATAATAAAACCAAAAAATCTTACGGCGACCTTTTGGGTACGGGAGGCAAAGGCAATACCGGAAAACCCGGCAGCCAGGGAGATCCTAATGGAGACCCCAATGCAAGTAACCTTACCGGGATCAGTACAGGTAGTGGCAGGGTAGGCGGAGGCCTTGGTAACCGTGGCGTATTACACGAGCCACAGATTAATGATCGGAGTCAGAAAACCGGTCGGGTGGTCATCAGTGTATGCGTGGATAAAAATGGAAAAGTCCTAAAGGCGGAATACACGCAAAAAGGATCAACGACCACGGATTCTGAATTGAAAGAAATCGCCCGTAAGGCCGCACTTCAGTTCACATTTACACAGAGTGATATAGAGGAGCAATGTGGAACCATCACTGTTGATTTCAAAATAAAAGGGCAGTAAACCGGATGAAGATATGGTTGATGCGCTGAAATGTTTATATTTAGCTAATCAAACCGTTTGTCCTGTCATGAAAAAGGCGCTATTATTTGCAATCCTGGTGATTGGATTTAGTTCATGTTCCAAAGATTCCCTGGAGTCAGAAACAGAACAATTTTTTTCCATTGCAAAATCTGAAATGGCGGTCATGGTGACCTATCTCACCTGGAGTGACCAGGCTTGTGACCTGGGATGTACAGGAAGCGGTACTGAAACGGTCAGTGCTGTAGCCAATGCAAAGGTGGACCTCTATCTTGGAGATATTACGGGTACAGATCAACCGGGGGCTTCCCTGCAAGTTGGAGTGACGGATCGTAATGGATCGGTATTATTTGAAGATCTCGATCCCGGCCAGTATACCCTGATCGTGGATACGCCTTTCGGCCAAAAAAGCAAGACGATTTTTACACAGCTTCATCGAAGAGCATCGGTTGAGTTCAGTTTCTGATCCCGACCCTGACCTGTATCATTTTTAATTTTTTCACAGGTTGCCTTCAGAGACCATCGGGAAGACTCAATATTACCCACTATCTTGCGACCCCTACGCAATTTCAGCACTATGCATCATGTTCGGTTTTTAAATAAGTATATCACAAAGTATTGTTTTGTCCTTTTCAGTCTTTGTGGTGGAATACAACATGGTGTTGCCCAGATTTTTCCGGGCTTAACAGGGGAAACACTTGTAGACGCATTGAGAAACGAGTATACCCCAACGCATTTACTCAATGATACCCAGGTTAAAGACACTTTATATGCCGTCATATTTGCCGACCAGGATACAGTCCATTGCATTTATTCAGGATTGTCCCGCTATCTTCCGACAGGGGTAGACCCTTCCCAATGGTTATATGGTAATGGGACTGAAACCGGTTCTATGAATCTTGAGCACAGTTGGCCTCAGGCCAAAGGAGCAGGAGAGGGAACTGGAGGAAATACCAATATGTACCATCTTTTCCCGTCCCGGTCTGCCATCAATTCAGATCGCGGAGACTCTCCCTATACAGATATCAATGATAATCAAACGACAAGATGGTATTATCGGGATCAGGAGATGAATTCTAAGCCGTCGGCTAATATTGATGCTTATAGTGAGTATGTCAACGGCGCTTTTGAACCCAGAGAATCAGTTAAAGGCGATATCGCCAGGGCCATGTTTTATTTCTGGACGATCTATAGGGACAATGCCATGGCCGCCGATCCGGGGTTTTTCAATCTTCAGTTGGATAAGTTGTGCGCCTGGCATGAACTCGATCCTGTCGACGCAAGTGAAATGCAGCGCAATGAACGAATCGCTCAGTATCAGGGTAAGGAAAATCCTTTTATTGTCGATTGTTCACTCGTGAAGCGAGCATACTGCAGCTCTTTAACCGAATGTACACCTGTCGCTGTGAGTTCAATCGATAATCGAAGTGATCAGTTTATGTATATCGCATCTACTCGGCAACTCCATCTAGAGGGAGATCAAGGCGTTGAATGGCTAGTGCAGGTATTTGACCTGCTGGGACGACGCATGCACGTGGCCCACTTGTTAGGCCAGGCGTATTCTGATCCAATCAACGTCCCGCCTGGGTTCTATTTGGCTATCGCCGTTCATGGCCAGGAAGTTTTGATCCTGCCATTCTATATGCCTGAATAGTCTATCAGTGCATCAAAAATTTTGGATTTACAGTCGAATTGGAAAGGTACCGGCAATTGTTATTCATAGGTTGTAATCTTCAATTTATCGTTAAAAAGGTCGTTTTGATCGGGATTATTCTATTACCAAATGTTAAATTATTTAGGCTTGCAAAATGGAGTTAGGGGTACTACAAATCCAGGTTAAGTGCCTTATCACGAGTAAATGATTTAGGTAAAATTTGTATTGTTATATTTTAAATATATAAATACCACTATATCATGTTATTATGCATGGGGCTGTGTGAGCAATACGAAATTCATTAAATGGGGAATCAAATTTGTTAGTGACTGTAGTGGTTAGTCTTCTTTGAGCCGGGAACAGCCACATGAAATTTTTTTAAAGAATGTCGGGTTTAAGGCAAAATACTTGAATTATTAAGTTAATTTAGGCCATCGAAATTTTGAAGTAAATGATGATACCCCCCGGAAGAACTATTGCATAACGACCAAGAGATAACTTGACTTTACACCATCAAGCTCTTAAGTAACAATTACACACATATGATTTCACTAGCTGGTCTCCGATCTCAGGTGGTACAATCAGTCTTATGCTCGCATGCCTGTAATGGACATGTTTTTCGTGGTATTGGGTTGTTTCGCAATTTGTCCCTCCTTGCTATACTCATTGCTCTTCCTGGAAGCGCCATATGGGCGTCAAGTACACGGCCCCTGGATAAGACCTGCCTTCACAATTCACTCGAAACTATATCGCATAGCGCTGTTGTTGATCCTGTGATTACGGTGCGTGTTGCTAATCCTCAGTACAATGCATCCACCCAAGAACTCTGTTTCGATGTTCAATTTCAATCTGACATAGCCAATAAAGAGATCTTTGGCATTTTGGCAAGGTTTTTTTATGATGATGCTGATTTGGAGTTTATTGACTTCAGAGATTTCCAGGGTGGGTATAATGTATCGGCTCCAAATCCTCCAATTATATCGACCAGTGCATCAGGTGGCCCGGCTCTTTTTAATTTTGATGGGCCTTTTGAATATATTCAAGCTGGTATTTCAAAGACTAATCCAAATGCCCCTCCAATTTATATTTCTACATCAGGGTGGACCAAGTTGTTTCAAGTATGTTATTCCATAGATGACCCAAATGCAGGAAGTGTTAATTACTGGAGCGTGGTTTGGGATCTGGAAGCCAACCCGGCTAATGGAGGATTTCCTCCCGGTTCAGATGGGGTAAACATGACTGTTGTAAATGGAAGTGGTTCTGCTCCGGTTACAGAGCATGTGTCACAGTTTAATTGGGAATATAGTGGTAATGGGACCCCTCCTTATGGTGCACCTGCTCAACTTGTTCCCATTTATGTGGATAATGGACCATGTAACCTTCTGGTAAGCAGTACCGCAGATACTGGAGCAGGTAGTCTTCGTGATGCCATAGCATGCGCCACCAGCGGGGATACCATCACTTTTGCATCTTCCATGGCCGGTGCGACCATCAACATCAACACGACTCGTCTGGTCATCAATAAGAACATCTATATTCGATCAAATCTTACCCCACGTGTAAAGATTAACTCAACCATTGCAGGTTTATTTGAATTAGCTTCTGGTAAAACTGTGGAATTTAAAGACCTTGACATTACCAGTGGAATTACTATTCCAGATAACCAGGGAGCGGCGTTTAAGAATTCAGGAATCCTGAAAATGATAAGCTGCAAAGTTTTTAAAAATGCTAACCTACCTTCCGGCCAATACTTGATTCGAAACCTTACGGGTAGCCAGATTATTTTGACAGGTAGTTGTTTTATTCAAAACAACTAGTATTGCACGCTTCTGAAGGAGGGAAATGACCTAAACAACAGGTCATGGGTCTGTTTTTATTTAAAATACTGTTTTTTTTCTGTGCCCAGATTTGATAGCCAATACCCTGAGATGAATGGGCCTTGTCTGGTTGATCCTTGTTGGATTGCTCCATATCCACAATTTATATATTTGTTGCATACCGATTTGCAGTGATGTATATATGATTATAGTTCTGCAGGTATGTTTTGCAATTCAGTTTCCCGAAATCTTGGTTTCCCGTTTAATCCTACTAATCACCGAAGTTGCCTTGTGATTCAACCTAAAGAGTTGGTTTTCTGGCCATAGTAGAGCCAAAGGCATCCCCTTTTTCCTTATCTTTAAACTCATTTTCAAATTCCAGGCGGTATCTGATTAAGAAGAAATCAAGGCCTGTGAGTTTGAACTTGATTTCGTCCCCCCAGACAAACCTTTTATTGTGTACACTCAAGGACAATGCGAGATGATTGGCCAATTTGAATTGGTCATCCTGGAAAATGGCGTGGGTCGTTTTGCAACGGGCAGTGCTAATTTTATTTCCCAAATTTTAGGCTGTAGAAGATATGTGGTTTGGCTGATGCTGTGTCACAGTGTTCTATCGCTGATGGCAAATGATAATCCTGCCATAGTTTCCAACCGACTGCCTGCCAGGACTACGATGATAGCATCGGATGGAGGATGCATATTGCCGGTGGTCACTAATCCTAATTTTACAGTTCGTCTTGCAAATCCTCATTATAACTGTACCACAGAAGAATATTGTGTTGACGTGGAATTTCAATCTGATATTCCGGATCAACGGTTGTTCGGAATGAATGTCCGCTTCTTTTATGAAGACAATCTTCTGGAGTTTACTGATTTTCGTGACTTTCAAGGCGGATATGGTCCAGTGGCACCAAATCCTCCGAATGTATTGACCAGCCCTGCAGCTTTTGGCTATAATTATTTTCGATTTGGTTCACCAGGAAATGGTGCAGCAGATTGGGTGAATGGTGCTATCCAATTGGTGGATGAAAGTCAACCTCCGATTTATATTTCAACCACAGATTGGACCAAATTATACCAAATTTGTTTTTCCATAGATGATCCTGCTCCGGATAGCACAGGATATTGCCCCGCTATCGTTTGGGATTTAGAACAAAATCCAGCCAATGGCGGATACCTGTCCGGTGACGAAGGCGTTGTCATGACAGCCACTTCTTCCAACCCTGGAGAATCTGCACCCGCGTTTGAACATGTCGTCCAATTCAACTGGGAGTATTCAGGCAGTGGAGCAGCACCTCCTTATGGTCAACCGGTCGAAACCGATTGTACGCCATTTAGCTGTGGCATGAATATCACTTGTCCCGCTGATGTGACGGTCAATTGCGGGGGATCTATTTTACCATCTATCACAGGTACTGCAACTGCTGAAGACAATTGCCCGGGAGTGCCATTAATTACATATGCTGATTCACTGGTGAATGGTACTTGCGGGATTCAAAGCCAAATCTTCCGTCGATGGACAGTAACGGACAGTTGTAGCAACATAGCCAGTTGTACCCAAATCCTGACCTTACAGGAGATGGGAAGTATTTGCGGAACAGTCACCAATGATTTAGGGCAAGCCATATCCGGCGTGGCCATACAACTCATGCGGGATGTCAATGCCAATCAGTTGGTGGATACTGGTGATATCCTGGTTTCTACAACATATACCGATTCGATCAGTGGTTCGTATTGTTTTTCGATGATATCTCCATGTACCTATGTACTTCGTGAAATTCAACCGGCATATTATTCGGATTCGCTGGATATAGATCAATCTCCGGACCCGGATGGTGATGATAATGGAGATAATCCGGACAATGAAATTCCGGTAACCTTGTCCTCTTGTGAAGCCGACCTGGATAACCATTTTATCGATATCCTTTGTCCTTCTGTATTCCCGATTCTTCCCCCGGATACGATATGTGAGAATGGCCAGGCCTCCTTCGAAATAGAGGATCTGAACATTGGAAGTTTGACCTATACGTGGGATTTTGGAAGCGGTTCGTTGCCTTCCGCGGGCACTGGATTAGGGCCGCATGTTGTGTCCTATGTATCTACCCCCTTTAATCAGAATCCAGGGGCCATAGTAGATCTCACTATTAATAAACCCGGATGCCCTGACACAACAGCCCAGGTCAGTTTAATTAAAGTCAATCCTCTGGCTGACGCTACTATCAATGGAAGTGCCGCTGCGGGATGTTATTACACCAATAGGGTATTCCAACCTTTGCAATCCGAAATTCCAGGCGCAACCTACTTGTGGAATTTCGGCTACCACGCCTTACCCGCCACAGCTTCAGGCTACGGACCTCATACAGTTTATTATGATACTGCGGGGTTGAAAACAGTTACTTTGGAGGTATATCCAAACGCGCCTGGCGCTTCTTGCCCGGATACATCAAGTTTGTCTTTCCAAATCAATGCCTGTCCATCACAAATTACCGGGTTTGTGCATGACAATTCTGGCAACCCTATTACGGGGGTAAACATCCGGTTATATACAGATGGCGATTTCGATGGCTTACCGGACAACAATACCGTGATTCGGAATGTATTCACTAATACATTGGGAAGTTTTTCGATGGCTTCATTGACGCCCGGCAATTATGTAGCCAGTCAGGTTCAGCCACAGGGATGGTATTCAATGGATGATGGGGACATGACCGAGGATAATGACATAGTCATCAATCCGGATACCCTTGACAATTTGATCCCGGTGACCTTGACTCCTTCCGAATTGGATGCTGCCAATTTCTACATCGAAGGTCCGATCGCCGGTAGTATATCCGGTAATGTCTTCGATGATTTTGATGGTGATCAGATACCTGATGCCGGAGAAGGAATTGCAAATGTCCTGCTTGTCCTCTATGCAGATGTTAACACCGATGGCATAGCAGATAATAATGTGCCGGTGGCTACACAGAGTAGCCAAGCAGACGGTTCGTTCCTGTTTGTTTCTGTGCCGACCTCGCATTATGTGCTGACAGAGTCACAGCCATCCGGATATGTGTCAGTCAAGGACTTTGATGCCAGCAATGACGGTGATGTGGTCTCCAATACCAATATGATCAATGATACCCTGCCGGTGACGATTTCCAATGCGGAACTGGACGAACACAATTATTTCATTGATGAGCCTTCATGCAGCCTCCTGGTCACCAATACCAATGATGATGGCAATGGTTCGCTTAGGGCGGTCATCGCATGTGCCGAAAATGGGGATACAATTCGTTTCCATTCCTCCCTGGAAGGCATGACCATACTGATCAATTCCTCGCGCATAATACTTGATAAAGATCTCGTCATTTATTCAGATTGGGTTCCGAGAATTACCCTTGCATCTATGGTCAATGGATTTTTTGATGTGCTGGCAGGTCATGAAGTGATGTTCTGGAAATTGGACATCATTAGCGGACTGGCAGGCAATGGTGGGGCGGCTTTTAAAAATGAAGGAACTCTCAAGCTCCATGATATACACATAAGGTGTAATCCCTTGTTGCCAGCAGGAGAATATCTGATTCAAAACTATCCGACCAGTCAATTACAAATGGAAAGCGACTGTCAGCTCCAGGTGGATTGACCTGGATTATGGCTCGACACCCAATACTTTTTCGGAAATCATGGTGAGGCTGCTGCTGACCAGTACTTCCGATTTCATAAGATCTTTAAGCGTTATCTGATCCAGGATTTTGTCCATATTATTTTGTAGAATAGTCCAAAGGGATCGGACTGAGCAGTCAATCGAATTGGTACATAAGGACATCGTGCCGGTATGCTGACCACAAAACTTCTCATCATACATGACCCCACCCATGGCACGAAGGACCTGATTGATCTTAATATCTGCCGGTGCGATGGCAAGAATATAACCTCCTTTGTGGCCGCGAATGCTCTTGATAAATCCAGCCATGCGCAATGATCGTGTCATCTTGGCGGCATAGGCCTGGGAAATATTCTCCAGTTCACTGATCTGGGATAAACTCAGCCCTTCCTCCGGATGGGCACGGGCGATCTGGAGCAGTATCCGCAATCCATATTCATCTTGTGCTGATATCTTCATGTGGTGTGGTTTAAAACATATCAAGGGCCATCCTCGCCTCATCACTCATGCGCTCCTTGGACCATGGAGGGTCCCAAACGAGACTGAGTTCAACATCATTGACAAATGGCAGTTCCAATAATCGTTCTTGCACTTCTGTTGGAAGACTCCCCGCAACGGGACAAGCAGGGGATGTCAACGTCATCTTAACTATAGCTTTTCCGGCGGTGTCCAAATGCAAGTCGTAAATCAATCCGAGTTCCCAGATATCCACTGGAATTTCAGGGTCATAGATTTGTTTGATCTGTTGGATCATTTCATTCTGATGCGTATCAGGTGTATCATCAGGTATTTTCGAGCCATCATCTGCCAAATGTTTGGCATATGACTTTATATGGCCGATCATGCTGACCAGACCATTAGATCGGGTAGGAGAGAGATGTGATTTGAGGCCAATCGTCTCCAGAAATTCAAAATCAGCATGCTCCACTTCTGTCAGGAGTTGTCCATTCAATACCCGAATAAGAAGTGCTACAATTCCTTTAGTGATTACGGTGTCGCTGTCCGCGGAGAGGAGCAACTTTCCTTCACTCGCCGCGGCATGAAGCCATACTCTCGATTGGCAACCTTTGACGAGGTGGAGATCTGTTTTGTAGGCATCGTCCAGCGGAGGCAATGCTTTTCCTAAATCAATAAGGTATTCATAGCGGTCGCTCCAGTCGCTGAATTGAGCAAACTCTTCAATAATTCTTTCCTGTTCCCGGACTATGCCGGATGATGTGCTTCCCATCAACGCAGGAGTTTTATGGCTTTATGAACCGCCTGGACAAGCAAGTCAATTTCCTGAAGGGTATTGTATACGGCAAACGATGCCCTGACCGTTCCTGGAATATCAAATCGATCCATGAGAGGTTGAGCACAATGATGTCCGGTTCGAACAGCGATACCTTGTTGATCAAGTATAGTGCCGATATCGTATGGGTGCAACCCGTCTATGCCAAAGGAATAGACGGAGGTTTTAAGCTGTGCCTTTCCAATCGTCCTTACCCCTTTGATACTTTCCATAGCCTGGGTACAGGTATCCAGAAGATCATGTTCGTATTGAATCAGGGACTTTCGGTCAAACGAGGAGATATAATCACAAGCCGCAGCCAATCCTATCGCACCCGCTATATCGGGCGTACCTGCTTCGTACTTGAAAGGCAATGTATTGTATGTTGTGCCAGTCCACTTAACTTCTGAGATCATTTCGCCTCCTCCTTGCCAGGGTGGCAGTTGGTTAAGCCAGGAAGATTTCCCATAAAGAATACCTATACCGGTTGGCCCATACATCTTGTGACTGGAGAATGCATAGAAATCGACATCGAGTGCGGTGACATCAATTACCAGATGTGGAGAAGCCTGGGCTCCATCAAGCATCACTGGTATCCCTTTTTGATGGGCCATCCGTATGATATCCCCAACCGGATTGATCGTCCCCAGGGCATTGCTGACATGGGTGACAGAGACCAGTTTCGTTTTCTCGTTAAGCTGATTTTCAAACCACACCAGATCCAGCGTGCCGTCATCCAGTACAGGAATCACCTTGATGTTGGCTTTTTTCATGCCACAGACGATTTGCCATGGCACAATGTTGCTGTGGTGTTCCATGCCGGACACCATAATCTCATCCCCCTCCTGGAGTTGGGATAACCCGAAGGTATAAGCAACTAGATTAATAGATTCAGTTGTGCCTCGGGTGAAGATGACCTCGTGATCATTGGGGGCGCCAATAAATGCGGCAATAGTTTTTCTTGCGGATTCAAACCGATCAGTGGCTTCCTGGCTTAAGGTATGGACCCCACGATGCACATTGGCATGCGTATGACGGTAATAGTGATCCATTTGGTCCAGCACCTGGATGGGCTTTTGGCTGGAAGCTGCGCTATCCAGATAGACCAAAGGTTTGCCATGAATAGTCCTCGACAAAATCGGGAAATCCTTCCTGATAAAATCCGGATGGAGATTTCGGATCGCAGATTGTGAGGGCACGATGGTCATAGCTCCAAAGACATTCTATTACGGATGTAAGTGCTGAGCGGTTCCACGGGCACTGCGTCTAAGACCTGGGCAAGAAAAGCTGCCTTGAGCATATGCGTAGCGGTCTGAGGATCTATTCCCCGAGCCATTAAGTAGAATAGCGATTTTCCATCCAGTTGGCCGATCGTAGCCCCATGGCTGCACTTGACATCATCAGCAAAAATTTCGAGTTGAGGTTTGCTGTTCATCAGCGCATTGGGGGACAGGACCAGCGTATCATTTTGTTGAAAGGCATTGGTCTTTTGTGCGTCTGGATGTACAAAAACCTTCCCGTTAAAAGCTGCACTTGATTTGTCATCGAGAATGCCACGGTAGAGCTCATGACTTTCGCAATGAGGAACTTTATGGTTGATGCAAGTCTGATGATCCATGGATTGCGTTCCTTTAGCTATAAATCCAGCCATCAGGGAGGTGTAGGTGTTTGATTGCAGCAACTCAACGTCTACGTTATTACGCACCATTTGTCCTCCGAAATCAAAGGCATAGGAAACAAAACGGCTATCTCCGGATTGATGCACCTTCAGTTGGTATACGAGGTGCTGCTGGCCGGGCAGGTCTTGCCACTTGATGTGCTGGAGACCTGCATTTCTGTCCAGCAGGATATGTCCGGCTGCATTGATCAGGCTTTCCTGTGTGGGATGTTGATGGTGTATCGCGCCCTCATATCTTTCAATGATCCTGACCTGGCTGTTTTGCCCGCAGCGGATGACAAACATTGGATTGGAAAAAGAAACATCCGTGCTGTCATGCACGATACGGATCTCGATGGGTTTATCTACCATCAGTCCTTTCGGGATATCTATGACAAACCCACCATTCTGGAAGGCCAGGTTTAACAAAGCAAAGGCATGGCCTGAGGTGGGATCAGTGTATTCCAGCACTGGAGCAAGGACCGTCGACCATTCAGAGTTTTGTATGGCTTTCTGAAGAGGTATGATATTAATCCCGGAGTGGGGAGCCCACGATTCGATTTCGCGCCAATCCACTTCGCCATTGATTACCGGGAGCACATAGGAATCTAATCCGGGAATGTTGATGACTTGTTGTTGTCCTCCTGATGGAGCCAGTTGGTAGGGTGGGGCCATAAGCCTTTGCACCGAAGTATATTTCCAGTCCTCATGTTTTCGATCAGGGAAATGCACTTGTTGAAGGGCTTCAAAGGATTTTTTGCGCAAAGCATGCAAAGTACTACCGGCTTCGCCATTCAATTGATGTTCGAAGGACTGGAATACCTGTGTTAAATGTTCGATGGCCTGCTCCTTAGGTGTCATAAGTGTTGCGGCCATTAAAGGGTGGTGGGTTGTGATTCCCGGATCCAGTCATATCCCTGATCCTCTAGTTTCTCAGCAAGTGATTTGTCACCTGTGGTGATTATTTTTCCATTCGCCAGCACATGAACAAAATCCGGTACGATATAATTGAGTAGACGCTGATAATGGGTCACCACGATGAAGGAACGGTCCGCTGATCGAAGTTGGTTGACGCCTTCGGCAACGATTCGTAAGGCATCTATATCAAGACCGGAATCGGTTTCATCCAGGATGGCGAGTTTCGGTTCAAGCAGGGTCATCTGCAGGATCTCATTTCGTTTTTTTTCTCCTCCACTGAAGCCATCATTAAGGGAGCGTTTAAGCAGGCTTTCATCCATTTCAATGGCGGACATTTTAGAGCGGATGTATTTCAGCATGTCGAGCGCGTTCAGCTCAGGTTGGCCCTGATAGACACGCTTTGCATTGATGATGCTCTTAAGAAAATTGGAATTGCTCACTCCGGGGATTTCAACCGGATACTGAAAGGCTAGAAATATACCGGCCAACGCCCGTTGATCAATTTCCATGGCAAGGAGGTCTTCGCTTTCATATTCAATGGATCCGGATTCAACCGTATATTCTTCTCTTCCGGCAAGCACATTGGCCAGGGTGCTTTTGCCAGAGCCATTAGGCCCCATGATGGCATGCACTTCACCCGGATGGATGGTGAGGTTGAGACCATTGAGAATGGGTTTGCCATCTATGGAAACATGTAAGTCTGTTATTTTTAATAAGGGCTTCATTCGTGTTGGTTTTATCAGATCATCTTATCCCACACTTCCTTCCAGGCTGATGGCCAGAAGTTTTTGGGCTTCGACAGCAAATTCCATCGGCAATTCATTGAATACTTCTTTACAATATCCGTTGACGATCATATTGATGGCATCTTCTTCACTTAATCCCCTCTGCTTGCAATAGAAAAGCTGATCCTCTCCAATTTTGGAAGTGGTTGCTTCATGTTCAACGCGTGCACCGGGGTTATCCACTTCGAGATAGGGGAAGGTATGAGCTCCGCATTGATCACCCATTAACAGGGAATCGCATTGGGAGAAATTCTGCGCGCCATCGGCTCGTTTGTTAATCTTGACGAGGCCCCGATAGGAGTTGTTGCTATGACCTGCGGAAATGCCTTTTGAAATAATGGTGCTTTTTGTTTTTTTGCCGATGTGGATCATTTTAGTTCCCGTATCAGCTTGTTGGTAGTTGTTGGTGACCGCAACAGAATAAAACTCGCCAACAGATTCATCGCCTTTCAGGATGCAACTTGGATATTTCCAGGTAATGGCAGATCCTGTTTCAACCTGGGTCCAGGATATTTTTGATTTATATCCGGCACACAACCCCCGCTTGGTGACAAAATTGTAGATACCGCCCTTTCCATTTTTATCGCCCGGATACCAGTTCTGAACGGTGCTGTATTTAACAAAAGCTTCATCCATGGCAACAATCTCCACAACGGCTGCGTGGAGTTGATGCTCATCACGCATAGGTGCTGTACATCCTTCAAGATAGCTGACGTAACTGCCTTTTTCCGCTACGATCAAGGTACGTTCAAACTGGCCTGTATTGGCCGCATTGATCCGGAAGTAGGTCGACAATTCCATAGGACAACGAACACCTGCAGGTATATAGCAGAATGAGCCGTCACTGAATACAGCGGAATTGAGGGCTGCGAAATAATTGTCATTGGCAGGTACTACACTGCCCAGGTACTTACGGACCAGGTCAGGATGCTCCTGTACGGCCTCACTAAACGAAGAAAAGATGATACCCAAATCAGCCAGTTCTTTCTTGAAGGTAGTCGTCACGGATACACTGTCTACAACAGCATCAACGGCCACACCTGCCAGTACTTTCCGCTCTTCCAGGGGAACACCCAGACGGTCAAACATTTTGAGAAGTTCTGGATCTGCTTCTTCGAGGGAACCCAATTTCTTCTTGGGTGCGGCGAAATAGATGATGTCCTGATAATCAATTGGAGGATAATGGACGTTGGCCCATACCGGTTCTTTTAAGGTCAGCCAATGACGGTAGGCCGATAATCGCCATTCAAGGAGCCAGGAGGGTTCTTTCTTAAAGGCACTGATGGCCCGGACGGTGTCCTCCGACAATCCCTTTGGAAAGGTCTCCATATCCAGAGGGGTAGACCATCCGTATTTGTACTCAGACTGGGTATGGACTTCGAGGGTCTGCATGCCATCGCTCATAGCCGAAATTCAAATTAGGGTGCAAAGTTCGTCATTCTGATACAAAAAAGTATACTATGGTAAGACAAAATTCAAATCAGATGGTTCAAATTTTTCTCAGTGGTATATGAAAACGGTTAAAGCAATAGCCTGTTAGGAACGCCGTGGGTTAATATGAAAGGATAATGTAATGGATAAAAATATTATCATTAGATAGCTATACATTAGAATAATTCATATATTTACCCCATTCGATGGAGATTTCAGCCGTAACCAAACGATTTCTGACCTGCCTGGACCACCTGGTACAAGATGGCCGGGTTCGGTCCAAAAGGCATTTTGCCTTATCGCTTGGTTATCATGCACAGGGAATTTCTGAAATGGTCGCGCATCGGAGGGATGCCCCTTTGGATTTGATTGAAAAGGCAGTGGTGACCTTCCGGTTCAACCCTGTTTATCTCTTTACAGGATACGGTAATATTTACTGCAATCCCCTGGAGGAAGATGGGTTACGACTCAAAAATCTCACTATTGTCACAGATCAAAAAGGTGACGAGCGGATTGTACATGTCCCCGTTCCTGCCCAGGCTGGTTATGGCATGCAGATGGATGACCCCGTGTTTATAAGCGATCTTCCCACCTTTCAGTTGCCAGACCCCCAGTTTCGGTCCGGGACATACCGGTCATTCGAGATCGCAGGGACCTCGATGGAACCGTTATTTGCGCCGCATGATATGGTGATAGCTTCTTTCATTGAACCTCGCTATTGGGAGCAGGCGATCAAAAGTGGTCAGATCTATATCATCGTCACCAGGCAGGAAGTGGTAATCAAGCGTATTCAGAATCACATCCGCACCCACAAGCATGTCGAATGTTGCTCTGAGAATCCGGCTTTTGATTCCTATACTATTGCGGCAGAGGACATTCTGGAAGTATGGAAGGCCCGCGTGAAAATGACTGCACAAATCGACACCCCGCAAACGCGGGTCAATGCGGATTCGATCAGTGAGCAATTGATCGCCCAGCAAAAAATGTTAGAGCGACTGCATCAGCATATCACGAGCCATCCGGCGTCGTAGGGCTCAACCCGAACATCTGATCTTTGTTTCCATCCCCGGTCAACTATATTTTGATGATTAGATTGTAATTTTACCAGTATGAGAATTACGGGTAAAGTGGTCTATCTGTCTTTTGAAGGTGGTGCCTATGGGATAATAGATCAGCATGGAAAAAAGTACCTCCCCATCAATATGCCAAATCAATTGAAAAAGGATGGGGCACAGGTCATTTGTAATGTTCGGCCGGCGGATGTCGTATCCACTATGATGTGGGGAGAGCCCGTCTACATTTACGCATTTGAGACGTTATAAATCCATGCGTTTTATTTCACCTTCATTTTTTCATACCGCGTATCGTGACGTATATCCGGTAAAGTTTATACTCTGCCTGGTCTGTTTTTTTCTCTGCCTTCCTGTTCCAGGATCGGCACAATTGCAGGATGGATTTATTCGCGAACAAATCGCCACTGGACTTAATCCTACTTCTATGGTTTCGGCCCCCGATGGCCGGGTCTTTATTACCGAAAAAAATGGGGCGATCCGTATCATCCGTGATGATCAGTTACTGGACCAACCTTTGTTGAAGATAGAGGTAGATGACTCTAATGAGCGTGGGCTTGGCCATATGGTTCTGCATCCGGACTTTGAGCACAGTGGGTACTATTATGTTTTCTACTCTGTTCCTGGATTGAGGCACAACCGGATCAGTCGCTTTACAGCCAATGGTGATCATACGGTTCCCGGAAGCGAAGTGATCATCCTCGATCTGGATGAATTGGGAGGCGAAATCCATAATGGGGGTGATATGGTATTTGGTTTTGATGGTTATCTCTACATTGGTACAGGTGACGGAGGTCAAAATTGGAGAGGGGAAGACCTCGGATCAACCAACGGAAAAATACTTCGTGTTGATGATGCTGGAAATCCGGTACCCGATAATCCATGGTTTACCTTTCCCTATTTGAGAGCTAATCTGGTCTATGCATATGGTTTTCGTAACCCTTTTACGCTGACCCTGCATCCTCAGACCGGAGAAATTTATGCCAACGATGTAGGGGGATCGAAGTATGAAGAAATCAATCTTGTGGAGTACGGACGATTTTATGGATGGCCAACCGTTGAAGGCAAGCGCACAACGGAAATAGTGCCTCCGGAATACAAGGATCCGTTGTTTCGCTATGCTCACCTCAACGGATATTGTGCTGTGGTCGGTTCTGCGTTTTATCTTCCGCTGATTCAGCAATTTCCCGAAGAGTATGCAGGACGATATTTCTACAGTGACTATTGCACCGGGTATATTCGTATGCTGGATCCGGAAAGCGGACAGGATCTTGGACTTTTTATCGGTGACGGAGACCGTGTTGTTGACCTGGAAGTCTCGCCATCAGGAAGTTTGTATTATCTCGAACGCAAAGGTTTGGGTGATGGATCCCCGGAAGATAATACGGGTACCAATGAAGGTGTCTTATGGAAAGTGTCTTATACAGGGAGTGGCGCCCCATTTATTTCTTTACAGCCTCATTCTGCATTAGTCTCTGTAGGGGAGGATGCAACGTACTCAGTGCTTGCTTCCGGTGAGGTGCCCCTTACGTATACGTGGTTGATTGACGGGGAAGTCTCTCAGGTGACCGATGGCCCTGATTTTACATTTGAAGGCGTTACTGCAGATCAGGATTCTACGCGGATTCAGGTTGAAGTCAGCAATGCATCAGGTTCCAGACTGTCTGATGAAGTATTACTTCGCGTGACTACCAATCATAGGCCCAATCCGTTAATCCAGGCACCCTTGGCCGGATCTAATTATAAGGCTGGGACTATGATTCATTTTGAAGGAACAGCGACTGATGATGAGGATGGATCTTTGTCGTCGGATGCGCTCAGTTGGAAAATCGATTTTCATCACGGCACTCATACCCATCCCGGATTGCCCTGGACCTCAGGCATGACACAAGGGAATTGGGTTGTCCCTGTAGTAGGCGAAACTTCATCTGAAGTATGGTACAGAGTGTATCTCAAGGCTACTGATCACGAGGGACTCAGCAAAGTCACCTACCGGGATGTCACGCCGGTTTTAGGAAATATTCATGTTGAGTCTGATCCCGATAGTCTGCTGGTCCATCTGGATGGCGCTCCGGTCAGGACCCCCTTTGATATCGGAGGTGTGCAAGGTGTCAACAGGTATATCACACCGCCATACAAGCAGGTGCGGGGCGATAGTGTTTATTTTTTCAGGTCGTGGATCGATGGGGATACCGTCATCAACCGGCAAGTGAAAACGGGCCAGGAGGATCAATATTTTACGGCTTTATTTGATGCTATCCCGAATAGCCATGGCTATGGCCTGACCGCATTTTATTATGACAATACGCGGTATGAAGGAGAACCTGTAGCTATAGCTATTGATTCCCTGTTGGATCATCAGTACCTTCTTAAATCACCCTATCCAGGTGTGCCGGAGGATAATTTTGGCATTGTATGGAAAGGGTATTTACAACCTTACCGTACCGGAGAGTATGAAATCACAACCTTTGCGGACGATGGTGTTTTTGTTTCCATTGATGGTAATGTGATTATTCAAAACTGGCAACCCGGCGTCCACCATGAAACCGGGAAGATATTCCTTGAGGCGGGGAGATTGTACGCTGTACATATCCGGTATTTCGAGTATCTGTATGGTGCACAACTTCGGTTGCGGTGGTCATCAGCAGATTTCCCGGAAGAGGTGATTCCGACCTCACAGTTGTATCCGGCAGATTATCTCCACGCTCCGGATGTTTCAAAAGTACTGTCGATTCAAACCATCGTTGCAGATGATCTGCTGGTCATGACAGAAAGTTATAAGCAAGTGATGGTGGATTTTACCATCATCAATATGGCTGGTGTCGTATTGGAACATCAGCAGCTTGAGGTGCCGATTGGTAAACACTTGCTGAGATTTCCCATTAGTCATCTGCCGTCGGGCATGTACTATTTGAAAGGATTGGAACTTGAAGGGGGTGCCGGAGATGTTTCCCCGTTTATCAAAGCGGATTATTAATCCTTGCCAGCTGTCGGAATCGTAAGGATTGATTTTTCTTTTTCATAATACCAGGCCGCAAAACGTGCGAGGGTGTGATTGACTTTTTCTTCCTGTTTCAGAAATGCGTCCATATGTTTTTCGACGAAATGGGTGTCAAATTGACCTGACCTGAAATCCGGATGCATGATGGCAAATTGACCAAACTCAAGTGTCGTTTCTACGCCTTCTATTTCATATTGTTTGATGGCTTCATTCATTTTTTCAATGGCCTCCACCCGGCTGGGTGCATGGACAATCAGTTTAGCAATCATGGGGTCATAATGAATCGGGATTTCCAGGCCTTCATGATAGCCATCATCTACGCGAATA
Source organism: Saprospiraceae bacterium (assembly GCA_044227555.1). Taxonomy (GTDB): domain Bacteria; phylum Bacteroidota; class Bacteroidia; order Chitinophagales; family Saprospiraceae; genus Opimibacter. The sequence goes on along the minus strand of JBGAWQ010000002.1, from coordinate 88,738 downwards.
CCTTCTCCATGTGGTACACGGTATCGGGTAAGTGTGCCGGTAGAAGGCACGAATCCACCGATCGTACTTTCCGCGTACACGCGTAATTCGACAGCATGTCCCTGGATATGGAGCTCTTCCTGCCGGACTGGAAGTGGATGCCCTTCTGCAATTCTGATTTGCCACTCCACCAGATCATGACCAGTAATCATTTCAGTCACGGGATGCTCGACCTGAAGACGAGTGTTCATCTCAAGGAAGTAATGATTGCCGGTATCGTCGAGCAGGAACTCTACGGTGCCGGCGCCGGTATAATTGCATGACTTCGCTACGAGGATGGCGTCTTGCCCCATTCGTTCTCGTTTTTCCGGAGTAAGTATAGAGGATGGCGCTTCTTCAACCACTTTCTGATGTCTTCGCTGGATGGAGCATTCTCTTTCAAAAAGATGGATGACCTGACCATGCTGATCCGCCATGACCTGCATCTCGATATGTCTCGGTGAGGTGACATACTTTTCCACAAAAACGGAACCATCTCCGAAAGAGGAGAGCGCTTCACTCATGGCTCTTTCTACTTGTGATGAAAGCTCTTCGGCTTGACGCACTATTCGCATCCCTTTGCCACCACCTCCTGCCGCAGCTTTTATGAGCAAAGGGAAACCGATATGGTCTGCTATTTTCTTGACTTCATTCAGGTCCGCTATTGGCGTGTCCGTACCCGGGACCATGGGAATGTTAAACGCCTTTGCTGCTTTTTTGGCGGCCAGTTTGTTGCCCATCATACTGATACTCTCCGGAGATGGACCGATAAAGATCAGTCCGGCTTCTTGCACAGCTTTCGAAAAAAGATCATTCTCGCTTAGAAATCCATAACCGGGATGGATAGCATCTGCGCCCTGGGCTATAGCGGCCTCAATTATTTTGCCCATGTTTAGATAAGACTCCCTGGATGGAGGTGCTCCGATACAGACCGCCTGATCTGCCAGGATGACGTGAGGACTTCTGCGATCAGCTTCAGAAAAGACAGCTACAGTTTTTATGCCCAGGCGTTTGCAAGTGCGCATGATTCTGCAGGCGATTTCGCCGCGGTTGGCTACCAGAACTTTATGGATAGGTCGGATCATTGGCGAAAAATAATCTTTCTCCCCCAAAGTGGCTGGGATTCTGTTACTTTAGCCTTGACCGGAGAGACCTATGAATGCAGAGCAAGAGATACTTTGGCAAGCTGGCGAGGCAGATATTCAATCATCGCGCCTGACCCATTATCGGGAGTGGTTGACACAAACCCATGGACTATGGTTTTCAGATTATGAATCGCTGTGGCAATGGACTGTGGATCATCCTGAACTTTTCTGGTTGTCCATAACGACATATTTTAAAGTCAGGTTTCATACCCCTTTCACCTCCGTGATGCAGGGAGAGATGCCAGATACGCTTTGGTTTGAGGGCAGCACGATCAATTATGCGGAGCATATTTATGCAGGAATGGAGAGGCAAAAAACGGCTATCCTTTTTGCCACAGAGAGTGGAATGCAACGCGAGGTGACCGTGGATGAAATGTGGACTGAAGTTGCCCGATTCCAGCACTATTATTTACAACATGGGGTGAAACCCGGCGATCGAATCGTGGGGTATCTTCCGAATATACCCGAAGCTACATTTGCATTTCTGGCAGCAGTTTCACTTGGCGCTGTTTGGTCTTGCTGTTCCCAGGATTTTGGGGTGAGCAGTGTAGTAGATCGCTTTGCTCAGGTCCATCCCACGATTCTTGTTGTTGCTGATGGATATTATTACAATGGCAAAACCCATTCGCGTCAAGCCGAGATCCAGGCTATTCGCGATGCTCTTCCTGACTTAAAGGACGCACTCTATATTTCTTATACACAAGCAGCGGAGGTTAGCCCACCAGGGATGAGCTTGTATTCCACGCTGCAAGTGCACCCGACCGGCGTGCCTGCCTTTGAGCCGGTTCCTTTTAATCATCCGCTTTGGATATTGTATTCCTCTGGTACAACAGGGGCACCTAAGGCGATTACACATTCTCATGGAGGATGTCTGCTGGAGCATTTAAAATACCTTGCGTTTCATAATGAAGTTCATGTGGGGGAGAAGTTCTTTTGGTACACGACAACGGGATGGATGATGTGGAATTTTCTCCAGGCAAGTATGTTGCATGGAGCTACTATCGTGCTTTATGACGGAAGTCCTGGTTATCCCGGACTTGATCATCTTTGGAAGCTATCGGAGCAATTGGGCATCCAACATTTTGGAACCAGCGCTCCTTTTTTGGTGGCCTGCATGAAAGAAGGACTGCAGCCCGGTAAAGCATATGACTTGTCCGGATTGCGAAGCATCGGATCTACAGGTTCACCACTGCCGCCTGAAGCATTTCAGTGGGTATATGCGGCCATCCATGATAAGGTGTGGTTGTGTTCGATGAGTGGTGGAACAGACGTATGTACAGCTTTTGTCGGCGGTGTTCTCGGGAAGCCTGTTCGAAAAGGCGAAATTCAAGCCAGAGGATTAGGTTGTTCGCTATATGCCTGGAATGACGATCGTATGCCTGTGACCGATCAATTGGGAGAAATGGTGATTACAAAGCCGATGCCTTCCATGCCAGTGTTTTTCTGGAATGATCCTGATAAGAAAAAATACAAGGCCAGCTATTTTGAAGATATTCCCGGAGTCTGGAGGCATGGTGATTGGGTCAGGATTACCACTTCCGGAGGAGTGGTCATCTATGGCCGATCCGATGCTACGCTCAATCGCCAGGGCGTGCGTATCGGAACGGCTGAGATCTATGGGGTCCTCAATGACATACCTGAAGTAGAGGATGGGCTGATTGTCAATCTCGAATTGGAGGGCGGAAGGCATTTTATGCCCTTGTTTATTAAATTAAAGGGAGCAGCGATTTTGGATGAGGCTCTCATTAAACGAATTGCCGGTGCACTGAAGACAAAGTGTTCCCCGCGGCATGTGCCGGATGCCATATATCAGGTATCCGATATTCCCTATACCATCAGTGGTAAGAAAATGGAAGCTCCTGTCAAGAAAATACTCCTAGGTATGAAAGCGGATGCATCACTCAACCGGGACGCTATGCGTAATCCTGAGTCGCTGATTTATTTCCAGCATTTTAAGATTCCTCCTGTTTCCTGACGGGTGTGTGTTCCCTGCGGTCTGGAGTTACCCCTGCATGCGACCTCGAATGATGGCTCCCCAATATAGACGAGGCAGAATCTGCCGTTTAAGTTGATACATGCTCCATCGTTCTTTGGACTGATCAAAGGGGAAAGTTTCCATAGGCTGGTTGTTGTAATCAAACTCAGCTAACATCAATTTACCATAGCCGGTCACGATTGGACACGAGGTATATCCGGTATACGTGCGGCTCAATGGCTTCTTGTCCATTACAGCGAGCAGGTTGGCAACCATGACGGGTGTCTGTTTCCGAATCGCAGCTCCGGTTTTGGATGTTGGAAGACTTGACGCATCACCCAGAGAGAAAACATTTGCGTACCGGGTGTGTTGGAGTGTGCCTTTGTCGACATCTACCCATCCGGCCGTATTGGCTAATGGGCTATTCTTAATAAAATCCGGAGGCCCCTGGGGTGGGGTGATATGGATAAAATCAAAATCCACCCAAGTTTCCACACCTTTATTCTGTTCGCCCAAACCAATAAACTTCGCCTTTTTATTGGCTCCATCTACTTCGGACAATTGCTGATAGAAATGCGTGTGAATGTGATATCGCTCAATAACCTTGAGGAGGGTCTTTTCATATTTGGGCACACCGAAAACCTTGGTTCCGCCACTCCAGAAATCAATGGAGGATTTATCAAGAAGATCATGTTTGCGCAGATAATCAGCGACCAGGTACATGATTTTTTGTGGAGCGCCACCACACTTTATCGCCGTATTTGGGCTGTGGAATATAAATTTGCCGCCTTTTGATGATTTTAAACACTCCCAGGTATAGGGTGCATACTGGAAGCTGTAATTGGACGTAACCCCATTTTTACCAAGTGCTTCCGGCAAGCCCTTGATTGCACTCCAGTTGAGCTGAATACCGGGACATACGACGAGGTAATCATAAGTGTATGTATTTCCTTCTTTTGTTGTTACACTGTTTTCCTCAGGTTGGAAAGTAGCAGCGGACTCCTTTAACCAGGTCGCGCCTTTTGGGATGAAATCTTTTTCTTCCCTTTCGGTATCCTTGATATCAAAGACGCCTCCACCAACAAGAGTCCAGGCGGGTTGATAATAGTGTTTGGTAGCCGGATCAATGATGCCGACGCTGAGGTTCGGCTTTTTCAACAACAGATGAGCAGAGGCCGATAATCCGGCGTTTCCGCCACCGATAAACAGTACTTCAAAATGCGTTTTCATGACTTCAGTTTTCAAGTTTTGGTATGGATGGACTCCAGGCATTAATAGTCATGACAAAGCTAAGGGTGCAAAGACCCTTATATGGTAACTAATGTTACAGTATTAGGATAAAATGGTCTTATTTTATGGAGAGTGGGTGTTTATTTTTCACTGGCCAGAGGTGTATTCCATTGATCTTTTGGGACCACTTTGGGGATCTCCGGGTCGCCTTCATATGCCGGTGTCATGATCTGGACGTTGTTTTCGTTGAAGATATCCAGAATGTGCTGGTGCAATTCATTGTAGTTGTATAAGACTTTGGAGGCGTCATTAGAGTAGGCATTGATCTCATAGGTGATGGCAAAATCGCCAAGCGCCCGCTTGAGTACAAAGGGTGGAGGATCCTTAAGCAGTCCTTCGGTCCGGTCTGCGGCCAGTTTAAGCATCGCATCCACTTGTCGCCAGGGGGTTTCATAGCCGATCCCTACCGTGGTATGGAGTATGAGGCCTTTTTCCTTGGCCTTAGCGCTGTAATTGATGAGGCTGCTGTTGAGCATGATGGAATTAGGGATGACGATTTCTTCATTTTTATAGGAACGTAACCTTGTGACCATCAGGCTTTGCTCCTCAACATACCCTCCCATGTCATTTATCTCAATGCGGTCCCCGATTTTAAAAGCGCGTCGATACGTCATGGAATACCCGGCAATCATATTTGCAATAAATGAGGACGAACCAAGGGAAAGAAGAACACCGAGAAACACCGATACGCCTTTGAATGCACTGGTTTCTGAGCCGGGGATGTAGGGAAAGGCCAGGACCAGGGCAAAGGCCACAATAACGATCCGGACAATCTTATAGGTTGGAATAGCCCACTCCGGATCAAAATTATTGATCTCAATGGCTCCGCTTCCAAGACCGTCAAAGAACAAGCGGATCAGCCTCAGGACATAACGGGTAATAAAGAAAATGATGACCAGGAATATCAGGCTGGGCAGGTATTCGATAAAACCACTTGCAATGCTTTTCAGGGGATTCACCACAAGGTGCAACACTATTTTTGCCGGACCCCTGGACCATGGAAATAAACTCAGGATATACTGGGCAAAAAAGGCGATAATAAACGTAATGGTGATCAGGCGGACTATCTGGTAAAAAACATGGAGCGCTTTTAGAAGGTTTTCAGACTGAATAAGCTTAAACGATACATTTTCCAGGGTATCGATTTTAGTACGCATCCGTCTTTTGAACCAATTACCCATCCGCCTCAGAATCCATAAAGTCAGGAGCATTACCACCACGAGGACAGCGAGGGAGATGATGGCGTTCACGTATTTTTTCTGGATGGATTCCGGTCGCCTTTCAGCACGGTATCGGACTAAGCTGGACTTGATTTTTCCAGCGTAAAGTTCCGCCAGCGTTTCCTTTGCGACTCCTTCCGATTCCCCGTCCAGGTCATAGACATTCATTATGAAATCGGTGCCGGCCATGATCTGGATTTTTCGTTCATCAGGAATGGCGCGGACCGCATCAGGGGCTATCAGGTAGTTTGCTGCAACCTTATTAATCCGGTTACTTATGGTTTTGGCCCTGTCTTCCGCGGGATAGGAACTGACCCCAATGACATAGAACAAAATTTCTCCATCGACCTCGACGGGAGCCAGATGGGTTCTGGCAGCTGCGTCCACGGGGTCCACGTCCCGGGTGGATTGGCCATACTGATTTGCGGGGCAAAGCATCAAAAACCAGGTGACCCAAAGCCCCATGGAAAAACAAGAAAATGCCGGAAAACGCAGCCTTTGCATCATACTGCCTGATTTTAAGCGAATTGACCAAAGATAGCGTTTAAAACATTCAGGCAAAGCAGGTATAATGTTTTGATTAAGGTCACTATAGAAGGTGAGCAAGATCACATTACACCTTCACAAGGCTGGTTTATTACCCTTTAATTTTGTAATATTATAACCAGAAATCAAACCACCATTTACCTAAAATTTTAAAGTCATGACAAGAAGATTCTTTTTCCCGATTCTGGTCCTTATTGGATTTGGATTTATCACCCAAATCCATGCGCAGGGCAACCTTACACCTGAAAAAATCAAAGCTGCGCTGGATGAGGCTTACACGAAGTTCAAAGATGTCAAGGATGGAAAGAATGCTGATTATATCAAGGAACTGGCCAATGTCGATCCCAATATATTTGGTATAGCCGTGGTCACCACGGATGGAACAGTGTACACCAAAGGGGATGTTTCTTCCATGGTGTCCATACAGTCTGTATCAAAAGCATTTGTGGCAGCCCAGGTTATTGAGCAAATGGGTCACCAGGCCATGCAGGATAAGATCGGTGTGGATGCCACCGGTTTGAAGTTCAATTCAATTGTTGCCGTTGAAGAACATAGGGGCAAGGAGATCAATCCTCTGGTCAACCCGGGTGCCATTGCAGCCACCAGTCTCGTTGCAGGGAAAGATTCGGCCGCTATCTGGAAGAGCATCCTGGATTTCCAAAGCCTGTTTGCAGGACGTCCCCTGGCCCTGAATATGCCCGTTTATATCAGTGAGGCCGGTGACAACCTTCGCAATCAGGCGATTGCTCATTTGCTTAAAGCGTATGGCAGAATGTATTTTGATCCTGTCCAGGCCACGGACATCTATACCAAGCAATGTGCGATCAATGTCAGCGCGAAGGACCTTGCGGTGATGGGAGCTACATTAGCGAATGGAGGAGTCAATCCAGTGACAAAAGTGAAAGTTGTTTCACCTGAAACCGTGATGTATACCTTACCCATTATGGCCACAGCGGGGTTGTATGATGATTCTGGTATATGGTATTACAATTCCGGACTGCCTGCCAAAAGCGGAGTAGGGGGCGGCATTGTAGCGGTTTGCCCTGGCAAATTCGGAATTGGTGTCGTATCACCTCCTTTGGATGAAGCCGGTAATAGTGTCAAGGCACAGTTGGTCATCAAATACGTTGTAGAGAAACTTGGGGCGAATCCATTTCTGATTCAGCCAAAGTAAGTCGAGCACATTCCATGGAAGGAATTTGGTAAAAGCTGTTTTACAGAACAAGGAACTTTGAAGATGCTGTCTGTCCTGGATTAGTAAATCAAGTTTCTTGTTCTGTATTTTATAACCCCTATGATCCAATTCACATGAAACAGAACTTGTTGCTAATAGATATTGCTTGCACACGCGCTTCCCATATCAGATTGGCCTATATTGTTATTCAGCACTTTTCATATATATTTTTCATTGGCCTTTTTGTCCAGGATGCTTCGGCCCAATTCACGGATCCGGATACGACTAGGATGCTTATGCAGTTTCCAGTCGCAGATCCCAGCACAACGATCTACAATAACGTTGCTGCCGGGGAATTTACGCCAGGCAAGGGGTTTCAAATTGTTAAAAATGATTTTGCGAGCCTCAACATCAGCCTCTACGCATCGGCAAGATGGCTAAATCAATTGTCCAAGGATACGCTATGGGAGGATCACCAGGGGAGGACCCTGGATTTTGACGGTAGGAATGATATTTACTGGCAACGGGCAATGATATGGTTTACAGGATATCTCAGTTCTCCAAAACTCACTTATATGGCCACGGTTTGGACGGTAACCACCACACAGCAAACGTTGGTTTATGGTAATATTAAATACTCTTTTAATAAGCATCTGACCCTTGGCATAGGTATCATGCCAAACGCCTGCATTCGAAGTTTGCAAGGGCCGTTTCCGTTTTTTGCATCAACGGACAGAACCATGGCGGAGGATGCGTTGCGTGGTGGATTTACGAATGGCGTTTTTGCTGTTGGCGAGGTTTTGCCGAAGCTGAGATATACAATAGGTTTGGGTAATAACCTGAGCATTCTTGGAGTTAAGGCAGCCAATCTGACACGGCATTTCTCTAAAAGTGGATCATTGACCTGGATGCCAACTACTGGAGAATTTGGCCCAAGGGGAGGGATTGGCGATTTTGAGCATCATGAAAAATTGGCTACTCGTTTTGGAATATCATACTGTCATAGTCGTGAAAACCGATTTAACAATGTTGGTACCCCCTCTCCGGATAACACCCAGGTTCGAATGTCAGATGGTTTATTGTTTTTTGAGAAAGACGCATTTATACAGGGTTTGACTGTCGTTGAGGCAAACTATAACCAGACCAGTGTTGATTTGGGTATTAAAATAAAAGGATTTGCTCTCTATTCAGAATTGTACTATCGGACGCTTTCTAAAATCAATGCAGTGAATGACAATGGAGCGGCCGTAAGTGTACCTGAGCCAAATGATATTATTACGGATAAAGGATACACATTACAGGCATCATATATGCTGGTCCCAAAGACGATTTGCATCTATGCAGTTAATTCAATGCTGGTTGATGAGTTTGAGAGAAATCCATATGAAATAGGCGGAGGGGTCAATTTATACCTCACCAAAACGAGGAGTTGGAGAATCAATGCACAAGCCATGCACATTGTAAAGGGCGCAGCCGGAGGGACTTTTGGATTATATACAGCAGGTCAGACAGGAACTACGATTACGATCGGTACAGATATTCTATTATAAGACTAAGTTGCTCTTCATCTTCATCACCTTTCGATAAGGTACTTCACGGTGCCGATTTGGAAAAAGAATATACTAACTATGACAACCAAACAACTTACCTATAAGTTTTGGGGAATAGGGTTGGCGGTGCTGTTGTCTTGCGGGACAATCTCCGGCCAGACCGCCCCATCATCAAAATACCTCCTGAACGATTCCCATTTCCATCTGACCAACTATATCCAGGAAGGCACGGACATCCATACCTTTCTCAATATCATGGGAGACAAGGTAGGACGGGTAGCCCTATTTGGAATTCCGCTTCAACAAATGTGGTCATATGGTAATACCGGTGATTTTGCGCCTACCTATTACCTGGCATCTGATGATCCGCTGTATTATTATTCCTTTACTGATGCGTACATCGCCATGGCCTACAAATCGTTGACACCGGAACAGCAGGCCCGTTTCGATCCAATGATTACGGGTTTCAATCCAGCCGACATGTATGCTGCTGATCATATTCGTAGGGTGCTGTTGACCTTTCCCGGTGTATTCACGGGTATAGGTGAGTTTACCATCCACAAAGAATTTGTGTCTTCCAAGATTGCCGGAGATAATGCATCATTGAACAACCCGGCGCTGGATCGCATCTTTGATTTTTGTGCTGAGACCGGGCTGATCGCTATCCTTCACAATGATATTGACATGCCCTTTCCCAAGAATGGGCAGGACAATTGGGACCTGGCTCAATTCAGTGCATTGCTCAAGCGTCATCCGGATGCATCCATCATCTGGGCCCATTGCGGGATGGGGCGGATCGTAAGACCAGTGGAGGATCAGGCTGGTATGATGGATAAGGCCCTGGCCAACCCAGAATTCAATCATGTCAATATCGATATCTCCTGGACCGAAGTAGCCAAGTATATCACCTCTTCACCGGAGGCCATCGAGCGGACTGCTGCGTTGATCAATAAGTATCCGGATCGGTTCCTGATGGGTACCGACGAAGTCGCCCCGGCGGATCAGAAATCCTATCTTAAGATCATGGACCTCTATCAGCCCCTGCTGGATAAACTGACTCCGGAGGCCAGGGAGAAATTGCTCAAAGGCAATTATGCCAGGTTATTTGATGAGGCGAAGGCCAAAGTGCGGGCATGGGAGAAGGCGCATTTGAATGAAGTTAGAAAGACACCGGAGCCAACTCCTTCTTCGGGGGTGCCTCAATATTAGTATAACTAGGAAAAGAGAGGCAGGCAGTGCTTCATATTTTCAGCACCGCAGATGCCTTAAGGCAGAACAGCGCAATTTAGAGTGCATGCTTTACACATGATCTTTGGGCAAGAATGACTAAATATTAATCATGGCAACTAAGTGTATGGAATCGCTAAAATGGGTCTTTTTGGTGATGGTATTTTCGTTTCAGTTGATGCCAGGCACTACGCAAGGGCAATCCGGAAACACGCTGGAAGAGGAAAAATTTGGCACGTATACGCCAAACGCAGGATTCAGGGTTGTAACTACAGACAAGGGTACGCTTAATTTTAAGCTTTTCACTTACCTCAGGTATCTCAACCAACTCGGGCTGGACTCAACCTATACCAATGCATTTGGCAATGCCTCTGCTATTGACCGGCGCCAGGATCTGCAGGTCAAAAAGTAAACATCACTTTTAACGGCTGGATCATGAGCCCCAAATTCCGCTACCTGTTTTACGTTTGGACTAACAATACAGCCCAGGGCCAGTCCGCGCAGGTGGTAGTCGCGGGGAATCTTCATTATTCCATTAATACCCATTTAACGGTTGGTGGGGGTATCAACGCGCTACCTGGTGTACGGAGTACTGAAGGAAATTTTCCATTCTGGAATTTGGTGGACAACCGGATGGCGGCTGATGAGTTTTTCAGGCCATCCTATACCACCGGGGTATGGGCCAGGGGAGAGATTTCGAAAGGGTTGAATTACAATGTCATGCTTGGCAATAATCTCAGCCAGTTGGGCATTGATGCCGGCCAGTTGGATAATGGCATCAATACTTTTTCAGGGGCATTGACCTGGTTTCCCACCACAGGCGAATATGGGCTTAACTCCAATTTCGGAGATTTTGAGCACCATGAAAAAGTAGCAACCCGTATAGGTGGGCACTACAGCCATTCGAATGAAGACCGGCAGGGCGTGCCTGCTTCTGAGGCATTCGAAAATGTAACTATCCGTTTATCGGATGGCAGCGTGATATTTGCCACGGATTTGTTTGGCACCGGAATCGAGATCGACGAGGCCAGTTACCAGATGATGAGTTTTGATGCCGGCGCCAAATACCGTGGGTTCGCCCTGGAAGGCGAATATTACTTCAGGCGTATCAATCAATTGAAAGGCCCGGGAGTGGAGTCACTGCCATTTGATAAACTCCTGGACAATGGATTTCAAATCCAGGCTTCGGCCATGGTTATTGATAAGTCCCTTCAGGTTTATGCTACCTATTCGAAGATCAACGGCGAGTATGGAGATCCGGATGATGTCCGGATTGGTTTAAATTGGTTTCCATGGCACAACTATGTGGTCCGATGGAATATGGAATTTATTCACGCGACGAATATACCTGTCGGAGGACTTTCATTACCATATCCTGTGGGAGGAAACGGCAATATCCTTTACAGTAACTTTATGGTCAATTTCTGATGCGAACGCATGGGTAAAACAATCCAAAGACCTTTCTCTTCTTCTGTACACCGGTTATTAGGGGTTTGGGTATTGGTTTGCCTGGCTTCCCTGGCTAATGCCCAGAAAAATGATACCATCTATCTCCTGAATGGCGATCGGCTTACCGGGGAGATAAAAAATTTTGACAAGGGCCTCCTGTTGCTGAGTACGGATGCCATGAAAAAGGTCAATATCGAATATGAGGATATTGGCACGATGATTTCCAATAAGTATTTTGAGTTTCGCACCAATTCCGGCTACCGGTACTATGGCTCCATGCTGAAATCGTCCTCAGCCGGAAGCATAGAAGTGGCTACAGCAACAGATACCATACCTAAGCCATTATGGGATATCGTGCAGATCAGCAGGATCAAACAACGCTTTATCCAACGAATTGACGGCTCGATCGATATTGGACTGAATTATACCAAATCCATTGATGTCTTTCAGTACAGTATCATCGGCAACGCCACGTATAGAAGTACCAATTACTCCACACGCCTTGATGTCACCAGTATACTGTCAGACTATGGCGATGAACTTGCGGAGAATCATGATATCGGGATCAACCTTACCCGCTACTTTGAACACAAATGGTTCAGCCGGTTCCAGTTTGATGCACAGAAGAATACCGAATTGAATCTTGACCTCCGTCTCCAGTTGGGTCCGGCCATGGGATATGACGTCATCCGAACGACTCCTATGCGACTGTATACCCTGGTCGGTATTTTAGCCAATAAGGAACTTCAGATAGAGCCCCCCAACGAGTCGGTCAACCTGGAAGCTTTGTTTTCTTTTAATTATTACCTCTACAGGTACCGCAGCCCTAAAATTGATATTTCCACCGGCATGGATGTGTATCCCAGCCTTTCCGATTTCGGTCGACTCAGGCTCTCCTATAATATCTCTGCCAAGTATGAAGTCATTACAGACCTTTTTATCAGCCTGACGTATTACAACAATTACGACAGTAGGGCCGGTGAGAATGGGGAAGCCCAGGACGATTACAACTTTATCACTTCACTCGGGTATAGCTTCTGATTGTCAGTCGATCCCACCGTTACGCTCCGGAAAGCCACCAGTGTCTGCTGGCGATCCAATATTCCGTGAAACCCATTCGTTATCAAGGGAATAAAGCGATTTCACATTAATTTTTATTATAATTTATAACTTATTCATAATTTTGGTGTTGTACCCGGATTTGGGGCCCCCATCCCGCCGATGAGGGGCTTGTCCATTCCAGGGTAAAAGGTCGAACCGCTATGATCAAGGAATCTGCATGTCACTACTTCCAGGCACACCGGACAATTCTGAAATTGTTATTCGGGTGGGTCCTCTTTTCCATCACTCCCTTGTCGGGGCAGCAAACGGTTCTTTACAGGGAAGCAGCAGCAGACTATACTAACCTCCTGAAGGAATATGACGAGGGATTATACGGACGTTGCATACGTTCTGCGGACCGTTACCTAGCCACCTGGCATGAAGCGGAATTCGAACCCTTTCGCATTGAAGCTGAGCTCCTGGCCCTCAAAGCCGGCTTATACATGGATAATCCCGGAATCATCAACCGCATATTTGCTTTTTCAGAAGCGATATCACCGGATCCTGTTGCTGAGCAGGCGATCCTGCTGATCGGCGAAGATGCGTATGCCAATCGCGATTATGAGAATGCGATCAAGTATCTAAGTATGGTGGATGGCCAGGCCTTAACCCCGGAGGATCGATCAGCATTATCATTCAAGCTGGGCTATGTACTTTTTGTGCGAAAGGATTTTGATCGTGCGGCCGAACTGTTTCAACGGGGAAAAGATAACCGGGATAAGTATTACTATCCGGCCAATTATTACTACGGGATGACCCAGTATTTCAAAGGAAACTACCAGGAGGCCGTACGAAGTTTCGAGCGCGTCGCGCCTTCTTCATTCTATAAAGATTACATCCCGTATTATATCACACAGATATATTTCAGCACCCATGATTATCAGAAAGTCATCGGGTACGGCAATCAGGCCATCAACAATCCTTCAGTGCTGAATAAGACCGAAATCCGGCAGTTGATCGGTCAGGCGTATTTTGAAACCGGTGATTATGCTGCGGCCATTCCCCATCTTGAATATGTAGAAAAGCAATCGCCCAAATTGAGGACCGACGACTTTTATCAGTTAGGCATGTGTTATTACCATACCGGACGTTATGCAGATGCTATTCCGGTGCTGGCCCAGATACGCAATGAACCTGGCGTCAAGTCCCAATACGCCAATTATTACCTGGGCCAATGTTATCTGCGGACCGGAGATAAAGTCTCTGCCCGTAATAGTTTGATGAATGCGTCCAAAATGGAGGACGTGCCTGAACTTGCGATCGAAGCCACCTTGCATTACGGTCGTCTGAGTGCCGAAGCGGGGGATGATATGGAAGCCATCCGCGTCCTGCAGACGATTCCCTCCAACAGTGCGGAATATGCGGAAGCGCAAACTACGATGGCGGGTATTCTGACCAATACAAGTGACTACAATCTGGCCATCGAACAACTGGAAGCCATGAAGTCGCTTTCCCCTGCATTGAAAGGGGCTTACCAGAAAGTTTGTCTTTACAAGGCAGAGCAACTCATGCAGGAAGGCAAAGCCGTAGATGCACTCACTTTTCTGGATAAATCGCTCAAGCAACCATCAGATAAAAGCATTGAAGCCCGGTGTTATTTCTGGAAAGGAGAGATCGCACATTACAATGGCAATTACAATGAAAGTATAAAATGGTATAACCAGTATTTTTCTGCCGCGACCAACCATCAAGCACTTCCACCAAATCAGTCCATGGCCATCGCACAATACAACCAGGGCTATAATTACCTGAGAAATGCCAATTACACGGAAGCCCAGAAGTTGTTTGACGAATCCGTCAAAGGGCTGGATGCAATGGCTGTGGGACAGGATGCGGAGGATATGATCAAAGGCCAGGTCTATCCAGATGTCATTCTGCGCGCCGCTGACTGTGCATTTAAGCGAAATCAATATGACAAGGCGCTTGCTTACTATGACCAATCCATTCAGAAGAAATATCCGGGTAGTGACTATGCCGTGTTTCAAAAAGCGGTTATCCGGGGATTGCAGAAGCAGCCGATGGAAAAAATAAAGCTTTTGGAGGATCTGGTTCGGACAAATCCCAAATCAATGTGGGCTGATGATGCTTTGTTTCAGGCTGGCAACACCTATCAGGATGAAGGCCAGACCGCCAAAGCAATCAAGAGTTATGAACAATTGGTCAAAGACTATGACCAGAATAGTCCGTTGCTTATTCCTGCGTTATTACGCCTGGGTTTGGTCTCCTACAACAGCAATCAGTTTGAAGCTTCGCTGAAGTATTATAAATCCGTCTTTCAATATCATCCTGATCCTGAAAGCTCTAAAGAAGCGATCGCCGCGATCCAGGAAATCTACGTCAATGAATTGGAGAAGCCGGATGAGTTTTTTGCTTTTGCTGAAGGTGTGCCGGGGTTCTCTGTGTCCGGCACAGAAAAGGATTCGATCATGTATACTGCCGCAGAGAATTATTATGCTTTGGGTCAATATGAAAAAGCAGTTACTGCCTTTCAGAAATATGTGACGGATTATCCCAATGGTTTTTACACCGTTAAAGCCAGATACCTGCGTGCGGAGTCATTGACCTTGCTGAAGCGCTATGAAGATGCTTTGGTCGCCTATGAAACCGTCGTGGATCAAGGTCCCGGCGCGTACTATGCCACGTCAATGTTTAAGGCTGCCAAGATTGCATACAACCAAGATCAGGATATGGACAGAGCCTTCAAGCATTACATGGGCTATCTTCCATTGGCGGATTCAGATGACAAGGCGTACGAAGCAAGTCTTGGTGCCTTGCGATGCGCCTATAAACTGAACAAGAAAGAGGATGTCTATGCCCTGGCTGAAAAAGTTATTGCATTTCCAAAGGCCACGGATGATGTCAAAGCCCTGGCCTATTACTATACTGCCATGACCGCTAATAAAGCAGGAGATTGGGAAAAAGCACTTGCCGCCTGTAATGCCGTGATCCGCATCAACAGTACCGAACTTGCTGCTGAATCGAGGTATACAATTGCTTCTATCTACGAGCAAAAGGGTGATCATGAAATCGCGGCAAAACTTGCTGAAGAGTCTGCCCGGACCAATGTGGGATACCCGATTTGGGTGGCTAAGTCGCTGATGTTGCTTTCGGATATCCAATTTAATGCCGGTGACTTGCTCAACGCAAGGGCCATCATTGAAGCGATCACCGAAAATTTCAGCGGAGATGAAACCATCATGGCCGAAGCCAATATCCGACTGGAGAAGATCAAAAAGGCAGAAGAACAAAAGAGCAGGATCAAGCCGCAGGGTGGAGATACCCTGGAATTGCAGCCTAATCCAAAACACGATTAATCATCCGATATGAGAAACATTTGGTGTGTCCTTATCTTAAGTATCGCAGGCATCCTGCAGGCTCAGGATGAATTGCCTACAGGAAAGATAGAAGTCGTAAAGGATTTTGAAGTCCGGCTGACAGAAACAAAGAAAATACGAATCGTGCCTTTGCCGGTTCCTGTTGATTCCAATGTCCGACATTATGATTACCAGTTGATCGCACCGTCGCCTTCGATAGAATATCTGACGCCTGAAATAAAGCCGCTCGCTATCAATCCGGAGCGAAAACCGACCTGTTATCCGTTTTATGTCAAAGCAGGCTATGGCAGCCCCAATGCGTTCCAGGGAAAGATATCCTATGATCACGTTCAGAATGAGTCCTTCAATTGGGGACTGGATCTGAGACATTGGAATGCCAACAACAAGAAAATCCCATTACAGAAGTTTTCAGAAACGCAAGGTCGCATCGACGGCACCTACATGCTCAATGATAATGTACAATTGGATGGCTATATCGATGGACAAGTGGAGAAGGTATATTTCTACGGGGCCGATCCCATTCCTTCTAACCCGGAATCCCTCAGACGGGTATTCAATCGCTATGATGCCCGATTTGAATTGTCAAAAGCCTATGCCCCCGAAACCAGTTTCAGATACAAGGCGATTATGCAGTATATGACCGATTCAGATGACCTGGGCTCGAGGGAGAAAGCCCTTCGGATCGGGGGTGAAGCAGGCAGTAGTCTGGGGTCTTCAGCGTTTCCGCTAGGCATCAAGATCCTTGCAGACCTCTCTACCTTAAAGCATAGCGAAGATCATACACTCAATAACCTTTTGATCGAACCTTATTTTAAATGGCACTCCGGCGCTCTGGCTGTGAATCTCGGAGCGACGGTGTTACTGAACAAGGATAATAATGAAATTCTCCCCGAAATAGATCTAACGTATACGCCTTCCACATCGGGGTTTTCACTTTTGGCCGGTTGGACAGGAGCAGTAGTGAAAAACAACTTTCAATTCCTATCCAACTACAATCCTTATATCACCACTCGGCTTGACGAAGTCAACAATATGGTGTCCCGTCGTTTATATGCAGGACTTAAGGGTGGATCCGGTTTGCTGTCTTATCAGTTGACTGCTGATTATACGCGGTTTTCCAACATGGCTTTTTTCCTGCAGGATGAAGACGAGGAGGAGCAATTTGTACCGGTATACGAT
This sequence comes from Saprospiraceae bacterium, assembly GCA_044227555.1. GTDB lineage: Bacteria > Bacteroidota > Bacteroidia > Chitinophagales > Saprospiraceae > Opimibacter. The sequence continues at coordinate 71,529 of JBGAWQ010000002.1, read as the reverse complement.
AATGGTAATTATATCGGGCTGGAAGGCTCAATCCGGTATGAGGTGATTCGACATGTTGTAGTGCGGGCAAGTGTTTTCCAACGGTTTTATAACCCGGCTCATGAAGATAAGCCCTGGCATCGCCCTTCGTTGGGTGTGAATGGCCAGGTAACCTATGCTGGTGATGATGATCAGTTTCATTTTTCATTACTGTTCAATGGAGAAAACGGACTGCCATACAGGACACCGGGAGGCACATCACTGACACTCGATCCTTTAATTGATCTGGCTATTCATGGAGACTATTATTTCACACCTTCCCTGGGAGCGTTTTTTGAACTCAATAATCTATTAGGCAATAAAAGAGAACGATGGGTCAATTATCCGGGCTTTGGTTTTAATGCCAATGTCGGTGTCCTTTGGAGATTGCCCTGATGATTTTGGGTAGACGAAGTACAAAGTAATCAGTCTTCGCTGATGCAAGCCACATGAAACAGATACACGGATGAAATTTGGGTTGATCGGTTATCCTTTAGGCCATTCTTTTTCCCAGGCCTGGTTTACAGATAAATTTCGCCTTCTGGGACTGAGCGGTTTTACCTACTCGACCTTTCCGATTGCAGCTATTGATGAAGTAGGAGCACTATTACATTCCGACCTGTTTGGCCTGAATGTGACGATTCCTTACAAACAGTCCATTCTTGGGTACATTAATGACATTGACGAAACAGCATGGAAAATTGGAGCAGTCAACACATTAGTCCGGACTGGGCAGTATTCCTGGAAAGGATATAATACTGATGTCATTGGATTCAGGCAATCCTTAAAAAATTGGATAGGACCGGCTGACATGCCTGACCGGGCTTTGATACTGGGATCCGGAGGTGCCTCATTAGCTGTTCAATATGCGCTCAGGACCCTGGGTATTAAATTTAAAGTAGTGTCTGCCTCAGGACATGGGGATTTGGATTATAGTAGCCTGACTGAACAGCTTTTCCAAAGCCATACCCTGATTATTAACACGACCCCTTTAGGAATGACACCGGCGGAAGATACTTGCCCTTCAATTCCCTATGCATGGATTAGCCCTCAACATTGGGCATTTGACCTCGTGTACAATCCGGCCAATACACTATTTTTGAGGCGTTGTCAGCAGATGGGGGCCCGGACCAAAGGGGGGCTGGATATGCTGCACAACCAGGCCGATCAAGCCTGGGAAATTTGGAAATCGTATGGTAAGTTCTGATACTCAAGCAAAACCACAACATCCTGTGGTCGATTTTAGCAATACAGAGATTGCTTTTGCACATAAAACAAATGGAGAGCTTCGACGCACTTCATGGCTCTTTCGGCTGATGAACAAAGCATGGCTTGTCCGAACAGGGGGCTCCTTTGGGCTTTGGCTCAATGCCTCAGGTATCACCCTGTTCAATCCTATTGTCCGCGCCACGATATTCCGACAGTTTTGCGGCGGGATTAGCCTGGAAGACTCCACAGCAGCGATTCAACATTTGCAGGATTTGCATACCATGTCCGTTTTGGATTATGGGGCTGAGGCCAAAACCAAAGAGGAAGATTTTGATCGCACGCTGGAAGAAAATTTAAGAGCAATACGATATGCCTCAACTAATCCCGGAGTTCCTGTCATATCTTCCAAACTGACAGCGCTTGCCAACAAGGATTTGTTTGAACGCGCCCAAACCGGGCCGCTGCAATCCCAGGATGATCAGGAAGCATTTAATCGTGCCCAGGCTAGAGTAGATAAGTTATGCCGTACCGCCCAGGACCAAGGAGTAGCTGTGTTTATTGATGCCGAGGAGACCTGGATGCAGGATACCATAGACATGCTGGTCAAAATAATGATGGAACGGTACAACAAAGAAAAGGTGGTTGTGTACCACACCTACCAATTGTATCGCAAGGACAAATTGGCTAGTCTTAAAGCAGATTATGAAGAAGCCCGTGCTAAGGGCTATATCCTCGGGGCCAAGTTGGTCAGAGGCGCTTACATGGAAAAGGAGCGTGAACGCGCACGGGCGCGCAACTATCCGTCTCCCATCCAGGACACCAAAGCAGATACAGATAGGGATTATGATGAAGCCGTTCGCTTCTGTGTTGAACATTATGAGACCATTGCGCTTTGTAATGCTTCACACAACGAAAAAAGTAACCGGCTACAGGCTGAATTGATTGTAGCCCGGGGATTGCCACGGGATCACCGTCACCTCAATTTCTGTCAATTGCTGGGGATGAGCGATCATATCACGTTCAACCTGGCCAAAGGTGGATTTAATGTGGCTAAATATGTGCCTTACGGACCGGTCCGGGATGTGCTGCCATACCTGATTCGCCGTGCCAGGGAAAACTCTGCCGTGACAGGGGAGATGAGTAGGGAACTTAGCCTGATTGTTTCTGAGATGAAGCGACGGGGCATGAATTAGGATACTTGATTTTATACCAAACTAAATACTAAACGATGAAGCATTTATTTACGATTTCACTTTTTCTGATATTGGCCGGTAACGCTCAGAGCCAATGGTGGTTTGATATCGGCGCCAAAGGAGCGTGGGGAGCCACAGGCATGTATGACCAGAATGTATTTGACCATGGTTCATACAAGCATGCCCTTACTACAGGTACTGCTTTTGGCGGCCGCCTTGGATTTAACTACGGGTATCATGTCGGTTTCTCCTTCGAGTATGGGACCGCTACCTCTAATCAGGATTTTAATTATGAACTCGGAGGCGTAAATTATGATCCATACAATTCATTTAAATGGAAGCATAATGACATGGCTCTGTTGTTCAGATATTCAGGCAATGGAGCGTACATTGAGATCGGGGGTAAGACCAGCAGTATTAAATCTGTAGAATTGGAAACCACCGGCCCGGGTAACCCCGTTGTGGGCGATGTTTCGGAAAATTTCGAAAAGAATTACACTTCAGGTATTTTCGGTTTTGGTTCTTACCTGGCAGGAAGTGAGTTACTCACCATCAATTTAGGGATCAGGCTGCATTGGGCATTTACAGACATGGTCAATGAAACCGGTAAAGCCGCTAACTATCCGATTGTCGTTGACCAATTGGATGATCCTTCCAAGAAAACCCTGGCTACGGCTGCGCAGTTACAAATGGAAATCAATTATGCCTTTGGTCGTTTCTCCAAAGAGGCTTGTCACGACCGCTGGAGACTTATTTTATTCCAATAAACCATTCACATCCAGCCCGGAGGATGCCGTAGAAATGCATCACGGGTGAACTTTAAAGAGGGCATTCCGGTTATTCCGGGATGCCCTCTGCCTTTTGGGCCAAGGTGTTCAGAAGGCTGAAATGCTGTTTTTCAATAATATATGGTTACCTTTGCACCCGCTTTTGAAAATCTAAGCTATCGTATGTCACAGATTAACGAGAATATCCGGAATATCGCCATCATCGCTCACGTTGACCACGGGAAGACCACCCTGGTGGATAAGATCCTGCAAGCCACCAAGGTTTTTAAGGATCATCAGGAGACCGGCGAGCTCATCATGGACTCCAACGACCTGGAGCGGGAACGTGGCATTACCATTTTTTCTAAAAATGCGGCCGTCAACTATAAAGGGGTCCGTATCAATGTAATTGACACCCCGGGCCACTCTGATTTTGGCGGAGAAGTTGAACGTGTGCTTAGGATGGCGGATGGCGTACTTTTGCTTGTTGATGCTTTTGAAGGCCCCATGCCCCAAACCCGTTTTGTGCTCCAAAAAGCGCTGCAACTGCATCTCAAACCTATTGTGGTCATCAATAAAGTCGACAAACCCAATTGCAGGCCCATGGACATCCACAATGATGTTTTTGACCTTTTCTTTAGCCTGGATGCTACTGAAGAACAATTGGATTTCAGCACCTATTATGGTTCTGGGAAGCATGGCTGGTTTAATGATTCTCTCGAAGAATGTGCTGATATCACCCCCTTGCTGGATGGAATATTGAGACTGGTGCCACCACCGGTTGCTCATGAAGGTACGCTGCAGATGCAGATCACGTCCCTCGACTTTTCATCATACCAGGGACGGATTGCCATCGGAAAGGTGAATCGTGGTTCTATCAAAGAAAACCAACCTATCAGTATCGTTCAGGCGGATGGGCAAATCAAACGCAGTCGCGTCAAGGAATTGTACATTTTCGAAGGCATGGGCCGGAAGAAAGTGCAGGAAGTCAGTGCGGGTGACCTTTGTGCGGTAGTCGGACTTGAAGATTTCAGAATTGGAGAAACGATCGCCGATTTTGAAGCACCGGAGGGACTTCCATTCATCGCGGTTGACGAGCCAACCATGAGCATGACGTTCGGGATCAACAACTCCCCGTTCTTTGGTAAAGAAGGTAAGTTTGTGACGTCCAGACATCTTCGTGATCGCCTTTGGAAAGAAACAGAAAAGAATCTCGCCATGAAAGTGGAGGAGACAGATAGCGCGGATAGTTTTTTGGTCTATGGCCGAGGTATCCTGCATCTGGGGATTCTCATAGAGACCATGCGCCGTGAAGGTTACGAACTCACCGTGGGACAACCACAGGTTATCATTAAGAATATTGATGGTGTAAAGTGCGAACCTTACGAAAACCTGGTTATTGATGTGCCTACGGAGTTTTCATCACGTGCCATTGATCTGGTGACCCGTCGTAAAGGTGAATTGCATGTGATGGAGGCCAAGGGTGATTATCAGCACCTTGAATTTGATATTCCTTCTCGTGGACTTATCGGCCTTCGTTCTACGATGCTTACCCAAACGGCAGGCGAGGCTGTAATGAGCCATCGCTTTACGGAATATAAGCCCTGGAAGGGAGTTATCCCGGCCCGCACGAATGGAGTACTTCTAGCCAAGGATCCGGGTTCCACCACAGGGTACTCTATTGACAAATTGCAGGATCGTGGGTTCTTCTTTGTGGATCCGGGTGAGGATGTCTATAAAGGCATGATCATTGGTGAAAACAATCGCCCGGGAGATATTGTCGTCAATATTACGGAAGGAAAGAAGCTGACCAATATGCGGGCTAGCGGAAGTGATGCCGCCACTAACATCGCTCCTAAGCGACAGATGACCCTTGAAGAATGTATGGAGTATATCCAGGCTGATGAGTGTATCGAGGTGACGCCAACGAGTATTCGTATGCGCAAGTCGATATTGGATGAGGAAGAAAGAAAGAAGGCTATGCGCTCAGCCCAGATGAAGGCCGAAGCCCTGTAATACGATCCCGCTAAAGTCTTAATCAATAAAAAAGCCTTGCACGGTTGCAAGGCTTTTGTTGTTGGCGAAAAAAGGATTGATCTTAATGGACCTTATAGGTGATCCAGAAATTTTTGGATTTCGCTGTATGGGGTTTTCCTTGGTTCTAATTCTTCGATATGTCCCGGGGTGATGGTGGTGCTTTTGGCATCGAACATATAGCAGTCTTCGCCCATTTCTGACAACACTACAAAGGTCACCCGAAAGCCAACAGGCGTGGCACCATGTCCTTCATAGAATACTTTGCTTTCCGAATCGCTATCCATGGCCAGGATGCTTTTGTAGTCATCAAAGACCATGAAGACCAGGGTGTTCTTGTTGGTAAATTCATCCGGTAGTTTCACGGTCACCGGGGTTCGCTGTTGTTCTGGAATACTGAAAAATACATCCACGTTGATCCAGTCCATACTATCACTGAAACACTCATAGCCAAAACCAGTTATGATTTCGCTGTCTTGCTGGAACCACCATTCGCTATTAGAAACATTATCCCAGGTGTTTGGATTTTGATCGGCCTGGATCCATTCTCCGTTTTCACCATAGAACAATTCCATACGTTCGCGGGGATCGGGATCATTGACCAGGATACGGATTTGTTTGCCGTGCGCCAGTTTCACCGGATGATCACCATCAGAAATCACGAGGTTGAGTTCAATTCTGGATTCCAATAGCGTGTTTTCTGAAAGGGTTGGGAGACCGGCGATAAGGATTTCTCCTTTAGAGTCGCAAGTGGTGATGGTAATGTCAAAAGATCCGTTGGAACAAGGATATGTATTCAGGTCCACAAAGTCAGGCGGAATCACTAGTACTACATCTTTATCGACCTGGAAGATTTTGTCGCCCGAACAAGGGCAGGAGACGGCGGTGATGACATCTCCTGCTATGTCCGTTTGTAACCTGGTCATCAATCGGGAGATATCCCCGATGCTGGCCTGGCTTGCCCTGGGAATAAACTGGTCGATGTCCTTGCCACACGACATCATGATGACCAACATTCCTATGGCAATAAAGCACTTGCCCATTACTCTGTTATTTACTGTATAGAGACGATTCATATCGGTTTCGCTGCTTGAAATGGTGAAAGAGGGCCTGGGATTAGTTGAAATGATAACGGAGGCCAAGGTTAAGACTGGCCATGTGGCGGTGTTCCTGCAATGGATAGGAGCTGAGCGTCACTGGTTTAAGACGATAAAGGAAGCTGGGTTCGATCAGTCCGGAAAGGTGATCGGTCATTGGAAAAAGGACTCCGGCACCTAAATAAATTCCGATGCCCAGGCTGGTTTTATACACATCGATGTAACCGGCATCCCCTTCTGTGATGGATCTGGGGTGCAGCATCGGGTCAAGGATTTCGCCTTCATGGCTGCTGGTCAGGTTAAATACAGCTCCCGCATTGGCCATCACAGTGGTTCTGCCCATTGGCATTTCGTATCCGATAATCAGGGGGATGTCCAGGTTCCGATAGGTATTGTGGATCTTCTTGATGAGGGTCCCGAGCACCAGGACCTGGCTGGTTTCTGCATATAGAAATGTACCGTCTGCGGCAAAAAAGGAATCAATCCGTGTGGTCGACTGGGTTGCCAGAGAGTCGGTATAGTCAAAGATATCTCCTGCCTGGGAGTAGGTCAGGCCCAGACGGGCTGCAAACCCACTTCGATGATGTAAGTTGAGACGGGCCCCTGCGGACCAGGCATACTGATTGGATTCTGTTCCTTTCCGTGCATCTGCATAGACGGAAGATTCGCTGCTGTTTTCTTCAAAAGTCTTTGGACTATATCCCGGGCCTGCAAATACATCAGCCGTAAAAGCGAAATCACTGCCGATACTGCCGAATTTATAACAGTTTGGATCCGGACTCAGGGAGGACATCGACAATTCCGAAAGTTCATCTTCTGACAGCCCGGACTCGAGTGTGGGTATAAATGAAGTTACATACTGCTTCTTAACACTGACAGGCCCCAAAGATGTAGAAGCGGACACAGCAAGAGATGCTGAAGCTTCCTGTTTGGCAGCAGCGTTTGACACAGGCTGCCGGGATGTATTAAGAGTTATATTTTTAGACGTGGAAGTAGTAGGCGCACTTGTCGAACCAGGAAGATTTTTATTTCGTAGCGTTGGGTTAACAGAGGTTGAATGTTGATTAGCGATGGAAGAAGATTTTGGAGCAGATGCTGCGTCCAACGAAGATGCTGTTATGGATTCGGAGGAGTTGGAAGCAGAGGACGCAGTGGATTCATTAAGTGTTGTGGATGATGGTGTGTCCTGGTGGGATGAAACGGATGGATTAGCGATTAGTTCCTTTTCTTTTGGCGTGGCATCCGGGATGGTGTGGTTGGTAAACACACCGATCATAAGAGCACCACCTAAAAGGGTAGCGGCAAAAAGGGTAAACCAAAAGACGGGGAAGATGCGCTCTTCCTTTTTGGGTGGGAGTTGGGCTTCTATAGCCTCCCACAGGCCTTCCCTGACAGGAGGTCTGTGGTGGTATAGTTTGTCCCGGAATATTTGATCTTCTTTCATAATTCTACTTTTTGAGTAGCTTCCAGTGAACGCTGGATATATTTTCTTGCTTTGGTGAGCTGAGATCTCGAACTGCTTTCTTCAATGCCGAGCATGTCAGCGATTTCTTTATGTTGATACCCTTCAATAACACTGAGGTTGAATACGGTCTTGTATCCATCCGGAATTTTATCGATCAGGCTCAGGAGTTCATTAGCACTCATGGTGCTGATGACATCCGGAGCTACAGCGTGATCAGGTAATCCCTCTCCGTAATAATCCACCGTCAATCTTTTGGCTTTTTCAAGGTGCCGGATACACGTGTTAACACATACCCTTCGGATCCATCCTTCGAAAGATCCTTCATTTCTATATTGAGCGAGGTATTGAAAGACCCGCACAAAACTATCCTGCATCACATCCTCTGCGTATTGTGGACCCGCATACCGCCGGCAAATCCCCATCAGCAAAGGCGCAAAACGATCATACAACTTCCGTTGCGCGATCCTTTCATTCGCTCTGCATCGCTGTATGAGTTCCTGCTCCTCCAAAAAATATGATACGATTACTATTAGATAATGATACTTTTTCAGGCTAAACGCTGCCCCGAAAGCCAATAAATATTGACATCTGAGGCTATTGAATCCACTCCCCCGGAACGAAATCTGCAGATCGTTATGGTCTAGCTATCTGTCATCCGGGAGTAAAATGTTAAAGTTACCGTATTTGACCCAATTTCAAATTGAGTTCATTTATTGATCCTATAGTATTGTAAGTCAATTAGTTATTACTATTTATTTCAATATTTAGGTGAAGACATGCTCCCCTTTGGAAAATCGAAATGCTGTATATCAGCCCCGTATTTTGGCCGATACCGTTACCGGATTAACGTAAGATCTCCGTTAAACGTGGTAGTGCTTGTGGTGCTTCCTGAGGTATACAGGAGCCCGATTATGTAAGTGAATACCCCCGGCTGCATCATGATCCCATGAGCACTACCATCCCATTCAAATGGAAATGCATGACTAAGAAAAACCTGGTTTCCCCAACGGTCAAAAATCTGGCAGGTTGCACTGAGCACCTGGACTTGGTCTCCAACAGTCAGGGTAAAGACATCATTGATCTGATCTCCGTTGGGAGAAAATACATTAGGGATGTAGATTTCACTGCTGGTGAAACATTCCTCAGAAGGACTGATGACAAAATGACCATTAGTGGTATGACAAGGTGTGAATACGTCCACGCTGTATGTGCCGGCTTCATGCACTACCAATACGGGCTCATCCGATCCATTATCCCACAAGTACGTTGCTGGAAAGGATTGCGACACATCCAGTGAGACTTCCTGGCCAGGACACCAGGGTATGGAATGGGTATCGTCTATTTCAGGCTGCGTATCGTCCATGGTAAGTCGCAGACTATCGGTTTGTTGCCCGCACATATTGCTAATGGTAAGCGAATACGTTCCACTTTCAAAGGCGGAATACGTTGGTCCAATCGATCCATCTTGCCACATAATCATATTGGTTGTCACAGGGGCTATAAGCAGGAGCTCTTCTCCCGGACAAAGGATAGTGTCCGGGCCGAGGTTAAACGGCAGTGGCTTGACCAGGTAACTGATGTTTATTGTATCTGATCCCGAACCACATGGATTGGACTCTTCAATTGTATATATTCCTGGTGCGGTCACGAGAAAATTCAGGCCATCTGTTCCATCCTGCCAAAGGATATCCGTCAACCCATCTGCCTGACTGGCCAGAAGAAGGGTCGCCCCGTCACAAAGCAAGGTATCAGGTCCAAGATCAGGCGATGGTGCTGTTCCATTAATTGTGATCTGCATTGTGTCTTTTGCTACACCGCAATTGTTGCTCACCTGGAGGATGACTGTAGTCGACTCTGTTGCGGTGAAATCAACTCCTGTGGAGCCATCCTGCCATAGAAATTGGACCCCGAGCAGACCGGGATGAACCGTAACGGACTCGCCCTCACAAGCATGGATGTCAGGACCCAGAGAAAGTTGCGGACCTGTGGTGTTTTCAATTATTTGCAATGTATCTGTGGCCGTTCCACAGATAGTATGAATAGACAAGATTACAGTTCCTTGTTGTGTTGTCGTGAAGGTTGAATCGGTAGATCCATCTTGCCATTCATATCTCACACCTGAGATGCCTGGATCAATTTCAATGACCTCACCAGGACACAGCATTTGATCTGGGCCAAGATCAAGCAATGGAATCGCAGGTGAGCTTTGTACAAGTATCGTATCCGCATTTTGACCGCATGTATTTTCGATAGTTGCATAAAACGTACCGGGGGCAGACACGAGATAGTTGGTTCCGTCTGAACCATCAGACCATTCAATACTAATGTCAGGTATCGATATGGATAATACAAGGGTCTCTCCCGCACACAATGCCGTGTCAGAACCAAGATCCAGAGGAGGTATGCCTGCAAGCAAAGTGATATTAAGGGTATCAGTGGCCAATCCGCAATCATTACTTGCCTGGACGATAACCTGACCAGGAGCGGAAATGAATAGATGATTGAGGGTTGATCCGTCAGACCATAACCATGAGGTAACGTCGGAAGAGCCAGGGTTCAAAGTGAATTGATCTCCTGGACAAATCGTGGTGTCGATTCCAAGATCAACATCAGGAGCGGGGCCACCATCTATCACTTCTACGCTGTCCTGATCTGAACCGCAGTTGTTGGATATAGTTACGCTATAGATCCCGGGGACACTCACTGGCAACACAGCACTGGTGGACTGGTCATTCCACAGATAATTGACTCCGCTGACTTGCGTTTCCAGGGTATCAGTCTGGCCCTGGCAAAGTACGATTTGTACTGGTAAATCCAGGGCTGGAGGTAGAAGATTAATATCCACAACAACCGTGTCACTTTGTTGGTCACAGGTCGTAAAGGCTGTCAGGTAATAAATACCAGGACCTGTAACCACCATGGAATCCGCGATGCTTCCATCCTGCCATTGCCATTGAGCATTGGGAGTTTGTGCATATAGTACAGCCTGCTCACCGGGACATAGCGAAAAGTCAGCACCAAGATGTATGGGGGGGATCGGAGTTTGATATTGAATATCTACACTATCGAAAGCTGTACCGCAAATGTTGGAAATAGCGAGGGTGTATTCTCCTGGATGGGTGACCAGGAAAGTGTCTGCACTGGAGTGATCCTGCCATTCATATGATCCTGGTGATACAGGCGTGGTAAGGATATAGGATTGGCCAGGACACAAAACAGTGTCCGGTCCCAATTCAACAATTGGAGAAGGCCATACGGAGACTTCAATGTGATCTGATGCGAAACCGCAGTCATTGGTAATTTCAACAGTATAAATACCTGGATGGGTGATCTCGTAATGTGGATCGGTATCACCATCTTGCCAATAAATTTCTCCTGCGTCCGGATCGATGTTAAAAACAATTGCTTCCCCTTCGCAGAGTGTTTGTTGATCTGGGCCGAGATCTATTTCAGGAACCTGTTGTTCAATTAAAGTGATGGCATCGGAAGTGAGGCCGCATGGATTGCTGATGGTAAGTGCATAGGTTCCTGCTGAATAAATAGTAATCGATGCGGAAGTACTCCCGTCCTGCCAAAGGTAATCGCCTGCATCTGGGTCAAAATCAAAAGTAATTTCATCACCGGTGCAAAGGGAGGTGTCATCTCCCAGGTCCAGGTCAGGCGGTGGGTCGATCACATTGACCGTCACCAAATCTGTACTTGTTGCGCAACCATCGTCCAGTGTCACGCTGTAGGTTCCGGTAGTCGTGATGGTATATTCCGTGGCATGGCTCCCATCATTCCAGGTGTATTCTGCATATTCTGGATTCAGTTCAATGGGATATTCATCCCCTTGGCATAGCGTTACGACATTCACGCCAAGATCAATAGGAGGAAAATTGCCATTGATGGTGACCTCCACGGAGTCGATTTGTTCGTTGCAACCATCGGAGACCGTCACGGTATAAACACCTGATTCCACAACAGTCAGGGTAGGGGCATTAGACCCGTCACTCCAGATAAATAACGGACCATCTTCTCCAGGATCGATTTCGTAACTGAAACATTCCGTTATCGGTCCACCGAGATCGAAATCGATTTCATCATCCGGATACCCTTCAACCACCGCGACATCATCGATGTAATAATAGGTGTACGGTCCGTCAAAACAATCCGGATCCATGGGGGTGTCTGCATCAGGATGAAAATTGCCAATCAACATGTATTGCTCTCCTCCTTCTGCCAGAAAGCAGCCACCGACATACTGCCAGCCTTCCTGTTCATCGATAAAGCCGAAATGGGATTCCACCTGGGGATTCAGATTCATATAGGTCCAGTTGTTGGCATAGACCGGCGTTGTTGAAAAATAGACTCCTACCTCCTCTATGCCACAAGCCATTTCAGCGAGGCTCAGATAATAGGACACCTGATACCAGGTCCCTGCGACCAATGGTTGCGACAATTGAATGGTCAGGTATTCACGATATTCATCGATAGTAGGCCAGTTGCACAAGAATCCGGCATATCCGTATCCGGAATGGGGCAGCTGAGTGCCCTGTGCATTATCAGGAACACCAACCATCGAAGGATTTCCGCAAGGGTTGAAAAGGTCGCAGGTGCCCAGCGACGCGCATGACCAGAAATCAGCGTACATATCGCAGATCCCTTCGTAGTTGGTCGGACAAGTCGAGATATCTTCAAAACCTGGATTCATGACCAGGTTTTGACTTGTTCCTATTTGAATGCAGAGGAATGCCATAACTCCTGTGGTCCAACGAAGGATGTAATGATTTGGGTACATGCTGCGTAATGGTGGTGACCAGAGGGAAGCCTTAGTATCAAATATACGCAATTACTAAGGGTATTTATCTGTATGGGCTCGTCAAATGACCGAAGGGGTGCTTAAATGGAAAGGATGCACAAAGTTCTTCATACTACCAGGAAATCGAAATTTTATTTTTGGTGAAAAAATAAAAAAGACGAATAATTAGTCAAAATATGACTATATTAGAGTCAAAATTATATTATGAAAGGCAGAGGCGCTCAAATCAACACCGACAATCCCTTCGCTAAACACAGACCAGCCAGGCATAGGGATCTTAATTTTTCAGCCCCACCAACAGAAATTAAAACGGAATATCTGGAGACCCATCCTAAAACCATCATCAATAAGGTGGAAAGCCAGGATATTGGCCTTGAATACTCCATGAATCCTTATCAGGGCTGCGAGCACGGTTGCGTCTATTGCTATGCCCGTAACACCCATCCTTATTGGGGATACAGTGCAGGGCTGGATTTTGAATCCCGCATTCTCATCAAGCGCGATGCCCCACAGTTGCTCGCCAAAAAACTGGCTTCCCCAAAATGGATTCCTGCACCTATTATGTTGTCCGGTAATACAGATTGCTATCAACCTATAGAGGCCAGGATGAAGTTGACTCGTCAACTCTTAGAAGTGTTGGAGCGGTTTCAGCATCCGGTTGGGATCATTACGAAAAGTGCTTTGATTTTGAGGGATATTGATATCATCAGCCGGATGGCTCAAAAGCAACTGGTTAGCGTGGCTGTGTCCATCAATACGTTGGATGATGAATTGCGCAGACAACTTGAGCCCAGAACGGCTACCATTTCCAGAAGGTTGCAGGTGATCAAAGAATTATCTGAGGCCGGCATTCATGTTCACGCGATGCTAGCGCCCATCATCCCCGGACTCAATGATCATGAGATCATGGATTTGATGGGAGCGGTAGCCTCAGTCGGAGCTAGAAATGCAGGCTATATCACTGTACGGCTCAATGGCGATGTAGGTCCGATCTTCATTGATTGGGTGAAGAAGAAATACAAAGACCGGGCGGACCGAATTCTCAACCGGATCATGGATATCCATGGCGGGCAGCTCAACGATAGCCGGCCGGGAATACGCATGAAAGGGGAAGGCAAATACGCCGAAATGATAGCCGCCCAATTTCAACTCGCGCTGAAGCGTCACCTGCCCGATGTTTCAAGATTTGAATACGATCTCTCGCATTATGAGAAAGCAAGGAAACCTCAGACGAGCCTGTTGGATTTAATCTGAGTTGTCCAACAGCATCACTCAAAGGTGATGTTGAATATAATATATGCCGATACCGGCAAAATATCCAGCCAGCGCATAGAAGGATATCTTTTTCAGATACCAAACAAAATCGATTTTCAGCAGCCCCATAGTAGCCACACCTGCTGCCGATCCAATGATCAGGATGCTTCCGCCTGTTCCTGCACAATACGCCAATAATTCCCAGAAATCATGGTCCGGGGGAAAGACAGTGAAGTCATACATGCCCATACAAGCGGCCACCAGAGGAACATTGTCCACGATGGATGAAATTACCCCAATCAGGGAATTGATCAGGTAGATATTGTCTGACACCTGGTTGATGGTGTCCGCCATCACTTTCAGGTGACCAGAGGATTCAAGAGCAGTCACTGCCAGTAAAATACCCAGGAAGAAGAGTATGCTTGGCGTATCAATGCGTTGTAAGATTTTGGAGACGGAAAACTTACTTTTTACATCTGGATGTTTACTTCGATGGATCAGTTCCGTAGCTACCCAAAGAATTCCGAGGGATAGCAGGATTCCCATGTAGGGTGGCATATGCGTGTAGGTCTTGAAAAAAGGCACCCACAGAAGCGCAATCACCCCAAGAAAAAATACTATGTTTTGTTCAGCTCTGCTGGCTGAATGAGGGTCATCAGGCGGCTGCATTTCGGGCGTTTCCTGCAAAGATTTGCGTTTTTGCATTCGAAAAGTTAGAAAGAGTAAGGGCACCAACAAGGAAGCGAATGAAGCGAGGAATGTGGATTTGATGATATTGAATGTGGTGACCTGGCCCCCGATCCAAAGCATGATCGTGGTGACATCTCCGATTGGAGACCATGCGCCTCCCGCATTGGCAGCAATAATGGCAAACCCGCCATACAACCATTTCTTTTCTTGCTCGGGGATGATTCTGCGTAGCAATGCGCAGATGACAATGGCTGTAGTCAGGTTATCCAGCACGGCGGAGAGGAAAAACGTGACCCAACTGAGGATCCAAAGCAATTTGACGGGATGAGCGGTAGTAATACGCTCAGTAATAATCCGGAATCCATCATGAGCGTCAACGACTTCGACAATGGTCATAGCCGCCAGCAAAAAGAAAAGGATCTCTGCGATCTTCCCTATATGTTCGGCCAATAGCACATTGACCTGATGATCTCCATGCGTAGACGTTGTCATCAGACTGACCGCATCTGGCATGTCAGCCACTCCAAAGACGAGCGTGATCCAGCACAATACACCCGTGATCAACGCAGCGGCGGCTTTATCTACCTTGATGGAATGCTCAATAGCGATCAGGAGGTATCCGATCAGAAAAACAAAAATGAGGACTGCTGACATATTCTATCGAAATGTTGGGGTGACAATCCCAAATATAGTCACCAGAATATATCTGCAGTGCATGAATATTGGTCAGTCGATCAACTGCCGGTGATGTATTTTTCGAGATGCTCGATTCGTTCGGTCTGCTCTTTGATGATACTGCTGACGATGTCGCCTATGCTCAGCATGCCGAGCACCTTGCCGTTTTCAACAACCGGGAGGTGACGGATAAATTTGTCCGTGAACAGCTTCATGCAATCCTCAATATTCATGTCCGGTGTGACCGTATGGACATTGTGAATCATGACTTCATGCAGAGGAGTGGATTTCGCCTTGCGACCCTGAATAATGCCCTTGCGGGCATAGTCTCTTTCAGAAAAAATACCCACAAGCCGATCTCCTTCCATCACCATCAGGGCGCCAATGTTGGCTTTGGCCATGAGTTCGAGTGCTTCAATGACAGAATTTTCGGGGCCCAGCGCATACACGGGATTGGATTCTTTACCTGCGAGTAATTTTTTAACGGTAAGCATGACATGAGAATTTATAAATGATCAAATGAACGTATGCCCGAAATGGAGTGATTGACCTCCTTAAGATACGGCGATCCTGTTACTTGTCCAATTTTTTAAAAATAATTACATCCTTCATTCAGTTTACACACTGATTTTGAAAGATAAAACTTGACCCGCATACATTCTGCCTCTACCTTTGTAGTAGTATAATTGATCTTCTAACCATAAACACCTTTATCATGGATTGGAATGTAATCGGGAGGGAAGTCAAATACAGTTTTAGCCGTCCAACCGGCACCGGTGACCAACATATCTACAAGATGGAAACCCGCGTCAAACTGCAGTTTGACATCCATAAATCAAAAGGCCTGACCCCGGAAGAAAAGGCGCTCATGATTTCTAAATTTGATCACATCATTAATAAACGAGGAGTGCTGGCCCTGAATGCCGCCCGCGACCGTTCACAATCTGCCAACCGCAAATATGTCACGGAACGATTCCAGGACATGTTGACTGAATTGTTTAAGCCGGTCAAAAAGCGTGTTCCCACAGCCCGGCCATCCAGCGGAAATGAAACCCGGCTCAAGAATAAGCATATAGAATCAGCGCTAAAAGCTGCACGAAAGAAACCAGAAGTATAATCCGACTTAACATGCATACCATTTGAATTGGCAGGTCATCTTGCAAGAACTGGAGTTCCGTACCAGCCGTAGTGCCGGTCCAGGTGGGCAGCATGTCAATAAGACAGAGTCCAGGGTAGAGGTACTATTAGCCATTTCAGCATCGCAAGGATTGACAGAGGAGGAGAAGGATTTGATCTCGAAAAAACTTGCGAGCCGAATCAATGCGGAGGGTATCCTGGGTATTGCCTCTCAGAAGTTTAGGTCACAGGGGGCCAATAAAGAGGATACTATCATCCGATTGCAAGCTTTACTGGTTAAAGCTTTGACAGTCAAAGCAAAACGTGTCAAGACTTCACCCAGCCATCAATCCATTGAAGATCGGCTCAAGGATAAGAAAATACAAGGGGAGCGAAAAGCAAACCGGAAGCGAATTGTCCCGTAATCAGTAGGCACTTCCAGGAAAGCAAGGCTTTTAATACCTTAAATGCTGCATTTCATCGGATAATTTTGAGGGTTTATCAAGAAACGTAGAAAACTTTTGAACCAATAAAAGTTTCTTATGTTTACACCCTCATTCATGACAACTTCCGCGCAAGAACAACAGTGGATTAACCGGGTTGAGAACCTCTTCCTCCGTTTTGGGATCAAGAGTATCACCATGGACGATGTTGCTGCCGATCTGGGCATCTCAAAAAAGACTTTGTATCAGATGGTACAAAGTAAGGATGAGTTGGTCGTCAAAGTGCTGGAGAACCATATCTCCAGGGAAACCACAAAATGTCTGCAACTCTCCTCGGTGGCACAAAATGCCATCGAAGAGATATTTATCATCCTGGATGCCAACACGCATGAATTGGCTCAGATGAAGACGAACATCATCAATGACCTCCAGAAATATCATCGGGAAGCCTGGCTGCTGATTCGTGGCTTTCAATACGAATTTGTCTTCAAGGTGATCCGTGAAAACCTCGTACGAGGTCGACGGGAAGGACTGTATCGTGAAGATTTTGATATTGAAATTATTGCCAAGTTGCACCTGGCCACAGCTTTCAGCATGTTTGATACAGACCTGTTTCCCGACAGCACTACGTCCCGTCTTTTGCTTTTTCGGGAATACATGATGCACTATTTGCACGGAATCGTTTCCGCAAAAGGACTTGACGTTTTAAAAAAGAAAATCGCCTGATATGTTCAGAATAACCACATGGATACTATTCTCCTTTGTCTTCACCGAAATGGTGCATGGACAAAAGGTGATGTCCCTGTCTGATTGTATGGAGTATGCTTTAGCCAACCATACCGAAGTCCGGGTCGCCGAGTACAACAAGAAAGATGCTCAATGGCAGATCAAAGAAAATGCTGCTGTCGGTTTGCCTCAGTTCACCCTGGGAGCCAGTTACAACCATTATATTGATCAACCCTCTATTCCGACCGAAGCTCTTGGTTTTGGAGAGCCCGGAGATGAAATCACCTTTGCGTTACGCAATCACGTTGGGGCAAGCGTAGGGTTCAGTCAACTGATTTTTAACAACAGTTACCTGGCCACCATCAAAGGAGCCCGGATGTATAAAGATTACGTAGATATCCAGTTTGAAGGCGTCATAGAGAAAGTACGCAATCGCGTGACCGATGCCTATGTGCCTGCTCTGGTCGCTGCCGAAGGGGTCAAGATCCTCGAGAAAAATATTATCAACCAGGAAAAACTGGTTTTCGAGACCAGCGCCAACTACAAGGCCGGATTTGTGGAACAGTTGGATGTTGATCGACTTGAATACGCGCTTGCCGGTTTCAGAACCGATCGGGATGCCCTTGCCAGACAAAGAGACAAGGCGATTGACTATCTCAAGTTTACTATGAATATGCCCGTGACGGACTCCATCACGCTTCAGGATGATGTTGACAAATTACTAGCCCGTTACGGAGATATCAATCCGGAAGACCAGCTGAACTATATGAACCGTCCGGATTACCGGGCAGTCCTTAAAGCCAGGGAGCTCAATGAACTGCAAACCAATGCCTATCACAGAGGATGGTGGCCAGTCGTGTCGTTTTTTGCCTCTTATGATCCGACCTACCAGGGCAATGAGACTCTGTATTGGATTCCTTCAGCTATTATGGGCGTGCAGATGTCTATGCCGATCTATGATGGAGGATATCGCCGGTCGAAAGAAGAGCGCTCGATTATCCAGGGGATGAAGGTGGAAGAAAATAAAAGGCAGTTGACCCAGGCTTACGACCTGGAAATAGAGACGGCTCGTAAAGATTATTTCAGCACCAGGCAAAAGATGGAGGACCAGGTGCGCAACCTTGATCTCGCTCAACGCATTTTTGATGCTTCAGAGACTAAGTTCAAGCAAGGAGTAGGATCCAGTTTTGAAGTCACCCAGGCTCAATATGGATTATATCAATCCCAGGCCAACCTGGTCAATGCAAGATTTGACTACCTCAAATCCCTTGTAGCCTTTAAAAAGGCCTTGGGTCAAAACCAATAAACAGACTTATTTCATTTAACCACATTATATCATACCTACTATTCCCATGAAAAAATTCCAGGCCATAAGCTATATATCGGGATTGATTCTGATCATCGTACTTGCTTCTTGTGGATCCAAGACCACCACAGAAGATCCTGTCGCACAACTTGCAACACTGAAGGAACAAAAGGCGGCACTCGATGGTCAGATTGCGGAGTTGGAAAAACAACTGGAAGCGCAAGGCCTGATCGAACGTAAATTACGAACGGTCGGACTAAAAGAAATCAGTGCCAGCCCCTTTTATCATTATATCGACTTACAAGGAAGGGTGGACGCCTCTGAAAGTGTTGCCGCTACCTCAAAAGTACCAGGTGCACTCAAGAAGATTCGTGTTGAAAACGGGGATTATGTAAAGAGTGGTCAATTGATTGCCGAATTGGAGGATGCTGTTATGCAAAAGAATCTGGAAGAGCTTCAAGGAAAGCTGGCTTTAGCCAATGACCTCTATGAGCGGCAGAAATCCCTTTGGGACCAGAATATAGGTTCTGAAGTGCAATATATCCAGGCCAAGAATAACAAGGAGTCTCTTGAGCGAGCTATTGCTACACTCAACGAGAATATTGCGATGACCAAGGTTTATGCGCCTACCTCAGGTACGGTTGACAATGTCATGCTCAAGGAAGGCCAGGCTATTGCGCCAGGCGTGCCTCTGTGTACCATTCTCAATCTGAGTGAGCTTAAGATCATCGGAGCAGTCACTGAAGCCTATGCCGCTAAGGTGAAGCAAGGAGATATGGTACAAGTTTTCTTTCCGGACCTCAACAAAGAGATCACCACACGTGTGACCTATGTCAGCAAGAGCATCAACCAGGCCAACAGGACCTTTACCATTGAGTGTGCTCTGGGGCAGGGCGACTACCGGGCCAACCAGATTGCTGTGATGAAAATCGTGGACTACCAAAATCCAAAGGCCATCACCATTCCGGTCAACTTTATCCAGACGGCTGAGGACGGAGACTATGTGCTGATTGCGGAGAAGACTGGTAAGGACGAGGAAGCCATGGTAAAAAAGGTTTTGATCCAGCAGGGACAGAATTATAACGGATATGTTGAAATTAAATCCGGCCTGAAAGAAGGAGATTGGATCATCTCCACCGGTTACCAGGATGTCAACATCGGTGAAACAGTGTTGTTTTAATAGCCCTCCTGTATGACCCTCATTGTAGCGTGCAACTGATTTATTATTTCGCTTTGGAAAAGCCATCACCCGCGTATGAAAGAGTTTAAACTGACCTCATGGTCTATAGATAACCGAACCAGTATTTTTATCATCACCGTCCTGATCACGCTTGCGGGGATTATGGCCTACAATAGCATCCCGAAAGAGCAGTTCCCGGATGTTACGGTACCCCAGATTTTTGTGACCACGATTTATCCCGGCGCTTCTCCGCTGGATATGGAGCAACTGGTGACCAAGCCGATTGAAAAGGAGCT
The DNA here is from genome assembly GCA_044227555.1 of Saprospiraceae bacterium. Taxonomy (GTDB): domain Bacteria; phylum Bacteroidota; class Bacteroidia; order Chitinophagales; family Saprospiraceae; genus Opimibacter. The sequence continues at coordinate 51,259 of JBGAWQ010000002.1, read as the reverse complement.
GAAGGGATTGAGTGGCGTGAAGAAAATTACATCGTCTTCAGTGCAGGACTTTTCCAACATCATTGTGGAGTTCAACACCGATCTGGATGTAGCGGCATGCAAGCAAAAAGTCAAAGATGGTGTCGATAAGGCAAAACGTGATTTGCCTACAGACTTACTGGATGATCCGACGATCACCGAGTTCGATATCTCTGAGATTCCGATCATGAATATTAATGTGGCCGGTGATTACAGTCTTGACCGGCTAAAAGATTTCGCGGATAAAATCCAGGATGAGGTTGAGGGAATGCGTGAGATCACAAGGGTAGATATGATTGGTGCGCTCGACAAGGAAATACAAATCAATGTTGATAAGTACAAACTCGAATCCGCAAATATCAGTTTCAGGGATATCGAGAATGCGCTGGCGTATGAAAATAAAACCATCTCTGCCGGTAACGTAGACATTGGCGGTATGACCCGCTCGGTTTCGATTCGTGGCGATTTCAAGACCGTAGAAGAAATAAAGAACCTGATCATCGTTTCGCAGACCGGAGCCATTCTTTACCTCAAAGACTTCGCGGAGGTCAAAATGTCGCATGAAGAACAGGAGAGTTTCAGCAGGCTGAATACGCGGAATGTCATTTCTCTCAACGTTATCAAGCGCACCGGCGAGAACCTGATTGAAGCCTCTGACAAGATTAAAGCGATCGTAGATGACCTGAAAGCAAATGACTTTCCTGAAAATCTTGAGGTTTCCATCACCGGGGACCAAAGCAGGGCTACCCGGGTGACACTCCACGACCTGATCAACACCATCATCATTGGATTTATTCTCGTGACGGTAATTCTCATGTTTTTCATGGGTCTAACCGATGCCATCTTCGTGGCCCTCTCGGTTCCGTTATCTATGTGCATAGCCTTCATGGTGCTGCCCGGGCTGGGATTCACACTCAATTTTATTGTGTTGTTTGCCTTCCTTCTTGCTTTGGGTATTGTGGTCGATGATGCTATTGTCGTCATGGAAAATACACACCGTATCTATCATGATGAACCGAAACTGACCATTATCCAGGCCGCCAAGAAAGCAGCAGGAGAGGTGTTTCTTCCGGTACTTTCCGGAACGGCTACCACGCTCGCTCCATTCTTCCCATTGGTTTTCTGGGGTGGTATATTCGGAAAGTTCATGCATTATCTACCGGTGACGGTCATCATCACATTGACCGCATCCCTCCTGGTTGCTTATGTCATCAATCCTGTTTTCGCGGTTTGGTTCATGGGCGATCCAGTCCGGGAAGGAAAAGTACTGGATCCCGTGAAGAAAAAGAGGCGCAGCCTATTTGGGTATAGCTTACTTGCCCTTACGACTATTTCATTCTATTTCTCCGGCAATATGGCTATGGGTAATTTCGTGGTCTTTTGCATCTTGTTTGGTGCCCTGTATAAGTTTGTGCTGTCCAAAGGGGTCAAATGGTTTCAGTTGCATGGTTGGCCCGCGATTCAAAATCGTTATGCCGGCTTTCTGACGTGGGCACTGCGTCATCCATGGGCGTTACTTTTCGGAATGACGGTATTGTTATTTGCTTCCTGCGGTATCACGTTATCGAGACAGTCCAACATTAAGTTGTTTCCAAAAGCAGACCCCAATTTTATCTATGTCTACATGACCCTGCCGGTGGGGACAGACGTCAATGTGACCGATTCCCTGACTAAAGTCATGGAAGCCAAAGTCATTGAAGTGGTTGGCGCAAACAATCCAATCGTAGAATCGGTCATCAGCAATGTTGCTCTCGGTGCCTCTGAGGATCGTTTTGATCGGGCTGCCACATCTAATAAAGGAAAGGTGGGTGTCGCCTTTGTCGAATATGGCAAGCGAAATGGGGTCAGTACCCGTGACTACATGGACAAGATCCGTAAAGCCACACATGGCGTGATTCCGGGCGCAGAAATCGTAGTGGATCAGGAACAGGGTGGGCCACCAACCCCTAAGCCGATTTCGGTCGAAATCCGGGGTGATGATTTTGACAAACTTATTGTCGCTTCCAAAAAAGTACACCGCTATCTGGATTCCCTGGGCATTCCTGGTGTGGAGGAATTAAGGAGTGACCTGATTGTCAGCAAGCCTGAAATCAATATCCGTATTGACCGCGAACGGGCCAATCGTGAAGGCGTAAGCACCCTTCAGATTGGAGCTGAATTCAGAACAGCTATCCTGGGTAAGGAAGCGACCAAGTTCAGAGATGGCGAAGATGAGATTCCTGTGATGATCAGGCTTATGGATCAACAACGTAAAAACATTAACGCTGTTGAGAATCTCACCATCACATTTAGAGATATGAACACTGGTCGCGTCCGGTCTATCCCGATGGCGGCATTGGCTGATGTCAATTACACCAATACCTTTGGTGGCGTCCGTAGGATGGACCTTGAGCGGATCGTTACCATTTCTTCAAACATCACAGCCGAGTATCAACCTAAACAAACCCAAGTGGTCAATTCCGTAAAGGCTGCTCTGGCGCAGTTTCCACAGCAAGAGGGGGTTACAGTAGGATTTATGGGTGAGGATGCTGAAATGATGGATGCCGTCAATTTCCTTGGCCGATCTCTGGTCATCTCGATCTTTATTATCCTTTTGATCCTGGTCGCTCAGTTTAATTCGTTTGGAAAAACATTAATCATTATGACCGAAGTGGTCTTTTCAGTGATAGGTGTTCTCCTGGGAATGGCCATATTCAATATGGATTTTGTGGTGATCATGATGGGCGTAGGTATAGTGGCTTTGGCTGGTATTGTAGTCCGAAACGGGATCCTCCTTGTAGAATTTACGGATAAGCTACGGGCAGAAGGGATGGAAGTCAAAGAAGCCATCATTGAAGCCGGGAGGATTCGTATGACTCCGGTTTTGCTGACCGCAACCGCGGCTATACTGGGTCTATTGCCTCTGGCTGTGGGGTTCAATATCGACTTTGCGACTTTGTTGGCTTCCGGTGATCCTCAGATATTTCTGGGAGGAGATAGTGTGGCATTCTGGGGACCATTGTCCTGGACGATCATTTTCGGCCTTGGATTTGCCACCTTTATCACTCTGGTGGTATTGCCAGCCATGTACCTGGTGGGCTATCGCGTGAAATACTGGTGGGCTGAGAAGTTTTAAGATTCAGTAACATACCGGATGTAAACCGAATCGGGATTTCTGGTTACCTTTTGGCCTTTAAAACCAATGGACAACCAGGTATGCCATTTTCAGTCGCCATTTCCACATTCCGTACTCCACTCAAGTCGAATTATTGGCTTCTGGGCTGTATAGCCGTTTTCATAGCGGTATGGTCCAACTCATTGTTGGGCACTACGGATATCTCGAATTGGCTGCTTGAAAACACGCTGGTCTTCCTTTTCCTGGGATTCCTGTTGCTGACCTATCGTAAGTATCAATTCAGTGATGTCAGTTATCTCCTGATTTGCATTTATCTCTGCCTGCATGTCTACGGCTCAAAATATACCTATGCCGAGAATCCCCTGGGCTATTGGTTGCAGGATCAACTGGGATGGGCACGCAATCACTATGATCGAATGGTTCATTTCAGCTTTGGTTTTCTTCTTGCGTATCCAATGCGGGAGATGTTTTTAAAATGGCTTCGATATCCCCGCTGGGTATCCTGGCTCCTGCCGATTGAAATTACACTCTCTGTAAGTGCATTTTATGAATTGATTGAATGGGGCGTGGCGGATGTATTTTTTCCTTCGCAGGGTGACGCGTATCTAGGTACACAGGGTGATGTATGGGATGCGCAAAAAGATATTTTCCTGGCCTTTACCGGAGCAATCATCGCTACAACGATCGTATCCTTAGTCAAACGTTGGGGTAATATTTACTCTTCAGATGAGTTGGCATCTATGAAATCATCCTGATTTAAAAATGTGTATTAACCAATCCGAACGCGTATAATGAGGTATTCTAAATTGCTGTATATTCCATTTCTTCTCCTGACCATTGCTTGCAAAGCCGCAAAGCCTGGTGAACCTTGTGAACCACCACATGGCAAGTTTATCAATACAACCGTTCTGAATACATGTCCTGGTGCTATGCCTGCTGACATTCCCCATTTTTGTTTCGAATTTATCTTCAGGGACAATGGCATGGTGGATGTAGACAATGGGTTTGAGAAATTCAGATTGCCCTTCAAACCCGCCGGAGACCCCTGCCGTTTTGTGATTGAAGGGGCTTCGTTGTTCGGCGATATGTATTTCACCCTGCAGGGAGATTCTGTACTTCAACTCCTGGATACCGCATGGACAAAATTGAATACGTCCTCCACATTTGAAAAACGCTATGATAAAGAGGGAAAGGAACTTGGATTTGAGCATGCGCTCAACGAATGCGTAATTGCAGGTGAGTATGCCCTGTTTATCAAAGGCGAATTGTCTTCTCATTTTGTAACAATTATGGCCAACGGCCAGATCAATGGTCTGAAACCCTATTTGGGATATGCCCTTTGCTATGCCGGTGATTGCCTGGAGGAAACAGATCCGCCCTCGCGTACGATCGATTTACTGGATACGCGAGGCAACCGCGAGACTTTTGCCTTTAAATCGCTGGAAGGTAAAATGGCCATTGAATTGTATCAACTGGGCGATCCTATTCCGGACATGAAAGGCGGTCGTTCCATTGGTCCGATGATTTATGAATTGAGAACGGAATAACAAGAAGAAATTTTAGCCCATTCACCAGGTAAATGGGTTTGCCTGAATATAGATGTTCATAATGTAAACAATAGGACGAACCGTATTTTTGCTTAGCGTTTATGAGAAAAGATTGTGTAGTCCTTCGTTTATCTATCAGTTGGCTGATCATCGGGCTAAGTAGCTGGGTGCAGGCTCAATGCCCCCAGCTTCCTACATCCTCCATCGTTGGTAATGGAAATATACTTTGTGAAGGATCTTCTGTCACGTTATCTGTTACGGGTCTTAATATTCCGCCAGGCAGTAGTGTCGATTGGTATATTGGAGCTAATGGCACGTATAATCCCTATAATGGAGAAGGCACCCTGATTGGTTCCGTACCAGCCATGTCTGATCCATGCACTGATCCTCCCCAGGTTCTGTATATCATGGTCAATCCAGATAATGGACAAGTAGGTGGCCCCGGAGATCAATGTGATGAGTTTATGGTGCTTTGGACAGGATCAGGAGGGTATGAAACTTCAGACATTCAGGTGACCAACCTCGGACCAGGTTCGTTTATGTGGGATAATTATGTAGCGGGCAATGCCGCTAATTTTAGCTGTGGCGTTCCGCTCCCTCCTGGTCCAGTGCCGGCCAATGCCATCCTGATTATCCAGAGTAGTCCTAACAACAATGTACCTATTGATGATGATGTCCTTTGTGCATCGGGATTACCTGTGTATATCATAGCGTATGATGGAACGGCTGCTTGCACAGGAGGATATTTTGACAATAATTCCCCATGCTCGTCTTGCCCTGTAATGATCGATATCCAGGGGGCTACATGCCAGTTTGACCTCAGTTTGGATTATATGCCACCAGGTAGTTCGATGGATGGATGGGGATGGTCAAATATGGGAAGTGGCATCTTTGCAGATGTTGTTCCACCTGTCAATATTCCGGTCTTCAACCCACCAGCAGCCACCTTTGATGATTATACCTGGACTATTCCGGCCAACTGGTGTGAGACGATGGGAGGAGGTGATTATTGGATTACGGGCATTATTGATCCGCCACCTGCTGGCGCATGTATGGATATCTTTACTCCATTTTATGGTTTGGAGATCAGTTGCCCGGAACTCATTCTTTCCGGAGGGGGAGAAGTCTGTGCAGGGAACTGTCCCGACAATCCCACAGAGATCCTGTTTGATATCATCAATGGAGAAGCACCCTTTGAGGCAGATATTGTCATTACCGCATCGGTATTTCCTCCATTTGCCATTGATGATCTCCCTATACCAAGCGGGTATTCCATCCAGGTATGTCTTGAAGGTCTTTTTCCATCATTTGATCCTGCCACCGGGATACTCACGGTGCCTACTTTGGCTATCGGCATTACAGCGACAGTGTCGATTGTGTCGATGACAGATGCCGCAGGATGTCCGGTTGCTTCCACGCCCAATTTTATAACATTATCTTTTATAGATGCACCAGTAGCTAACACAGGATCTGACCAGACCATATGCGCCGGAGAAACAGTCAATGTTTCCGGTAGCATAGGCGGATCTGCATCGGATGGGGAATGGACTACGAGTGGAGATGGTGATTTTGATGATCCATTCGACCTCAGTACCATCTACACCCCTGGGCCTGGTGATATTGCAGATGGTATCGTGACGTTGACTTTGGTCGCTACGGATCCTAATGGTTCTTGCACTCCTGCAACATCATCACTCGATATTATCATCAATCCATCACTTCAAATTGAAGTCAATACACCCCTGACGATTTGTGATAATGATGTAGCCTCGGTCTTTGCCATGGTGACAGGCAGTAATGAACCATGCAGTTGGGAGACCAGCGGGGATGGTGTCTTTGATGATCCTTTTTCCAACAGTACCATCTATACCCCGGGACCACTGGATATTGCTGATGAGACCGTCACCCTTTGGTTCAATCCTATTGATCCGGACGCCTGTGTAGAATTTAATGAACCATTGATCCTAAGCATTGTGGCTGCACCAGATGTGGATGTCCCCCAGGATCTGGAAGTCTGCGAAGGAGACAGTGCTGTCGTGGAAATCAATATTGACGGAGACTATACGACCGTCACCTGGAGTTCCGGTGGGGATGGTATTATAGAAGTGGAAAGTAACACTATGGTTACCTATACCCCTGGACCGGGAGATATTAACCAACAGTTTGTGATCCTGTCGGTGGTCATACAGAGTGTATTTCCTGCTTGTGGCCAGACCACGTACAATATTCCTATCAATATTGTCATGTGTGATTGTCCTGACCTGACTTCAATACCTCCAACCGCGCCTCTGTGTGAGGTTTCAGGAAGTTTAGATTTAACCACATTGCTGACGGCTGGAGGCCCGGGTAGTTGGTCGATAACATCCTCACCCCCCGGAGCAAATCCTGCTGTCCTGATCGGAAATATATTTACGACCAATAATTCAGATCCAGGAATTTATACCGTCACGTATACACTAAATACGGTTGATCCAGGATGTCCTCCCAGCACAAGTGAACAAGTGCAGGTCAATAGCCTGATCCAGCCATTTGCTGGTGCCGATGTTTCTTTTTGTGAAGCACAAGCCTATACTTTATCCGGACTACTTACGCCATCTGTTCCGATCACTACTTCGTGGGAGACCCTGGGAGATGGTACTTTCGACAATCCTGCTGCTCTTGCAGCCACCTATACTCCTGGCACGCTGGATTCAAATTCGGCCGGAGTTCAGCTGATTCTGCACGCGTTTGATCCGGTTTGCGGTAATCAGGCGGATACGATTTCATTATTTTTTAATAGCCCGCCTTTTGCAGTGTTTGTTTCGGATTCTTCGCATATCTGCAATGTAGAGGCTAATGGATCTGTGCTTGACTTTTTTGCACTGATTATTGCCGGAGACACGTCCGGAACCTGGACTAACCTTTCCGGAGTGCCAGTAGATTTATCCAATCCTGATTCGGTCAATTTCAATGGCATAGCACAAGGCGTTTATCCATTTCAATACGTGACCAATTCTGCGATTTCCCCTTGTGGAGAAGCCATCTACACGATTCAAGTGGTGGTTGATGATTGTCAATGCCCGTTGTTGATGATTCAGAATCTTCCAGGTGGAATATGCAATAGCCAGCCAGGTCTGCCACTGGATCCATTTATCATGGCCGGGGCACCAGGATCATGGCAGATCATTGCAACTCCTCCTGGAAGCAATCCGGCTACCATCTCCGGTTCCACGCTGATCATCAATGGATGTGACCCGGGAACCTACGGGGTGAGGTTTACATTTGACGCTGCCCCAATTGTGGGATGTCCCGATAGTGCAGAATTGGAAATATTTATTCAGGAACAACCCACCCTAAGCATATCCGGAGATGCAAGTACATGTGGTCAAAGTGTCGTTCAGGTGCAAGCCACAGTCGGCGGGTCATCCACAGGTGTGCTCTGGACCACAACAGGCACAGGATCATTCAATATGCCGGGATCGCTCAACGCCGTGTATACTCCATCTGTATTTGATGTGGCTTCCGCCCAGGTGAGTCTAATTGGTACTTCAATCGATACTTTTGGATTTTGCCCGATACCCAGAGATACATTGATGGTGCAAATAGTAACTCCACCGTCCACTACGTTTAGTGCGTTGACCGAAACATTATGCAATCAGCCAGATAGTGGTTCGGTGATCAATCTCATGGCATTTATTGTGCAGGGAGATGGCACCGGATTTTGGACAGATGCTGACGGAGCGATGGTGGATCTCACAGATCCTACACAAGTAGATTTTGATGGTGTGGCCCCAGGGGCCTACCGGTTGATATATTCTACCCAAACTGCAGTGGCACCTTGCACAGATAGCTTGTACACATTTACGGTGGTCGTTGAAGATTGCGGTTGTCCATCACTTGTCCTTTCACAGGCTGGTCTTGAGTTGTGTCAGGACAGCATGGTTGACTTAACGGACCAGATTGTAATTGCTGAACCAGGAAGCTGGGCAATCACCAGTGGACCACCTCCTGGTCTTTGGCCACAGATCAATGGCAGCCAACTATCTACGACTGGAGCTACTCCTGGTACGTATGGAATTACGTATACATTGACAGACTCTGTTCCCGGATGCGCTGCTTCGGCAAGTATTCCGCTGGTGATTGAGTCTTTGCCTTTCATCAATGTGCTTTCCGTGGATTGTGATGCTTCAAAAACGTCCTATGAAGTGCTGTTGCAATCTGATGCGACTAATCTGACCTCCGCACCCGGGACGATTACCTTTCCAGGGACAGGCCAATTTTTAATTACAGGTATACCTGCAGGTACAGATGTTACCATTCAATACGCTTCAGCAGCCGGTTTTTGCTCTGGCATACTGACGATTCCATCTCCGGATTGCAACTGTACTTTATCGACGGAAGATATCTCTGACACTATTCGCTTTTGTCCGGGAGATACTTTTGTCCTGATCCCTATCGTGACGGGTGCCCAGGGATTGGCTTTCTCCACCTGGATTACTCCTCATGGCACGGTGATGTGGCCAACCTTACCATTGTATGAAGAAGGTGAGTATATCTGGATTGTACGTGATGAGGCCGGTTGTGAAGAGAGAGATACATTTAATGTTCGATTTATAGGTCCTGAAAGTGTTGTTGTTACATCCATTTCCCCATCGTGTCCGGAAGAGCAGGATGGCCAGGTTATTGTTGAGTCGATCACTGAAGGCGCACCGCCTTTTGATATCCAGCTTGACAATGGGCCGGTGATTACGGCTACGCAGTTTCCGTGGGTTATATCCAATGTGGCTGCCGGTCCACATACCCTGACCATCACCGATATCATTGGATGTTCACTCCAGTGGCCTGTTCAGGTAGATGTTCCGGGATCAGGATCATTAAGTCTGGGCCCGGATAAAACGATCCTCAAGGGAGATAGTGTACTTATATCCCCAATGCTACAGGATATCGAAGTTGGGGTGGTGACCTGGGATCCTTCAATGCCAGGCCAGGGAATAAATCCATTCTGGCTGTCTCCCGACGCATCGATGACCTTGTCGCTGACTATTCAGGACACTTCGGGTTGTTTGTACACCGATGAACTTCGAATCACGGTGCTGGAGCGCGAAGAGATCTATGTTCCAAACGTGTTTTCACCAAACGGTGACGGGATCAACGATGAAATTTTTGTCGTCACCAACTTGCCGGAAGACCGATTGATCTCTTTCGAGATTTTTGACAGATGGGGTGGATTACTGCATGGCCAATACAACCAGGGGCCATTCAAATGGGATGGTACCTCAAAGGATGAAGCCGTGCAGAATGCGGTTTTTGTCTACAAATTAATCTGGCTTGATGACCAGGGTTACACCAAGGTGAAAACAGGGGATATCACTTTGATCCGCTAGGCTGGATATACTAACGGATACCCAACCATTTATGGGTTTGAACGGAAAGTTTCCATTGGGGGTGTCTCAGACAATATTCGGTCGCCCAGGCTGTATTTTCTTTGACCATTGGTCCATCCATAGGCTGCAGATAAAAATGTTGGAAGTCCCACTGTTCAAACATTTCCGGTTCCAGACCTATTTGACGGACAACCAGTTTGAGTTCGTGTCCGTGGTGGACTAGGACTTCAGTGTTTGCTTTTGGGCTTACACATATCCAATCTATTCCGGCAGGCGGCTGGATCGTCCCATTCGTTTCCAAACCGATTTCAAAGCCATGTTGATGCAAGGCCGTAATCAGATCCTCATCAAGTTGTAGGAGGGGTTCCCCTCCGGTACAAACAACGTACTTATGGATATGTCCGGCAGGCCAAAGGCTGTCGACTTGCTCTGCTAATTTTTTAGCCGTGTATTTTCCACCAAGGGTACCATCCATGCCCACAAAATCGGTATCGCAAAATGGACATATGGCTTCGTGGCGATCTTCTTCGCGTCCGCTCCATAAGTTACATCCCGTAAAGCGAAGAAATACTGCCGGTCTGCCACTTTGTGCACCTTCGCCTTGAAGGGTATAATAGATCTCTTTGACTTTATAAGATGCCATTTATGCAATATTTACTATTGCGGTGGCCTCAATTTCAATCAGATATTCAGACGAGATCAATGCAGCGACCTGCACCATGGTGGTCGCCGGTCTGAGGTCGTGAAACACTTCCCCATGTGCGCGCCCGAATTCTTCCCATCGCGAAATATCCGTCACCAACATCCGCGTACGTGTTATGTCCGCCAGTTGACCACCTAAGTTTTCAACGGCCTCTCTTATAATTTCAAGACATCGTTTCGTTTGCAGATAGGCATCTCCGGGAGCAAAGGGTAATCCATCTGTGCCAACAGCACAAGTTCCGGAAACTTCAATTACCTGACCTGAGCGTACTGCCCTCGAATACCCGACAATGGGTTCCCATTTTGCGCCGGAGCTATATAGCCTTCTGGAAGTCATCACTACATCGTGTTAAATCAAAGCGTGAAAAAGACAAAATAACCAAAGCGCAATAATCATCATGCCATCGATCAGGCCGGCAAAATAATAATCATCATGAATCCGGTCACTTCGACGGAAAAGAGGATATACCAGGCATGTTGCAGTGCCCATGGCTAATCCATAGGCCAGGTTGAAATAATGAAAGGATGCAACAAAACTGAGGAATAGAATGAGGACCGACAGCAGCATAACGATATATCGGGTTTTTTGCATTCCAATCTTTGCAGGCATCGTGACCAATCCTAATGATCGGTCCAGCTGGAGATCCCTTACTTCAAACGGGATAGCGATCAACATAATAAATAACATTCGCTCCAAACCATGAATTACGATCATCTGCGTAGAGGCGTTTCCAAAAAACCACAAAGGAACGACCGCTGTAAGCCATGCCCAGGACCAACTGATCATCACTATTTTGCCCCATCCCAGATCTCTAAGCCGGCGTCCTCCAGGTAAGAATGGAATCACATACGCAAAAGAAATCAACCCTGCAGGAAGCAAGACCAAAAGAAATTTTTCACTGATTATGGAAAGCAAAAGCCAAATGCTGATGAGCGTCCACAGTACGGTATAGACCCGAATGTGGAATTGGTATTGACGGATAACTGCAAATCGGCCACTCACCACGAGGTGAGCGGTTTTTTGCAGGCCGATCACACGATGCAGGTTGTATAAGGCAGCAGTAGCCGTACCTACCAGAAGGGTGTAAGAAAGATATTCGATCGTTCGACCGATCAGTTCAAATGTGAGCGCGGTTATACATGCCGCGCAGAGACCTATAAACAGGCCGCCATAAAGGAAGAGATTGACCGTATTCCGAATGGCCCTATTGATCAAAGTATTTAAAATTATGGCCTGATTTAATTTGCTGCAGGGATGCGGTAAGGAGGTTGATCAGATGACTGATGTCTTCGAAATGAGCCATCTCCACAGTGGTGTGCATATACCGTAATGGTATCGATACGAGGGCTGAAGGGATTCCCCCATTCGCATAAGCAAAGGCGTCTGTATCCGTGCCAGTACTTCGTGATGAAGCCACTCGTTGAAACGGTATATTCCTGTCCTGCGCGGTAGCTTCGATCAATTGGAGAAGTTTGCGGTGGACAGATGGCGCATACGCCAGTGCAGGGCCTAAGCCCAGCCGAACATCTCCTTCCTGCTTGGCATCAATCAGTGGGGTACTGGTATCGTGCGTTACATCGGTTACGATAGCCACATCAGGCCTGATCGTCTGCGCGATCATTTGTGCGCCATGCAATCCTACTTCTTCCTGGACAGAATTGACGATATAAAGGGAGTAGGGGAGTTTAATTTTCTCTTCACGCAACTTCCGGGCTACTTCCGCAATACAGAAGCCCCCCAATCGGTTATCTAAAGCCCTGCCGATAAAGCAGTTCTTATTGATTTCTTCGTAACCATCATCGTACGTAATCACGCAACCCACGTGAATGCCCATGGACTCTACTTCTTTTTTATCCTTAGCCCCTACATCAATAAAAATATTTTCAAGCGTAGGCGCGAGGTTGGCATCTTTTCCTTTGCGGACATGGATGGCAGGCCATCCAAATACACCGCGAACGATGCCCTTAGGCGTATGGATATTGACTCGCCTGCTGGCAGCGATCGTCTGATCGGAACCTCCGTTACGAATTACATGGATATTCCCTTTTTCGGAAATATAATTGACATACCACGAAATCTCGTCGGCATGGCTTTCAATGACGACACGGTATTTCTTGCCCGGGTTGATGACGCCATAAGCTGTGCCGTAAACGTCTGTATGCCATTCATCCACATACGGTGAAATATATTCCAGCCATATTTCCTGGCCTTTCGTTTCATGACCAGTAGGGCTTGCATTGCCCAGGTATTCTTTTAGAAACTTCTTCGATTGTTTGTCGATCACGTAGTATTTCGTTTTAAGAATGAGTGCTGATATAGTTTTCTGACCAGGACTGGGGATCAGCGGACCAGCGGCTGAGTATATCCAGGTGAGAGGTTTTAATCATTTTTTTATCGGCTGCCACCTGAATGATGGTCGCATAATCGGTCAAGGTGAGATAAGGACAATGTGCCTCCTCAAATGCTTTCTTCGCTTTGGGTAACCCATATTGAAAAATGGCAATCACCCCAGTGACCTTTGCAGGAATTTCGCGGATGGCTTCTACAGCCTGAAGACTGCTCATGCCAGTAGAAATCAGGTCTTCTACGACTAATACCCTGGCACCTTCATGAATTTGGCCTTCAATCAAATTCTGGCGGCCATGATCCTTGGGTTTCGAACGTACATAGGCAAAAGGAAGCTTTAAACGATCGGCCAGGATAGCTCCGGCAGGAATCCCTGCTGTGGCTACACCGGCAACCGTATCGCATATTTCAAAATCTTTTATCACCTTCACCATGAAATCGATCAGGGCCGTTCTGATCTCCGGAAAGGACAACAAGATCCTGTTGTCACAATAGATCGGAGAGCGTAAGCCGGAGGCCCAGGTAAATGGTTGGTCAGGCTGGATCCGCACCGCCCCGGTTTCTAAAAGATGGGATGCAAGTATTTGATTGTTAATCATTTGTGACTAATAGACGTTGATGCAAAGGTATAAAATATACATTAACGAGAGCCCTTTGATTCTGACACAGACCTCTGATCTTGGAGATGAAACCGCTTTCGAGCGTTCGCTCATCCATGCCAAATACAGAGACAAACCCAAGATGCTCCTCAACTATATTGAATTGCTGGAAAAAAACAAGCATCATGAAGGGATTATCATCCAGGCGGATGATGTGAGGAAACTCTGGAAGGATTTTAAGTCCCTCTATTTTTATCTCAAAGCTGGAGGAGGACTGGTCATCAATCCGTTTGGCAAAGTATTGCTCATCTTCAGACGTGGGGTGTGGGACTTACCTAAAGGCAAACAGGACCCGGGTGAGACACTGGCCCAAACCGCCGTGCGGGAAGTCCAGGAGGAAACCGGGTTGTCTGATCTGCATATTGAAGAGCGGCTGGACAACGGATATCACTGCTACCTCATGAGCAAGCAACGAACCCTCAAACGTACCCGATGGTACCTCATGCAAACGCAGTCACCGGATCAGCTGGTCCTTCAAAAGGAAGAAGGTATTCAGGATGCGGCATGGTTTGATCCCAAAGAAATCCCGACGCTTCAGATGCCGATGTACAATAATATACGGGATGTACTCATTCGTTACAATGAGCAAAAACTGAAGAACAACAGTTCTTCGAAATAGGGTAGAACCATTTTTTTGAAAAGGGCCATTGAGCATGCTCATTTTTCTTTTGTTACGGAAAGAGCAGGCTGCCAATACGAACCATCGTGCTTCCTTCTTCCAATGCGATCAGGTAATCGCCCGACATACCCATACTCACAGTGGTAAATTCAGGTTGTTGAGCAAAGTATTTTGCTTTCAATTGGTCAAAATAGGTGCGGAGTTGCCTCATCTCCTGCCTCACCTGCGCCGTATCCTCTGTCAGCGAGGCCATGCCCATGATCCCTTCAAGACGAACAAAGGTGAATTCTTGGGTGGGAATGCTTTCCAAAACATCAATCAACTCGTTGTAGTCCCAGCCAAATTTGGTTTCTTCCTGCGCTACCTTGATTTGAAGCAGGCATCGCACTGGTTTGCTGATGCGCGATGCTTCTTCCTCTATGGTTTCCCAAAGACTAAAACGGTCGAGGGATTGAATGCAATTCACATAGGGCAAGAGTGATCTCACTTTATTAGTTTGCAAATGACCGATCAGATGCCATTCAATGTCCCTGGGCATCACCGGGGCTTTAGCAAGAAGCTCTTGTACCCGGTTTTCAGCAAAAATCCGTTGCCCCATTTGATAGATGTTTTCTATCTCCCGGAGGGTCCGGGTCTTGCTGACGGCCACAAGGGTAGCACCATACTGCCGGCATATTGCGGCAACCTCCAGGTAGGGATGGTCTGTATTTGGCACAGTTTGTGGTATTAAAATATTTTGTAATGTGATTTTGGGACCGTTTCCGGTTATACCTTAAATCGATGTGGCCTCAAATTAAGCTATGTTGACAATATCCGCCTTTCCGGGATCGTTTTTTGACCATTCACCCAACGCTAAAGCGATTAGATGGCTCAAGATTACCTAACCTAACTAAACAAAAAGGACATGAACGCAAATCGTGAAAAAACAAGTAATGCCATGGGTATAGTAGTCTCTGTGTTACTCCATGGAATCTTTTTCGCAGGTTGCCTCGCGCTGGATGCCACAAGTATCTCTACCCAAACCGGCACGGATGGTGTAGAAATCAATCAGGTAGATCATGCTTCAACCGTACAGGATGCCACGCACAAAGAAACAGCGAGGGTGAAGAGTTGAAATGCATTAAAATAGGCCATGGATCTGGCTGTCGACCAGTTCGATGATTTTGCCCATATCCTCAGGACTTTTTTCAAAATCAATATCATCGGCGTTGATGACCAGCAGTGGACCTTCTTTGTAACTGTCGATCCACTCATCATATTTATGGTTGAGGCGTTTCAGATAATCCAGGCTCATACTTCCTTCATAGCTTCTTCCCCGGTTGTGGATATGTTTGACCAGTGTAGGGATGCTGGCTTGTAAGTAGATCATGAGGTCAGGTGGTGAAATCTGAGTACTCATGTTTTTAAAAAGCGTAAAGTAGTTTTCAAAATCCCTTCTGGCC
Organism: Saprospiraceae bacterium; assembly: GCA_044227555.1. Taxonomy (GTDB): domain Bacteria; phylum Bacteroidota; class Bacteroidia; order Chitinophagales; family Saprospiraceae; genus Opimibacter. The sequence goes on along the minus strand of JBGAWQ010000002.1, from coordinate 35,447 downwards.
ATCAGACCCATTTCATGCAGGTTGGGGGCAAAGATGTAAGCATCTTCAAAAATGGTTCGGTCCTGGATGACGGTCTTGTCTCCATTACGGATTTGCAATATCTGTTGGTAGCGGCTGTTGAGAAAGTAAATTTGCAGATTGAATGACCACCGGTGCATATCATCATAGAAATCGCTGAGGTATGGATTGTTGGTGGTGTCTTCGTAATGGACCTCCCATCCAAAATGCTTTGCCAGTCGCGTAGAAAGGGTGGTTTTTCCCGCGCCGATATTTCCGGCCACAGCGATATGTTTGATCAGCGATTTTGGTTTTTGCATGGCGAATGGCCTTCCGTTAGGTGGTAAAGGGTCGTAAAATAAAAACCTTCGGCGATTGAATACATGGAATCATCCAAATAATTGCTCCCTCCAATGGTAAAACCCATATTTTTGAACTTATGCAAGAGGTAAAACCCATTATTTCAGTCAGCGAACTCTCCCGGACCTATATCATGGGGTCGGAAAAAGTACATGCGCTCCGCTCCGTCACGCTCGACATCCAAAAAAATGAATACGTTGCCCTCATGGGCCCTTCCGGTTCCGGAAAAAGTACCCTGATGAATATTCTCGGTTGCCTCGATACGCCATCCTCCGGCCAATACTACCTGAATGAACAATTGGTCAGCGATATGAGCGATGGTGAACTTGCTGCCGTTCGAAATAAAGAAATTGGTTTTGTATTCCAAACCTTCAATCTGCTTCCTCGCCTCTCCGCACTTGACAATGTCGCCTTGCCACTGGTGTATGCCGGGATGAAGCGTTCGCGGAGAGAAGAAATCGCCGAGCATGTCCTTGAGCAGGTGGGTCTCTCGGATCGGATGTATCACAAGCCCAATGAGCTGTCCGGAGGTCAACGCCAACGAGTAGCTATTGCCCGTGCCCTGGTCAATAACCCTTCTATTATTCTGGCTGATGAACCCACGGGTAACCTTGACACCAAGACTTCCCTTGAAATCATGGATATATTTGGAAAAATCCATGCACTGGGGAATACCATTATCCTGGTCACACACGAACAGGATATTTCCCTGTATGCCCATCGCGTAGTCAAACTCAGGGATGGTTACGTTGAGTCCGATTTACTCAACAAAGATCATATCGTGACCCCTTCAGAATCGGTCCAGGCGTCCTGACCAAATCAGCTGCTAATGGCACTTAAGATTTATACAAAAACAGGTGACGATGGTACTACCGGCCTCTTCGGAGGAGCGCGTTTGCCTAAAGATGATATTCGGATTGAGGCTTACGGTACGGTGGATGAGTTGAATGCAGTTATTGGAATGCTCATATCCTCTATGGAAGAGGACCAAATGAGCTCTCTTTTACAAACCATTCAGTCAAGGCTTTTTACGGTCGGTTCCAATCTTGCCAGCGATCCATCGAAAGACATGATTACACCTGATTTGTTGGACGCGGATGTTCAACAGATCGAAGATGCAATTGATCGGATGCAGGAAGGCCTTGCGCCGCTTAAGCATTTTATCTTACCCGGCGGAAGCCAGGCCATAAGCATTGCTCACCTGGCAAGAACAGTCTGCAGAAGGGCAGAAAGGCGGGTAGTCACACTGGCTCATCAATCTGCGGTGGAATCTATCATTATCCTGTATCTCAACCGGCTTTCTGATTTCTTTTTTGTGCTTGCCCGATGGATTGCCGCGCAGGAAGGTGTAGAGGAGATCAAATGGATACCCCGAAAGTCAGAATGATTCAAGTACTTCGAGTGTCAAGCTTTGCTTGAAGCTATGATCAACTTGCAGTAAAAATGGCTTTGAATGTTTCAATCAGGCCAGATGCCGCTTAGGCTTTAGCATAAAGACATGCATGGCCACCCCAAAAAGGACCAGACTATAGAAGAGATCCCCTAATACCTGGTTGAGCAGGAAAGGTAAGCCTGCTGCGTAGCAAGTGAGCAGCCCTGAAAAATTGACCGGGTAAGCACCAGTAGAAGCCCAAACGCCGAAATTGGAGAGCAAAAAGAAAATGATGGATCCTCCCAAAGCACCAAAGATCACCTTGGTGAGGTCAACCCCATTGCGGAAAAGCGTATAACCAAAGATGACGATGATCCCGAAGGCAGCATAGCTCCACAAGGCACCACGGTATAAAAAAATAAAACTCTTATAGTCTTCAGGATAGGCACTCGCGTAGATCACGTTGTTGAGGATCATATCGCTAAACAACATGACGAGGTAGGGGATAATAATAGCGATACTCCTGCGGGTGCCAAAGGCCGCTCCAAACAGGGAGATGGCACCAATCGCGGTAAAGTTAGGATAATGGGGTATCAAACGGCTGCCGATCCCAATGACCAACAAAGAAATGATAATGGCTCTGGTTTGGTTCATCTGGCTTCAAATGTAATAAGATTCTTTTATTTACATCCTCTGGATAAATCGTGATTTCTATCAAAATAATTTAAAGGCAGCTAATAGGCTTGATCATTCGTTGCATCGTTTGTTGCCTCCTAAACCTTTATTTATTTTCGAATGTATACCTTTTGATGATGTTTTCAAAAGAAATTGCGGCGGTTTGTCTGATATCCGCCCTTTTATTTGCCGTTATGTCTGCCATAGAGGCCCAGCCTACACGGGACTATTGGCAACAGGAGGTGAAATACACCATGGATGTGGATTTGGATGTGGAGACCAATATATTCACAGGCCATCAGACTATCGTCTACACCAACCATTCTCCGGAGACACTGGATAAAGTATATTTTCATCTCTATCTGAATGCTTTTCAGCCCGGAAGTGCCATGGACGTGGCAGCCCTTTCAACTCCCGAGCCCGACCCCCGAATTGGCAGACGAATAAGCAGGCTCACACCTGAACAGATTGGTTATCAACATATCCTTCTACTGAAACAAGCAGGGCGTTCCCTCGAGTATGAGGTCAATGGTACTATACTGGAAGTCAAGCTGGCCAAGCCTCTAGCCCCAGGTAAAAAGACAACCCTGTATGTGGAATACGAGGCTCAGGTGCCATTACAGACCCGCAGGACAGGTCGGGATAATGCGGAGGGGATCCGGTATTCGATGGCCCAGTGGTACCCTAAGCTCTGCGAATATGACAGGAGGGGTTGGCACGCCGATCCTTATATCAGCCGCGAATTTTACGGCGTTTGGGGAGATTTTGATGTCACCATTACATTGAATGCCGATTACATCGTAGCAGCATCAGGCATCCTTCGTTCGGGAAAGCAAGCTGGTCCGAATGATGGGAATAAAAAGACCTGGAATTTTGTAGCTCGTAACGTGCATGATTTTGTTTGGGCGGCTGATCCCGAATATATAAAGGATGTCTATACCTGTCAGGACGGATTGATCTTGCAGGCTTATTATCAACCTCATGCTACTTTTCAGGGCAATTGGAAGAAGCTCCTGCCGATCATGGAGGAAGCGTTAAAATATATTAATACCCATTTCGGCCAATACCCATATCCGGTGTACTCATTTATCCAGGGGGGTGATGGTGGCATGGAGTATCCCATGGCCACCCTGATTACCGGTAACAGGTCATTGACCAGTTTGGTCGGGGTCTCTGTCCACGAGATGATGCATAGCTGGTATCAGATGGTATTGGGTTTCAATGAAAGCTACTATTATTGGATGGATGAAGGGTTTGTCGACTATGCTGAAATACGGGTCATGAATCATCTGCGGACCACAGGACTCATTCCTGGCGAACCGGATCCATCCCCCTTTGATGAAGTATATCTTCAATACCTGCAAATGGTCATGGGAGGCCTGGAAGAGCCGTTATCTACACATGCTGATCATTTTGAAACCCATTCAGGGTATAGTATTTCAGCCTATTCCAAGGGAGCGATATTTCTCAACCAACTGGAGTATGTCATTGGTAAGCCGGCATTTGATCAGGGATTACTTGATTTTTTTAATACGTGGAAATTCAAACATCCTGACGACAATGATCTGATTAGGGTGATGGAAAGGACCTCCGGACTTGAATTGGACTGGTACAAGGATTATATGGTCTATTCCACCAAGTTTATAGATTATGGTATAGATACTGTATTTGAATCAGATGGGAAAACAATGGTGACCCTGGCCCGGAAATTTGCTATGCCAATGCCCATTGACCTTGAAGTGACCCTTCAGAATGGTCAGCGTAAAACATATACGATCCCATTGGATATCATGCTGGGTGCAAAGTCAGAGAATGATGCTGCGGGCGACCCGGTTGTAGTGTTATCGGATTGGGATTGGGTTAATCCTCATTATCAAATAACATTGCCTTTTATCCAGGCAGAGATTACATCTATCGTCCTCGATCCTTCGCGAAGAATGGCAGATCTGGATCCACAAAACAACTTTTGGCCGGCGACTAAAGGGGACGAATGATCCGATCAACCACTTCCCTTACACCAGCTGAAGCTGTTTTTGCAATGACTTCAAGTTTGCTGCTTCTGCCAAGTTCATAATTGATGCTTGGCTTGGGATCGATATAGAATATTTGAGCATGGGGTGGGGCATAAGCTATCAAACTTGCTGCCGGATACACTTGCATACTGCTTCCTATCACCAGCACCAAATCCGCATCAACGATTTGTTCAATGGCGGTTTCCAGCATAGGAACCATTTCACCAAACCAAACGATATGGGGGCGAAGTTGAGCACCTGACTCACATAGATCTCCAAGATGGAGGTCATCCGTCCAGGGATATACGAGATGCGTATACACTTCACTTCTTACTTTCAATAATTCCCCGTGCAAGTGGATCACGTGGCAGCTACCTGCCCTTTCGTGAAGGTCATCCACATTTTGAGTGATGATCACCACCTCGTATTCAACTTCCAGTTCTACCAGGGCTTTGTGGGCCTCATTTGGGAATACCTGCAATAATTGTTTTCGTCGTTCATTGTAAAAATCAAGCACCATCTGGGGATTGCGCCGCCATGCCTCAGGTGTAGCTACATCTTCTATTTTATAACCTTCCCATAAACCACCTGCATCCCGAAAGGTTCGTATTCCGCTTTCTGCACTAATCCCGGCACCAGTAAGTACTGCAATCTTAGACATCGTTTTCCTGCTCTTCGTCAATCGCCGGCTCACTGTGGCGGAGTTCTTCAAAGGCCTCACCGAGGTACTCTACAATATCGGATGCAATCAGGGATTCAAAACCCTGATCTTCGGCAGCTAAATCACCTGCACTCGCGTGAATATACACGCCGAGCAAGGATGCGTAATCTGAAGAGTACCCCTGACTGAGTAATCCCAGAATGATTCCGGTCAAAACATCTCCGCACCCTGCAGTAGCCATTCCGGGATTGCCCCGGGTGTTAAAAAAATTGACACCATTGGACTGGCAAATGATCGTTATCCCACCTTTGAGGACGATATTGATTTTTCGTTGTAGGGCTTCTCGTTGGGCTGTAGCAAAACGGCTATAATGGTCGTCCTGTTCGCCAAAGAGCCGGTCAAATTCACCGGGATGGGGTGTGATAATGGTACCCGCAGGAAGCAGATCTAAAAGATCTTTTCTTTGCGCCAAAATATTTAATGCATCAGCATCCAATACCATTGGGACATTCGGTTTGGAGGTCAGCCATTGTTCCAGGGCTGATATCGTCTCTGCATTTTTACCGATCCCAGGTCCTATCCCCAATGCAGTGGTCTTGTCAGGGATTGTAATAGCAGAAATAAAATGAGGATGCGGATCCAGCGTGACCATGGCTTCCGGAACGGCAGCCTGAAGAATATTGTACATGATCCCCGGGATATGCACTGTCAACAAGCCCAGTCCGGAACGTAACGCAGCCCCGGCAGCAAGCACTGCGGCTCCTGCTTTCCCCAGACTGCCGGCAACAAGGACACCATGTCCATAATCTCCTTTGTGGCTAAAACGGTTTCGGTCAATCAGGAATGGTAGCAGATAGTAATAGGTCAACTCAAAATTGCGGATATCATGCTCGAGTAAAAAAGTATCAGCCAGTCCGATATTACATACCAAAACTTCACCAAAGTGGGGTTCACTTTCCGGCATCATAAAAGCCAGACGCTGGGATTGAAAGGTCAAAACCAGGTCGGAATACACCACTTCACCATCAGGTGCCCGATCAACATACATACCGGATGGCATGTCCACAGCAACCGTGAGATTGCTCTGTTCGTTGATCCAGTCGGTGATGGTCAGCCAAATTCCACTAAGCGGGCGTTTGAGCCCTGTACCAAACATAGCATCAACGATAGTTCCGGATGGACTTAATTCAATCTCCTCGGGATTCCAGGTCGTATGGATCTCTAATTGCTCCGGATCCTGATTCATGAGTCGCTCATAATTGGCCTTCCACTCGGGAGTATGTTCACCCTCAAGATTAACGTAGACATCTACGATATAATCCATGTCTAGCAGAAGCCGCGCGATAGCAAGCCCATCGGCGCCGTTATTGCCATTGCCACAGACGATGAGGACTTCCTGGTCTTCCTCCCCAAGCAACAGGTCCAGTTTGTCTGCAACGGCTGTAGCCGCGCGTTCCATAAGTTCCAGTGAACTGATCCCTTTATCGATTGTGTAGGCATCCCAGGCCTTGATCTGGCTTTCATTAAGTATGATCATGTGGTGTAAGGTACAAAACCGGGAAGGTGTCCTCGGGCTGCCTTGCCGTTTAGACAAACTTTTTTAACAAAATTTGGAATTGTTAAAAAAATGATATCTTGTTCATACAATTCATCCCTCTGGTGTATAGCTTCGAATTGTTAGCGACCAACTATACCCATCACCCTCTGATCGAACGAATGAAATATTGAGTACAGTTTTTGCTGTATTCTGGCGAAGGTAGGCTCATCCCCCTATCCGTGATGTAGTGTATTGAAAATTAACGATTTAGATATATATTTTAATATTTATCTTAAACCGGGGAATCTGACATGAACATGAACAAATCCATAACAGGAGTAATTTTTTACTTCCTGATGCTCAACTGTATCTCTGCTCAGGATGTACACTTGTCGCAATATCAGTTTGACCGCCTCCAGGTCAATCCCGCCCTGACCGGGATGTTTAATGGGGATAAACAGGTATCCCTAGTCCATAAACAACAATATTTCTCCGTGCCAGTGGATTACCTGACCTTTTCAGGCAGTTATGATGTCAAATTCAAAAAATGCTACAGTGAAGACGGTTTCTTTTCTGCTGGAGTCCTTTTCAATTACGATCAGTCCGGCGATTCTCGTCTGAGCCTGGCCAGTCTCAGCCTGAATGGCTCCTACACATTGCCTTTGACCCCTAGTTTTTTTGTTGGAGGGGGAGCGTATCTGGGGATTGGTCAAAGGTCATTTAGTGAGCAGGACTTAAAGTGGGACAACCAGTGGACCGGGACAGTATTTGATCCGTCTCGTCCTTCAGGGGAGTCTTTCGACAATAATGGAATAGTATTTCTTGACCTTGGCGCCGGAATTAATGGGCGCCTGCAAGGTGTAGATCGGACCAAAATTGATTTTGGCGTAGGGGCCTTCCATCTCAATAAACCGGGTTATAGTTTTTATAAAGACTCTGATGTCAAGCTTCCAATGAGGCTCTCTTTCTATGGCCTGGGCATACTTAAACTCTTTGACATTCTGGATCTTTACGCAAATGGATTGTACCAGGATCAGGGCCCTTATAATGAAACTGTATTGGGTGGAGGTGTGATTATACACCTTAGCAATAAAAAAGCAAGGGAACTCGAACTGCAATTAGGCGCTGCTACCCGTCTGGATGATGCCATCATTCCAATGGTAGCGATTGGCTATGACGGCTGGAAAGGTGGTTTTAGCTATGATATCACCACATCTCCTTTTCAGGCCGCGAATGACCAAAAAGGAGGGCCTGAGTTTTTCCTGACTTATACGTATAAAAAGCTCTGCCCGCTCAAACAAACCAAGGTCTGTACGATATTCTGATCCGTGTCTTAAGATAACCTCAGCAAAAATGAAGCGTCAATATATATTCATCCTCCTCTTCCTGACCACGCTTGCCGGCCGCATTTCAGGGCAAACCCTGAATGCTTACGCCAAGGGCGCCCAGGAAGCATTTGATAAGAAGGATTATTATACGGCCTACAATTTCCTGCGTATTGCGCATGAGATCGAGCCCAACAATACGGTGCATACTTACCATCTGGCGGAAGCCGCCAGGTATTATTCCGCTTTTACCATGGCGGAGAAGTATTATAGTGAAGTTGACAGCAGTGCCAATGCCAAGGACTATCCGGCTACCGGCTTTTGGCTGGGCAATGTGAAAGAACGCCTGGGAAAATACCAGGAAGCGCTTGATCTGTATCAGATTTATTTATCTGAACATGATGGAGAGGATACCCTATTGACGCCAATGGCGCAGAAACACATTGATATCTGTACCTGGGCACTCCGCGAAATCGAAAATAAGGATACCACCTTAACGCTCGAGCTCCTGGGCCCCGAAGTCAATACGACCTTTTCAGAATTTGGCGCTGCCAAACTGGATAGCTTACTTTATTATAGTTCTCTCCGATTCCTGGGTAAAGCAGATGTTGCCCTTCCGGAGAAGCCATACGCTAAAATTCTCATTAGCGAGAACGACTCCACAGGAGTGGTGGATACGCTGATCAATGATGACAATTTTCATACCTCACACACGGCCTTCAATTCGGCGAGAGATCGGGTCTACTATACGATTTGTGATTACATCAACGGCATTGATATCCGTTGTGACCTCTACTACCGGGATATAATTAACGGTGAATACGGGCTGGCTCAAAAGCTTCCGGAGCCGATCAATATGGCCGGATATACGACAACCCAGCCCCATGTAGGGTACGATCCTCAATCCAAGCGTGAAGTATTATACTTTGCCTCAGATCGTCCCGGAGGAAAGGGTCGACTGGATATCTGGTATTGCTATATAGCCGGACCAGACAATTTTACAGCGCCTGAAAACCTGGCGGCGGTCAATTCAGAATGGAATGAAGTCTCCCCGTTTTATCATCGCAAATCAAAGACCCTTTATCTAAGCTCTAATGGCTATCTCGGTTTTGGTGGCTATGATATCTACAAAGTGGCCAATCATGAGGGCGTGTGGGACACGCTTGTCAATATGGGGTCACCGGTCAACAGTAGCCTGGATGATGCATTCTACAGTTTACTGGATGATGGAATGGAAGGCTATTTTTCGTCCAACCGCCTGGGATCATTGTATCTGTCACCTGAAGATGAGGCTTGCTGTTTTGATATCTACCATTTTGAAAAACCACCGTTGAAGGATCGTGTCATTCTGGTCCGGACATTTGAAACCTACAAAGGACTGAATCCTCAACCGTTGAATGGAGTGAAGGTAGTCATGGCCGAGACACCCAGTGGCGCACCGGATATCCGCGAAGATTATTTGTCTCACTTATATTATTATGTGCTGGACCGGGATAAAAATTTCAATGTTTCCGGGACCAAGAAAGGCTATAAGCCCGCATTCAGGACGTTTAATTCTTCCGACAATCCTGAGGCAGACACACTCGTAATTGATTTGTTCCTGGAGATTGATAAAATAGAAGTCTTCCTCTATTCGAAAATCTATTTTGACAATGATGAGCCGGGACCAAGTACAGCTGAACGGACTGAAGTGCGCTACCAGGAAACCTATGATGCATATAATGCAAGGAGAGAAAAATTCGTGCAGGAGTATGTGGGTGGCAACACCCCTGAAATGAAGGAAGCCGCGGCCAAGGCTATTGAAGGATTCTTTAATGATTCCATTCCAAAAGGCCGGCGCGAACTGGACATCCTGATGCACATCCTGGTGCAATATCTCCAGGATGGACAGCAGATAGCGATCTATCTGAAGGGGTACGCGAGTCCGCTGGCCTCCAACGAGTACAACCTCAAATTGGGTAAGCGAAGGATATCCAGTATTCAGAATGAGTTTAAGGCATTTGAAGGAGGAATCCTATGGAAATATATGGAGACCGGGGACCTGGTTGTAGCGGAAAAATCCTTCGGGGAAGAAATGGCGCCTACGAATGTAAGTGATGACCGAAAGAATACCCGATTGTCGATCTACAGTCCGGAAGCCTCCGAAGAACGCCGGGTTGAAATTGTTGAAATAAAGCATTAACCGACCATGAAATACTTGATCCCATATATGCTGAAGAA
>JBGAWQ010000002.1:0-25190 GCA_044227555.1 Saprospiraceae bacterium | reverse complement strand
CGCGCGTTGATTTCCAATACAATGTTCGGGATTGCAGAGATAAGGCAACCGCTGGCTTCACAGCGCCGGACCTCACATGCAATTCACTAACAGTTCCATTTACGAATACCTCTGAAAATGCAGATCACTATCTCTGGATATTTGATTATGGTAATCCGGCCAGTGATACGTCCAATGAATTCAGTCCCACCTACACTTTCCCGGGAGAAGGTTTTTATGATGTAGCCTTATTGGTACATGATAGTGTCGGAATTTGCTTTGATACCATTGTCCAACAGGTTGGGGTCTTCACCTCAGTGATGAATGCGGACTTTTCGTATAGTTCCAATTCGTGTTCAGATAGTATCACGCTTAATGTGACAGATCTTTCGACCAATCCGGAGTACCCGATTGCGAGTTGGGATTGGTTGCTTACCTATCCGGGTGGCGTCATTCCGAGTGCGGATCAGAATCCTACTTTCACGTTTGACATCGATGGACCATCAACCGTCTTCCTGGTATTGATAGTGACTGATATAAATGGTTGTACCGCGTCAGAAGCGAAATCCTTCCAGGTGCAAAACCTGAGTCTGGAGTTTAATCCGGAAGCGGATAGCATTTGTCGGGGAGAATCTGTCCATTTGTTACTTAACGGCGATTCTACACTGACCTATACCTGGGAGCCACCTAATGGACTTGATCTAAATGAGCCCTGGGATCCGATTGCCTTTCCTGGAATTTCTGTAGACTACATTGGTATTGTAACAGATGGAGTCTGTACGATCTCTGATTCGATACACGTAGGTGTTCAGCAATTGCCTAACCTGGCGTTCAGCTATACTACAGATTGCAAGAGTTTAGTGGTTCAATTCGACAACGCCTCCACCAATGCGGTAAATTATCATTGGGACTTTGGCGATCCGGCGACCCTGGCGGATACCTCCAATGTGGCTGACCCCACATGGACGTATGATCATCCGGGAACCTATATCGTGACTTTATTTTCAGCTGATGGATGCGATGTTTCAGTGGCTCAGACCATTACGGCCAATGCAATTACGGAACAACTCGACGAGACTACGGTTAATTGCTTCCAGACCTCCATTGAACTCAATCCGGATTTCAATCCTGCCTATACCTATGTATGGGAACCGGGCCAGTTTCTCGATGACCCCACCTCTCCTAATCCGTCAGCTACAGTTACGGATGATACCTGGTTTTATGTGACGATTACAGAGCCATCACTTCCAGGTTGCGAAATCGTAGATAGCATTCACGTCCTGGTTCCTGATGATTTTGATATCGATGCACACGGAGATATCACCAGTTGCAATTTTGATGATGTAACACTGCAAGCGACAGTGAGTGGAAACACCAATGTTCAGGTCATCTGGAAAGATATTGAAGGAAACCAGTTGGGTACGGGCCTTCAACTGGTAGTGGCACCTGAAGTTACTACCTACTATGTGGTGATGGCCATGGACACCCTTGGCTGTATCAAGGCCGATACGGTTGTCGTATTCAAGCCAGATCCCACCTTCACAGTAGTGGCTTCCAATGACAGCACCTATTGCTTTATTCAAACCATCACCTTGACAGCGGTTTCTGTTTCAGGGGTGACATTTGAGTGGTACAATGCCAATGACGAATTGATAGGTACAGGTAATAGTGTTCAGGTCAGCCCGGAAGCCCCAGCCTGTTTCTATGTGATTGGTACAGACCCACTTGGTTGTCAGGCATCAGATACGGTATGTCTCACACCTTCTTTTATTGATATCTCCGTGACCACTGAAGATCAGCAATTCTGTGCGGGAGACCAGGCGGTATTGACGGCCTCTCCGGTAGATGGTGCTACCTATGTGTGGTATGATGAAAACAATAATCAGGTAGGAACAGGGCTTACTTTATCAGTATCACCGGCTGAAGCCGCATGTTATCATGTTATTGCTACAGATGCATTAGGGTGTCAGGATTCAGACACGGCTTGCGTTACTCCCGTTTATTTCAATCTAACCATTACCGGCAATGACGGAGTATGTCTCGGAGATGCATCAACCATCTCAGTGACGGATAGTAATGGTCAAACACTTACCTATATCTGGAGCCCCGGCGGTTTTACGACACCAACTATTGTCGTCACCCCGGATGTTCCGACGACTTATTCAGTTACAGTAACAAATGAAACCTTGGGTTGCAAGGATACACTCTCGTACTTCGTAGATGTCTTTTCTTTCAATCCGGAGGTCAGCATAACAGCTGATCCCGACTCGATCATTTTGACACAAACCTCTCAATTGACGGTCAACCAGGATCCGGACTACGACTATGTATGGTCTGCGTCTACCGGTGAAATCGTAGATCCTGTTTACAATCCGGTGGTGACACCTACAGGATCAACTGTTTATTGTGTGACCGTGACGGATGAGCATGGTTGTACCGGCACGGCTTGTATCTCGGTAGGGGTAGCCAATCCTTTCTGTGATGAGCGGGATATTTTCTTACCCAATGCCTTTACGCCCAATAATGATGGAGCGAATGATGTGCTCTTTGTCCGGAGTAATTTTGTCACTTCGATGGAATTAAATATTTACAACCGATGGGGACAAAAGGTATTTACCTCAACAAACATCGCCAATGGCTGGGATGGAACTTTTAATGGGCAACTGCTTCAGCCTGATGTTTTTGGGTATTATCTCAACGTAACGTGTCCCAATGGGGAGAAGTATTTTACAAAAGGCAATATCACCATATTGCATTGATAGTCAAGCCATTCTCATGATATGGAGGCCCGGAATTTCCGGGTCTCCTTTTTTTTACCGAATTTTGCGGTCTCACGCCCAGGCAATATGCAGGAAGAATCTAAAAGCTGGTACCAGCGTCTGCGTCATGGCATTCAGACCGCTACCAAATCCAAGAAGGAGACCCCGGATGGATTGTGGTATAAATGTGAGCAATGCAATGAGACCAGCACGGTAAAAGACCTCAAGGAGAATTTTTACAAGTGTCCCAAGTGCCAGAATCATGAGCGGATCGGTTCAAAGGAGTATTTTCAATTACTCTTCGATGATGGATTTGTCCGGCTGTTTGATGAACTGATCTCTTACGATTTCCTGGAGTTTACAGATCTGAAGCCTTATGGCAGCCGATTGGAAGAAGCCCGTAATAAGACGGGCCTGGATGAAGCTATGGCTGTCGCGGCCGGAACCGTGGATGAGCAACCGCTCGTAGTGGCTGCCATGGATTTTCGATTTATCGGAGGCAGTATGGGGTCTGTAGTGGGCGAGAAGATCAGTCGTGCTATAGACCATTGTTTGGCCCATAAAACACCATTGATGATCATCAGCCGCTCAGGTGGGGCTCGCATGATGGAGTCTGCCTTTTCTCTCATGCAGATGGCTAAGACCTCCGCGAAGCTTTCTCAATTAGCTGCTGCAGGTATCCCATATATTTCCTTGATGACCGACCCAACGACAGGCGGTGTCACTGCAAGCTATGCAATGCTCGGTGACTTCAATCTCGCAGAGCCGGGAGCCCTTATTGGATTCGCCGGTCCGCGGGTGATTCGTGAGACCATCAAACGCGATCTGCCTGAAGGGTTTCAAACCGCCGAATTCCTGCTGGAGCATGGATTTCTTGATTTTATTGTAGACCGTAGCGAACTTCGGTCCCGGCTGGCCACCTTGTTGATGCTCATCGAAAACCGCGCTAAACCCAGAAAGGCTACTGCGCCTGAAGCTCCACAAGAGTAAATCGCTCATCCAAAGGATCACAGACTGAAATCATATCCTGTATCCATCCTTGTCCATATTGAGCATAAAAGGGAAGAAAATTGTCGTGCCGTTCCTGCAAGCCGTTTTCCGGAAAAAGCTTTTCCTTGATTTTCTGCACACGTTTGATATTTGTTTCCTGGGCCTGTTTCTCCGCACGTAACAGTCGGGAGCCTAGCTGTTCGAATTGCTTTACTTGTTTTATTCCCTCAGCCTGTATTGCACTGACGAGCGTGGGATCGATCAAGCGTGATTTCTCAGCAAGACTGGTATAGGCATCTTGTATATGCTGTAACTCTTTTTGATAGTCAGTATCTCCCTGGCTATGACGTACTACATAAGATTTGATGAGTGCATCTGTTTCCATCAGGATATCATCGTTTGTCAATCCAGCCTTTGTCATTTGAGCAATGGTGCTGTCCTCCAGCAACAACAACGAATTCCTTCGGATCAACATGGGATGATGGACGCCAGCGTATTCAAATTGTGATTTGCGCTCCAACCAGTACGCAATTTCACCGCCGCCTCCGATATAGGCCAGGTTGGGTAAAATAGTTTCCTGATATAAAGGTCTGAGGATAACATTTGGACTAAACCGTTCCGGATGCTGGTGGAGATCTTCTATGACCAAATCTAAGGGGACAACCGTTTTACTTTCTACCCGGAGAATACCTTCATCTATCGGATCCAGCCTTTCCCGAATGCCGGGTGTCATATAGAACAGATTGATTGGCCGACAGAAAGCCTGAATCTTAAATCCAGCTTTCTCCAGGAGTGTCTGCGTCGCAGGCACGAGCCGATTTGAAAACTGTTCCCGCAATTCCCTTTCCATGACAGGGATAAATGCACGCTTCAATTCCGGGTCATCCATGTTGAGCACGACCAGTCCTTCCTGCCCGAAGAGGTGATGGATTAAGATATGATGGAATTGGGCGTAGGTTGTAGCTTGGCCCAAAGCAGACCCCAGGAGATTCTGTATTTCGGTTCCATACCTCGTATTGGAAAATAATGCACCAACAGTGTCAAGTAGATCCCCGAGACCTTCGAGCGTCAGCCTGCCGCAAGGGCCTGAAGCTTCACGTTCCCATTGATATCTGCGTCCGAAAAGATGGACGTGATTGATCTCTGCCCAATCGTGATCTTCTCCTCCAATCACAAATACAGGGACTATCGTAAGGTCTTGATTTGCCTTCTGAATTTCTCTGGCAAGGTGAATCGTTGAGGCTATTTTGTATATATGATATAAAGGACCTGTCAACAAAGCGGGTTGATGCGCGGTAGTCACTGTATATGTAGTTTCCCGGCTAAGCAGGTCCTCGCTGACCGGATGAGGCAGTCCAACCTGGGAATATTGCCTGGCCACTGTTTGGGCCAAAAGTTTTCTATGGGTAGGGTACTTTTTTCTTTCCTCAAGTACATCCGGTATGGCGGACGCTTGGGGAGAATAGGACAAAAAAGGGGTCAGCGCAGGGTCATGCTGCAGGTAGGCAAGATCTGTGTGGCTCCACAAGTCCAATCGGGCATAATCGGTGCGGACAACATTCATACGTAAATTCAATGGCAAGATGCCCCTCTCAAACACCCTGCCCTTCGTTTGGTTCAGCCCCGAAGGTATCAATTCCCGCCTTTCTGGTCGGGTTCTTTTAGCATTCTTTATCTTGCGACTGAATAAATAACGAATTCATGAAAATCAGACCGTATAATGTTGTTTCCCTCGTGATTTCAAGCCTGGTTGGGATCATGCTGATGGTAAGTACTCCTATCCTGGCCCAAAAATCAAAACCAGCCAAAGAAGATAAGGCCTCCGCAAGCAAGAAGGAGGTTAAATCCGGTTTTGATACCCTGGCCATCTCCGGTTTAAAGTTTCGAAGCATTGGCCCTGCTCTGACATCGGGCCGGATTTCAGAATTTGCAGTGGATCCAACTAATCATAAGCGCTACCTGGTGGCTGCCAGTGCAGGTGGGGTATGGCGTACCGTCAATGCGGGGACCACCTTTGAGCCAGTATTTGATGGCGAAGGCTCGTATTCCATTGGAACTATCACTATTGATCCCGTTCATCATAATGTGGTCTGGGTAGGCAGTGGCGAAAACAACAACCAACGCTCAGTGTCCTACGGTGATGGCGTATATAAATCCATGGACGGCGGATCCACGTGGAAAAACTTGGGTTTGAAAAACAGTGAGCATATCGGCAGAATCATCGTGCATCCGAAAAATCCTGAGACCGTATTTGTGGCAGCAATCGGCCCGCTCTGGTCTGCAGGTGGTGATCGTGGTGTGTATCGCACAAAGGACGGTGGAGCTACCTGGGAGCAGGTGCTAAAAATCGATGAGAATACGGGCGTGAATGATATTGCTATGGATCCGCGTAATCCAGATGTTTTGTACGCGACTGCATTTCAACGTCGCCGTCATGTATTTACCTATCTGGGTGGCGGTCCTCAGTCGACAATCTATAAATCAACCGATGGTGGAACAACATGGGCTAAAGCTGCAGAAGGATTGCCTGGTAGTGACATTGGACGCATAGGTTTGGCTATTTCGCCAGCTAATCCTGCAATTATCTACGCCATTGTTGAAGCTGCGAATGGTAAGGGTGGTTTTTACCGCAGCACCAACCAGGGAGCATCCTGGGAAAAACGGGGAGGATATAGTTCAGCAGGCAACTACTATGCTGAAATCATTGCTGACCCTATAGACGAAAACAGGATCTACGGCATGGACACCTGGATGCAGGTATCCGATGATGGAGGTGTCACATGGAATAATGTAGGCGAAGATTTCAAGCATGTCGATAATCATTGCCTCTGGATTGATCCTGATGATAATGAGCACTTGCTGGCTGGCTGTGACGGTGGCGTCTATGAGACCTGGGACCGCGCGAAAACCTGGCATTTTAAAGCTAACCTACCCGTAACTCAGTTCTATAAAGTGACGGTAGACAATGCAGAACCCTTCTACAATATCTATGGGGGTACGCAGGATAACTTCAGTCTGGGTGGTCCTTCCAGAACGATTTCAGGGAATGGAATTTCTAACGAACAATGGTTTATTACCCATGGCGGAGATGGCTTTGAAACGCAGGTAGATCCGCAGAATCCAAATATTGTCTATGCCCAAAGTCAGTATGGTGGACTGGTCCGTTATGACAAATTGAGCGGAGAAGAAACCGGGATACAACCTCATGAAAGAAAAGATGAACCAGGCTATCGCTGGAACTGGGATGCTCCATTAGTAGTCAGCGAGCATGCACCAGGCAGATTATATTTTGCTGCCAATAAAGTTTTTGTCAGTGAAGATCGTGGCAATTCCTGGACGGTAATCAGTGAAGACCTTACCCGGCAGATCGATCGCAACAAGCTTAAGGTGATGGGTAGAGTATGGAGCATGGATGCAGTTGCAAAAAATCAATCCACATCGCTTTATGGCAATATCGTGTCCCTGGCTGAATCACCAGTAGATCAGAATCTGCTTTATGTGGGAACGGATGATGGGCTTATCCAAATCACCACCGACAGGGGGAAAACATGGCGCAAGGTTGATCATATTGACGGAGCTCCTGATACGTCATTTGTAAACATGATCATAGCTTCTGCCCATGATGCCAATGTGGTGTATGCTTGCTTCAATCACCATAAATACGGGGACTTCAAGCCCTACTTATTTGTCAGCAAAGACAAAGGAATGACCTGGTCCAGTATTTCATCTAACCTGCCAGAGCGGGGAACCGTGTATTCCATTGCGGAAGATCATGTCGATCCCAACCTGCTGTTTGTCGGTACAGAATTTAGCTGTTATGTATCCAATTCAGGAGGTAAAAGCTGGAAGAAACTGGCTAATGGTTTGCCAACTATTGCGGTTAAAGATATTGCCATTCAGAAACGTGAAAATGATCTGGTCCTCGCGACGTTTGGCCGTGGATTTTATGTGCTGGATGATTATACCCCTCTTCGTCAGTTGAATGATCAGAATTTGACTAAGCAAGCAATGATCTTGCCGGTCCGCAGCGCATGGAATTTTGAAAACAGCTATCCACTCGGACTTCCCAAACAAGGATTTCAGGGCGACAGTTACTATCGTGGAGAAAACCTTGGATCGCAGGCATTGATCACTTATTACATCAAGGACAAAGTCTCATCCGCCAAAGATCTCCGGGTCAAGGAAGATGAAAAGCTGGCTAAGGCCGGAAAAGACAATGTCTATCCAACCTATGACCAGTTGGATAAAGAGCGCAATGAGGAAAAGGCTAAAAACTATCTGACCATCCGCAATTCGAATGGAGATATTGTGAGGAAACTCCCCATATCAGCAGATCAATCTGGTTTGCAGCGATTGTCATGGGACTTGCGCTCGGCGGCCAAAGACCCAGTTAGCAATGGAAGTAATGAATTTTATAATCCATTTGCTGGTGTATCAGAAGGACCTAAAGTTGCGCCGGGTGTGTATACGGCTACTTTGACGAGATGGCAGGACGAGAAGATGACTGCACTTGGCGAGCCGGTAAGTTTTGAAGTGAAATCATTGAATCACCAGGTCTTGCCTTCCGGCGACCCCGAGGCAATGGTCGCATTTAAACGAAAAGCCGAAGAACTTCAACGTGTTGAGCAAGCAGCTTCCGGAGCTGTGAATGGAGCCTTGGGGGAATTAGGGCTAATGCGCAAAGCGATCACTACCATGGAACAGCCTGAAGAAGCCTGGCTGCCAGAAGTGCTGATGCTGGAGGATAGTCTTAAGGCCATTCAAAGGATATTGTCCGGGGACCCTCTCCTTACTCAATTGGATATGAATCCAACCCCAACGGTTTCGGATCGGATCTCGAGGGTGTTGTATGAAAGCAAATACAGCAGCGCTGAGCCAACTACCACACATATGATGAGTCTGCAGATAGCCCAGGAACAATTAAACCAGGTAGTACCCAGGGTTACCCAATTGGTGGATGTTGATTTTAGGGCTTTCAGAACTAAACTTCAGGAAGCCGGCGCGCCGTACATCCCCAATATGTTACCAGCTTTTAAAAAGTAGCAGGTATGAAGATAAAGAGGTTAACTCCTCATTTGATTTTCGGTATATGTATCCAGGGGCTTCAACACATGTTACGTGATGAAGCATAAAGTAGGCATTGCGTTATCCGGAGGTGGTACCCGGGGGGTAGTGCATATTGGAGTGCTAAAGGCCCTCGAGGAAAACGGGATTTATCCGACGATCGTAGCCGGGACCAGCGCAGGTAGTATTGTGGGGGCCATGTATGCGCATGGGTATAGCCCGGCAGAAATACTTGCCATCGCTTCCGAACGCAGCCTGATCTGGATGTTTTCTTTACGCATGCCCAATAAGGGTTTCGTAAGGCATACCTTTCTTCGCAAAATGCTCAACCGGTATATACCGGAAAAGCAGTTTGATGAATTGCAGAAGCCCCTGTACGTGGCGGTTGCAAATCTTAATTCCGGTAAGGCAGAAGTGATCCATAGCGGCCTATTGCATGATGTCATTATCGCTTCCTCCTCCATCCCGGTGTTGTATGAGCCTATTCGTATCGGGAATCATTGGTACGCGGATGGAGGACTGTTGATGAACCTGCCCGTTTCACCGATTCGTGATTTGGCCTCCTATATTATTGCGGTCAACCTGATCCCTAGAAAAGTTCTTGCGTTTGATGAAGTGAACACGATTGCCGGTGTAGCCGCGCGTACATTTAATCTGGCAGCCATTAATACGATCGAGCCGGAACTGAAATATTGTGATGTCGTTATCGAACCGGAAGCCATCTATCAATATAGCCGGTTCAACTTCACGAAGATCCGTGAGATGCATGATATCGGATATGAAGAAGCGCTTAAAATGATGCCGGAAATAAAAGAAGGCATTGGCAAGAGCCAGGATTAAGTCTTGTGAACTTTGCAAAGAGAATTATGATTGCCTTTATAGAGAGATTAAGATTAATCTCGCCAACCTAATTAAGGTATACACCCCATTCTTCCGTATTGAGGATCTGCAGGTCAATGTCTTCCTTTAAAGTGGTGGCCAGGGCAACGCCTACGTATTTAGGATAGATAGGAAATGTTTTGTGCGTGCGATCTATGAGCACAGCCACCTCTAATTTTTTAGGCAGAATATTCAGAATGGGTTTGCAGGCATAGAAGATCGTGCGTCCGGTATTGGCTACATCATCTACCACGATGATGCATTTGCCTTTGAGGGTCTCCACAGGGGTATTGATTTCTACTGGTGTGGAGAGGGGAGCGGCAGGATTGAGCCGTATAGTCACCAATTGGATTTGAATGTCCGTTATCTTTTTAAGTTCCTTTTCAAGAAGTTTGGCGAATCCGGTTCCGTTGTTGTTGATCCCCGCAAGCACCATCGACTTCTCTTCGAAATTGTTTTCCAGTATCTCTATGGCTAACCTCTTGATTTTCTGTTTTATTTGACCGTGGTCTAGTATTTTCATCGATGGCAGGGATATAGATGTGGTAAGAAGTGGCTGAGTAGGCAAAAGTATTGTCAAGCGAAAGTAGGCAGAGATGTGGAAAATTACTAATCTTTGTCCTGATGCCTATTCAGATTATTTTCTTTGCTGCAGTCACGCTGGTGGCCTTCAGTTGGGCCGGTCGACAGTTTTATCGCATTTGGAACAATATTCATTTCGGCAGGCCAGAAGTTATAGCCGGGGATGAAGGTCAACGTTGGAACCATGTGTTGTTGGTAGCCTTTGGACAAAGGAAAATGTTTAAGCGATTGTTGCCAGCGATATTGCATCTCTTCATTTATAGCGCATTCCTCCTGACTCAGGTTGAACTTTTAGAAATTCTGATCGACGGATTCACGGGGCATCATCGATTCTTTGCTTCGCATCTTGGAAGCCTGTATACATTTATCATAGGATGCATTGAGGTTCTTTCTGCTTTGGCTCTTGTCGCCACGGTGATTTTTCTGATCCGTAGAAATATTATCCGTGTATCCCGTTTTTGGAAGGCTGAAATGACCGCATGGCCCCGCCTGGATGCCAATTTGATTTTACTCGGAGAAATCATTTTAGTGATCGCCATCCTCATGATGAACAGTGCGGATACCGTATTGCAACAGTTACGACCTGAGCATTATCATTCCACCGGATTTCTTCCGGTCAGTGGTTGGTTAGGTCCACTGTTATTTACAGGCTGGTCTGCAGATTGGTTGATGTGGATCGAGCGGATTGGATGGTGGCTTCATGTATTGGTGGTATACGGTTTTATGGTCTATTTGCCGCACAGTAAGCACCTGCATATCTTCCTGGCCTTTCCCAATACCTGGTATGCGCGTCTTCGTCCACGAGGTGAAATGTCAAACATGCCTGTGATCACCCATGAGGTGCGTTCTATGCTGGGATTGCCGGCATTAGAAACTGCTCCGGATCCTGTGGAAAGTAATATGGACTTTGGCGCAAAGGATATCATGGGCTTGTCATGGAAAACCTTGCTTGATGCGTATAGTTGTACAGAATGCGGACGATGCACTGCAGTATGTCCGGCGAATCTAACCGGTAAAAAACTTTCTCCCCGGAAGATCATGATGGATATACGGGATCGATTGGAAGAGGTCAGTGAAAAAATTCGATCAGGCTCCAGGCAATACATTAATAGTGAAAAGGCAGCCTCATCTCCGGTGCTCGATATCCATTGTTTTGATGATGGACTTTCTTTATTTGATCGCATTTCAGCTGAAGAAATCAATGCCTGCACAACTTGCAATGCATGTGTCGAAGCTTGCCCGGTCATGATCGATCCATTGGACCCGATATTGCAATTGCGACGCTATCAGATCCTGATGGAATCAAAAGGTCCGGCAGAATGGGTGCCGATGTTCAATGCCCTCGAAAGTAGTGGAGCCGTTTGGCAAGTTCCGGAGGCCCGAAGTAAATGGACAGAATTGGCCAATGAGAAGGGATGATTTTGACCACAAGAACATGGAGCCCAATAAAATCTGATTTGCGCCTAAAAAGAAAATAATCATGGATTCCCAGCGTATAAAAACCATGCAGGAGTATGTGGCTGAAGGGCAACAACCGGAATATCTTTTCTGGGTCGGTTGCTCCGGTAGTTTTGATCCCAGGGCGCAGAAAATTAGTGTAGCCTTGACCCGTGTGTTACAGGCTGCTGGTGTAGCGTTTGCCATACTGGGTGATGAAGAAGCTTGTACCGGTGATCCGGCCCGAAGAGCAGGTAATGAGTTTTTATTTCAAATGCTCGCGCATCAAAATATTACTACGCTCAATCAATACGGTGTCACCAGGATTGTGGCCTCTTGCCCGCATTGTTTCAATACCCTTAAAAATGAGTACCCGGTTCTTGGCGGACATTACGAAGTCATCCACCATAGCCAATTGATTCGGCAACTATTGCAGGATGGAAGGATTAAAGTAAGTCCGGGTGAAGAGGCGATGAAGGTGACCTATCATGATTCCTGTTATCTCGGCAGGGTCAATGGAGTCTATGAAGTTCCCAGAGAAGTAATGGCTGCCTTACAAGTTGAAATCCGCGAGATGACCCGTTCCCGTTCAAATGGATTGTGTTGCGGTGCCGGCGGTGCCCAGATGTTCAAGGAAGATGAACCCGGGGATAAACGAATCAACATCGAGAGGGTAGAAGAGGCATTGTCGACTGGCGCAACAGCCATTGTGGCGAATTGTCCTTTTTGCACTACTATGCTCTCCGATGGACTCAAGGCCGCGGATCGTCAGGATGACGTGATGGTTTACGATTTGTCGGAATTGGTATTAAAGCATCTTGAGAAATAGCAGGGAGTAGGTCTCCACGAGTGGGGTTACAGACCCAGGAAAAGACCATCAAAAGCAAACGGCAGGATATCATAGATATCATGGATCTCATAGACCTCTCCACCACCTGCAAGGGTAAGCAGAATACGAATGGGGGTGTCTTGAAAACTTCTGTATTCGCTGAGGATTTGGCGGCAAGATCCGCAAGGACTGGCCGGAACTTTTTGTTCGGGGTGATCAACAGCAATGGCAATGGTCTCTATTGGAAGCCGGCCCCGGTCGTGGACCATGGCGTATAAGGCTACCCGCTCGGCGCATTGGCCAATCGGAAATGCCCCATTTTCCTGGTTGGATCCTACGGTGATATGAGCATCTGAAGTGCGGATGGCTGCGCCAACTTTGAAATTTGAATAAGGCGCATAAGCGGATTGGCAAGCTTCAATGGCACGGCGGATCAATACGGTGTCGACTTCAGCCAGTGTATTTGGATCCGGATACACCTTATAGGTAAACCTGACTTCACGTTCGTTCATACCGTTCAAGGTACTCATTTCCGGGACCTTCAAGAGCGGCTTTCCCGAAAAAGTCATCGTAGTAAAGTATCCATGTTCCCGATGATTATGGGGATAACAAATTAAGACTTCATATCTCAGGGCTTTTGATCATCTTTCGCAGGATAAATGACTCCGATGCAGGACTGGAAAGTATGGATCAAAGACCCGGTGCGCATGCTCCAGTGGTTTATGCTGTGCCGGCATGGAGGAGTGCTTTTGTCCTCTGTGGTCATCGCCAGGCTGCTCCCACTCAGCGAAGTTGGAGTCTTTGAGATGCTCATGCTCTGTGGTTATTTATTGACGTTCTTTTGGTCAGAAGCGATGTTGAAAGGTTTTCTTGCCGTTGAGTATGAAAGTGAATGGCCTCATCCCGGCATCTCTTTTTTCTGGCTCTATATTGCTATTGGGATTCTGATCATGGGCTTCCTGGTGGCCGGCCAATCATTTCTGCTTCCGGTATTGGTAGATCAAAAGGATCTTCAAGGTTTATTGCTTTTTGCCTTTTACCAGGTCTTCATCCTTCCACTGTGGATTACTCCCTTCATCGGGCTGGGTAGGTCAGGCATGCTTTTCCCGTTAGCTCTTTTTGTCCTTTTTGGTCCTGCCCTGGCCAGTCTGGCGGGTCTTCTGTTTTTGCCTGGATTGCATGGTGTCCTGGCAGGATTACTAGGATATGCTATCCTGGGGATAGTTTGTATACTAGTGATACATAAACCGTTTCGGGACTTGAGGATTCGGGCTTTATGGTCCTTGATGTGGCCGGTGACCTGGCCGTTGATGCTTTATTCCCTGTCTACGGGATTGGCCAGGAGTTTTGATGCCTGGTTGGTGGCGAGATATTTCGATACTACCGTTTTTGCCGTCTTTAGATATGGTGCGAGAGAATTTCCGGTTGTGGTTGCTGTGGCTGCTGGGTTAAGTACAGCTATGATTCCCAGGCTACGGACCATGGAAGCGTTGTCTGAACTTCGTGTCCGATCTATTCGACTGATGCATCTCTGTTATCCGGGTGTGATGGTATTGATGCTTTGCAGCACCCCCTTGTTTGTTGCTATTTATGGACCTGAATTCCGGAACAGTGCCTATATTTTTAATATTTACTTATTACTCACGCTGACACAACTTATTTTTCCCCAGTCTGTCGTGCTGGCAAGGGGTGGGACAAGATGGCTCTGGTACGTTTCATTGGCTGAACTGACCGTAAATGTGGTAGCCAGTCTCCTCCTGCTTTCGTATTTTGGTCTGGCGGGCATCGCCTGGGGGACTTTAGTGGCGTTTATTTTTGAAAAAATTCTTCTGTTGATACTGGTGCATAAAAAGTATGCTATTCATTTCCGGGATTTGATGTCATTCCGGATCATGATGGGCTATACCTTCTTGCTCTTGCTATCCTTTATCGTGGCCGCATGGATATATGGAACTTAGCCCGGATTGCTGATCGTTTGGAAGCCCTGGATATTGCCATTGATCGGGAGGCTATGAGCATAGCCAGATGGATATGGACGGACATTCTGGGTATCAGGCAGTCAGCAGACCTGGAGCTAGACGTTGCGGAAAAACAAATACTGGAGGCCGTTTTCCAGCGATTGGTGCATGGCGAGCCTATACAATATATTGCCGGACATGCCTGGTTTTATGGATTGAAGTTTAAGGTCACTCCGGATGTCTTGATTCCGAGGCCGGAGACGGAGGAGTTGGTGGAATGGATTATTGCTGACCAAAGGAAATCAAATGCCGGTGATATCCATATTCTTGATATTGGCACTGGAAGCGGATGTATTGCCATAACTCTGGCCAGTCAACTTGGCCGCCGGGCTATCTTGACCGCCATGGATATTTCTGGCAGAGCGCTTGAGATCACCTTGCATAATGCTGTGGCAAACGATGTGCCTATAGAAACGGTTCAGAGAGACTTGCTAAAACAAGGGTTGCACGGCCTCGGACCTTATGACATTATCGTCAGTAATCCACCCTACGTCTCACGCGAGCTCGCAGGGCAGGATATTATCTACAAGCTGAAATATGAACCAGAGCTGGCCTTATATCCAGATGGACCCGATCCGGATGTCTTTTACAAATTGATCTGCGAGCAGGCGGGTGATATATTACGACCTGGCGGACAGTGTTATGTGGAGCTTAATGAATTCCGGGCTCAGCAGATTGAAGGATACTTTACCAAACGGGGATGGGAAGGAGTGGAAGTGCGGATAGACCTTCAGGGCATGCCGCGGATGCTTAAGGCCGGAAAACCAAAAATAGGCGTTCAGGCAGCGGAAGAGTAGGCTTTTGTATCCTTTTATTTTATGAAGATCAACAAGAATTAACCAATGTTATTTTATGACAGGTTCTGTTAGAAAATAACTTTGGGAGTTAGGTTAGGGGTGATGCCGATCCTGAGCAGGTTTGTATTATAATTATTTGTAAATAAACTATTTACAAATAGTATAATCAGAAATATAAATTTCAAAACCATGTTTCTAAAAGCATAATCTCCTGCCAATGAAGATTTTGACAATATATAATTTGTATATTGTGCCAAACTTTAAAAAACCAATCGGGCATAACATTTTATTATAGGGCAAGTATTTACACAATCCAAAAATGCAAACAAGACTGTTTTTGCTATGCTTCTGTGTAGTGAGTTATCTATACAGTGCTGCACAACCGAACAACAACTGTTCAAGTGCTATTCCTATAACCAATCTTGATGGGACTTGTACTACGGGCAACGATATCACCGGTGCGACGGAGGATATCGGTCCAAGTTCCTGTACGGTTGGTAATAATGAGAACGTCTGGTTCAGTTTTGTGGCTGACGGAGTCAGTGCATTGGTCACGGTAACCTCCGCGATCGGTACACCTGAAATTACCTTAGTCAGTTTCCCTACCACTCCCTGTAATGCTGCGGATGCACAGGAAGTAGATTGTGTCACCGGTAATAACCTAATCGTGGACAACCAATTGGTGGTTGGCAATACCTACTATGTCATGGTAGCCTTTACCAACAACGCAGATGGCTTATTTGATATCTGCATCACCAATCCCGATCCGGCTCCGAATGACGCCTGTATTACAGCAACCCCCATTAATACCCTGGATAACGCCTGTATCAATGCCAATAATGATTTCCCTTCCACGGACGTATTGACTCCGGGTTGTTTTAGTGGCTCGACCTATAATGTTTGGTTTTCATTTGTTGCCCAGGGCGTCAGCCTTGATGTCTATGTGCCAAACGGCGGACCCGGAGTCGGACAGGTGGCCGTAATAGATTTTGCTACCAACTGTAATCCGGCAGGTGCTGTTACTCTCGGATGTGCTACGGGAACCAATCATATCGTGCTTGATAATGTGCTCACGATCGGTGATTTGTATTACATCGTAGTGGGCTTTCAAAACAGTGATTTCAACGGGAATGGTATTGGTGATTTTGATTTGTGTATTGACAACCCCGAGCCTGCGCCTAATGATGACTGTGATATGGCTATTCCAATCCCGGTCAGCGTGCTCAATGATCCGACGACCTGCTATACCAGTATTGGTGGTAATCCCCTAAACAATGATTTTCCCTCTACGGACGTGGGTTTGTTCGGATGCTGGAATAATAATGACAGTTACAATATCTGGTATTCATTTGTCGCCCAGGGACCAGATGTACAAATAACGGTGGATCCGGTGATGGCCGTAGATGCCCAAATTGCTTTGGTTCAATATACAGGCGCTCCATGTCAATTGGCAGGTGCTGTCCTGCTGGATTGTGCCAATGGTACTGTGCTCGATTTTAATGATCAGTTGGTCATAGGCCAGACCTACTATATCGCGGTAGGGTTCGAAAATAATGCGGTTGGCGATTTCTGTATGAATGTGTTCAATCCTGAACCTCCGCCAAATGACCTGCCCTGCGATGCCATCTCACTGCCTACAGGTGGTAACTGTACCGATGGTACAACAGTGTATGCTAACCCGGAAGGCTATTTTGTACCGGGCAATTGCCAAAACTCCGTGGATAACACCGTTTGGTATACCCTGACGCTGGCTGATCCTGACAATGTGGGTTTCCTGATTGATCTCGCACTTGACGATGTTGGCCCTCAGACCCAGGTCTCTGTGATTCTTTGGGAGGTCACTGATTGTAACCAGCCAGGTAATATCGTCTTCTTCGAATGCGGTGATCCCCCAACTTCTACGATTGAATGGGGACCAGTTGACGGAGGCGTCTTATACTATTTGTCCGTGTCTACGTCTGAACCGAACGAAACCGATTTTGAGATTTGCGTAGATGAGGTTCCACCATGCTTTATGAATGACCTTTGTACTACTGCCACACCGATACAGAATGTACAATCAGATGCCGCTTTTGTTTGTGTAGATGGATGTAACCTTTTTGCTGATCCGGAAACCTTCAATAATGCTTGCGGTATCGGTGACTTCTCCACCGTGTGGTTCCAGGTGCAAACAGACAATAATGCCACCCTGATGAATATCCAGGTGAACAGTATGGACTTTGACGCACCAACCATCACTGTATTCCACCAAATTACAGACTGTAGTGATATCCAGCAAATCCCTTTAACTAATAGTAACCTTCCATGTCTTGTTGGTTCCAATGGTGAAGCTGAAGCTTTCGGTACTAGTGTCGGGGCCAACTCGATTTATTATATCGCAATCAGTTCGCTAAACAGCGTTGGGGGTGAATTTGAACTTTGTGTCAACACCATTTCACAAGCGTCTGTTTGCGTGACCAGCAGAGATATTGAAATCACCGGCCGATCCTCTGGTGGGCCTCTGGAAGGTCCATTTTTCCCCGGTGAAACTGTAAGTATATGTATGAATGTCAATTCATACACCGCATCAGGCAATGGATGTCAGTGGTTCCAGGGATTGATTCCGGTATTTGGAAATGGATGGGATCCTTCATCCTTTGATGCTAATGGACAACCCAATGGTGCCACAGTGAATGGCAATGCGATAGGTGTTGCAGGTAATGGTATTTATGGCGCATCGACCTGGGATTGGTTTACGGATTCTGATTACCATTATGATAATGCCTTCTACCAGATTGGTGATTTTGATGGTAATGGTACGATAGATATGTGTAATATCCTCTTTGACCCGGATTGCCCTAACCTGGGCGGTATCCTGGGTGGATGTTGCGGCCCTTGCTGGGGTGCTCCGCTTGGAGCGATATTGCCAGGTGGTTGGTTTGCTTACGGTATCAATGGGTCGTGTGGTACGCCTGGGCCACCAGTCCGGGTGGACTGGGGTGACGGTAATACGTGTGGTGGAGGTATGGGCCCCTGGGCCTTCTGTTTTGACCTCAACGTCAGGGATTATCCTGACTGTCTTACGGATCCTAGTACCATGAACCTTATGCTTGGATTCTTTACTACGGCTGACGGGGAGACAGGATCATGGACAGGTAGTGCCAGTGTGTGCGCACTTGACCAGCCAGCTTTCCTTACACTACCGATGTGTTGTTCGGAATTGATGGAAGGCATGGATATGCTGGATCCTATATGCAGTGACCAACAGTTTGTATACGCTATTGATGAACCGGATGTGGATTACTGGGAATGGACCGTTGAACAGGGTGGAGTCACCGGTGGTACACCTGGAAACGGTGGCCCCGGAACCGTGATTATCAATACACTCGTAAATGCCGGAACAGATCCTGAAATTGTAACCTATACCTTCCTGGGTTTTGCGGGAGGCGCTTGTCCTGTATTCCAGAAGGAAGTCACCATTGAGGTGTTCCCGAAAATCCAGGTCATGCTTGAACCCCAGGTGATGTGTTCTACCCCAACAACGCCGTATATCATCACTCCGGATGTTACCGGAGGTTCAGGTAATTATGAGTACCTATGGGCTCCTGGTGGAGAATCGACATCAAGTATTATGGTGTCTAACCCGGTCAATGGAACTCAATACACCGTTACGGTCACAGATGATGTAGGATGTTTTGGTACCGCCTCTATGGCGATCACCGTGTACACTACATTCCCGGTGGATATTGTGGCTCCAATCGTTGAGCAATGCGCTCAGGATGGGCCATTATCACTGGAAGCCACGGCCACAGGGGGAATAGATCCATATGATTTTGAATGGATGTTTCCGGATGGTTCCGGATCTACCAATGATCAGATCACTTCAGATCAGTCGGGCCAACATATCGTCACCGTCACGGATGATGAAGGATGTATAGGTAAAGACTCTATAATCCTGACCTTCAATGAGACGCCTGAAGTCTATGTAGATGCTGTCAACGGGGCACTTGCCATTTGTGAAGGCGAATCCACAGAGCTTGCCGGTGTGGCCTCTTTGGGGGAAACACCATATACCTACGAGTGGGATACCCCTTCGGGACCAGAATCCGGAAAGAATATTTTCGCTGATGTTCCTGGAAACTATGTGGTGACAGTAGAAGATGCCAATGGTTGTACCAACAGTGCTGAAATTGACATTGAGGCACAGCCTACTCCGATGCCTGATTTGGGGCCAGATATCCTCGTGTGCAACTTCGATGACAATGTTGAGTTGACCGTTACAGAAGATTTTGAAGACTATCATTGGTCCGTAGGTAGTGCTGCAGATGGATTACAATCCATTGAAGTGTATTTAGAAGGCACATATACCGTGACCGTAACCAATGAGTTTGGATGTACCGGGGATGTTTCAGTAGATGTCAATCTGTATCCTCAACCGGTATTCCTCATGCCTGATACTTTTGAAATGTGCCCAGGGTCATCTGTGACTATCAATGCGGATGATTACGGAGGTCCATGGGAAAACTTTATCTGGGGGCAATGCGGGAGCTGTGTTGATGAATTTACGGCCACTGCACCTGGCACCTACGATGTGTATGTATATGATGAAAACGGATGTTCCGGCTACCAGGATTTTGAAGTGGTTTTAACCCCATCTATCAGCACAGGTCTCAATGGCGATACGATTATGTGTACCGGTGAGACCATCACCTTGTCTGCAGCACCTGGCTTTGTATCCTACCAATGGTCTGCCAATGCCGGCGGCGCTACTACTTCTTCTGTCAATGTGACTAATATTGGAACCTATAGTGTTAGTGTTGTAGACTCAGACGGATGCACAGGGTCGGAATCCATCAATATCATCTCCGGGGACTTTACAGCTGGCATCAATGGACCGACCGCAATATGCGCTAATGTTCAAGCGACGCTTACGGCAACACCTGCAGGAATGTCCTATCTCTGGACCACCGGGCAAACGATTCCGGTCATCCAGGTTGAAGAAGGCACCCATAGCGTTACTGTCACCAGTTCGGATGGCTGTACATCTACTGCAAGCATTACGATTATTGAGACTCCATTTATTCCATCGATTACCGGCGATACTATGATTTGCCAGACTTCCGAGTCCACAACGCTGGATGCAGGAGGCCCATATGCCAGCTATCTATGGTCGGCCAATGCTGGTGGAGCGACTACGCAGACGATCACTACCTCTGCCGCAGGATTATATACAGTCACAGTTGTTGATGCTTCAGGTTGTGTGGGTAATGCCGCGTTCACGGTAGGAAATCATCCGGTGCCATTCGTAGCTATTGCCGGAAACCCGGACTTCTGTGTCGGCGGGAATACCCAGATGACAGCTACCGCCGGCTTCGTCAATTATGTTTGGAATACGACAGCAATAACGCCTACGATTACAATCAATACTGCAGGCCCTTATACAGTGACTATTACTGATGCCAATGGTTGCACAAATACTGCAGTCACCACGGTCAATACACCTTATCAGGAGACAGTTGATATTACAGGGTCATTTGTATTCTGTCCGGGTGATCAAGCTACACTAGCAGTACCTGCAGGCTATGCTTCCGTGTTATGGTCCACTGGCGAAATGACCGATCAGATATTTGTATCAACGGAAGGACCTGTCAGTGTCATTGTGGTTGACCCTTCAGGCTGTATAGCCTATGATACGGTGGTGACGCAGTCCAATGCCACCTT
Organism: Saprospiraceae bacterium; assembly: GCA_044227555.1. Classification (GTDB taxonomy): domain Bacteria; phylum Bacteroidota; class Bacteroidia; order Chitinophagales; family Saprospiraceae; genus Opimibacter. The sequence continues at coordinate 4,156 of JBGAWQ010000002.1, read as the reverse complement.
ATCCCCGGTAATTACAGGTAATGCCACAATCTGTGACAATGGCAGCACTGTACTGGATGCCGGTCCCGGATTTGACAACTACTTATGGAGTGGTGGCCTGGGTACAGGTCAGACCGTCACGGTCAATGCCGCAGGCACCTATTCGGTTACAGTAAGTAGTAACTCAGGTTGTATGGGTGAGGATGATTTTACCGTCACTGCATTTACATCTCCTTTTGCCGTTGTGACAGCAACCGCTTCTGCCTGTGATGTACAAGAACCAGGTGGTCCATCAACCATTGTCAACTTCAACGGCCTCGTAACCGGTGGTGATACTGGTGGGTCATGGGCACAGGTGTCTGGACCTTCTCCGGTTAACTTGTCCAACCCGGGTAGTGTCAATTTCAATGGATTGAGTGCAGGAACCTATACCTTTAGCTATACCACTAATTCAGCTACACCGCCTTGTACAGAACAGTCATATCCTTTGACAGTTACAGTCAACTCTTGTGCTTGTCCTCCAGTATCGCTGTTCAATGCACCGGATATGTGTAATAATCTGGGCACATTGGATCTGGGTACACTTGTGCTTCCGCAGACACCATCTGGTGGCGCATGGAGTATTTTGACAGCTCCTCCAGGGTCCAATCCTGCGGTGATTATCCCACCGGATCAATTTGATCCTACGGGTGCTGATGCCGGCTTGTATACCCTCCAGTATCTGGTCAGCGGACTTGCAGCATATTGCGATGATGATGCTACTGTTACGGTCAATGTGATCCGTACTCCAATGGCCGGTGTAGCTAATGCTCCGATCAGTTATTGTGCCGGTGAAAACCAGGTGATCAACCTGGCTAACCTGATCACAGGGGAAGACGTTGGTGGAATTTGGAATGAATCCTCTCAATTCCCAAGTACCGGAGGAGCATTCAATGCGGCTACTGGCACATTCACCATTTCTGCTCAGGCACCAGGTACGTATACTTTTGATTACATCCTCCTTGGTGCAGGACCATGTCCTGATGATATGGTCACCGTTGAGGTCGTGATTGAAGCTAACCCGATAGCTGATGCTGGTAATACATCCACGCTTAACTGCGTGACACCAACGGCTTCTATTGGCGGCTCTGGTACGAGTGTCGGACCTAACTTTACCTATAATTGGGTAGCTACCAATGGTGGAATAATTCTGGCCAACGCAGATCAACCTGTTGCCACAGCTTCTGCGGGTGGTACTTATACCCTTACGGTTACGAATACACTTACCGGTTGTACCGCTACCGATCAGGTAGTCATCAGTCAGATTGGCGCATTCCCTACGGATATGATCCTATTGGTCAATTCGCCGGATTGTGAAGGAGATCCCCCGGGATCCGCCCAAGTATCTTCTGTAGTAGGTGGAACCAGTCCGTTCACGTATTCACTCAATGGTGCTCCTCCAGTTTCTTCACCGGTCTTTAATAATTTGCCGGCGGGGAATTATACAATTGAGGTCACCGATGCTTCAGGATGCAAACTATCTGAGGATTTCACGATCCAGGAGCTGGTGGTGGTCGATCTCTCTATTGTTGATTATGTCAACGGTAACTTTGTATTTGATCTTGGTGATACCATTACGCTCAGTTATAACTATACGGGTACTAACAATACTCCGGATTCAACGGTGTGGAAGTTGGGCGACAGTACGATCTGTACCAATTGTGATATCCTTAAACTCGAAGCCTATCTGGCAGGTACTATTACGCTGGAAGCATACGATGTCAGGGGCTGTTATACTGAGGACAATATTACCTTCCAGGTCGTCAGGGAGCGTGATGTGTACATCCCGAATGTATTTAGTCCGAATGGAGATAATCTCAACGATTACTTTACGCTGTTTACCGATGCGGATGTGCGCTTGATTACCTTGATGGAGATTTATACCCGATGGGGCGATCTGGTGTTCCGGAAAACGAATTTTGATCCTAACGATCCTGCACAGGGATGGGACGGTAAGTTTGCCGGAGAAAACCTCAATCCAGGGGTTTATGTGTACCGAATCAACATTATTTATGGGGATGATTATAAAGATTCCTTCGCTGGTGATGTGACGATCATACGATAATATTCCTTGTGCCGTAGAATTTTTACGGTGCAAAATTCAAGAGTTTACTTGCCCATTTCTCTTGTTTTTAGAGCCCTCCTTACAAATTGGAGGGCTCTTTTTCTGGAGGAATTGTCATAATTTGGTGCCAACCCTTTAGACAGTATCAGCAGTAGCCATTTCAATGTTTATCATGTGAAATTTGAGATGCAGGTCAGAAAAAACCAAATCAATACTATATTCAAAATCGTGCTTGCCTGGTTGGCAGTAGGCTTCTTCATAGTGACGCCAAATCCATGTTCCAGTCAATGTTCTATAGCATCACCACTGACTATTCCGGATAATGCGATCCTCGAAATTGATTTTTCCGTCACCGGCCTCATTGATGCCAATCTGGCCAGTCCTACCCAGGGCATATGTGGTGTGGATATCGATTTTATGCATGAATATCTGGGAGATCTGACGATTACTTTGATTTCGCCAGCGGGAACGATAGTTCAATTAATTGGTCCTCCTACAACAGCTATTTCACCCACTAATCTTTCCAGATGGAATATTGACTTTGTCCCTTGTGGGACACCTCCTGCTCCTGATGCAGGATTTACCCCCACCTGGAATAATATACAGGCATGGCAGGCCCTGACACCTTATACAGGATCCTACCACCCTGCATCCGGATGCCTGGAAGACTTTAATGTTGGACCAGCCAATGGGGTATGGCGAGTGATCATTCAGGATCATGACCAGTTTCAATTGGGATCGATTGCCGCGCTGACTTTGATTTTTTGTAATCCTGCAGGGTTAGTGTGTTCTGAATGCAGCGCCAATGCAGGTGTTATGACACCAACTGTATTCAATATATGCTCAGGGGAGAATATTCAATCCTCAGACATCATGATTGACTTCGGTGGCAATACACCGCCTCCTGCATTATACGGATATGAATATTTATTGGTAGCGGGAAATGCTATACTCCAAAGTGGTGCGTCATTTTCTATTACTCCTCCTGCAGGCAATTACCAGATTTGCGGACTCAGTTATCTGCTCAGTGATGCTGCGACGATTAATGCCCTGATTGCCGCAGGGGATTATTCTACGTTGTCTCAAGCCATTTCAGATGGGCTGGTATGCGCGGACCTGACGTCTTCCTGTGTCTCTTTGAATGTCAGCTCAAAACCGGATACCGTTTTTGTAACCGGAAGTATATGCAACGGAGAAGTGTATGCATTTGGCGGTCAGAATTATACTACGGATGGTATATTTTACCAAACGCATGATGGCCCCGGACTTTGCGATACGGTGTTTGAAATTCATATAGCCCCCAGGAGCCTGACTGTGAATATCGGGTTGCCGGATACATTGACATGCGCTATAGGTTCAGTAGGAGTGAGTGCTGTGGTATCCGGTGCATCTGGTCCATTTGTCTATCAATGGTCCACTATTGCGGGCAACATTACATCGCCATCATCAGGTAATGCGATAACGGTTGATCAGGCCGGACAATATTTTCTGCAAGTAACGGATGGCATTTGCGATGGTGCAGGAAGTGCAACTGTTATAGCCGACCAAGGGTATCCCCAAATCTTTTTTGAAGGCGGGACTCTCTCTTGTGATCAGCCGTCTATAGATATCCATCCTATATATATTCCTACCAATGGAACAGTATTGTGGAATGGGCCAGGAGGATTTGTTTCTTCACAGGCCGATATTACGATCACGGTTCCGGGTACATATATCATGAATGTAACAAACGCCTCTGGTTGTACCACCTCAAGGTCAGTTGATATCCCTATTGATACCATGACCAATCCGCTTGGGATATATATTCTAGCCAAAGACTGTCAGAGCGGAACGGCAACCCTTGCAGATGCTGTTTCCGGTCAGCTGCTCGGTTGGAGTTGGACTGGGCCAAATATGTTTATGAGTAATTATTGGAGGCCGATTGTCTCAGATCCTGGGTTATATTCTCTTACGGCGACTTTTCTAAATGGGTGTACCCGATCCGGGACCATTCTTTTTGATGGCGACTTTGTCATTCCGGATCTTATGGTTTCGCCTGAAGATACCCTCAACTGTAATGAGATAATCACGGTA
>JBGAWQ010000029.1:0-41549 GCA_044227555.1 Saprospiraceae bacterium | reverse complement strand
CACCGCGCAACAGCCCTATCCCCACACCGAAGTACTACGGCGAAGCATTTAAATACAACAAGAAACACGATGTATTCATATGCCCTGAAGGGCACGTCCTGAAGTCCAATGGCCGCACTTATCACCGGAAATATGAGGAGAACCTTACCATGGTAAAGCATTACAAAACACCGAAGTGCAAGAATTGCCCCGTCCGAGATCAATGCACCACTAACCCCAAAGGAAGAATCCTGGAACGCAGCGAATTTGCTGAAGCTGCTGAACAAAACAAAAGTCGTATCACCAAACGACCGGAAGTTTATGCGGCTCGTCAACAGATCATCGAGCATATCTTTGGCACCATAAAGCGACAGTGGGGATACGACCACATCCTCCTCAAAGGCCTCCGGAAAAATGACGGAGAGTTCGGCCTCATCTACCTGATTTATAATTTGCGACGAATAATTAATATTTTAGGTCCGCAAAACATGAAAATTTGGGTCCAGAAGACCCTTTTTCCGAATTTTGACCATGTGGCATTTAATAGCGTAAGGGAATGGATGAAAGCGAATTTATTTTTCAACCCATACAGGATGAACTACACTGCAGAATAGAGAATTTGGAAAATGTTATTGCACGAACTGACGTTATCGGTAATTTAAGAGCAATCCAAATGATGCCGTTTCTAAGAATTTTACTCTTTCTCTTTATTGTATTCGCAAATTGCCAATGTACGAGAAATAGGTATTTCTGTGGGAGTTATCATCCTTATATTTCAAGTAAAAGTGAAATAGTCGCGTTTGCTTCCATTGTCCATGAAGACACCATACTGGCAATTATCAGAGGTCAAGTCATGGGAAAATTTATTACTTCAAAAGCGAATGAAATTGATACTTTGCACTATGCCGCTATAGAGTTTAGAAGCTTAGATTTGGCTTTTGATACTATAACGACAACTGATAGTAATGGGTTCTTTGAACAGTATTTGAACCCCGGGACTTATAACATTGCTTGCAGCTATACGGGAATGAATACAGCTGTGATAACTAACACAACCATTGGGGAAGGTGAAGTTATATTGCTAATTTTCATGTTAGGTACAGGCAATTCTAAAGACACTGTAAATGTTAAGTGAATTTAAGATTAAATGCTTTTAACAGGAGCTACTTAGCATATAGGACAATTACCAGTCCATTGATTTCTCCGTCTGTTGAAAGCAATCATTTGAGCATAGATTAACATCTGTCATTGAGTGTGGAAGTTCCCCGTACGATGTTAGTCTATATCCACTGTTGATTCTCTCCCAATAAAACCCTAATTTGCAGGTTCTAAGATGAAATCATGGAAGGAACTATTCAAATCCACATAGAGAAACTGCCTGAAGGTGTGTATCTAGCTACTTCAGATGACATTCAAGGGCTTGTGGCTCAAAGCCGAACAATCAGAGAGACGATGATGATTGCCAGGGATGTGGTAGAAAAGTTACTTGAGGGAAAGAAAGCTAGGTAAAACAATAGACGGAAGCAAGTAAGAAACTTTTGACTAAATTCGAATATGAACTACCAGGAATATATAGAAATCAGAGCTGATAAGCGATTTGGGAAACCTTGTATCATTGGTACCCGAATTTCCGTTTATGATGTTTTAAACTGGCTTTCTAATGGAATGACAAAGGAGGAGATCTTGGACGACTTTCCTGAATTGAATGAACAAATGATAAATGCTTGTCTTGCCTTTGCGGCAGATAAAGAGCACAAATTGCGAATTGCCTCTTGAGCCTCTTATTTGATCAGAATATTTCTCCGCGAATCGTAAAACACTTTTTAAGTGAATTTCCAGAGGCAAAGCATGTTCGGGACGTTGGTCTGGAAGACGCTTCAGATATCATAATATTTGAGTTTGCAAAGAAGAATAATCTTGTTGTTGTAACATTTGATTCTGATTTTGTTGACCTAAATGTGGTGAGAGGTATTCCTCCGAAAATTATTTGGATTAAAACGGGAAATCTGACAACCAGAGCGGTTGCTGAAGTACTTAATAGTAATATTGAGTCCATAAAGCGATTTCTAGAATCAGATCAACCCGAACATCAAATACTTGAAATTATAAACAACAACCGATAACATCGGCTTCACACCATGGCGGATATTCAGTGCCTCAATGCCGTCTCATCAGAAAGAGATTTCACTAACTTGAAGAAGAAATCCTGGAACGCCAAGTCGTGAAGCTAGGGTCGTTAGAGGTGTTGCTCATCACAGACTCCTTAAGCCCCCAAAATTTTAAACTTGCATATTGTTACCTAATTAGCTAACTTTACAGTGTGCCAGAAAAACTTCCCAGGGAAATCTATTATTACAAGGACTACTATTTGAAGTTCTTCAATACGCTTACTCCTGATGTCCAGAAAAAGATCAACTGGACACTTGAGCTGTTAATGCAACTTGACAGAATTCCAGAGAAGTATTTCAAGCACATCACAGGATCCGATGACCTGTATGAAATCAGGATTGAGTATACTTCAAGGCACTACCGGATTTTGTGCTTTTTTGATGATGGCAACCTCATCATACTTGTCAATAGCTTTCTAAAGCAAACTACGAAGATTCCGAAGCGAGAATTGAAACTTGCGGGAAATCTTAAAAAACAGTATTTCGATGAAAAAAGAAAATAAGAATCTGACTTCATTCAAGGAACATCTTGATCAACAGTACGGCAAGCGTGGGACAGCAAAACGTGAAGCATATGAGGAGGGGTTTGAGGCATTTAAGCTAGGGGTGATGATCCAACAACTACGGAAGGATAGTGGAATGACACAGGAACAACTTGCGGAGAAGTGTGGAACGACGAAAACCTATATCTCCAGAATAGAGAATAATGCCAGTGATATCCGGTTATCAACACTGATGAGGATTATAAGTGAAGGGTTTGGGGGGCATTTGAGGTTAAGTGTAGATATCAGAGCTTAACCACGCACCCCTATAACATCGGCTTTACGCCGTGGCGGATATTCCTAATATTGTTGTTTTGTGCTTTGAGCCAGTTTTAGCTAACTTAATGTTGAAAACCTGGAACGCCACGTCGTGAAGCCCGGGTCGTTATATCCGCCAACCAACGCAATGCAAGATCGAGTTGCCTTTGGATGGAAAGTGGTTGCGGAGCGGAAGTACGTAAGTCTCCTTCGCACCTTGAATGGAATCTCTTTGCGTTCATTAACTTCGGCAACCAAGGGAATGAAAGAGGTTTGTGAAACGCGTATTCGTATCTTATAGCTTTAATACATATACATAAGCCTAAGGCAACGATTCATGCCTTTATAGAGTCTTACTGATGGGAAAATCAATTTTATTCTATCGTAGTGTTAAGCAATCATCATGAGGCATATAACTCCAAATTCCGAAGGGCTCCGCTTTGGTATTTGTTTCCTTTTTCTTTGCTTAGTGGTCAGGCCATGTTTCGCCCAGGATATCTATGATGCAAGGCAATCGGTTATCCTGGAAGCGATCGTTCAGGATGATCCTCCCGCCATAACCCTCCAATGGGTATTGGATACAGCCAACGGCGGATATACCATCTGGCGCAAGGACAAGATGGACACAGCATGGAGCGATAGCATCGCCATCCTTGACCCGGGCAGCACGTCCTGGAGGGATACCATGGTAGAGCCAGGGATCGGGTATGAATACCAGGTGCTCAAGAGCCTGCCTGCCTTTCCGACCGGAGAAGGAAGCCCTAATACCGGTGCAGGATATATTTATGCGGGAATCCAATTGCCTCCAACGCATCACCATGGCGCGTGCCTGGTGGTCATCGACAGCACCTTTAAATACTCGCTTGCCCCCGGGATCGAACGATTGCTGGCTGATCTTGAAGCTGACGGCTGGGATGCCCAAGCCCTTTACGTCGGCCGGAATGATCCTGTTGCTGAAGTAAAATCAGGCATTGCGTCATGGGCTGAAAGCAACGAGGATATCCACCAGGCCCTATTTCTTTTTGGTCGTGTGCCGGTACCTTATTCGGGTGAAATTGCCCCTGACGGCCACCACAGTGATCACCGAGGCGCATGGCCTTGTGATGGGTATTATGCCGAACTTGATAGCCTGTGGACTGACCACATCGTCAATACCACTGCTGCTGCCAGTTCACGAAATGACAATGTCCCCGGAGATGGAAAATTTGATTTTGGAATCTTTCCATCCGATGTAAAGCTGCAGGTGGGGCGTGTTGATTTTTCCAACATGAGCAAATTCCCTGAATCCGAGGAACAGTTGTTGCAAAGATACCTGGACAAGGACCATGCGTGGCGAACCGGAAAGATGCAGATGATGGAACGTGGTCTTATAGACAATAATTTTGCCGGAAGCCTGGAGGGGCTGGGACAGTCCGGCTGGAAAAATTTCGCGGTGATGTTTGGTATTGCTGATGTCAGCGACCTGCCTTACCGGCAGACCCTTACCGGCCAGTCTTACCTGTGGTCTTATGGTTGTGGCGGCGGCGGGCCGGAGAGCGCTTCCGATATTTCGAACACATCGAATTTTACGACCGATTCGCTGCAGACCATGTTCACTATGTTGTTTGGCTCCTATTTCGGTGACTGGGATTATCCAAATGATTTTCTTCGCGCAGCAATTGCTTCACGTACATGTCTGGCTAGCACATGGGGTAACCGGCCAAACTGGTTCCTGCACCACATGGCGCTGGGCGGGCATATCGGATACTCTACGCAGGTGACGATGAACAACAGGGGACTCTATGTGCCAGCTTTTTATGGAGGGTATGTGAGTACTGCACTGATGGGGGACCCAACCCTTCGGATGCATGTTCACCCACCTGTCGAAAACGTTGTTGCCAGCCAGGCCGGACTAAATATTCAGCTGGAGTGGCAGGATCCGGTAAGTTCCATCGGATATTATATTTATAAAAAATCCGGCGCCGACACAGCTTATCAATTGCTCAATCAGGTTCCGGTCACGGGAACAACCTATACAGATGCATGTGCGGAACCTGGCTTCATTTCCTACATGGTGCGAGGTGTAGTATTAAAGACAAGTGGCAGTGGAACATATTATAACCTGAGTCCCGGTGTTACGGCATCCATCATCAGCAATCCATCGCCGTTTGATACAGGTGCGGAGATTTTCATGGCTGATCCAGGACAATCCAATGGATCCATCATTTTAGATCCCCAGGGCGGATGTGCTCCATACAGCTACAGCTGGGATAATGGTCAAACCGGCAATGCTATTATGGGCCTTGCTCCGGGAGAGTATTGTGTGACCATAAGCGATTGTGTTGGCTGTACGCAACACTACTGCGGAACTGTTGAGGTAAGCAGCAGCTCAGGCACGATGCCTGGGTGTATTTCATCGCGGCTCTATCCAAATCCGGTCGGTGACCGTTTTGCACTGGAGCTGCAATTTGACGTCTTCCAGGATCTTTCCCTTGCCATCATCGATGCCGGCGGCAGGCGCATAGCTTATAAACAATGCAGCGGCAGGGATATTAAGCTGTGGTGGGATACCAGCTCGCTGAATGCAGGGCAATACTGGCTGCAGATAGAAAGCGCGCAGGGATATATTTTACTTCCTTTTGTAAAAGAAAGGAAATAAAGCCTCCATTTCGCTGCACAATCGCTGCTACTGTTTGAAAGCAGGGCAAATCAATCTTCCCGGCTAGCCGCCAGGATTTTACTCATGGGACTATTCCGGTTATTGGACTTTCGAAATTACCTTTCTGCCCTTCTACCGTTCCGCCTTTCCGCCCTTTTCTTAAAAACCTATCTTTAAACACCTGAAAAGCCCATCCTTCCATAACCATTCGATTATTAGTTTTGGGAAATATTGGCAAGTGCTGTCGTTAAGATCGGGGAGCACGCACAGAAGACATACGAACGCAAGTCTCCTTCTCCCCTGGAATGAAATGTCTTCGCGTTCAGAGGCTTTGGTGACCAAAGGAACCTATTAGATGTGTGAGGTGTGTATGAGTAGGATTGAAGTGTTAGTATCCGCCAATAAACGTGAGGAAACGGAATCAAGAAGTGGATACCCGCAGTGAATATTTTCAAATTGCAATAGCAAAGTATTTAGTCTCAAGGGGTGTTACAAGGAAGAGTTGCGTGTATAAATATGTTATCAGTAAACTGATTATGATATGATTAAATGCTTTTCAATAGTCCTGGTTTTACTCATTTCCAGCTTGTTTAATGGACTGAGGGCTGCTGGTGACATAATGTATGTTTGGGCTATTCATGGTTTGGATATTCGAAGCGAACCTGACCCCAATGCCAGGAAACTGGGTGTCTTATCCTATGGGGATAGCCTGGAAATCATTAAAGAGACCATTAATTCGTACACCAATCTTTACATTATCAATGGAGACAGTGAAAGACATCCTGTTTATTTAAAAAGCAAATGGGTCCAAATTATTTCAAATGATATAGTTGGATATGTAATAAATGGCTATTTACTTAATATACGGGTGCCCTTTAGGCATGAAGAACTCCATCAATATTTGGATCGAATGGCTATCACATGCAAGACTATTGAATTAGATACAAGCTACAGATTGAGATTTGGTGAAGTTAAATTCACCAGTAGTCTCCTCATGGTTTCCAATGATAAAAGTATCAGTTGGTTTAAACATCCTTCTAAAAAAAGTGATGATGGAAGGGAGACGGAGGCTGATTATGTCTTGGAAGACATCAAGTATTTTAAAGGTTTTACGAAACAAGAATTGCTGGTTTTCTTAAACCCGTTCTATGGTATGGAGGACGGGCAAGACTCCCCATATAATGGAAGTTCATTTTATGTCAGAAAAAATTGGAAAGAATATCTTTGGCTGACCGATGGTGGTATGCAGGAAATGGAATTGACCTTGTTTTCCAATCAAGTAATAATTTTCTATTACCAAGCATCTTGCTGAAAGTCCTGATAACCTTAGAGGCTCATAAGCGGGGCTATTTACATTGAGTCGCCTTCGCTGTCCATCCATCGGCCAGGCGCAGCTTCAGCGACCAAAGGAAAAGCGTAAATTTGGAGAAAGGTACTCAGGAACCGCCTCAACCCAGTCGGCCTGGTTACAAGCATCCTTTAGCGTTAACTACGGATAATTGCACCCCGCTCCACCCGAGAGTTTGGATGACCGAATCGAATAATTACTAAATCGAAATATTAATGCTTTAATTGTCCAGGATACCAGATTTTCATGCAGGTTAATTATCCCATGGTATTGGGTAAATTATAAACTCAACGCACAAAAACAAAACTACCTTCATAGGCTCCCCACGCACTGCTCGTTACACCATTTCGGGTAGAGCCTGCATAGGCTGATTGCCCCGCCCTGATCTCAATCGTTACGGTTCCGCCTTTCTCCGCAGTGATCAAACCTGCATGCATTGCGGCTGTCCCAATAGAACTATCATCCGTATAAAAATCCGTACCCCATAATCGACTGGAGACCGTTCCGCCAGCCGGGAACTGGAAAGTGAACTGCTGACCTATTTTCCCGCGGTAAGAAGTCGCCATTGTCGTCCAGTCAGCCTGGATCACATCCCGGGTGGTGTTGATAAATATAAAACTGCCTTGATAGGCACCCCAAGTATTGCTTGTCACCCCATGCCGTACACTTCCAGGATATGCTTCTTGTCCGGGGCGGATTTCAATGGTCACGGTTCCACCTTTGTCTGCACTGATCAAACCCGCATGAACAGCTGCTGTCCCGATTGAACTGTCATCGGTATAGATATCTGTCCCCCATAAGCGGCCTGAAATGGTGCCTCCAGGCGGCAACTGCACTGTGAAACGCTGTCCATTCTTTCCGCCCAGGGAATTAGCCTGGACAGCCCAGTCTATCCGGGTTCCTTCCTGCGGTATGGTCAGGATCGGGTCGCTTGACTTTGCGTCCGGAAAAACAAAACTGCCATCATAGGGACCCCATGCACGACTGGTCACCCCGTTTCGTGTGCTTCCTGTGTAGGCAGCTTGCCCTGCCCGGATTTCAATGGTCACGGTTCCACCTTTGTCTGCACTGATCAAACCCGCATGAACAGCGGCTGTCCCAATTGAACTGTCATCGGTGTATATATCTGTTCCCCACAAGCGGCCAGAGATCGTGCCTCCCCCGGGTAAAACAATATTGAAACGCTGACCGTTTTTCCCCCGAAAAGTATTTGCCTGGGTATCCCAGTTAGCTTGTATTTCATCATTGTCCTCTTTGATCTGATCTCCGGACCCTGACCAGATGTAATCATATTCCCAATACCAATCATTACTGCCGTTCAAACGGATCACCAATGTAATTTTGTTTTGGTTGCTGCCCGGGCCAAAAGGGGCCACAACCTTCTGCTTTTCATTATTGTCATAGGTGGCACTTTTGGGAGAACGCTGCAATCCATTGATCACGACCATTCCGGCTGAATTCGGGGATTCAAGAAAATATACCTGCAGGAGTATTTCTCCGAATTCAGGTGTGAAGCCCATATATTCCCCGGTGAGCACTATGGGAACCGCTTTTCCCGGAACGAGTTGGGGTGGAGGTGCAGTCCAGGTGTAACGTCCCTGGAACCTTCCATTATCTGCCTCCGTTTGGCCACATGTAAATAATTGTTCAGCAACCACATCCGTTTCACCGCCAGAAATAATCTTATCCGGATAACACCCTCCGGCATAAGGTTCAACCCGCATCCTTCGTTCCCCTAATAACCATGCGCCGGTTGGCTCTTCCCATCTTCCAGGCCCAAATGCGCCGGCGCTGGAAAGCCCGGGAAATAGCGCCCACATGAGGATAACGCCACAAGTAAAGGCAATCCCTCTATGATAAATACTTATAGTAAACATATCCTGGAAATTTGTGCATAATTTGCTCAAATTCCTTTCCCACATCCAATGATAAATATCATTACCACTCCTGATTTAGCTTACCTGATGGGCTCCGTGCAAAAGGGCAAATAAAAATGGAAGACTGACGGGGATCGATGCTTATCTATATCAATTGGCACTTTGAAGAAATCCGTCCAGGCATTGAATTCCCGTAATTATCCTGCCAGGGTGAAGTCCCGGTCAATGATCACCGCGCCCTAAATCTTACCACTCTCTTTAAATTACTTCTTTGGCGCCCACCTACCTGAAGTAATAGATATGCTGCTAATTAATGCATGTTCAGGGCTGCATTTAAGAGGCTCCTGACCCCGTACTTACTTACAATGCAGCGACGAAGAAATATGCCGACCAGATAGATGGAATTTTAACGGCTACGGGACACCCATGGCAACCCCAGGCACTATCGGCAACGATGAAGGCATGATAACCTCTGCAATTTCACTGGCCTTTTGAGTGGCCTCCGGGATTTCGATGGCGCATTCGACAACATGGGGGTTTTCGGAATCCGTTGAGGATTTTTTTTAGCTCACCAGCTCCCTTCTGCCAGTCTTTGTAGAGGAATCAATTTCCAGTTGACCGAAAGACCCGTGCACTCTGCCCATCAACTTACAATTCGTCTTGAGCTGGGATCAGGGATCCAATGTATAGCCTAAATCAATGATGTGCCCGGGAGTTACCTGGCCAGGATGAGCAAGAGATACTTTTCCAACAGGCGTTGGAACCAACTTCATTTTTCCCTAATTTCAGGTTCTTAATTTTCATAGTCAAAATGAAACCGAAAACCAAAAAAATCCTGAAATGGACGGGAATCGTTTTGGGCGCCTTGATACTGATCTTAATCGCCCTGGGACTTTACCTGAATTCCATCCTTCCCAAATTCAAGAGCGTACCAGTTGTGCTTCAACAGGAATTGCTGGAAAAACCGGCACAACCGTTAGCCATGGAGGGCAAGTTTATCTACAAAAGCGCGACGGAACTTGCCGCGATGATCCGAAACCATCAGGCCACTTCGGTAGACATCGTCACGGAGTTGATCCACCACATAAAGAACCAAAACTACCAATACCATGCGCTCATTTTCCTTCGCGAGCAGGAGGCCATGCAGGAAGCCCAACTGGCCGATGATGCAGTAGCACGGGGCGACACGGTGAATAAGCCCTTACTGGGGGTGCCCGTGACTGTCAAAGAAATGTTTTGGGTCAAAGGCTCACCTTCTACACTCAATGCCAAAATGTATGGCTTCATTGCTCCAAGAAACGCCGCAATTGTGGAACAGCTTCGCCGCGCCGGTGCCATTATCCTCGGTACCACCAATGTGCCATACATGCTGGGGGATTACCAAACCTCGGGGGAAATCTATCCTACGGCCAGCAACCCGTTTGACACCACTCGCACCCCGGGAGGTAGTACCGGTGGTGGCGCGGCAGCCGTAGCGGCAGGATTCTCTCCTGTGGAATTGGGAAGCGACCTGGGCGGAAGTATCAGGGTGCCTGCTGTATTCTGCGGCTTATGGTCATTAAAACCAACTTACTCCGCGCTCAATATCACAGACGGCACCAGTCCCGACTCTGCCTTTGAATATCACCGGATGGCCTTAGCCTCTCCGGGACCGCTGGCCAGAACACTGGAAGATTTGGAACTGATATGGAATGTGTTGAACAAGACCCCGATTGATCCGAGATTTCAAAAGCCAATGGAGTGGAAATCTGCCGTGCCCAAAACCCCGGAAGCCTATACCATTGCCTGGATGGACGAATGGAGTACAGCAAACGGGAATGTTCACGTCAGCAGCGAGATGAAACAAAAACTTTCGGAGTTCATTGATTCGTTGAAACAACTTCAGATCACTTGCGACAAGAACGCCCCGGATATATACAACCACCTGGATAAAATGTTTTTGCGAACCTGGGGGTACCAGTTTGGCGAGAATCAGCCGTGGCTGCTGCGAAAGCTGATTGAAATGGATTTTGCCGGAAAAATAAAAGACGAAAGTGCAAACTATACCTCCTTTCAAGAGGCCATTTCAGATGCCAGCGACGCAGGCTGGGAACGAACAGAAATTGAAAGAAAAGCGCTCATCGATCAATGGGAATCCTTTTTCAAAAAATATGATTTTTTTATTTGCCCCGTTACGTATGATGCCGCTTTTAAAAAACAGCCCTCCTGGACGCCGATAGCGGCAGATGATGGACAAACCATACCCTACACCCGGTATATACCCTATGCCTATATCATCAACTCCACCGGCCATCCTGCTATCACGGTTCCGTTGGGATTAAACAGCAAAGGGCTGCCCATAGGGTTGCAAATCGTAGGAAAGAATTTCTCCGAAAATGACTTGTTATATTTTGCCAAACTGATTGAACCTTTAGTGCCTTCCTTTCAGCAACCCAAATAATTTCTGACCCAATTCGCTTAGACCGTACCCAACAAAAATGAATAGTGCTTTTAGATGAGCTTTGCAAAATGCCTTAATACCGGAACGTTATCCGCCTTTCCTGGGTGACCTTGCTAATAACTATGAGTTAGCAATATACATTCCATGCCAATCTACATTTTGGAATAATGAAAGAGAAGAAAATACTAATCATTGGAGGCGGTATCGGCGGTCTGATGACGGCCATTGCCTTAAATCAGAAAGGTATTGCTTCATCCATCTTTGAAAAAACAAAGTCCCCTGACGCCAACGGAGCAGGACTCGCTTTGTGGGCCAACGCTACACGAATTTTAGATACGTATGGATTGTTCAATAATCTACTGGAGAAGGGGAATGTACTGCATGAAATGAAAACCAGCACGTCCCATGGACGCGATTTGAATGTAGTAAGATTAGACAAACTGGAAGGGAAATTCCATTTTCCTTCCATAGTCCTTTTACGCCAGCATTTGCAAAGGGAATTATTGAATGCCATCCCGGCTTCCCAAATTCAGTTTAATAAGCAATGCGTAAAAATTGAGCATCAAACAGGAAAGGTGACCGTTCATTTTAGTGACGGAACCTCTGAAGCCGCCGATGCAGCGATTTTCGCGGATGGGATTCATTCCCTGGCCAGAAAAAGTGTTTTCAACATACCCCCACTAAATTATGCAGGAAGAACCTCATGGAGGGGCGTGGCAGAATTCAGCAGTACTGTTTTTTCGAAGAACACTAACCTTGAAATATTCGGGAATGGCAGAAGGATAGGAATATTTCCTTTACCCAATAATCTTGCCTATTGGTACGCAGCCGTAAATATGACAAAAGAAGAATCCACCCAACAAAAAAGAACCATAGAATGTGTGTCATCCCATTTTAAAGATTGGGCTGAACCTGTGCCTACCCTATTCAAAAATACAAGTGAAGAAAGATTGATTTTAACCAATATTAATTATACAACTCACATTCACCATCTCGTAACCGATAACATTGCATTGCTTGGTGATGCGGCACATCCCATGACGCCCGATTTAGGGCAAGGTGCATGCCAGGCTATTGAAGACGCCTATATTATGGCTGAATGTCTGTCAGCAACCCAATCCATTGAATCAGGCCTAAAGCGATATGAAACCATACGACTACCGCGGGTAAGATCCATTGCAAAAAACAGTTATCGGATGGGCAAGTTGCGGCAAATGGGCAATCCAGTCGGCACAGGTTTTAGAAATAGCCTATTCAGATTTTTGCCGGAATACTTTGCTTTAAAAATGCTGGAAAGGAACATTCTCGTGCAAGATCAATAGCACATTATTTACTCAAGATGTTTCTTTTGGGATCCCTTTGATTGGAGGCCCTGTGCCTGGCGGGTAACAAAAATTACATTATCACCATTTTTTAAGCTTGAACTCACTGCTCATACATCGACATGAATGATTTCTCCCATCTGACCTCCCGGTATCGGGATATCGCTATAGATCATTACATTCACTAGCCTATTACTTTACCCTCTTTAGCAGCCACACTGGACCCTATGCATACTTTTCGGTTCCTTTTTGACCTCCCCAACTACCAGGCTGAACACATGCCGCAAAAGGTCTGCGCGGCCATATGGAGACAGGGCATCAAGGAGGAAACTTCAACCGGAGATCTGTCCGACCTGGTAACCAATATGGCCGCGGCCCTGATCCGATCCGGCGTGGTGAAAGGGGACCGAATCCTGCTCCTTGCAGACCACTATAATATCCAGTGGTTGGCTGCCGACATGGCGGTTATGGCTTGCGGGGCGATATCTACGCCTTTGCATTTCCCGCTCCGGAAAGGCGAATTGGATTTGATCACCGATCGTATACAACCGAAGTTGATACTGTACATGCCTGTCTCCGATTGGGAGCCTGAAACGGATAAGGTGTCTTCTATTTCAATGCCAGTATTCATTCAACAAACCACAGCGGCTACACCTGAGGAGATCAGGAAGTTGGACGACATCCGGTCCGCACTGACCGAAGAGGATATCGCCACGATTGTCCATACTTCTGGTTCGTCCGGAGAACCCCGCGCCGTATGCCTAAGTCATGGCAACGTGGTGTCCAATGTACTTTCTGTGCTTTCTGTAGTTCCCTTCACCCCCGGCACCCGGGTCATGAGCTTTCTCCCCCTGAGCCACATCTTCGAGCGCATCGTGTGTTACGTTTACCTGGCTTGTGGGGCGAATATTTATTTTCTAGATACCTACCGCAATGCACTTTTCGCCCTGCGGGAAGTCAAGCCGGAATATTTTACCAGTGTCCCGCTGATCCTGGAAAGATTTGTGGCGGTCCTGGAAAACAGGATTGAAGAGACATCAGGATTCACTCGTTGGGCTTATCGCTCCTGGGAAAAAACCAACCGGGGTTTATTATCACACATCGGAAGTTTTATCGCTCACCAATGGATCATCAAGCGTTGGAAAAAATCGATGGGCGGAAAACTAAAAGGGATCGTCTCCGGCGCTGCTTATCTGGATCCTAAAGTGGAGCGGTTGTATGATCGCAGCGGTATTCGCATCCGCCAGGGCTATGGCATGACCGAAGCCTCCCCGGTGATTGCCATCAATCGCTTTGACCCTGGAGGCTATTGCCGGGGCACGGTAGGTCTGCCTATCCCTGGAGTGCAAGTCAAAATCGCGGAAGATGGCGAGGTATTGGTCAAAGGACCCAATGTGATGAAAGGGTATTATAAGGATGAGGCCGGGACAGCAGAAGTGATCCGGGATGGCTGGCTCCATACAGGCGATATAGGGCGCTGGGAAGAAGAAACCTTCCTGGTCATCACCGACCGCAAGAGCAATATTTTTAAACATGCCTCCGGAAAATTTATTGCCCCTGCCCAGATTGAATCCATCCTCGATCATCATCCATTGATCAATGATGCGATGATCATTGGTTTCCAGCGCCCCTATACAATTGCTTTGATCATTCCGGATTTTGAAGCACTTCAAAAAGTGTGTTTGGAGAAGCATATTCACTGGACCGCCCCGGAGTACATGGTGCACAATACCCTGGTACTGGAATTGTATCGCGACCTCCTGGATCATCTTGGATTACAAAGTCATGAGCGTATAGAAAAGTTCACTTTACTCCCTGATACCTGGAGCCCGGAAAACGGACTGTTGACCGCTACCTATAAACCCCGTCGAAGGGAGATCATGGAGAAGTATGCGAAGGAGATTGAGGAAGTGTTTGAGAATTGAAGAATGAAATTCGAGAGTGGAAGTCGAGAGTGGAAAATCGAGAGTGGAAAGTCGAGAGTGGAAAGTCGGGAGTGGAAAGTCGAGAGTGGAAATCGAGAGTGGAAAGTCGAGAGTGCAAAATCGAGAGTGGAAAGTCGAGAGTGCAAAATCGAGAGTGCAAAGTCGAGAGTGCAAAATCGAGAGTGGAAATCGAGAGTGGAAAGTCGAGAGTTAATCGATAGCAGGTAATCGGCGCAGCCCCTCTGCTTCACTGCGTTCAGCAGTTCTCCTGTTTGCTGCGCAATCCAGGGGGGCCAGGCACAACTTTCGATCACAGATTTCTCATCACAGATCACTGATTTCCATCACTCCATCACTCCACCACTCCATCACTCCATCACCACATGGTCACCTCCCTATGTGTACCAACAGCACAGAAATATCCGATGGCGATACTCCGCTGATCCTACTCGCTTGTCCCAGGGTGCGGGGGCGAAGGCGCATGAGTTTTTCACGGGACTCGATGCTCAGGGAGCTGATCTTGGAGTAGTCCAGGGATTCATGCAGGGTGAGTTCTTCGAGGCGGTTCATCTTGTCGACCATGTCTTGCTCCCGCTCGATGTAGCCGCGATACTTGATATTGACTTCGGCCAGGCTGATGGTTTCTTCATCAAAGGTGGCGAGGTGCTCAGCAAGGGCAGGGAGATAAGGGATGATATCCTGGATGCCGATGCCCGGGCGGCTGAGGATCAGGCCCACTTTTGTTTTTTGCACTACCGGCGAACTACCCACGGCTTCGAGGTAGGGATTGATTTGCTCCGGATCGGCATTGAGTGAGGCTAAAAGATTTTCAATTTGTTGGATGCCGTGATTTTTTTGGTTGACGCGCTCCATCCGCTCTTCAAGCCCCATCATACCAATCGTATGGACAAGCGGAGTGAGTCGCAGGTCAGCATTGTCCTGGCGAAGTAGGATTCGATGTTCAGCCCGAGAAGTAAACATCCGGTAAGGCTCCAGCGTGCCTTTGTTGATCAGGTCATCGATCAGTACACCGATGTAGGCTTCGGACCTTTTCAGAATAAACGGTGTCTGTTCATTAATGGCAAGGTGAGCATTGATGCCGGCGATAAGCCCCTGTGAAGCGGCCTCTTCATAACCGGTTGTGCCATTGATCTGCCCGGCAAAAAATAAATTCTTAACCAGGCGGGTTTCGAGCGTTGGGGTAAGTTGGGTCGGCGGGAAATAATCATATTCAATAGCATATCCCGGTCGGAACATCCTGCAATTTTCAAACCCTTCGACTTTGCGCAGCGCTTCGTATTGCACATCTTCGGGGAGCGAGGACGAAAACCCATTGACATACACTTCGACCGTATCCCAGCCTTCGGGCTCTACAAACAATTGATGACGATCCTTATCCGCAAAGCGATCAATCTTGTCTTCGATTGATGGACAATAACGCGGACCGATACCTTGTATACGTCCGTTGAACATCGGTGACCGGTCGAACCCTGTACGTAAGGTATCATGCACCGCACTTGACGTGTAGGTGATATGACAAGGCCTTTGTTTTAGCAGGGGTGCCGTTTCGGTGTAAGAAAAACGTCCTGCGGGTTCATCGCCGGGTTGAAGCTCCATGCGATCATAATCGAGGGAGCGGCCATCGACTCTGGGAGGTGTCCCGGTCTTCATGCGTCCGGCCTCAAAACCCAGGGTGATCAGTTGCTCGGTGATGCCTGTTGCGGCGCGCTCTCCGGCGCGGCCTCCGCCAAATTGTTTTTCCCCAATATGAATGACGCCATTGAGGAAAGTACCATTAGTCAACACAACTGCTTTACCGGGAATTTCCAGTCCAAGACTGGTCCTTACTCCCGTGACCTTCCCATCCTTGACGACCAGGCCAATGACCATTTCCTGCCAGAAATCAACTAATGGATGGGCTTCCAGCATGAGCCTCCATTTTTCGGCAAAACGCAGGCGGTCGCTTTGAGCACGCGGGCTCCACATCGCCGGACCTTTTGACCGATTGAGCATCCGGAACTGGATCATAGTATGATCGGTCACGATTCCGCTGTACCCTCCGAGAGCATCAATTTCCCGTACGATCTGGCCTTTGGCTACACCACCCATGGCCGGATTACAGCTCATCTGGGCGATGGTCTGCATATTCATAGTAGCCAGCATGACGCGACTACCCATATTGGCGGCTGCGACAGCGGCTTCACATCCGGCATGGCCGGCACCGACTACAATGACGTCGTATTGGGGAAACATGGGGCAAAGATAATGGGCATAGGGCATAGAGCATAGAGGCATATCAAAGCGCAGCTTTGATCCCGCCATCCGCCTTATGTGGATGCAGCGGGTTGTCTTAGCAATTCCAGGATAAAATGGAGCTTATGATCCGGTATCTTGATGATGATCCCCTGCATAAGGTGGAAAGGTTTATTATGCCAAAATTGCTATTGCTTCAATAGTTCAGGGAAAGGAGACAATGAGTAGAAAGGCAAATCAAATCAATGCTAAATATTTTTAACAGACACCTGACTCCTCAACTGCTCGATATACTTTCTCAAATCGGGGAATGATACCGTCTTGTCCTCAAAATAGCTGAGTGCGCTGGCGGACTCTTCCTCCGTAGCTTCGAGGCGAAGTAACATATTGTGGAGGTGCATCCGCATATGTCCTTTCTGGATACCCGTGGTCACGAGTGATCGGATCGCGGAAAAGTTTTGCATCAGGCCGGTGGCCGCGATGACTTGCATCAGGGTTGCCGCGTCAGGGTTGCCAAGCATTTCAAGCGACCTTTTAGCAAGAGGATGAAGTGTCGTCAGTCCCCCAACCGTACCGACCGCGAGAGGAATTTCGAGTTCGAAACGAAAGCGACCATCAGTGACAGAGCATTTACTCAACCCTTTATACTTACCACTGCGGGCAGCCCAGGTGTGGCCACAAGCTTCTACAGCACGGAAGTCATTGGCGGTGGCAAGGACTACGGCATCGATGCCGTTGAAGATGCCCTTGTTGTGTGTAGTCGCCCGGTAAGGATCGATATGAGATATGCGAACCGCCGTATAAAATCTGCGGGCAAATTCTTCCGGCCCAAGATCGCCCTCAAATTCACCCAGGTCCGAAACCGGACATTCTACCCAAACATGAACCCGGCATTCCGGAGTATAATTGGAGAGGATGGACATGATAACTTCAGGTGCCGGAACATCGCCAGGTACATTTTCTTCAAACCATACCGGTAGATATTGAGCGCAACATTCCAGCACGGAATTGATAAAGTTGGCGCCCATCGAATCGCAGGTATCCGCTTCGACAAAGAGCTGATAATACCCGGGCTCGCGGTCACATAAATTGATGAGCTTGATGGAACGGATACCTCCTCCCCTTTCATCCATATTGCACGTAATATCCCGGCACATTTCGATGAGATAGGCGGAGAGTTCCGTCTCACGTGTAGCGATCAGAGAGGCATCCCCATACCAAAGGAAATGAACCTGTCCGGCTTTAACGGTCCCAATGACACGGGCATGAATTCCGCCTTTGTCCAACCAAAATTTGGCCGCGCTGGCTGCTGCCGCAACGACCGAACTCTCTTCGGTGACCATAGGGACCACATAGGTGGTGCCATTGATATTGAAATTGGGCGCGATGCCGAGTGGCAGAGGATAATTACTGATCGTGTTTTCACTAAACCCGTCAAGGATCCGCTGCTGCTCCTCATTGGCGAGAAGATAACTGGCAAGCTCACGTTTGACGGTTTCCGGATCCTTGAAAAAGTTTTCCACGAGCCATTTGATCTTGCCCATCTTGGACAATTTCGAAAACCCCGATATCGTCTTTTGTTCCATGCCCTATTTTACCTTAAGGTATGTATTGGCTAATTGCAGCCCGCGCACCTGGCTTTCCACGTAAGCATCCAGGGCTTCCTGGCTGACGGCTGCATATTTGAGAAATCCGCTGGCTTGTCCGTAGATCGCCGGGGCATTGACTTTATGCATCCAATAATACCCGTCAAGAAAATCGCGTACACCACCGGAAATGATAAACTCCCTGCACAAGGTATCATCAGGATATTCATCCAGGATATCATTGATCCAGCCAATCATCTCCCCGGCGGTATGACCAATACCAATTACCGGTTCGTACATTTCTTTTTGCTGGCCGGTCGACCGCAGAAGTTCGAGTTTGGAAAAATTGGTACCGCCATGCGCTGCGAGTTCAAGCGCTATGATGGGCATGCGAAGGATGGCCTCAATGCTCTTTGGCCCCATGCCTTGACCGACCTCTTTGATGATCACCGGAAAAGAAAAGATGTCAAAAAAACGCCGCAGTGTATCAATGGGTGAGTTGGTGATGAAGTCGCCTTCAGGCTGCAACCATTCCTGTAAGGGATTGATATGGATGATCAGGCCATCGGCTCTGAGGCGATCCATCATGGTGCGGATACTTTCCATGCTGCCCTGATCCAGAAGGTATTCAATTTGCGCAATGCCCAGATTGGCAAACAGAGGTAGATCGGGTCCTATGATATCTCTTACATCAAAGTCCTTGAGTCGGTCTGTACTTTCCAGCAGTGGGCGGCAGGAACCGAGGCCCATACCCAATCCGAATTTGGCGCAGGTCTGCGCCAGCCTGCGGTTGATCATGTAGGCCATTTCGGTACCTCCGGTCATGCTGCTGACCCAAAGTGGTGCGCGGAGGTTTTTCCCCAGGAAATGAAGCCCAATGTCCAGGTTGGCCGGTGGATGGCCCGCGAGCATGGGCTCATAGTAGAACCGCTCATCTGGCCGGCTATTGTCCATATCGGCCCTGAATGCCAGGTCAATATGGTCCTTTTTACGGTTTGCGCCTTCTTGTTCTGCTATCTTTTCTTTCATTTTCGGCAACAAAGGTATGTTTTCGAACCCGGTTGAGCTTAAAGGCCGAAGGATAACACAAAAGGCTAAAAAAGGTTAAATCCAAAAGTTGGGAAAAAGAGCATTTCCCAAAAAGATAAAGCGGGCATAAAAACCCGCTTCATCAGTGATCGTGCATTTTCCTATCTATTCCATCAGCAGGACTTTGCCGGTCAATAATCTACCCTCTCCAATGAAGGTTACAATGTAGTCGCCTGGCGACATCCCTTCATTGGTAAATTCAAAGGCATTGACATCATCTCCGATCAATTCAACGGGCCAGGACTTAATGAGTGAGCCGGATGTATTGTAGATCCGGATAACTCCACTGCCTTCGACTTTGCTCATGATACGTATGGTGCATTCGTTTCTGAATGGATTGGGATATACCATCAGGCTTTCAGGTCGATCCACTTTGCCCACTTCTTCAGTTGCTGTCAGCACCAGATCCACTGGAATAGAAGGACAAGAAATTTCTCCATCATATCCATAGGCATAGATGACCAATTGTTGCCCGGTATATTCCTCCAGGGCATACACAAAGGATCCTTCTACCGCATAGGGCATACCAATCACTTTTGAAACGCCATTCTCCAAAAGCTCAATGACATACCCCGCTACATTGGATTGCACCGGAGGTGTCCAGGATACCTGCAACATCAATGTCTGTGGATTGAGAAGTGCAACTATACCTGATGGTGGATTAAATCCTGAATCACCTTCAAAAAATTCAGCGGCATAGTCATAATACAAGGATTGTCCTTTATAAGCCAATGCCTGGATAGAAAATGAGCAGTAGGATGCTAAAAGATTTTTCGGAATAGTGGCTTGTCCCAAAGTAGCATCCACCGTCATGAGATACGTGCCGTCATATCCGACCTGGTCATCATCAGCAAATAAATCAATGGCATCGCCCGCCGCAAATAAGGTATGATCCCAATACACTTCAATGCCATCGGATTGCGTAGCCGCTTCAATGCTGAAAGAAACAGATTCGCCAAGAAAATGCACACTCACTGTGGATTCAATATCGGTGATGATACTCCATTGTCCGGACTGGGGTTGAAACAGTGTCCAGAAGGTATTGTGTTGCGCTTCATCCGCATTCCATTCGGCGTCATTGGAAGGGGTCTCCAGGCTGATGATGTGGCCAAGAGGATCCACAAGAGAAACCGTTGGACGGGCAGATGGATTGGTGGCTTTGATAATGGCCATTCGAGTATTGTCGGGAATATCTGTATGATACGTAAACGCCGATGGTGCCCTCGAGACCGAGCCTTCAAGCATACGGAAGGTGAAGAAATCCGGCTCGTCATATCGCTTTGCCAGTTCAATCCTGTATTCCACCTCACCAATACGGCCGCCGAAATCTACAGTACCATAAATAAATTTCGTCTGGGGTTTGTACAATAGGATTCCGTTTCCCCCAATATCATGTGGCAAGCCAAACTTTGCATTGAGCCAGTCATACGGAAACTTATCCGCCAGTTTTGGGATGGTGATCATCCCTTCAAACTTTCCAAAGAAGGAATTGGTGGTATGTGTATATGCGAGGTCCACAGAGCCATTGGCCATAAATTTCTTTTCCCCTTCTTCATCCTTATAAGGTACTAGGCTAAGTTGGCCACCGGTCTTCATTCGTTGGGCCCGCAAGTCTATGCTGCCATACACACCCCCTTCTACCAGCCACCAGTCATCGTAAAACGGAGGATTGAAAAACTTACCATCACCGGCTTCCAGTTTCAGTTCGGTCGGAGGGATGTACTCTACGCTGGTCGTAATCTGAAAAAGATCGTCATTCAGCACGGCTCTGAAAATGCCTCCGAAGCGCATATTCCAGGGCGGATCTGTGATCTTGTTGATGCGGCCTTCGCATCCAATAATTCCAATTCCGGTGGTTCCGATTGGAATCACATTCTCCTGCAACTCCGCTTTCATGGAAATACTATCCAGTTCGCCAGCTATAAAGCCGAGTCCTCCACCCACTTCTATAAAAGGGGTGAGAATGGTCAGTCCGAAAGTAAGTTTATCCTCTTCCTGGTCATATCCGGCCTCGAGTTCTTTGAGGCAAAAACCCGGAGCAAGCCCGAGGTCATTGACTTTCAGGCCTTCCACAGAAATGCCTTCCGTGGAAATCACCAGCCCTTCGATAGCGATCTCAGTAGTTTGATCGGGATCCTCACCGCATGAAGGCGTGATGTTATCAAAGGAAACGGTAAACGCCAGGGATATACCATTGGCATGCGTACCACCTACCAATTGAAGATTATCCAACTTGATTTTCAATCCTCCAATCTCAGGCACATACTGCCCAAGGGCATCATTGATAAATCCGGTCAGCTTGCCATCCGATCCGGCCAGCGTCAATTCATACTCCCCTTCTGCAAGCGTGAAATTGCCGAAACCTCCTCCCGGCAATTGGATATCCTCAATGAAGAATCTTCCATCCACTTTCACTCCGAGATTGACTGTATCCAGGATAAAGGATCCTTCAAACAGTAAAAAGTCATTGATGGATATCGGGTAGGTGGTTTGAATTTGGTGCTCTTCCTCTCCGGGTTCCCAGGTAGCTTCAGGAGCGGTAATGCAGATATCGAAAATCCCGTTATCCCAGCATTGGGGTACCACTTCTACGGCGAGCTTGCTTTGAAGTATTAAATCAGGTAAAAGTGGGTTTCCGATTTCACAATGATAATCTGCGGGGCTTTCTGTTTTATAAATATTAAACGTATCCAACCCTTCCCCGACTTTATCCCAGCCCTTGTACCAGGCGTAGGTATTGCCAGCTCCATGGACATGAACGGTGAGCTGGATCGAATCACCGACGTGTTCGGCGAACATATCGACATAATCCTGTCCGGCATAAATAAAACGCTCCACATCCTTCTGCGGGATCAAATCATCAAATTGGAGTTTATTGCTGTAGCATGAAATTTCAAACAAATCCCCTGCACCAGAGGCCAGGTCTGGCAAACTATCAAAGTGATTATTCCACATTCGCAATTCCACCAGCTTTGACATATCCCCATCCGGGAATGTTCCTGTAAATTCATTAAAATACAAATAGAAGTAGACCACTTCAGGCAGCGCCGTAAATGGAAATGGCCCTTTGAGGGAATTCTGTTGCATATAGAAAACCTTCAATTTGGGAAAATCGAATGTGGTCTGGATGGTACCGTTGAGATTGTTTTTTTCCAGGTAAAGCCGTTCCAGATCCGGGAAATCAAGATGCTGGAGATCTCCGGTCAACTGATTATTCCTAAGGTGGTATTCTTTAAGTTTTGGTGCGGATATATCTGGCATGGGACCGCTGAGTTGGTTCCAGGACACATCAAAATACAACAGCTCAGGCCATGCATAATCCGGTATCGTACCTGTAAGCATGTTGTGATTGAAGTCAAAAAACTCAATCACCGGAAAATTAAAAGCGGGCAATGCGCCTGAAAATTGATTTACGTATGCGTGTAACTCCTTAATCGCTGGAAAGTCCCAATCCGGAAGGTTGCCTGCAATCTGGTTGTAACCGATATTGAGATAATACAAATGGGCATAATCCAATTCTGATGAGACAGCAGTCAATTGATTGTTTAGAAGATTTAAGTACTCCAGTTTTGGGGTATTCCAGTAGGGCAACTGGCCTGAAATCACATTCGTGGACAGATCAAGGTATTTAAGTTTGGGATAATTCAACCCTGCGGTCAATCCACTCATTTGATTATAACTCAGATCCACATATTCCAGGACCGGCGTGTTCCATTGAACCAACGCGCCGGTGATTTGGCAACCGCTGGCGATAAATTGTTTCAGGGAATCAATCGAGAAAACCGGAATTTGCCCCAATGGGTTGGCACTGATAAACAATCGTTGCAATTTAGGGGTCTGGAGGGTACCTATCCCGGATATGGAATTCAGACCAAATTCAGCCACTTTAAGGCTATCCAGTTGCAACGCAGGCAATGCGCCCGAGAGGTGATTTTCATTAAGATGAATTTCCTTGACCCGCAGCTGAATGATTCCCGTATCCTTCTGTGGTGAGGGGTAATGGATCACCAGCGTGTCTCCTCTTACAAATTGGATACCATAGGGAACGTTATAGCTAAATGTAACCGCATCATTGACCGGCCAGTTTTGTTTATTGATCCAGGATGCCCCGCCTGTTGCGTTGTAGAGGCTGTTGAGTTGGGCGGCATCCTTGACCTGATATTTGTAGTAGACGTTTTGACTCCATAAGGTTCCCCCTATACACATAATCAGGAATGCTGAGTATAAAGACTTTTTCATAGCATACGGACTTAATTGAACGAGAGCTTTTCGTAAATCTCAAGCCTCTTCTCTTAAATTGCTATGACATTCATCAGTCGGCTCTATGACCAAAGTCTTAAGGCTGTATACCCGGATAGGTATCTGCTCCAACTTGCAAATCTTTGATTCTCCCTTCAGGGTATGGGGCAAGAATGATACTTAGACTAAATACAAACAGATCATAGAATAAACTTTTTCAAGTCTTTGCCTTTCCCAGGGTATAAGGAAGTGGTGAGGTTTTGTTTGGACTTCTTATCCATTAAAAAATCAGATACTGAAAAACATTTAACAAAAAGAGAATGTGCCACAGAACATATGATTCCTGTGGCACATTCTAAATCGTAATCCCTGGCTTCAGGTCAATCCATCCTCTCCTACGCCATTCTGCAAATTAAAGGTGATGAATGGAGAAGAACGGTATATGTGAAATGACCTGCAAAAAGCGCAGGCATGCTCACGGCTTGACCTTGGTAAATCTCTTATCTCTTGAAGATAAAGCGGGTCACAAAGATCCCCTCCCCATCATTGGTTCCTGCATTGCTTTCCACACCGGTGGCGACAAACATCAGGGTCCAGCCGGCGGCGGCCATTTCGTTGAGCTTGGCGGAGATCATCGCGTCATTGGAAGCAATGTTTTGAAAGTTGATCCCGGTAGCGCTGAAGAAGTTGAGCAACTTGGTTTCTTCGAAGTTGTCGATCTTGATGTCTTCACGTTTGACCGTGCCCATGTCACTGGTTGTACCATCCGTCCGTTTGGTGGTATAATCGGCAGTATTGAGATCTTCCTTGTTGGAGATCATTCTCGAGCGGCCCAGACCGGCTGGCACAATTGATTCGATCGTGGTGATGACGGCGTACTCCTGAGCTATAGCATCGACTGCACTGAAGATTAAAAAAGCGGCAAATAAGAAAACGTTTTTCATAGTTGTAGTGATTTTGATACAAAGCTAAGCGGCTCAGGGAGATCTGTCAACTCCTTTAAGTCAAGTTTAATACATACCCGGATCAAGTGTTAAAAAGCCCGGCTGAAGTGAGGTTCCTACTGAAAGACGGTTTTAAGGGAACGAATGGCCATGGGCAGAAGATGAATGACGGAAAATGGGGGATGAAGAGCAAGACAAAGTGTTAAGAGATGGGGGAAAGTGGTCAAGAGTGAGGGGTGAGCGAATTTAGAGTACTAAGCCCTAAGCCCTAAACTCTAAACGATCTGGCATCCTATTATGGAGCGATGGAGTGAGGGGTGATGGAGTGATCCGATGATCGAGTGATTTGGCATCTTATTATGGAGCGATGGTGTGAGGGGTGATGGGGTGATCCGATGATCGAGTGATTTGGTGATCTGGCATCTCCTCATCTGGCATCTTTACAGAGATAATTCACTTATGAGTTGAGAATTTTATACAATGCCTTGTGATACGACTCAAACCTGGGCAGGTTGTTGTGATGGGCGCCTTTGATGGTGTATAAGGTGGCGCGATCCGGAATCAGCTGCTGCAAGCGGACGCCCTGCTCATACGAAATGAGAAAATCGTGATCACCATGGAGGATATACACCGGGCATTTGACCTTCTCCAGGTACATATAGGTTGGGATCTTGTAACGTAGGATCCAACGCAATGGCAGCCACCAGGCAAACCGGCGGATCTGGTATTGAAAACTATAGTAGGGAGAATCCAGGATCAACATCCGGGGATTGTTCCAGGCAGCTACTCTGGCGGCGAATCCTGAACCCATTGATCGTCCCAGGACTACAATCTTCTCTTGTGTGTATTGGGTAGATAACCAGTTGTAGATATATTCCGCATCGCTGTAGAGGATCTGTTCGG
Source organism: Saprospiraceae bacterium (assembly GCA_044227555.1). Lineage (GTDB taxonomy): Bacteria > Bacteroidota > Bacteroidia > Chitinophagales > Saprospiraceae > Opimibacter. The sequence continues at coordinate 16,038 of JBGAWQ010000029.1, read as the reverse complement.
AGCGGTGACCACGGCTTTTTCCAAAACCGCGATAATCCATCATGAAGAAATCATATCCTTTGCCCAGATAATCTTTGGCAAATTTTCCCCAACCTTTTATACTGCGGCTATTGCCTTTTAGAAAATAAACAACACCCAGGCTGTTGGGTACTTTAAACCAAATCGCGTTGATCCGCCCTCCATCCGGAAGGTCAAATTGTTTTTCCTCAAAAGGAAAAGGATAGTGATACTTGAAATCATGAGGTAAAATCTCCGGCCTGAAAAAAAACAAATGCTGTAGAAAATAGAACAACAGCACCAGGCTGAGGTAAACCATCCCGATGATGAGCAGAATGGTCATTCCTCCTTCTTCTGATAGATGGAATCCAGGTCGCGGCCCAGGCCATTATAGTCCAGCCCGTATCCTACGACAAATTTATTGGGAATCGACATGCCTTCGTAACGAATCTCATCAGAGTAGGTGTAGACTTCTGGTTTTTTGAGCAGGCAAGCTACTTCTACAGAGCGGGGATGCTGGTCACGAAGCTTGCGCAACAAGTATTGGAGGGTATTGCCGGTGTCAACAATGTCTTCCACGATGATGATATCCTGTCCTTCCAGCGCTGACTGCCATGGAAGATGCTCCTGCATCTGTCCGCTGGACTGGGTCCCTTTGTACGAACTGACTTTGATAAAATCCAGTCGTATCGGGATCGATATTTTTCTGACCAGATCGGCTGCGAAAATAAATGCTCCATTGAGCACGATCAGAAGCAAGGGGTTGCGTCCTGCATAGTCTTCATCAATCCGCTTGGCCAATGCCGCCACCGTGTCCTGAATTTCCGCCGTGGAAATAAAGGGCACAAAGGTCAGATCATGGAGCTGTATTTCTTTTTTCAATGGTGTGCAACAAGTCTTGGATAAAAATAGAAATAACCCGTTATTACTTACGATCACCTCCCCACTTTCGACTCTCGACTTCCAACTCTCGACTTTCGACGCTCGACTTTCGACGCTCGACTTTCGACTCTCGACGCTCAATCCTCACTTCCCAATCCCATATTGGTCGAGCACCACCACCATCGCGGTCAATGCAGCTGCCCCTGTCGCCAATTCCCTAGGATGTACATTTTCGAGGATGTCAAGATTGGAATGGTGAAAATCAAAATAACGCGAACTATCGGGTCTCAGGCCCATCAACACCCCTGCCTGAGGTTTGAGAGGACCAATGTCTGCGCCTCCACCGCCGGCTTTGAGTTCAATATCATAAGGCTCGAGGAGATCCATGAAAGGAGCCAGGTGAGACATGGCTGAATCGAGTGATGAATGTCCACCGGCGGATATGCCAAAAGACTGGGGGGTAAATCCTCCTGCATCGGACTCAATAGCCGCGAGATGAAATTCGTTGCGCGCAATAGCTGTGTCCGCATAGGCTTTTCCTCCGCGCAACCCATTTTCTTCATTCATAAAAAACACACAGCGGAGGGTACGTTGGGGTGCGTAATGCATCTTCTTCAATCGGTATAGTACCTCCATGCTTTGCACACAACCGCTGCCATCGTCGTGGGCTCCTTCGCCGATGTCCCAACTATCAAAATGGCCGCCTACGAGAATGATCTCATCCGGATGCGTGCTGCCATTGATCTGACCGATCACATTGTAGGACAATGCGTCTTCGAGCATGACACACGTCGACCGTAAATACATTTCCACCTTGCCTTTTTGCAGTGCTTTGCTGAGGACTACGGCATCATTGGTGCTCAGGGCAAATGACGGAATGTTGGTGATCGTCTCTGAGAGTTGCGTCATGCCAGTGTGTGGATAATCATCCTGGCGGGTGGAAAGCGATCGGATGACTACGCCAACAGCACCTTTCTCAGCAGCAGCTACGGGTCCGGCTGCGCGTTGGTCGGCTGCGCCTCCATAAGCGGAAAATGTACTGATCTGTCCGAGATCCATGGGGCGGTTGAAAAACACAATTTTGCCATCTACCGCATTATCGGGTAAAGCGCGTAGCTCTTCGATAGATTTCACTTCGATGACTTCGGCCTGGACGCCTTTAGTGCCTGTGCCGGGGGAGTTGCCAAGCGCCACAGCTTTGAGTTGTTGGCCACCTACTTCCCGTGTGATCATGATGGCTTGTTCTTTTTCGCCGCGCACCCAATGGGGCACCATCACCGGTTGGAGCCATACGCTGTCAAAGCCCAGCGTGTCCATCGTGGCTTTGGCCCATTGTATCGCCTCCATGGATTCCGGCGAACCACTGAGTCTATGGCCGATGTCTTTCGTCAAGGTCGTAAGCCAGGTATATGCTTTTTCCTCAGACAGAGTTTGGCGGTAAATTTCTTTGATAAAGAAAGCCGTCGAGTCCGTGGAGACTTGTGCCGAAAGGATCATGGGGATAAACAACAGGAGAAAAATAGTCAGGCGCATGGGGTAAAGATAGAAATAAGGAGCCTGTTGCCATGGGCATATAAACTTTACCCGCATATGCTTACCCGATCGGATTAGCCAGATGAATGCAATGATTATCTTGCCTCAAAATTTAACGCTGTGCAATTTATTAACCTCTCCAAAAGTCTGGCATTTCTGACGACCATAGTCATCGCTATCAGTGCCTGCTCAAAGGATTCTGATCCGGATGGCAATACGAATCCCAAAGGATCGACCATGGTTTCCAAGGCCAATGGCTTTCAATACATCGGCAGCTTTGATGAGTCTGAAGCACCTGATTATTACGCATTTCCTTATGCGTTTTATGTAGATGACTACCAGGACAATGACCGGTTGCTGGTCATGTGTCAGAATACGATCAACAACCCACCTAATCGAAACAAGTGGTATATTTTGAATTATAGAGGGGGGAATGTCACGCAGTCGTATACTCCACCTGAAGGAATTGGTCCAGCCGGGGGCAATTTCATGCAGTTTGCATTCGATCATGAACAGTTTATTCTGAAAACCTGGGAGACCAGCCAGAAGTATTATTACCAGGTCGACCCACTTGGGGTTCAACTGGGTTACTTCATTACCGGAGGAAGCAATCTCGGCACATTTTTTATCAACAATCATTTGCTCCGCACGATCAGTGGCATCAGTATTTGGCCTTACCATACCAACTGGCAGCAGGATGAACCTCAATTTCTACTCACGGGCGAACTGAGTGCGATGTATGTCCTGGATTATTTCTTCGATACCACCTATGAGACCGAAAAAGAAAACAGCATTTATACCGGTTATTTCTATCCCAGCTTTGACGGCAACTGGATTGGTGTCTCGAAAGGAAACCAGCGACTAGATACCCTGTTGATCGACCATGAGTTTCCAAACCAATACAACCAGTTTTTATGCCATACATACGTCGAGAAGGTGGGCAACAAGATGTACCTGGCCTTTATCCGAAATAAATTTAATCCCAATACAGACCAGACGCTGAGTTTTTATGAACTAACCATTGGTGAGAATATCCTAAGACCTACGTTTGTCAATATGGATTTACCGCCGGATGAGAATTATCAAATCGCCGCCTTACGAAATGGAAAATTGTATTTCTACCCGACCGCCAATGCTCCCGACCAGACACCATATACCATTTCAAAAGCAGGTGTGAAGGAGTCATTCCTGATGCCTGAATTAAAAAATGCCTCCCTGCAAAGGAAAACGTTTGGTAAAAAATACCTCTACCTGACCCTCACTGACGGGCCTAAAAGACTTGAGTTTTATAAGAAAGATTTATTTGAATAACCGCTATGAAGCCCATTGCTACTATCATCTTATCGACGATTTTGACATCGTCTGTTTGGTTATCGTGTTCCTCTTCTGATCCCGAGCCGGAGCCTCAATTTCCAGTGGCCGTCGTGGAGCCGGTGATATTTAATTTTACCGGAACCTGGGACAATGCATGCGGCACCTTGTCCCGATCCGTGATGGATTCTTTACGCCTGATCTATCCTTCTACTCCGGTGATCAATGTCCATATCAACAGTGCGGGAGGCGGCTTGCCGGATCCGTTCAGCAGCAGTGAGAGTGAATCCCTTGCCCGATTTTTCAACGTCTATCCCAGTGTGGACAGCACCTACCATATTCCGTACTCCTGGTTTATGTGCCCGGGGGTGGTTGGTGGATCCAATTTCTCATCCCATGTGTATCAAGATCTCTCGACCTCCATCGATTGGGCAAAGTCTACCCAGTATCCAGCCTTAGCTCTTGACATCGTGCCTGATTTGACGGGCAATCAGTTGAATGTGAAAATTAAAATGGAGGCCGTACAGAATTTTCCTGTGCCTGTGTTTCTTTCCGTGTATTTAACGGAAGATGCGCTCACCGCTATCCAGGTAGGGGATGAAGGTTTGTCCTATGGAATCCATCATGATGTATTTCGCCATTGCCTGAATCAATTTAATGGTGATAAAATTGCCAATACAATCAATATTGGTACGAAAAGTGAATATTCGTATTCTACTACACTGGATAATGCCTGGAAGAAAGAAAACATGAAGATTACCGTTGTGGTCTGGTACAAGGATGAGGTATATGGCAACCTGGTACATTTGGGCAAGCGGGTCGATCTACTGCCATGACCAATAAGCATAGAGCATAGGGCATAGGATATAAAGGCAGATCGTAACGCAGTGAAGATCCCGCCAAATGCATGGCATTTGTAGCGGTAGAGCATAGGGCAGAGAGCAAAGGGCATAGGGCTTGCAGGGCTGCGTTTGATCGCGGCTTCACGTAAAATGCAAGACATTTGTTGCGCGAGAGCAGACGACCCGTATGGCTGCGTGGTGGATTGGGTTATTCTAACCGCAGTTTCGAGTGTTATCCGACAGTTGGAGGTTGTTCGCTGCACAGATACAACCCAGGCAGTGCAAACGATTTAATAAAAAACGTCTGCCCCATGCAACCTCTTCCATATTATAGACGTCTTATGGACGAAACATGGTTTTGGAGCCAACGTCCTGCCGGTGAACGAAGAACAACTCATTAAAGGCTGTCTGCGTCGCGACCGCATCGCCCAGAAGCACCTTTATGATACATTTTCCCCGAAAATGTACCCTTTGTGCTGCCGGTATATCAGAGATCAGGCGGAAGCTGAAGATGTCCTGGTCATCGCCTTCACCCAGATCCTGGAAAGAATAGGGCAATTCCGCGGAGAAGGCAGTCTGGAAGGATGGATCAAACGTATCGTGATCCATCAGGCTATCAATGCGCTGCGCAAAAAGAAGAATATGTTTTTAACCACGCCGATTGAAGAGACCGGCTTTGATATAGCCGCTCCTCCACTGCATGATCCTTTGGCAGAAGAAGATCTCCTACACCTGTTGAAAGTATTGCCAGAAGGGTATCGCACGATTTTCAACCTGTATGCCATCGATGGTTACTCCCACAAAGAGATCGCCGAACAACTCCAGATCAGCGAAAACACCTCCAAGTCCCAACTCAGCCGCGCCAGAGTGCATCTGCAGCGACTCCTTGCTGAACGTGAACATTCACCAAAACGCTTATCCCATGACATCGCATCCTGACAAATTATTTCGTGACGGCCTGGGAGCATACCAAAAGAAAGCGCCCTCCACTGCATGGGATCGGATCGAATCCGGTCTGGATCGTAAAAGACACATCAGTCCATGGCTTAAAATAGCCGCTGGACTATTGATCCTGATCGCCACTTCGGTCGTGATCTTGCAAATGACCACGGACAATAAGCAATGGGCAAAGGGCAGAGAGCAGAGAGCAGAGAGCAGAGAGCAAAGAGTGGAGAATACAGAGCAAATTGCAGAAAGCAGAGAGCAAATAGTAAGCAACCGTTCGAAGCACGGTTTTAATCCTGCCATATCCACGAATATGCCACAGGAGAGCAATAAGCTAGGGGTAAAAAATAATCACCTCCCTTTTAGGGGTCGGGGGCCAAGTGCAGAGAGCAGAGGGCAAAGTGCGGAGAGCAGTGGACAGTGGACATTGGGAGATCAACATTCTGTTGTGGGTGATCAGGCGCTGAACAATAACAATTCCTCTTCTGACCAGAATATTGAAGTTATTGTTTCCCAAGAGAACTCTGATTCAATACTATCTGCACCCACGGCATCTGCTCAGGTTGAAGTCCCAAAGGATGTAAGTGCACCTATTGTGGCAAGGCAGACCGATCGAACCAACCTTACCTATTCAGTCGAAGAGGTGAATTCACGATTTATAAAAAAAGAATGTCCTGCTGATGCAACCTCCGAAAAGAAAAATGCGTCTGGCATACAAAAGGTCGTTGCCGTCGCCCTGAATATCCGCTACGAGGAATCACTGGTCGGCGAACTGAGGGAAAAGAAAAATGAATGGCTTTCTATTAACACCTCCCCGAAAAAAAGGGAATTCAACAAATAACAAATTCTACGCATGAAAAAAGTAATTGTACTTGCCGCGTTGTATTGCACCTTCCTGACCACTATTTGTGCCCAGCAGGCCGATACTGTAACGGTAGAACTGGCCCGCACGAGTAAGATCATCTTTACGCTGCAAGACCGCAGTGACCTCGACCAACTCCAACATTATGATTTTCAAGCTTTGTTTGACGATATTCTGGGCCAGCTTGAAAGTGGGGATACGCGCATGGACAGCATCCCGGATTCAACCATGACCAAAATCAATGAATCTCCTTTTGCTGATGATGATAATGAAGATGACAATGAGTGGGATGAATCCGAGGACGATTGGGATCATGATGATCACCAATATGATCATCATGATGACGACTGGTGTTGTGATGATCGCAAAGTCTGGCATTCGATGAATTTTGATTTTGGGATCAACAATTATCTCGAAAACGGTTCCTTTCCGGATTACAGTGGCGCCCAATATACTGTCCGTCCCTGGGGATCATGGTATGTAGGCATCAATTCTGTTCTTCATACGGATTTCGGAAGGAATTGGTTTGCCGAATGGGGCTTTGGAGTGAGTTGGTACAATTTCAAATTTCAGGATGACCGCACGCGCATCGATGAAACATCAAGCGGAGTAGTGTTTTCACAAGATCCGCGTCCCTACTCTTTTGAGAAAAGTAAACTGGAGGCCACTTACCTCAATCTGTCCGTTATTCCGATGTATTCCTTTGGCCCCAATCATTATCACAGCCGCTGGTGGCACCACGGCCATGACTCCTTCCGTATCGGCCTGGGCCCTTATGTAGGCTACCGGATCGAAAGTCATTCGAAACAGGTCTATAATGTGAATGGAGACGAAGAAGTGGACAAAGAAAAAGACAATTTCTACCTCAACAATTTCCGGTATGGGTTAAAACTGCAGTTTGGCACCCAGGGCGTTGAATTCTTTACCGCATATGACCTGAATCCATTGTTTGCTGAAGGAAAAGGACCGGACTTACATGCGATTACGTTTGGGATCGTCTTTTAAAAGATGGGGTGATGGGGTGATGGGGTGATGGAGTGATGGGGTGATGGAGCAATCAAATCTCCGTGTTCTCCGTGCCTCCGTGTGCATTCTTTTTATCTTCTGGTTATTTGGCGCAGAGCGGACAAGCCTCTTTAGCCTTCCCGACTAATGGCTTCGCAGCATTGCGGGATCTCCGCTGCGCTTCGACTTTCCGCCATTTTCCATCACCCCGTCCCCTGATCCAAATCATCCCTTTTACCAAAATCATGATTTATCATTACATATCGGGTAATAGGCCATTCCTAATTTTAATGGTATGGAAACAAAAACCGACATCACTGGCCAGACACAGGTCGTTAAAAATGACCGTAAAACTATCCATGCCTGGGCCATGTACGACTGGGCCAATTCCGCCTATGCGCTAGTCATAGTCTCTGCCATTTTCCCAGTCTACTACAATGAAACCACTACAGTAAACGGCCATTCCAAAATCAATCTTTTCAATATCAACATTGAAAACACCGCGGCTTATTCGATCAACCTGGGGATCGCCTTTGGACTGATCGCGCTAGCCTCCCCACTCCTTTCGTCGATTTCCGATTATCGGGGCAATCAACGGGCATTTATGAAATTCTTCTGCTACCTGGGAGCGCTGGGATGTATGGCCTTGTTTTTCTTTGATGACATTGCACTCGTTCACCTCGCCCTTGGAGGAATGTTACTCGCCACAGTCGGATATTCTGGAAGTATCGTATTTTATAATTCATACCTACCGGCAATTGCCACAGAAGAGCGGCAGGACAAAGTCAGCGCACGTGGCTATGCCTATGGATACATCGGTGCCACGACCCTGCTGATCCTCAATCTGGCTTTTATCATGAACCGGAAAAAGCTTGGCGTCTCTGACGACACTTTGCTTCCAAGGCTATCATTCCTTTTGACCGGATTGTGGTGGCTGGGATTTGCACAGATACCACTTCATGTTCTTCCCAAAGGATTGCAGACCTCAGGTGCGCAAAGCAAAAGCCTGATGAACGGCTATCGCGAACTGATCAAGATCTGGCAACAACTCAAAGCACATCGCAGGTTGAAGACTTTTCTACTGAGCTTTTTCTTTTACATCATGGGCGTGCAGACGGTGATGTTCATGGCCTCCTCGTTTGGCGACAAAGAAATTCACCTGGGTCTCACACAGCTCATCATCACGGTCCTGTCGCTGGAATATATCGGTATTGCCGGTGCTTTTCTCTTTGCATGGATCTCGAAACAACTCGGCAATGTTCGCGCCCTGATGATTGCTGTCACGCTTTGGATCATGATTTGTGCCGGAGCTTATTTTATCATTACCCCATTGCATTTTTATATCACAGCCTTTTTCATTGGACTCGTCATGGGCGGCATCCAATCGCTGTCGCGATCCACGTATGGCAAGATGATCCCGGAGACCGGCAACAACGCCGGGTATTTCAGCTTCTATGATGTCTGCGAAAAGACCGCCATGATGTGCGGCCTCGTCATGTTTGGTTCGCTCGATAATCTGACGGGCAGCATGCGCAATTCCATTTTCGGTCTCGCCTTATGGTTTTTTATTGGCCTGCTGCTACTATGGATGGTGCATCGTATGCCAGCAACATCCAAAACCTCATCATCATGACCACACAACATCCGCCGATCCTCCTTCCCAAAAAAGGCGAACACCCGGATGCCCTTCTCAAGGCAATCCGAATGATGAAAGAAGCGGATGTGGATTGGCATGGAGGCAAAGTCTGGAGCCTGGTTTATTATACCGACGAAGCGCATGATCAATTACTCAAAGCCGCGCATAGTGAATTGTTCAGCACCAACTATCTCAATCCCCTGGCCTTTCAGAGCCTGCATCGTATGGAACAGGAGGTGGTTCAGATGACAGCGCATATGTTGCACGGGGATGAGCATGTCGTGGGGGTCATGTCTTCAGGAGGCACAGAGAGTATTCTCTTGGCTATGTTTTGTTACCGTCAGCGTGCGCGCAAATTGCATCCTAAAATCACCCATCCGGAAGTCGTGGCTCCGGTGACGATCCATCCGGCCTTTGACAAAGCGGCGGAATTGTTTGGTCTGTATATCCGCAAAGCACCGGTGGATGAAAATCGGAGCGTTATCGCCGGGGAGATGGAAAAACGCATCAACGAAAACACCATCCTGCTGGCCGCTTCCGCCCCCAGTTATCCCAATGGGGCGATTGATCCAATTGAAACCATTGCCGGTATCGCTTTGCGACATCATCTCCCCTTTCATGTTGATGCCTGCATCGGTGGATTTATGTTGCCGTGGGTCGAACGACTTGGATATCCCCTGCAGCAATGGGATTATCGCGTGGAGGGGGTGTGCTCCATATCCTCTGATGTACACAAGTTTGGATTCGGGGCAAAGGGGTCGTCCGTAATCACCTATCGGAGCATGGACTTCCTGCGCCATCAGTTTGTCGTGACGACCGACTATCCAGGTGGCATTTATATCTCACCTACATTGATGGGTACGCGGCCTGGTGGTCCCATTGCCGCGGCGTGGGCAGGGATGAGACATCTTGGCGAAGAAGGGTATTTGGAGATCGCCCGCAAACTGATGGATGGCGTGCAGAGATTAAAAGAAGGTTTCAAAGACATACCTGGCATTGTGGTGATCGGCAAACCCGTGATGAATCTCATTTCCTATTCGACTGCGGGCATCAAGGCTGACATCTTCGTTGTCGCGGATCAGCTCGAAGACAAAGGATGGATGGTGGAGCGGCAACAACTACCGGACTGCATACATCTCACTTTGTTGCCGACCAATGTCGTTGTGATCGATCAGTATCTCCTTGATCTCAAAGAAGCTGTGGCTTATGCCAGTGCGCATCCCGAAGAAACGGCCAAAGGCAATGCGGCACTGTATGGGCTGATGGCACGTATTCCTTTCCGGGGCATGGTCGAAAAATCCGTACGCAAGATCATGGAAGACATGTATGGCGTCGAAGAAGAACCCACGGCATCGGATGAACAATCAGAAGACATCATTGCTGAGCGTCCTGCATATATGGGTTGGGTCAATCGAATCCTGGCATGGTGGTCGCGCTGGAAACAGCGTATAAGCAAGCACTTCATGTGGTTGCTGATCGTCATGGCTACTTCTATGGTACACCATGCGGACCTCGCGGCCCAACCTTATGTCGATCCCTTTCAGGTGCGTTATATGCAGGCTTTTCGGACTCCGAACACACCTGCCACGCCTTTCACCCACCTTTACGCTGGAAGTGATCTGCCGGTCAGGTTGAAAGGGGATGCGATCCTGCTCTTTAGTCCTTACTACGATCAGTGGAACCTCGATTCTGCACAGACCGATGGGATGTATCCTACCGTGCATAGTCTGGCCTTGCCGGTGGGTTTGATCATGCCGATCATGGATACCAAGTGGACCATCACGGTACTGCCTTTCGTGCGCACCAATGGAGAAGAACTTTTTGGGGATCGTACCTTCCAATTTGGCGGCGCGGCCCTGGCTGGTCTGGCCCTTAAGCCACACCAAAAATTCCGGCTTGGCGTCTATGCCAGTGGTGAATTTTTTGGTTTGTTTATCATCCCTCTGTTGGGTGTCGACTGGCGTATCGATGACCGTAACTATCTTTTTGGCGTGCTTCCCGGCCGGCTCACTTTTGAGCATCAGTGGAATGACCGACTGTTTGGTGGTGCAACCTTTCGCGCGCCCACCACGAGTTATCGATTTGCCGACGGATCTTTTATGCGCCTTGATGACAACCAGATATCCGCTTTTGTGGATTATTACATTACCAAAGAAATCTGTGTAACTGTGGAGCCTGGCTATGGCCTGCTGCGTCGTATACGCACCGGGGTTAATTCGGTCGAATATCTTACCAAGGTTCATTGGGGGGATGGATTTTTCTTGAAAGTGAGTGCGGCGTATAGGATTAGGTTTGAGAAGTAAACTTGATAAATGGGACTTTACCCCCATCCCACCCTTCTTCCCTATATTTCGAGACCAATCCGAACTTCAGTGCCGCACAATATCCTCCTGGTCTGCCCGCCCTTTACCCAACTAAATACCCCCTACCCGGCGACGGCCTACCTGAAAGGGTTTCTCAATACACAAGGCGTCACCAGTCACCAGATGGACCTGGGGATTGAGACCATCCTGCAATTGTTTTCGCGGGATGGACTGAGCAATCTTTTTGCATCCACAAATGACCATCTCGCTGATGCATCGCCCAACATACTTCATATCCATAGTCTCCGGCATCAATATATCGAGACGATCGATCCGGTGATCCGATTCCTGCAGGACGAAGACCCCACTCTGGCACATAGGATTGTACAGCGACGATTTTTACCTGAAGCTTCAAGGTTCGAGCAGACTGAAGACCTCGAATGGGCTTTCGGCACGATGGGCATCCGCGACCAGGCCCGTCATCTGGCCACACTCTATCTCGAAGATCTTGGTGACTTTATTACTGAAATGGCCGATCCCCATTTTGGATTCAGCCGCTACGCCGAACGACTGGCTATGTCGGCATCGTCATTCGACAATCTGTATCAGGCATTGCAAGCCCCACCCGGATTTATCGTCCAATTGATGTTGGAGTTGCTCGAAGAACGAATCAGCACGCACCAGCCCAATTTGGTGTGTTTTACCATCCCGTTTCCGGGTAATCTCTATGCAGCCCTCAAATGCGGACACTGGATCAGGCAACACCACCCCAATATCAAGGTGGTTGCCGGAGGCGGTTATCCTAATACAGAATTGCGATCCATCTGCGATCCACGCGTATTTGAATGTATCGACTACCTCTGCCTCGACGATGGCGAAGCAACACTCATGAGCCTGTTGGCTGCTCTGGCTGCAGGTGGGGATCAGCATTTGTTGAAACGCACCTTTCAACTCAGCAATGGTGAAGTCCGTTATTTCAACGACAGCATCTACCCTGAAATACGACAAGACTTGGCAGGCACACCTGATTATAGTGGACTTCCGCTTAAAAAATACCTCTCCGTCATCCAGATCACCAATCCTATGCACCGATTGTGGAGCGATGGCCGATGGAACAAACTCACGATGGCCCATGGCTGCTATTGGGGCAAATGCACCTTCTGTGATATTTCACTGGACTACATCAAAAATTACGAAGCCTCCACCGCTACAGTGATCGTTGACCGGATGGAAGCGCTGATCGCACAAACCGGTGAGCGTGGATTTCATTTTGTGGATGAAGCCGCACCACCCGCCTTGATGAAGGCCGTAGCCCTCGAGATCCTCCGTCGACATCTTGTGGTCAACTGGTGGACGAATATTCGTTTTGAAAAAAGTTTTCACTATGACTTGTGTCGCCTTCTCGCGGCCTCCGGTTGTATCGCCGTATCTGGAGGTCTTGAAGTCGCCTCCGATCGACTGCTTCATCTCATCGCCAAAGGAGTGACAGTAGAGCAAGTCACTCGGGTCAATGATAACTTCAACCGCGCGGGCATCATGGTGCATGCTTACCTCATGTATGGCTTTCCAACACAAACAGCTCAAGAGACTATCGATTCCCTCGAAGCCGTCCGCCAAATGTTTGAAGCAGGTGTCCTTCAATCGGCTTTCTGGCATCGCTTCTCGATGACAGCACATAGTCCAGTCGGCATGTACCCTGAGCAGTTTAACGTCACTCCGGTAGATCCTACACCCGGGTCCTTTGCGCACAATGATCTGCAACATATCGACCCCACCGGGGCGGACCATGATCTCTTTGCCCGCGGTCTCGTCAAATCACTCTACAACTATATGCATGGCGTGTGTCTCGATCATCCGCTACAAAATTGGTTTGAGCATAAAGTGCCCACCACCACACTACCTGCCGACCTGATCGCCTCCTACCTCGCCCGCCCTTCCGCCCGTGAAACCAAACCCTCTGACCAATTAGTATGGATCGGTGGGCCGGTTGATTACAACTCCAAGAAAAAGTCATTAGAGATTTCAACTTTGCATGCTACGATTGATATCTCATGTCCTCCCGATATCGGACAATGGTTAGTCAAAGTGCTGGCCGTCATGCGTCCTGATGGATCATCCTCTTATACGTACGCCTCTCTTCGGGACGAATATGGATCAGCGGGGTTCGATGATTTTACCTTGTTCTGGTTTGGCAGGGTGATGGAAAGGTTGAAGGAGGAAGGGATGATTGTTCTGTAAATGAAAAGTGAAGAATGTCGAAGCGCAGTGGAGATCCCGTCCGCGAGGCGGGAAAAAGTGAAGAAAGTGGAGTGTAAAGGTCAAAGGTGAGAGTCGAAGCGCAGCGGAGATTGCGAAATTTATCGCTTAGGGTTTAGGACTTAGGCATTGTCATTAGGACAAACCATTTAAAAAAAGAAGGGCTCCAAAAAAAATAATTTCGGGATGGAAGAACTTGCGCCTCAAAATTGTCCGAGTCGACCGGACGTCTTGTTTTATGGCCATAAAGCCATAAAACAGGAAAGCATGAAATCCAATTAAGCGTGAACGCATAACAGGACGCCATGCAATCGAACTAAAACAAGAGCGAGTTTTTTTGAGGCGCTAGCGTTTTTGGTTACTTTTTTGGCAATGAAAAAAGTAACATGAAGAGCCCCTCGTGCACCGAGAGCCTCATATCCTCAGCGCCATCACCAGATACAACCTTACCATCGTCTTATCCAACCCACTCACCGCGGTGAAATAATCTCCGGGACTAAAGGCGGATGCCGAAAACTGAAAGTTGAGTTGGTCACTATGGTAATAATTTAAATACCAATCGCCACCTACACCAATGGAGGTACTTGAGGTTCCCAGATCAGATGGGATGGTTCCAACAGCAATGCCGGCAGACCGGTCCTTTTGTTCGAGGACATTGGCCATGACACCATGAATGCCGGTAGACACCAAATGCCCAATCTTCCAGTCAAGATGCAAGGTGGTGGCTTGCACATTGGATCCTTTGAACGCATCAATATAGCCAAAGCGGCGGTGTTCGTTTTGCCAGAGGACATTGTAGGATTTGATATCCGTATCGGTAGGATCATCGTCCCCACTGCCGCGATAGTAGGCCAGGTCAATATTGATTTTGTGGTCACTGGTCGTATAACCGGCTCCAACTTCTGCGGCATAGGCGTTGACATTTCCTTTGATGGTCTCATCGAGGATGCCTACGGCCGAACCGGTCTGCAGGATGATCTCTGCGGAGTACCGGATATTAGAGGCACGGCCATAGAACCGCACATCTGGCATAAACACAGTAGTGCGGAAACCACTGTTATATTGATCAATGACAAAGGGCAGGTTGGCATCCAGGTTGACGCCCTTTGAAAGGTTTAACGTATTGAACGTGGCCAGGAAGATGGGATGGTTCCAATCGAAGTTGGCGGCAGGAGGAGCAGCCTGGTAGAGTTGCACCCACATCAGGTCGCTGGTCCATTTGCGGGTTTTGTACCGATAACGAATACTTTCAAAGCTTCGGCCTTTGGTAAAGTCATCATCGCCAACCAGGATTTCGGTGCCATATTTTCCAAGGCACATGCGGCCAAAACGCAGGGACATCTTACCCTTTCGATCCAACTTTTTCATATCCACATAGGCCTCATAAAGTGTGATATCCGGATCCAATGGTCCCAGTGCCCGGGTATAGGTGCCATAGGACTGGAAGTTAAAGACAAAGTCTACGTTCCTGGGCAGAGTCAGCTTGCCACCGATATCACCGCGTAAGTAAAAGTTGAGATGGCCGGTATCAACGGGCAAACCGGCTTCTTTATAATCAAAAGTGCCTTCCGGGCGAAAGAAAAAATTGACCGTGGGCGTAAAACGGATTTTACCTCCGGTCGAGAGCATCGCATCAGGTAGGTAGTTGGAGTCCTTTGGCAGGTATTCTATGATCCCATCGACAGGCAGTATCGAGTGTGGCAAGGCGACAGAATCAACCGCCATATTACTCGCTGATTGGGCATTCAGTATGACGGATAGCGGCAAAGTAAGAACGGCCAAAAGGAGGTTTTTCATGTAGCAGGAATTGTGGCGTGAGCGGATGTTGGATTATGATTTTACGGGTACAACTTCAAGCATACATACACTCTATACCCCAGAAGTTGTGGTTCTAAAATACACCCATAATCGAAATTTACCAAGATGCGAAAAAGTGGCTCTACATACTTTTGATGATCTCCTATTCGCCCTTTAGGTGCTGTGCTGAACGGAGTCGAAGTAGGATAGGGGCAGAACAGGCAATCGGCTGGATTATAGAGATTTCTTTGGACCTATACTTATTAGTCATTCTTGTCCCGGTTGGCTTCATATTCGTCCATCGCCCTGACATAATGGGGTTTGATAGATTTGAGCAGGAAATATTCAAAGATGACGAGATGACTGATCAACAATATCAGAGAGGCCCACAACCAATTGGACCAATGCATCAGGCCGATCAGCAAAGCAAAAACGCCCTGCCCTAAGATCGAAATACCGGCTATGTTGTAATATCTCCTGGTCAATTGGGTGTGGATCAGTGTCGCTTCCTTACTCATGACATTGTCAAACAGCTCGGCCTCCATTCGCCATGCCGCCAGGAAATAAGCAAAAGAACCGGCGATCAGGAAACCGGCAAATCCAAGTGTCCATGGCTCCATTTGGATTTCCTCTATTTGGGTTTCGATATTGATATACGACAGCAGTACA
>JBGAWQ010000028.1:0-41634 GCA_044227555.1 Saprospiraceae bacterium | reverse complement strand
ACCCTTATCGGTATGGAATATTCCCGCTGAGACCTCCTATGCCATTATCGAAGCCGGTATTTCTCATCCCGGTGAAATGCAGGCTTTACAAAAGATCATTCGTCCGGATATGGTCGTGTTTACTCACTTTGGGGATGCACATGATGAAGGATTTGGTGGCGATACCGGACGAAAACTCAAGGAAAAACTGATCATGTGTGAGACCGCAAGTGCGTTGGTATATCCGCGCGATCAACGTACGGTTTTTGAAAAAATAAAAAATGGATTTCCTGATGCGAGGCATTATACATGGAGTACACAGGGGGAAGGTTGGGTCAATGGACAAGCCTCCAGACTTCATGAAGGAACCGAAGTGGCGGTAGAGGTGGAGCATGAAAGCTTCAGATATTATATGCCCTTTGTCGGTGCGGTTCCGGTGTCCAACAGCCTGGCATGCTTTGCGACGATGGCTGCTTTAGGGTTGCCCATGGATGTTCGCCTCAAGGCTTTTGAAGACCTGCAGCCTATAGATATGCGGCTCAAAGCAGAAGATGCCATTCAGGGCTGTGTACTCATCAATGATAGTTATAGTCTTGATCTTGATTCATTGCAATATGCGTTGGAAAGTCTCGACATCGCAGGTCAAACCCAGCAAAAAACACTCATCCTCTCTGATCATGCGCATGGCCATCAAGGCATCTATGAAGACCTTGCCCGGATGATTGCGGGTGCAGGTATTGACAAACTGATTTGCATTGGCAAGGAGGTCAACTCTATTGTCGAATGGTTGCCAACATCAATAAAGACGTTTTCATTCCAGGATGTTGATGAGATGTTTCGCATGGGAGTCCTGGCTGATTTCAACAATGAGGTGATCCTGCTCAAAGGGGCCAGGCGATTTGGTTTTGAGCGCATAGCACGACGGCTCCGATTGCGGTCGCACAGTGCAGTATTGCATGTGGACTTCGCCGCATTGGACAGCAATCTGCGGTATTTCTACAAACGTATAAAACCAGGCGTTAAAAAAATAGCTGTAGTCAAAGCCAATGCATATGGTGCTGGCAGCATGGAAGTGTGTCGCTTTTTATCCTATCAGCATATTGATATGTTGGCTGTCGCCGTGATCGATGAAGGCATTGAGCTGCGTGAAGCAGGACTGGCATTGCCGGTGATGGTGCTCAATCCCGATCCTGAAGGCATGGATTTGATCTTGCATCACAATCTCGAACCTGAAATCTACAATGCGCACATTCTCCGCAAACTCATGGCCCAATGTGTGTTTAACCAGGATACCGCGATCATTCACATCAAGATCGATTCTGGGACGCATCGGCTGGGCTTTGGCCCTGATGATATTGAGACATTGATCGGCATGCTTAAAGATCAGCCCTGGGTCAAGGTGGGGACAGTGTTTACGCACCTATCCGGAAGTGATGAAACTAAGTGGGATTCTTTTACTCATGAGCAAGCCAGGAGGTTTGATGCCATGTACCGGCAATTGTCTGAGGGGCTTGGCTATGCGCCACCGCGTCATATCCTGAGTACAGCTGGAATCCTCCGTTTTCCGGAATATCAGTATGAATATGTCCGGATGGGGATCGGCTTGTATGGTGTTGGCCTGCCCGAACATCCGGAACTCCAGGCTGTACATAGTCTGAAAGCCCGGATATTGCATATTCAGGACATTGCGCCCGGTGAATCCGTGAGTTATTCGCGGAGTTTTATCACGGATATTCCTCGCCGCATTGCTACAGTCAACCTTGGGTATGCGGATGGTTTGCCTCGTGTCGCCGGCAATGTGGGTGGTGCTTTTCTATTGCATGGTAAACAAGCACCTATCGTCGGCCGGGTATGTATGGACATGACGATGATCGATATCACCCACATTCCTGAAACATCCCTTGGTGATGAGGTGGTCATCTTTGACAAAACCCAATCTGTCGAAGAGTTGGCCCGCAAATGCGGCACCATCACCTACGAAATCATGACCAATCTCAATCCCAGGATCCGAAAGGTTTACGAACACGGATAATTGAATCAAAAATGGAATGTAGGGACAGGTCGCGACCCGTCCCTACATTCCATTTTTTCAATTCGCCGATAGCCTTTTGTTAACCATTTGTTACAGCGTCATTTAGCCTCCATTTTTGTAGTAAAATCGCAGCGCCAAACAGGGTTTACGCCCAAGAATGGCTATTTTCGCACCCTTATAGTAACTCCTTTTCAATCCACGTACACATGAGATTTTTCCTGATTTTAAGCCTGGTGACTTTCCTGATCACCGACGTGCTCAAGAGCCAGTCTCCTGATCCGGTGTTGTTTACCGTCGACGGCCAGGCTGTGCCGGCATCTGAGTTTTCATACATCTATGCCAAGAACAACCGCGATGACGCCGATTTTTCGGAAGCCAGCCTCCGCGAATACCTGGACCTCTACACCAGGTTTAAACTCAAAGTCCGCGAAGCTTATGCCATGGGACTGGATACGCTCCCAAGCCTCCAGACCGAACTCGCTGGCTATCGCAAGCAACTAGCCGACAGCTACCTCACCGACAAGGAAATCACTGATCGCCTCGTAGAGGAAGCATTCAAGCGCATGCAGGAAGATGTGCAAGTGGCCCATATCCTGATCAAGACTCCATCATCCAATGACACGCTCACAGCCTATGGTAAGATACAGGCTGCCTATAAGCGCCTGCAAGCCGGTGAAGCATGGGATGTGGTCGTCAAACAAACTTCCGAAGATGCCGGCTCTAAAGACAATGGCGGCGATATCGGTTTTATCACCGCACTGCTTCCCAATGGATTCTATGCTTTTGAAAATGCAGCTTATGACACTCCGGTAGGAAAATATTCTGCCCCTGTACATACTTCCCTCGGATATCATATCGTCAAGGTGATCAGTAAGAGACCAGCCCGGGGTGAACTCGATGTGGCACATATTCTCCTTCGCGTCAAAGCCGATGGCAGCGATGACAAAGCCGTCAAAGCCCGTATCGATGATCTCTACAAACAACTGCAGGGCGGCGCTAAGTTTGAAGAGGTAGCTAAAAAATCAAGCGAAGACAAGACCACAGCCGAACGCGGTGGAGCCATCGGCCCTATCGTGATCAATCAATATGAAAAATCATTTGAAGATGCTGCCTTTGGCCTGGCCAATGATGGTGACTATTCAGCACCTATCCGCACGCGCTTAGGTTGGCACATTGTCAAGAGGGTTCGCAAACGCCCCGTTATGACTGTAGATCAGACCAAGCGTAAAATAGAAACCCAGATCAGCCGCGACGAGCGCATCGCTGCTGCCCGCCTAACAATGGTCAATCGCATCAAAACGGAAGCCGGTTATGTCAAGGATGAAAATGTATACAACCAGTTTGTCGCTGCTGCCGGTGATGACCTCCAGACCTACCGCTGGCAAGTACCTCAGGTAACCCCTGCCACCCTGATCACTATCGGTGGAGACAAATACAGCAATATCGATTTTGGCAACTATGTCCGTAACAATGCCCGCACCCGGATGGGGCTGCCGAAAGGCACGGCAACCAAAGACATTTTAGATAAAGTGTTCAACGAATTTGTAAGTGAAAAGGCACTCTCGTTCGAAGAGAAAAATCTTTCCGCCAAATACCCTGAGTTTAAATCCCTGATGCGTGAATACGAAGAAGGCATCCTCCTCTTCGAAGCCACCAAGATCAACGTATGGGATAAAGCCAGCAAAGACACAGTCGGTCTTGTCGCTTTTCACAACGCCCACCTCAATAACTATATGTGGGATGAGCGACTGGAAGTAGCTACCGTCAAACTCGATTCTGCATCCGTCGATCAACTGGCGACCATCAAAAAATGGGCAGCTAAAAAACCTTTGGATGCAGTCGCCGACAAAGCCGCTAAAAAACAAATCGGCATGACGGTTACCCGCAAGGTTTACCAGAAGGATGAACCCCTGCCGGAGGGTATCACCTGGGCCGCCGGTCAGAAAGCAGACCTGCCAGACAGCACCGGTTTTGTGAGTGTGGAAAAAGTAATCCCACCTACTCCCAAAACCCTCGATGAAGCCAGGGGCTATATCATCGCCGACTACCAGGACCAACTTGAAAAAGACTGGGTGGCTGCCCTCCAGGCCAAATACCCGGTGGTCGTCCACGATGATGTCCTCATGAGCCTTGTGAAAAAATAATCGGTTGATTGCACACCGGATAACTGGCCTATGGCAAGCAGGCATATGCTTGATCCTCCTCGGTGGATCGCTATCCTCATGCCAGAAAGGAAAGTTGCTCACCGAAAAGAAAGATGAACCCATCCTCCTGGCACAAGTCTTTGATTACAAATTGTATTTCGATGATATCAAAGACCTGATTCAGGGCTATGCCACTGCCGAAGACAGCATCCAGCAGGTCCGCAACCTCACCGAACATTGGGTAAGAGACCGCCTCCTGCTGGTCGAAGCTGAAAAGAATTTTCCCAAAGAAGTCAATATGAACAAACTGCTGGAAGACTACCGGCAGTCCCTGCTCAGACATTTTTTCGAGCAGCAGACCCTGGAGGAACGCCTCGACACGGTAATCACAGAAAGCGACCTCCAACGCTATTACGAAGCCAACAAGGAGCAACATCGCCTGGAATCTGGTATCCTGCGCGGATATTATTTCAAAATCAAAAAACCCCTGGCTCGCTCCGACAAAATCCTCGTGTGGTGGAAGACCTTTCCTCAGCAGCACCTTCAGGATATCCTCACCTATACTGATAAGCATGCCAGGACCAATTGGCAGGACTCATCGCTCTGGCACGAGATGCAGATGATCATCCAGCTTTTTCCGGAAGGTACACTATCCCCGTCCGCCATACGTTCTAATCATGGAGTCGTCCGGGAAGACGGAGATTATATCTATTTGCTATACCCCCTGGAAGTCTATTATGAGCAAGACATCGCTCCGCTCTCCAGGATCCGGGAACAGGCTGCGAGATTTATCCTTCATCAGCGGGAACTTGAACTCCTTGACCGGATCAAAAAAGAAATTTACGACCGCGACATTCAAAATGAGCGGGTCAAAATATATACGGAATGAAACAACGCATCACTCACATAACGCTGGCCATACTCTTCGCCCTAACTACCTGTCAATTGCAGGGCCAGGATACCATTGTCCTGGATAAGATCGTCGCCAAAATAGGTGGCGAAGTCATCTTCCATTCCGATGTTGAAGAACAGATGGCTATGATGCGGGAACGCAAGGGCAATCCCGGCAAAACGGAGCAATGCCTGATTCTCGAAAGCCTGATGGCTCAGGCCATGCTGGTGCATTACGCCAAAATCGACAGTGTCGAAGTTACCGAAGATGAAGTCGATGCCGAAATCGATGCCCGCATGGACCAGATTCTCACCTATATGAACAACGACCGTAAGTTGTTTCAGGAAGTCTATGGTCAAACCGTCAGTGAAATGCGCGAGCAGGTCAAAGATGATATGCAACGAAAACTGCTCGGCGATAAAATGCAGGCGGAGATCATGAAAAATGTTGACATTACTCCTGCAGAAGTGTTGGAATTCTACAACCGGATCCCAAAAGACAGCCTTCCCTACTTCAATGCCGAAGTCGAACTCGCCGAACTGGTCATCTACCCTCAGATCAATGAGGAAGAGCGCGCCAAAGCCTTGGAAAAAATCAATAAGGTCAAGGATCTGCTCAAAGCCGGTGAAGATTTTGCAACATTAGCCCGGAAGTATTCCGATGATGGCAGCGCCCGCGATGGGGGAGACCTCGGATGGACGACCCGCGGCAGTTTTGTTCCTGAGTTTGAAGCCACCGCTTTCCAACTTGAAGTCAATGAAACCTCCGATGTCATTGAAACCGAATTTGGTTATCACATCCTGCAATTATTGGAGCGGAGGGGCAACTCCATTCATACCCGACATATTCTGGTCAGACCCAGGATCACAGATGCGGATCTTCAAAAGACCGTCAATAAACTAGACTCCATCAAGATGTTGATCGCCGCAGACTCCTTGTCATTTCCGGATGCAGTCCATCGCTTTGGTGACAAACGCGTCCAGAGCTATAGCAACAACGGTCGCATGATCAACCCCAAGACCACCAATACCTTCTTTGAAACTGCAGATGTCGATAGCGAGATTTTCTTTAGCATCGATACCCTCAAGGTTTGGGATATCACTCCACCTATCGAGTACCGCACCCCGCTCGGTGATTACTCCTATAAAATCGTTCAACTGCAGGGTCGAACCACCCCCCATAAAGCCAATCTAAAACAAGACTACAGTCGCATCCAGGATGCCGCGAAAGAAAGCAAACGCAATGTAGCTTTCAGCGACTGGGTCGACAAGCATATCCCCAACACCTATATCGTGATCGATCCCCAATACAAGGATTGCCCCAATATCGACAAGTGGCAAGCCAAGTGGATGAGTGGGAGGTAGGAACTTTTATATTTGGTGATGGAGTGATGGAGTGATGGAATCATGGGTGATGGGGTGATCATTTCTCCGTGTTCTCCGTGCCTCCGTGTGCCATTTTATGGAGTGATGGAGTGATGGGGTGATGGAGTCATGGGTGATGGGGTGATCATTTCTCCGTGTTCTCCGTGCCTCCGTGTGCCATTTTATGGAGTGATGGGTGATGGAGTGATGGGGTGATGCGGTGTAAAAGTAATCTGGCATCTCTTAATCTGGTATCTGGCATCTTTTTATCCCACCATAACATACCAGAGACCCCGAGATCACTGCACTATAATCATCAGAGACTGCGCAGGAGATCCATTGGTTATCGTTTGCATCAGATATGGGCCAGGGATGATAGCCTGATGAAAGTCACCTTGATTTCTGCCATTCGAATAGTAAGTTGATTTCAAAACCGCCAGGATTTGACCTTGAGCGTCGTAGAGATTGAATGACAGGTGCTGGTCCGCTAATGAAGTGAATGTAAACTGCCCATCGTTGGACAAATGTAGATTTTCGATACTGGCTTTTGGAACCGGCACAGCAGAAACTATGGAGGTTGGATTGATGATGACCACTAAGCTGTCGAAGCAATCATCATGGATAATGATTTGATCCAGACTGTTGCTTTCCGCATCGACAAATTCAAAAGCCAATGGATCTTGCGAGAAACATAAGGTTGAACCATCTGGTTCGATCACATTGAATACGATTTGATATAGGACAGTTGAATCCACATAGTCCCCACCGGTCAGACTCCCTTCAAACCACAGTGACGTGATTACCCCGGGTGAAGGATTTCCAAATGAGGCATTGGTCAATGAAGGAATAATACTGTTCCGGATCCCCTGGTAACTCATCTTGTTGGCATCAAAAGCCATGGAGTAAGAGTGGGCAATAATGTCGCGGTACTCGCTGACATACACATTGTAGACTTTTTCTGTGCCAGAAAATCCAGACAGGGAAAGACCCAGATGGGCAGTTGGTTGGGCCTGCAGGTAAAGTCCGGAAAGCAGACCCAAAAATACGAGGATTGGTTTCAAGGTAGGTGTATTTGGAATATGAAAATAAGAAAAATAGCTAACCATAAATATCTCCTACTTTTATCGGCCAATGAAATCCTCTCATGCCTTATACCTGGTAGCCGCGATTTGGTTGTTGCTGGGTGCTATATATTACCCCAAGTGGTTAAAGCCATGGTCCGAAGCGACGATCAGTTGGGATGTCAGTGGATATTATCATTATCTCCCCGCGACGTTTATCTATCATGATCTGAAACATCAAGACTGGATGAATGGCATCAATGAAAAATATCTGCCATCACCCGCCTATGATCAGGCCTTTGATCATGCGCCATCAGGTCATAAAGTCAACAAGTACGCCATCGGCCAGGCCGTGCTCTATTCGCCTTTTTTCCTCGCTGCACATGCCTATGCTACCTGGTCCGGGACGTATCCTGCAGATGGATATAGCAGACCTTACCAGGTAAGTATATGGCTTGGCAGTCTGTTGATATCTATCCTCGGACTGTGGTGCCTCCGTAAAATCTTACTGCTCTATTTCGAAGATCAAACTGTGATGTGGACATTGCTCGCCCTTGGACTGGGGACGCACTGGATGGAATATGCCTCGATCACCAATGGGATGAACCATACGTGGTTGTTTACTTTGCTTTGCCTGCTCATCCTTTCCACCATTCGATTTTATAAACATGCAGACTGGAAAGCCACATTGGGAGTTGGCTTTTCTCTGGGCCTGGCCATATTGACGCGCCCCACGGAAATCATATGGGTCCTCATTCCTCTGCTTTGGGGTATGGGCCATATCCGTGAGCGATTTCTTTATATCAAAACACATTGGCTTAAAGTTATCAGCATCATCATCCTTTGCGGAGTCATCCTTAGCATTCAGGTCATCTACTGGAAATATGTTTCCGGTGAGTGGATCGTCTACAGCTATGGCGACCAAGGTTTCAACTGGCTGCATCCGAAGATATGGAGAGGACTCATGGGCGTCAATATCGGATGGTGGATCTATACGCCATTGATGCTTTTGGCTATGGCTGGATGGACGTCTTTATATCGGAAGCATCGCAACATTTTCTGGCCTGCACTCATGGTCGTTGGCCTGGCGATATATATCACCTTGAGCTGGGCACACTTTGAAGGTGGTGGGGGTTTGGGACAACGTAATCTGATTCAGATCTATCCTTTGATGGCGTTTCCGCTTGCTGCACTCATTGGCTGGATGGTCCAGTCACCCGTCACCAGGTGGTTATGGATAGGTGTTTTAGCAGTCAATGTTTATTACAACGGCTGGTGGTTGCACCAGGCCCATAAGGGCGGATTTTTTCAGGCCGGCCAAATGACAACACCTTATTTCTATCACGTGGTTGGACGTCTGCATCCGGATCGGGATTTATTTAAGTTGCTCGATACACGCGAGTATTTCAATGGCACACCCCAGGCCATGCAATCGATATGGCAAATGGATTTCGAACAGGATACACAGTTTTGTTCCGCACCCTGGCCCTCGGGAGGAAAGGCAGCTTGTCTCAATGCTCAGTCTCAATTTATTGGTCCGTTCCAACTTCCTCTGACAGCAGACTGTAATCCATGGCTACGACTCGAGGCTGATTTCTTGATCCAAACCCACGAATGGGATGTATGGAAATATGCACAGTGGATTGTCCAGTTTTACCAGGGTGAAACTGTGATTAAAACCAACCTGATTCGCGTCCAACGATTATTGCCCGTTGACCAGGTCGCAACACATGTGTTTTTTGATGTTCGCCTTCCGGACGCACCCTATGATCGCTGCACTATGACGCTATGGAACGGAGGTTCCACCCAGACCTTATTGATGGACAATCTGAAGGTAGGATGCTTTAAGGAGCAGTGATGGGGTGATGGAGTGGCTGCTGAGGACAAAAAAAAGACCGATCCTAACCCCCCTGTTTGGACCGGTCTTAATGAGATTATCGTCATTTGATCATCTCTATTGCATCTGGTATAGCATATACAATGCCAAACTTTCACGTTACTGTCGTGTCATTCCGTCAATT
Source organism: Saprospiraceae bacterium (assembly GCA_044227555.1). Taxonomy (GTDB): domain Bacteria; phylum Bacteroidota; class Bacteroidia; order Chitinophagales; family Saprospiraceae; genus Opimibacter. The sequence continues at coordinate 32,141 of JBGAWQ010000028.1, read as the reverse complement.
TGACAGAAAAAGAGGAATGGCATGGCTTTTGACCAAGGGGGTTAAAGTTTTTAGTCTCTAAAAATCAATAAGTTATGTCGAAAGGTAATATCACAGTACAGACCGAAAATATTTTTCCCATCATCAAAAAGTTTCTCTACTCGGATCATGAGATCTTTTTGAGAGAGCTTATTTCCAATGCCATCGATGCCACCTCCAAACTCGAAGCGATTGCCGGATCCGGAGAGATTGAAGGCGAATTGGGAGATTTGACGATCCAAGTCACCGTCGACAAAGCCGCAGGGACCATCACCATTAGCGACCGCGGGATCGGGATGACGGAAGCCGAAGTCAAGAAATATCTCAATCAACTGGCACTGAGCAGTGCGGAAGAATTTGTCAAAAAATACCAGGGCAAAACCAATATCATCGGCCATTTTGGACTGGGCTTTTATTCCGCCTTTATGGTTGCCGATCAGGTCGAAGTCATCACACGTACCTATAAAAAAACGCCCAAAGCTGTTCGCTGGGTCTGTGAAGGCCAGCCCGAATACGAGATGGAAGAGTACGATCGTAAGGAACGGGGTACTGATATCATCCTCCATATCAGCGATGACAGCAAAGAGTTTTTGGAGCATGACCGCATTGAAGGTCTGCTTAAAAAATACTGCAGCTTCCTGCCATACCCCATTCAGATGGGCATGCGAAAGGATATACGCTGGGAAGGTGAGGGTGACAACCGCAAGAAAATAGAAGAAGACGTTCCCAATATCATCAATGACACCCATCCGCTATGGAAACGTAAACCGGGTAAGCTCACAGATGAAGATTATCTCAATTTTTACAAACAACTCTACCCGATGTCTCCGGATCCCATGTTCTGGATCCATCTCAACATTGATTACCCGTTTAATCTCACCGGTGTACTGTTTTTTCCAAAAATCGGTAACCAGTTTGAGATGCAGAAAAACAAAATCCATCTCTACAGCAACCAGGTCTATGTGACGGATGAAGTAAAGGAGATCGTACCTGAATTTCTCACTCTGTTGCATGGGGTCATCGACAGCCCTGATATCCCGCTCAATGTCTCTCGTAGTTATCTGCAGAGTGATGCCAGCGTGAAAAAGATCACGGGGTATATGACCAAGAAAGTAGCCGAACGACTTTCCAAACTCTTCAAAGACGATCGGGAAGGATTTGAAAAGAAATGGGATGATATCGGCGTCTTTGTCAAATATGGTACGATCACAGATGAAAAATTTGCCGAGAAAGCCATGGATTTCACTTTGCTCAAGAATACCGAAGGCAAATATTTTACAGTGCAGGAATACAAGGAAAAGATCAAGGCGATCCAAACCGACAAGTATGACCGTGTAGTCGCACTCTACACGCCTTCCCCTGAGTTGCATACCTCCTATATCCGGCAGGCTACAGATATGGGATATGATGTGTTACACCTCTATCATGTGATCGACAACCATTTTATTCAGCATCTCGAATACAAAGGAGAGAATATGACTTTCGTCCGGGTGGATTCAGACACCCCCGACCAGTTGATCCAGAAGGAGGAGAAAAAGGAGTCCGTCCTGAGTGAAAAGGAACAGGAGAAAGTGAAAGAACTCTTTGTCTCCCTGCCAGGCGTAACTGAACATCAATTGATCCTGCGTCCAATGTCTCCTGAAGGGCATCCTGTCATGATCACGCGCCCTGAATTCATGAGAAGGATGCAAGAGATGCAGGCTATGCAGGGAATGAGCGGCATGGATATGATGGAAGGTCACTACCAGGTGATCGTCAATTCCAATCATCCGCTGATTGCAGACAAACTTTTGAATATGCGCAGTCCTGAGAAGAAAGAAAAGTTTGCGGCGTACCTATTACGTTTGGCCAAACTGAACCAAGGCATGCTGAAAGGTGAAGAGATGAATACATTCATCAATGATAGCATAGAGTTCCTGGCCTGATCAGATCATCACGCAACAAAAAAAATAGGCATGGTAAAAGACCGTGCCTATTTTTTTTATTCCTAAAGATGATCTAAGCCATCGTGAAGGGAGGGGGAAGTTTCAAAAACAATACCACCTGACACAAAATTTGAAGACCGATTTTTCGCCTTCTTTTTGAAAAAGGTGAGACTTTGGATGTTATGCCGGCCGGATCAAATCAAAAGCCAGGTGGTAAACAGAGGCCAAATATAATAAACCCATGTTAATTGACCAACATATTGGCTATCTTTTTATGTTAAAATTTTAAATATGTAACAGGCCATTAACTGGCTGTTTTTTACCCTATTACCTCGAAAAGGGATCTGAAAACCGCTCGTCTCTGAGATAATTTTCGTCGGTCAGGCTGTGCAGGAAAGCTACCAGTGCGGACTGCTCATGATCTGAAAGACCGAGTCGGATGGCCTCTCCGGTATCCCAGCTCTTGAAGACCGAATCCAGATTGGGTGACCGCTTGATCCCGGTGTTATAATGGTTGACTACTTCTTCCAGCGTTGCAAATCGACCATCATGCATGTAGGGAGCGGTGAGCGCCACATTACGGAGGGAAGGGATCTTGAACACGCCCACTAAGGCCGGATCAAAAACACCCATTCCAACATCGGTATACACTTCATCCAGACCAATATCGGCGATATCCTTAGACCAGCCAAATCCTTCTCCATTAGGAGGGAAGAAAGGATCGCCAAAGAAACCGCCCCGATCATTGAGATCAGGACCGGAATGACAATTATAACAGGTGCCCTTTCCAAAAAACACATTTCTACCTTCTTCGGCCAGTGGAGATAAAGATTGACCGGAAGCAGCCTGGCGATCCATATCGCTGTCACAACCAATCATACTCCGGACAAATTGCGCCATAGCCTCAGCTATCCGATCTGAAGTGATTTGATCATCGCCAAAAGCTCTAGCAAACAGCTCCGGATAATAGGGAGCGGCTTTTATTTTGGCTACCAGGAAATCCATGTTTTCCATACCCATCTCCTTGTGATTACGCACCGGCTGGAGCACCAGGTCATTGAGACTGGTGGACCGGCCATCCCAAAACAAGAGGTTGTCATCATAGAGGTTGCTGATTGGAGGCGCATTACGATCCGTCACCTGATGGTCAATTCCATTGCTGACCCTGGTCTGGTCAGAAAACGCATTTGTCTGATGGTGGCATGAACCACAGGAAACGGTGTTGTCGACAGACAGGATTTTGTCATAGAACAAGACCCGACCCAGTGTAGCTCCAGCATCTGTAATGCCCAGATCCTGGCCCGCCATGTGGCTATGTGTACCTCCCCATTTGGGATGGTAATCATAGGACGTTGCCGGCAACACAGGGTACTGAATGTTTCTTTGAAAAGTATCATCCTGGCAAGAGACCAGGCACAACAGTAAGCAGAGGGACAGCAGGTTGAAAATGGTTTTCATATCGGGTATGATTTATTTGGAAAAATTAAGAAATGATATTTAAAAATGAAAGCGGAAGTAAATCGTCGCCGGCTCCCGGACATCAAGCCCTTCTCCAGTGACAGTCTCTTTTGTATTGTCAAACTCAGGGAATCCACTAAAAAGTTGTTGCAATTCCGATCGCGACCAACTATACACCAGGCTGGCTTCCATGCCCAGGCTGATCCGGGGATCGACAAAAAACCTGAAGTCGATCACAGGCCCAAGTCCTGCATTCCATTCCAAACGCCTTGTGGTGACACGATCGAATCCACTGTCTTCAATGTTATCCTCTCTCGACCATCCTCCCGATACCAGCAATCCGGCTTTGATCTGCCAATTGCGCTCATCAAGAAGGATACGGGTACCGGCAATCTGCCCTGATAAGGAAACCTGTTTATCCACTTCCGAATCCACAAAACCCTCATAGGTGGTATGTGCCTGGTTGTACCCGGGACGAAATCCTGCTTGTACCGCATACGCGCGGCCCGCATATTCCAGCATAAAGGCAGGATAGGTTTTAATGCTCACATCCGTATTGAAAAGCTGATGCAGGATATCCCCGGTACTCACCCCCAGCGACCAATGGGCCCTTTGGGTGCTGTCCTGCTGGCCCCATCCGCTCACGACTACAAGCGAGGAAAAGAGAAGGATGGGTATTATTTTTTTTCTGGCCATGATCTATAATGGAAATTTGAGGATGATAGTCTGTCCATTGGCAAACAGAAATTGCGCCCCCATCAGATAAATCACCTGATCTTCAACTATGATATCTGAATAGTTGAATGCAGGTACAGAATAGGATTCCAGAACGTCTACAAAAGGAAGGTGCGTCAAATCGGCGACCTCCAGAAAGAAAACACCGTTCCGGTTGATCGTATACACCACTTTAGATTCATCTGCCGTCAGTCGCATGATCTGGGTGGAGGCATTGTTGGACGTATTGATCAACCCCAGACTTTCCCCGTTGCGGTTGATGATAGCCCCTTCGCGTCCGCAGATAAACAGCGTCTGACCTTCAGCGCAAGTATTTTGCAAATCATTTTGGGCGACCCGGATGGTAAGCGATTCTTCGCCGATGATTTGACCCGAGGTATTGACGAGATATTTTTTGGAATTGCTTTGGCCCAGGGTCAACACAACCGTCGTGTCCCCATCAAATACAGCAATACACTGATTACCCGTAATTCCATAACTGGCGTCAACATCATTGAGGTTGCTCCGATTGATGATATGAAAATTGTTGAAGCCCTCATCCGTGGCAGCATAAAGGAACTGGCCTTGGGCGTTGACACTCCAAAGGACCTGAAAGAAATTACGTGACGTGGCCAGGGTCATCGCAGGGAAGTTGTATATACGAATCGCTCCCGGAGATTGCTCGGTGGCAAAGACATGCGTGGTCGTATTCCAGGTTGACATCTCAAGCGATGGGAAATTGAGGTCAAAAGCAAACTGTGTATTTGAACTCACTCCGGTCTTATAATTATAGGCGGTCAGTCGGTCGGAGTTACGGTCAAAAATGGTCATCTCCGGATTTCCTGGTTCATGACAGGCTCTGTCATAAAATCCATCAATGACATCCATTTCCTGGTTGACACATACAGATGCGGAATACAGAAAACGATCATCTACCGCGCAATAGAGTTTGTAGCAAACCTGGGGTGTAAACAGGGTCGTGGAGGCGGAGAAATGCGTGACATCCACATCATTGATCCGCTTGAGTACCGTCACATCCTGGTTGACTTCAGGTTCTGGCGCATCGGGAATTGGGGTGGACGATTGAAGCAGGATATATTCTTTAAAACCGGTCACGCGTACCGGGGTCCAGGATAATTCCGTCAGCGAATAGTGTTGCTGATATTGCAGGATCAAAGGAGGAGTCTGGCTTCCGGGGCCTGGATCATCCAGGGTACAACCGCCAACCATAATCACCATGGTGATCATCAGCAAGCAGAGAAAATGTGTTTTGAGGTCAATCATAAAGTGGTGTGATCTTCCTGTTTGGTAGTGATAGACGTAAACCATTTGGCCTAAGGTTGGGTTTATAACCCTAAATTTGTCTTGTGAAAAGACTTCCCGAGGCTTCTTTTGCCGAATTTCTCGAATATTTCCCTGCCCTGGACCTTCCTTTTAGCCTTTTGCCGGACATGAGTCAGATTCCATCTGACCCGGTGCCGCTGCCCGGGATGCTGCAGGAGACATATATCCTTCCTTTCGAAAGCGATGAGATCGATGAATATACCGAGTATGTGCCCTATGGCCAGATCAGCGGTACCCAGGGTTTCCATGCAATCATTTATTGGAAAGCAGGTGTCCTCCGCTATGAGTTTATCCTGGCCACGTATTCCCTCCAAGGCGATCCTTTGAGTCATGCCATCGTCGGTGGCCTGCGTTATGAGGAGGAAGGAGCCTTGCATTCCGTGGCTGTGATCCAAGAAGATTTGAGTATCATCATCGCTGAGGGTATAGCACAAGAAGATGAATCCATGTTGGATCCCGGACAGACGCAGACCTACCAGATGTCGATCCAACCAACAGGGATGATCACTTACGAAACAAATGAAGAAGAAAAAGAAGAATAAATCCGGTGCCCCACCGGACATGGCCAATACAAAAGGCCACAAACTCCCCTACGCCAAACTAAGAGCTTTGGCTATTGAAACCATCCAGCACAGTAAAAGCCCTTCCTGGACCCCAAGGCAACTCATTAAGAAAATGAAAGTGGCCAACAGCAAGCCGGATATGGTCCGTGTTATGGATGCTCTCGTCAAACAAGGCAAGCTCATCCGGACCGAAGAAGATGTATACACTTCAAAGATGTTACCGAAGATCAAGGCTGAGCCTGTCAAGGCCTCACAGGTAGTGGTCACGGGTAAAAACATCCACCAGGGTCGGGTAGATATGACCCGTTCAGGGGCAGCCTATGTCATCATTGAAGATATGGATGACGATATCTATGTCCCCGCCCGATATACCGGAGGCGCCATGCACAAAGACATCGTTGCTGTTGACTTGATCCCAGCCCGTCGTGGCCGTAAACCCGAAGGCCGGATCGTTGCCATTGTCAAACGTGCATTGGAGCAGGCGATAGGAACTATCAAGTTGTATAAGAACTTTGCAGTCCTGGTGCCGGACCGGGCCAACATTCAATTTGATATTATCGTCCCAACCGACAAACTCAACGAAGCGGTGGATGGGGACAAAGTGGTGGTCAAGATCACCGACTGGACACAGTCATCACCAAGCGGTGAAGTTGTTCATGTTTTGGGTGCATACGGCAGCCATGAACTGGAGATGCAAACCATCCTGATTCACAACGGATTCAACCTCGCATGGCCCGAAGAAGTGCTTGAAGAATGTCTGCACCTGCCTGAAGAAATAACAGAAGAGGAAATCCGCAAACGGCGCGACTTCCGCGGCATCACCACCTTCACCATTGATCCGGCCACCGCCAAGGATTTTGATGATGCGCTATCCATCCGCACACTCGAAAACGGAAATATCGAAGTAGGGGTGCACATCGCTGATGTATCTCATTATGTCAAGCCGGGAACAGCCCTTGACAAGGAGGCATATTTCAGATCCACATCCGTGTATCTGGTCGACCGGGTTTGCCCCATGCTTCCGGAAAAACTTTCCAATGAGTTGTGTTCTTTGCGCCCACTTGAAGAAAGTCTTTGTTATGCCGCGGTGTTTGAATTGGACACCCATCACAAAGTTGTAGATCGGTGGTTTGGCCGCACCATCATTTATTCTGATCACCGGTTTTCTTATGAAGAAGCCCAGGAAGTGATTGATTCGGGCGTTGGACCTTTCGCTGACGAGCTAAAAACACTTAATACGATCGCAAGGTCACTGAGGAAGAAAAGGTTCAAAGATGGAGCTATCACCTTCGAGACGGATGAACTTCAGTTTAAAGTGGATGAATTGGGTCAGACGCTGGAGATCTTTGTCAAAGAGCGCAAAGAAGCCCACCTGTTGATTGAGGATTTTATGCTGCTCGCCAATCGCGAGGTGGCCACGCTGATTGCTAAAAAGGGAAAAGGTCAGGAAATTCCATTCCCTTACCGGGTACACGACGTTCCTGATCCGGACCGACTTGTCGATTTCCAGCGATTTGCCCGTGAGTTGGGTGTGCATTTGCAGATCGATACACCAAAACAAATCTCTGCTTCTTTCAATAAACTGGCCGAAGCAGCGAAGAAAGATGAAAAACTGAGGTTGCTTGAACCTCTCGCCATCCGCACCATGGCCAAGGCCATCTATACAACCAACAATATCGGGCACTATGGATTGGCGTTTGACTACTATACCCACTTTACTTCACCAATCCGTCGCTATTCGGATGTATTGGTACATCGCATCCTTGATGCCAATCTGGAGGCCATCCATCGTGTCAATAAGGAGAATCTTGAAGTTCAATGCAAACACATCTCTGACCGTGAACGAGCTGCCATGACAGCCGAACGCGAATCCATCAAGTACAAGCAGATGGAGTACCTAAAAGAAAGAGTAGGGCAGGAATTTTCGGGGGTGGTTTCAGGAGTTATCGAAAGCGGAATCTTTGTCGAGTTAGACGAGTCCAGGGCCGAAGGATTGGTGTCATTTCGGACACTGGGCGGTGGATTTTATATGACGGCACCATTTACAGCCGGATCGCGCACCGGAGATACCATTACGATCGGACAGCAAGTTAAAGTTCGGATTCGTAAAATTGATATGACGGCACGTCAGATGGACCTTGAATTTGTTGAACCGTTATCTCAACCGTCAGGCAGTAGAAGGAAGCGTAAAGAGTAAACTTGATCCTCAGTGATCTTTCCTGTTTTCTGCATACACCGCCAGGAAATAGCAATCGGTTCCTTTCCAAAATTGCTGCTCAAATTCAATCCGGGAAAAACCTGTTGTAGATTCTTGCCGGAGAAAATCACCCATGAGGCATATTTTATAGCCCAGGGTATTGACCAGAAGATCAAATACATCACCTGGTTGAACTCCATACTTATCGGCACCACCAAGTCCATGTTCGAAAATGATGTAGGGGTGCCAGGCATTTAGTATTTCCTTCGAACCGCGCAGGACGTCATACTCGCCGCCTTCGACATCGACCTTGATCAAGGTCACCGGCAAGGAATGAGGAATGACATCATCCAATCTACGGACCTCGACCTTGATTTCATGGATATCTTCTGCACCTTTGTATTGCCGTTGGCGGAGCCCTGAGTATGTGGGATTACTCACTACATGTTGAAAGGTGGTTTGTCCACTTTCGCTTCCCAGGGCATAAGGATAGATGTCTGCCTGGCTTCCAAATTCGGCCTGAAGAAAGGCATATTGTTGTGGGACGGGTTCAAATGCTTTATGTCTGGCTTTAGGGGCGCTAGAGATCATAGCCCGTAGAATATCCCCACGAAAGCAACCTACATCAATGCATACACTTTCCGGTCCGCATACTTTTTGGATCACCGATTTGGTCTGCCGGTCATACCGTTCATTGAGGGTCAGTGGCCATGGCCATACATGGATAATTTTTTTAAGGAGCTCCCTCATTTCTCTACAGGTATCGGCAGGTTATTGTACAACGTCATATTTGGGAAATGATAAATGCAGGTGTCAGCAGCAGGTCGGATTAAAAGGTTGTCAATAACCGGTCCTTTATCATCCATAAACAAAGTATAGCTATATCCTTTTCCCTTGGTGGTCCATGGGAAATTGATCTCAATCCATTCACCATAAGCCTCGGACCAAAGGATGGCCTCCCGATGCAGGCCTGCATTTCGCAACACGGTACCATCAGGTCCTGTCTCCATCATCCTCGGCACAGCAACATGGTTTTTTAAGTTATCGACATGTGACCAGAAACTTACTATCCAGTTACGCTCCGCATTTGCTGTATCAACGTAGGACCATACTTGCATTGGAGCAGCTGTAATGTGTAGGGCTCCCTTACCGGTCATGGCCGTATCACAAGCATGATTTTCAAATCCATCAAACCACCCTGCACAAAGCACATCTTTATGATCAGCCGGTAGCGGTGGAAGCTCAATAGTTTTAAACACTTTTGCAGGCAAGGCATACAAGGTGATCGATTGATAGGTCCCAATCTTTTTCGCTTTATCGATCCATCTGCGTTCTGAAGGAATGACAAACTCCTCTTCACAAAGCAAAAGGATAGGTTTGTCATTTAGCATCTGTCCCCTTCGCTTGGAGGCATAGGGGGTAGAGATGAGTTCTACGATGTCCATGCCCTGAGAAATGGAGGTCCTTGACATGGCATAGTCAATCATCGGAAGGCCTGTTTCAGTAGATGCATGCACTCCTTCCCGCAGGGTCCAGAATCCACGCGCCACCCCCATGTTTTCATTGCCGATGGCGACCAGCGGGAATTGCAATATAGCTTGAAATGAATCCGGTGTAAATCCTGCCGCATTCAAAAGGGGTACATAATCGGTTTTAGTGTGCGAAAGCCAAACATTGTATCTGAATACCGGCGCACTCACCGCTTTGATATTGAGCGAAGCTTCAAATCCCCAAACCACAAGTACAGCCCCCAGCATATAACTGCCTGCCTGTCCCAAATCTCTTTCTTGCATTCGTTGATATACTCTCCAGAGCAGGTAGCTGCATACCAACATGTAGAGATAATAAAATGAAATTCCAAACCGGCCCAGACCTCTGAATTGCTTAAGGATGGGTACTGCTTCCCAGAAAAACCGGAATCCATGCTGATAGAAAATCCCTGCAGCCATGCACCAGGATAGAATTGCTGCCCAAAGGAAGACTTTTACTTCGGTGTCCGGCGTTTCATCCTTTCGTTTACGAATCAGGAAAAAAGCAACAGCGGGCAACATCAGTAATCCCAACAAGCCTACATAAGCCACACGTTCATTGATGGGTTTTTCCTGCTTCAGTAGGTCTGTCCAAACTTTATCGAGTGGAGGTATAAAGGGAAAAAAGGTACGTTGAAAACTGATGGTATGGTCATCAAGGCCCCAGGGCTCAATTGGCCGGTCTTTTATAGTATCGGTTGACTTGCGAAGTCCGATCAGAAAAATCCCAGGGAGCAAGAGTACAGCCAGCAATAGGGGCATTACCTGACGAACCCTATTCCGGTCGCGCCTGTTGTACCCATACCAAGAGACCACTGCGGCAAAAACGATAAGCGCACTCAGCAAAAGAAAATACATATGTGTCAGACTCATGACCACAATGAGTAACCCTGCACCGAGTGCAGATACCCATTTGCGATGTGCATCCCGCATGATTTTATCCAGGAGCAAGAGCAGCAATGGAATATAGGCCACATACGACAAGCCATAGTGACCTTGCAGACGCCATAATTGCGGTGACAGGAAGGTGATGCACAATGCAGCTCCCAGGGCCCACCATCGCCCTACAGACCACCGGCGTAATAGATGATATAGAATCAATACCGCCAGGTAGATGGAGATCAGCATCAGCATATTGAGCGTGCCGATGACATGATGATCCATATTGACCAGATGACGATGAATCCAGCCTAAGGTCATCGCGAGCAAAGGTTGATTGTCTGTATAGATAATATGTTCCCCGTAGGGATAATTCATCCCGGAGAAATGCCAGCCCTGATCATGTTTTACATAATAATCAAGGGTGTAATAATTTTTTAGTCCATCACCGCCATCCTCAAACAGATAGCATTCAGGACATGCGAATATCTTGGTGAAATAGGAATACAGGATGAAGCCCGGAGCTACCAGGACCAGGGTAATCCATAATATTCTTAGCCAGGGGACAGTAGGTTTCATCTGGTTAGCAGTTGGCAGTTCACAGTAAGCAGTTGGGGCTTAACAGTTGACATAATTTGATTTGAAAGAGTCATTCTGACTGCTTACTGCTGACAGCCTACTAATATCTTTTTTTGTGTTTGTTGCTGCCGCCTTGCTGACGATTGGATTGGAAACGACGGTGTTGCTGCCCGCCACCCTGGCCTTTATTGTGCTTCTTAGGACGTTGGATATTGCCGGGAGTGGACGCATTGATGTTTTTATAACTATCGATACTCGCTTCATCCGCTACATCAATCTGTCCATGGGACATTTTGCGGAGATCGGCTTTGATCAACTCGTCGTTGACAAACTGTTCTTTACCCCAGGTACGATAAGCCAGTTTCATGTAGGAGGCAATGATTTTGCCAAACTCTTCCCGTTTGGGTCCTTGCTCCATGCCCAGGGCTTTCTGAACCATCGTATGGACGTTCCATCCATAATGGCGATAAGGAATTTTCTTCTGTGGATAATCAACATCGTCGGAAGGGATCATAAACACATCCCCTTTCTTATGGATGATTACGTTTTCAGGAATCTTTACATCCAGATCATAATTCGCGATATAAAAGAGATGGTTCCAGAGCTTATCCGCAATTTCTGTAGACGTCTTGGTGCCCGGCAACATCTGGTTCATCAGTTCGATAAGGGTCTCAACATACCATTGACGTTTTTCTGCATCTTCAATGGTCTTGGCATGTTGCACCAGTCTTTGAATATTTCGTCCATATTCCGGCAAGACTAATTTTTCCCGGCTTGCATTGTATTCGAGGCTGCCGGTGCCTGGTGATTGTATTTGATCTTCCATATGATGTTGGTCAGTGGTCAGTGGTCAGGAGTGAGGAGTGAGGAGTGAGTGGTGAATAGTGAGTAGTGAGTGTGTGATGGAATTATTTGTGTGATTTATCTATGTTAGTATTCAATTATTATTAAGGGGTTTTGAAGTTTATTCTACAGTAACGGATTTGGCGAGGTTGCGGGGCTGATCGACATTGCATCCGCGGAGGCAGGCGATATGATAAGACAGCAACTGGGTGGGTATGACAGACAACAGCGGTGAAAACGGCTCCGCGGTTTCAGGGATTTCGATGACATGGTCTGCAAATTTCCGGATTTCTTTCGCTCCATTGGAAACAATAGCAATGACGGTTCCTTTGCGGGCTTTGACTTCCTGGATATTGCTCAGGATCTTGTCATAGGCGCTTTGGTTGGTGGCCACCACCACTACAGGCATGTTTTCATCGATGAGAGCGATGGGACCATGTTTCATTTCTGCCGCAGGATACCCTTCAGCATGGATGTAGGATATCTCTTTCAGCTTGAGTGCACCTTCGAGTGCCACCGGAAAATTATATCCTCTTCCAAGGTAGAGCGAGTTATTGTACTCGGTCATTTCGGAGGCAATGTATTTGATCTGATCCTCTACCTTGAGGGTCTCCGCGATCTGTTCCGGAATTCGCGCAAGGGCAGAGATCAGGGTGCGGTATCTGGAGATGGGAAGCGTTCCGCGGCGGTGGCCGAGCCACAATGCCGCCATGCTCAACAAGGTGACTTGACCCGTAAATGCTTTTGTAGAAGCCACCCCAATTTCCGGACCGGAGTGGATGTAGGATCCCGCGTCCGTCAGACGTGCGATAGACGAACCGACCGCATTGACGACTCCATAGATCATCGCTCCTTTGCTCTTGACATGTTCCAGCGCGGCAAGCGTATCGGCGGTCTCTCCGGATTGTGAAATGGCCATGACGATATCCCCTTCCCGAATTACCGGATTGCGATAACGCAATTCGGAAGCATATTCTACTTCAACCGGAATACGTGCCAGGTCTTCAAACAGGTATTCACCGATGAGTCCGGCATGCCATGAAGTGCCACATCCCGCAATGATAATCCGCTGTGCGTTTTCAAATTGTCCCGCATATTCTTCCATACCACCAAGACGGACCAGACCCTCATGTTCTTTCAGACGGCCACGCATGCAGTCCGACACGGTCTGTGGCTGCTGATGGATTTCTTTAAGCATGAAATGTTCATAGCCGCCTTTCTCCAGTTCTTCGATCCGGAGACTGATTTCTTCGATACGCGGCTTTTGGACGACATTCTTGCTGTCTTTGATGGTCACACCATGATTGCGGTCCAGGATCGCGATCTCGTTATCCTTCAGGTAGATCACTTTGTTGGTATACCGGACGATAGGGGTAGCGTCGGAACCGATAAAATATTCTCCATCCCCCATGCCTACGACCAGTGGACTTGATTTTCTTGCAGCGACGAGGATATCCGGATTACGATCATCAGCAACTACTATGGCATATGCACCTACTACCTGAGCTAGTGCCATGCTGGTGGCATCCGCGAGATCAAGTTGCTCACGGTTTTGATAGGCTTCGATGAGGTTTAGAAAAACTTCTGTATCCGTTTCACTTTGAAACGTGTATCCATTGCGGGACAAAGCTTCTTTGAGGACGGCATAGTTTTCAAAAATACCATTGTGGATCAGCGACAGGTGTCCGTTGTTTGACACATGGGGGTGGGCGTTGATATCGTTGGGTTCGCCGTGAGTCGCCCATCGGGTATGGCCCATGCCTGCGGTAGCCGTCAGGGTTTGGTTGCCCACAAAATTCTCGAGTTCACTGACCTTGCCTTTTTTCTTGAACACCTGCATCTTGTCATTCAGCAAAGCCACACCGGCGCTGTCATAGCCCCGGTATTCCAGTTGCTTCAGCCCCTGGATCAGGATAGGGTAGGCAGGACGGGGACCGATATAACCGACTATTCCGCACATAAAAGATTCGCGTTGTACTTCATGAAAAATGGGAGCCTTCTACCATACACGCCCCGGCTTCTTTGTTGCGCCATCTTCCCGGAAAAGGAACAGGCTAAAATCAAAACCGGCATCGCCTCTCAGATCGTGTTTATATGACAGTGTAAGATATCTTCAATCTTGGGGCATAGGTAGGGTGATTAGACCCAAAAATGACCGCCCGGTTAGGCGTATTTCCTTTCCCAAACGGATTGAAATATATGATATTTTCCTGATTGCCGGCATGAATGTCTTTGATCTGGTTGGTGACATTCATGGTATACTTATAGACCACGGGTGGACCGGCAATCCGATCGCCCACCTTGCCTCCGAATATCTGATTAAACGATTCCGTCGAGCTGCTGCTGCCTGTGATGGACAAAGCCGTAGCCACATCTTCTGAATTGACCAGTACAGTATCCTTTTTTTCCTGGGTGATGATATACCTGCAGGGGGGATAAAAGTCTTCGTTGTCTCCATCCGGGAAGGTGCAGTAGATCTCCATGATCGCCTGGTTGATAATGGCATCACCGATCTGATCCAGCCCCTCCACTTTCATATACGAAGCGACGCCTGACATACCTTGCACATAGCTGTAGTCATTTTCAGGCTCAGGGCCCAAAGCCGCAGCTACGGGTGAACCACTATAGTCATGTTCCATGTGTACGGTCTTGACACTGCCGGAGGTGATGACAAACTTGTATTCGAGATCTTCGGAAGAGCCTTTGTCATAGTAATAGGAGAGGCCGGTAACCGAATTGAGGAGGTTAAAACCAAGCATCGTATTGCCACCCGTAGTCATGTGAATACGTAGTCCCTTGAAATAATTGAGAAAACTGTCCTGGTTGGAAAACACAATGGTGTCCTGAAGCAACAGATCACTCATCTTAGTCACATCCAGGGGAATGCGCACATGTGCTGCCAGTGTGATAGTATCATCTGGCCTGTTTAAGGTAACGCTATCCTTAGGACGGGGCACGAAAGTCAGCGAACCCAATAAATCCGTACTGGAGGCAAAGGGTTGGTTGGAATAATAGTCCTCATTGAAGGCCGGGTTTTCATCCATCCGATACACTTCAATAGTAACCGGATCTGTGATGGTCCCATAGATGCCCAGGGTATCATATCGCAGTTGCAGCACCACAGAATCAAAGGTGGAACCAATGAGAGAAGTGGCAATACCAGGCAATAAGGGCTGGGCAAATATTTCTGCGGTATATCGTCCGAAGACCGGGTCATGGACATCTCCGCACAGATAGGTCACGAGTTGCTTAGTGACATTATCACTATGTACAATGACGCTGTCTGTTTTTTCGGTGTAGAGGGTGAGCCCGAAGTCGTCCTTAAACTGGAGCAATGCTTTTTCATCCTCCAGAAAGTCAGACCCGATCAATGCCGGCTTGGAGCAGGAAAACGTAAGGAGAGTCAGGAAAACAAAAAAGATGCAGAATCTGGTATATATGCTCATAAATCTACCCGGGTTTCGAAAAAGACTGACGGATCAGCCCATCAGCTCTTTGTAGAAATCGAAATACGCCTGCAATAAACTGTCTCCCTCCTGGTATCCAAGCAATGGCTTTTTGGAAGCTTTTACTTCCTTGGCCAGTGGGGCTTCGAGTTTCTTAGTCCCCTGGATCAGGGCATCCGCATATGCCATGGCGCCTTTATGGAGCATAACGTGACCCGTGCTGTTTTGGTATGCCTGCAGGTCCTTAGGCTGAAGATTATTGATCGAAGCCTTGGTAAAAAACTCTTTGTTGAAGTTGGATTCCAGGCTTTCGTTGTACATCGAGTAGATGATCTTACTTTTCTTAAAGAGCGGATCATCCTTGTAGGCGGTACGCAGATAGAATGGGACCAGTGAAGTCATCCACCCATGGCAATGTACCACATCCGGAGCCCAGCCAAATTTGCGTACGGTCTCGACGGCGCCTTTGCAGAAGAAGATCATCCGGTCCTGGTTGTCTTCAAACAACTTGCCGGACTGGTCTTCAAACATGAATTTGCGTTTGAAAAACTCCTCATTGTCGAGGAAGTAGACCTGGAGCCTGGCGCCGGGGAGTGACGCGACCTTGATGATCAACGGGTAGTCATCGTCATTGATGATGATGTTCATGCCGGACAACCGCACGACCTCATGCAAGCGGTGCCTGCGTTCGTTGATGCTGCCAAAACGAGGCATCAATACCCGAATCTCCATTCCATTGTCCTGAGTGAACAATGGCAGTTTTTTTAAGACTTCTGAAATTTCGGTGAGATCGGTATAGGGCGACATTTCCTGCGTCAGGAAGAGCACGCGTTTCTTTACACTCATTATAACGATTGTCCTAAGGTCATCAAATACTAGGTCCCCAAAGCTGAGCCCTTTCGGCTCAAAGGGCAGCAAAGATAGCTAAAAAATGCCGAATCCCATTGACCTCTTTAATAATAAAGCCCTGAAAATCAGGACAATTTGCCTGTCTTATCCAAAAAACGTTAAAAGCATATATATAAGCCGCTAAATGTCAGCCGCTTAAAAGGAGAAGTGGGTTTTAAACTCCCCAAGTTCATCCGCAAAGGAAATAGTTGGCAGAGGGACCTGATCCCAGATCCTGCACGGTAGGGCTGTGATGATATCCTTCATACGGATATTGTAATTGGCATGGATGATATCCAACCCCGGATAGAGCTCCTTGACGCTGGAAGCAATATCATTGATCGTCAGGTTATGTTCTACGACATTATAAATGCCTGGACTGACTTTCCCATCCACAGCGGCGTTAGTGGCTGTGGCCAATTTATCTACATGCACGAAGCTCCGGTGCTGGTCTCCGCTTCCATTGATCGTGATCCTGCCCGTAAAATTGGCCTGGAAAAGAAAGCGGTTGACCACCGCATCAATCCGGTAGGCGGGATTATAACCATACACATTCCCGGAGCGAAGGATGATCACATCCCGATCCCGTTGTAATACCTGCAATTGATTTTCGCCTTCCCACTTCGAGCGACCATAAAAGGAATGGGGAGAAGGCATGGTCTCTTCGTTGACGGGCTCCGGATGATCTCCATAGATGGAAATACTACTCATATAGATCACTCGGGATACCGAAGATTTTTCGATAGCATAGGCGAGCTGCGCCGTGCCCCAATGATTGACCTGGTCAAACGAGTGGGCATCCGCATCCGCAAATGGAGTGGTTACTTTCGCCGCCAGGTGGATCACACAGTCTATCCCTTCAAGGGCTTTCTGCAGAGACCTTCCATCCAGAATATCTCCCTGGATCAGCTTTACCGGCTTGTGATCAAATTTTGCTTCCGTGAAAAAACTATAATTCTTCCTCGACAAATTGTCATAGATCGTAATCGAATGCACCCGATCCAGGTCATCCAGTAATTTCCTGACGACACTGTACCCTACGTATCCCGCTCCACCCGTAATCAGTATTTTCATTTTTCTTAAAAGCTGTTATTTAATAATGTAAGAAAAGTAAAAAGTCCTTCTCCCTTCAACTTGGCTATTGGCTATTCCTTGCTGAACCAAATGCAAATCATCCTCGTGAAAAACTTTTTTCACTATTCACTATTCACTATTCACTTTTCACTTTCACAAACTCCGTTTGTATCCCGCATTCTTCCTTCGACATCCCTGCCCATCGCCCTTGCCTGTTTTGTTGGCTTTCTTCAATGGATCTGGTACATGGCATGCAGCCAATGCTTAGGTATCCTTTGGCCTCAAGAGGATGCTCCGGAAGCTGATGGGCCTGGCGATATTCCCAGATCATCTTGGAAGTCCAATCGAGCATGGGGTGGTAACGAAGTTTGCCTTCTCCAAGGACTTCTTCTTCCTGCAGCGAAGCTCTGAATTTGGTCTGGTCTCTTCTCACGCCACTGATCCACACATCATGTTGGGCGATGACCGGTTCCATGGGAAGCACCTTATTGAGATAGCAACAATGATCAGGGTTGTGGACGAAGAAGAATTTGCCTTGTTCATCCCGTTGACCGCTTTTCGAAACCGGCGACTCCACATCAATGATCCGCAGTCCCATCAGGTCTGCTATCGTATGCCGGAAGGCCATCGTCTCCGGGAAATGGAAGCCGGTATTCAGGAAATAAACCGGGATCTCTGGCGCAAATCGGCTGATAATATGCAGCAGTGGGAGACTGTGCGATTGGAAGGATGAACTGACAAAGGGGCGCAGCCCTGCCGAAAGGTAAGCTTCGAGTTTTTCACCAATACGGTTAATTTGATCTGTAAGATGAGTTTCTGCCATGTCATGGCAAAGGTATGGGTAAATCCATTTCCGCTTAAAAGACGAAACTCAGGAAGGATTAATGACTCTCCGGCTCGAATTCGAGTACCAGAGAATTCATACAATACCGTTTATAAGTGGGAGGAGGTCCGTCGTCAAAAATATGTCCAAGGTGGGAGGCGCATCGTCCGCAATTGACCTCAATACGTACCATACCAAACGAACGATCATCGTGGTAGGTCATTGCGGAAGCGCGAATCGGTTCAAAGAAACTGGGCCAACCACATTCGCTGGCAAATTTTCCGTCAGACTTGAACAGCGCATTGCCACATACCGCGCAGTAGTAAGTCCCTTTCCCTTCAAAATCCCAATACTTACCGGTAAAGGCCCGTTCGGTTCCTTTTTCCCTGGCGATGTAATACACGTCTTCAGGAAGGATCTTCTTCCATTCAGCATCGAACACATGTAAGACCGTCGTGTCGGTGTGGGAGTAGTAAGGGTTAACGATTTTCTCTTCTTCAGCAACAGCTTGCGCATTGGCTGCTTTGCCGGCAGGAGAGCATGACCAGAACAATGTAAGTAAAACCACGATGTAATAGCTTCTGATACTCGAATTATGGCACATAATTTGTAACTTTTAAAATAAAGAAAATCCAATGAGCCTAAATAAATCCCAAACTTTCCAATCGGCAATCGGCAATCGGCAATCGGCAATCGGCAATCGGCAATCGGCAATACAAGATATGCCATGCAATCTACTTAATTTGTTACATATTCATTCTTGCTTTATGGGTCACAATTTCCGGTTGCAGGGAAAATGAATTGATAGCCCCAGATGATTTAGATAGTCCAAATGCCAGGAGAAATATAACCATTCAAGAATCCATTGAGTATTTTCAAGACCGAGTATTGTTCTCTCGTTCAGGCTTTTCTGTAAATCAGAATGATTGGGCAGGCCTGCTGCCAGTATGGTCTGCTGCAAATGCGGTAGAACTTAATGATTCCAGCACGGTTGTCATTGTTCCAATAGCCGATTCTGCGATCATGGTTAATCCATATTTGGACGCCTATACCGTCTTTTTCAAGGATTCTCTTGAAGCGGTTCAGATGCACGTGCTTTTTTTTCAAGCTGATACTTCTCAGTATATGCCGGATAGTTTTCCTTCGATTCAGAATTTTTCCGGATTAATTTGGGAGTTTTATGATGATCAGGACACGTATGGGGTCACCGTTGTTCAAGGAGGGGAAATACAAGGTTGTGGATGCAGTGCTACCTTTGGAACATATGTGGATACGCTTACTGGTTATTCATTGCGACCAAGAACCTCAATTGTGAAATGCCCAAAGTGGAAGGAAAGTATTTGGGAATGGTTTGGGGGCGTTTCGGGAAGGTTGTGGAATTCTCTTGGCGAATTTTTTGGAAATATTTTTAAAAATGGTAATCCAGGAACCGTTTCCGGAACTCATGGATCCAATGGGAATGGAGGGTCTGGTGGAAATGGTGGTTCTGGCACAGGCGGAAGCTCGGGTTTAGATGGATTCGGTGGCTTTGGGTTTGGTGGGACTGGTGGAAATGGTGGCGGCGGTGGAGGTTCTAATGTGATTCTGAATTTGTCTACTATTTTCTCTGAATGGGAACTCAAAAATATGGTGAAAGCGGCAGACTGGATGAATGAGACCTATGGATTGAATTGGAATGTCAATGACCTCTTCATCTCTATGGATCTGGAGTGTATTTGGGAGATTTCGGATTTCGCCCAGCACCCTGGAGTACCTGTTATCGGCGAGGAGTTGGAAGGGCCAGCATGTGCATTGGCGTATTATATAGGGGATAGATTAGGCTTGCCGGAATCAGAAATAGAGTGTATATCTTCAAATCAATCGGTTTTGGATGAATTG
This sequence comes from Saprospiraceae bacterium, assembly GCA_044227555.1. GTDB lineage: Bacteria > Bacteroidota > Bacteroidia > Chitinophagales > Saprospiraceae > Opimibacter. Next base: position 11,983 of record JBGAWQ010000028.1, on the reverse strand, counting down.
TATGGTTTGCTAGTTGATGCGCAATTGAAAAACGTTTGCGAACCACAACTCGAAAATGAAGAAATTCTAGCAGATGCCATTGGTTTTGCATGCCAAAATGGAGGCATAAGTAGCGTTCAGGATATCTACTCCGGGTTTAGCCCGGTCGATAAAATTATCATTTTTAGATCCTTGGCTTCAGAATGTCCAATGTACAACTGTATTTTGGAGCAAATGATCAATGGGCCCTATGGCACCACATTAATTTGTGATCTGCTCTCTGGATTTGACGAAGAATCTGAATCACCAATAATAATACGTGCAATTGATTTTAGTATTGTGCCTGCCTATAATTCAAATGCAGTTGCTGCGGTTGAAGTTATCGGTGGGGTAATAAATATGTCAATCAATACAGACTTTTGTAATAGCGCAAATAATAGATTTGCTTTTGAAACAGTTCAGCATGAATTGGTGCATGCTGACATTCGAAGAAGATTGTTTGAAGATTACAATTGGAATGGACAAGATATTTCTCTTCTAACTGCCTACGAGCAATTAGTTGTTGAGGAATATGGGGCTGATGCTACACAGAGTGAACATGCTTTCATAATCCAATATTATTTGGATCAAATGGTGCAAAGTCTAATTGAAATGAATGGAGGAATTGGAAATTATGAGGATTTTGTTGGACTTGTTTTAGTGGGATTTCCTGTTGATGTGTATTCTTATTTAAACCTTTCAACATCTCAGGTGCTTTCCATGTATACGGATTATCTGAATGCTACAACAGGTGATGGTAATATTAATAACATTCTTTCAAATTGTAACTAAATGAGGGTAATACTTTTATTAATTTGCCTTTGGGTTAACCTGCCAGTGAATATGCTATATGGTCAAAGAATAGACACCCCTCAAAACCAGCCTGGTAAACCTTGGTTGCAAGATTTACAGTATATCTATAATCGGGCCTTGGACATGTCGCTCAAAGACAACATGAGTGGATTGGAGGCTAGGTCAGTGTTTTATAGCAATACTCAAGAATATGATTCAATAATCATTTCAATAGATACTTTGTTAAGCAGGAGGGCATTCTACGTGGAAGGAATTGATAGCTTACGAGGACTTAATTTTGAAGATAGTTTGGATGTGGAAGCACATTTTAGGAATATTTACTTTTTAAATAATTTTAAAATTAACTATTCACATTATGATAGGACACCCACATTGAAGGAGAATCACTTGGTTCATGTTACCTTTTCGGATATTTATATATTGGGCGATAAGTTTTATTTAGGCGTCCTGCTTGAGCAGAAATTGGAGATAGGTGCCGGGATCAATTTTCCGGATTACTTCATTTTTCAGGTGGAGTGGTGTAATCAACAGTTTATATTATTTAGGAAATTATATCATCCAATTGGATCTGATGGAACAAGGAACAGTTATTATATGCGAGATCTCGAGGATCGAAAGTGCCAAAGGTAAAGGGCACGGCTAAAAAGGCTTCACTGGAATTTCTCACCGATTGATTTAATTCAGTTCCTGGAAGTGAAGGCACCTTGCATGATGGGAGTGTTACAGTCTTCCAACTCTGGGTGTCGAGGCACCATTTCGTACGAAGGAGTCCCACTAAAAGTCCAGCTTATCCCCGTTCTTCGTCAGCCAGGCTTCGTGGCGCAGATAATCCGGATCCGCTTTCTCCACCCACTTCCAAAACCGGGGACCATGGTTCATCTCTTTTAAATGCGCCAACTCATGGATGATGATATGATCCATAATGTTCTCAGGCGCGAGCAGGATCTTGGTAGAAAAATTAAGGTTGCCATTGTTGGCACAACTGCCCCAACGACTATGCACATATTTGAGACGGATACTGTTGATCCGCTCACGAAAATGCAATCGGTTGTAATATTCCACTCGATCGCTGAAATCAGGCAATAGATCATTGGCGATACCTCGGGATATCAGGGACGTGACAAAGTCCCGGGTATAATAATCATTGACCCCGAGCCGGGGTAAGTTGAGGTAGAGGTTATTGCCTTCCACATGGGCAGTACCTGTTTGCTTGGCATTGTTGGTGGCCAGTTGCAGGCAATAGGTTTTAAGCGCTGTCTTGATCAACTGCCCAGTACGGTATTCTTTGTTCTTCCACCGTTGGGCCAGTTCGGGCTTTTCGGTCATGATTTCCAGCAACCATTTCTTGGCCCAGATCAGTTTCTCCTGCTTGAATTCTTTAGGCGCAGTATATGGCAGTCGGAGATAGGCAGAGGTTTTGCCAATGGATACCCGCGTATCAATACGAGGTTCTTCGATGATCAAAAGTGGGAGGTGAATGCCCTGCCAGCGAACTGACGTACGGGTCTGGCGGCTACGCATGTTTCAATGCGAACTCTTTCATGACCTCAGCTAATACCTTCACTCCGTCTTCCGGCATGGCATTGTAAATCGAAGCCCTGAAGCCACCCACGGACTTATGGCCCTTCAGACCATCACAGCCGGCTTCTTCGCAGTACGTCTGGAATTCTTTATTCAGTGCGGCATCTTCAAGGTTAAACGTTACGTTCATCCTAGAGCGATCCTCAGGCACACTATGCCCGATGTAGAATGGAATAGCATCGATCACATCGTACAACGCCTTGGCCTTTCGCTCATTGATCTTAGCTATTGCCTCAAGGCCCCCCAGTTGTTTGAGCCATCGCAGGGTAAGCATGCTCACATAGATTGGAAACACTGGCGGGGTATTGTACATCGATTCATTTTGAATATGGGTCTCATATCGCAACATAGTGGGCAGGGTACGATTGATCTTACCCAACATATCCTTGTGGACGATGACGAGGGTCACACCGGCAGGGCCCAGGTTTTTCTGTGCCCCGGCATAGATCAGGCCAAAGCGTTTGATGTCAACAGGCTTCGAGAAGATGTCGGAAGACATGTCACAAACCATAGGAATTGGGCTGTCTGGAAAACTTTGATATTGGGTTCCGTATATGGTATTGTTGCTCGTCGTGTGCAGGTATTCATATTCAGCAGAAATCGGGTACCCTTTAGGAATATAGGTATAGTTCTCCTCTTTGGAACTGGCGATCACATCGATGCTGCCCAGCATCCTGGCTTCATGGATAGCTTTGCTTGACCAAACACCGGTATCCACATACGCGGCTTTCTTGCCATCGGGAAGCAGGTTCATGACCGTCATAAAAAATTGGGTACTCGCCCCTCCTGAAAGAAACAACACGGAATAATCATCGGACAACTGCAGCAACTCACGCACCAGCGCCATCGCTTCGTGAAGGATGGGTTCGAAGTAGGCAGAACGGTGGGAAACTTCGAGGATGGACAGGCCGGTACCGTTGAGATCCAGTACCGCACGGGAGGCTTCTTCAAATACCGTTTTAGGCAGTATGGATGGACCCGCGGAGAAGTTGATGATATGGGACATGGCTGATTTCAGGTTAGTGCAACAAATCTACAATTCGCCCTCTGAATTGTGTGTCAATATACTTCAACTTTTTAATGGTTTTTTATAGCATCTTTATCGTTTCGTCGAAAGGGCTGAACAAACCCCCGGAAACCATACAATAAAACCCTGTCTTATCTTGTTCTCATCCCATAATCATCCCTTTCCAGCACAACGTACCCTATGAAACGAAACCGACTATTTATGTTACTTGGCCTTCCGGTATTGGCCATTGGCGCCTATTACTTTTTTAAAAATCCGGATCCATCCAGCGCAGTTGAAAACCTCCTTGCCGAAGTCAAAGAAGCTCCGCTACCCGTAACGATTCACGCGCCTGGTGAATTACTCGCCCGCCGATCCGAAAAGATCAAAGGTCCGGATGGCCTGCGAAACGTAGGAATCTACCAGGTCACCATTGCCAATCTGGTGCCTGAAGGGACGGTGGTGCAGGTCGGCCAGTTTATCGCTTCCCTCGACCGCACGGAAATGGATGGTAAAATCAAAGAGTCCCAGACCGAAATCGACAAGATCCAGACCCAACTGGATCAGGCTAAAATCGATACCGCTATTGAGATGCGCGGCCTTCGCGACCAGATCATCAACCTTCGGTATTCCATGAAGGAAAAAGAACTGACCCTGGAACTCAGCAAATACGAGCCGGAAGCCATCAAGCAACAAGCCAAACTGGACCTCGAACGCAGTCAGCGCGAACTGAGCCAGCTTGAAAATAAGCTCACCCTGAGCAAAGAAAAATCCATCGCCGTGATCGAGGAGATCAACGCCTCCTTTCGCCAACAGGAGTTCAGACTCAACCGTCTCCAGGAGTTGCAGGGTAACATGACCGTGACCGCGCCCAAAGCGGGTATGGTGATCTATGCCCGGGATTGGGATGGTAAGAAAGGTCCGGGCTCGCAGATCTCTGCCTGGGATCCAACGATTGCCGAACTCCCTGATCTCAGCGAAATGATCACCAAGGTGTATATCAACGAGGTGGATATCACCAAAGTGCTCCCCGGGCAAAAGGCAAAGGTCACGGTGGATGCGTTTCCTGGAAAAGAATTTACAGGTACCGTGTTGACCAAGGCTAATATCGGAGAGCAGGTACGCAATTTCGACACCAAGGTATTCGAAGTGGTGGTGCTCCTCAATTCAATAGATTCGTTGCTCCGCCCAGCCATGACCACAGGCATTTCGGTTCTTGTCGATTCTATTCCGAGTTGCCTGCAAGTTCCACTTGAAGCTATCCAGGTGGACAGTGTCAGTTTTGTCTATAAAAAAACCAAGACCGGATTTGTTCGACAGGAAGTAGTCACCGGGCCATCCAATGAGATCTCTATCTGCATCGCTTTGGGTCTGCAAAAAGGTGATCAGGTCAGCCTCAATGCACCGGCCGAAACCGATGGAATTCCTTTCGAATATTTGGATCCGGCACAGAAGAAGGAGGCTCAAAACCGAATGGATACGGAATTGGCAGATCGCATGAAAATCCAAAACGAATTAGCCAAGACCATCAAGTCCGATGACGCTCCCCAACAACAAGAGAGTGGTACTACGGTCATCTTCTTCTGAGCCACCCCATAAAACAACCTACATGAAGGAGCGATTGGTATTCCTCTTTAAAATGGCTGTGCAGAGTGTCCTAATCAATAAACTGCGTGGCATTCTGACGGCACTGGGCGTGGTCTTTGGCGTGGCCGCGGTGATTGCCATGTTGGCGATCGGGTCAGGAGCAAAGAAATTTATTCTCGATCAGATGCGACTGATCGGGACCAATAATATAGTGTTTACCCATAAGGCCCCCGATAAAGAGAAGGGAGATGAGGCCCAGGAAGAATCGGCGACTCCTGCAAATGGCAATACTTCAGATCTCAAGCCTTGGGCCCCCGGGATGTCCAAAGGCGATCTGGACGTGATTCGTACACTTCCTTCGGTTGAATTGGTAAGTCCGGAGATCATCCGTCAGACCAAAGTCATTTTTGATGGAAAAATTCTGGACATCCGTTGCGTCGGAGTGACCAATAGTTTTTTTGACCTCAACCATCTCGAAACCTATAAAGGGACGCTTTTTACCGAAGAGCATCTCACGAAGGCTCTTCCGGTCTGTGTGATAGGACGTAATGTCGAGACTAAGTTGTTCAGTGGTAAGGATCCCATAGGTCAGGCCATCAAATGCGGCAATAGTTACTTTACCATTGTAGGCGTCCTCGACAAGCGGATAGCCACGCGGGAAACATTAGTATCCCTGGGTCTACGGGATCTTAATTCTGATATTTTTATTCCGCTTGATGCTTCATTGATTCGTTTTGGTGACCGGTCATTGATTCGCGCAGAACATATCGGTCAGCGTGGAATGGATCCCCGTGAAAAGGAGCCTGAGATTCAGCAGATCGATCGGCTGGTCGTGAGCGTCAGTGATTCCAGGTACCTCCAACCCACCGCGGATGTCATCGCTCGTATGCTAAAGCGCAGGCATGGCGGCCAGGTGGATTTCAATATGGAGATACCCGAACTATTGCTTCAACAGGAACAGAAAACGCAGGATATGTTTAACCTGGTCCTTGCGGTAATTGCGGGTATATCTCTGCTGGTCGGAGGCATAGGCATCATGAATATCATGCTGGCATCCGTGTATGAGCGCATCAAGGAGATCGGGGTCCGGCGGGCCCTTGGCGCTACCTATACAGATATCGTTATCCAGTTTCTGATAGAAGCCGTATTGGTGAGTACAATAGGTGGTCTCCTCGGGGTCATCCTGGGGATTGCCGCAGCAAGCATGATCAGTTCGGCCGCCGAGATTCCAACGATCATTTCATGGTGGTCCGTTGTGCTTTCATTTGGCGTAGCCGCTTCTATCGGACTCATCTTTGGTATCGTGCCGGCCCGTAAAGCCGCAAAACTGGATCCTATCGAAGCGCTTCGGACGGATTAATAACAATACCTGGATGAGCGGTGACCGTACACCTGGATGACTTTATCAACCTGATGATAGAGCAACTCGAAAACGAGTTTAAATAGTTTTTAAAAACAATCAACCCAATGCCCGAAAATCAAAGGCGTATGAATCAGCTGTACCTTTTAAAGTTTATATGGATCATGCTTGTTGCAGGAACACTGGCAACAATGAATCTACATGCCCAGAGCCCGTATCGCCTGACCCTCGATGAAGTCGTGGCCCTGGCGCAGAGTGATGCACCAGATGCATTGTTAGCTTCAACACGGTGGAAGAGGGACTATTGGACCTTTAAGTCATTTCAGGCGGACTTCAGACCCAATATTCTATTAAATGCCAATACGCTGCCTTTTTTTAATCGTACTATTGAACCGATCACCTTATCGAGTGGGGCCCAGGCTTATGTCGCGAGAGCATATATGGACAATCAGGTCAACCTTTCTTTGCAGCAGGATGTAGCACTCACCGGAGGTACAGTGTATTTCGGCAGTGGGTTGGGCAGGCTGGATGTCTTCGAGACCAAAGATGTCGAAGCATCCCGCTCCTATTTGTCTAACCCGATCAATCTCGGATTTGTGCAGCCATTGTTCCAATTCAATGAGATGAAATGGAGACGCAAGATCGAACCTGTCGCTTTTAAGGAAAGTGAAAAATCCTATTCTGAGCAGATGGAAGCTGTGGCCAGTCGCGCGGCTGAACTTTTTTTTAATCTGATGACCAGTCAGCTTGATGCTGTTGCGGCCCAGCAAGACAAATCCAATGCGGATACCCTGTTAGTGTTGTCCCGAGGCAGATTTGAAGTAGGAAAGATTGCTGAGACGGACCTGCTTCAGGTCGAGCTCAACGCCATGGAAGCCGAGACCCGACTCGCTGAAGCACAGCTCAATATGCAGACCAATACGGAACAATTGCGGGATTTTCTGGATATCCAGGGGGACATCAGTTTTGAATTAGTGCCACCTTATGATTTGCCCCCAGTGATGATCGATCCTGAGCAAGCACTGGCTTATGCCTCCCAAAACCGCAGCGCCATGGTGGCGTATGACCGACGGCTGTTAGAAGCCAACCGTGAGGTCGAACGCGCCAAAGGTGATGCCGGTATTACTGCCCAACTTGAAGGGCGTTTTGGTCTGACCCAGACCGGCCCTGAACTCAACCAGGTGTACAATGAGCTCATCGATCAGGAGGTCGTGAGCTTCGGCATCACCGTCCCCATTGCCGACTGGGGTAAATCGAAAGCCCGTCGCGAGGTGGCTATGTCTAACCTCGAACTTGAGCAGCGCCAGATCGATCAGGAGCGCGAAAATTTTAAACGCACGGTTATGCTCAAGGCCCAACAGTTTGACCTGGTGCGTCGCAATGCTGAAATCGCAGAGCGTTATCTCGAGTCTGCACGAAAGAGATATGAAATTACATATCAACGTTACCTGATAGGAAAGATTTCTGTCACAGATCTCAACCTGGCGTTGGCGGATCAGGAGAGCGCACGGAGGGGCTATCTGCAGGCGGTCCGTGATTTCTGGATGGCGCTGTATGAGATCCGTGGCTTGACGCTGTATGACTTCACCAAAGATCAATCACTGATGTTGATTCCTCCGGTAGGGGAGTAATACAGTAAGGAAAAATAAATCTCGCACACTATCCTTATGACCCTTAATTTTCTTAAATGCTTCACCAGGCATTTAATGAAAAGGCATTTTATTTCCGGATCCGTGCATTAGCCCGGAAAATGCGACGGAATTCCACACCCGCTGAGGATTTCTTTTGGGAGAAAGTTCGCGATCGCCGGTTATTTGGCCTTAAGATCAACAGGCAGTTCATCATTATTTGCCAGATCACACCCACATTCAGGAAATTCTATATCGCTGATTTTCATTGTCACCAGCACAAATTAATTATTGAATTAGATGGACAAATTCATCTGCGACAAGAGGCGGAGGATATGTTACGTACAGAGCACATGGAAAAGCATGGATTTCGTGTAGTGAGATTTACCAATGAGCAGGTATTAAATCATTGGGACGAAGTGGAGAGGATACTTAAGGAATATATTTTTCCGAAAGGGAGTTGACTTTTTGTATTGGCATGTACTACGGAGAACTCACCCCCTGCTTTTTTGGCAGGAGGTATGTGGTACGGAGAACTCACCCCCGCTTTTTTTTTGGAGGTGGCATGTGCTACGGATAACTCACCCCTGTTTTTTTTTTGGTGGTGGCTTGTGTTACGGAGAACTCACCCCCGCCCCCTCTCTTGTTTAAGTAATACAAATGGAAATAGATAAAGCAATAGAGAGGGGAGGCATGAGGATGCTGGGTTGGTAGAGATAGCTGTGGAAAATGGTACTGCCGAGTGCACAGAGCCGAAAGGCGGCCTGCTGCGCAGGTGCCCTTCCGGCCCACACTCCCATGTGCGTGATCATACCTCCCCTCTCTTTCGCTTAGACAATACCTAATGCTTAAATATACCATTAGAGAGGGGGCGGGGGTGAGTTCTCCGTGATCTATGTCCCTGGGGCGGGGGTGAGTTCTCCGTGATCTGTCTCCTTTGTCGGGGTGAGTTCCCCTTGATAACACACTTTCCTTTCAATTAGGATATCAGAAAATTGGACAACGAGATTGATAATTAATTTCTATTGGTTCTAATAAGTGTGGATCGACGTTTTTCGTTTGAGTAAGGCTAATAGTTCACTCTTACTGTAAATGATACATTCATGGTCGATTAACCTTGTCATTTTTCATTGTCATTTATTTTCAAGCCTCTTTACTTCGTTCGGTGCCTCACCAATATCCGCAGGTTCTGATCCATCGTGATATACGACCACACCCAGTTGAAAAAAACCACGATTTTATTCCGCACACCCAACAACGATTTCAGATGCACGAATAACCATAGCAGCCAGGCTATGAATCCTTGTGTTTTCCAATAGGGTAGATCCGCAACGGCTTTGTTACGCCCGATGGTGGCCATACTGCCCAGGTCTTTATAGTGAAAGGGTTGCATGGGTTGTCCCTTGGCCTGGCGGTTCAGATTTTTAGCCAGGATTCGGGATTGCTGGATGGCGGGTTGCGCTACCTGCGGATGACCTTTATAGGTTCCTTCCTCCATATAAGCGGCATCACCCAATGCATAAAGATTGGAGAAACCTTCTACACGATTGAACGAATCAGTCTTGATCCTTTGATCTCCGGTATAGACGGAATCAGGTAACCCTAAAACCTTTTTGCCGGTAATCCCCGCAGACCAAATGACTTTGCGGGTATATAGTTTTAATCCATTATTCAATGAGATTTCCCGGCCATCATAATCCATCACCCGGACGCCGGTCATCACCTGCACGCCGAGTTGTTCGAGATATTTTCTCGCGCTGGCCGATGCTTCGTCGGACATACTGTTGAGCAGATCCGGGTTACCATGGATGAGATGGATTTGCATTTCACCAGGATCCAGTTCCGGATACTCCTTGGCCAGGATATATTTTTTAAACTCGGCGAGGGAACCCGCCAGTTCCACACCGGTAGGGCCGCCACCGACGATCACCAGGTCCAGGTATTGCTGCCTTATATCATCTTCGCGTATGGTCAGCGCCTTTTCGAGATCCGCCAGGATGGCATTGCGTAGAAATAAGGCATCCGCCACTGATTTCAACGCGTAGGTATTTTTCTCCATCTGGGCGTTGCCATAATAGTTTGTGATGACCCCGGTAGCCAATACCAGGATGTCGTAGTTGACCCGACCTTCCGAGGTCATCAGATACTCCTCGTGCGGATGGATCGACTCCAATTCCGCCACCCGAATGTGAATGTTCTTTTTCTGCCGGAAGAGATGACGCAGCGGAAAGGCGATCGAACTGGGCTCAATGCCTGACATAGCCACCTGATAAAGTAGGGGCTGAAACTGATGGAAATTGTTCCGGTCGATCAGTACGATCTGGTAGGCGGTGTTGGATAGTCGTCGGGCCAGGTTGAGCCCGGCAAATCCCGCGCCGACAATGACGACACGCGGTTGAGTGGTTTCAGGAAGGTTGATGGGCATAATACAAAAGACAACTGCGGGCCTCCATTTGTTTTAGTTCATTGATCGCGCTGGGCTTTTAAGTTATTCAGCAGCGGGTATGGGGTGTCCGGATTTCTTCTGTTTACGAAACCGCCTGTAAAAAAAGAAAGCCCAGAATAAACTCGTGAGGTGAAAGGAGTTAAATCCCATGAGCACCCAGAATCCGACCGCGGATGGTTCAGCAGTGTTAAATTCCTGCAGGAGAAGTGCAATCGCAAATGGAACGATGCACCATATGGTCAATCCTTTGATCCACCATGGAAAAGGCTTGTAATAAGCAATCAGGATCATGGAGGGCAGGAAAAAGTAGCCAGCAGAGGCCCTCACTTCCATGTCCATATGAAGATCCTGGAAATCAATAGCTGCAAATAAGATACCCCATCCAATGCCTAAGACCGTGTATCCCGCGGCGGCGAGGTCCCATCCTTCCCTGGCCAGCTTGACGGCCAGCAGGATCGTCCCGGTAATAAAGAGCATGTCCACCATTTTGCCCACGCTTTTAGCGTGGTGTTCGTCGACAAGGGGAAAGAGAAGAATAGGAAGAATGAATGCCACAATAAAAATGATCCATTGGGTTTTGATCACACGACCGTCTTCTTTAACATGATCAGGCATTGGATGCATACGCTGAGAATACTTTTGATTGATAGAATGTTGGTCAAAGGTTTGCTGATTTGGTGTTTCAGGTATTCGATTCAAGCTTGGAACAAGGTATCTTTTAGTCACCTACTAATATGCGGTGCCCGTCGCAATCCTCTATGACAAACTCCCGGCTACCGTATGGTCGCCTGACAATACCTTCGACAATGGTGGCATGACGGGATTGTAATTCAGCATAAAATGTATCAATCTCTGGCACCCAGAGGATCAGGTCATGACTGATCGATCGAAGGTCTTTGTTCAACCGGATATCCATCGTTTTTGATTTTGCAAAATGAATTTGGAATCCGTCGCGCTCGACCATGCCATAGACTGGCGGGTCCTGGACTAAGCCTATGATACTGAAACCCAATACGTCCCTGTAATACATGGCGGTCCGTTGAATATCAGTCACTACCAATTGAGGCGCTATTCCAATAATTTTCGCTCGTTCCATTTGTCAGAAGAGTATTGAATCCCTAAGATAGTTTTAGAGGTGCGAATTTTCAAGTATTTGCGGGCCTGACCGGAATCCAGATTTCTTCTTCTGATTCAGGATCCAGGTTGCGGTATTTTTCTCCGAGTACATCATAGTGAGGCCGTTGATCCAGCTCGTAAGATGAAGCCGCGAGCCAGGTACGGAAAATGAAATCGAAAATGGACGTATCGGCGCTGGAGCCTTTGTAGTCAAAAACAGCGTAAAGACCTCCCGGCAGTTGAAAGTGCTGCATACCTTCCAAGGTCGCATTTGTATCAGACACTTCCATTGCGGCCCATTTCGTAAATGTCTTTTCAGGATCGAAGTAGGCGAAATAACCGGCCTCATAAACCTTTACATGGTAGAGAAGGCTATTTACACTTGCGATTTCCTTTCTCCTGGGCATGAATGTTCGCCACAATTCCCC
>JBGAWQ010000027.1:0-42001 GCA_044227555.1 Saprospiraceae bacterium | reverse complement strand
TGCCTGACTCATATCATGTGCTACACTTCGACTACCTTACTCACATCCTATTTCGCCCGCTCAGTGCGGCGCAGCTCAGCAACCGTCCGCTCAACGTCTTCGGAGTCTTGATTTTCTCTTTACTCCAGCGATATTAAAACAAGCATATAAAAGCAGCCACTACGACTGCTTTCTTCACTTTTCATTTTTCATTTTTCACTTGATTACCCTTCCGAGTAGATAATCTTAAGGCTCAGATCAAGCGTTCCTGCGCTGTGGGTCAAGGCACCGACAGAGATATAATCAACTCCTGTCTCTCCATACGAACGGACATTGTGGAGTGTGATGCCGCCGGAAGCTTCGGTCTCGTATTGTCCATTGACGATGGCGACGGCTTCGCGGAGAATAGGGACTTCGAAGTTGTCCATCATGATGCGGGTGACGCCACCATGATCAATGACTTTTTGAAGTTCGACCAGGTTGCGGACTTCGATGGTGATGGAGAGTGGCTTTCCGATTTTATGGAGATATTCATGGACGCGGTCGATGGCCAGGGGGATATCTCCGCAGGCATCGATATGATTGTCTTTGATCATGATCCAATCGTAAAGGCCGGACCGATAGTTATAGCAACCTCCAAGACGTACGGCTTCCTTTTCCAGAAAACGCATTCCGGGGGACGTCTTACGGGTATCGAGGATTTTGACCGGAAGGCCTTCTACTTCCTGGGCAAACAATGAAGCAACGGTTGAGATCCCACTCATGCGTTGCATTGTGTTCAGTACGAGCCGCTCGGTCATGAGCAAGGTCCTTGTCGGACAAGTGACATAGAAAGCAATATCACCGGGCACCACATGACTGCCATCCGGAATAAGCACTTCGAAATCTGCGGCCGGGGCTACTTCTTTAAAAATCCTTCGCGCAACTTCGACACCAGAGAGGACACCATCATCTTTGACCAACAGCTTGGCTTTACTGACCCGGGCTGGACGGATACAGGCCATGGAGGTATGATCACCCTCCCCTACATCTTCGTTGAGTCCCATGCGTATAAACGCATCCAACATTTCATCATAACTCTCCATCGTCTTCTGCTTCAGTGATTGATCAGATTTGTCTTGTGTGTATTTGTAATCCGTTTTACGTCCGAAAGGTAGGGTCTAAAATAATATCCCGATGAATAGGACCAGGTTGCCTATGGTCGTCCGCGCATCTTCCTGCTCTTGCAAATAAGCCGGAATAATATCCGGATTGGGAACCGCACGATATCCATTGTCCTTGGTAAAATCAAACAAACCACGCTGCCAGTACAATCCGCCTACGAGGGAGTTGGTCGAGCTGATCGCGAGTTCCAGGCCCCCACCGAATCCGAGGAATACATTTGCTCCTACGAGGTCCCGGGAGATGTTTTGTTGTTCGTACAAGTAATCCTCTGTTTCGATATCGCCGCGGGCTCTGGTAAGGAATGAAAAAGTAAGCACCGGGGCTTCCACAAACCAATTGACATTGTCTTTACCTTCCTGCCTGAATTTCAAGCCTACCGGAAACTCGAGGTATTGGAGTTGATATCTGATCCGGACGCCATCAGGCAGGGGTTTGTCGCCGGTCTGCAGGAGCGGATCATCCAGGTCGGAATCCGGGAGATAGTTGCCTCCAACTTCGTATTGAAACTCCCCGCCTTCATGAAAGGCCAGGTTGATCCCCGCGGTGAACGATAATTTTTCTTTGAAATAGATTTCACTGATCGCACCGAGCTTCAGGCCCAGGCTGCCTCCGCTTTTGACGATCAAAGGTTCGTTGCTGCGTACCCCTGAGAATACCGGGCTGGCTTGAAATCCGATCCTGAAATCGCGGTTTTGTCCGGCCATGGGGGCAAGGAAGCTCCAACAGAACAAAACAATACACAATATCTTCGCCAATATTCGTTTCATATGATTCAGGTGACCCTCACTACCTTGCTGACAAACATGAAAACAACCCAGATATATCGCATCGTCCCGGGTATGGTGGCGATGCTATTTCTCCTGATTACGGCTTGCTCGTCTGACCAGAAAGCAAATATACCCGATGTGTCGGATATCAAGGTGGACCTCCAGATCACCCGTTTTGAAGATGCTCTTCTGGCGGATACCACCATTGATGCGACGGGCATTCAGCAATTGATGGACGCCAATCCGGCTTTTTCATCCGTGTACTTCAACCATGTCATGCCGGGCGCGGAAGACATGATGACCACTGGTGATCCTGAGGCCCGGATGCAGGATATTCAGGCCTGGATTCGTCATCCGAGGACACGTTGGCTTTATGATACGGTCAAGACCATCTTTCCGGATATTGAGCCTTTGAAGAAAGACCTGACCACGGCCTTTACATATGCCAAATATTACTTTCCGGAAAAAGAGACGCCGAGGATCTACACGACGATATCGGATTTCGGTTATTTCCCGTTTGTCTATGCCGAAGACAGCCTGAGGGATGGAATAGGCATCAGTCTGGAAATGTTTTTAGGGGAGAAATTTCCTTACCGCGATTATGTCGGGCTCAACAATGCCTTCTCTGATTATCTCGTGCGGTCGTATAACAAAGACTATGTCGTTCGCCGTACCCTGGAAGTCTGGATCGATGATCTCGCTGGACCTCCTTCGGGCAACCGGTTGTTGGACTATATGTTGCACAACGGAAAGAAACTCTACATCATGGCGTCTCTGATGCCGGAAGCTCCGGATTCCGTGATCATGGATTACTCCAGTGACAAACTTCGCTATGTCGAGTCCAATGAAAAGAATATCTGGTATCATTTTACCAACCAGGATATGCTCTACGAGACTTCTCTCAACAAGATTCAAAAGTATATCGGTCCCAGTCCCGGGTCGCCCGGTATGCCTCCTGAAGCTCCCGGTAATACAGCCTCCTGGCTGGGGTGGCGGATCATCCAGGCGTATATGAAAAATCATCCTACGACAACCTTGCAGCAATTGTTAGCACTGAAGGACTCGCAGGCGATTTTGGATCAGTCGGGGTATCGGCCTCCGAGGTGAGGGGCAGAGGAAAAAAGGGGCTAAGGGCTAAGGGACTAAAGGGCTAAGGGACTAAGGGACTAAGGTGCAAGTGGGAGATGCATATCGAAACGATATTTGGGAAACCGTGCCACCGAGGTGCTTTCAGGTGAGAAGCTGTCCCTTTTCTGCCTCTTCCGCCCCTTTGCTCCTTAGTCCCTTAGCCCTTTCGCCCCCTTTAGCCCCCTTTAGCCCCCTTTAGCCCCTTAGCCCCTTGCCCCCTTAGCCCCCTTTAGCCCCTGTTCTGGCCTGATTGTTGTATCTTAACTAGACGCATTTCTGGTGCAGAGATGTAAACACCTATACATATGTCGAGAGCCATACCACTGGTAGACCTGCGAAAATTTACGGAAGGGTCTGCCGAAGACCGTCAGTCCTTTGTGCAAGAGCTAGGGCACGCCTTTCAGGAATTTGGGTTTGTAGGCGTCATCAATCATGGTATTCCTAAGGAATTGGTGAGCCGGTATTATTCGGAATCCAAGGCCTTCTTTTCGTTGCCGACAGAGATTAAGAGTAAATATGAGGTACCGGGATTGGCGGGTCAGCGGGGGTATACTTCCTTTGGAAAAGAGCATGCAAAGCAGAGCAATGTCGGGGATCTCAAGGAGTTTTTCCAATTGGGGCAGATTGTACCAGAGGGGCATCCCTTGAAAGCAGAATATCCGGACAATGTCCAGGTGGCGGAAGTACCTGCCTTTACGAATACCGGTATTGAATTATATAAATCTTTTGAGGCCTCGGGAGCCAAACTGCTCAAGGCTATAGCCTTGTATCTCCATCTGGATGAGACCTATTTTGACGAAAAAATCAAGGAAGGGAATAGCATCCTGCGGGCGATTCATTATCCGCCGATCACGCAGGAGCCGAAGTCCGCAATCCGGGCTGAACAGCATGAAGACATCAACCTGATCACTTTGTTGGTCGGTGCCAGTGCGGGTGGCCTGCAGATCCTTGACATGAAAAATCAGTGGCTCGACATCGTCCCTGGCGAAGATGAGATCGTCGTCAATGTGGGTGACATGCTCCAGCGCCTGACCAACAATTATCTCAAGTCCACCACACATCGCGTCGTCAATCCGCCTCGTGAAGAATGGCATCGTCCGAGGTTGTCCATCCCCTTTTTCCTGCATCCAAAGAGTGAGATGGACCTGACTTGCCTGCCTTCCACGGTTTCAGCGGCAAGGCCATTGGCCTATGAACCGATCACTGCCGGAGAATATCTCAATGAAAGGTTGCGCGAGATAGGATTAAAGAAATAGCGATTCAAAAAGTCAAAGTTGGGCGTTGGTTGTACCTACGCCCATTTTTTATACATTATAGACCTACCGGCAATTTGAATTGCTTGAGTTCGTTATTCAATTAACCACTTCTTAATGCAGAATATAAATATGTTATTGGCTTTGGCTACTTTTTTGAGTGCCTGTGACCCTGATCATCCTGAAATTAAAGATCCATGTTCCATTGCATCATTGAATGGGCATACGTATGCAGGATTTGTCAATATTTGTAATGGTGTGCCTCAACATCAATTATATTTTAAATCGGAATTGACTATTTTAACAGCAGATACTCTATTTTATATTAATCTTCACAGCGAAGACAATTCGTTGAATTTTACCTATTCTGATACGGTATCTTACCAATGCATAGAATCTGAACCGAACTTATTTGTATTTGAACTCTACAGTTCAAACCGCAATATCGGTACGGTTGGTTCAGAGGCTCAAATAGTATCAATTGAACTTCAAAATATACCGCTTTGCGAAAATAATTCCAGCTTTGAAGGGGTGTTGGTGCATTAGTTGAAAGGCCAAAATTCAGAATTCCTTCAAGAATAGAAGACATTCCTAGGAAAGCCAATTTTCAACATTGTTTAAAACGATTATTCTTTACTTTCTTCAATCTTCATTCTTCACTCTTCACTTTCACAAACCTTCCCAATCCTTCGCTTTCCCAGAGGCATACTGTTTTTTGGTCCGCAGTCTCTCTTTCTGCCGATCCAGGATCAGTTGGGCGATGCCTTGCGCGGGTGGGACGGTGGTGGAGCGTAAAGCTCGTTGAATCTTATGCTCTTCCACATCAAGACGATAGAGGGAGGACAGGAGCAGATCCAGATCATCACGGATCAATTCCTCCACACGGGTGGTAAACAAGGCTAATACCGCGGGTTCATCCAGCACCTCTTCGCTGTCGGGAAAGTATCGTTCGAACGGATTGAGGCCGCGATCTTCGGTCATGGCAGGGTCAGGCCGTTTCGGGTTGTGCGGAAGGATGGCTGATCATCGCGAGGATCTCTTCGAGATAGGTACGTTCATTGTTGAGTCGTGGCACTTTAGCCTGGCTGCCGGTCTTGCCTTTTTTCTGTAACCATCGTACGAAGGTGCCATCGGGAAGTACCGTGATTCGGAGGCGTTCGAGGGCCATATTCTGATATCGTTTGGCTTCGTAATCGCTGTTGAGTTGCTTGAGGTTGTCGTCCAGCAGTTGTGCAAAGGCGTCCAGGTCGGCAGGCGCGCGGTCAAATTCGATCAACCAGTGGTGTCCGCCTTTGCCGTGAAGGGACATGTGTACCGGGGCTACCGTATAATCGCGTACAGCAGCCTGTAGTGACTGGCAAGTCATCGCGATAGCTTTGTCCGTATTGTCGACCATCACTTCTTCACCGAAGGTGTTGATATATTGTTTGGTCCGGCCTGTGATGCAGAGCCTGTAGGGATCGCGGGACGTAAACATGACTGTGTCGCCGATCTTGTAGCGCCAAAGGCCGCTATTGGTGGTGATCACCATGGCATATGGTTTGTCCAACTCTACCTCACGCAACGGAATGGCTTCGGGTTCGTCCGACATCCATTGTCCTTCGGGGATAAACTCGTAGAAGATGCCGGTATCGGGCAGCAGCAGCAGGCCTTCGCCACGATCGCTGGTGTCCTGGCTGGCAAAATAGCCTTCGGAAGCATTGTAGATCTCCTGGTAGTGGAACTGGTCGGAGGGAAACATTCGTTGGAATTGTTCCTCATAAGGGCCGAAGCCTACGCCTCCGTGCATATATACGCGGGCGTTGGGCCAGACTTCCAGCATATTTTCCTTGCCAGTGTGTTCAAGTATTTGGCGAAAGAGGACGAGAGCCCACGTCGGTACGCCGGCGAAAACCCCCACATCCTGCCGGCTGCATACGCGGGTCATGATCCCGAGCTTCTGGTCCCAATCCGGGAGGAGGGAGGTCTCTACATCCGGGGTGAAAAACGGGCGGCCGATCCAGGGCATGTGGTGCATCATGATGGCCGAGACATCGCCGTAGCGGATATCCGGATGGCTGGTCTTCGAGATACTGCCTGCCATCACCAGGTTTTTGTCGGCGAAGACCCGGCTATGCGGCAGTCGGTGGTATAGCAGCGATAGTGTGTACCATCCGGAGCGGGCATGCGTGTGGTTGATATGTTCGGTGGTCACCGGGATAAACTTGCTTTTGTCGGCGGTCGTCCCGGACGATTTGGCAAACCAGGTGACCAGTCCGGGCCAGAGAACGTTGGTTTCGCCCTGCATCATACGGTGGACCTGGTCACGGATGGCATCGTAGTTGCGTACCGGCACCTGGCGGGCATAGTCCTGGTAGGTTTTGATGGAGGAAAATCCGTAGTGGCGTCCGGCTTCGGTACGGCGGGCTTTCTGGACAAAGGAGCGGAGCATGTTCTCCTGGTGGTGGTGGACGTCCTTCAGTCGATGCTGTAGACCGTCATACAGGTAATCCAGGTAGAGGGATATTGATGAATTGATCAGGCTCCTAGGTCTCATGACAGCAGGTGGTTGGCTTCCGCCCCGGGCCTGCGGGGAGGATGGCTGCTCTAAATTATCAAAAAACCATTACGGAGGGTGTCTTTTGGGTTAGGTCCGTGGAAAAATGGGGGTCAGAGGGCTTTCATCATGATCTCCCAGAGCACTTCGAAGGGGATGATTTCGACTTCTATATTTTCACCTGATCCGGCCAGGGTGACGTGGCCAAGTTGTTTGCGGAGGTCGGCGGTGTATCGGGCGGTACGGATGGGGTTAAAGTCCGCTTTGGTCATTTGGATCACCATTTTGATCATGCAGTTGGAGCGGAAGGAGTCGTCCTTACGCAAGTAACGATACGCATATTGGTTAAGGGAATCCGTTCGGTCAATAATCGCATTGTAATCCTTTCTCTGCAGCAGAAATGCGATGTGCATAAGGAGGATACTTACATTGATTCCGCGTTTGTCTTTGCTAAATATTGGAGTGCTATTCATAAATTTAGCAAGTCTAAATGTCGGCATATCTTGCACGAACTCGTCATCAATTGAAATATAATTCGAATCAATTAACAAATTAATATAACCTAACATAGTTTCAAAAAGCTCTCTATATTCAATTGGAAGTTTTTTAAAATATTTTATATTAAATATCATTTTCATTAACATTATTGCATGTCTATAATTTGCAAGATATAATCTTACCTTTACAACATAATATGCCACCCTAAACCAATAATTAGATTCTGGTTTTATATCAGCCAGTACCTCAGAACCAAATATATCAGCACTTCTAAAATTGCCCAATCGAATAAGGGCATACAATCTCCTTATATTAATTGCATCTAAAACAAACTCCGCTTTCAACTCTGGGCGTTGAAATTGAGTCATTGCAGATTCCGATAGCTTGAATAGTCCTTCAAAATCTCGGTTATATTCACATTTAATTGCATCTACCAGATATTTATTATATAAAAATGAATGCGTATTAATATTTGTGATTAAACGCAATGAATTACTATACTCCTCTGCTAATTTTACATCTTCTTTTGTTGGATTAGAAGCAGACCGAGCATGTCTTCGTTGAAGCTCTTTTGAATATTCCTCTGCTTGAATTTCATATTTTTGAATATCAATATATTTGCGCAGAATGTTTGTATATAAATTATACTTATACTTATTAAATGAAATAACACCAAAATACCAAGATAGTTGTCGGCAAATCGGAACTACAAATTCAGTCATATGATATTTCACAGCTATATTTAAATTTTTTTCAAATAATTTAATAGCTGTTTGTTGTCTTTTCTTATTTAACAATATACGAGCCGCTAACAGATTCCTCTGAATATCAAAATACTCCTTCAGCCTATCATGACTTCGATTCTCACTGATATTCTGGCTTACTAAGCACCTAAGTAAAATACCTTCCAACTTGCCCTTTACCTCTTTAAATTTCCTTAAATCGACTTCTCCCTGGACATCAATCATTGTCTCTGGATCCTCCGCGTAACCATTACTTTTAAGAAGATGATAAAGCTTCCATATAGGCTCATCACGTCTACTTGGAAGAAAACTTTCGACTAGTAATTCATTCTTGGATGCTAAAACCCAAAGTTCATATATCATTTTTCATTATGTATTTATGTATCTTATTGTTATTCAATCTTTTATAGCCACGTAATAGTATTTTTTTCGGATATTTTCCCCGATTAACCACGATAAATATAGGAGGAATCATCGCTCAAATCAAATAGTTTTGTATGCAAATGGTCATAAGTACCAGGATCAAAACCACTTTCGGAATCAAAGACTGAAGGATTTATCCATAGACGAAAGAACTATCTACTCTTGAAAAGTCAGTAGCCTATCATAGAAAACAATCCTTCCTTACTAATACATATATGTAACCAATTTGAAAACTAAATATGAAAACTTCCAAGATCATTGCAAGTGTGCTCCTACCATTAACGTATAAACTGGCAGCACTTTTGATTGCTCTACACTCTTATTTACCATTCCGAGCTGTTATAAATTTGTATAAGGACTCTTGTAAAAATCCAAATATATTTTATTACACAATTTGTGAAGGAGACAATGTTTACGTCTACAAAATCCCTTAAAACTGCTGTAGGAATTGTTTAAACACCAACATCATCATGAAAACAGTGGGAAACTGCAGAATATTAAGCCTTAATTGATGGCAGTTAATTAATGTACAATTCACTTTCAAAGCGAATTGTACATTATTTCCCATAAAACTTCAAAAGGGATTACCTCTATTTCAATATTTTCTCCTGATCCTATAAGTGGCACCTCATTAAGTTGCCTTCTTAATTCACTGGTATACCGCTCAGCTCTAATTTTATTAAAATCAGCCCTTGTAATCTGAATAACCATTTTTATTATACAGTTACTCCTAAATGAATCATCTTTTCTTAGGTATCGATACACATATTGGTTTAAAGAATCAACACGATCAATTATAGCATTATAATCCTTCCTAAGTAGAAGAAATGCAATGTGCATTAGTAATATACTTACGTTTATACCTCTCTTGTCCTTACTAAATACAGGAACAGTATTTAGAAATCTGCCAAGTTTAAAATCTGGAAGCCTATCCTTTAAATCATTTGAACCACCCACAAGGCCTGAATCCACCAATAAATACATATATCCCAAGGAAGTATAAAATAGTTCTTTATAATATTCACTTGTCTTATTAAATCTTGGGTTCTCAATAATCTGAGTTAACAATTCAATGGACTGGGCATAATCTCCACTATAAATTCTGGCTTTCAGTGTATAGTGAGAAACTCTGTACCAGGCATTACTTCCTATCTGAAGTTTTGACATTAATTTTGTGCCTAATGAATAGGCTTGCTTAAATTGACCCGATTGTATTAACGACCAGAGTCGACGAATATTAATGTTGGAAATTACCGCTTCAGATTTAAATTCCGGGCTACTGAATTCCTTTAATGCCTCTTCCGATAAGGTCAATAGGGAATTATAATTTTTTGTAAATTCATAGTAAGCGGCAAGAATACGATATTTATTATAGTTGAAATTAAAAGATCTTACGTCACCAGCAGATTCAAGGTCCTTGTAATAGTTGAATGCCTTTCTTACAATGTCATTGCTCACTGATGCAAGTGAAGTAAGCTGTGATTTTTGAAGATCAAGAAAATAGTTTTCAGATTTCAACTCCCATTGGTAAATAAATTGGTATTTTTCCTGTATCTGTAAAAACTTAACAATTTTATATTTGTTAAGAGTAACAGTAGAATTGTATATAATCAATAATCGAACTTGAGCTAAAACATTTTCTGTTAAATGGTATTTCACGGATTTGGCCAAGGATTTTTCAAGTACTTCATTTGCAAGATTGAACGACCGTCTGTTATTTAAAATTCTAGATATAACTGTTGTTTTGTATGCCAACATTATCTCATCAAATCTCTCTTGTTCTGGATCACTTGTGCTCGCTTGGATTAAAAGTGCCTGGAAAAATATTTCTCGGAGTCGGGACTTCAGCCTAGAGAAAGCTACAGTATTCTTCTTTCCGTATATTTCAATCATACAAAAGGAATCATCTAGATGAGATTCTGCCGCTACTAGATTGTATAATTTTCTTAATGGGCTATCCTCACTAAATGGTATTAATAAGTCAAACGCTTTGTTTTGCCTATTGGTAAGTCTTGCAAGTTCGTATAGCGACTTCATACTTAGTGTTTAATAGAACACTTATTGAAAGAGATTCCTGCAATTTCAGTGCCAGCAGGGATTTACTTTAAAAGTTAAGTGCTACAGGTGTATAAGTATTCCTAAAGCATCATTGACAATCATTCCTTTTGAAAAGTAGCGAGATTCTTAAACCATGACCAGACTATCCCTTCAAAAAGTCAATACTAGAGTTCCAAGAAGATTTTAGTGGCCATACAGAGAGATATTGGTTTGATAGCTTAGAGAAGGTGCGATTTCCTAACACTTTCCATATCCTTATATCACATTTGGTCACCCTTCAAAACCTATGATCAAGAAAACCTAATACCTTTTTTAATGCATCAAATGTTATATAAAGCTGAATAACATATAGTTATATATATCATTATTGGCTTTATTTGACTTATCTCATGTAAAAATCTGTAAAATTTTCATTTGATAAGTCAAATACGAATGTACCATCTTTACATCGTCACAGAGAATACATAACTTTCAAGAACATTCTGAATCCCAAACAGTTGGAAATCAGTCTGTTGCTTCATGTCTTTCCTGTTTTTAGACAATATTTGCTTGTAAACAGCATAGGTTTTTTGTTATGCTGTTGCCTTATTTGTCAAGCTAACTTTGCTCTACAAACGAATTAAAATCAAAGATCATGGAAGCTTTCTTAGACACTATCCTCTGCGTTCTCGGTATCATTGGTGGAGACGATTGGGATTAGCAATAGAAATATCTCATCCTAAGCAAGTTAGGATGACTATATAAGAATCATTAGTTCTTTTTTGGGTGTTATGCAATGACCACCTGCTTCTTCTTGCACGGATTAACTCCTGTGTAAGCGGTAGGTGGTTTTTTTTTGACTATTTGATCACTTGATATAAAGCTCCTGCCTTAAAAAGGCACCGGTATGACTAGACGGGTGGCTAGCGACGGACTCCGGAGAACCCGAACACACTATGGAACCACCCTCTTTTCCTCCATTCAGCCCTACATCAATTATCCAGTCTGCCACTTTGATGACATCCATGTGATGCTCAATCACAATGGCCGTATTCCCACGGTCCACCAGGCTCTGGATGACATGCAGCAAAAACTTAATGTCCTCAAAATGAAGCCCTGTCGTGGGCTCGTCCAGGATATACAAGGTCTGCCCCGTATCCCGTTTCGCTAATTCTTCCGCCAGCTTGACCCGCTGAGCCTCCCCACCGGACAAGGTCGTGGCCTGCTGCCCCAGGGTGATATACCCCAATCCGACTTCCTCCAGGGTCTTCAACTTTCGGTAAATCGCAGGGATGTGCTCGAAAAACTCCGCCCCCTGCTCCACCGTCATCTCCAACACGTCATTGATACTCTTGCCTTTGTAATGAATCTCCAGGGTCTCCCGGTTATACCGCTTACCCATACAAGTCTCACACTCGACCAATACATCCGGCAGAAAATTCATCTCAATGACCCGCATCCCTGATCCCTGGCAGGTTTCACATCGACCGCCCTTGACATTGAAGGAAAACCGCCCGGGCTTATATCCGCGAATCTTAGCCTCCGGCACCTCAGCAAAAAGGCTCCGGATATCGGTAAACACCCCGGTATAGGTAGCCGGATTGGAACGCGGCGTCCGCCCGATGGGAGACTGATCCACCTCAATCACCTTGTCAACATGCTCGATCCCCTTGATTTTTTCATACGGCAAGGGACGTTCCAGGCTGTTATACAGCTCTTTACGTAAAATCGGGTACAAGGTCTCATTGATCAGGGATGATTTCCCACTCCCGGAGACCCCGGTGACGCAAATAAAGGTCCCCAGCGGAATCTCCACATTGACTTTCTTGAGGTTGTGCCCGGTAGCCCCGGTCAAAACGATTTTCTTACCATTACCCTTCCTCCGTGTATCCGGTACTTCAATCATCCGCTTACCGCTAAGATATTTGGCGGTCAGGCTTTGGGTTTTCATCACCTCCTTCGGCGTGCCAATGGCGACCACCTCTCCCCCATGGATACCCGCCCCCGGACCCAGGTCAACGAGATAATCTGCCGCAAGCATGATGTCCTTGTCATGCTCTACCACAATCACTGAATTGCCAATGGCACTAAGTTCCTTAAGGGATTGAATCAATAATTGATTGTCACGCTGGTGCAGCCCGATAGAGGGTTCATCCAGGATATAGGTAATACCGGTGAGCTGCGAGCCAATCTGGGTGGCCAATCTCGTTCGTTGCGTCTCTCCCCCCGACATGGTCCTGGACGGCCGGTTGAGCTGCAGATAATGCAGCCCGACAGTCACCAGGAAGCCCAGGCGATCCCGAATTTCCTTGATAACATCCCTTCCGATCACCCGCTGCTTTTCAGAAAGGCGGGACTCCAGATTTTCAAACCATTTCAGTAAATCGCCTAAATCTATATTGGCTAACTGACCGATATGCTGTCCATCGATCTTGAAATACCGCGATTCTTTTTTGATGCGATACCCTTCACAGTCGGGGCATTGGGAAATGGTCATAAAGGCTTCGGCCCACTGGCGGATCTTTTCGCTCGTCGTGGTCTCATACCACCGCTTGAGCATATTGACTATGCCCTCCGCGCCAAGGTCAAATACCAGGTCATGCGGCAGATAATCCGGGGCCGATGTTGTCCCGGGACTACCACCGTTGAGGATAATCTCCATGGCTTCCTTTGGGATATCCTTCACCGGGGTCGCGAACGTAAACTTGTATTTTTTCGAGATCTGCCGGAGTTGTTTGAAGGTATGGTTGTCCCGCACTTCGCCAAAGGGAGCGATGCCCTGGTCATTGATCGACAGGGAGGGATCAGGAATAACTTTGTCCATATCCACCATGGTGACTTCGCCGAGACCATTACAGGTCGGACAGGCACCATATGGGGAGTTGAATGAAAATGAATTCGGACTAGGCTCTTCGTATGAAATTCCGGAGACCGGGCACATCAATTGGCGAGAATACATTCTGGGCTGAACTTCGCCATTCCGAAGAACCATAAGGAGGCCTTCACCCATGCGCAGGGCAGTAGACAAACTGGAAATAATCCGCGCGGTCTTGTCGGCCTGCACTGAAATGCGATCTACGACGAGCTCGATGTCATGCACTTTGTACCGATCCACCTGCATTTTGGGTCCCAGGTCCAGGACTTCACCATCCACGCGCACCTTGGTATAGCCTTGTTTGCGTAACTGGTCGAACAACTCGCGGTAATGTCCCTTGCGGCCACGCACAACCGGAGCGAGGATCATGATCTTTTCATGCGCGTAGTCGGCCAGGACACTTTCGTGGATTTGTTCTTCCGTATACTGGACCATCTTCTCCCCCGTCACATAGGAGTAAGCTTCGCCGGCGCGGGCAAAGAGGAGGCGCATAAAATCGTAGATCTCTGTGATCGTCCCTACGGTAGAACGGGGATTCCATCCAGAAGTTTTTTGCTCGATACTGATGACAGGACTCAGTCCATCGATTTTCTCTACATCAGGGCGCTCGATACCCCCCAGGAATTGGCGGGCGTAGGCTGAAAATGTTTCGAGGTATCGTCGTTGGCCCTCGGCGTAGATCGTATCGAAGGCAAGGGAAGATTTGCCGCTGCCACTGATACCGGTGATGACCACCAGTTTTTCACGGGGGATCTTGAGATCGACGCCTTTGAGATTGTGTTCGCGGGCCCCGATGACTTCGATCCAACCTTCGTCTTCAGGTGCAGGTGTATTCTTAGGTTTGGTGCTGGGCATGGGAGGCTAAAAAAGGATGTAAAGGTACGGAATTTAGGGCTCGTACCCGAGGGGTTAGATTGTTACTTTTTTTCCGGAAAAAAGTAACCAAAAACCTCGTCGCTCGAAAAACTCACTTTGGTTTCCGATCGTTCGCTTAAGGTTCTGTTTTGCTTTCACGCTTAGGTCGATTCCACATTGCTGTTTCTTGATTAAGAAATATCCCCATTTGTATTGCATTATTCCTGAAACAGCATGTTAGGATCGTTCGGACAGTTTCGAGCGACATGATTTACTCATATTCGAAATGATTTTTTTTCCTGATATAGTGCTAAACCCTAAACCCTCAACACTAAACGATAAATTGAGTCATCATTCGATCCACTACAGCATTCTTTAAGCCCCATCAGGGCGTTCTTAGTAGCGGAGGGCTTCCGCGCCCCCAGCGTCAGGGCGATCATATGCCTCCCTATTGACCGGCATTCAAAACGGAGATCAAGTGGAGGGTAATCAGGCCTGTAAGTATAGCTATCCCAAAACTCAACAGGGTGCCAATCATAAAATACTCGGTGAGCTTTAATCCTTCAGATTCTTTGATGTCTCCAAATCTGAAAATGGATTTAGCCGCAATCAGAAACCCTATACCTTCCCAATGCCCTGTGAGAATAAAAGCAAGAACAAAAAGTCTTTCCAGCATACCAATATACTTTCCGGCACTTTCCAGGGAGCTGTTTTCTTGCTCTCCTTTAAATGGCATCCACCGGGAAATCATGATTTTAATAAAAATCGAAGCCGGGGTGGTTACCACCATCATTGCAGCGAAATATAATAGGACCTGTGGATTGAAAATGCTTCGGGGATCAACATATGCACCAGTCCATACACACCATAGCACTCCGATGATCAACAGATGCAACATCTGATCTATAAAAAACAACAACCTGTCATTCCGGGAATGCTGAAAAGTCATTTTCAACCCATCTATGAGCAGGTGTGTAAAGCTGATGATCAGGGCTCCCCACCAAAAGGAAATATCCCAAACCAGGAGCAACGATAGTACTCCATGTATTACAGCATGTATGTACAACCATCCGGACCTGAACTTCTTTTGGGTTTTATCCTTGATCCAGGCTTCCGGTTGCAGGAAAAAATCACCCAGGAGATGAGCGATGAGCAGTCGAATGAGCAGGATCATAAGGGTCAATTTTTGTTTTCAACTTTTTACGGAATTGAATATCCCATTCCATTAATTCCCTGATGTGAGCACGCTGGATGCCCTGGCTGACGCCGGCCTGCTGCATGTTCAGCACTTCAGCGATTTCTTGTTGATTCAATCCTGGATGACGAAGGATCGAATGGATCAACAATGCGGTCTTTGGCTTCCATAAATCCATAATCACCAAGGCCAGGGACAGTCCGGTATTGAGTTCTTCATCCAGATCATCCCAGGGACTTCTGATCGCCAGGGATATCCTCCTTTCTTTCATCTCCTCCAGTAATTCGCCGGAATGGATAAATGCAGGCCCATTAGACTCTGCTATTCGGCTAGCCGTATAGGACTTTTCTCCAATTCCAATAGCAAGTCGTGTATCCAGGCCTTTAAAGCTGCGAATGGCTGACTTGATTTTCAAAACCGTACTGAAAGCCTCCTCAGGTGCCTGTAATTCCACCTGGAAACTGTCCCCACGGTAGATATCCCAAAATTGCGGTCCTGAGGTGACATTTGCAAATAGCTCCTTCAATACTGTCAGCCACTGACCAGGATCATCATACTGCCTGGAATTGATCAAATCTCCTGTTATCACAGCTATCATGATCCAAATATAATATTTTTAAATTATTTACGTCATATATAATCTTTATAAATTATATTTATCATTTATAACTATTATTGATTATAATATGGATTCAGAGTTTGAAGACCTGGAATTGGACATCCAGAATCAGTATACTTTAGATAGACCCTAAATTTCCGATAAGATTGCCATTATGAAACCCATACGAACAATCGTTCGTATTTCCTACTTTTGCATCCATGAGCCGTTACCATCCACTTCGCGTAGCGCGTATCCGCCAGGAGACCCCTGAATGTGTGTCCGTCTGGCTGGACGTACCTGCAGAACTGAAATCTGAATTTGCCTTCGCGCCCGGTCAGTATCTCAACTGCAGGGCGATGATCGGTGGCGAAGAAGTCCGGAAATCCTATTCGATCTGCACGATCCCGGAAGATCCGAACCTCGCTGTTGCCGTCAAACTGGTCCATAATGGCCGGATGTCCACCTACCTCAACCAGGTGCTCAAACCGGGTGATGTGTTTGAAGTGACCCCACCGGAAGGGAAATTTACCCTGCCGGACAACTTGCCGGAAGATGCTTCTGTGGTGTTTTTTGCCGCAGGAAGTGGTATCACACCAGTGATGTCCCTGATCCGCTCTTTTCTTCTTCATTATCCGAAAGGAAATGCGGTGCTCTTTTACAGCAACAGGACCAGCGAATCGATCATCTTCCGGGACGAATTAGAAGCCTTGAAAAACGAGTACATGACCCGCTTTTCCATCTATCATGTGCTGACCAAAGAAGTCACTGGCGTGGAATTACTCTCCGGACGGATCGACCACGAAAAATGCGCGGCATTCGCCAGACACTTTTTTGATCCTAAGGAAGCGGATATGGTCTTTATCTGTGGACCCGAGCTGATGATCCATGATGTCCGCGAACAGATGATCAGATTGGGCGTTAAAAACGAACAAATACGCTTCGAACTCTTCGGCACTGTGCCCATGATGAGCAGCGTGAAGCACGATGTGCGGCATGCTCATGCCGGCGAAGACAAGGTCTCCAAAGTGACCATTCGCATTGATGGCCATGAAGCCGATTTCCATATCCATTACAATGGAGAAGCAGTACTAGATGCCGCCTTACATGGCGGATTGGATATGCCGTATAGTTGTAAGGGTGGCGTATGCAGCACCTGTAAAGCCCAGGTAGTGGAAGGCAAAGTCTCCATGGATATCCATTATGGTCTTGAGCCGGATGAGATTGATGCGGGAATTGTGTTGACCTGCCAGTCGCATCCACGGTCGGAGAGGGTCATTTTGGACTACGACATTCTGTAGGGAAAGATGGGGTGATGGGGTGATGGGGTGATGGAGTGATGGGGTGATGGGGTGATGGAGTGATGGGGTGATGGAGTGATGGGGTGATGGAGTGAGGGGGTGATGGAGTGAGGGGGTGATGGAGTGAGGGGTGAGGGGTGAGGGGTGAGCAATAGTTTATAGAGAAAAGTAATTACAATATCTAATATATAAGAGTCCCCTTTAGGGGATTTAGGGGCAAATGCCAAACAATCGTAAACAGGAAATCCAGGTTGCTGCGGCAAAACTTTTCGGAAAGAAAGGGTTTCCGGCATCCTCTGTTCGGGATATCGCTCATGAAGTGGGCCTTGGAGCGGCCAGCCTATACAACCATATGGGTTCGAAGGATGAGCTCCTCACCACGATTTGTTTCCGGTGCGCGAGATCGTTTGAAGAAGGGATGAAATCGATAGATGCGTCCCCGTTAGATCCGGTGGAAAAAATCCGGCAACTTATCCGTCTCCAGATCAGCATCGCCCTGCATGATGAAAGTTCGCTGACGGTCTTCAATGATGAATGGCGGCACTTGCAGGAACCTCACCTGTCGGAATTTCTTCAGTTACGCCGCGCCTATGAAAATGCCTATCTCCGGATTATCCGGCAGGGTATAGACGACGGCCGCCTGAACCCAACTGATCCGTATCTTGTTTTCCAAATGATCCTGTCCTCTTTGCGATGGTTGCACCTGAGTGGCATGCGGAAAACCAAACTCAACGAAACACAACTGACTGAACAAATCATATCGATCATCATAAAAGGCATTACGAAATGAGTGTCATCGAACTCGAACAAAAATTTCAAGAAAAAATCGACAACGACATCCGCATTGAACCGCGGGATTGGATGCCGGATGCTTACCGCCAGACACTGATCCGTCAGATCGGGCAACATGCGCATTCTGAAATCGTCGGAATGCTGCCCGAAGGCAACTGGATCACGCGTGCACCTTCCCTCAAACGCAAACTGGCGCTTCTCGCCAAGATTCAGGATGAAGCAGGACACGGTCTATATCTCTACAGCGCTGCAGAAACGCTAGGCGTAGAAAGGGACGATATGGTAGAAGAGTTACACTCCGGCAAAGCCAAGTACAGCAGCATCTTCAACTATCCCGCATTGACCTGGGCGGATATGGGAGCTATCGGTTGGCTGGTGGATGGTGCGGCTATTCAAAATCAAATTCCTTTGTGTCGCACGTCCTTCGGTCCGTATGCCCGGGCCATGGTCCGCATCTGCAAAGAGGAAAGTTTCCATCAACGTCAGGGTTATGAGATCATGATGGTCCTGGCCCAGGGCACACCAGTACAGAAAGCGATGGCACAAGATGCACTCAACCGTTTTTGGTGGCCTAGCCTGATGATGTTTGGTCCTCCTGATGATCAATCCCCGCATACCGCTCAATCCAAGAAATGGGGCATCAAGCGGTTTACCAATGATCAACTACGTCAGCGGTTTGTGGACATGATCGTTCCCCAGGCAGAGTTTATCGACCTGAAAGTTCCCGATCCGGACATCAAATGGAATGAAAGCCGCGGTCATTACGACTTCGGGGAAATCAACTGGGAAGAATTCAAACAAGTGATCAGTGGAAATGGTCCGTGCAACAAGGAACGCTTGGAGGCCAGAGTCAAAGCTTGGGAAGAAGGAGCCTGGGTACGGGAAGCTGCCATGGCCTATGCCAAAAAACGAATGGATACTACACCACATCCATCACATCCAAATGCACAACAAGAAAAAAATCTTGCGATATGAAAACATGGCCTTTATATGAAGTATTCATCCGGTCCAAAGCCGGTCTGCATCACAAACATGCAGGTAGTCTCCATGCCGCTGACGCACGGATGGCCATCGAAAATGCACGGGATGTCTATTGCCGTCGCAACGAAGGCGCAAGCATCTGGGTCGTGTTGTCATCTGAGATCACAGCGTCCAATCCAAGCGAAAGTGAAGAACTCTTTGACCCTGCAGAAGACAAGGTGTATCGTCACCCTACGTTTTACCAGGTACCTGAAGGTGTCAAACATCTCTGATCGCGCCGCATGACATTTACCGGAATTCACGCCTTGCTTTCTATCCTGTCACTGCTCTACATGGGGTCTGCTTGTCAGCACGCCCATTCCGAACAACCCGCTATGCCGGTTCAGCCGGTGGCCTATGTGGCACCAGCGCCGGATACAGTGCAAGCTCAGCCGGATACATTGGCCATTCCTTATGATCTCAACTACATCATGGGCCGGTTTGATCCGTCTCAACATCCGGATTTTATCCTGATCGATTCGATGTATGCGGATAAAAAAGGGATGTATCTCAGAAAGGATACTTACAAGGCTTTTGTAGAAATGTATCAACATGCAATTCATGATGGTGTAAAACTTCAGATTCGTTCCGCTACGCGAAATTTCTATGCCCAGAAAAATATCTGGGAAGCCAAGTGGACCGGAGAACGATTGCTTGAAGGGGGAGAAAATCTGGCGCTCACTACACCGGATCCAAAAGAAAAGGCTTTGAAGATTTTGCGTTATAGTTCGATGCCGGGTTCGAGTCGCCATCATTGGGGCACTGACATCGACCTCAACAACCTCGAGAATGACTGGTTTAATGCCGGCGAGGGGTTGGACATGTACAATTGGCTCAAAGCCCATGCCGCCGAGCACGGATTCTGTCAACCGTATTCTGCCGGTAGGCCATATGGTTATTTTGAAGAGCGATGGCATTGGTCCTATATGCCGGTGTCTACCAAATTGACCGCTTACGCCAAGGAGAACCTGAAAAATGAAATGATCACGGGGTTTTTAGGCAGTGAAACAGCGCCGATGATTGACATTGTCAAGAAGTATGTATTGGGGATTAATCCGGAGTGTTTGTAGCGGCTTATGAAGGTTATAGGTTTATGAAGCTTATTGACTGATCAAGCGCAACAATAATAAGGTTATAGGTTTATGAAGCTTATTGGCTTAATAATCGTAAAAATAATCCCACTTACACCCTGGGCATGAAAGCTGAATGCAACTTATTACGTCTATCAAGCTTTTGGAGTGTAAAAAGGTTATGGGATTATATTTGAACAATACTATTAGAAAATAAACACTTTAACCCTATAAACTCCATAAACCTATAACCTCTATAACCTCTACAACCTCTTTATGGCTTTCACCGAATCCAACATGATGCCTCTGGGAAGCGATGCCCCTCCCTTTGTCCTACCGGATACCGTTTCCGGCAAAATGATCAGGCTGACAGAGATTGCATCCGAAAAAGGAACTGTGGTCATGTTTATCTGCAATCACTGCCCCTATGTGATCCATGTCAATGATGAGATCGTCCGGCTGGCCAATGATTATATGACGAAGGGTGTTGCATTTGTAGCCATCAGTTCGAATGATGTCGAAAACTATCCTGACGATAGTCCTGATAAAATGAAAGAAGTTGCGGAAAAACTGAAGTATCCTTTTCCCTATTGCTATGATGAAAGCCAGAATGTAGCCCGGGCCTACGATGCGGCATGCACGCCTGACTTCTATGTGTTTGACAAAGACCTCAAACTCGTATATCGGGGAAGACTTGATGATTCAAGACCTAAGAATACCAATCCACTTACAGGGAAAGATTTACGGGAGGCGCTGGATGCTATCCTCGAAGGAAGGCCGGTGGCGGAGAAGCAGTATCCGAGTGGAGGATGTAATATTAAGTGGAAGGGCTAAAGGGCTAAGGGGCTAAGGGGCTAAGGGGCTAAGGGGCTAGGAAATCGAAGCGCAGCTTTGATACCGCTCACGCCACAGACGTGAAAGCGGGAAGCAGAAAGGAAACTAAAAGATGTGACAAAACTGCGTCTCTGCGTCTCTGCGCGAAAAAATAAAGAAAGCAGGATTTAGCACCGCGTATGATTTAAACTGCGTCTCTGCGCGAGATCATAACAGAAATGAAATTGGTTAATCATCCTCTTCAGCATACATCATGCCACTGGCCAGGTCTTCGTTGACTTCTAACCTCACGGTGGCAGGATCTTTGTGGCGCTGGCTCACGCTCCAGCTATATACATAGATATTCCCCTCCTTGTGGTAGACTGGCTTGCCAAATTGTTTGCTTGCCTGCTTACCGGCCTGCTTTACACTCAGGGCACTGGGAAGCGTGATGATCATTTGCCGGACGGTATCATCGACCAGGAGGTAGGTGAGGGTACAACTATCAATTTTACCGAGAGAAGCATCCGGAAAAACAAAACGATCGGCACGGATAAACACCTTAGGATCTTTGGCGCAACTGGAAGGGATCTCGAAAAAACTTCCAATGGACATAGGAATGTTTGGGCTCCGCATTTCACCTGGAAAAGACAATGCTTCCGTACGTTTAAAGGAGTACTCTTCTGTCTGTCCAATGGCTACCATCGATGCACATAAAGAAAAACAAAGGATGGTTATTTGATTTTTCATTAGGAATGATGATTATTCTTTTGAGGTAAGATTCCGCACAGCCACCAATTCTTTAAACTTTACGCGGGCTTCGTCGGCGGGTGAACCAAAGTACGTCTTTCCACTTTCGAGATCCTTAGTGACGCCGCTTTGGGCCAGCAGCACCACTTTTTCACCGATGGTGATATTTTGGGCTACACCGGACTGGCCATACAATATACTCCAGTCACCAATGGTGGTTTTCCCGGCAACGCCGGCCTGGGCAGCCAGCAGGCAATTTTTTCCGATGACCACGCCGTGACCGATCATTACCTGGCAGTCTATTTTTGTTCCAGCTCCAATGATGGTATCGCCGCTTACTCCCTGGGCTATAGTAGTGCCACTGCCGATCCAGACATCATCTTCGATGATCACCCTTCCGCATCCGGTCCAGGCCTGGTAACCTTCCGGCCACTTCTTAAAATAATAAGCCTGGGTACCGATGATTGCTCCGGAATGGATCACTACACGGTCACCGATGTACGTGTATGGACGAATGACAGCTCCTGCCTGGATATAACAGTCTTTTCCAATAGTCACATACGGACCAATGATGGCTCCGGGTTCAATGATCGCAGAAGGATCGATTTGTTGTCCTTCTGTCTTCCCTTCAACTATTGGGGTGAAAGCCCTGAATCTTTTCACAAGTGACTCATAAGCGAGGAAAGGCTTATCAACTACAAATAAGGTCTTGCCTGGAGGGCAATCCATCATGGATGGTACGATGATGGCACTGGCCGCAGAATGGAGAGACGTCTGATAGTATTTGGGATGATCTACAAAGGTGATATCCCCCTGACGTACTTTATGGATTTCATTGATACCGGTGATCTGGAGATCGGAATTGCCAATCACTTGCGCACCGATCCATTCGGCGATATCACTGACAGTTAGAGCAAAGGGTACATCCATGCCTTTTAAATTTTGACAAAAGTACGCAAAGCAGGAGGGCTATGAATGGATCGCAGATTACGCAAATTCATTTTTAAGGAAATTTCGCAGATAGGACTATTCTGGTCTGCCGCTAATTTTCGCTAATTTGCGCTAAATAGATCTATCATATAGCTACAGATTACTTTAAAAGTAGATGCCAGATAAAAAGATGCCAGATGCCAGACTTTCCCATTCAATATGAGTGATGGACTCGACGAAGGAAGAGTCCAGGAAGTTTGCACTCCATCACCCAATCACTCCATCACTCCATCACCAAATCACTCCCTAATGAAATCACTCCATCACCAAATCACTCCATCACTCCCTAAAGAAATCACTCCATCACCCCATCACCCCATCACCCAATATCCCTATGACTCAACAAATCTCCCGTCGTTCCTGGCTCAAACACAGTGCCCTTGCAGCCGCCATCTTACCGGTAAGTAACTGGTACCTGCCTGATCTCAGGGACACCTCCTTGCTGAATATCAATGGCGAGGCGCCTATTCGTCTGAATTCAAATGAAAATGCATATGGCCCCAGCGAGTCAGCGAAGAAAGCCATTATCGAAAGCCTGAAGGATGCCAATCGCTATCCAAGAAATTATACCGCAAAGTTGCGGGAGGAAATTGCCTTGCGCGAAGGCCTGACCCCAGACCATGTATTGCTGACCGCTGGATCCACCGAATTGCTTGGACTGGCAGGGTTGGTGTATGGATTGGAAAAAGGGGAATTGGTAGCTTGTAACCCAACGTTTGATTTTCTGATGTTGTATGCCGAACGGATGGGATGCACCTGGGGACGCACGACACTTACTCCGGAATACCAACAAGATCTCAAGGCGTTGGACAAAGCCTGTGGTTCGAATACGAAATTGATTTTCATCTGCAATCCCAACAATCCTACCGGGGTCGAAGTACCTTCGGATAAACTCAAAGACTTTTGTGAAACGCAGTCCAAAAAATATCCGGTGTATGTGGATGAGGCCTATGTAGAACTCAGTCCAAATGGACGCAACAGCAGCATGGCGAGTCTTACGCTCAACAATTCGAATATCATTGTAGGTCGTACATTTTCAAAGGTGCATGGCCTGGCCGGCATGCGCATTGGCTATGCATTGGCTAATCCGGTGACCATCGAAAGATTATCCAATCTGCATACAGGGCGTGGTATGACGCTATCGTGTGCGTCAGCCGCCGCGGCTCTTGCATCACTGAATGATCCGGACTTTGAAGCATATTGTCGCACCAAGATCATCGATAACCGTGAGATGCTCTGCAAGGCCTTTGACCAGATGGGTGTGAAATACCTGCCCAGTGCCGCCAATTTCGTCCTCTTCAGCAATGACAAATTCAGAACCGATCCTGCGGATGCCCTGGAAAAAGACAATATCCTGGTTCGCAAGTACGACCATCTGTATGGATGGACGAGAGTGAGCATCGGTACAACGGAAGAGATGGAGAAATTTATTGCCGCCGCAGGAAAATATCTCAGTTGAGAACAAGGAAAATAAAAAGAATGAAAAATGAAGAGTGAAAAGGGAAGAATGTGGAATTTGGAATAAGGAATTCCGAATGAGAAATGTCGATGTGCAGCGTATACTTCCGCTCCGCTCAGCACAAGAATCCCGTCCGCAAAGCGGGAAAAAGTGAAGAGTGAAAAATGAAATAAATACTCTTTATCCCTAATTATTAATTCCTAATTCGGAATTCCCAATTCCTTATTCATAATTCTCAATGCGCTTCCAGCCAATTCACCCCTACGCCCATACCTACTTCAATCGGCACCGGTAGACCGGGCAAAGCATGTTTCATCTTGTCCTCCACCAAATCACGGAGTTCCTGCTGTTCGGATTTGTGGAGGTCAAACACGAGTTCGTCATGGACTTGCAACAACATCCTTGATTTGAGTTGCCGACGTTCCATTTCGTCGTAGATGTGAATCATGGCGAGCTTGATCATATCGGCCGCAGAACCCTGGATTGGAGAGTTGATGGCGTTGCGCTCGGCTTGTGAACGAACGGTGGGATTTTTGGAATTAATATCTCGCAGATAGCGGCGGCGTTTCATGATCGTTTCGATATAGCCGTGTGACCGGGCATATGCTACGGTATCGGTCATGTATTTTTTGATGCCCGGGAATTTTTCGAAATAATTATCAATGATTTCCTTGGACTCGCTACGGGAAATACCCAGGGTCTGTGAAAGACCGAATGCGGATTGTCCATAGGCCAAACCGAAGTTGACAGCTTTGGCGCGGCGTCGCATCTCCTTGGTTACTTCAGCCAGTGGAACACCAAATACTTTCGATGCCGTAGAAGCATGGATATCCTCCCCTGCCCTGAAAGCCTCCATCATACCTTCGTCCTGCGTGATCGCCGCGATGATGCGCAATTCGATCTGCGAATAATCCGCTGACAGGATCAGGAAATCTTCGTTGCGTGGGATGAACGCTTTGCGGATCTCCTTCCCGCGATCTGTGCGTATCGGAATATTCTGCAGGTTGGGATTATTGGAAGCCAGGCGGCCCGTCGCGGCAATGGTCTGTCCGAAGGTGGTATGCACCCGGCCGGTCTTGGGATTGATCAGCGCAGGAAGGGCATCTACATAGGTAGACTTCAGTTTGGTCAGCTCGCGGTAATTGAGGATATGATCGATGATCTCGTATTTGTCCTTTAGCGGACTGAGCACATCTTCACTGGTACCGTATTGTCCGGTTTTGGTTTTAGCACCTTCGTAAGGGATCTTGAGGTGTTCGAAGAGGATATCACCCATTTGTTTGGGTGAATCGATGTTAAATTCCACGCCGGAGATCTTGTAGATATTGTCGCGCATCTCGTAGAGATCCTTGGCCAGCACTTTGGAATAGTCCTCGAGGAAAGGGACATCCAGGTTGATCCCTTCATACTCCATCTCTGTCAAGGCATGGATCAGCGGGAATTCCATGGTCTTGAGTAATTCCTGGCCATTGACTTTCTCGACGAGGCTGTCGGTGATCCCTTTGAGTTGAAGGGTGATGTCGGCATCTTCGGCGGCATACTCCTTGATCCGCTCGAGGTCGATGTCCTTCATGGAGAGTTGGTTCTTGCCTTTCTTACCGATCAGTTCTTCGATCGAAACCGGAGTGTAGCCCAGGTAGGATTCGGCCATCACGTCCATCGAATGGCGCACGTGGGTGTCGGCTATAAAATGCGCAACCATCGTGTCATAGATCGGATCGGCGACGATCACATCATATTGACGCAATACTTTCATGTCAAACTTGATGTTGTGACCGATCTTGAGGGCATTTGGGTTGGTAAATGCTTTGTCAAAAAACTTTACGACCGCTTTTGCCTTATCAAACTCTGCGGGGCAAGGCACATAATAGGCTTCGCCGGGTTTGATGGAGAAGGACATCCCTACGATCTCCATGTCTGATTCCAGGCCTGTGGTCTCGGTGTCGAAGGCAAAGGCTTTCGCATCGAGAAGTTTATTGACGAGGGCCAGTCTTTCTGTGTCGTTGGTGACAGCGTGGTAGGTGTGAGGTGTGTTGTGAATATTATTTCCGGCGGTTGGCAAGTGTGCCTCTGTAGTTTCTTCGCCGGGTTGAGCAAAAAGATTGCCTTGCACGGCACCGGACGTTGGAGCAGCCGCAGGCTTTGGAGATCCGGTGGCATTGATATCAAAGTTGTCACCGAGGATTCGCTTGCCGAGAGTCCTGAATTCAAGTTCTGCGAATATGGCGGACAACTTTTCGGCATGCGGGGGTTCGAGGATAATCCTGTCCGGGTCGAGTGGCACCGGGGCATCCAATAATATCGTAGCCAGCTTCTTGGAATCAAATGCATTCTGGCGGCTGGCTTCCAGTTTTTCCAGTGTACTGCCTTTGAACTTATCGAGGTTGGCATAGATATTTTCCACGCTGTCCCATTCATGGACGAGTTTGGCTGCGCCTTTTTCTCCGATGCCTTTGACGCCGGGGATATTATCTACGGCATCGCCCATCAGGGCCAGGATATCGATGACTTGTTCGGGGCGTTTAATGCCATAATTTTCACATACCTCTTTTGGTCCCCAGATTTCAGGACCATTGCCTTGCTTGGCCGGCTTATAGATAAAGATGTGATCGGACACTAGTTGGCCGAAGTCTTTATCCGGTGTGACCATATATACATCATATCCCTCCTGTTCGGCGCGTTTGGCTAGGGTGCCTATGACATCATCAGCTTCGTATCCCGGAGCTTCGAGGATGGGTATGCCATAGGCTTCGATGATACTGCGGATATAGGGTTCTGAGATCTTGATATCCTCCGGGGTTTCTGCGCGGTTGGCTTTGTAATAGGGGAATTCCTGTACGCGGACATTCGGGGATTTATGATCGAAGCAGACCGCGATATGGGAGGGTTTGCGGTTGTTGAGCACCTCTTCGAGCGCGTTGACGAAACCAAACATCGCGCTGGTGTTGAGGCCTTTGCTGTTGATCCGCGGATTGCGCAGGAAGGCGTAGTAGGCTCTGAAGATCAGGGCATAAGCGTCGAGGAGGTATAAGGTGGGTCTTTCGGCCATGGAAAG
The DNA here is from genome assembly GCA_044227555.1 of Saprospiraceae bacterium. Lineage (GTDB taxonomy): Bacteria > Bacteroidota > Bacteroidia > Chitinophagales > Saprospiraceae > Opimibacter. Next base: position 14,700 of record JBGAWQ010000027.1, on the reverse strand, counting down.
TGATGTGTTTGTATTTAAATCAGGGGTGATAAAGGTAAGTGGAAAAGGTCTAAGAGGCGAAAAGGCTAAGGGGCTAAAGGGCTAAGGGGCTAAAGGGCTAAAGGGCTAAGGGGCTAAAGGGCTAAGGGGCGAAAGGGCTAAGGGGCTAAGGGGCGAAAGGGCTAAGGGGCGAAAGGGCTAAGGGGCGAAAGGGGCGAAAGGGGCGAAAGGGGCGGAAGGGACTAAAGGGGCAGAAGGGACGAAAGGGGCGAAAGGGGCAGAAGGGGCGAAAAGGGCTAAAGGGGCGAAAAGGGCTAAAGGGGCTTCCGAAATCTCCCTCTTTTGGGTGTTAGTTGCCATTATATTAACTTATAGATTAACGTTTAAAGATTAATATTAACTTATAAGTTACTATATTTGCACTACAATTAACCAATAGATTACAATGCAACAGGAATTAGCCAGAGCAGCCCTTGACAAGAAACTTCAATCCGCCAATCTCGGCCAACTGCATCGGCCTCATAAAGGCTGGATCAGGGCGGTAAGAGAAGCATTAGGCATGAGTTCAGCTCAGCTTGCTCAAAGGCTGGGTGTTTCAAGGCCTCGTATCACGGCTTTAGAAAAATCTGAAATGGACGACAGCATCACCCTGGGAACCTTACGCAGGGCGGCTACCGCTATGGAATGCACCCTGGTGTATGCCTTAGTACCAAGAACTTCATTTGAGGACACGTTGCAGACCCGTGCAAAACTGGTAGCCCGTAAACTGATTACCGATGTTGACCACTCCATGGCTTTGGAGGCGCAGAACCTTGACCTGAATTTATTAGAAGAGGAAATCGAAAAACTTAGCCAGAACCTGATCCGGGAAAAACCAAATCAAATATGGAAGGAGCCGCAATGAAAGGTGGTATGTTCAACGTACCCAAGGACGCTACGCCCTTAAGTGAGGAAGAAAAGGACGACCTGATCCCTGCTTACATTTCCACCCGGGAGGAGCTTAACCAAGCCGAACAGGCCAATATTTCCAAGGCGCATCTCTGGGTGTTTAAAAGAAAACGCAATCCTCTTGACGTTGATTTTCTACGTCGTCTTCATAAGGAGATGTTGGGAGAGGTGTGGAATTGGGCTGGATCTTATAGAAAGACCGGACGCAATATTGGCATAGAACCCAGCCAGATTCAGGTACAACTTAAACAGCTGATCGATGATACTTACTTTCAGATTGAGCATCAAACTTACCCACCTGACGAAATCGCGGCGCGTTTCCATCATCGCCTGGTCTACATCCATCCCTTTCCGAATGGAAATGGTCGTCTGAGCAGAATGGCGACTGATGTGCTGCTGAACCGCATGGGACGAGAAAGATTCACATGGGGAGCAGGAGAATTGGAAAGTAAAGGAGAAATCAGGAGCAGATATATTGAAGCACTCAAAGCAGCGGATCAATATGATTATACAAAGTTGCTTGCCTTCGTCAGATCTTAGGAAAAAAGCAGGAATAGGCTAAAAGGCTGAGGAAGGGACATGTCTATGTTTCGGATGAAGTAGCCCTATTCCCACTTTTTGCCGAAATTTGAACCTTCATACCCTGACTGTGACAAAAGACACTAAGAAGACCCGGAAAGCAGAGGGCCCTGAAAAGCTCTTTGGCCTTCCCGTAAAGCGATTAGGCCTGCTGGTGGCCATCCTTGGAGCACTGCTATATCTCCAGACCATCACCTTTGACTATACCCAGGATGATGCCATCGTCATCAATGACAATATGTTTACCACCCAGGGGGTGAAGGGCATCGCGGGTCTTTTCTCCTACGACACTTTTTACGGATACTTCAAGGACCAATCCAAAACCCGACTGGTCAGCGGAGGCCGCTACAGACCATTGACCCCGGCCATGTTTGCCATCGAATATGCGATCGCTGGTAATGATCCCTGGTTGAGCCACTTCATCAGTGCCCTCTGTTATGGCTTACTATGCTGGGTCTTGTTTGGATTTGTCAAGTTGCTACTATCCTCCCGGTTGTCCGCGGAGACAGCATCGATAGCTGCCTTGTTTTCGGCATTGATCTTCGCCCTTCATCCGATCCATACGGAGGCGGTAGCCAATATCAAAGGTCGTGATGAAATCATCGCGGCTCTTGGTGCCATCGGAGGACTGTGGCTTATGCTGTTGAGCCTGAAGTCACCTAAGCCGACGCGGATGCTGGTTTTGGCCGGCATTGTTTTTTTCCTGGGCCTGCTGGCCAAAGAAAATATCATCACCATGCTGGCCGTTGTGCCGTTCACGCTTTGGTGGTACGGTAAAACCCCTTCGGTCAAATGGATGACCGGGATGTTACCCATCGTAGTGGCCTCGGTATTGTTTTTAATGATCCGCGGCGCCGTCACCGGATGGAGTGCGGGTGACCCACCCAAGGAATTGATGAACAATCCATTCCTCAAGCTGGAAGGCCAAACTTATGTCCCGTTTACGTTTGGGGAAAAATCCGCAACCATCGTGTACACCATGGGCAAATACCTTCAACTGCTCGTATTCCCTTATCCGTTGACGCATGATTATTATCCGCGGCAAATTGAAATCCAGGATTGGGGCCAGCCTTTGGTGATCCTCTCCCTACTGGTATGGTTGGGCTTGCTCTATGCGGTCATCCGTGGTTGGCAAACGAGATCGTGGTGGGCCTATGGCATTATTTTCTACGTCTGCACGATGTCGATCACGTCCAACATCGTATTTCCGATCGGAACGAATATGTCTGAGCGATTTGCGTTTCTTCCTTCCGTAGGTTTTGCGCTAATTGCCGGGTATGCCATATCGCAGGCCCTCTCATCTAAATATCGGTCTATAACCTTGTGGGGTAGTATGGCCGTATTACTTGCCCTGGGCACATGGACCCTGGTGCGCAGCAGAGTTTGGAAAGATAATCACACCTTGTTTTCAACCGATATCAAGACCTCAGGCCGCAGTGCCAAATTGCTCAACGCGGTCGGTGGCGATCTGATCACGATGGCTGAAGACGAAAAAGATCCAGCCACGAAAACTAAAATGCTCACCGACGCCCAAGGCTATCTGAAGCAAGCCCTGGTGATCCATCCCAGTTATAAGCTGAGCTATCTCCTGCTAGGAAATAGCTATTATCACCTGGGCAATCTCGATGAAGCCATCCGGTATTTCCGGCACGTATTGGAGATGGATCCCAACTATGGTGAAGGGCAGCGCAATCTTGGTGTGGCCCTGCGCGATCAGGGCAAAATACTGGGCGAGCAAAATCATAATCTGTCGGGCGCTATTTCGTTATTACTGGAGGCGGTGAAGTATCTGCCTAATGATTTTGAGACGTATCAATTGCTCGGTGTAGCCCATGGCCAGGCCGGGGATACCCAAAAGGCAATTGAATATTTTAAGAAAGAAATCGAGCTGGCTCCAAAAAATGCCTCCGCGTATTTTAATCTTGGCATCGCACTAAGACAAGCCGGTGATGAGGCCGGCGCACAAAGCAGTTTTGAAACCGCCAAAACCCTGGATCCAAATCTGCCCCAACTAAAAAACCGTTGACCCGCGACACATGAGTAAATATGGAAAGCATATCGTCTTCATGGTCCTGTGCATGGCATGGGTGACCGGTGCATTTGGCCAAAAGACACCCGCGGAGGTTTGGGTCGATTCAGTATTCCGGAAGATGAGCCTTGATGAAAAAATCGGGCAGTTGTTTATCATCCGCGCACATTCCGATCTTGGAGATGACCATGTAGCTTCCGTGCTTTCGCAAATCAAAAAATACCACGTCGGTGGTCTTTGCTTCTTTCAGGGTACACCAGAGAAGCAAGTCAAACTGACCATCCAATATCAACAAGCCAGCACCATTCCGCTGATGGTAAGCATGGATGCGGAGTGGGGCCTTTCCATGCGGCTCAAAGACAAAGCCCTTTCCTTCCCACGACAACTCATGCTCGGCGCGATACAGGATGTCGGTGATATTGAAAAGATGGGCTATGCCATCGGCCGTCAGTTGTTGGCGCTTGGCGTGCAAGTGAGTTTTTCTCCGGTAGCGGATATCAACATCAATCCGCTCAACCCGGTCATTGGAGATCGCTCCTTTGGCGAAGACAAACAAGATGTAGCCATTCGTGCCATCGCTTATATGAAGGGATTACAAGCTGCAGGCGTACTCACCTCCGGCAAACACTTTCCCGGGCATGGGGATACAGAGACCGATTCGCACTTCGACCTGCCGGTACTCAACTATCCCATGGAACGATTGAAAGAAGTGGAGTTGTATCCCTTTCAGCAACTCATAGATGCAGGTCTCCAGGGTATGATGGTCGCTCACCTGCACGTACCGGCTATCGATGATACCCCCAATCTCTCCACCACCCTAAGCCCTAAAGCGGTCAACGATCTGCTGAAAACACAAATGGGTTTTGATGGTCTCGTATTTACGGATGGCCTGGAGATGAAAGGTGTGACCAAAAATTTCAAACCGGACGAAGTGGCCATAATGGCGATCCAGGCCGGAAACCATATGTTGCTCTTGCCGGACAATATTGATGTGGCCTTCAATGGCCTGAAGACCGCCTACACCAAAGGCAAGATGGATGTCAAATCCCTCAACGAAACCGTGAAACGCATCCTGCGGGCCAAATACAACCTTGGGTTGGATAGTCTCGTCTTACCGAATGTGGAGCAAGCCGTGAAAATGGCTTTTGATCCTTATGCCGTTGGGATCAAGCACAAACTCATCGAAGAAGCTATCACGGTCGCGCAAAATAAACGGGCTTTGATTCCGATGGTCAACATCACCAAGCCACATATGGCGACCCTGGCGATTGGCAGCGGTACTAAAACAAAATTTCAGGAGCGGCTCGATTCTTATTTCCAGGGAGATGCATACGTCGTCAGTCATTCGATGAAAGAGGTGGATGAAAAATCATTGTTACGTGATCTCAAAAAATATGATCGGGTCATCATCTCCATTCATCAGATGACCAATAAGGTCGCCAATAATTTTGGCCTCACCAGTCAGGAGTTGGCCCTTATCCAAAACATCAACCGGCAACAGGAAGTCATCCTCGTCATTTTTGGCAGCCCATATAGCCTGAAATATTTTGAAAACATCGATCATATCCTCATGGCCTATGAGGACAATCCCGAGACGGAGGATATCACTGCCCAGGCGTTAGTCGGTGTGTTTGGTTGCAAAGGCAAACTGCCGGTGACGGCCAGCAATATTTTCCCCCTGCATCATGGTTTTACGACACCATCGTTGAAACGATTGGGTTACACAGTGCCGGAGCGGGTCGGGATGTGTTCGGATAGTCTCGAGTACATCAAGACTATTGCCAACTACATGATCGATATCCAGGCCGCGCCGGGATGCCAGGTATTGATTGCTAAAGATGGACGCATCGTGTATGAAGGTGCTTTTGGCCGGCATACGTATGAAGAGACCAACGATCCGGTCTATATGACGGATCTCTATGATGTGGCATCGGTAACCAAAGTAGCCGCAACGACCCTGACCGTGATGCGGCTGCAGAAAGAAGGGCTGATCAACATTGATAAGACCCTGGGTGATTACCTGCCATGGCTTAAAGGCAGTAATAAAGAGCACATGGTCATCCGCAAAGTCATGGCCCATCAGGCCGGCTTGCAATCCTGGATACCCTTTTACGAAAAGACGGTCTCGCTGGAGGATGATTATTGGATCGAAATGGAGCCTGACCTGTATTGCGGCACACCCGATTCGAAACATTGCATTTCGGTGGCCGGAGATATGTACATGGATGTGGCCTATCTGGACAGCATACGTCAACAGATCATCGAGAGTCCGCTCAATGCCGATGGCACGTATGTGTATAGTGACCTTGGATTTATCATGTTGGCGGAGATCGTCAAGCGCCAAACCGGAGTTACGCTGGATCATTATGTCGACAGTGTGTTTTATAAACCGATGGGCCTGCAAAGAATTGGCTTTCATCCCCTGGCGCGGTTTACGCCCGATGAGATCGTTCCAACAGAGATTGATAATTACTTTAGGTGTCAGACCCTGACGGGCTATGTGCATGACATGTCTTGTGCCATGCTTGGTGGTGTGAGTGGCCATGCCGGATTGTTTTCGGATGCGGAAAATCTTGCGGTGCTGATGCAGATGCTGATGAATGGAGGAGACTATGGAGGCGTGCAATATATTGATCCCGCGCTGATCAATGAGTTTACCACCCGCTATGCGAATGGTACGCGGAGAGGGATTGGTTTTGATCTCAAAGAACTTAATCCTGAACGTACTTTGTTGACTTCTCCACTGGCATCGGACCGAACCTATGGGCATACCGGGTTTACGGGGATTTGCATCTGGAATGATCCGGACAACCAGTTGGTCTATGTCTTTCTTTCCAATCGTACTTTTCCCAGCATGCGCAGCACCAACAAACTGACCAATCATAAGATCAGAGAGAAGATCCACAGCCGGGCCTATCGTTCGATCCAGGGCTATGCCAATTACCTTCCTGAGCGCTTACCCGGATGAGACGAACCTATACGTTGCTCATCGCATGGCGATATATCCTGGGGAAGAAAAGTTTCCAGGCCATCAACATCATCACCGGTATTTCGATGTTTGGCATATCCATTGGAGCGGCAGCTTTGTTGTTGATCCTCTCGGTCTTTAATGGGTTTGAAGACTTACTCAAGAGCCTGTACAATGCGATCTATACCGATCTGAAAGTGACGCCTATCGAGGGTAAGTACTTTACACCGGATTCTGCGACCATGGCCACGATACGGGCATGGCCGGAGATTGTAGCCGCCAGTCTCACCCTCGAAGAAACCGCGCTGCTGGATTACAATGGCAGTCAGGATATCTGCACCCTCAAAGGTGTAGACGAATCATTTCGACGGGTGACCGATATTGACAGCGTATTGCTGGATGGAGATTTCCAATTGCGGCAGGGTGACGTCGCGCTGGCCATAGTAGGTGCCGGCCTGGCTTCGAGACTTGACATCAATGTGGACAATCCATATCAGTCATTGTCCGTCTATATGCCCAATCACAATCAGCATGGTCCGCTCGGCAAGCCTTTCACTGTGCAATATGCCTATCCCGTCGGACGATTTTCCATCAAGCAGGATTATGATTATCAGTATGTCTTCGTCCCGCTGGAATTTATTCGTTCGCTAATCGAACAGCCCCAGGCAGCTACCGGCATTGAAATCCGGCTTCAACCCGGCGCAGATGTTGATGTGGTTAAAACCAAACTCACCTCTACCCTTCAATCCCCCGTATTGATTCGAAACCAGGATGAACAGAATGCCGCCTTCTTCAAGCTCATGAATATGGAAAGGTGGATATCTTATGCAGTGGTATCGCTGACCCTGATCATTGTGTCCTTCAATCTTGTCAGTGCCTTATGGATGATTGTATTGGACAAGAAAAAGGATATTTCCATCCTGCAGTCTATGGGTTCGTCTCCCTCCGACGTGCGTAAGATCTTTATGCGTTCGGGCTGGATGATTTGTGCACTGGGACTGGTCATTGGATTTGTATTGGCCCTTGGATTCTATTTCCTTCAAAAACAATTTGGTATCGTACCGATTCCGGAAGGATTCGTCGTGGACTCTTATCCTATTGAGTTGCGGTGGATGGATCTCGTTATTGTCGGTCTTACTGTTTTTGTGATTGGAAGTCTTGCGGCCTGGATGCCCGCGAGGAAGGCGTCGAAGATAGCGGCGTATATAAGGAAGGAATAAGGGAGCAAAGGGCTAAGGGAGCAAAGGTCGTTGGCAGTTTGCAGTCAGCAGTCAGCAGTGGAAAATCTTTATTAGCGGAAATTGGGGTGAATTAGCGGCTGGTTTGGAGTGGGAAGTCAGCGGTTAGAGGAAGGTCAAAACTGCGTCTCTGCGGCTCTGCGCGAGATATTGGCCGAAAAGGGAGTTGGCAGTTGGCAGTCAGCAGTGGGAAATCAATATTAGCGAAAATTGGCGTGAATTAGTGGCAGGATTGGGGTGGGCAGTCAGTGGTTAGAGGAAGTCAAAACTGCGTCTCTGCGGCTCTGCGCGAGATTCTTTTGTCTGAATCACGGATTAAGCGGATTCAAAGATTTCACGGATTTTTTGTCAGGAGGTTGATTTCGTAGCGGCGTAGCGCGAGAAACATTCAATCCAGTCAGAAGGATCATTTCCTAAACCCTAAACCTCTAAACCCTAAACGTCACTCCAAAAACATTTCCTACTTCCCATCCTTCACTGAGCGACCTCTTGCTTGCATAATCAACTCGCTCTCGAATCGGACGACCAGTGCCAAATAGATGATGAGCAATACTGTGTTGATCAGCATCCCGAGCAACCAATAGTCGTCAAAGAGAGGGCGTATCCATTCCATCAACAAATAGAAGACCAAAGCCAGGACGATCCATCCTATCATCCTTCCCGTCTTATAAGGGATCGGAAAATATTTCTGCCCCTGGATGTAGGACAACACACACATCACCAGATAACAGGCCAATGCCGCCCATGCCGAACCGGCAACCCCCATCCAAGGAAGCAGTATGATGTTGAGTAAAATCGTGATGACCGTTCCGCCTACGGCAATGGCTGAACCAAGAAAGGTTTTATCCGCAAGCTTGTACCAGGCTGAAAAATTGTAGTAGATCCCGAGCAGGAGAAATGACAAGAGTAAGATGGGCACTACGCTCAGGCCTTGTCTGAAATTGCTCCCCAGCAGGTATTGGAAAATATCGATGTACGCCAGCAAACCCAGCATGATCACCGACCCCGAAATCGTAAAGGCAAGTGCCGCGTCGGCATATACTTCGCGCGAACCTTCCTTGTCCTTGTGGGCAAAGAAAAAGGGTTCGGCGGCATAATTAAATGCGGTAGTAAAAAGGCTGAGGATGATGGCTAAAGAGGCTGCGGCTGCGTAAATACCGCCTTGTGCCAGGTTGGCTGTAGTATCGTCAGACAAAAAGTATTTCTGAAAGGCGATGGACGAGTATTGATTGACCACCCCGGTGATGGCGACGATCACCAGTGGCCAGGAATACCGGATCATCTGGCGCAGAAAGCCCATATCCCATCGCAACAATTGTTTGCCCATCAAAGGAAGCAGCAGGAAAAACGTCACCGCACTGGCCACCAGGTTGCTGAGGATGACGTAGAAAAGTTTGTCCCCCTCTCCGAACCAAGTAATATACCATTCCTGTCCGGCCGCGAAACGAGGTAATACTTCAAAAATCGTCAGGACCAGGATGATATTGAGAAATATAGATCCCAGTTTGAGTGCCAGAAACCGTAAGGGCCGGTTGAGTTGACGCAACATCGCAAACGGCACCGCGCTCATCGTGTCAAAAAACAAAACGCCACCCAGCATCAGCAGGTGTGTGGTCATATCCGGATATTCCATCCAGTTGGCCACCGGCTGCCTAAACACGTACAGAAGCAAGAGAAAACCTACAGACAGCGTGCCCAGTAAGGTCATGGACATGGCAGTTACCGCGGGGCGATCTTCGCGGGCATACCTGAAATAGGTGGTCTCCATCCGGAAGGTCAGGAAGACCAGGATGATAGCTACATAGAAATATAGATCCCGGTAGATCCCAAACTGGCTGGTATCATGATTGAACACCCGCGTGAGGTAGAGGGTGAAGACTACATAGTAGAGGACCCTGCTGAGGATATAGCTGAATCCATAGATGGCGGTTTCGCCGGCGAGTTTGCGTAACAGGGACATTGGGCAGGTCAAATTTAGGAATAGATGTGAATAAGGTAGTTGGGGGAAGGTTGTTAGCAGTTGGCCGGATAAAGTGGGCAGTCAGCAGTTAACGGAATAAGATGGGAAATGGACTGCGCCTCTGCGTCTCTGCGCGCGATATTGGTCGAAAAGGAAGTTGGCAGTTTGCAGTCATCAGTCGGCAGTGGAAAATCCTTATTAGCGCAAATTGGCGTGAATTAGCGGCAGGATTGGAGTGGGCAGTCGGGAGTGGGCAGTCAGCAGTTAGTAGGATATGGGGGATTTTGAACTGCGCCGTGGCGGCGTGGCGCGAGAAAGAATTGAGCTTGGAGTGTTTGTTGATCCATTTTTTCAATCCTGAGGAGCGGCGCAGCCCCGCGTCCCCTGTTTTCCTTCATTGCATTTCGGAAATCCAAGGGCCTATACACATCCGCTTGAAATTTGTTTTTCAGTCCTAAACTTCTAAACGCTAAGCTCTATGCTGATTTAGCAAAATTCCCCCTAACTTAGGTATCCGTTGAAAACAATTTAGCCATGACTTCACCAGAAGATAGCAAGGGGAGCGTACGCGCATCTCTTTTCGATTACAAAGGCCGGTCTGTGATTCGGCTGGAATTTGAATATGATGCGGCTATCGTCGCGGAGATCAAAAAGATCCGGGGCCGTATATACAGCATTATGTTTAAGTGTTGGTATGTGCCTGATACTCCCCAGATGAGAGAGCAGTTTGGAATCACCCTGAATCTTGTGAAAGATGATGCTGGTCAAATCACCGGGGGAATGGATTCCCATGGCCATATTTCTACAAACCTTACTGCGTTCGAGAAGCTCCCGGAGAATGTAAAGGAAAAACTCCGTGAATTCCGGAAATGGATGGAGCAGCATCGGTATAGTGAGCAGACGATCCGGAACTATCTCAATCACCTGAGTCAGTTTTTTATCTTTCTTGGGGAGATTGATATAAAGGAGGTCACCGCGGAGGATGTGGTTAGATTTAATCATGAGGTGATCATTCGACACAAACGGTCTGTCTCGTACCAGCGGGTTGTCACCGGGGCGATCAAGTTGTTTTACAGTCATTTTTTCGATCACAAGATGGATGTTGACCGACTGGACAGGCCATTTAGGGAGAAGACACTCCCGATCGTCCTAAGTAAAGCTGAGGTAGAGCGAATTTTGAAAGTGGCAGGAAATATCAAGCATCTGGCTATGTTGAGCCTGATGTATAGTTGTGGCCTCAGGAGAGGGGAGTTATTGGCACTTAAAATCAATGATCTTGATAAAGACCGCAACCTGATCAGGATCATTCAGGGCAAGGGGCGGAAAGACAGATATGTACCATATTCAGAAAAGCTAAAGGGTATACTAGGCGACTACTACGCGGCATGGAAGCCAAAGGAGTACCTCTTTGAGGGGCAAGACGGTGGCAAATATTCCGAGCGGAGCATTGCCTTAGTACTTGAGCATGCCGTCCAAAGGAGTGGGGTCAGGAAGGATGTGCATCTGCATACGCTCAGGCACAGCTTTGCAACTCACCTGTTGGAGGCGGGTACGGACATCCGGTATATACAAGAGATCCTTGGGCATAATAGCCCAAAGACTACAATGATTTACACGCATGTAAGCTCACATCGTATTGGAGAAATCAAGAGTCCCCTGGACGACCTGGATATCTAGGATGATTGGAAACGAATCATAAGACATAAGCCTCATACCAATTTATGCCAACCGTATTGCGAATAGATGGATACCGTTTTTTCTTCTTCAGCAATGAAGGCAGGGAACCACCTCATATCCATCTCGAATGTGGGGATGGCTACGCCAAAATCTGGCTTGACCCTGTTGAATTGGCTAATTCTACAGGTCTCAATACACGACAATTGTTGAAAATCCGTATATTAGTTACACAATATCAGGCCTTTCTAAAAGCATCATGGCATGACCACTTTAATTGAAACTATTCCGAGAGCTGTAGATCTATGGTTTACAGATGCCAGGCTATTTGTTCGTCTGGAGGATGGGCGTGAGGTGGGCGTACCTCTGGATTGGTTTCCCAGGCTCAGGCAAGCTTCCTTAGAGCAGAGGGCCAAATGGAGACTTATTGGAAATGGTATTGGTATCCATTGGGAGGATATCGATGAGGATATATTGGTCAGCAGGATGATTCTGGGAGGTGGATGAGATAGTATAGGCCATCACCGTCTCAGAAAATTGCTGCAATAGGATTCTGCTTTTTATTGCAGCAATCCACCCAAACTGAGCAGGATTGTGGAAGATTTTTGTGCTTTAGTTGCAGGTATAAACAAGTTATGCGTCATAAAATTGAATGAAAATAGTGAAGATTCTTTTTTCAATTCTATTAAATTGGGTTTTACTTTCAAGCATATGCGGGCAAGGTGAACTTCGATCTACATGTATAGATAGCACAAACTATAGTATTCGTGAATCAATTGCCTTTTATCAAGGTCGTATTTCTATAGACAGTAACGATCAAATTTCATATTACTCCATCGGGATGAGTTTCTTTAAGCTCGGAGATTATTCAACAGCTATCCAATATTTTGATAAACTCGAAATTTTAAACTCGGAATACCCCTCACTTTATACTAATCGTGGGATATGTAAACTTTTGAATAGGAATAAATTGGGAGCATGTAATGATTTTGGATTAAGTTTATCACGGGGAGAGGATCCAAAAATCATGGACGGTCAAAAGGTAAGTCAATGGGTTAAGCTGGAGTGTTTTGGTAATGCCAATTCCGCTCTTCAAATCCTGCATGAAGGCCAAGTCTGCCCTAATTTTACGTATAAAGGATTTGACAATTCACCTTTTACTCTTATTGATTTTGCTGGAAAATATGTTGTTATCGATTTATGGGCCACATGGTGTAGCCCTTGTATAAAAGAAAGGCCCAAGTATAAGGAGTTAAAATCCAAGTTCGCAGCGAATGAGGGGATAGTGTTTATTAGCATATCCTTAGACAGAGATGTAGAAACATGGCAAGACTATTTAGTTATAGATAAATTTCATGAATCACAGTTCTGGGCAGGTGATGGCAAGGATGAAGTAGCCTATCGTTTAGCATTATCAGATGGCGGAGACGGTAAGATTCTAATGGGTGTTCCCCAATATGTTATCATTGACCCTAATGGGATTATTGCAAATAAGTTTCATGGCATGATTGCACAGTTGGAAAAGGAAGTGAAGTTAATCAACAGAAGAATGTAGCTTAAACTAATGCAAACAACGCATAACATCGGATGCTCATAAGCAGGGCTATCCGCATTGAGAATGAAAACGTAAATTTGGAGAAAGGTGCCTCGGAAACAGCCCAAGACTCAGTCGGCCTGCCTACGAGCATCCTTAGTCGTTAGATGCCATAAACTGAAAAATGAAATTGCTTTTATTCTTTCTTTTACCTATAAATATTTTGTATTCGCAAAATATTTCTAACCCCTTTCGAGCATCACGCTCACCGGAAGAGGAAATCGGCATGTTATTAAGTTGCAGTTCTTTTGCTCAGATCCTCGAGAATTACAAAGGGGATACATTGGTAGAAAAGAGGCTTACCAAAACGTTTTACAATTACGGTAACAAGCGTTACAGCTTTGAGCATGATTTGAACGGCAGCCATGAAGTTGACAGGGTTGTCACACTTCACATCCTTAGTGATACCTTTTCTTTGCAGACGAGACAATTATTTGATTGGGAAGAAGTAAGACTGGATTCTATCTTAATTTATAGCAAATTGGGAAACATCGAAAGGGTTGAATTCAGGGATGATGGCCAATTAAGCAGGAGCATACTGTTTGAATACAAAAACAACCAACTGGTCAGGAAGACCTATAATTCCAAAGGTTTTGGTCAGACGACCATTGATTTCAAGTATAGGAAAGGCAGGATGATAGAATCCAAATCAAAGGATTTTAAAGACCATGAAAGCGTAAGGAAAATCCAATATTCGGATTCGCTTATCATCATTACACAAGAAAGAAATGAGCCATTTCTCAAATCGATAAAGCAATTGATCCGGATTGATGAAGATGGCAACCTTGTTTCGGAACATGAATATTATCTTACCTCTAAAGGTCCTGATTTTGAGCTTGTGAGCATCACCAAGTATGAATATCCCGATGATGAGACGATCATTGAGACAGTCGAAAAGATGGAAGCAAATATTGTTACCATAACCACCATTGAACAGAATGAATTGAAAAGCATCAAAACAACATGGCGAAATGAGCACAGGTCAACGATCCAGTCCTATGAATACCTGTAATATAAAATCTAAACGTCATCTAACATTAGATGCTCATAAGCAGGGCTTTCCATATTGAGAATGAAGGCGTAAATTTGGACAAAGAAGCCCCGGAGACAGCTTAAACAGAGTCGGCCTGCCTACGAGCATCCTGGACCGTCAGACTGTGCAATAACCCCTTTTTTCACCCAATATTTACATATTTTATTTTGGTAATACAAGCTGGATTTCGTAATTTGAAGAATTAATTCTTCAATTATGAAATACGTCGAAGGATTTAACCGAAATCAGGCCGTTTTATTTCCACAGCGCCTGGATGAAATCATTCCAGAAGATGCGGAAGTGAGAATAATTGATCTGTTCGTTGATTCGCTGCCGCTGAGAGAATTGGGATTCATGGAGCATTCGCCTGTAGAGGATGGTCGCCCGATGTACCATCCAGCGGATATGCTCAAGTTGTATATCTACGGATATCTCAATCGCATCCGCACCTCTCGTCTGCTGGAGCGCGAGTGTGAGCGTAATATTGAATTGATGTGGTTGCTCAAAGGCCTTCGACCCTGCTTCCGCACTATAGCAGGATTCCGGGCTGATCATCCGGAGGCGTTTCGGAATACCTTCCGGCATTTTGTGGCCGGTTTAAATAAGGGAGGTTTCCTGGGTCGTAAGGTTGTGGCCCTGGATGGCACCAAGTTCAGAGCGGTCAATTCGAAGAAAAACAATTTTAACCTGAAGAAAAT
>JBGAWQ010000026.1:0-42029 GCA_044227555.1 Saprospiraceae bacterium | reverse complement strand
ATGTATGTCCCAGCCAGCGCAGGCGTCGATGGTGCAGGATCAAAGGAAGTAAATCCACCTGGCCCGGACCATGCATAGGTTCCGTTGAGTGGTGGATCAATAGATAACTGAATAATATCGTTTTCACAGGCAACAGTAGGTGCGATCACCTCAATCTGGATCGCTGTATCTACCCGGATCGCAAATGCGGATGATGTGTCGGAAGGACAACCATTTTCGTACCCGATGACCACCCAATCCCCGGTATGGTCCATCGTAGCCGGACTGATATAGAGCGTATCAAAATCTGTGAGCGTCAATTGTAGTTGAGGGTCAATCCAGGCATACGAACCATAAAAGGTTGTTGTAGACAGGAAAAATGAACCCTCTTCACAAGCCAGTGAATCACCAACAATGACCGGAGTGGCCGGAGGTAGTTGCAGTGGCACGGAAAGACTGTCAGGAATCGAAGTACAATAAGCCGTTGAAGCAGTAAGGGTAAATATATCTCCGGGCAATAGACTATTAGCCGGAATACCCGCAGGTGTGGCTACATCTGATGCATATCCCTCAGGACCTGTCCAATGATATCCTAATGAGTCAATCACTTCGTTTGGAGATAAAAACAAAGTATCTGTTATGCACAGGAAACCGGCAGGATCCAAAATAGATACAACAGGTACAGGCGCAACAAACAAGCTCGCAGCATTACCCGGCGCAGAGGTACACGTATCCTGGGTGACAACTGCATAATAGATAAAACTTCCAGTCTCTTCCGGAATCAATGTCAATGAAGGTTCGGTGGTAGTATCAATAGCAATGGTATCCTGAGCCTGGTTGATGCGGTACCAGGTATAGGTCACACTTCCTGCATAAGATTGGGAGTGAAGTTCAATCATGTCTCCATGACAAATCGTATCATCGGAGATGGTGACCTCCGGTGATGCCAGGACTTCAACGATGATATCCACACTTCCATTGGATGTACAACCACTCTCACTTTGGATAGTCAGGAAATAGGCGCCGCTGTTGGTGGTATCCGATTCCGGAATAACCGGGTTTTCTTCTGATGAAACAAATCCATTAGGGCCCGTCCACATAAACGTATAATTGGCCGAAGGTCCGGGTGGGATGTTGGCAAACAAACGTAATGTGTCATCACAGAGCTGTCGCTCCCACAAAGGCTTCAAGGGTAGTGTTTCAACGTGAAGTGTCGCCTGGCATTCGGTAGTATTGCCGGAAGGATCTATAGCCACGAGCATGATGTCCAGATCCTGCCCATTGGATGCACAGTTGACCGACGGCGGAAAGTACACCACGGTATCAATGCCGCAAGCATCGGCTGCTCCAATGAGGAGGTGTGTGGTGTTGAGGTCTATATCCTCTGCACCTGATGGATGCAGCCAAAGGGTGTCATTCTGACAAGCTATACCAGGAGGAAAAGTGTCGCGCAGTTCGATAATATAGATGCAGGTATCAATATCTCCGGTGCTGTCCCGGGCGATCAGATACACCGGATGCACCCCGGCGATGATATTGACCAATATGCTGTCTGTGGCAGATTCAAAAAAGGCAGAGTCCGGCACCGCGCCTTCTTCAATCACATATCGCAACGAATACAAGCCCCCCGAACATTTCCCAAAATTGGTCAGTGGAGGATAGATCCAGACATTGGTATCACAAACACTGGCTGAGGAAAACATTAGAGTATCTGGCGGACAGGTAAGCGCAATCGCATTTTCATCGATGAGCTCAATTTGAGTCTTACAGGTTCCGGCATTGCCTTTACAATCTGAAGCCGTCCAGATCGCCTGGTGGATACCTACTGCTAATATGGTATCCAGGGAAGCTACAGTATCCATCAATAAGGAAGGACCCCCATCGATAGACAAGTAGATATGAACACTATCCGGAAAACAAATCTCTTCAACATCAGGGGTATTCAGTGTGACGAGCCCCGTACAAGTAAGTGTGTCCGGAAGCACGGAGATGAGGGTTTCACAATTCAGGAATGAGGGAGGTATGGTGTCCTTGACCGAAAAAGAGATGGCTTCAACCGCAGCATTGCCACAGGCATCATACACGACAAGATCCGCTTCCACATGCACGTCAGTATCACAAGTGAGGAATACAGAATCCGGTATCGCCGTGCCGGGCCAGGTTGAAGTATCTGCAAGATCATAAGTGCCGGGGATGGCAATAAAATAGCTGGCTTCAGAACATCCATCGAGGATCGTTACCGAATCCTCCCAATGCTCATAGGCTTCCTGCAGATCACCCGAGGTATCACTACAAGTGTACACAAAGTGTCCGGGCGAATAGGTGATGACCGGAGGCAAGGTGTCACTCAGATCAAATTGCTGAATGGCTGTAGCTTCGTTTCCACAAGCATCTGTTACGATCCACGTGCGGGTGAGAAGCCGGTTGCATGTCTCTCCCGTAAGTTGATCATCCCAGGTGGTGACTGGAGCCGGATCACAATTGTCCTGCACATTGATCAGCACCAGACTGTCAACGCTACAAAACGAAACACTGCCCGTCGGCAATTCGAAAGTCGGTGGAATGGTATCCAGTCTGAAAAAATATTGTTCTGCAGTAGCTACATTTCCACAAGCATCCATGGCACTCCACGTGCGTATAATTTGCACAGGTAATCCAAGGCAGGAATCAACACTAACGCTGTCCGCATAAGTGAGTACAGGATTTTGATCACATCCATCGGTTACTTCAGGTATGATCAAAGGGATGGTATCATGACAAACCAGGTGTATCGTATCCTCCACGAAGATGATGTCCGGAGGTAGGGTATCGATCAAAGAAAAGCTTGCCGTATCAGAAGTACTGTTCTGACAGATATCCGATACCGTAAAAATCACGCTGATCCCACTCATGCAATCCATACCACTGAATTCAGGATAAGGCCCTATACCAGGCACGCCGTTGATCAAAGTGCCTGAGGTGTCTACCCAACTGAAGCCCCACAACAAAGCGCTGCATCCATCCGTAGCTTTTGCACCTCCTACGGTGTCGATCCAGGCTTCGAGTTGTATTTGGGCATTAGAGGAACACATGGCATTGACATCCATTGCCGGAGTGACTAGGGTAGGAGCAAGTGTATCCTGCAGACTAAAAGTAGCCGATGGACTGGTTTGACTGCGGTTGCCACAATCGTCTGTCAACGTAAACTGAATCGTCACTTCCACCCCTTGATTGCACGCGGTATCTAATGCTGCCGCCAAATAAGCAATCGCACTATCAGCTGTGATATTACCGGAGACGGTCACAGCACTGCACAGATCCATATACGTGGCATTGCCGGCAGTGTTGTACCAGGTTTCAAAATCGGTTTCCCAATTTCCATTCTGAGCGCAGGCCAGAGCGGTGTCCATAGGCATGGTGACAAAGGTGGGACGACCATTATCCGTAATGCCAAAATATCCGGTCTTGCCTACTTCATTGTCGCATTTATCGGTGTAGGTAAATTCCAAAGCCAGGTATCCTTTGACATTGTTGATACCCAGACCACCGATCAGGACATTGTCCTTACAACCCGCGGCCAGGGAATCCTGCCAGGCCTCGAGGACTTCTTCGAGGGTCAACGGTGCGCCTCCGATTTTATATCCCAACACCAGGTCAGCATCACTCGTGCATAGGTCATGTGCCGCGCTATGGCCACCCTCCACCAACCAATCCATCAGGGTAGAATCAATTCCTGCACTACTGCAACTCAATACCATGGTCGCCGGATCTGCAGTGATCACCGGAGGGGTGTCATCCGTCAGTATAAAGCTTGCCGCAGTTGTATCATAATTACCACATCCATCACCGGCAATAAAAAGGATCGGTATCTCTGCATCACAGGTATCATGGATAGAAGGCGAAGGCGGATAGGTCGTCCAGAAAATAGAGCTACAGTCATCGGTGGCTGTTGCTCCGCCATGTGACCCAATCCAGTTATTGAAGATCTGGTTGATATTGCTCTGGCTGCAATTGCCGCTGGCACCACTAGCAGGGGTGGTGATGACTGGAGCCACATTATTGAAGATCGTAAAGGTCTTGACGACCGTACTGATATTGTTACAGTTGTCTTTGGCAGTGAACGTGACATCTATCGCTCCGCAAAACGAAGTGATGATGGCAGGCGAAGGTGCATTATCTGTCAATGACATCAGACCGCATCCATTGTCTGTGGCAGAGAAGTTGGCGCGTTGCGTATTGAGCCAGGTGGTGTATTGGGCCATGGCGGTGCTGCAGGGAGCCATACCATTCTGCAGGTTGTTGGTGATAACAGGGGGGATATTATCCGGAGTGACGGTAATGGTTTGTACAAAAGACGCGGTGTTTCCCAGATCATCATCAGCGACCCAGGTACGGATGATGGGGCCGCCGGTACAGAGTTGAGCGTTATTGGTTTGTGTCAGCGTGATGGTGAGGTTGGCATTGTCATTGTCACAGTTGTCCGTTGCTTCTACATTGGCAGGTGGGGGGACATTGGTGGTACATGAAACCGTGATATTGTGGGGAAGAGATAAAGGATCAAAGACAGGAGGCAGTACATCAATGAAAGCGATTGTAAAGCCAAACAAGGCAGAGTTGCCGAAATTATCTACAGCCTGATAAAAAACGGTAACTGTGGTTCCACCCGGGATCAGGTCCCCAATCTGGTAACCCCCGCTGATGGAGTAGATGGTGAAGGACACAATCACTCCACCCGGGATATTGCTGGTGACCGTAGGGGTATTGGGATGACCCCATTGCAGCGGGGCTTCACAGGCAGGTCCGACCAGGATCTGGTTGGGTCCGGTATAACTGAAGGTAAAGCCGCTCCCCTGGCTGTGGCCCGCTCCCCAGGCCGCTAACATAAAAAGTAAGAAAAGATAACGCATAATACAAAGTTAACATATGTATACCATATGAGGTGAGTATCAGGCTAAAGGGCAGAGCGAGGTAGAGGGAGATGGTAATAAAGATAATAATTAAGAGTGGAAAAATGGGTAGCTCCAAATCAGACGCTAGTCCTTTTGGCATCAATCTGGCAAGAATTTGTGGCGATGGGGTAATAATCCAGGTATCTGGAGACACTATGCTATTGGATACGGTTTGCCTCCTGGCAATACTTCGGCCTTTTCAAAAGCACGGTTGAGGGGAGGACTTTCTTCCCTCAACAGGCCGGGGGATATTCACATAGATCATCCCGTTCGCTGAGGCGCTTTTACGAGCGGAGTACATGCAACTTGCAGTTGGTTAATGAACCAGGGTAATTAAATGGGGTTGTCGAGAGTTGTCGGTAGTTAGCGAGAGTTGTCGAGAGTTGTCGAGAGTTAACGAGAGTATACGAGAGTGGTCGAGAGTTGTCGAGAGTGTACAGGTTTTTTCTTAATTCGCGTTCATCAAACCGGTGAGGGTTTTGAAACATCTGGAGATCATCACTCCTGTAGGGTCCATGTCGTTTTTATTGCAAAATTGAAGATCGAAGCAAGCGTCCAGGATGGCATCGATTTCGACTACAGAGCTTCGGGCGATTTCATAAAACCGGCGGCGTTCTGCTTTTGTGCGACGGGAACTTCCTTCTGCTATATTTAAGGATACCGATGTGGCCGCTCTTCTGATTTGCTGCACTAACCCAAACTTCTCATAATCAGGAAATTTTTTGGACAATTGGTAACATTCCAGAACCAGTTTTCTAGCCAATGAATACGCATCGAGTTTGGTATGTGCAAGCGCTAAATACATAGTGAAGCATTTTTAAGGTGAGGCATCAGGTTTTCCCTATAGGTGTCCTGAAAACACCAATATGTGACCGGATCTTTGAATAATTTTCGTTTTTCTCCCTCCTGATCGAAAATCATCGAGAGTTATCGAAAGTATACGAAAGTTAACTCCCGCCAACTCTCGTTCACTCTCGACTACTCTCGTCTACTCTCGACTACTCTCGTATACTCTCGACTACTCTCGACTACTCTCGTATACTCACGAGCACTCTCGTATACTCTCGACTACTCTCGTTCACTCTCGCTTCCCTCACCCTGCCCACTCTTCCCTATCGAGTGACCTAAAATGTATCGCCTCTGCCAAATGTGGAATCTCTATATCCTTGCTGCCAGCTAAATCCGCAATCGTCCTTGACACTTTCAAAATCCGGTCATACGCCCTCGCGGATAATTGCAGTTTTTTCATGGCCGTTTTTAATAAGGCAGACCCTGCGGCATCAATCTGACATATCTCCCGCACCAGGTTGCTCGGCATCAACGTATTGCTATGGACACCCGGCATGTTTTGAAACCGCTCTTCCTGAATCTGACGTGCACGGATCACCCGTTCCCTGATAGAAGCGCTGTTCTCCGACTCCACTTCATATTTTGACAACTCATCGATCGACACTGGTGTCACTTCCACATGCAGGTCAATACGATCTAATAGAGGCCCCGATATTTTGTTGAGGTATTTCTTGACCACACCTGCACCACACACACATTCTTTCTCCGGATGATTATAGAATCCACAAGGACAAGGATTCATGGATGCAATCAGCATAAAATTGGCCGGATAATCCACCGCTACTTTAGCACGTGATATCGTCACCCGATGCTCTTCCATAGGCTGCCGCAGCACCTCCAAAACCGATCGCTTGAATTCCGGTAACTCATCCAGGAATAGCACCCCATTGTGCGCCAATGATATTTCACCTGGATTGGGTGTAGATCCACCTCCTACCAACGCGACATCACTGATCGTATGATGCGGCGACCGAAACGGTCTGCTGGTGATCAGCGATGATTCCTTCGGCAACTTTCCCGCAACAGAGTAAATCTTCGTTGTCTCCAGGGCCTCATTTAACATCAATGGTGGCAAGATCGTTGGCAACCGCTTGGCCAACATGGTTTTACCCGCGCCTGGAGGTCCAATCAAGATAACATTGTGTCCGCCAGCAGCGGCGATTTCCAATGCCCGTTTGATATTCTGCTGCCCCTTGACATCGGAGAAGTCAAATGCATACTTGTCCTGCGCTTCCTGGAATGCTTCCCGCGTATCATACTGATAAGGGGTCAGGGCTTTCATCTCATTGAAGAAATCAAAGACTTCAGAGAGATCTTTAACTCCATAGACATTGAGCTGATTGACGATAGCTGCTTCGCGCGCATTGGCCTCCGGCACAATCAATCCATCAAACTTCATCTTCCGTGCCTGTATAGCGATTGGCAATACTCCTTTGACTGGCCGGATAGTACCATCCAGCGACAATTCTCCGACCAGCATATACTTGTCAATCTTTTCATGCGAGATCATCCCTGTACTTGCAGCAATGGCAGTAGCGATCGGCAGATCGTAGGATGCACCTTCTTTTCGGATGTCTGCAGGAGCGAGGTTGGCCACGATGCGGCATCTGGGAAGTCGGTAACCAATATTCTTGATCGCAGCTTCCATGCGCTGCCATCCTTCCCGAATAGCATTGTCAGGTAATCCAACCAGGAAATACATAGGCTGTCCCTGTGCCGCTTCTCCTCCGGAGTTGACCTCCACTTCAATAATGCGGGCGTCCACGCCATGGACGGCCGCCGCGTGTGTTTTGGCAAGCATGATTTGTTTTCAGTTTGGTGAAGTGATAGTAATGTATCAGGTTTTCATTTCATGGGTTTATGAGGGACAAATCCAATGGGACGGCGCACAGGTGAGGGCACTTCAATGAGTTTCCTTAATGCGGCAAACACCGAAGCAAATGTGGAATCATATTTCTTTTCAAGTGCATCAATCCTGCGACCCAACGACTCATGTTCCATAGCTAATTTCCGCATTGCTATGAAAGCCTTGACAATGGCGATACTGGTCGAGATGGCCACGTCGCTGTTAAGGATAGAAGCAAGCATTATGGAACCATGTTCTGTAAAAGCATAGGGATTGGTCTTTGCAAATTTGAGAGACTGAAGGTGGTCGCAATTTGCGACCACCTCATCTTTTTCTTCCCGCGTCAATTGAAATATGAATTCAATCGGAAAGCGGCTGCTATTTCGTTTGACTTGCTCGTTTAATCTCTTGGTTTCAACACCGTATAGCATCGCCAGATCCCGATCCAACATCACTTTTTGATTCCGAATAGTCAAAATAGATGCCTGTATATGGGCAAAAGCCGGATGCGCAGACTTCATAAACCCGAACCTTTAGATATACTATTGAAACCTTGATAACTTCTGTCGATGGAAATGAAATCCCGGAGAAACAAGATGCGGACGTACAGATCGCTGAACGCCGCCATGTGTGTTTTGGCAAGCATGAATTGTTTTCAATTTGGTGAAGTAATACTTCGTTTGCCTGGTGAGCAAACCGATAGATTTAACTAAGTTAGGGGGATTGGCATCATTTCTCCAAATAATTTGCACTGAAGCATCAAGAACTTAACCTTGACATAAGAGAAACATGTCGCTCCAGATTGTTCGAACTCCACGAATGACTTGTTTCAGGGCATAGCAAGTCACATGGGTTATATTCAAACTCAAGAAACAAGATTTGAAATACGAATAAGCGAGAAAGCTGGCAGAAAACCCTGGGAAAGCAGGATGCGTAGGTGAGTTTCTGGAGCGACTAGACTTTGGCTGGTGAGCTGTAGCACTTGGTTGTGCGTTAGCAGGTCGAACTATGGTTACTTTTTTGGCGATGAAAAAAGTAACAAAATGCTCCTCGGGCTCCGAGATCAAAATTCCATTTCCCTATTTTTGCCCCCTCAATAGCAACACCTTGAATACACCCGATACCGGAATGGTCCATATTGAAGTCATCGATCATGATGGTAATTCCTTCCCGCTCGAAATACCAACCGACGTAGGCCTGAATGTCATGGAGGCCTGCAAAGCCAACGACTTGCCCATCCTCGGCACATGTGGTGGCATGGCCCTCTGCGGCAGTTGCCATGTCTACATCCTGAGCGATCACGTCCTGGGCGACAAATCGGACGAAGAAGAAGAGATGCTGGACAAACTCTACTCCACCGAAGACAACTCCCGCCTTTGTTGCCAAATCCGCGTAGACACCCGCATCGACGGCCTCCGCATCAAACTCGCCCCGGAATAGGACTTTCTGCCCGAAGTAGCCCTTTAGCCCCTTAGCCCTTTAGCCCCTTAGCCCTTTAGCCCTTTAGCCCCTTAGCCCTTTAGCCCTTTAGCCCCTTAGCCCCTTAGCCCTTTAGCCCCTTAGCCCTTTAGCCCCTTAGCCCTTTAGCCCCTTTAGCCCTTTTAGCCCTTTTTTCTCATCTTTATCCCCCAATGAACCCAATCCTCCGACTAGATAAAGTCACCAAACGCTACGGCAACTACACCGCCGTCGATGAAATCAGTTTCGACGTCGAACCCGGCACCATATTCGGCATGCTCGGCCCCAATGGCGCCGGTAAAACATCCACCATCCGCATCATCACCACGATCACAGGACCCGATAGCGGACAGGTGTATTTCAACAACGAAAAGCTCAACAAATCACACCCATCCCAGATGGGCTATCTACCAGAAGAACGCGGTCTGTACAAGAAAATGAAAGTGGGCGAACATTTGATCTACCTCGCCCAGCTTAAAGGCCTCTCCGCCGCCGAAGCTTCCCGCAAATGCAAGATCATGCTCGATCGCTTCGAAGCCCTGGACTGGTGGCACAAGAAAGTCGAAGAACTCTCGAAAGGGATGCAACAAAAAATTCAGTTCATCGCCACGATTGTCCACGATCCATCCCTGATCATCCTCGACGAACCCTTCACCGGACTCGACCCCATCAACTCCCAGATGATCCAGGATGAAATATATCGCCTGCGCAACAACGGTGTGACGATCCTGTTTTCAACCCACCGTATGGAACAAGTCGAAGAAATGTGCGAAAACATCATCCTGATCAACCACGGAAAAAATATCCTGATGGGTAATGTAAAGGAAATCCGAAGCCGTTATAAAGAGAATCTCTTCCGGGTAAGTTATGCCGGAGCATTACCCCAATCATTTAGTGGTGGACTCGAATTGGTGAAGACAGAGGATCATACCGCTGTTTTCCGGATACCCGCCAATCATACCGGAAATCACTTGTTGCAGTATCTCATCCAGTCGGGATGCGAGATCCAGGCCTTCCACGAGATTCTACCGTCCATCAATGAAATTTTTATCACGCAGGTCAAAGGTGTAGCGCATGAAAAGTAAAATATGGATCGTGGCCCGCAGAGAATATCTCAGCCGGGTGCAAAAGAAATCGTTCATCCTTGCGACCTTGTTGACCCCTATAGGTATCGCCTTGTTTTCAGTACTGGTAGGGTTTATCATGAATGCGGGGAATAACTCGGACCAGCATGTGGTGATTGCGGACCAGACAGGGATCATACGACCCATGGCCGAAACAGATAAGGACTTTCCCTTTAAATTTTCTGACAAAGATCTTTCGGTACTTAAGGAAGACTACAGTTCCCTGGGTTATGACCTGCTTGTGGTAGTTCCGCCCTTGAAGGACACGGCCACCATGAATGTTTCGGCCTCCTATTTCAGTAAGGAAAAGCCCTCACTGATGTTATTGGAGTCCATAGAATCCCACCTCAGTGACCAGATCGAGCGCTACCGGATGAAGCGCTCCAACATTGATCAGAGCTTGCTGGACTCCCTGCGCGCCGATGTCAATATTGAAAATGGTCTTTTGGATGCCAATGATCCATCCGGTTCGCCCGCCACCGGGAAACTCAATATCCTTATCGGCACCGTGCTCGGAGGGCTGATGGGCTTCCTGATGTACTTGGTCATCTTTATCTATGGCAGCATGGTGATGCGCAGTGTGATGGAAGAAAAACTCAGCCGAATAGTTGAGGTCATGGTCAGTTCAGTCCGACCGATCGAGATGATGCTGGGCAAACTCATCGGTGTAGGTGGAGTGGGGTTGACCCAACTTGCACTGTGGGCTGTACTCATTCCGATTGTGCTCGTCGTGGTATCCGCATTTTTACCGGGTGTTGATCATTCCCAGATGTCTAATCTCAACCAGGTCACCCAGGTGGACCAGGAATCGCTCGAGGGATTTTCAGGAAGTCAATTGATCGCAGCCATTTTCAATATCAAATGGTGGCTGATCCTTCCGGTGTTTATCATTTTCTTCCTTGGCGGATATTTTATCTACAGTTCGCTGTTCGCAGCCATGGGCTCCGCGATCAACGAAGACATGGGTGAAGGGCAGCAACTCATGATGCCCATCGTATTCGTAGTGCTTATCGCATTCTACATGCTATTTCCGGTCCTCTCCAATCCCAATGGAACACTAGCCGTTTTTGCTTCACTCTTTCCCCTCTTTTCCCCGATCATTATGCCGGCACGACTAGCCTTTGATCCGCCTTGGTGGCAGATTGTGCTTTCGATAGCCTTGATGCTCGCCACCGTTTGGTTTTTCATCTGGCTGACCGGCAGGATTTATCGCGTCGGGATATTGATGTATGGAAAAAAAGCCACGATCAAAGAGATGATCAAGTGGATCCGGTATTCTGAGTAGTCACCTGCGGGTAATGATTCTCTCACATATCTGAACCAATCTTAAATTCAACCTTCAGGGGAAAGGGGCAGCATGATCAAATGAATCCGGTATTCAAGGTAAATTCTTGCGAGTACTCAATTTTTTTTTGCTGAATTTCATTCCTGTTCGTAATTTTTATAAATGGAATTACCCGAACTACCTATCGTTTTGAATTGGATATTCAAACTTCTCGCCATCACGACGGCTATATATCTGTCCAAGAAGTACCAGGCTGAAATCAAGGAAGCCTCCAGCTATTTCAGATTTGAAGTTTGGATTTGTGTCATGGTTGCCACAACAATAGTTGTATCCGTCCTGGCCGGCATTTTATTTTCAAATGATCATGAGGTAGGCGATCGCATATTTTATATCCTGCATCTATCCATCAAACTGGGTATGGGTCTGCTGATCGTATTGATGATCAGCCGCATCATCTATAAAAAAACGATTCTGCAAAACCCTGCCTGAGACACCCTTTCTTCTGCACATCATTTCTGCATTCTTTGATGGACTTTGTTATTCTCTTTCAATCTTCTCTTTTCAATTGTTATCATGCTTGAACCACTAACGGTCATTGAGCTTTCTGCATACATTAAATAAACCAGATTCCCTCTTACTTCAACTTCCCTGTTGGCTATTCTCTGCTGAAAATAGGCTTGTTTTGTTTCCTGATCAGCATTTTCACTTTTCATTTTTCACTCCAAAAACTCCCTTCGCCCGGGCGCCACTTTCATCACGAATAAAGAATAACCGGAAGCCATCTCCCGCTCCATTAATTCGCCCAGGTTTTTCCACATACCGGAATATTCGCCAATCAAAATCGTACTCATTCCGTTGGTCGTACACTCCACGCCGGGCAGCAACTTCACCTTTTCCAAAAACCGCAACACATGCGCCGGATAATCATCCTTCAGTGGGTATAAACTGATTTCAATAGTAGCTGTCATGGTCCAAAATTACATGCATTTGCTATTAAGGTATTGCTTTATCTCACGTATTCAGCCTCCTTCTCCTTGGCTATTCGTTATTCCTCATTCTTCATTCTTCATTTCATCCTCAAGCTTATCTGACCTTTCCGCCCTTCCGCCCTTCCGCCCTTCTCCCCCTTTGCTCCTTTGCTCCCTTGCTCCCTTTCCCCTACCTTTATAGAAAAATACACCAAACCATGAAAAAGCAACTCCTCCTGCTCGCATCATTCTTCACAGCAGGATTCCTATCCGCCCAGACCTGGACCTGGGATCGCGAACCCGAAGCCGGACAAAACGTAAACATCCAGATTGACGGCGTTCCCACAGATGAAGGTCCACTCCATGTAGTCTATTATTACTTCGATGGCACCAAACTGGTCAGCAATGATGCAGGGATGCTCCCATCTGAAAGACCTTCTCAGATCAAAGTAGCAATCGCCCTCCACGAACATATCAGCTGGATACGAGTCGCTGTCAAAGATGAATACAACCAAATTGGCACGGCCGACCAGAGAATGGTCAAGAACGCCAAAGCGATGCCCAACGCAGGCCTGGTAGAACAAGCCCTCGCGGGTTCGATGTATACCCGCATGATGGCGATGGAGGTCAATGATGCTGACGTACTTGCAGATTTACGCAAAGCCACCCAGGCCAATGCTTTTTGGCTTGAATCCCCGGATGTACTAAGAGCTTATTACCTGACGGCTAAAAAAACTTCGTCCACGACCGACCTTGATGCCATCAAACAATACATAACCAGTATTTCAACACAGCAGAATGTACCAACAGAAGAACTCCTCGTGCAGGCGGTCAGAGCTTCCAAGGATATGGGCGATAGCACACTCAGCCTAAGCCTTCGCAAAAAGTTGGACAAGAAATATCCCAAATCCATCATGGCCCAGGAGGATATGCTGACCTCCTTTACGAAAGCCACAACTATAGAGGAGAAAATAAAGATCAGGGATAAGTTTAAATCCCAATACCCGGTCACCCGCGACAATACCCGCATGTTGGATCAGATGACCTCTACCCTCGCTCAGGATGCCGCCGGTAAGAATGACTGGGCCAAAGTG
Source organism: Saprospiraceae bacterium (assembly GCA_044227555.1). GTDB lineage: Bacteria > Bacteroidota > Bacteroidia > Chitinophagales > Saprospiraceae > Opimibacter. Next base: position 28,498 of record JBGAWQ010000026.1, on the reverse strand, counting down.
AAAAGCTATGTCGACCAGATCATTGACCCAATGACGAAAGCATCGGTGTGCAACAATTATGCGTGGACACTTTCAGGGGAAAGCATTGATGCCCCCGCTCCCAACCTGGATATGGCCGCCACACTGTCCGCAGCTTCGCTCAGTGCATTGTCTCCCGATAACCCCATGCCTACAGGTATCACCAGGAAGGAGTGGGCCCAGGTCATGGAAAATTCGAAAGGCATGTATGGCGACACTTACGCCCTCATCCTCTACAAACAAGGAAAGTATGATGAAGCCCTGAGCTACCAATCGTTCGCGGTAGCTAACAATAAGTTTGAGGAAGCAGAAATGAATGAGCGGTATGCCATGTACCTCGATAAAGCCGGCCGTACACAAGACCTTGAAAAGTTTATGGACCAGATGATCGTCAATGGCAAGGCTACCGAAAAGGTGAAAGCTCTCCACCATGACTACTGGACCACAAAGGCATCAAAAGATCAGCTCTATGATCAGTACCTGCTTCAACTCGAAAATCAGGCTGAGGCTTTAAGGAAGGAAAAGATCATGAAAACGTGGGAGGATACCGATGCACCAACTTTCAAACTGGCGGATCTCGCCGGCAATATTGTGGATCTCGCAGACTATCGTGGCAAAACAGTAGTCCTTGATTTCTGGGCGACCTGGTGCGGCCCTTGCAAAGCCAGCTTCCCCGGCATGAAAAAAGCAGTAGAACAATATGCCTCAGACCAGAATGTCGTGTTCCTCTTCGTGGATACCTGGGAAAACGGCACCAACATCAAGGAACGGGTAGAAGATTTTATCAAGACCAATAATTATCCTTTCCATGTAGTGCTCGATAGCGAGAGGCAAGTGGTCGATGCGTATAAAGTGAGTGGCATCCCCACCAAATTTATCATCGGCCCGGATCAGAAAATTCATTTCAAGGCCGTTGGGTATAGCGGCAATAATGACGAACTCGTGGAAGAGATCAGCACCATGATTGAAATGGTGCAGGCCAACGCCGGGATGACTAAATCCTGATAGATGTTTTAAGTAATCTCAGGGTGAAAGACGAATTCATGTTTGTCTTTCACCCTGTTTTATTTTAAAAGCGATTTTGCAAAGTATACCCACGTCATCTTAACCTTTGGCTTTCATAGCCTCCGTCCATCCGTCAACCAGGCTGAGTCCAACAACATTTTTCTTGCTGGTCTGCATAAAAGCCAATTGCCTGGTGGAGAGAAATTCAGTGGGATCCTGACCTTCAGCCAGTGCACTGTTGACACGACACTTTTGAAGTTCGGTCATCGGGATCACTTTATAGCCACTATTGGACAAATAGTATTTGGGCGTTTCATCCGGCCTGAACGAACCCGGTGCCGTAAGACTACATTTCTGACTTTGCGCAATTTTGTCGAGATCTGCTTTCGTCAGCAGGGTAGGGTCATACTCCACGGTGACGGCTTCTTTACCATCCTGGTAGCCGGCAGTGGTCTTTATCACGCCATTGATTCGTCCAAAAAGAGCCTCACCAGTCCAGAAGCAATACATCGAATACGTTGCTTTTGCGGTCTTTCGTTGTCCGGCCATCAGTTCATCGGAGAGTAATTGCAGGTACTGGGGAGCACGCCCTTTGTTACTGATCAACACCTTGCTCATCCAGGAGGCCAGCCCCGCGGCGCTGTAATTGCCGCTCAGCCTCACTGCGACATCCTTGCCATACAGGTCCACCGCCCTGACCACAGGATTGTTCCACGCGGGCTCTTTATAGCGCTGCAGTACTTCTGCGTCAGCACCACCCAGATTGTTGTAGATCGCCAACGGCACAAAATAGGTCTCTATCGTCTCGGCAATCAAGGGATTCGACAACACTTCGCTCCCATATTGCTGACAGGTCTGACATCCCGGAATCTCCTGGAAAAGGATCAGGATGATCTTGTTCTCCTTTTTGCTTTTAGCCTGGGCTTCCTCCATGGAACGGAGCCAATGCACGGTGCCCAGTTCGATAGGGTTTTTCTGGCTCCATAGCGCAAATGGAAATAACAATGCAATGGAAATAGACACAAGGTTTCTGTTGGACATCGCTTTTTCTTGGTTATAGGTTGAAAGTTGTTAGCGGATAGAATGGTTATAGGATTGAGATAGGATGGTTATAGGGTTGAGGCTCTGGTAATGCTAAGCCCTACGACCCAAATACCGATACCCATTCCAATAGCTAATAACTTACAGCGAACATACTTATTTTGAACAAGGTTGAAGTTTGTTCATGTTTTCGGGCCATTGAACTTCGTCCACGATTGCTGTAATTTGAAGAGCTGCTTTCCAATGATTGAATATTCGCTAATGAGTTCCCCTGAAATCTCAGGATTTACATCACTGGAATACAGATCTCGACATTGCGCTAAACTCACAGCCGTTTCATTAGATTCCCCTATCGCATCAGTTAAATATTTTTGAAATCCAGCCCGTTGATATTTTTTAGCGAATCCTTCTGCAATCAATCGTGGTATAGCTTTACTTGAACGTGATAATTGATCTTTTAAGTCAAATCGTTCGGTGGGAGGTAAATGTGGAACAATTTCTTTCATGACTCTGATACATGTGGCATAAGACCTTTTGTATACATCCAAGTCTTCGTAGCTGAGAATCTTCTGTTTTTCCATGGTGTAGTTTGTTTTTACTGATGAATAATTTACTTCTCAGCTAAAATTAGGGGTGTAGTTGCTTTAAGGCAAATGAAGCCTCAAGATTTAATCTTGTTTCTTTTAGAATCCATTGCCTCTATCCAATTGGTATTCTAACGGCCAATGACCTACAAAACACCTTTTCCCAACCACCTTTCCAATCTCTATCACCTTACAACTAAAAACCAAATGACCAATATTTAGACATTTAATGACTAAATATAGGTCATATAACTATCTTTATCCCCCCGTGTTTCTCAACTGCCACTCATATTATTCCTTCAAATACGGCACCCTGTCGCCCGAACAGTTGGCTGAAGGCGCCTCCCGCCGTGGCATCACCACCCTGGCGCTGACGGATATCAACAATACCTCCTGCGCCGTCGAATGGATCGAAGAATGCCGCAAACGCGACATCAAACCCGTCCTCGGCGTCGAATTCCGCTCCCGCTCCACCATCATCACATCCCCCGAACCCGAAGCCGGCCCTCCCGCCGGCCACTACCTCTACACCGGCATCGCCCGTAACGCCGAAGGCTGGCGCGAACTCTGCGAACTCCTCACCGCCTGCTCCCTCGACAACCTCCCACTACCCCAAAGACCCCCGGAGATGCAGCATGTCTATATCATTTACCGCCCCCACACCTACGTCCCCCCTGACCTCCGCCCCTACGAGTATATCGGCATCATGCCCGCTGAAGTCAATGGCCTCTTCACCTCCGACCTCCGCAGCCACACCGACCGCCTCGTGGTATGGCAACCTATCACCTACGGAGACGAGACCGGTTACAAGGTCCACAAGCTCATGCGATGCGTAGACCTCAATATCATGCTCGGCCAACTCGATCCCGCCGATAGTGCCAGCTCCGCCGAACAATGGGTCAGCCGTGAATATATCGACAACGCCTTCAGGGGTTACCCCCAGATCCTCCGCAATACTGAAGCCCTCCTTTATCACTGCGAAGCCGAACTCCCCTGCGGCGACAAAAACAACCGCCAGACCTTTACCGGTGCCCAGCGCGATGACCTCCAGCTCCTCCACAAACTCGCCCGCGAAGGCTGCCGCCGCAGATACGGATTGACCAACACCAAAGCCAATACGCGGATGGAAAGCGAACTCAAAGTCATCAGCCAGCTGGGCTTCGCCCCCTACTTCCTCATCACCTGGGATATCATCCGCTACGCTCAGACCGCAGGCTACCATCACGTCGGCAGAGGCAGCGGCGCCAACTCCCTCGTCGCCTACTGCCTCGGCATCACAGATGTAGATCCGCTCGAACTCGACCTCTACTTCGAACGCTTCATCAACCCGCATCGCTCATCCCCGCCGGATTTTGACATCGACTTCTCCTGGGACGAACGCGATGATGTCACCGACTACATCTTCAAGCGCCATGGACATCGCCATACCGCGCTCCTCGCTACCTATAACACCTTCAAAGGCCGCTCCATCATCCGCGAACTCGGCAAAGTCGTCGGCCTCCCCAAAGCCGATATCGATGCCATCGTCGATGCCCCGCTGGCCGACGACAAACATCACCCCTATGCCAAACACATCTTCCGCTACGGCGAGATGATCGAGCGTTTTCCCAACTATCTCTCCATCCATGCCGGTGGTGTCCTCGTAACCGAACGTCCCATCACCTATCACACGGCATTGCAGATGATGCCCAAAGGATTCCCGATCACCCACTTCGACATGTATCACGCCGAAGACCTCGGCTTTCACAAATACGACGTCCTCAGCCAGCGCGGTCTCGGCCACATCAAGGATGCCGTAAGCCTCGTGCGCCAAAACCAGGGCAAAGCCATCGACATCCACGACGTCGCCACCATCAAGGAAGACAAGCAGGTCAAAGCGCAACTCTATTCCGGCCAGTGCATCGGCTGCTTCTACATCGAATCCCCGGCCATGCGCGGCCTCCTCACCAAATTGCATTGCGACAACTATATCCATCTCGTCGCCGCCAGCTCGATCATCCGCCCCGGCGTCGCCAAGAGCGGCATGATGCGCGAATACATCAAACGCTTTCACGCTCCCGAAAAAGTCGAATACCTCCATCCCGTATTTGAACAACATCTCGGAGAAACTTTCGGGGTCATGGTCTACCAGGAAGATGTAATGAAGATCGTGCATCATTTCGCCGGCCTCGACCTCGATGAATCCGATGTCCTGCGCCGCATCATGACCGGCAAGAAAAAATCATCCGATACCTTCCGCAAACTGCAGGCAAAATTCTGGCGCAACTGCCGCGAGCGCGGCTATCCCGAAACGCTCACCGCCGAAGTATGGCGACAGGTAGAAAGCTTTTCCGGCTACTCCTTCTGCAAGGCCCACTCCGCCAGCTTCGCTGTGGAAAGTTTTCAAAGCCTCTACCTCAAGACCTATTACCCGCTGGAGTTTATGGTCGGGGTCATCAACAACTTCGGCGGCTTCTATCAGACCGAATACTATGTCCACGAAGCCCGCATGTGCGGCGCGGATATCCAGGCGCCCTGTGTCAACCACAGCCTCAACCTCACACATATCTACGGCCGCACGATCTATCTCGGCTTCATACACATCCAGTCCCTTGAGCGCACGGTCGCCCACCGCATCGTCGAAGAACGCCTGCGCAACGGCCCCTATGCCAGCCTCGAAGATTTTGTCGCCCGCATCGATATCGGACGCGAACAACTCGACTTGCTCATCCGTATCGGCGCCTTCCGCTGGACCGGCCGTACCAAATGCGAACTGATGTGGCATAAATACGCCGTCCACAACACCCGCGCCAAAGAAGCGGTAGGCCAGCCTGCTTTGTTTGGCAACGGACAACATGTGGACTATGCGCTTCCATCCCTTGAAGAAAGTGCCTACGATCAGGCTTTCGATGAAATCGAATTACTCGGCTTCCCACTCCGCAGTCCATTCGAACTCCTCCAGGAGCGCCCCAAACAAAAGATCATTATGACGCACCAACTCCAGGCCTGCATTGGCCGCCGCGTCTCCATGCTCGGCTACTACGTCACCCGCAAACCCGTCACCACCTCCAACGGCAAACTGATGAGCTTCGGCACCTGGCTCGATGAAAAGGGAAAATATTTCGACACCACCCATTTCCCTCCCTCTCTCGAACGCTATCCACTCAAAGGAAAGGGCATGTATCTCTTACACGGCAAAGTCACCGAAGACTTCGGTTTTGCCAGTCTTGAAGTCGATGGGTTGGAGAAACTGCCCTACAGGAAAGATGGAAGGTATTAAAGGGAAATCTCAGCCAATACCAAAATAATTTCAATTAAATTCACATAAAATGTTGTTTTTAATAGAAAAAGTCAATAGATTTGGGAAAACCCAACCAATCATGAAAGCCCACCTACCCACCTACCCACCTACCCAAGGCATTATTTTGTCAATTTTAATGATTTTTGCTCTCTGCTCCTGCGATAAGAAAATTGATATTTATCATCAGGAAGAAGAGGCAAATAATCCTATTGAACTTCGATCAGTCTCAAATGAGCAAATAGATTGGCTCATCGACTTTCAATCCTATTTATACGATCTTCAGCAGGAGGAAGAAAGAACAAATATTTATAGTTTAGAAAAGGCAGTCTATGGAATAGAGGCGTTGCTAAACATTAGATATGCCAATTCAATTGAAGGGCGTTCAGTGTTTTCACAAAACGACACAATTACAGTTCTAGCGAGTTCTGATTGGCTTGATCTATTTGAAAGCGCTCATAACAATTTGCTTAATGATATTAATGCAAGGCCTGTAGCTAGTGCTGAAGTGGCAGCATTTGATATGTATGTGGATACTATTATAGGTACAAATGTTAAGATAATCACGAAAACGCTGTTTGATATACCAACAACTTCTAGTTCTGTTCCAATTACCTGTGAAGCAGAAATATTTGATGAGAATGAAGAATACTATCTCTGGTTGGGAGGAACAGATGTATACTCATTATTCCTGAGCAATGAATTAGATTGTGAAAATGAGTGCGGAACAGCCATGCCTGGGTCTACAGCAGCAATGGAAGAAATCCAAAATCATATTAATATAAGCTATCCTGAGCCTGATTGTGGTCCTGGTAGGGTATGGACGAAGAAATATATTAATGTTGATTATAAATATTCACTAATTGAGTGGTCTTATAATCTATTTCAAGACTGTGGAGTCCCCGAAAATCAGACTTTTAATGCATGTGACTGTTTGGATGCAGACATATTAAACTGTATGCTTTGTACGATATATGATGAAATTGACACCTATGCAGCTCCAATACGAATACCAGAGAACAACTACTTTATTAGTATCGACTTAGGGGTTGATTTTATTTACAGTTCTCCTATTGAAGAAGCCCAAACACGAATAGATATAAAATATTTCTTTGGAGTACCAGTGTGTGCTATGATTCCTGTCGATTTTACAGACAGTGTATTAACAATGGACCTTGAAGAACTGAAGTGTTGTTAAAGAAGATAATGTGCCTCATTACTTTTTGGTGTTTGACCACCATCCTGTCTACTAGCCAGGAAGACACACTCTTTGTGCGATTTCAAAATAGTGCAAAGCTGAATACTGCCAAAGCTACACCTACAGAGGAAGGATATGCTGTATTGAATAACAACTACAACTATAATGGAATTCAACCTTTCTTTTCAGTAGTGATCACCAATAACAAAGGAGAAACGGAAAGACAGTTAGACACACTCAGGATAACAGGCATGTATATTGAGACCATTGAAAGTATGCAGTATCGTCAGGGTGAATTTGTCTTTTATGCGAACTCAAAACTAAGTGACCAATCGGATGCTTTTATAAGCTTTAAAATGAATGCCGATCTGGATCAGATTACATTAATGGATACCATATTGCTACAGGAGGATCATAATCTGATTTTCAACAGTCATTTTAAATATAATGTGACCTCGGGCTTGATGGAGAATTTCGGATTGGATTTTGACAAAAGTCTTGATATCGGGGTAGGGAATGTTTATCTGAATGTAAATACAGAGGGATATTTTATAAATTATGCGATACTGGAGTTACCAGATTTTCCGACATATGTGCTGGATTTTATTAGCTTGCCAGACGAATCACAGTATTTACTCACGCTTTGGAATCGAACCACAATACTTTTAGACGAAACCTTCCAACTTATTTCCTATGGTGAAAACACCTTTACATATATGGTAGGCGATACCACCTATCATACGATATATACTTTCTATTCTTGCTTTTATGCGAATGACAAACTGTGGTGTGCAGGATCGGGTGGGCCTGAAAATGAATTGAATTATGCAATGGCTGAAATGGGAGATAGCAATGGTGTGTTGTTCATATCCAATCTCACGCCTTTATTGCCTGAAGGCACCAAAGATGATATTGTGACTTCGATGATGACCCAGGATGAGGATGGAAACTTCTTTGGCCTGGCGGTTAGTTATTTTCTTCCCTTCGGCAATACTGTAACAGAGAATAAATTATACATCACTAAAATAAGTCAAGATCAGGAAGTTGAATGGAATCAAATATTTACAGTAACAGGTGAATTAGCCCCGCTCGACTTTATCGCAGATCTAAATGGGGACCTAATCAATGTAGGTGCTTTTCAAAGTTCGACTACGCCCGGGATCATTGAAGGATATTTCTTAAAGATATTTGGAGATGGTAGTTTTGTCAGTGCCATAGAACTAAATACCGGTGACATAGAAATAGTAAACGTATTCCCAAATCCCGTTGGTGATGTGCTCTGCATCAAGACCGAAATGCTCAAGGAAGTCTACGTTGATGTTTTTTCAGTTGATGGCAGACAAGCTATGCGAAGGATAAAGGCATGGACAAATGAAGCACTAAACTTGACTGAGCTGCACCAAGGATGGTATAGTCTTCGGATCACAGATGAATCATCAGGTGCCTTTAAGGTTTTTTCAATTTTTAAAAATTAATATTCAGGTGCGCTTTTATTCATAGTATTGGTTGTTTACTATGAGAAAGATTATCCATCAAGAATTATAAATAAAGGCTTCTTTGAATTAGAGGCGGAAGTTGTTGGTTCGACACATTTGATGAACTCAGTGTAGCGCTAAGCTCACCAACCAAAAAATATTATTTAGTGAGAATTAGCGCGAATTATCGGCAGGAAGGAAAAATGATCATCAAGAACAGATATTGCAAAAGTCAAAAATGTACATTAAGTATGTACAAAATAAAATAGGCCATGAAAACACTCTCCATAAGCGAACTAAGGGCCAATCTTCTGAGTGCAATAGAAGAAATAAAAAAAGGTAAAACGATCACCATAACTTCCCATGGTAAGCCTGTAGCTCAATTAGGACCACTTCCCAATCGACGTGAGGAGGCGATAGCAAGAATAAAAGTATTGCGAAAATCAGCCATCATTGGTGATGTGGTATCTCCAACCGGAGAAATTTGGGAAGCAAGTTGAATTTGAAATGAGTAAATAAATCCCACGGATTTAAACATTTAATATACCTTTAGCATTCATAGCTACCTAACTCAGGATTCCTCCTGCGAAAAGCTATGACCAAACCTAAACTCTCCCTCTTCTGGTTCCGTCGCGACCTCAGGTTGCATGATAACCACGGCCTCTACCAGGCCCTGACCCAATCCGGTTCCGTCCTGCCCATCTTCATCTTCGATCCCAATATTCTCGAAACCCTCCAGGATCAAGCCGATAAACGCGTAACCTTTATCCACCAGACCCTCGCCGAACTGCAGGCGCAATTGAAGGAGGCAGGATCCTCCATGCTGGTCTTACATGGTTACCCGCTGACTGCATTTGAAAAACTCACACAGGAATACGAAGTAGCCGCGGTATACACCAATCACGACTACGAGCCCTACGCAATTACCCGCGACAATGAAGTAGCCACATTTCTGAAAAGCAAAGCCATTCCATTCCATACGTTCAAGGACCAGGTGATCTTCGAGAAAGATGAAATTGTCAAATCGGATGGCACCCCCTATACCATCTTTACCCCATTTTCAAAAGTCTGGAAAGCTCAATACCATGATGGCAAAAAGGTTCGCTTTCCCTCCGAGAAACACCTGGACAAACTGTATCGAACCAAACCGCTTTCATTTCCCACCCTAAAGGAAATCGGTTTTGAAAAAGCTGACCTCGACATTCCCCCGCTAACCCCGGATAAGAAGATCATCCAACACTACGACGACACCCGCAACCTACCTTACCTCAACGGGACCACCCGCCTCAGTGTCCACCTCCGCTTCGGCACCGTCAGTGTGCGCGAACTCGCCGCCATCGCCGCCAAACTCAATGACCAATGGCTCAACGAACTGATCTGGCGTGAATTCTTCATGATGATCCTGTGGCACTTCCCACGCGTCGTCACAGAAAGCTTCAAAACCAAATATGACAACATCCCTTGGCGCAATGATGCTGAGGAGTTTGATCGCTGGTGCAAAGGGGAGACCGGTTATCCCATGGTAGACGCAGGCATGCGCGAACTCAACGAAACCGGTTTTATGCACAATCGCGTCCGCATGGTGGTGGCCAGCTTTCTCACCAAACACCTCCTCATCGATTGGCGCTGGGGTGAAGCCTACTTTGCCGAAAAACTAATGGACTACGATCTGTCCGCGAATAACGGCAACTGGCAATGGTGCGCCGGTTGCGGTTGTGATGCCGCGCCCTATTTCCGCATCTTCAATCCCGCGGAGCAACAAAAGAAATTTGACCCGGACATGATCTACATCCGCAAATGGATCAAAGGATTTATACCCGGTTATCTCCAACCCATGGTCGACCACGAGTTTGCCCGCAAACGCGTCCTCGAAGTATATAAAGCCGCACTTAACGAACCGCAATGAAACACCTCACCTTCGAACAATTCCTTCCGATCTCCCTGGAGGAGGCCTGGACATTTTTTTCCTCCCCAAAGAACCTCAACCTCATCACCCCTCCAGAACTGGAGTTCCGCATCCTGGATGACCTGCCGGACCAGATGTACCAGGGCATGATGATCCGCTACAAAATCAAACCCATGCTCAACATCCTGCTGGACTGGGTCACCGAGATTACGATGATCAAGGACCATCAATTCTTTATTGATGAGCAACGCATCGGACCCTACAAAGTCTGGCACCATGAACACCACTTCAAGGCAGTTGATGATGGCGTGCTCATGACAGACAAACTCTACTATGACATAGGCCTGGGATTCCTCGGCACCCTCGCCGGCAAACTTTTGGTAGACCAGCAAGTCCTCCGCATTTTCGATTTCAGGAAGATAGCCCTCACTGATTTATTTCGCGCAACGCCGCAACGGCGCAGTTTATAATTTATTCACTAACCGGATGATTCCTTCTCTCAGGAACGGCGCACCAAAATTGATCAGTAAACCTAACTTCATCCCACTAATCCGGACATAAGTCAATACTGTTTTAGGATGTGATTTAGCAATTACTTCAACAGACTTAAGTTCTACAACCACCTTTCTTTCCACCACTACATCCGGACGATATCCGATGTCCATTTTAATATCCTTCCATATTACCGGCATTCCTTTCTGCCGTTCATACGATAAGCCCCTTTTATCCAGTTCATAGCATAAGATTTCTTCATATACGGATTCCAGAAGTCCAGGACCTAGTGTCTTATGGATTTCAAAGCAAATATCCAATACGATTCGGGCAATGTCATTCTCATTCATAATAGGAATGGAGGTATTTTATTCATAAGAGGTTAACCTCTTTCTATAAGTGTCTTCAGAAGGGTAAAGTATTACCCTGAGACGAAAATTCTTCCCCTGCTCATCGTTTTTTAGAATAGCCCTTGCATAGCCTTTGCGTCGTTGCGCCGTTGCGCGAAAAAAGCGTCTTAGAAGGTCTTTGCATCGTTGCGATAAAGGATTTTTTCCTGGGAGCTCTTTGCGTTTTTGCGTCGTTGCGCGAACCAAATAGATTGTCCAATCGGCCTCTTAATAACAAGTCCCCTATAGGGGATTTAGGGGCAAAATGGAGCAATCATAAAATATTTGTGCAAAAATATAACTGATTACCAACCATTTATACAATTTCTTTTCGGAAATCTTTGCCAAATCCTTGGTAATCTGCCCCCCGAAAACCTACCTTTGCGTCCCGCTTTGAAAAAGGCGAAAATTCTAATCCATTTTAAAATTCTATTGCTGTGAATACATTGAGTTATAAAACACGGTCCGTCAAGAAGGAAGAAGTCAACCGCAGCTGGTTTGTGGTCGACGCTGACGGTGAGGTCCTGGGTCGCCTTTCTACCCGTATCGCCACCGTGCTCCGGGGCAAACATCACCCGGAATATACCCCACACGTCGACACCGGCGACTACGTCATCGTAGTCAATGCAGATAAAATCCGATTTACCGGCAACAAGGAAAATGTGAAAATCTACCAGAACTACTCCGGCTATCCCGGTGGTCTGAAAGAACTCACCGCGGCCGAGATCCGCTCCCGCAGACCAGAACGCCTGATCGAAATCGCGGTCAAAGGCATGCTGCCCAAAAATAAACTCGGCAATGCCATGATCAAAAAACTGTTCGTCTATGCCGGCCCTGAACATCCGCATACCGCTCAGCAACCCAAACCCCTCGTTTAATTATTCATTCGTCAATTTCAGTCCTAGACCCATATATGGAGACAATCAATGCCATCGGACGCCGCAAAGCCTCAGTAGCGAGGGTTTATATTTCCAACGGTACCGGTAAGATCAAAATCAACGGCCGGGAATACAAAGAGTATTTCCCCCAATTGCACATCAGCGCCCACGTCATTGCACCCCTGGTCGAACTCGATGTCCTCAACCAATATGACATCAAAGTCAATGTCAACGGCGGAGGCTTCAGAGGCCAGTCCGAAGCCATTCGCCTCGGTATCTCCAGGGCCCTGATCAAGATCAATGCAGATCACCGCGCACCGCTCAAGATCAAAAAATACCTCACTCGCGACGCCCGCGTGGTTGAACGTAAGAAATTCGGTAAGCCCAAAGCACGCAAGAGCTTCCAGTTCTCTAAACGTTAATCGATCCTATTTCATCACAAACATTTCAACACATCCATCATGGATAAACCATCATATCAGGAATTATTGGAGGCAGGAGTTCACTTTGGCCACATGCGCAGCAAGTGGAATCCTAAAATGCGCCAGTATATTTTCATGGAACGCAAAGGCATCCACATCATCGACCTCAACCGCACCTCCGAATGCCTGGAACGTGCTGCCCTCGCGATGAAAGGCATGGCCCGCTCAGGTAAGAAGATCCTTTTCGTGGCCACCAAAAAGCAGGCCCGCGAAATTATCGCTGCCGGCGCCCGTCAGATCAACATGCCCTATGTGACCGATCGTTGGCTCGGAGGGATGATGACCAACTTTGCGACCATCCGCCGTTCCGTTAAGAAGATGAATAACCTCGAGCAGATGTTGACCGATGGGACACTGGCCAGCACCACAAAGAAAGAAAGGCTGACCCTCACCAGGGAGATGAATAAACTCAACAAAGTACTCGGTGGTATCTCCGATATCAACCGTCTGCCACACGCCATATTCATCGTCGATATCGGCCGCGAACACCTCGCTTTGGCTGAAGCCAAGAAATTGGGCATCAAGACCTTTGCCATGGTCGATACCAACGCTGACCCAAATCTGGTCGATTATCCGATCCCGGCCAATGACGACTCTTCAAAGTCCATCTCCTACATCACCAACTATATCACCAACGCCATCAAAGAAGGCCTGGCTGAGCGTGGTAAGGAGAAAGAGGAACATGCCGAAGAATCAGCAAAATCCTAATCCGGCAATACCATCTGCCGAAGTAGAAACTTTTGATCTATAAATGACAACATTGATGAGTACGATATCCGCAACAGACGTCAAAAATCTCCGGGAAATGACCGGAGCAGGTATGATGGATTGCAAAGCCGCGCTGACCGAAGCAAACGGTGATTTTGAAAAAGCCATCGAAGTCCTCCGACTCAAAGGCCAGAAACTGTCCCTCAAAAGAGCAGACCGTGAAGCCAAAGAAGGAGTAGTATATGCACTGGTTTCCAATGACGGAACCAAAGGCATCGTGATTCGCCTCAGCTCCGAAACCGACTTCGTGGCTAAAAACGATGATTTTGTAAATCTGGCGAAGGAGTTTGCCCAGATTGCACTCGATACTTTTCCCGCCAACCTCGAAGCGCTGCTCAGTCAGCCATATCAAAACATCACCATCGGAGAGAAAGTATCCGAACAGGTAGGGGTGATTGGTGAGAAAATCGAGCTGGCCGACTACCAGCGCCTCGAAGCTCCACAAGTGGTGTCCTATATCCACATGGGTTTCAAAGCAGGTGTTCTCCTGGGCTTGAATAAAGCTGATGCAAAATTCAAAGACGCCGGTAAAGATGTAGCGATGCAGGTCGCTGCGATGAAACCCGTCGCACTTGACAAGGATGGCGTAGATGCCTCCATCATCGAAAAGGAAATCGAAATCGGCAAGGAACTCGCTCGCCAGGAAGGCAAACCGGAAGATATGCTTGAGAAAATTGCCTTAGGCAAACTCAACCGCTTCTTCAAAGACAATACGCTTCTTGCGCAGGCCTTTGTAAAGGACAACAGCCTGACCGTCGAAGCTTATCTCAAGAGCATTGACAAAGACCTGACCGTGACGGGATTCAAGCACGTCAAATTAGGTTGATCTCAAACGATACATGAAAGGCGAATCAATTTTGATTCGCCTTTTTTATACCCCTTAACCTGAATATTTTAAAAAACCGGAAAAGCACCCTAACTTAGATACTGCATCACCTATGGCCAGATTCAAAAGAGTATTGTTAAAGTTGAGCGGAGAAACCCTCATGGGCGACCAGACCTTTGGTATCCAACCGCAACAACTCAAACATTATGCGGCTGAAATCAAAGGGATCGTTGATATGGGTGTTGAGGTAGCCATCGTGATCGGCGGTGGCAATATCTTCCGCGGTCTTCAGGCAGAAGCCACAGGTATCGAAAAAGTGCAGGGTGATTACATGGGCATGCTTGCCACCGTCATCAACGGTATGGCACTGCAAAGCGCCCTCGAAAACCTGGGACTATACACCCGCCTCATTTCGGCCATCGAAATGAAAGCTATCGCCGAGCCCTATATCCGCCGGAGAGCCATACGCCATCTCGAAAAAGGAAGGATCGTCATTTTCAGTGCAGGGACCGGCAATCCCTATTTCACCACCGACAGTGCGGCAGCGTTGCGGGCAAATGAGATCAATGCTGAAGTTATCCTGAAAGGAACCCGGGTAGACGGTATCTATACCTCCGACCCCGAGAAAGATAAAAATGCGGTCAAGATCGATCAGATCACCTTTTCAAAAGTGATCCGGGATGGACTGGGCGTCATGGATATGACAGCCTTCACACTCTGTCAGGAAAACAACCTCCCAATTATCGTTTTTGACATCAATACGCCGGGCAATCTCCTTCGCATTATGCAAGGCGAAAAACTCGGAACATTGGTCAAGGATTGACCTTTTCGGACAACATATTTCCGATCTTCTTCAACAACACTTCCGATATCTTTTTCTTGGATTCCACCGTCCACCCGGCGACGTGAGGACTGAAGACCACATTGTCCATTTGACATATCTCCTGAAACACACCTAGAAACTCAGCCGTACCCTTCGATGGTGGTTCAAAAGGAAGCACATCAAAACAAGCCCCACCCATATACCCTGATTTCAACGCGTCACGGACATCCGCCAAATTCACATTTTTCCCCCGGGAGGTATTGATCAACACAAATCCGGGTTTGCATCTTGAAATAAAATCCACATTTACCATCTCCCGGGTCTCTTCCGTCAATGGAATATGCAGAGAGATGATATCTGCTTCACGAAGTAGCGTAGCCTGCTCGACTTCATGCACCAAATCAGACCCAAAATGCTTTAAGTATTTGTCGTACACGAGCACTTTCACATCCCAACCTTTCCATAACCGCGCAAATGCACTACCATTATTCCCATATCCAATAATCCCGATGGTTTTTCCTGCAACCTCCCATCCCCGATGAGGTTCACGTGACCAATCCCCTGCTCTGACATTTCGATCCGCAGACACAAGCTTGTTAGCCAGACATAACAACATCCCCATGGCATGCTCCGCCACAGCTTGCGCATTACCTTCCGGCGCACTGATGACCCGGATACCCATCTCCTCAGCCGCCACCAGGTCGATAATATCAAGCCCACTTCCCAACCGTGCAATCCACCTTAAAGATGGGGCACCTGCTAATGCCTTCCGGTCCAGCGCACATCGGGTATTGATCACCACCCCTCGGTACTGAGGCAGGAGAGCCTCCATTTCCTCCCGTAACATCTCCGGGGCATAGGTGGTACTAAATCCCAGAGAATGAAGCCCCTGTAACAATACAGGATGCACATAATCCGTGATTAAAACATCTTTCTTTACCATAATATCATTCCGGGAGGTCTGCTTTTTTGGCAAATCGTATCTTTGTCCGATTTTTTAATGGACCTGCTCCATCATCTTTATCAAAGCCAACCGGTAGATGCCCAAAGATAGTAGTATCCGCTCTGTACTGATCATCGGTAGCGGACCCATCATCATAGGACAAGCGTGCGAATTTGATTACTCTGGCACACAAGCCTCCCGCTCCCTGCGGGAAGAAGGTATCGAAGTCAGCCTCATCAACAGCAACCCCGCCACGATCATGACCGATCCCGTGACGGCAGACCATATCTATCTGCTCCCCCTCACGGTAGATAGCATCATCCAGATCCTCGAAGAGCGCCATATTGATGCCGTACTGGCCACCATGGGTGGACAGACTGCCCTGAACCTGGCTATAGAAGCCGACAAACGTGGAGTCTGGAAGAAATACAACGTACGCCTCATTGGAGTAGATATCGCCGCGATCGAACTTGCAGAAAACCGCGAAGCATTCCGGGATCACGTCATCAAGATAGGCATGAACGTAGCCCCCAGTTACATCGCCAACTCCTTTCTCGAAGGTCTTGAAGCTGCGCAAAATATTGGATTCCCCCTGGTGATACGTCCCAGCTATACCTTGGGTGGTACCGGAGGCGGCTTCGTAATGAAGGAAGATGACTTCGAAGAAGCCCTTCGCCGCGGCCTCAGCGCTTCACCCACACACGAAGTCCTGGTAGAAAAAGCTGTACTGGGATGGAAGGAGTTCGAATTGGAATTGCTCCGCGACCAAAACGATAACGTGGTCATCATCTGTACCGTGGAAAACCTGGACCCCATGGGCATACACACCGGAGACAGCATCACGGTAGCTCCCGCGATGACGCTGAGTGACACCGCATTTCAGCACATGCGGAACCTCGCTATTAAGCTCATGCGGTCCCTGGGCAATTTTGCCGGTGGTTGTAATGTGCAGTTTGCGCAAGACCCGGCGACAGAAGAACTCATCATCGTTGAAATCAATCCCCGGGTAAGCCGCTCCTCTGCACTTGCGAGCAAGGCCACCGGTTATCCTATAGCCAAAATCGCCGCTAAACTGGCCATCGGGTATAACCTTGACGAACTCAAAAACCAAATTACCAAAACCACCAGCGCCTGTTTCGAACCCACATTAGACTATGTGATCGTTAAAATGCCCCGCTGGAATTTTGAGAAATTTCATGGATCCGAAAATTCACTCGGCCTGCAGATGAAATCAGTCGGCGAAGTGATGGCCATCGGCCGCACCTTCCAGGAAGCCGTACAGAAAGCATGTCAATCGCTTGAAAATAATCGTACCGGCCTTGGCGCCGATATGAAGGAGTGGATCAGTACCTCCGATATCATGGAGCGACTTGAGATCGCTGGCGATGATCGGATTTTCCGCCTCAAGGATGCCCTGCGCCTGGGTGTTTCAGAAAGAAGCATTCACAAATTGACCCTCATTGATCCCTGGTTTATCAAACAAATCAAAAACCTGGTCAAAACGGAAGAACGCCTCCAGCGATACAATCTGGCTGAAGACATCCCTGCTGATTTTTTCAGGGAACTAAAACAAATGGGCTATTCTGATGCCCAAATCGCCTGGCTCCTCCGCATCCAGGAAAAGGAAGTGACCCGTCAGCGCTACAAACATGGGATTCGCCGCACGTACAAGATGGTGGATACCTGCGCAGCCGAATTCGAAGCCCAAACCCCTTATTTCTACAGCACCTTCGATCACGAAAACGAAAGTATCCCAACACAGAAAAAGAAGGTCATCGTACTGGGTTCAGGCCCCAACAGGATCGGACAAGGGATTGAGTTCGATTACTGCTGCGTTCACGGATTGCTGGCCATCAAGGAGGCGGGATTCGAAGCCATCATGATCAATTGCAATCCGGAGACGGTCTCCACGGATTTCGATATGGCGGACAAACTCTATTTCGAACCGGTCTACTGGGAACATATCCGCGAAATCATCGAACTGGAAAAACCTGAAGGGATCATCGTTCAACTCGGCGGCCAGACCGCCCTCAAGTTGGCGGAAGAGTTTTATAAAAATGATATCAAGATCATCGGAACCGATTTCCCGGATATGGATATCGCAGAAGATCGTGGACGCTTTTCAGACCTGCTCAAGGAACTGGAGATCCCTTACCCTAAATATGGAGTAGCCCATGATGTAGATGATGCCGTCCGCATTGCACATGAAGTGACCTACCCGGTACTGGTACGACCATCCTATGTACTTGGCGGTCAACGCATGAAAATTGTGATCAATGACCATGACCTGGAAAGACAGGTGCTCAACATCTTCAAGCATATGCCCGACAACAAAGTCCTCATCGACCAGTTTCTCGAGCGTGCCAAAGAAGCCGAAATCGATGCCATCTGCGACGGCGAAGACGTACACATCATGGGGATCATGGAACATATCGAACCTGCCGGAATCCATAGCGGCGACAGCTCCGCGGTGCTGCCTCCATACAGTCTGAGCCAATCCGCTATTGACCAGATGATCGAGTATGCCCGAAAGATTGCTTTCGCACTCAAAATCAAAGGATTGATCAACATCCAGTTTGCGATCCGTCTGGCTAAAGGAAGCACCGAAGAGAAAGTATATGTCATAGAAGCCAACCCCCGCGCTTCCCGGACCACACCATTTATTGCCAAAGCCTACAAAATCCCGTATCTCAACATTGCCACCAAGGTCATGTTGGGCACCCATAAACTCAAGGATTTTAACTTCGAAAAGGAACTCAATGGCTACGCCATCAAGGTGCCGGTCTTTTCTTTCGAGAAGTTTCCCAATGTGGACAAGCGCCTGGGACCGGAGATGAAGAGTACCGGAGAAGCCATCCAGTTCATCGATGATCTGACCGACCCTTTCTTCCGCGAACTGGAGCGCAACCGGAATATGTACCTCTTTGAATAACCTGTGGCTGGAGTTAAAAATCTATATGCCCTCGTCGCTTTCCTGGGGCCTTTCTGATCCTGTCATGGTCTATTTCCAGCGTGTGCTGTTATGCGCCTGTTCCTAAACACCTAATCTGTTATAAATCAGATACTCTCGTTTGTGTCTGCTACGAAATGGCCTCGTGCCATATTGTCAGCCAAACGCCAATAGTCCCATTATTTTAGACCAAAATAGGGGTAGAGACGTCCATAATTGTCAATTCTTTTACGAACCTCCTTTTATGAGGTTACTACTCAATAATATTTTATTAACATTGTGGGCTTAATTGCACCCATAATCCATTGCTTCAAGTTGGTAAAAAGAAGATTTATGATCAGACGCCTACTTCTCATTTCTATGTTCTCTTCGATAGGCCTGGCTGCATGGGCACAGTCATCGCTGGAGGGTAAAGTCACAGACGCAAGCAACGGTGAAGCGCTCCTCTTCGCCAATGTGGTCCTGTTTAAAAACGGTAACCTCATCACCGGAACCCAAACGGATTTGGATGGAAACTATGTGTTCTCCTCCGTGGATCCGGGAACCTATGACGTTGAAGCCAGCTATACCGGTTTTCCTACCCAACGCCAGACAGGCGTAGTCATTCTCGCCGGTAAAGCCATCCGGTTGGATTTCAAACTGGACAACGGCCTCCTGCTTGACGTCATTGAAGTCAAAGCCTATAAAGTTCCTTTGATTGAGCAGGACAACACTACTCAGGGGGGTATCAAGACCGCTGAACAAATCCGGAATCTTCCAACAAAAAATATCAATGCCATCGCCGCCACCACCGCTGGGTTATCCAGTATTGACGGTGGAGATATCAATATCCGCGGTTCCCGGAGCAACGCTACGGACTACTATCTCGATGGTATCCGAGTTAACAATTCAAATCCTATTCCTCAGTCTGAAATCGAGCAGCTCCAGGTGATCACCGGAGGTATTGAAGCCCGTTACGGTGACGTGACAGGCGGTCTGATCTCCCTGACATCAAAAGGCCCTTCTTCGACGTTCTCAGGTGCCGTTGAAGTTGAAACATCTGAACTCACCGACCCATACGGTTATAACTTGTTTAGTGCTAACCTCAGCGGCCCGATCCTTAAAAACAAACAAACCAATCAATCGATCATCGGATTCCGTGCTTCTGCCCAATATAGGGATCGGGAAGATCCAAGCCCAAGAGCATTCGGCGGCTACAGGGCTACAGAAGAAGCTATAGCTCGGATTGGCGCCAATCCAATTACAAATGCCGACGGAAGCCCGGTTCCAGTAATTGAACGCCTCGAAGAAGGCGATGTTCGACTCCTTAAGTCCCGGCCAAATGTTGCCGATCAACGTCTCGACCTTACCGGTAAACTTGACTTTAGAGTCAATGAAGCTATTGATTTCACATTGGGCGGCAACTATTTTGATACTAAAAATCATTTCTCCCCTAACCGTGAATGGAATTTGGTCAACTGGCAGTTCAATCCATATTCAAATAATAGTGGTTACTTCATCAATGGTAGGTTCCGCCATCGTATTGGTGGTGGCGTTCCGGATCCTGATGCTCCTCCCGCATTGATCCGTAATATTTCGTATACGCTCCAGTATGGGTATGAAAAAAGTTTCTATGAGGAAGGTGATGATCGATATAAAGACAACCTCTTTCGTTACGGATATGTTGGTGATTTTGATGTGACCTGGGAGCCGGTAATTGGTGTAGCTCAGGACACGACAAGTCCGTTTGCTAGCCCTCTTTACCCGGGAGCTACGGTTTATGGTGAGCATTTCGGTTACGGCGAGATGTTTGCAGAAAATGGCTACACGCCTTCATCAACCATCAACCCACTCCTTAATAACTACAACATTGGCCAGGAAGTCATCGACTTCAGAAATTACTATGCATACAACGGCTACTGGTCTGATATCGTCAATAGCGCTTATGCAGGCATCCATACCAATACCGGAGCAGTGTATAATCGTTTTGAAAAATCAGAATCTACCATCCAGACCGGGAATCTGAATGCCTCCTTTGACCTCTTTCCTGGTGGATCTGATAAGGGGCGACACAATATTCAATTTGGATTGATGTATGAGCAACGAGAAACTGGTGACTACGTTATCGCTCCTCGTGACCTTTGGAACAATATGCGTTTTGCAGCCAACGATGCACATATCGTAGGTCTTGACAGTACACAGATCATCGGTGTGGACACACTCGATGTTTTTATAGATGGTCGACTGGGTTCCTTTCCAGTCAATATCTACCAAACGCTCGTAGTAGAGCAACCCAATTTGTTGTTTTATAAGAAAGTACGTGAGCTCACTGGCCAGTCTCTTAATGATTATGTCAATATCGATGGTCTCAATCCTGACGACCTCAGCCTGGATATGTTCGCCGCTGAAGAACTCACCAATCGCAGAGCAATCGCCTACTACGGATATGACTACCTCGGCAACAAACTGGGATATGATGTGACCTTCAATGATTTCTTTACGGCTGAAGATGCAGAAGGTCGCCGGACTTTGCCGGTAGCCGCCAATAAGCCGATCTATAGCGCCGCATATCTTCAGGATAAATTCACCTTCAAGGATATCATCTTCCGTCTGGGTCTTCGCGTCGATCGTTATGATGCCAATACCAAGGTGTTGCGCGATCCCTATTCGCTCTACGAAGTGATGACCGCCAATGATTTCTACGATCAGGTGGATGAAGATCGTCCGATCGCGGTACAGGATGACTGGAAAATTTATGTGGTTTCCGAAGGTTCCACAGAAGTTAGAGCCTATCGTGATGGCGACCAGTGGTACACCGCAGAAGGTAGCCCGGTCAATGACGGCTCCGAAATTTTCGGTAACGAAATTCCTAATCCATATTACGTAGAGCGTAACTCAGCCAATCGTAATATCCGCAGCCGCAACTTTGACCCCGATGGTTCTTTTGAAGATTATAAGCCACAGATCAACTGGATGCCTCGCCTCGCATTCTCCTTCCCGATTTCAGAGGATGCCAACTTCTTTGTTCACTATGATATTCTCGTCCAGCGCCCACCGTCCAATACCATCGCCACAGCACTGGATTATTATTATTGGTCTGATGGACCTCCTACCAACAACCCCAATCTAAAGCCTGAAAAGACGATTGACTTTGAAGTGGGTTTCAAACAAAAAGTATCTAACTCCAGCGCAATCACACTGAGTGCCTATTACAAGGAGCTGAGAGATATGATCCAGTCACAGACCTATCTGTTTGTACCCGGCGTTCCTGGTAACAAGTATGATTCTTATGGCAACCAGGATTTTGGTACAGTTAAAGGGTTCTCCTTCAGTTATGATCTGAGAAGGACGCAAAACCTGGAAATGACGGCTGCGTATACCCTACAGTTTGCTGATGGTACAGGTTCAAGCGCGACCAGCCAGGTAGACCTCAACATTAACGGCCGCGGTAACCTCCGCTACCTCTCACCTCTGTCATTTGATGAACGCCATCGTCTGTCCCTCAATCTTGACTACAGGTATGCCTCTGGCAACCAGTACAATGGTCCACGCTGGTTTGGCGCGGATGTATTTGCAGATGCTGGTATCAGTATCCAGGGTAATGCCGCAAGCGGCCGTCCTTACACCAAGCAGCAGAAACCACAACGTTTTGGTGCCAGCGGTCTCACCGGTGCCATCAATGGTGCACGCCTGCCATGGAACTTCTCCATGGATATGCGTATCGACAAATCCTTCCGTATCGGAGGCAATGAAAATGGCAAACCATTATTTGCCAACGTCTACCTCCGGATTGAAAATGTGTTTGATGCCCGCAATATCATTGGGGTCTACACAGCTTCTGGTTCAGCGTATGATGACGGCTTCCTCGCGACTCCGGATGGACAATCCTCTATCCAGGTGCTCGAAGATTCCGGTCGCTCAGATGATGTAGACAACTACCTGTTGTCCTACCAGTGGGGAGAACTCAATCCAGGATTTTTCACCCTGCCGCGTAGAATTTACCTGGGCGCCGTCCTTCAGTTTTAATTGAGATTGAATTTCAACATGACAACTTTCTTTATTTCAATAAGTAATAGTAAGATGAAGTATCAAATCAGAATGCTCGTCACCTCAGTGATCATGCTTTCCTCCATGCTCTCCTATGCATGGATCGAGCCCGATCATCAGCGTCCAGGCATCGCACCCAAAGACAAACCGGTCAGCTATCGCTCTGATTGCGCTCCGGCAACAATGTCCTATGACCTTGCGATCAACAACGTCCGCGCCAGGCTCCTCAATGGAGGTGACGTTTGGTGGGATCTTGAAGATGGTCAGTATATCGTACCCGCTGTAGATCCGGCTCTCGGAGTACCTGGCGTATCATCCCTTTTCGCCGGCGCCGTTTGGCTCGGTGGATTTGATGATGCCGGCAACCTCAAGATTGCCGCTCAAACCTACAGGAATGCAACCTCTAACGACTTTTGGCCCGGCCCACTATCTTCTATCGGTACCACCGGTTCCGATACCTGCGAAAACTGGGACCGCTTTTTCATCGTCAAAGGGGTAGATATCAAAAATCACATCCGCGCTTTTGATGAATCCGTTACAGGCGGTACACCATTTGATTGTGAATCTGTACCAGAATCCCTGAAAAAATATCCTGCCCGCGGCAACCCATACTGGAGTGAGTTTTATGATTTTGACCTTCCCAGTGACAACCAGGGATTGGGTGCATTCTTCGACGCCAATGGCAACGGCACCTATGATCCTTGTGAAGGTGATTATCCCGCCATCGAAGTGAAGGGCTGTCCAACAGAAAGCAACTTCCCGGACGAAATTGTCTTCTGGGTGTACAACGACGCAGGTAACAGCCACACTAATACCAACGGCCGACCGATTCGTATGGAAGTTCAGGTGCAAGCATTCGCTTATGCGACCAATGACCAGATCAACAACATGACCTTTATGCGGTACAAGCTCATCAATCGTGCCGTTACCCCTATTGACAGTACCTTCTTTGGTATGTGGGTTGACCCCGACTTGGGTTGCTCCGAAGACGACTTTATTGGTTGCGATACGAGCCGAAGCCTCATGTATGTATACAATCAGGACGAACTCGATGGGGACTCCGGTTGCGACTGTACCACAGGATCTACTACGTATTGCGATGAAGTTCCTGCACTGGGTATTGACTACTTTAGAGGTCCGCTCTCTCCTCAAAGGATCATAGATACCTTTAGACTAGCTGATCTGCCATTGCCAATTATCGACTATCCTAATGTTTACGATACACTCGAAATCATAGGTGATTCACTGATCATTCTGGATATTGACCACCGGATTGAACTCGGTATGTCCTCCTTTACGTATCACGTAAGGCAAGGTGCCGGCTCATGGCCAGGTGCAATGTGGGATCCTCAGACCGACATCGAATTCTATCGTTATCTCTCGGGCTCATGGAGGGATGGTACACGCTATACCTTCGGGGGAAGTGGTTATAACCTCGGCCCGGGTACACAAGTGATTGATTACGCCTTCACCGGTGATCCAAGTGACAATAACGACTGGTCGATGTGTTCTGCCAGCCTCGGTAAAATGGACCCAAGAACGGTACAGGCTACCGGTCCTTTCCGCCTTGATCCAGGTGCTATCAACGAACTCATCATCGGTGCGGTTTGGGTACCTGATCAAACCTATCCTTGTCTGGAACTCGACGAACTGCGCGCCGCAGATGATCTGGCGCAAGCGCTTTTCAATAACTGCTTTATCCTTCCTAATGGTCCGGATGCTCCGGATCTCGACTGGATCGAACTGGATCGCGAACTGATCATGGTGCTCAGCAATGACCCCGTTTCTTCCAACAATGCCTATGAACTTTACGCAGAGCGCGGTCTTGAAGTTCCTGAAGGGACGGTAGATAGTAACTATCTTTTTGAAGGGTACCTGGTGTATCAATTGCTTAACGGTAATGTCACCACCGGTGAACTCAGCGATCCGACCAAAGCCCGCTTAGTATTCCAGGTGGACAAGCGTAATGGGATTTCTAAATTGTATAACTGGTCAACCGTCAAGGGACCAAATGATATTGATGTATGGGTGCCAGTGGAGCAAATTGCAGGTGCTGATGGAGGTATACGTCATACCTTCCAGATCAGAGAAGATCAATTTGCTTCCGAAGATCGTCGCCTCGTCAACCACAAGCATTACTACTATACAGCCATTGCATACGCCTACAATGAGTATGAACCATTTGACCCGATATCGCTTATTGGACAACGCAAACCATACCTTGAAGGTCGCTCCAACATTCGGACCTATGACCCACTGCCTCATCCTCAAACCTATAGGATGATCAATGGGATGTATGGGGAAGGACCTACCGTAACCCGCCTCGAAGGCGTTGGTGCCGGTGAGAATTTCCTTGAGTTGGCTAACGGCGAATATGACAAGCTGCTGGAGGGTAACAATAATGGTGAGGTCACCTATGCTCCCGGAGCCAGCCCTGTAAGAGTTCAGGTGTTCAATCCGTTGGTGGTTGAAGATGGTACCTACATCCTTGAGTTTGTAGATCCACATCCTTCTGATACGCTGTCTTTTGCCACAGGATGGAAATTCTACAATGTCAATACACCCGAGAATGCATATACCTCTGAGAAATCTTTAGCTCAGCTCAATGAGCAGTTGATCGCCGACCTCGGGATTTCCGTTTTCATCGGCCAATCAGATGATGTCGGTGACAAGAAGGACGATCAAAATGGAACTATCGGCTATTCGCTCGATTATCATGACGGTTCCAAGCCAGAGTGGCTGACCTTCATTGGTGACGATGCATTAGGTTCACCAATCGCCAATTTTGTACAAACGGAATTGCCAGAATATCCGAATTACAAATATGACCCAAGGCAGGCATTCTCAAAGTTTGCACCTTTTGTGCCGTTCTTCCTGACGGACTATGATCCATTAGAACCAGCTGAAAATCCATTGGGATGGAATATCACCCCGGCATGGCTGGATCCATCCGGCGGCGCAATACAAAATCCGCAGTTTGGAGGTGTATTGCAGGCCCTCAATAACGTGGATATCATCCTGACATCGGACACCTCCAAATGGAGCCGTTGTGTTGTTATTGAAACAGCCAATCAATATCACTACTCTACCGTTGAGCCAGGGGTTGGTCTGGAAACAGAAGGCAACAAGAAAAACTTTACCACCAGGGCCAGACCTTCAGTGGGTAAATATGACCATGATGGTGATGGATTCCCTGATCCGGATGGAGATCCAATGACAGGTATGGGATGGTTCCCTGGATATGCCGTTGACCTCGAAACCGGTCAGCGAGTCAATATCTTCTTTGGTGAAAACTCTGTCTATCGCGATATTTTCGCTGAAGGTGTTGGCGCAGGAACAGAAGGGTATGACATGATCTGGAATCCAAGTGCTATTATCATTGGCCCAACCACAGCTACACCTACACCTTATGACTTGTTTATAGGGGGACAACAATACATCTATGTGACGAGGGAGAAATACGATGGCTGTGCCGCGATTCGTAAGGATATCGACCGGACTAGCGTACCACTCAAAGCAAGGCAATTGGCCAAAATCACCTGGACAGCCATTCCGTTATTAGTAGATGATCCTACGATCTCCCTGTTGTCTTTGAATGAAGGGATCATTCCTAATGATGTGACCATCAAACTGAGGGTGGACAATCCATACCAGCTTGCTGCGGGCAATGGTCAGTTCAATAGTTATCCTGCCTACCGCATCCAGTTCTCTGGCGTTTCCGCCCAGGAATTGACCGAGGAGCAGATTCCTGATGCCCTGGCCGAAATCAACGTGGTGCCTAATCCATACCTGGCATACAGTGAGTATGAAGCATCATCGTATGACAATACGGTCAAGATCACCAACCTTCCCGCCAAATGTGTAGTGACGATTTACTCTATTGACGGCAGGTTTATCCGCCAATATACCCGGAACGAACAAGGGAAGCCGAATTCACCACCACGCACTTCACCTCCGGTAGCCGTCAACCAGATTGTACCGGATCTGGAATGGAACCTCAAGAATTTTGCAGGTATTCCGATCGCAAGTGGAGTATACCTGATCCATGTGGATGCCGAAGGATTGGGTGAACGGGTGATTAAATGGTTTGGCGTAAGCCGTCAGTTTGACCCCAGTGGCCTCTAAAAGGATCAAAACGAAAGACAGATAATACTTTTTCAAAACCAGCTATGCCGAAAGAAAGGATCGTATGAAAAGATGTTTAGTATATACCGTATTCAGTGCATTGGTATTGATTCCCTCTCTATCCTTTGCCGGTAATCCGGATCGTCAGGGAGAAGCAGGTGGATACGAATTGTTGCTCAATCCCTGGGCCAGAAATGCAGGACTTCATGCCATGAGTACCTCTATGGCCTATGGAGTCGAAGCGATGCAAATCAATATCGCAGGCTTGTCCAGGCTTGGCCAGAATGAATTCGTCATCGCCCATACCCGGCTGTTTGAAGGCACAGGCATCACGCTCAATAGTCTTGGGTATGCCCAGAAAATGGGCGAAGCCGGCGCTTTTGGGTTGTGTCTGACCGCCATGGATTTTGGAGACATCGAAGTCACCACCACGGGTCAACCGGAAGGTACCGGGGCTACCTATAGTCCCAGTTTCTTCAATATTGGACTTTCCTACAGCTATACGTTTGACAAGAAGGTCTCTGTAGGGATCCTCATCCGTGGAATTTCTGAAAACATCGCGGACGTAGGGGCTTTCGGCCTGGCTATCGATGCAGGTGTTCAATATGTGGCCGGAGCAAAAGATAATTTCAAGTTTGGGGTCTCCCTTCGCAATATGGGATCTCCGATGAAATTCAGCGGCGAAGGACTTTCATTTCCAACGACCAACCCACAGGGTGGGGTGCAATACCCGATCACTGTCGATCAACGGGCTGCAGGGTATGAATTGCCCTCCATGCTCAACATAGGATTGTCCTATGATTTTTATGTCACCGACCTGAACCGGATCACAGCACTGGGTAACTTTACCGCCAACAGTTTTACGGTTGACCAAATCGGTGCTGGCGTAGAGTACGCCTTCCGGGAGATGTTCATGGTGAGGGGAGGCTACAGGCTGGACATGGGCGTACCTCCCAGTGACCCCCAGCACAACGTGTACTCTGGACTTTGTGCCGGAGCGACCATTGAAGTACCCCTGAAAAAGGATTCGAAAAACAGGTTCGCTGTCGATTACGCTTACCTGGCTACCAATCCATTTAGCGGAACACACAATTTCAGCCTCCGCTTTAAACTTTAAAGCCTTGACACAGGCAAGATAATTACCTATCTTTGCCCTGCAATACATGATAAACGTTCTCATCCGATCACGGATGAGAACGTTTTTTTCGTCTTAGGAATAAACCAAAATCACCCGACAGGTTGCCTCATAATGTGACGCCTATCTCCTGCAGATATTCACAACGGGGTACCAG
>JBGAWQ010000025.1:0-42456 GCA_044227555.1 Saprospiraceae bacterium | reverse complement strand
GCGCATGTATTGCTGCATCGTGAAGAGGCTGATGAAAAAGCACTCACCACTTACCTACAGGAAAGAGGATTGGCTGAAATAGAAGTCAGGTCGGCGGCTGTAACTATTGAAGATTGTTTCATTCAACTCCTCAGCCATTGATATGCGGGCTACTGCTATTCATACAGAAAAACTGACCAAGCGATTTGGAGCATTCGTGGCGGTGGATTCATTAACCTTCGATGTGCATGAAGGAGAGATCTTTGGATTTCTCGGTGCTAATGGTGCCGGCAAAACCACTGCTATGCGGATGTTGTGCGGGCTCTCGCGTCCTACTTCAGGCAGTGCTACAGTAGCTGGTTTAGACCTGGCTACGCAAACGGAAAAAATCAAAAAGCAGATCGGGTACATGAGCCAAAAGTTTTCGCTCTATGATGATCTGACCGTGATTGAAAACATCCGCTTTTTTGGAGGCATCTATGGATTGAGTTTGGGTCAGCTGCGTCGCAAGACGGATGAATTGATCTCTCGCCTGGGCATGGAAGCCGAAAGCCATCTTATGGTAAAGGCATTGCCTTTAGGTTGGAAGCAGAAACTATCCTTTTCCGTATCCATCCTTCATGAACCCAGGATTGTGTTCCTCGATGAGCCGACCAGTGGTGTGGACCCGGTGACGCGGCGACAATTTTGGGATCTCATCTATGATGCCGCGGATCAGGGCATCACTGTGTTTTTGACCACGCACTATCTGGATGAAGCAGAATACTGCAACCGGATCAGTATCATGGTGGACGGGCGGATCGAGGCGCTTGGCACTCCGGAGCAATTAAAATCGCGTTTTGATACCACTTCGATGGATGATGTCTTTTATCAATTGGCTCGTGGGGCCCAACGAGGAGAATAACGGATAACCGGCATGAAACAACTTCTCTCCTTTATCCGAAAAGAATTCAATCACATGTTGCGTGACCGCAAGACGTTGTTGATTCTGTTTGCCTTACCGGTGATTGAGATATTGATATTTGGATTTGCGCTCACCAATGAAGTTAAAAATTCAAGAGTGCTCCTGCTGGATCAGGCGCATGATCCGACCAGTCAGCGAATCATCACCCGAATTGAAGCCAGTCATTATTTTGATATCGACCAGACCACCATGTCCTATGCGCAGGTGGAGGCTGCTTTTAAAAAAGGAAAAATCAAAATGGCCATTGTCATTCCTGCCCACCTTGATGAAGATCTGCGGCATCTACAGCGGGCCAATGTACAATTGATCGTTGATGCTTCCGATCCCAATACAGCTAATACCATCACCAACTATGTCACGGCCATTCTACGGGATGAAGAGTTGGCCTTTAATGCAGAAAAAAACGTGGAGGCTTCTATCGGGATACGGCCAGAAGTGAAAATGCTCTACAACCCTCAACTTAAAGGCGCTCCCAATTTTGTACCCGGTGTCATGGCGCTGGTCCTGATGATCATCTCGGTGACGATGACCGCGATTTCGATCGTTCGGGAAAAAGAAAATGGTACGATGGAAATCCTTCTCGTCTCCCCTTTCACGCCGGCGTTTGTGATCCTCTCCAAATGTGTGCCTTACCTGGTGTTGTCTTTGCTCAACATCACCAGCATCTTGTTGCTCAGTGTATTCGTGCTGGACCTGCCCATTGCAGGAAGTTTATGGTTGTTGTATGCGGAGAGTATGCTGTTCATTTTCACTTGTCTGACCCTGGGTATTTTTATTTCCATACGGACCTCAACCCAACAAGCTGCCATGCTGATCTCCATGATGGGAATGTTGCTGCCTACGATGATCCTGAGTGGATTCATGTTTCCTATTGAGAATATGCCTGTCCCTTTGCAATGGGTATCCAATATCATTCCTGCCAAATGGTATTACATCATTGTCAAATCTATCATGATCAAGGGATTGAGTTTTAGTACTATCTGGAAGGAAACGCTTGTGTTGGTGGGCATCACGTTGTTCTTTTTTGGCATCAGTCTCAAACTCTTCAAAATCAGACTGGCATGAGGATCCTGATGTTTTTGCTGGTCAAAGAGTTTAAGCAGATCTTCCGTAACCGGGCGATTGTGGCACTGATCATGGTGATGCCGGTGATTCAATTGCTGGTCATTCCTTTGGCAGCTGACTATGAGATTAAAAATATCAACCTGGCGATTCTGGATCATGATCATTCGACGATGGCGCGTCAGTTGATAAACGATATTACATCATCCGGGTATTTCAAACTGGTGTACTATGGGGAGGAATACAAACAGGCCATGCACCTCATTGAAAAAGACAAGGTGGATCTTGTGTTGGAGTTGCCCGTTGAATTCGAACGAAACCTGATCCGGGGTCAGCAGCAAAAGGTATTTGTGGCGGTCAATGCCATCAATGGTACCAAAGGCGGGTTGGGCGGTGCGTACCTGGCTCAAATCATCGGCAGTTTCAATCGCGGCATTCTGCTGACCCCTGCCCCGGGAAATGGAGCGGGAAATCAAATGAGTGTGATTGGGGTGACTACCATCAATCGTTTCAACCCCTTGATGAATTACAAAGCTTTTATTGTGCCGGGTATCCTGGCGATCCTGGTTACCCTCGTCGGTGGATCATTGGCTGCGCTCAATATTGTCAAGGAGAAAGAGTCCGGAACCATAGAACAAATCAATGTCACGCCGATCAAGAAACACATTTTTATTTCAGGAAAGTTGATTCCGTTTTGGATCCTGGGCAATGTTGGGTTTACCATAGGATTGTTGATCGCCCGGTTTGTTTATGGTATCGTACCGCAGGGCAATTTATTGGTGTTGTATAGTTTTATTTGGTTGTACCTACTGGCGGTATTGGGGTTTGGGTTGCTCATTTCCACCTTTTGTGAGACCCAGCAACAGGCTATGTTTATCATGTTTTTCTTTCTGATCATCTTTATTTTGATGGGAGGTCTATTCACACCGATTGACAGTATGCCCTTCTGGGCGAGGGAATTTACGCGACTCAATCTGATTGCTTACCTCATCGATGTGATGCGTATGGTCATCCTGAAAGGAAGCGGATGGTCGGATATTGCACCGCATGCGTATAAAGTTTCCATCTTTGCGGTGGTCTTTAATGCCTGGGCCATTTGGAGTTATCGAAAGAAATCGTAAGTGGAACTTAAAGCCGTCAAAACACATTAAAACAAAGAGATAGTGCGTTTATACCTAAATGCGGCTATGACCAGTATGAAACAGCCCTTTAAAAAACTATTCTTATCGCTGCTGATCCTCTTTGGTGTGTCGATGACGTATGCCCAGGTGACCGGCAAATGGAAGTACACTGATGAGCAGGATGGCCAGGAAAAATCCATTGTTGAAATATACGAGGTCAATGACCGCTACAATGGCCGGATCGTCGAACTACTTCCTTCTTCACGCCGTACACATTGTGAAAAATGTTATGGCGACCTCAAAGGGAAGCCCTTGACCGGGATGGTTGTATTATATGATCTGAAGAAGACCTCCAATGGTGGTCGGGATGGCAAGCTCCTCGATCCGGGAAGCGGAAAAGTTTTTTCTTGTTATATCGAACTGGAAGGCCAGGATAGATTGAAGCTGCGTGGATATCTTGGGATTCCGAGTGTAGGGAAGACCTTGTATTACAACCGAGTGAAATGAAAAGCATAGAGCAAAGGGCAGAGAGCAGAGGGCAAAGAGCAGAGGGCAAAGAGCAGAGGGCAAAGAGCAGAGGGCAAAGAGACATTTCGTAATGATGAAATAAATAGGTGCCATTTTTTGATCTTTGGATACACAATAAACAATGCCCCGTAGGGGCTAGAGGTCGGTAGCTGTCGCGAAAAGGATGTTCCTTGGATTCAATATGCAATAGCCAACAAGGAAGTTGAAGTGGAAAGCAGAGAGCAAAGAGCTAGGGCAAAAGGCAGAGAGCATAGGGCAGAGGGCAGAGAGTAGAGTCCAGGGTGGTTTTGTCATTCGAAACTTGAAATTTATTAATTGAACTACGATAACTGTTATCTGAAATCTGGCATCTGGTATCTTTTATCTGAAATTCAAAAACCAATTATAATTAGAACATGAAGGTGCTGGTGATTATAGGATATATGACGGTAATGATGACGAGCCAGCTTACGGGGCAGGTGACCGGCATGTGGAAGATCACGGACGAACATTCCAGGGTAGAGAAGTCGATTGTGGAAATCTATGAGAAGGACAATATGTATCGGGGACGTGTGGTGAGCATCCTGCCGACATCGAAACGTACGCACTGTGATGCGTGTGAGGGAGAGCTGAAGGGAAAGCCTTTGGTGGGGATGGACATCATGTATGATTTGAAAAAGACGGAACATGGAGGGGAGGAAGGAACGATTTTAAACCCGGCGAATGGCAACACTTATTCCTGTTATATCGAACTGGTGGAACCGAATAAACTAAAGCTCAGAGGATATCTGGGGTGGCCGGCCTTTGGAAAGACCATGTATTACAATAGGATGAAGTGAGAGGTGATGGGTGATGGGGTGAATGGTCAGTGGTGAGTGGTCAGTGGAGAGTCGAAAGTGGGGAGTCGAAAGTGGGGAGTCGAAAGTGGGGAGTCGAGAGTCGAGGGTCGAGAGTCGAAAGTCGAGAGTCGAAAGTCGAGAGTCGAGAGTCGAGAGTTAATAAAATCTAAAGATGCCAGATACAAGATGCCAGATGCAAGACACTAATTCCTGGCTCCTTCTTGGAATGAGATCACAGCTTACCCTGATGTTTTGGATGCTTGTTCTTCCGGTGATGGAGGGGCAGGTTACAGGCTTGTGGCGCTCAACGGATCATACAAGTGATACAGAGCGGTCGGTGGTCAGGATTTATGAGGAACGCGGGAAGTTGTATGGACGAGTGGAGAAATTATTACCTGCCGCGACAGTCACGCATTGTACCGGCTGCGAAGGCGATTTAAAAAATAAATCACTGGTGGGTATCATCATCCTGCTGGACCTGGAAAAGACCGCAAACGGAGGCATCAATGGAAAAATCCTGGACCCCAGTAATGGTAAGTATTATTCCTGCGACATCGAGCTGGAAGGCACGGATCGCTTGAAAGTGAGAGGATACATGGGGCTGTATGCGTTGGGCACGACGATGTACTGGCATAGGGAAAGGTAAAAGGCAGAAGGATCTCCTTCGCACGAAAAGGTGCTTCGGCGACCAAAGGCAGATCAGATATTAAACTTGATGCCCTGGGCCAGCGGTAATTCTTTACCCCAATTGATCGTGTTGGTCTGGCGGCGCATGTAGGCTTTCCAGGCATCGGATCCGCTCTCGCGGCCGCCGCCGGTTTCCTTTTCACCTCCGAATGCCCCACCGATTTCAGCACCAGAGGTGCCGATATTGACATTGGCGATACCGCAGTCCGAACCCGCTGCAGACAGAAACTGTTCTGCTTCACGCATGTTATTGGTCATGATGGCAGAGGAGAGGCCTTGCGGTACATCGTTTTGCAAACGGATCGCTTCATCTAGCGTGCGGTAAGACATCACATAGAGTATAGGCGCGAAGGTTTCTGACTGCACGATCGGTAAATCGTTGGTTACTTCAGCAATGCAAGGGAGTACATAACAACCACTGGCGTATTTCTTTCCCTTCAAGACTCCGCCTTGTACCAGCATTCTTCCGCCTTGCGCTTCTATCGCTTCGAGTGCTTTTTCATAATGATATACAGCCTGCAGATCGATCAGTGGGCCCATGTGTACCGTTGGATCCAATGGATTGCCGATGACGATTTGCTTATACGCTTTGACCAGGGCGCGGGTCACTTTATCAAAAATAGAATGATGGATGATCAGTCGACGGGTTGTCGTACAACGCTGTCCTGCAGTACCTACGGCACCAAAGACCGCACCTGTCAATACAATCTTCAAATCAGCCTGAGGGGTGATGATGATAGCATTGTTACCTCCGAGTTCGAGCAACGATCTGCCCAATCTTTCGGCTACCGTAGCTCCAACGATTTTACCCATGCGGGTTGAACCGGTGGCGGAGATCAAGGGTACACGGGCATCTTTAGTAAGCATTTCACCTACACGATAATCGCCATTGACCAGGGAGACGATGCCTTCGGGCAGATTATTTGCCTTGAGTACTTCGCTGAAGATATTCATGCAGGCTACTCCACATAATGGCGTCTTCTCCGATGGTTTCCAAACGACGACATCACCGCATACGAGAGCGATCATGGCATTCCAGGACCAAACAGCCACCGGAAAATTGAACGCAGAGATCACGCCGGTGATGCCCAGTGGATGCCATTGTTCATACATACGGTGACGTGAACGTTCCGAATGCATGGTGAGACCATAGAGCTGGCGTGACAAACCCACTGCAAAATCACAGATATCAATCATTTCCTGGACTTCGCCCCAACCTTCCTGAAGGCTTTTACCCATCTCATAGGATACGAGTCTGCCTAGCGGATCCTTGTATTTGCGAAGTGCCTCACCATATTGACGAACGATCTCGCCGCGCTTAGGTGCCGGCATCATCCGCCAGGTTTCGAAGGCTTGCTGGGCGGTGCGGATGACTTTGTCATATTCCTTTGGGGTAGTCGTACTGACTGCTCCTATGAGATTACCATCTACTGGTGAAAGCGATGGCTGATAGTTTTGCGAATTGGAGGATTTAAGTCCGGTGGACGTTCCGTTGTTGAATTTCTTAACGCCTAGTTTGGCAAGAAATCGGGTATCTATAGCCATGGTTCCTGTGTGTTTAAAGTATAATCATCTATTGCTGCATATAGGCAGCGCAATCAGGACTGCAAATATCGGGAAAGTATTGTTCAACCGAAAATGAAACCGCAATGTACCCTTGTGTGAAATGGGTTACTGATCAATGCAGGATGCTCATCTTTCCGCTCTGAACAAAGCGGTCGTCAGAGGAAACTCTGTATTGATAGAGACCGGGAGTCCAATCGGACGTCTGAATCACCAGAGAAGGTGTTTCCACATGACGGGCTTCAAAGACCAGCTGGCCCTGGGCGTTATATACGCTTACTGAAGGGCGCTGGAGTTGAGGTAATGTGATGGTGAATGCATTTCCGGCAGGATTAGGATAGGCGGTACAGAGGCCTTGTGTAGGCTCTTCGGTGGCCGTGACATCTTCTTTGATCGTGATGACCTGGAAGTTGTCAAAATAAAATCCATCCTTATGGACAAAGCCATCGGAGACCAGGAGGAAACGTAGTTGTATGCTCTGTCCGATATAGGAGCTGAGATCTACATTTTCACGAACCCAATGGAGTTGTTTTCCATCATAGAGCGGCTCTTCATAAAGTTGGAAGAGGGAACCGAGTTTGGATTGTTCACCACAGAGGTTTTCCCATGATTCACCATCCGTGCTGGCCTGAAATACTACATAATCGTAATGATCTTCGATATCCCAGCGGGCCCAGAACTGTGCATAGGCGGTCGTGGTCTCCTGCAAGTCGATCTGGGCATTGAGGAGGATGGCTTGATGAGAATCAGGATCATAGTTGCCAAAAGGGCTGTCTGTGATAGACACCGGACCTGACTTGTAGGTCTGGCTCGTCGTGCCCCAGTTGGTACCTGCGGTATTGTCCCAATAGGACATATTGCCATCATCCGTGATGATGTTTTTGTAGTCTGCGCGTATTTTATTGATCGTATCCCTGAAGATGTATTCGCCCTGATGGATGACCACTTCGATACCGACCTCTGATCCGTACGGAACCTGGTTGTCTACATTGAAGGTCAGGTCGCTTTCAAAAGGTTCAAACTTGTCAAGATTGAGATTGAGTGGGGCAGGTACTTGCAGGATATGTGGGCTCAGGCTGTTGAAGCTGATGTTGACTTCGCCTTCGAGCAGACCATAGCGATTAATCGCCAGGTCAAGTGGATTGACACCGGGCTGCACAAACGTAGGCGTGAGATCCGTGACTTGTACGAGGGAGTTGACCAGGCGTGCGCCGAGCAGATTCATTTCCAGGGTGGACTGGCACAACGGAATGATACGTTCGCGGATAGGATAGAAACCATCATCAGGATCTCCTACTTCAGGCGTAAAAGACAGGATGCCATTTTCGCCGTACATCCAGTCATCTGAATCCCCGTTGGTCACATAGCCTACGGTTTCCATACCGGTACCATAGACAAAGCGGTTGAGGTGGGTGAGCAGTTCGCCATAATGGCTGAAAATCACCGAGTCTGGTGTAGGTGTATCGTTGTATCCCCATGGGTAGACCAGGAGGTTGCCGTAGGAGTGATAATTGAGGGCCAGTTTGAAATCATGCGTATTGCAGAAATACTGCATGGCTTGCGTTTCCGGTTCGGAGAAGGGGGAAGGACCGCGATAGGTGTCACTGCCTTCAAACGAAGAAGACCCTTCATCATCATACGCCCATTCATGGCCGTAGTTGCGGTTGAGGTCTACCCCGTCATTCTCGGGATCAAATTGGCCATCACCGTCATTATCACGCATGTTTTTGCGGAAGTTGTAGGTGAAGACATCATCTGCTTCGTTATAGCCGGATACATTGTAGTTGAGGCCATCGGGATTGACGACCGGAACGAAATACAATTCGGTTTGGTCTACGATTTGTCTGACCATGGGATCCTTCTCATAGTTTTCGAGGAGATACCACATGTAGTAGATGTTTGCGCTGACGCTGATAAACTCGCGGGCGTGATGCAATCCGTTGTACAGGACTTCAGGCTCGTTTTCGTCGATTTCGGGGTGGTCTGAGATCTTGACCCAATAGATGCTGTTGTTCTGCCAGGTCTTGAAGTTGCCGATTGGTTTGCGAACTGAAATGAGGTTAGGATAGAGGAATGCCATGATGTCGAGTTGATCGATCACTTCAGACATTGAAAAATAACCACCTACGGAACCGAGTTCAAAATTTTTAGGAATGGCGCTGTTGAAAATATGATCCTGGCAGTCGAGTATTTTTTCGCGTTGTGGGGCCTGGGATTGTTGTTTGCGCCATTTGGAGAGATCAGCGATGTCTACGGTGTAGCGGATGCCCATGGCATCAAAGCGGCGAAGTTGATAGTCTTCGATTTCGGTAGTGAAAGAGGATCTCGTGGTACCATGTCCGTGGGTCAGATCGATTCCTGCCTTGGCCAGGTCGCTGGCGGTTTGATTTGCGTCAATGGGAAACTTAACTCTCGAGAGAATCGACTGTGCTCCTGCAGCCTGAACCAGGCAAAAAAAGGACAGGAGAATAAGCATTCTGGACATGTACATAGGATCAGTTCAATCGGTCAGGTGCCGTGGGCGCCTGCAAAGTTAGAAATATACCTTTAGCCGCCCTCCCCTTTTGAAGGAACAGACTAAATAAAAAGCAAATATATGTTTAAAATTACATATAATAAATAATTGTTATATATTAAATTTACGTCTTCAAAGTTTTGCAAAAACCCATCCAAATAAGGTTGGAGGTCTCTTTCCGGTTTATTGCCGGATATCCAGCAGAATATCGGCATTGAGAAGGGCGCCAGGACCATTGTAGACAGGTGGAGGAGAACAGTTTTGGATCAGCACCTGTCGGATGGTCAGATTTCCAAGATTATTGATTCCACTACCCCTTTGCAGGTCAGCAGTGGCCCCATTGGCGGTTCCAAGGACGATGGTCACTCCATCCAGCAAGGTGGTGCCTGCTCCGGCGGGGGTGTTGATGACGTGATAAAGGTTGTCCGTACTCACCCCAGTGACCCCGATATCTCCGGAGAGCATCGTTGGAAAAGCTCCATATACCCGCTGGCTGATCGCGGTTTCATTGCCCACAAATCCGCCATAAATGCTGAGCCCCACCGGAATATTGTACCAGGTACTACGGCTGACTTCAGCATAAGGTGCGTAAGTACCATCGGCTATCCAGATCTGGGTGATACCCGGGCAATGTGCGGCGCGATCCAGTGCCTGTTCCAAGGTCCGGTATGCATCCATCCATGATGTCCCGTCCTGCAGACCCGCAGCGTCCTTGTCCACATAACATATCCCTGAAGCACTGCAATTGTCGGTATAACTGATCGTGAGTTTGGCGCCTTTCAATGGATCGCCGTCATAACTCCAGGCTTCGCGCCATCCGGTACCATTCATGAGCAGCACCAGGTCATTGCCATTGACCCATGATGATTGATCCGTGACTTGTTGCACGAGATGTCTCAACTCCGGTGAAGTGTATGCAACCCCGGATGAGGTCCAGGAGGTCGGAGACCACCGAACAATTTGCGCAGATCGTGTCCGAAGGGAGACGTTATATTTTGAAGTTGTAAATGAAGCGGCATCGGCTACCATCTCAGCCTGCATGACCCAGTTGGCAGGCATTGTAGCCGTATCTGCTGCTGTCCATTCCATTCGTGCAGAGGTGATATAGCTGCCTTTGGGAATCGTGATATTTTTAAATCTCCATCCAATGCGTTGATGTCCATCGCGGTCAGTGAGGGCCAGGCGTTCGCGTACGGGATTGACACTGCCATTGTCCTGATGTTCTTCCGCGTCATCATAACTGCCACTGATGCGGCGTTCGAGGCTACCGGTGTATTTGGTGACTGCGGTCGTGACCCACCATTCGGACCAACCCGTCGAAGACCATTGTGCCACAAACCCATTGTCATAAGGCATGATTTCTGTTCCATCCAATGCATAGGTCGTCACCTGAGCCGCGGCATCATTACTATAACTGCCGTCCTGATTGGCGCCGGTATATCGTAGTGCGGCAAAATCAAATCCATCTCTGGCAGCGACACATTGAGCGCATCCGGTGGCATTGGTGAGATTTGTGGCTTCGTCTTTGGTGAAATAACCTCTAAGCAGAATGGGATTGGAGGGCGGCAGTGTACTATTGATCACCCAGTTGCGGGACAGCAGGTACAGGCTGTCCGACAGATGAAAATTGCCCGCGGCTTTGTAGAGATTGAGTGTCACAATACCGAGGTCCTGGCCCATGGGATGGATGCTGAATACCCGTTGACCGCCTTGTTCGAGATGTACCCAATTATTTCCGCTGGCAGGAAAGGTCCACTGCATATTGGCTCCGGTATAGATGGGCTTTTGGTCATAAACATGGACCTGGTCGATCGCGAGGCCTTCCATTTCCAGGCCGACATCGCTGGACATCACCCATCTGAATTGCACGATGGTATTGGTGACCGGGATGGCGTATCCTGCGGTTGTCCATTTGGCTTGCGTACCATTCCAGGTGTTTGAGGCGTGGTTGTACCAACTCACACCTCCGCCCTGCACACCGAGTTTGGTCCATGTAGAACTATTGCCTGTACGATATTCTACCCATGCATAATCAAAATTGGTTTCGAGTTGATATTGAAAGGCGAAAGAAATCCATGGTTGTGCGAGACCATTGAGATCGAAGCATGGTGAATAGAGATAGGACGTTTCATCCGCCTGGTATGTACCACTCAAAGATGTTGTCCATGCTTTTTGTCCTTCTGCGGCGCGCGATATCGTCTCTTTGCCGGGGATGCCATGCTGCCATGAATTGTGTATGCCGCCAGAGACCCATCCACCATCGCCGGTTTCAAAACTTTCAACATATGGATACACATCGATGAGTGGGGTATGCAACACCTGCATCGTGGTAGTGTCGTTGAAATGAAAATTATCATCCGCGCTTGCGACCCAGACCTTTAACGAATAATTGCCTGGCACAGAAAAATCATAAGGTGGCAATAATGAAAATAGAATGGTGGAGTTGGCCGGCAAGGTGCCTACTGCTGTTGTATAGATGGTACCTCCATTGACGCGATAGCTGGCTGTTGTGTTGGTCACAGGCAAGGGTGAGGTATTCGTGATATTGATTTTAATTGTATCCATACCCAGGTCACAGGATATCGGTGTGGGTTGAAGGATGCTGCCTACCGTGATATCGCGCAGCACTTTGTGAATAGAGAGGTCATCGATGGTCTGTCCGTCTTCGCTGGTCAGTTGGCCAGCGGACGCATAAACACCGTGAGTGAATTTGATCTGGAATGAAGAAGAAAAATTCTGGCCGGCGTTGTTTAATACTGTGGTCAGGTTGAGGCCGGAGAGATATTGCCATAGTCCTCTCAGCGATGCATCGTTTGATATTGTTGTGAGTAATACAAATGAGTTTGCATCCGATCCGCGGATATAAATTGCTTCCTGATTGGTGACATCGGGGGTGATCTCATGGTGCATCACGTAGAGATTGAGCCTGATGTCATCATTCATGACATTGTACGCTGACATATTAAGCGTCAGGATTAGATCGGCTGTTTTAGAAGAGCTCGAACGAACGGCATCGACGGTCAGGGCGCGATTCCCGTTGTAGGTAAATGGGTTTCCGGCGAACGTTCTGATCCTCGCATTAGACTGTGGATAGGCGTCCCAGGCTACTAGTTGGGACATCCCGATGGTTTTACCAAGAATGGTCGTATCTGAAGCATTTTCAAATCCTTCTGTCCATGGAAGGGTCACTGTGGGATTCGGAAGTTGGCGGATCGTAAGAGATACAGTATCATTTAAAGGAAAGGGATCTGAGGCATAGGTGAGCCATACTTTGATGACATATGTCCCTGCTGCGGAGAGGTTGGCTGTTTTTGAAAACGTAAAATTCTGTCCTGTGCCTGCATTGAGAGTACCTGGAAATGCTTGTGAAAAAGGCATCGCGTTGTTGACCGAATAGTACATTGTAAATCCGGATGCGTTTGTTGTGCCTGCATTGGTGATCCTCACGCGAATCGAATCTGCTGCCGTATGTGCTGAGGATGTCAGTATTCTTCCGGAAGACATACTGATCAATGAATCCAGTCTCAGGTCATTGGCCCATCCGCAGTTGTTGCCTCCATTGGCGGTCACACTCACGGCGCGGGCTCGCAACCCAACAGTGTTTGATGTCAATCTTCCGGCTACGGTGACCCATATAATAGAATCGTATGGAAAATCAGCGAGTGTGATTGATGTTCCTGTTGTTGTTCCCGCGGGAATCAGCGTTTCATTTTTGATGATGTATACTTGGTAAGAGGTGGCACCGGAGACGCTGCCCCAGCTCATCTGTACATAACCATTGCATGGTGAAGTCGCGGTCAGGCTTGCGGGGGCGGCCATGATCACGGCATTCTGATCGGAGATATCCGACATACTATTGGATGCGGTCACTCTGATTTTGAGTTGGTCGGTCGGTACTGCCGGTGGAAACCAATCCAGATAACTCTGGCCTGCAGGTACTGTTGATGAAAGTGTATTCCATGCCGAACCTCCATCGGTGGTATAATCTACCGTGAAGGTTGAGGTACCTGTACCAAAAGCATCCCAGCGGATATATTGTCGGTCATTGGGTACACTTGAATTGCCTGGTTTGAGCACTTCGCCTCCGTTGGGGCCTGTGACTCTGACACCTGACATGGCGATATCCCATGATAACCATGCTTTCTGTGGGCCCATGGGCACCTTGTATCCGGTGATGACGATGGTGTAGGTACCGCTTACCGGTGTGTTGATGGTGACTTGTTCGTAGTTGTTGAGATGGTCAGCGCCAGTTGTAGCTGCGTTGGCGACACCTGAAGGTGTGTAGTTGAGGATCCATGGTTTGATCGTATCGCCCATTGGGGTGACTACACGTACATCGAGATCATTGACGAGTGTGACCGTTTCGAAAGGCGCGGAGGCGGGGTCGGTCCACATGAGCATCACATCCACGAAGGCGACACCTGATGGAACATTGATGGTGCGGGTGAGGATGTCTTGTTGATCGACATTGAGTGAAGTAAATCTTCCGGTCTCCAGAATTTCTGCGGCGCGCACACCATTGATTCTGCCAAAGCCGTAAGTAAAGTCGGGGCCGATGGTGCCCAGGTCATCCGCTGCATTGCAGAGTACGTTTTTGATCAGCGCGGCTTCGGGCAAGCTGTCATTGTGCAGTTGTTTGTAACGTTGATAGAGTAATGTGGCAATCCCTGTGGTGGCTGGTGATGAAAAACTTGTACCGCTATTGCTCCCATACAAATTATTGTCGATCGTGCTAAACCGGCCTGCGCCGTAGGCGACCAGTTCGGGTTTGAGGCGGCCGTCATCTACCGGTCCCCGGCTGGAGAAGCTTGCATTCGCATCCGTATTACCGACAGCGCCTACCGTCAGTAGATTTTTAGCGGGCTGATAACCTCCTGCAATCGTAGCGTAGCGTATCGGATAAGGCGCACACGTCATTCCGCCCGAGTTGGCTGCGGCGAAAACATGCAGCAATTGAGGATGCGCTACGATCATAGCATCCAGGCCGGAGCTGGTGCCATCATAATCTCCGAAGTAAGTGCAGTTGTCCAGACTCGAACCGTAAGAATTGTTGGTCAGGCTCATCCCGAAGTCTTCGATATATTGTGGGGAGTCGAGCAGGATATCTGAAAAATTGCGCAGGATGCAATTCGCTTTGGGTGCGTAGCCTCTTCCGTAGAACGGATCGATGAGACCGGCGCCAGTGATGATGCCTGAGACTTGTGTAGCGTGATTGCTCAGTCCGAAACTTGAAAGGTCGATGTATTCTCTTTTAAAATCTTCATGCAGTCCTAGCCTGCCGCCGTCCCCTATACCTACTGTGATGCCGGTTCCGTTAAGATTGCGATCCAGTGCTGAGGTCAAACCCCATGCGCGTTCGCCGTGTTGGGCGCGGTATTGGACTTCTTCGTCCTTGGGTATGGCTCCGATGTAGGCGATCCATGGTGTGGAGGAGAGGATAGCGGGATTCTTTTCATCAATATCCACATCGATAAAACCAAAGGTGGT
This sequence comes from Saprospiraceae bacterium, assembly GCA_044227555.1. GTDB lineage: Bacteria > Bacteroidota > Bacteroidia > Chitinophagales > Saprospiraceae > Opimibacter. Next base: position 27,732 of record JBGAWQ010000025.1, on the reverse strand, counting down.
TGCTCGTGTATCCAGTAAGCGGATGTTGTTTTGGGTTGCCCACAATTGCAACTCCTCTATAGAAAGGCTGGGAGCAATAGTGATGCGGTATCGTTGGTCGGCTGAACGATCTTGTAGATTCGTGTCCCATTTGTAGGCTGTCGGGATATCGAAGAGATTGCGTTCCGTGTTTGTTGGTTGTGCGTACAGGACTTTGACCCAGTAGAGATTTGAGTGGAGGGCGTAGAGGATTTCTATGCCTTCGTTTTTCAGGCTTTCGCGTTCGGTTGTTGTCAGCACGTGGCCCGCGTTGTAGAAGTGGTATTGGGGGTAGGTTGCGGTTCGCTCAGTAGCTCTGAGAGGTTTCGGGGTGAAGGTTCCGGTTTTGAAGGTGACGGGTTGTTGGGCGTGCAGGAAAGGGTTGGTGCAGAGGCACATCAACAAAAGGAACTGAAAGGACAGCGGTCTCATTGTCAGTAAAAATAGTGAATGGGGTATGATCTCGGTGCCCGAGGGGCTCTTCTTGTTACTTTTTTCATCGATAAAAAAGTAACCATACTTCGACTTCGCTCAGCACAAGAAAAATCTAGTCGCTCGCAAAACTCGCCTAGATATTACCCCCTTTGCCCCCTAAATGGGGGTACCTGTTTTACACAACTAAGTAAGCTATGAGGCCGCAGGCCTCATAAAAAAAAAGCACTGTTAAGCTGAGGTTGACCTCAGCTTGCGTGCTCCAGATCATAAAAAAGCTTTGCTAGTGAGCCATTATCGATGGCAGTTTTAACTGCAGGGAAGAGACAATAAAACTTAGGAGCCATCAGCGATTTTTTACGCAAGTTGAAAACTTGCTTTCGCGGAAATAAATTCAACTTTTGCTTGACGAATAAGATAGTACTGTCTTTCCGCCGGGGAAGAGGCGGGCCTGTGTGGCCGTGAACTTCTTAATGCCGGTGAGGCTGCTAAAAATCGTCATGCCGGTGGCCATGGCGGTGGGATTGAGGATCAGGTAATACTCGTCGATGAGGTCGGCCTGGATCAGGGAGGACACAAAACCTGCGCCGCCGAATACGAGGAGGTCCTTGCCTTCTTGCTGCTTTAAGCGTGCGATTTCTTCGGTCAGGTCGCCGGTGGCCAGGGTCGTATGGTTCCAGGTAGATTGATCCAGGGTCTTCGTGAAGACCACTTTGGGTAGGTCAGCGATCTTTTGGGCGAAGGGGTGGGCGGGATTTTCCTTGGCGGTCTTTTCCCAAAAGTCGATGAAGCCTCCTGTGGCCAACTTTCTTCCTACCAGTAGTGTATCCGAAGTATCCAGCAATGATTTGAGAAACTCTACGAACTCGGGGTCAGGGTTCCAGGTCATCCAGTCATTTTCGCCATTGGGACCGCCGACGAAACCGTTGATGGTGGATTGGATTTGGAGTTTGAGTTTGCGCATGATGATGGGCCTATTGGTAATATTTAGTGCAGTCCATTACAAAATAAACAGGTTAGCTGAATATCGAAACGTGCCATTGGTATATACCTGAATGAAATGCATGCCAGACTCTATTTGTGGTAAGTCAAGGCGAGTCAGTTGGGGGCCAGCTGATACACGTTTGTCGAGCAGTGTAGATACCTGACTGCCGGTCACATCGCTGACCAGTATGCGTACGTCAGCGGTCTCGGGCAATTTCCACTTTAGGGTGATGGAATGTTGGGCTGGGTTGGGATAAAGACGTATTGGTTCCTGATACTCAGATATGTCTTTTGTTCCTACGGGTGGGGATACTGCTTTGTACTGTACCCCGGTGACTTCGTTTTGCGCGGTGTTAAGAGTACATATCGCTATAGCTTCCTTTGAGATGTTGTTGAGAAAGTGGAAAGTGGTCAAAGTGTCGACTCCCAACGGCAGGATTAAATGACCGCCGATGGTTGCAATATCTATCCATCCCAGAGGTGCGACTTTGACATCTATAGCTGTCGACGTGTATTCCGTTTGTTTTTTTCTCAGGACTTCATACGTACCGCCAGGGATGGTCAGGGTACCCCACGCATCGATGGCGCTCACCTTCTGATAGGTATTTCTAATGCGGAAAGAATCGGCGGTAGGCACCAACGCCAGTAATATGGGAGGTGCTAATGGTGCATCGAAGGCGGTTAATGTATTGGCCGCGCTTTGATGGATATCAAAGAAATTGACGGGGGCCCATGATTGTTCGTATCCCGGTGCATTTTTGAACAGCAAATTCAATCCAAGTCCCAGGTTATCCTGGCCGTAGTAACCAAGGTCAAGTACCTGTGTGCCGGTGACCTTTAGATAGACTTCGTCATTGGAGTTTAATGGATGGTACATCATCGATCCATCGGGAAAGGCTGCTGCGGCTGTGCCTGACTGAGGGTCCAGCATGATCTGATCCCAGGTTTGTGTTGGTTGCAGATTGCTCAGGTCCCAATGCTGATCACCTCCTGGTGGGGTGTATATCTGCAGTATGGCTCCGGGTTGGTTGCCGAAAGCATAGTGTAAGGTGTCTCCTGGTGATGGGAAGACGGTGTTTTCGATGGTGATCTGGGCTGATGAAGGAATGTAGAGGATCACGGCAAAGAAGAAGCAAAAGGGGACTATTCTTCTACTTGTTGGGTAATGGCTGGGCTTGGGGATGGATTGGAAAAAAATGGAATGTAGAAGGCGCATGACGGGTGTGAATATGTGAAACCGTGGTATGATTAAAATCGAATGCACATTGAAATCAGCGACAGCCAATATACTATATCATTATCGGAGTAGTGGTAAGATGAGGGTGAGGGTTTTAGATTGATAACGCCAAAGGATGCTCGTAGGCAGGCCGACCAAACTGGAGCTGTCTCCAGAGCGCCTTTGTCCATATTCTCATTGGATTGGATCATGGACTAATATTGATTTTAAAATTAAATCCTCAGAATGGGTAAAACTCCCGGTCGTTAAGCGGAGTCGAAACGACAATTGCCAGGTCAATTCTGTCCTATTAGTTTGTAATCAAAAACCTTTGTGTTTGCATTGAATGGCTTGAACTTAGAGCGGCAACGTAGACGCCTGGAGTCAAATGATGTAGATCGAGTTGAAAAGCTGTTCCATTTAGCTGCTCATTAGAAAGAACCAATTGTCCTTCTGTGTTAAAAACGGTCAGGTGGTTATCGGGTAGTTTGTCACCAGCAATACGAATGAAAATAGTTCCGGTAGAGACCGTTGGATATACCGTAAAGGTTACTTGAGGGTTTACTAATTCGGGATCAGCAGTACCAGTTAAACAACTCAATTCAGCCGTACCTGTAAAGGTTAATGTGTATCCAAGCCCACTTTGAGAAAATTCATTGATGAGCATAATATATTCCTCACCTGCAATGGCTTCAATAGGAGCAAGAAAATTGTTACTGCCGGAGGCACATCCTGCTGGCTCCTCTGCATCTGTATTCCCTGGCGCTAATCCTGTAGACCCGGTACAATTCACCCACTCCTGCGGAGGCTGACCGTTATTAGCACCCGCTGCCATACATCTGATTGGGATTTTGCCCATACAATCATATTCCTCTCCTGGCTCATACACGATAAAGTCTAAATCCTGCCAAACGCTGTCTGGAGTAAGCACAAACGAAATGATACCGTCTTCCATGACAGTCCATTTAACCCACATCGAGTTAAATTCCTGTCCAACGCAGGTATTTGCAACGCCAGCATCGGTTGATCCAATCCCGGAAGTTGGAACAATATAGAAAGGCGAAATACCACAAAGCTCAAGTGCCGTAGCGCAATCCTTATGCTGGGCTATGATGCGTGATGTAGGTATAAGAAGGGTGAATAAAATATAGAAGGAGGATAATTTATTCATACCTCTGGAATTGTAGATGATAAAATCATAAAAATAAAATACTGCACCTAGAATGAGTAGGCTTAGGAATATAGTAATTCATTTTTAACGCTTTGAGTTTTGCTCTATTGTGTTATTGCGTGCCGAATTGGGAGAGATATTCAACCTTAAAAGCCAGGAGCAATCTTAAAAGCCTCTCATATAACGGCTCAGGTCTACTCGTCGGCAGGGTGACTTGCAGCGATCTGTATCCATGCATTGATATTCAAATATAAGATTAACATTTTCAATATGAGAATCCCTGCTGACGAGTAGACTATGTTAGCCGCGTTTCTTATTTTTCAGCGGATAAATTCAACCAGGAATTTAAGCTGGCATTAAGTTCAAATGCTCCCAACCATCTATCGGTTAAAATGAAATCTCTTTTACTCACAGGAGTCAGAAAAAATAGATATCGCCGGTTCAATTGAATGGAACCATCCTTACAAATACAAGCTAAGTCCCTTGTTTTTATTAAAACCGTTTCCTGTTGTTCGGTTACAACGGTGATGGCATTCTGATAATAGTCTGTACTAACATCTACATCCTTTACCATTCCAACGATATTAATTGGAGAGGATTGTTGCATGACATAAAAGGAAATACCTCCTAGTTCGTTCCCAAAATAAATATTTGGATTAAAAGATGCCAAATCTCTTTCCAATTCTTCTGAATATGGAATGCCCTCAATGAATGGAGTTAACAACTGACCATAGCGACTCTGAATAAAAAAAACATAGGTACTGCCTTTAGCAACTTGGAATTCATTAGTTTTTCTTTCCTCATAGGTCAGACTATCGTATTCGTATATTTTCGTTATACTAACTGTAATCTTTTCACCAGCAAAATTGCCTTTATAGATCTTTTGGATACTAGTGACAATTCCAAAGTCATCTCCTTCTGAATCGGAGCCACCATAGACTATCTCTTCAACAGTTCCTTTATAAACTATAAGTGCTTGATTAAAAAGAAAATTTGTAGCAAGGGTCTGATTGTAGCCAAGGTGAGAAGCTAATGCAATACTTATGGTAAGGAGTGTTTTCAATTTCACAATTTATTATTTACGGCTAACACATATATCCCTGCAACTCCCCTCCCACTTTCTTCATTGAGAATCAAAGACTTGGTGTTGCGTTTTTCTATATCATCATTGCGGGGATACCATCCTGCGCTTTTAATATCCCCTCACCATGCAATTCTATAATCCGTAAGCATCCTCCCCACGGCTACCTCCCCCACCATAACATCCTCGCTAAAATTACACCCTTCCCTCCATACTTCCCCTCACCAGAACTGGGGAGAAGGATGAAAATTTTTAAAAAAATGAAGGATGGAGAAATACACCTCATTACGCACGGATGACTTTTAACGCAAGTTGAAAACTTGCCGTCGCACCGACGCCGGTACAACCGACGCCGAACAGGGGAATAGATAATTTGACTTTTCACGCAAGTTGAAAACTTGCCGTCGCACCGACGCCGGTACAACCGACGCCGAACAGGGAATTGGATCGTGCAGGTACAACTTATGCCGAACAGGGAGATCGTTGAAGAAAATTATTTGCCGGACATCCGGCGATTTCTATATCTTCACGGCCATTCATAACAATGTTTTCGATGAGGTACACTGATTCGAAAAACCAACAAATTATGATCCTCAGGAAGCCCGCTACACGGCGGGTTTCTTTTTTTAGATACGCCCTATTACTCCTCATAGCCGCGTCAAGCCTCTGCACATCCCATGCCCAGGGCATCTCCGGCACAGTGAGCGAAGCATTCTCACACCATCCCATCCCCAATGCGACGATCAGTATCTCACTGAACGACACGACCCTCTACACCACGATGACCGACAGCCTCGGCCATTATATATACACCATCCCCCACGCCGGACGGTACCTCATTGAGGCCAACGCGGAAGGCTACCTCCCTACCCTACAGGCCGATATCATCCTGGATGGCTACTCGACCCGCACCGTGGATCTCTCCATGGAAAAAACCTCCTGGATCCTGACCCCGGTAATCGTCAGCGCCATGCCCAAACAAACTACGCCCTATATCCGAACGATCACTGCAGATGACATGGTCAGCACCGCGGGCAACTACGATGACCCCGTACGCGCCGCACTTAGCGACCCCGGCATGGTCGCGCTCAACGACCAGGCCAACCACTTCTCCGCCCGCGGCAAATCGCCGGTGTTCAATACGTGGCAACTGGAAGGCCTCGATATCGTCAACCCCAATCACACCAGTAATGCCGGCACCTTCTCGGATCTACCGACACAATACGGCGGTGGTGTAAATATGTTTAGCGCCCAAACCCTGGGTTCCACAGATCTCTTCATGGGGATCAACCCGGTACAAGTCAACAACCTCAGCGGCGCGACCACCAATATGCACCTGCATGAAAGCGCAATCCCTGAGATGCGGGTCAAAGCCGGATTGCTGGGCTTCGAATTCGGTGGCAGCAACCAACCCGACGTGCACAACACCATCGACTTCAATGTACGCTACAGCTTTACCGGATTGCTTACGACGCTGGGTGCGGATTTCGGCGGCGAGCGTATCTCGTACTATGACGGCGTCCTCTCCTGGCGTAATACCGGCGCACATCACACCCTCAAGACCTTTGCCTGGTACGGATACAGCGAAAACCTTTTTGATCATCGCACCGACACCGCTGAAATCGAAGAGTACAAAGATTTTTTTGACATCAATTACGGCAACAGTATCATCGGACTCGGTTCCACCTATACCCATACGCTGGGCGCCAAATCCAGCCTCCATGCCGGGGCCGCCTGGTCGACCAATGAAACAATCTATGAGCGTTTCGGTACGTTCGAAACGCACACCGACAGCATCAACGACCGCGACCGGATCAACCTCCTGTCTGCCTTTATCGAATGTTCGATCCCACACAGCACACGAATCAAATCGCTGATCGGGATCAACTACAAGAACAGATCCTATTCGACTGATGATGTCAACTCCTATTCCTATCTCCCTTTTCCAGAGGAATCGATGATGCGTCCCTATGTCAATACGGCTATTGATTTTTCACCCAGCCTGCATCTCGATGTTGGTTTGGATCTTTCATGGTCGTTGAGCCATCCATCAGCTGACCCCGGCTACCGTGCTTCGCTTCAATGGAATACCGGTGACCGCTCCATTGTATTCGCTGGCCTCCGCCATGGAGCAGGTGAGGCATCGTATTCGGCCAACAAACCCTTCAGGCCTCCTCATATCCTGAATACATTTTATGAAGCCGGTTGGAACCTGGTAGGCGCACGTCATTCATTGACTATCGATGCCTATGCACATCGTATGGATCGCCTGCTCCGACTTGATCTCAGCGGTGGATATGTGCATATGGCGGATTACCCGTATGACCGTCCTAATACGCTGTGGCCGGCTTCGTATACCACAGATGCATCCGCATTGTACTATGGGGTCGAAGGCCAATGGGAATACCGTAACAGCGGATGGCGCTGCATGGTCAACCAATCCCTCTACCACAGTGCGCGGGACAATGCAGCGAATCAATACGTAGCCGGTCGATACAATGGGCAATATGCTACCCACCTGGTCTTGGCCCGCGAGATCATCCGCGAGAGAAATGGCAAATCGCGGATCTGGAATATTGGCCTGCGCGCGATGTGGCATGGCGGATTGTGGGAGCAACAAATAGACACGCTGGCCTCAGCACAGTATTATACCACGATCTATACCGTTGGTGGAAATTTCAATCGCCGCATCCAGGATTATCGCCGACTGGACTTATCGATCGTCCGCACCGTGGGGGACAGCAAGGTGCGCTGGCGCTATGCCCTTGACATCCAGAATGTGCTGGGGCTGACCAATGTTGCCTACACGTATTATGACCCTTATCTGAAGCAGGTCGTGGATCAGCAGCAACTGGGATTGATCCCGGTTTTGTCCGTTCAGGCCTCCTGGTAGACCGCTTACGCGAAATTTACCTTGGATAATCCATGAGGAATGTTATTTTTAGGGACACTAAAACCAAAATCACATTACATCATGGATGACAAAACAAAATCAATTGTAGCACACATCACGCTCATCGGCTGGATCATTGCCCTCGTGATGAATTCCTCTGACAAAGGACCGAACACCTCTTTCTATCTCCGTCAAAATCTCGGCCTCTTTATCGTGGCTATCGCAGGATCGATCATCGGTATGCTGACCCTCAGCCTGATCGGCACGATCGTGAGTGTAGCTATCCTGGTGCTTTGGGTGATCAGTCTTCTCGGCGCATTGAGTGGCGAGCAGAAGCCAACGCCAGTGGTGGGGGAGATGTTTCAGCAGTGGTTTAAGAGCATCAGCTAAGCAGGAATTAAGAATAAGGAATTTGGAATTTGGAATTCCGAATTGAGAATTTCGAATTAGGAATTTCGAACTAAGAAATACAGAGGATACTTCGGCTCCGCTCTGCATAAGGATCTCATCCTTAAGGCAGGAAGAAATTGCGAATTTGAATTTAGGATATGACCAGTTTACCAGTTCCTAATTCCTCATTCCTAATTCGAAATTCCTCATTCCTAATTCAATTGGTACTCCAGCGTCAGTTCCGGAGAAATCTTCCGTTTGTAATAGATCAGCCCTATGCCTTTCGCATAGATCTCGACGCCTTGCCAGGTGGAATGGGTCCAGCCTGCTTCTTCGGTCTCGAGGGTATCATCGGTCGTAAACTGCACGGCAGGGATGGTCTTGCCGTGATAGGTCATGGTAGTGTCACCATCAAACCGCCGGCGTCGCTGCAGCACGACATGAAGAGAATCCTGAGGTTGGTACCACTCAAATTGCGTCAGCCACACCTTCGAAGAATCACCGGGGATAAACGGAAACCTGTAGGGTGAAACCACCTTAACTCTGGTCTCCCCTCGCCTGCCGGTGGAGTCTTCAAACATAAGGATCAACGAGTCCGTCACGATACCATCTATCACCAGGCGGTCATATTGGCGCTGGGTCTCCAGGCCGCGGCTGTCATAATTGGTACTCATGATGAGCCCTTCTCCCATTTTTTTATGACTCCATATTTCAGGAGCGGCGGTGGTATCCCGCAGGTTTCGATACGTATAGGTTATGCCTTCCGCAGGCAATGTGGCCATTGGGATGTAATATTCGCGATAGTCTCCGGAAGGCCTGTCTGTATGGGAACATGAGGTGTTAATTATCCCCAAACACATGACAATTTGGCATATTATCCTCCATGTGGTATGGTATCTGATCATATCTTTGCACTCTTAACCGTCAACTAAAGTTATGTTTAAAATATTCACCAAGCTCTTTGGTTCCAAATATGAGCGGGACGTCAAGTCCTATGCGCCCATGGTCGAAGCTACCAATGAGTTTGCCGCTCAATATCAGTCCCTTACGCATGATGAGTTACGGGCTAAAACGCTCGAATTCAAAGATCGCATCGCCGACTACCTGAAAGATATAGATCATGAGATTGCCACACTGCGCACAGATGCCGAGGAGGACACCGATTTTTCGGTTAAGGAAGAACTCTATAAAGAACTGGATGAAGCGCTGAAAGAAAGAGATAAATCCCTCGAAGTGGTTTTGAAAGAAATCCTTCCGGAAGCCTTTGGAGTTATCAAAGAAACCGCTCGTCGTTTTGTGGAAAATGAAACGATCACTTCCACGGCCACAGAGCATGATAAAAATCTCGCGATCCGCAAGTCCTATGTGACCATAGAAGGCGATAAGGCGATCTGGAAAAATGAATGGACTGCTGCCGGCGGCCAGATCAAATGGAACATGGTGCCGTATGATGTACAGCTCATCGGGGGTATGGTTCTCCATGACGGTAAGATCGCGGAAATGGGTACCGGGGAAGGAAAGACGCTCGTGGCTACCCTCCCTGCTTATCTCAATGCCCTCGCCGGTCAAGGTGTGCATGTGGTGACGGTCAACGACTATCTCGCACGCCGGGACAGTGAATGGGTAGGACCCATCATGGAATTCCTGATGCTCAATGTGGATTGCATCGACAAACACAAACCGCACTCTCCTGAACGCAAGCTGGCCTATCAGTGTGATATTACGTATGGTACTAACAGTGAGTTTGGTTTTGACTACCTGCGTGACAACATGGTACGCTCACCGGAAGAGCAGGTGCAACGTAAGTATCACTATTGCATGGTGGATGAGGTCGACTCGGTGTTGATCGATGATGCCCGTACGCCATTAATCATCTCCGGTCCTGTACCGGAAGGCGCCGAGGAGCAGGAGTACATGGAACTGCGCCCATATGTTGAAAAATTAATGGAGGCCCAGCGTAAACTGGCTACACAATACCTTTCCGATGCACGCAAACTTTTCCAGGAAGGCGCTATCGGATATGATGAAGGCGAAGCAGGAATGGCATTGTTACGTTCCTATCGCGCCATGCCTAAGAACCGGCCTTTGATCAAGTTCCTATCTGAAGATGGCGTCAAAGTGACATTGCAGCGGGCTGAAAATCATTATATGCAGGAGCAATCCAAGCGGATGCATCTGGTGGATGAGCCCTTGTATTTTACGATTGATGAGAAAAACCGTCAGATTGAATTGACGGAGAAAGGCGCGGAGTATTTGTCCAAATACAATACCGATCCGCAGTTTTTTGTCTTGCCCGATATCGTGGCTCAGATGCAGGCCATCACTGAAAATCAAGAGATGCAAGGAGAAGCCGCTGTAGAAGCCAGGCAAGCATTAGCCCAGGATTTTTCGATCAAATCAAGGCGTCTGCATGCCATCAACCAGTTGCTCAAAGCTTACACGCTTTTTGAAAAAGATGAAGAATATGTAGTGTTGGATGGCCAGGTCAAGATCGTTGACGAGCAGACCGGACGTCTGATGGAAGGCCGCCGATATTCGGATGGTTTGCACCAGGCGCTTGAAGCCAAAGAAAATGTCAAGCTGGGTGAGATCACCCAGACCTATGCTACAGTGACCTTGCAGAATTATTTCCGCATGTATCACAAGCTGGCCGGTATGACCGGTACGGCAGAAACTGAGGCAAGTGAGCTCTGGCAGATCTATAAACTTGATGTCGTGGTCATTCCGACCAACCGTCCTATCCAGCGTGATGATCGCGAGGATCTGGTGTTCAAGACCGCAAGGGAAAAATTCAATGCGGTCATTGATGATATTGAGTCGCTCACCAAGGCGGGGAGACCGGTGCTTGTGGGTACAACATCCGTAGATATCTCTGAAAAACTCAGCCGCATGTTGCAGTTGCGGGGCATTGCGCACAATGTCCTCAACGCGAAGCAGCATCAACGTGAAGCTGAAGTGGTTGCTGAAGCCGGTCATGCAGGACGAGTCACCATTGCGACCAACATGGCGGGTCGGGGTACGGACATCAAGCTCGGCCCTGGCGTCAAGGAAGCCGGTGGTCTGGCGATCATTGGTACGGAGCGACACGACTCACGCCGTGTGGATCGTCAGCTTCGTGGACGTGCCGGTCGTCAGGGTGACCCGGGTTCTTCACAGTTTTATGTTTCACTGGAAGACAACCTCATGCGGCTCTTCCATTCGGAGCGGATCGCCAAGGTGATGGACCGCATGGGTCATAAGGATGGAGAAGTGATCCAGCATTCGATGGTGACCAAGTCGATCGAGCGTGCGCAGAAAAAAGTTGAAGAAAACAACTTTGGTATCCGTAAGCGACTGCTCGAATATGATGATGTCATGAACATCCAGCGGGAAGCGATCTACCGCAAACGTAAGCATGCGCTAGAAGGCGCGAGATTGCAGCTGGACATCAACCAGATGTTTATGTCCATGGCTGAGAGCATCGTCGAAGCCGCTAAAAACAGAAATGACTACAACGAGTTTGTTTCCTCTGCCATGAGTGTCATGGGTGCGGTGCCGGATATTGATGAAGAGACCTTCAAGACTTCAGGGGCGGATGCGTTGACTGAAGTATTCCAGGAGCAGATCCAGAAGCAGTACGAAAACAAGCGTTATAAAATCGCGGAGACCCTGATGCCGATTATCCGCAGCGTGTATGAAAATGAAGGGCATCGTTACAAGCGGATCTCTATACCGTTTACCGATGGCCGCAAACATGCTCTACCTGTATCTGCGGATCTGAAAGAAGCGGTGGACAGCAAGGGCAAGTCTGTCATGGTGGATATTGAAAAAGCGGTGAGTCTCCACCTGATTGATGATCACTGGAAAGAACACTTGCGTCACATGGACGAACTCAAGGAATCAGCGCAGGCTGCCTCCTTTGAGCAAAAAGATCCGCTCGTGATCTACAAGATGGAAGCTTATGAGTTGTTTGAAGGCCTGGTCTTCAAGATCAATGAGGAAGTGTGTTCATATCTCTCCAGGGGCAGTCTCCTGATGCAAGGTAATGACGAAGTTCGTGAAGCTCGTGAGCAGAAAACCGATCTCAGTAAAATCAAGACCAATCGTGTGGAAGAGGTGGCTCGTAAGGCCGCTGCTGCTGCCGCGGGTCGCCGCCCGGAAACGGTGGTGGAGACCGTGCGACGCGATGAACCGAAAGTGGGGCGTAATGATCCTTGTCCTTGTGGAAGTGGGAAGAAGTATAAGCAGTGCCACGGGAAGGGAGCATAGGGCACAAGGGCAGAGAGCAGAGAGCAGAGAGCAGAGAGCAGAGGGCAGAGGGCACAAGGGCAGAGGGCACAAGGGCAGAGGGCACAAGGGCACAAGTTGTTGTGCCCGTACGGACTCGTAAGGGCACAACAACTTGTGCCCTGCTTATGTGTGCGTGGCACACATAAGCAGTAGGCCTGAGAAAGCGATGGAGAAAGTCCAGAGGGGTTGGACATCAGGAATCAGCATACATACTGTAGCGATAATGAGGGTCATGGCGATACGCAACCACTTCCAGATCCCTGTAGCGCGCCAGTAGGCGAGGACAATGCTGAGGGAATAGAGGGTGATGCCCAGGGCCAGGGCAAATCGTGCATCAGCAGATAAAGGATCATAGGGATGCAACATGGCTTCGCCGATGGCGTAGGCATAGACGATCAGGCCGAACATCATCGGAAAGTGGAAGAGACTAAACACATCGCGGCCCATCATAGATTGTTGGGAGCCGATGGCCGAGGCCATGTGGTGTTCGAGATGATCTTTGATTTTATAAAAATACATCCACCAGAATGCGGTGGTCATGCCTACTGCCAGGATCGCTACGGTTATCAGTTGGCCGTCCCAGGATTCTGCGGCGGCGCCGGCGGCTGCAACGATCAGGGTTTCGCCCAAAGCAATGATCACGAACAAACCATGACGCTCTGCAAAGTGCGAGGGGTGAAGATTCCATCCGTCATTTTTACCTCCGATCGTGGCGGCGAGAATATCGAGTAGGATTGCGAGACCCCAAAATGCATATTGCCAACTGCCGCCGAGAATACCACCCATAAATACCGCTATCAAACCAGCCACAGAAAAAGCGCCAAAGGACTTGACGGCGGCTCTCATCTGCGTATGCGACCAGGTCACCCATAGATAGATCAGCAAGCCGATACCGCGGACCGCGACATAGAATCCGCCGAACCACCAGGCGGTCGTATCAAACGACTGTGGTATACTGATCGCCATAAAAAAAGCAAAAGCTGTAGCGATCAATGTTGCTATCTGCACCCTATTGTGTGTAGTATCTGCGGCATTCAGTGCCCAGGTAAATTGTGTCCACGCCCACCATACCAGCCAGAAGATCAATAAGGCCCGTCCTGCATGGACCAGGTCAAAAGCACCATGCAGCAGATGCACTACCTGTGTCACACAGAATACAAACACCAGGTCGAAAAACAATTCGGCGAAGCTCACGGCCTGATCTCCGGGGGCAAGCACTGATTTGTTTGATTCCATTTGATCTTTCATGTGAATAAAAATATTGAAAATGGCGGGTCTGTTTCGGCTAGATGACGAAAGGTAAAACGGCTATCGCACTTACCACCATATTGTCTATATTTCGAGTGAAAAGAGTGGAGACATCGAAGACAGAATGGACCGCTGGATATGCGAGTTAATTCCCCTTCCGCTTTCCCATACAAAACGAAATACAAATTGATGGCATCACCTTCGAAAGAAACCAAAGGTTCAGCAAAAAAGAAAACCGCGAAAGATGCCTGGTGGATGAATATCAACACGGTCAGTGGGCTCGTCGCTGTCCTGGCCTTTGTTTTGTACGCCAACTCCCTCACCAACGGATTTGTGCTGGATGATTCGCTAGTGATCACCAAGAATTCGTTTACGACACAAGGGATGTCGGGTTTGTCGGATATCTTTTCGCATGACACCTTTACGGGATATTATGGCGAGGATGTATCCCAGGTCAAGGTCGCCGGAGGACGTTACAGGCCTTTATCCCTGGCCTTCTTTGCCTTCTGGTATCAGCTTGCGGGCGACCATCCCTTTATTTTTCATTTCTGGAATGTATTGCTGTACAGCATCTCCTGTCTGTTTCTCTATCGGGTCATCAGGCATATTGCTACGCCTGCTGGAGGCCCCACCCATGCGGCTGTATTCGCGGGGTTGACGGCCTTACTCTTTACTGTTCATCCTATTCATACGGAAGTGGTCAACAACATCAAGAGCAATGATGAAATTCTGAGTTTGCTACTGTCCCTCGCTGCCCTTCATCTCGCTTTCCGTTGGCGTGAAACCGGAAAGGCATCATTGGCATTTATGAGTGGCATCGCCTTATTCCTGGGTTGTCTTGCCAAAGAAAACGCAGTGGTATTCCTGGCGATCATTCCGCTCACCCTGCATCTCACCAGACAAGGCGTTATTCGTAAATCGACCTCTTATGGTATCCTGGCACTTTCCTTAGGGATTTCGTTTGTACTCTATTTCGTGCTCCGGTACAGCATCCTGGGTTGGTCATTAGGTGAAGCGCCATTGGATCTGATCAACAACCCATTTATTAAGTTTAGTGGATCTGGTTGGGAGCATTGTAGCGGTGGGGAAAAAATGGCTATGATCTTCTGGTCATTGGGCAAATATCTTCAGTTGCTCTTTTTCCCTTACGCATTGTCCACAGATTATTATCCGCGCTTTGTAGAGGTCATCACATTTGCCAATCCCATTGCGCTTGCCAGCCTGATCCTGCATGTTGCATTGGGCGTGCTTGTTGTCCTGGGGCTTTATCGTAAACAGCATAAATGGTATCTCTATGGCATTGCGTTTTACCTGATTGCGCTTTCGATCGTGTCGAATATTGTATTTCCGGTCGGAACCAATCTGGCTGAGCGGTTTTTATTTATGCCGTCGGTTGGTTTTTCTATTGCTATCAGTGGCTTGATTCTTATACCTGTCAAGGATGCTTTGCAAAAAAATAAAAATGCGATCCTTGGTGTCGTCCTGATGGTTGCGGGTATTCTTGCGGTACGAACTTTTGTGAGAAATTTTGATTTTGAATCCAACCTCACCCTATTGAGCCAGGACGTAAAGGTATCGGCCAACAGCGCTAAAATTCAAAATGCATTAGGGGCTGCCATCGCCGAAGAAGCGCTGAAAACAACAGATCCATCCCGTAAAAATGAAATGTCCCAGCAAGCGCTCATTCACCTCAACAAGGCCATCCAGATTCATCCCACCTACCTCGAAGCCTTTTACATGCGCGGCAATGTAGAATTTATGCAAGGCAAATACGATGAGGCCATCCAGGACTACCGCAAAACCATTCAGATCAACGATCAGTTTAAGGATGCTTATGGTAATTATGCCCTGGCCCTTCGGGAAGGCGCACGGAGAATCCTTGAGGGTGGAGGGGATGTCAAATATGCTGTCAGTTATCTGGAAGAATCACTCAAACTATACCCTAATGAGCAAGAGACCCGCAATCTCCTTGATCAGGCTAAAGCCAGGATGGGAGTGGGCCAATAGACGCTGAGGCATGATCATCCATCAGGTTGTGGTTCACCATTTTTAACTTGCTTTAAGGCTTGTCCGGTGAGGGTTAATCCCCGCGCAGGGCTTACTTTTACGGCCTGTTAAAAAGCAAATCATCTTATGTCTTATACTTCTTCCATTCTCGTTACCGGTGGGGCCGGATTTATCGGTAGTCATGTTGTCCGTCGGCTTGTCTTTAACTATCCGGGGTATCGCATCATCAATTTTGATGCATTGACCTATGCCGGCAACCTGGATAATCTCACGGATGTCCAGGATGCGCAAAATTATGTGTTTGAGCGTGGCGATATCAATGACATGGACCTGGTTGGTGAGCTGCTGCGACGCTATGAGGTCTCCGGGATTATCCATCTTGCCGCGGAGTCTCATGTTGACCGTTCGATCGAAGATCCGCTCTCCTTTGTGCGGACCAATGTATTAGGTACCTGTTCGATCCTCGAAGCGTATCGCCGATATCTCAAGGAAACACAAAGAGCCGGAAAGTTTTATCATGTTTCCACCGATGAGGTGTATGGCGAACTTGGCGATACCGGATACTTTACCGAACAAACGCCTTATGCGCCGCGTAGTCCATATTCCGCTTCAAAGGCATCCAGTGATCATTTTGTAAGAGCTTATCATGCGACTTATGGATTACCTGTGGTCTTGAGTAACTGTAGTAACAATTATGGTCCGAATCAATTTCCGGAAAAGCTCATCCCTCTGATGATTTCGAATATCCGGAAAGGGTTGGCTCTTCCTGTGTATGGTGAGGGTGCCAACATACGGGATTGGCTTTATGTAGAGGATCATGCTGAGGCTATAGATGTAATCTACCATCGCGGTCGGGTTGGAGAGACCTACAATATTGGCGGAGGGAATGAATGGAAAAATATCGAGCTCGTGCGGACGCTATGCAAACTCATGGATGAGAAAACAGGTCGCCTGTTGGGCAGCTCGGCTGAGCTTATTCATTTTGTAAGGGACCGCGCGGGGCATGATCACCGCTATGCTATTGATTACAGCAAACTGGAGAAGGAGTTGGGCTGGACGCCGGCAACGGATTTTATTTCCGGCCTTTCGAAAACCATTGATTGGTATCTCGCTCATCCTGAATGGATAGAGCATATCACGAGCGGGTCGTATCGGGATTATTATGAGAGGATGTATGGGGGGAGGTGATTGATTGATGTTGGGGGTTGATTGAAATGGGGTTCAAGTTGTTGAACCCGTACCAAATGGAGGATGATTAGGAGAGGAAAGGAGATTTTTATGCTCAAGGTGGGGGAAAAAGAATTTTCGGCTCATTGAGGGGGAAAAAAGGATTTTCGGCTCATTGAGGGGTTCAAGTTGTTGAACCCGTACGAGAGGGGTTGGAAGATGAATTTGGTGATTTTTGCTTGTAATTTTTGGGGTTGTTGATGATGTAGTTGGTGATGTTGAGGTAGGCTTTTTGGGATTTGATGATGTGTTCGTAATAATTTCGGTGCCAGATGGGTTGGATGCCTTTGTGTTGCTTAAACCATTTGGTCACGCCGATCTTGAAGCCACGGACAATGGCGCCTATTGATCCGGGGATGAGGTGTTGGTATTGGTTTGAGGGGTCAGAGATTTCTTTTGAGGGGGCATTGGGTTCAAGTTGTTGAACCCGTACAATGGGGGGTTCAATGGGGGGTTCAAGTTGTTGAACCCGTACGGTGCGGGGGGAGGTGATTTCGATGATGCCGTGGATGTGATCGGGCATCACAATGGATGCATGTAATTTGGTTTCGGGGAAATGGTCTGGTATAGCTTGCCAGCAAGCCTTTGCAGCTTGCCCGCCTTCGCTTAAGTGCATGATTCCATTTTCAATTTTTCCAAATAGAGGTTGTCGATGTTTCGTCACGATAGTGATAAAATATCTTGAGGATTGAGCATAATTTTTCCTTTGTAGGCGGATTGTCTTTCGATGTCGTTTTGGTCTCATACCATCAAGTGTATCCAGAGTGCCATTTTGTTACCTTTATGGATATAATTTTTCACATGATGAGCGCATTTCAATTATTCTTTGCAGTTGCTATTGTATTCATGTCGTGCAAACCGGCGGCGCCTGCGCCGGAGGAGACGGCCCCAACTATTGCCGATACATCGGCGACTACGGTGATGCCTATCCCGGGTCTGACCAGATTATGGGACACAGAAACTACGCTGACTACATCAGAATCAGTTTATTATGACAAAGAGCGCAACATTCTGTATGTCTCGTGTATCAATGGCACACCGCCTGACAAGAAAGACCAGGATGGCTTTATCGCCCGGGTAGATCTGGATGGTAAAATCAAGGATCTCAAATGGGTCACCGGATTAAGCGGGCCGAAAGGCATGGGCATGCATGGCACAACACTTTACGTCACGGATATCGACAGACTTGTGGCTATTGATGTCACTACCGGTAAAAGCAATAACACGTGGAAAGTGGAGGGCGCATCGTTTCTCAATGACGTCTACGTGACTCCGGATGGCACCGTCTATTTTACAGACTCCAATACCAGTAAGATTCATAGCCTGGTGCAAGGGAAGGTCACGACCGTGATTGCTGATACCACGCTGGGGGGTACGAATGGCATCCTGGTTGAAGGGCCGACTATCTATGTAGCAGGAATGCAATCGGGAAATGTTTCCCGGATCGATATACCTACCGGCAATATTGAAAAGCTAACGATGGGCATTCCGAATGGGGATGGAGTAGAACGCTACGGAGATGCGTTGCTGGTTTCCAACTGGAGCGGACAAGTCTTTTATGTGGCATCAGATGGTGAGACTACCATGTTGCTTGACTCCCAGGAGGCCAAACTCAATTCGGCAGATATAGAAGTGATTGCCGAGAAGAACTTAATGCTGGTGCCAACGTTTTTTGGCAACAGTGTGACGGCTTATCAGTTGATCAAGAATTAGTATAAAAGAAAAAGGGACTGAATATTCAGTCCCTTTAATTTTTCGGCCCCTTTCCTACCTCGACTTTGCTCAGTACAGCACCTGAAGGGCGAATTAATGTTTTTCTGCCCCTTTCCCCTAAAGGGCGAATTAATGATTTCTCGGCCCCTTTCCCCTAAAGGGCGAATTAATGATTTACTTAAAATATAATTCTCTATTTGAGCCAGTCGGAAAAATCCTGATTCAATAATTTTCCAAGGCTTGAAACATCTTCTGCTATCTTTTGATGTATATATGTCCGATCTGATGGGCTGAGGGTTACTTTCTCTACGGGGGTGCTGTTTAATTTGTTTAGCCATTGGCCTAGGCCCCATGATTTCAAAATTCGGATCAATGGGGAAAAGCCCCAGGCTACTAGTGTGCGATGAATGGCTCCACTGAATTTTCTGAATCCCACGGATCGGGTGGTACGGGCAGGATTTGATTTTTCCAAAATCCTATTTGGTACAAAGGAAGGATCGACACCCAAAAATGAATATAATTCCGCCACAGCTGTGACCGGTTCGATTTTGACTCGTTTCATATCCAAAAAGAAAAAACAGTCGAGTGGAAAAAAGGGAAGGAAGCGAGAGATGTTTTTATAGTACATACAGGCTTCGATATATTCCGGCTCTTCCCGAATAGCTTGACTAATGGAGCGGGTTTCACTCTTATGATAATCCCTGGCTGAATGGTAGTGTGAGATGATTCGTTCACATGGATCGCGGAGGGAAACAATGAGTTTAAGATCCGGGTTATACTGATAGAGGCGCCCGGGCACAACAGGATCGATGATGTACCTCGGTGTGACTTCTCCTTTTAATTTTCCAGGCTCGCAATGTTTGAAATGTTGTGCATACCAGTGGATGCCTAATGGGTAGTGCACTTTGTCGTAAGAGCGATTGAACGAAAGGCTATCATTGAAAAAATGAACCTCTTTTGGCTCTGACATACAGATCGCCGGATGTGCATCCAGCATATGCCCCAGCCATGTAGAACCGGCTTTGGCAGGTCCGATCCCTATAAAATCAACTTTAAATGGTTTTGCCATTTTATATCAACCAATGGGAGAGATCGCGGCCAGACCATGCCTGGAGTTGGAGAACATCATTTCGCACCTGATCAATAATCCAGGCACGCAATTCAGGAGAAATTTTTTCCTTTTGCAATGGCTTGCTGTTGAATCTCATGATTATATCTCCAACGCCTGCTTTCTTAATTCGCTTGACTAATCCTGACAAGCCGAGACTGATCAACTTGTGATTGATACGACGGATATAATCCTGCAACATGGACGATTTACTGACACGGCCCGGGTTAGATTTTTCATACATACCCTTCGGACGGAAGTGAGGATCTACGCCAAGGAAACGATACACCTCTTCTACCAACTCTTCCGGATGATCGCGGATGTCTTCAAACCAAATAAGCTTGATCTGATCTTTTGGAAAATGTTCGAGGTATCGGGTAAGATGCATGAAATAAGAGGACATCTCTACAAATTCGTATTCCTCCTTTATTGCCTGTTCTATAGAGCGATCCTCTTTCCCAACGAAATACTTGGCAAAATTGTAATGGGATTCTATACGATCTACGGGATGTCGGAGGCAGTAAAATATTTTTACATCCTTGTTTAAGGCTTTGATGCGTTCAGGTACCACGGGGTCATTGCAATACCTCGGGGTGATTTCCCCTTTCAGGCTATCCGGGGCGCAATGCTTGAAGTGCATTTGATACCAGGTTAATCCTTTAGGATAGTTATGACCAAAAATGCGATTGCGATACGTCAGTCGATCATTGAAATAATGTACTTCTTTCGGAACAGACATGCAGAGTTGCGGATGGTCTTCGAGCATGTGGCCCAACCAGGTGGTACCTGCTTTGGGTGCGCCGATGCCTACGAAATCAATTTGGAAGGGTTTTGTCATAAGCAGAGAGCATAGGGCATAGAGCATAGAGCATAGGGCATAGAGCATAGGGGCGATCGAAGCACAGCGAAGATCCCGCAACGCTGCAAAGCCACTCCGCGGGTGAGCAGAGGGGGCGGATCGAAGCACAGCGAAGATCCCGCAACGCTGCAAAGCCACTCCGCGGGTGAGCAGAGGGGTTCAAGTTGTTGAACCCGTACGGTGGTGCGGGGGGAGGTGGATTTATTGGTGATGAAAAACAGTGTGATAGGCTTCTTCGTGGTGGTCCATTGCTCTTGAGGTTTCGAAAGTTTCCTTTACATATTCATAACCAGTCTGGCCACGGAGACGCCATTGTTGGTTTGCAAACAATTGCTGCAAGCCTTCTTTGAAATCATCTGTTGGAGCATGGTATCCAAAGCGGGATGCAAAACCATCAGGATCTACGTAACTCAATATGGCGGTCTGGTGGGCGGCTGCTTCGAGGTATGAATTGGGAAGGCCTTCACGGATGGCTGCATTGGCGAGGATCCAGGAATTTTCCATGAGTTCGTGATGGAGGTTGCCGCAAAACTGATCGACGAAGCCATGGAAGATGACATTGTCCCCGGAATATTTTGATTGCAGTTGCCTTTCATATTCAGGAAGGCGGCTTTTACCTGCTATATGGAACTCCACGTCCGGAAAATCTTTGGCCAGGTTCAGAATAAGCTCCGGTCGTTTCCGCGGATCGAGTCTGGACATCATGAGCACTCTGGGTGTCGGAGATTTGGTAATGGCATCCGGAATGTGCACCGGTGTGGGAAGAAAAACAGGATCATTCTTCAGCCCGTAGATCTTACGAATTTTAGAGAGCATAAACTGGGCAGGAGAAAAAACGCCATCACTCAGCCTCACCGCGCGGCGAACGAGGAAATTGGTTTCGTAGAGAAAATTTTTAATCACCTGCCATTTGCTCTGTGATGGATGCAAATACTCAAGATACCAGTCATGGAGGTCTCTTGGGTCGCGGATGGTCGAGATGTGTTTGGCTTGAGGGACATTCTTTTGCGCAAGATAGGTGCCGAACGATGGCTCGCATGAATGATAGATATCCGCGTTGATCTTTTTGTAAAGTGCACCACTATCCAGCACTTCAGACGGAAGGTAACTTAGGACCGTGATGCCATCCAGTTCTTCTTCAGCAGGCTGATCGAGTCTCCGGGGCACCACAGCAAAAACCTCATACCCTCGTTTTACCAATTCACATCCGATGGTGCGGGTGGCTTTGCCGAATCCGCCATACTTGCCGTAGGCGAAGATTTCTACGCTGATGAGGCAGATGCGTTTAGGGGCAGTAAGCATAGAGCAGAGAGCAAGGGTAGGAGGGCGGAAAGGCAGAAGGGCAGAAGGGCAGAAGGGCAGAAGGGCGGCAAGGCGGAATGAAGAGTGAAAAATGAATAATGAAAAGTGAAAAATGTTTCAGATCAAAGATTTTCTTCATTTATCATTTTTCACTCTTCACTCTACCCTATGCTCTCTGCTTTTAGCTGATCATGTTTTTAAAGCGGGGACGGCGGGGTGTGATATCGCCGAGGCGTTTTTTCTTCGCCTCTTCGTAGTCTTCAAAGTTGCCCTCGAAGAAGATCACTTCGCCTTCGTCTTCAAAGGCGAGGATGTGTGTGGCGAGGCGGTCGATAAACCAGCGGTCGTGGGAGATCACCAGGACACAGCCCGCAAAATTTTCAAGACCTTCCTCTAACGCCCGGAGCGTGTTGACATCGATATCGTTGGTGGGCTCATCGAGGAGGAGTACGTTGCCTCCCTCACGCAGCGTGATGGCGAGTTGAACGCGATTGCGCTCTCCACCGGAAAGGATACCCACCTTCTTCTGCTGGTCCGCACCCGTAAAGTTGAACTTGCTGATGTAGGCTCTAACGTTTACTTGTGATCCGCCAACGGTAATGATATCATTTCCACCACCTACCACTTCATATACTGTCTTGTCAGGGTCGAGATCTTTGTGGGCCTGATCGACGTAACTGATTTGTACAGTCTCTCCAATGGTGATGGCGCCCGTGTCCGGCTTTTCTTCACCCATGATCATTCGGAATAGGGTTGATTTACCTACCCCATTCGGGCCGATGATCCCGACAATGGCATTCTTTGGCACTTTAAATGAAAGATGATCGATCAACAAACGATTTCCGAAGCCTTTGGAGATATCGTTGCATTCGATCACGACATCCCCGAGGCGTGGGCCTGGCGGGATAAAGAGTTCGAGCTTGGCTTCGCGTTCTTTGATTTCAGCATTGCGGAGTTGATCGTAGGCATTGAGACGAGCTTTCCCTTTGGCCTGACGGGCTTTGGGGGCCATGCGTATCCATTCCAACTCGTGTTCGAGTGCTTTCTTACGTTTCGATTCAGTTTTCTCTTCCTGTTCGAGGCGCTTGGCTTTTTGCTCGAGCCAAGAGGAATAATTTCCTTGCCATGGAATTCCTTCACCGCGATCGAGCTCGAGAATCCAACCGGCTACATTGTCGAGGAAGTAACGGTCGTGCGTGACCGCGATGACGGTACCCGGGAAATTTTGAAGAAACTGCTCAAGCCACAGCACACTCTCTGCATCGAGGTGGTTGGTAGGCTCATCGAGTAGAAGAATATCCGGTTGTGACAAAAGCAAGCGACACAAAGCTACGCGGCGACGCTCTCCTCCGGACAATACGCCGATCAATGAATCTTCTGGTGGACAACGTAAGGATTCCATTGCCGCTCCCAGTTTATAATCAAGTTCCCATGCATTGAAGTGGTCGAGTTTTTCCATTAGTTCGCCCTGACGTTCGATCGTCTTCATCATGAGGTCATCGTCCATGGGTTCGGCCAGCTTGAGATTGATGTCCTCATATTCCTTCATGAGGTCCACGATATGCTGGACGGCTTCTTCTACGGTCTGACGTACGGTTTTCGATTCATCAAGGACCGGTTCCTGTTCGAGATATCCGATTTTATAATCGCCGTCAAACCATACTTTCCCGTCGTAGTTGGGGTCTTTTCCTGAAATGATCCGAAGGAGACTGGACTTACCCGAGCCATTGAGACCGAGTACGCCGATTTTGGCTCCATAGAAAAAGGAGAGCCATATATTCTTTAATACTTGTTTGGAAGGGGGGTAAATCTTGCTTACGCCTTCCATGGAGAAAATCACTTTTTCGCCGGCCATGGTATAAAAATGGGTTAAAGGTTATAGGTGAAGGGTAAAGGGAAACCTTAGATCTTCTTGCCCCTTTCCCCTAAAGGGGAATAAAAGGATTCGTAGTGCTTTCAGAGGAATCCCTTATGTTGGAAGAAGGGACTATTCCCTTTTCAGTCTAAAATTTTGAGGGGCAAAAGTAGAGAAATTGGTTAGCATTTTAAAGGGTCTTTCAAATGTCGCTATCTCCATCCTTCCGCACTGATATACGTCCAGTCCACATTGGATTTCATTTGTTGTGCAAGGCGCTGGGAGTATATCGCCGCACCGGCACCATTAAAATGTCCGTCGTCAAAATTGTACCTGGCGATCTGGAGATCCTTGTTTTGGGAAAAGTCACCCATATCAATCACTCTGTCCCATACCGGATATTGTCGCAATGTGGCCAGGGAAGAATAGTACTTGAGTTTGGGGGGAATGATAAAATAGAGTTCAATACCCTTCGCGCTAGCCTTCCTGACTAAAGCGTCCAGTTGGTCGGCGAACACCGGAGGTATGTGCTCAGCTTTACTCCTGATCATTTTATTGAGGCGTTCGGCTAGAACATTGGTATCCTTGAGAAATTCCCCGCGTCTTACCTGAAGGGCCAGTGTTTGATTTTGTTCCAAGTCATTATCCAGGGCATAATAGCCATTGCCTTTCTCGCCCGAATATGATGTCTGAATCGGTTTGGGAGACATCCATACTAAGGGTAACAATTGCTTTAAAACATATCCCTGCACATAAGGTAGGGTGTAGCTTATCGCACGCCATAGGCTGAGGTCCGGATTGGAGAAATGGGTTTTCCATACAAACGTCAACAAAGGCAGATCCAGAAAATAAAAGGACTTGGGAGCATACCAGTTTGCAAACTTTATATTGTTGATGCCTGTAAGTTCCATGAATACATATCGCACAGCTGGCGTATCCGGTTGATGATCGAGAAACAAATCGAATAGCGCAAAATATTCCGGGATAAATGTGGCATGTGCTCCAAGGTTATAGCTTTTAGTTCCTATGGACTGAAGTACTGTATCGATCACTTCAGGATCGATTTGTCGGTAGGTACGGCTGGAGCCCATGAAAACAGTGTTGTACTGGTCTCTGTTTAAAAGGTAGTGATGGAATTGTGCCGTAAACTGTGGATTGAGCTTGTAGGTATCTTCCAGGTTATTTGGAAAAACTAAATACAATACCCATTGCACCAGACAAAACACCAGGATAAAACCGGCAATCTGGAGAAGAAATCGCTTCAAAACTGGAAGTAAATAAACTCCTGGCTTCCACCCTGGAAGATGAGGATCAGATTGATCAGCAGAACATAAAAACCCCAACGCACGGGTAGGTAATTGTAAAAGGGAATGCGTTGTATGGCATAAGGCCTTTCTCTACCCCACCACTCTACCAGGATAAAACCCAGGATCAAGGCGAACAGAACCGCCGGGAAGATTTCAAGGGTACTAAACAAGGATGGGCTGAAAATGCTTTGAATCACACTGAATGCCTGCGAAACATTCTCGGCCCTGAAAAATATCCAGGCAATGACCGTCAGAAAAAAAGTAAGCAGAATCATCAGGGCTTCCTTTACCGTAGGCAGGGATTTACCTTCTGCAACAATATTGATATGATCACGGTGGGAGTTGGACAGCATTTGAGGCACCATGTACAATGCATTGAGCAGACCCCACAATAAAAAGGTCCAGTTAGCTCCATGCCAGAATCCACTGAGCAAAAAGATGATAAAGATGTTCCTGATTTTTGTTCGGGTAGAACCTCTTGAGCCTCCCAGCGGTATATAGACATAGTCCCTAAACCAGGTAGAGAGCGAAATATGCCATCTGCGCCAAAACTCCGCAATATCTCTTGAAAAATAGGGATAGGAAAAATTGCGAAACAATTCTATTCCCAACAGCCGGGCTATGCCTAACGCCATATCCGAATAGCCGGAGAAATCTCCATAAATCTGAAAGGCAAATAAAACGGCGCCCAATAACAATGTGCTGCCGTGATAGTCTGCAGCGGGGTCAAAGATCTGATTGACATAAACCGCGCACTGATCAGCAATCACCACTTTTTTAAATAATCCCCATATGATTTGGCGGAGCCCATCTACCGCGCGTCCTTGATCGAAAGTCCTGGCCGTCTTTATCTGTGGTAGCAGATGCGTGGCTCGTTCGATAGGGCCGGCCACCAACAAAGGAAAGAAGCTGACAAACACACCATACCGGACCAGATTGGTTTCCGGTTCTATCTTGCCACGGTAGATATCAATCACATAGGACAAGCCATGGAACGTGTAAAATGAAATACCTACCGGCAGAATAACCTGAAGTGTGCTGGGATGCACCTGCAGCCCTATTCCATCCAATAGGGTTGCAAAACTTTCGGCAAAAAAATTGTAATACTTGAAGATGCCGAGGAATCCCAGGTTGATGCAAACGCTCAGCACCAGCCATGTTTTTTTCCTGATCGATGTTGAAGCTGATGCAATCTGTCTGCCACTAACGTAATCCAGCAGTGTAGAGAATGCCAATAAAAACACAAAACGCCAATCCCATGAGGCATAAAAAAAATAACTCGCGATCAAGAGCAAGAGATTCTGCGCCCTAAGGTTTTTGCCTACTACAAACCAATAGCAAAAAAATACTACCGGAAAGAACAGGGCAAAAGGAATGGAATTGAAGAGCAACGCCGAAGTTTGATTAAGTAGCTGGGTTTGATAGTATGGGGAGTATCGATGATTTCCATTGGGAGAATGTTCCTTCCAGGATATGTTTTCGAGCTTCACGCACGAGGGAGAGATAGAAAGCGACATTTTGAAGGGAAGCTATCATCGCTCCCAGGGCCTCGCCGGAGATGACGAGATGTCGCAAATAGGCCAGGGTATGTTCCCGGCTGGTGGATGCATTGGATTGGGGGTCGATGGGATCAAAGCAGGATTTCCACTTGTGGTTGCGGATATGAACGATACCGCGTGAGGTATAGATCAGTCCATGCCGGGCGTTGCGGGTAGGCAATACGCAATCAAACATATCAATACCCAGCGCAATGCTTTCGAGAATATTGGCTGGCGTACCCACACCCATCAAGTACCTGGGTTTTTCTTTAGGAAGGATATCACAGACCACGCTGGTCATGCCATACATGTCTTCATGGGGCTCACCCACAGAAAGGCCCCCAATAGCATTGATGGGCATTTCTCTTGAGGCAATGTATTCAGCGGATTGTTTGCGGAGATGAGGATAGGTACTTCCCTGCACGATCGGTGCGAGGGTTTGTTCATATCCATAGAGCCCTTCCGTCTCCTTAAACCTTGTGATACAACGGTCGAGCCAACGATGTGTCATGTGCATGGAGCGTGTCGCATATCGTTCGTCGCAAGGATAAGGTGTACATTCATCAAAAGCCATTATGATATCGGCGCCGATCTGTCGCTGAATGCCCATCACATTTTCGGGCGTAAACAAATGTTTGGAGCCATCGATATGTGAACTAAACCTGACACCTTCTTCTTTGATTTTTCGTTGCTTGCCGAGAGAGTATACCTGGTAGCCTCCGCTGTCGGTGAGCATGGGTCGGTCCCATCCATTAAACCGGTGCAGTCCGCCAGCTTGCTGCATGATCTCCATGCCGGGGCGGAGATAGAGGTGATAGGTATTGCCCAGGATGATCTGGGCACCGATTTGTGTCTTGAGTTCGTGTTGATGAATAGCCTTGACCGTACCGGCGGTTCCTACGGGCATGAAGATGGGGGTTTCCACATCGCCGTGGGGTAAGCGGAGGAGGCCTGCGCGGGCGGCGGAGGTGGAGTCTGTATTCAACAGTTCAAAAGTCATCGGTGAAGTATGTATTTGCTTGCCAGTGATCTCGTTGCACGAGAGGCTGTTCTTGTTACTTTTTTCATTGCCAAAAAAGTAACCAAAAACGCTAGCGCCTCAAAAAACTCGCCT
>JBGAWQ010000024.1:0-48503 GCA_044227555.1 Saprospiraceae bacterium | reverse complement strand
GGCATCGCGATGGGCAACAAAGGCACGGATGTCGCCCGTGAAGCTTCTTCCCTTGTCTTGCTGGATGACAACTTTGCGTCGATTGTCGAAGCCATCCGGTCGGGCAGACGGATTTTTGATAATCTCCAGAAAGCCATGTCCTACATCATGGCCATACATATCCCGATCATCGGTTTGACCCTGATGCCAGCATTTTTCCCGGGCATTCCGCTCCTGTTGATGCCGCTGCATATTGTGTTTATGGAGCTGATCATTGATCCGGTGTGTTCGGTGGCTTTTGAATCCGAGCAGGAAGAGAAAGGGATCATGAACCGCAAACCGCGAAACCTGGAACAGAAGTTTTTTGGAAGAGACCGGTTATCGGGGAGTCTTCTTCAGGGTTTCTTATTACTTGGATTGGTTGTCACGGTGTACTGGCTCTCGTTGAAGGAAGGGCATACGGATGGCGAAATCCGGGCCATAGCCTTTTCATCGCTCATCGTGGGCAATATGTTTTTAATCTTGACCAACCTGTCCAAAACCAGGAGTTTTTTAAACGCATTTACAGAAGGCAGCAAAATCACCGTAGTTATTCTGCTGGCGGCCAGTATACTCCTTCTGTTGATTTTGTCCCTTCCTCCACTGCAGATGGTGTTTAGTTTTGAAGATCCGGGGTATATGCATTTCATTCCCGCGCTGCTGGGATCTCTGGCTATGTTGGTGATCCTGGAGGGTGTGAAATTTGCCCGGATCAGGTCGAGGGGATTATAGCATTTACCGGTGATTTTGTTTTCCTGTTGGGATGCTCAGTTTATTCCAACTTTAATGTACAAAGGGAAATGGGGCTGGTCCTTTTATCCCTAACTTAGTATTCATGAATGAAGATTCATGTTCGTACCCCAGGGCCAATACCTTCTGGTAAACTATAAAACCTGTAGTGTATGGAAATCAAGATGGAGGTTTTTACCTTTTTATTTCTCACCCTGGGGCCGATTAAAATCATCGGGCCCTATATGAGCATCGTCCAGCATGCGACTCCGAAAATGGCTTTTCAGATTGCCCTTCGGGCCACGTTGTTTTCCTGCCTGGCTATCCTGATCGCCACCTTGCTCGGAGAGCGCATCTTGACACAATATGGCATCCCTTTACCGATCCTGACCCTGTCCGGAGGTCTTATTTTATTCCTGGTAGCCCTGCTTTCTGTTATCAAGCAATTTGACACCAATGTGGAGGAGCGGGGAGAAATAGTCAATCCCAAATTGAGCATGGCCATGCATCCGCTGGCCTTTCCGACTATCGTGACGCCCTATGGTCTGGCCGCGGTGATCGTGTTCCTTTCGGTATGTGAGGACATTCAATGCAAACTTCGGGTCGTGGCTATTTTGGTGGGAATCATGGTGCTCAATTTTGTGGTGATGTTGATATCCCGTAGGATCTTCAAGCCCTTGTCCCTGATATTGGCTGTGCTGGGGGCGGTGTTGGGTATTGTGCAGGTGGCATTGGGATTGTCTATTATTTTCAGATCGGTGACGGCGTTGTACCAGGGGAATTAGGATTGCCTTTCAATGGCCAGGGCGGTTTGCAGTTTGCAGTCTGCAGTTGGCAGCAATAGATTGGGGCTAATTGGCGTGAATTAACGTTGATCACCTTCGGGTGAGTAAGAGAGGCGACAATTAAGGCAGGATATTAAAAAGTCCCCTTTAGGGGATTTAGGGGTAAACGGGGCAATAGGCAATTGGCAATGTCCGATAGGCAATGAATTTCCCCTTTAGGGGACAGGGGCTGAATGAATTTCCGTATATTCAGCAACCAAAACCCTTTGCCGCTATGTCCACCACCTCCAACAACCAATACCTTGTCATTTCCTATCTCGCCCTGCGCAAAACAATCGGGTTCCTCGGACTCCTGCTTCCGTTCATCCTGATGATCGGAGGCTGGATAGCATCAGGGTCTTCTGATGTTGAGCCATCAATCAGTGATTATTATTATACGAAGTTGGGAAGTGTCTTTGTGGGCACCTTAAGTGTTGTAGCGATGTTTCTATTTGCCTATAAGGGGTATGAAACCGCCGATCGAATCGCCGGTTTCCTTGGGTGTGTATTTGCACTAGGCGTAGTGTTTTTTCCAACGGCACCATGCCCTGAGCCTGAAGGATATCAAAAGATTTTTGGTTACCTGCATTTTGCTTTTGCCGGACTGTTTTTTACAGTACTCATTTTCTTCTCCCTTGTACTGTTTACCAAATCCAGTACTTCCCACCGGATGACGGGTCGCAAGAAAATGCGAAATACGGTGTATCATGTCTGTGGATATATCATGATCGCTTGCATTTTGGGTATAGCTGTATTTTCAATTTGGTTTGATCCTGAGGACTGTAAGGTTGAGGATGGAGATGTGACTTTTTGGCTGGAGACCATTGCCCTCATGGCTTTCGGCGCTTCATGGCTGGTCAAAGGCGAACTCATCCTCAAAGACCTCAATACTCCTCAACAGTCTGAGGATGAGGAGCGCAATTACTGACGAAAATCATTCAGGGCACTGATGTTCATCGATTCAGGCGCTGATCATGGCAGGTCAAGGTCATTTTAAGGATGAATCCTTTAATTTTGCCCCTGGATGGTTTCCATTTCCATCCATGAACATACACCATGAACTACAGATCTAAATACAGAACCGCGGCACAAGCAGTACAGATGGTCAAGTCCGGAGACAAACTCTATCTCCACGGCAGTGCCGCTACTCCACACACCCTCATCAAGGCCCTCGGAGAGCGTCACACCGAACTCAAAGACGTCGAAGTCATCTCCATCTCCACCCTTGGCGATATGTGCCTCGCCAACCCGGAATGTTCCGAAGCCTTCCACTTCAACTCGGTCTTCGTCTCCCAGAATATCCGCCAGGCGGTCAATGATGGTATGGGCAATTATATCCCGGTCTTCCTGAGTGAAATCGGCGGATTATTCAACAAGAAAATCCTTCCGATCGACGTCGCCTTTATCAATATCAGCCCTCCCGACAAACACGGATTTTGTTCGCTCGGCGTCTCAGTTGACGTCGCGGTAGCCGCGGTCAAAAATGCCGCCTGTGTCATCGCCCAGGTCAACCACCGCATGCCCCGCACACATGGCGATGGGTTGCTGCATGTGGATGATATCGATTTCCTCGTGGAAGTTTCCGACGAACTTCCGGAAGTAGATTATCGCAAACACATCACCAATGTCGAAGAAGAGATTGGTAAACATTGTGCTTCCCTCGTAGAAGACGGAGCGACACTGCAATTGGGTATCGGCACGATCCCGGACGCTGTTCTGGGACAACTCACCAATCACAAAGATCTCGGCGTACACACTGAGATGTTTTCCGACGGTGTGATCGAACTCCTCAAGATCGGTGTCATTACCAATAAATTTAAAAAGAAACATAAACGTAAAGTCATCACGTCCTTTACCACCGGTACACGTGAGTTGTATGATTTTATTGATGACAATCCCGAGTTTGCGTTCCTCGAATCTGAGTATGTCAATGACGCTTACGTCATCGCCAAAAACCCAAAAGTAGTGGCCATCAACAGCGCTATTGAGATTGATATCACAGGCCAGGTCTGCGCGGATTCTATCGGTACTTTCCAGTTTTCAGGCGTGGGTGGCCAGATGGACTTTATCAAAGGAGCCGCAATGTCTGATGGCGGTAAGCCGATCATCGCGATGGGCTCTACGACCAACAGGGGAGATTCTAAGATCGTGCCTTTCCTCAAGCAAGGTGCAGGTGTCGTGACGACAAGAGCGCACGTCCATTATGTGGTGACAGAATATGGTATAGCATATCTGTATGGCAAAAACCTGCAGCAACGTGCCTATGCCTTGATGAATATCGCCCATCCCGATCATCGGGAAAACCTGGAGAAGGAAATACGAACAAGATTTGGGAAGAAGATCTTTTGAATTCAATTCAACGCTTCAGAGTTTCTTCAAAAACGCTTCAGGAGAGAGCAGGTAATGAATGCCTTCCAATGTTGGCCTGAACGAAGCCGGTTGGATTTTACGTCCGGAGACCCAGAGTTGATCCTTTCCTTTGCGCAACAAATCCCTTGAAAGGGCTCGAAGGTATGGCTTCAGCTGCTCATCTGCGGGATGGATCGTAAAAGCTGTGATATAGATCAGCCTGGGAAAATAGGTCTTTAAATCCTGCAAGGCATCCGGGGGAACACTCTGTCCCAGATAGATGCATCTTTGACCATGCGCCAGCAATTCATAATAGGAGTAGAGCAAACCCAGTTCGTGTACTTCATTGGAAGGCAAAAACAATACATAGACCTTTTTGGAACTGGATGAAGGGCTGGCCATCAATTGTTCGATCTGGTGCAGTAGTTTTTGCCGCAGCAGATTGGAGAGAAAATGTTCATGCGCGACGGTGATGGTGTTCGTTTGCCACATCAATCCGGTTTCCTGAAGGAGTGGGATGCAAATGGTCCGGAATACTTCCCGAAATGGTTTTTGAGCCAGTATGGGTCCGATCGTGGCATCAAACAAAGGCTGATCAAACGTCATCATAGCGGTCTTGAGCGCATGGATGATCAGTTGGCCTGAGGTATCGGATTGTGTGGCTTGCCGGACCTGGTTTCGCAGTTCCTGTTCTGATAAAGCGGCAATCTTTGAAATCTTCATGCCCTGTTGATAGAGTGCCGTAACATTGAGCCACTTGAGGAGATCTTCAGGACTATAATACCGGACATTGTTGCCTGCCCTTACCGGATGGAAGAGATCGTAACGCTTTTCCCACATCCGCAAAGTGTGGGCCTGGATGCCGGAAAGATTTTCCAGATCCTGAATCGTATACCTTTCTTTAAAAGGTAAATCGTCGGCGCCTGTCTTCTGCATGAGGTAGACGAAGGTAAGGGCTAAAATCGAATTGTATTTGAGGTAGGGCGCCCCCCTTGCATAAAGGCACGACAACCCCTATAATTCTGTAATTTACTCCCAAATAACCTGCGGGATGAAATACGGATCACCACTTTTACTGGCCATGTCACTGGTATTGGGATTGATGAGCCTTGGAGCCATGCAAGGAAATAAACCCAGCCCTTCCGGGGATATACGGGAGGGCACCATCCTCAATCTTTATGATGCCTTCGGCCGAAATCCTGACCTGACCAAAGATTTTGGCTTTTCCTGTATCACCCGATACCAGGGCAAGACCATCCTTTTTGATGCAGGCAGCAATGCGGATGTCTTCAAAACCAATACAGAAAAATTAGGTGTAGACCTCAGGAAAGTTGACATCGTAGTCGTCTCCCATCCGCATTTTGATCACCTCAATGGGATCGATTATCTCCTGCAAATCAATCCTAAAGTCAAAATCTACTTTCCGTACGATGTCTTTTGGGGTGCCCCGGTCCCATTTGACGCTACCGGGCAAGAGCCGGAAGTCAGGGATTCATTGCCAAAAGAGATGCAGTATTTTGATGGCGGCCCCACTCGCTTTACGATCCAGCAGTCGGGCCGGTTTTGGAATGCCAATATTGAGTTTGTCAAGACCTCCAGGGAAATCATGCCGGGTCTCAACCTCGTCGCTACCAGTTCGGATTATCTCGGCTATTATTCCTGTTATCCCAACAAGACCTTTGTCCCTGGCCAGTTTGAATCGAATGTTGGAGAGTGCAAGCAAAGCAAGTTGCCCGAATTATCCTTGAGCATGGACACCCGCAACGGTGAAGTCCTGATTGTTGGTTGTTCGCACACCGGTGTAGAACGGATCATTGCTGAAACCAAAACGTTTACCGGAAAGCATATTGACCTGGTCTATGGGGGTTTTCATCTGATTCCATTTGATCGTTCACAGATCGCTTCGGTGATCTCCGAGATCAGGCATGACCTGTTGGTTCGTCGCGTGGCCCCTGCGCATTGCACCGGACATCTGGCGTTCAAGATGCTGCAGGATGAGTATGGTGATGATTATCTCTATGCCGGGCTGGGGGAAACGATTGCTTTTGAATAAAATACCTTAATCCTAATCTGCATCCTCAACGGTCATGAAGCTCAATCTTGTCAAATGGCGCCTGATGCTGGCCACACTGCCGGTGACCCTTTCCGTCGTGATGGTGAAAGTGATTCTGCTGCGTGTATTGCATTTTGAAGGATGGTTTGATTACAGCGATATCACGTTGATTATCACCGGAGGTATTTTTCTGGCGGGCTTTATGCTGGCCGGCACATTGTCTGATTATAAGGAAAGTGAACGGCTGCCAGCGCTCATGGCGGGTACACTTGAAAGTATTGAAGACACGCTTAATGTAGCGCATTTATTTAAAGCCAACTTCGATCTCCAGGCCCAAAAGAAGAAATTATTTGAAGTCACGGAAAGCATCATTCGTTATTTCGCGCATCAGGAAACAGAAGCGGATGTATACCATCAGATCGAAGGACTGACCGCGGTAGCCATACACGTCGAACGCACGGGTATGGGGTCTACAACTTCATGGGTCAAGCGTGAACAGGCCAATCTGCGTCAGTTGTTTTCCCGGACGACCGTAATCAAGCGAACTGCTTTTATAGCGACAGGCTATGCGTTTCTCGAAGCGCTTACGGTGGTGATCATTCTGGTCCTATTGGTATGCCGGTTTGAGAATTTTGCGCTCAGCATTTTACTGGTGAGTTTTCTGACCCACATTTTTACGTACATGATCTATCTCATCCGGGATATCGATCATCCGTTTGAATATCCGTCCGGCGGTCGGGTCAGGGCCGCGGATATCGATTTGTTTCCACTCACAGAATATCGCACCAGGGCTGCTGCCAGGCTGTCAACCTAAGCGCTGTCAGATCAGGCGATAGATTTCCTGGATGCCTTTGAGTTCTTTTTCAAAATCAATCTTCAGATCCACCAGGCGACCGGTACGGATGTCCATGACCCATCCATGGACGACGGGATAACCGCTGCGTATAAATTGTTGTTGGACCGCGGCTGTTTTGATGACATTGATACACTGTTCCTTGACATTGAGTTCGACCAGCCGGTCAAATTGTTTTTTGGGATCGATGATACCATGCAGTTCTTCCTTGTGCAGGCGGAATACATCGCGGATATTGCGGAGCCATGGATTGAGGATGCCCATGTCTTCCTGGGTCATCGCGGCCTTAACGCCACCACAGTTGTAATGCCCGCAAACGATGATATGTTTGACTTTGAGCACCTTGACCGCATAGTTGATCACACTCATCACATTGACATCGATGCTCACGACCAGGTTCCCAATATTGCGATGCACAAAGACCTCTCCGGGCGCAGCACCCATCATATCCTCCGCCGTCACGCGACTGTCACTGCAACCGATATAGAGGTAGTCCGGATTCTGGTCCTGGGCCAGTTTTTCAAAAAAATCATGATCCGACGCCTTTTTACGGGCAATCCACTCCACATTGTTTTCAAATATCTTTTCGTATGAAATCATCTGATTATCGCTGACCTGCTTAGAGCTTAGAAGTTTAAAGCTTAGCAGAATTTTTATAACAAAGAATATTTATCTGTATCTGGTATCGTCCACTCTCCACTCTCGATTTCCACTTTCGATTTCCACTCTCGATTTCCACTTTCGTTTTCACTCTCCACTCTCCACTCTCGACTAGCTCCTAGCCCCTGCCATCGGAATATTCCTCCTCTCTTTCCACAGCACAAACGCCGAGCAGACAAAAACCACACACGCCAGTATAAACAAAAATCCTCCATCCCCCTGCACCTCAATGCCCAGTTTGGTGAGATGGAAAAACAAGGCTCCGCTCATCGTGCCCAATGCCAACAAGGCACCAAGCCAGCGCAGAGGCGTGACGAAAAGCAGGCTTGCGGCGATCAATTCGACGACACCGGACCCGATACGGCCCCAGGGCTCCATGCCTACGGTCTCAAAGATGTAGACGCTTTCGGGGGCGCCAGTAAATTTAAAGTAAAGGGTCTGTAGCAATATGGCCGCGATGATGACCCGAAGGAAGAACGTAAAGGTGAATTGCATTTTCATACTGGCAAAATACACAATCATCGGCAGGACTGCAACCCACAGGGTCACTCATACACCGTCTCCTGGATCCGTTTTACATATTCCAGTGAAGCAATCCTGTACAGTTTTTCTTTCCATCCAGCGCTATGCGTAGAGTTGATGCAGAGCCATTGGTCCTCCGTGCATCCGATGCGTCCTTTGGACTTTTGCATCACTCGTACCTCGCTGTCGATCTTGAGGACTTCTTCAAGAGCGGCATCGCGGGCCGGGATACAAAACTCATAGTCCACAGCCACCTCTCCTCCGCGCAATCCTTTTTCGTCAATCGCTGAATAGTCGAAGGCGATCTTGGCGAGGATAGATTCGTCTGCTTCTTTTGGACAACGGTTGGCTGTCAATAGGACCAGGCACAAACAAAGCGGAAGGAGAAATTTGATAGTGAGCATAGCAGGTCAACAAATACGTTTTAAAAGAGTAGTGAAGAACAAAATGTCAGGAGAACTTAGACCGCATTAGCCATGAATAAAAATAAATATCATCCCCGTTACGATAAGGATGATGCCGGAAACCAACCCGGAATAATGTTCCAGTGGATGCCAATCCATTTTCTTCATGCCATGCAAGGCCAGCCAGGCAAACAACGTCATACCTACGGCAGACGTGATCGTATAGATCATTGCAATCAGCATAGTCAGTAACATCCCTTTCGTACCGGCTACCAGAAACAACGCTCCGACTTCGAGACATGGTGAAAGGAACATCGCCAGCAGGAGCGAACCGATGATCACTCCAAGATTGGTCTGTGGATTGTGCGTAAATTCCCGAAGATGAAAATGTTTGTGATGTTGATGCCGCCAGACAAACAAGATGCCCAGCGTGATCAGAATGCCCGCAGCGATATATTTAAAATAAGGAAGGATGCCTTCCAGGGTCATGCCTCCGTATGCGAGTCCGATACCAATCAATACGGTGCTGAGTGAATGTGCCAGGGCCGCCAGCATTGTGATTCCTGCTGTCTTTCCACCCGTCCAGCCCAGTTGCCTGGACACAGCTACGACGGGCAACCAGTGATTAGGTAGGATCGCATGCAGCACACTGATCGCCAGCACACTGATAAAGAGTTCGATTGCATCAGGAATCATCCGGAGGCTAAAGGTAAGCGAACATTTGAAGAGCTGGCTGCCAAATGAATCAGGCCCATAACGGAATAAAGATCCGCGCGCATACCCCTTTCCCTTCAGGGCTATCGATTTCCCAGCGACCCTGTAATGTTTTCATCAGGTCGGCGATGAGGGATAGCCCGATGCCATTGCCGGCCGTGACATCTTCAAGGGAGTACTCGCCTGGTTTGGAATTGCCGCGACGGATCTGTTCCAGTTGAGCAGTGGTCATGCCACGCCCTGTATCCCTCACTTCGAGGATGTATGAGTGATTTTCTACACCCGATCGCACGGTGATACTGCCATGCTGTGTGTATTTGATAGCATTGGACAGCAGGTTGTGCAACACGATGGACAGGATGCGTGGGTCACTGATGATGACATCATCCTCAGGCACTTCATTGATCAGGACATTCTCCTGATAGCGGGCCATCTCTCTAAAGTCTTCGATCAGTTGTTCCACCAATGCGAAAGGAGAACAATTGACCGCTGAGATTTTCAGTTGGTCTTTTTGGAAGTTGACCCAGTGCAACAGATTTTGGGTGCTGTGAAATAATTTATGCACCGCGTTTTGTACATCCGTCAATGCTTGTTTGGTGTTGTTGGTTTCCTCCTGGGGATGATCAGCGCCCAGCCTGGCGATTTGGCCGATAAACTTGAGTGGTGTGAGGATATCATGGGTAATGATGGAGATCAGTCGGTCTCGCACCCGGATGTTATTACGCAAGTCCTGATCCGAAGCAGAAAGTTTGGTGAGATTGACTTCGAGTTGTGCGTTGGTGTGTAACAGTTCACGAGTCTGTTCGTCCACTTTGTGTTGGAGCGCGATGTTTCGTTTACGGATAGACCGGGCATAGAGTGCTGCGGTGGCCCAAAGGATAATCAGGAACGCAAAACCTATCATTGATAGCACCCATATTTGAGCATACCAGGGCCTTGCCACTGTAAAATGAGCCCTGGACCACACAAAATCATCAGGCCCGAATCCGCAACGGCGTTTGATGACAAAGGTGTAATCGCCCGGTGAAAGGTGACCAATAGCGATAGACGCCTGATCCGTTTGGCACAAGCGAAAATCTTCCGCGGTGCCCTCAATCTTGTAGTAGATGTATTGATTGTAGGGCCGGCCCCACCAGGCACCCGCAAAATGAATGGTGATATTGGAATGCGATGCGGGAATGATGAGCTCTTGCCCGAAAGAATAGAACTTACGATCCACATCAATGGATTCGAGAAGTATCGTATCCCTGGTAAAATGGTGCTTCGTTTCGCCGGGCCGGAAGATGACCAATCCTTCCATCGTGGGCAGAGATAGCCTTCCATCATTTAACCACAAATAGGGTGGGCTACATCCGCCATTAAATTCAGTGTTGACAATACCGTCCTCTTCCTGGTAGAGATAATAATCAAGTTGCCTCGTTGTATCCTGAAGGTAACTGTCGATGGCATCAAGGTGCGTCTTGAATAGACCCCGGTTGGTCATGATCCAGAGATATCCGTTGTCCGCTTCTATAAAGGCATGCGTATGGGCCAATTCATTGTTGCGGCCGGCAGGCATATGCACAAACTGACCATGGTGGAATACAAAGAAGCCTTTTCCATAGGTGCCAATAAAAAGATGATCCCTGATATAGGCTAAACCTCTGCAATCTGCTTCATTGAAGACGGCAAAGGAATCCAGCTGTGAAGTATTTCGGTTGAAACGATACAGTTGGAAAAAATTGGAAAACCAAATATTCTGTTCAGCATCCTTACAGATGTATTTTATCCCAAACCCCTGGGCTCGTTTCGGAAAGCGAAGGACATTGATGACTGAATCATCACGGATGTAACCGATATTCTCCAGCGTCCCGACCCAAAAGGTGCTATCGATCAGTGTGACACAGTATGGATAACTCCCCACCTCCATCTGCATGGGATAATCCCGCTTATGTTTCAGGTCATTTCTGTAGAGGTCCCGGTTTTTGGTGTAATAATAGCCACCCCTTTTATCGTCGACGATCAGCAATGAGTTGATCAAGCCAGGCTGGTAGCTTTCCCAGGTAAAAGTCTGAGGATTTAAAATCCAACCATAGCTGGTTAACAAGGCCTGATCGTTTAACTGGCTCTGCGCGTAATAGGCATTTCTCGGGTCCGTATTTGTATTAGGCTTGATCGCCGTTTTAAAATATTGATGCTCGTATACAAATATGCCGCGGGTATCAGTGCCCAGGACCAGCACCTCGTCTTCCACGCGGTAAGCGATATCATTGATAATACTGTTCTCAGGCAGTTGATCCAGGATCTTTTGGATAGTGTATTGCTGAGGGTCATAGGTCCCGCTGATCCGGTAAAGATGGTCGGCATCGGTGATGAATGCCTCTTCTAGTGGATATTCATTAAAGACTCGCCCCTGGACCAATAATCCCTTCCAGGGCATCCCATTGGCATCCGTCAAAGCGCAGATTTCAAATCGGTTGCTTTCGGGAACCAATCTTTCAAGCTGTCCTTGTCCATCCATTCTGAGCAATGTGCCACGGATCATAAAGTATTTTTCGTGCGGGGAGCGGGTCGTGTCGATGACTTGTAAGCTGCCCCGGACTCGATCGACCAGCACAATGCGGTCATTGATCACATAGTATTTATGGGTATCCTTTGATGGAAAGACATAGATCTTGTTGATCGCGGTGTATTCTGTGCGTTTCGACTCAGCAATAAATAGACTATCCTTGAGCAGAAAATACGGATCTACATTGCCTCCGACGACATCATACATGTGAAAGTTGCCTGAGGAGGGTTGCTGCAGCGTGCTGAAGCGGTCATCCGTCAACATGTAGGCGCCCTCTAATTGATCCAGGAACATGATCTCATGTCCACCGCACTTAATCACGGATTTATATCGTTGATTGACCAGTGGGGGATAATCATCAGCATTGAATACTTTAAAAGATCG
Organism: Saprospiraceae bacterium; assembly: GCA_044227555.1. Taxonomy (GTDB): domain Bacteria; phylum Bacteroidota; class Bacteroidia; order Chitinophagales; family Saprospiraceae; genus Opimibacter. The sequence goes on along the minus strand of JBGAWQ010000024.1, from coordinate 36,445 downwards.
TCCATCAAACCGGGCTATCCCACCTTCGGTCCCCAGCCAGAGGAAACCATGATTGTCAAAGGCCATGCCGCGAATCGAGTTTTGGGGAAGTCCTTCTCTTGAAGTGTATTGGGTGACATGATATCCGGCCTGTCCCCGCAACATTCCAAATGAAAGAAGGATAAGGACAGAAACAGGAAGAATGGAGAAGTAGAAGTGTGGTCGGTGGCGGTTCATCTTCAGCCAAGATGGTAAACATCCGCGAGACGTTGCATGTCCGCGAGATTATTGACATTGAGTTTTTCAAAAATCCGCACTTTATACGTGGCGACCGTACTCATCTTGAGGTCCAGACGGTTGGATATTTCCTTGACCCGATGACCTTGCAGCAGAAAACGCAGCACCATCAGCTCACGATCAGAAAGGTCATCAAAAGGATTGGTGGATGCGCTATTCCTTTTTTGTTCTGCGCCCAGGGACTGCGTGAGTTCCTCGCTCAGATAAGGTTGCCCATGCAGAAAAAGGGTCAATGCCTGCACCAGCGTTTCTTCCTCTTCCTCTTTGCTCAAAAAACCCATAACCCCCATTTGAACCAGTCGTTTCCCATAAATGGCTTCCGGGCTCATCGTATAGATCATGATGTTCAGCTCCGGGTATTGAGCGATAATTCCAGGAATCAGATCCATGCTGTTGCAATCCCCAAGTTGCATGTCCAGGATGAGATGGGTGTACGTCTCCTGCCGGAGCTTCAGGTTTAAAGTCGAGCACGCATCCGCTTCACCCAATATAACCTCCGGATAATGCCTGGCCATCAGATATTTGAGACCTGTCCGGATGACGGCATGGTCATCGGTGATCAACATCCGCAGTGGGATCATCGGTAGATCGGCAGCATGTTTCACTTGTGCCGACAAAGGTAGAATGCCCTTTTTCTTCATAGGCTTCATGAGGTGTAGAATGGATACTACAAGATAGGGAGAAAAGCAAGCGCCATAGTTGGAAAGGTCATCAAATACGAAGCCAACTGGATAACCATCTTTTATGGATCACGACATCAGGGTTTGAATGCTGTAATGGAGCTGCTAATCAAGTCTGTATAATCGCAAGTGATCAAGCATTGCGGTATTGACCTCAACATTCATATTGTTGTTCCAGTCTTCAAAGTGGATCCGAATTTTGTTGATACCTTTCTCTAAATGAACCTTGTGGCTATTGGAATATCCCCAATCGGACCATTCATCCAGCCCGCGTTGCGGAAAGACCAGGGCGCCCAGGTAGCGATCATTGACACTCAAGCTGCGGATCCCGCATTTATTGTCTGTATTCCAATATCCACTTCCGTTGGAATACCGGATGTCCAGATAATAATTACCGGCTTGTTCGACGTGCACTTCACATAAGATATCCGGGTTAACTGCCAGGCCGGTTTCCACAAAACCTTTTCCGGTATAATCGGTATAGGGCTTGCGGGATATGGGGGCGAAGAGTTCCATTTCAGTGAGGATCGGATCCGGTCCAAAAATCATCGGCTCACTGGTGAAAGATTCATAACCGCCCTGATCCATGGCGCTGACTTTATATTCCGCATATCCTGTCGATGATATTGTATACGAAGTATCTGTAGTCGTTCCCGCAAGTTTTCCATTTTGGTAAATGCGATACGCTTTGGCGTCTTTGATGGGCGCCCATTGAAAGCCGGTGTTATTTTTTTGGGCCCGGGGGGTTGGCAAGCTGACATGATTTTTGACCAGGTGGATAGCAGAGTAGGGGAAGGAAGCATTATCCATTTCGATGTCAATCGTGTGTTTCCCGGACAAGTCCGCAGGTACTACGGCATTCTTAAGGGCCTGACCATCAAGGTTGATTTTTCGAAGGCTATGTCCGTATCCTTTGATGGTGATATCAAGTATAGCATTGCGGTATTTAAAATTGGATAGTGTTCTGGTACCACCGTAGGCTTCAGGTATAGCGGGCTGGAAGTGGAGGCCATCCGTTTCGAAGGACATGCCGATCAAAACACGATAGACCATCGCGAGATTGCCGGCCATACTCCAGAGCATGCGATCTGAATTGATTTCTGTACCCAGGAAGTCTCCGGTTTGGGCCACCATGTTTTCATAATTCGAAAGAAAGAACGCACCGGCACGGTAGATGGCAGCCAGTCCATGCGTGAGTGCAGCTTCATTGCCGGTTCGCGCTGCAGCCAGATTCCAATATGATTGTACGAAGGGCCATATGGCATTGTTGTGATAAGGCGGTATGCCTGGTATCTGCGGATAGATACACGATATACCGTAGTCGGTCACGGGTGCTTTGGACAGCACCGAGGCAGCCCGTTCTTCATCTGCGACACCAAAGAGAACGGCCAACGCTTCACCGAGAGCTTCTGATCTGGGAGAGAGCGTCAGATCAGGACGGCCATACAGATACTGAGCGTAATACCCTTGCTCCGACATCCATAGATACGCATTGATACCCTTGCGGATATCTTCAGCCCGTTGATCATAGACTTCATAGGGCTCACCTTTCAATTTGGCCATTTCTGATAAAATCCGGTGTGCGCGATAGTGCACGACATTGGTGCCCAGGTTTTCAGAAACCGCGATATCCATGTTGTTCATCCACTTGGGATAAGTCTGCTCACGCCAATCGAGAAAAGAGGATTCTCCCCGATACATTCCCGTTGCAGGATCATAGAGATTTTTATAGTCGTCTTCAAGCGAGTTCTTGATGATCGGGTACACTTCATCCAGCCAGGCCTGGTCTCCGGTTACTTTGTATATCTCCCATGCAGCCATGACCCACGTAGTCCGGTCAGAAGAGACGGGCCATGCGCCTCCGGATCCCGTGTCCTGAACAATACGTCCACGCTTGACTTTTTTACGTAGGCTGATTTTCGCAACCTCCGGTTCATGATAGGCGAAGGCAAGGAATATACTGTAGCTGATGTCGCGTGTCCACACCCCTCCCCACTTTGCCCCGGTTCGAAAAGTGCTGTCGGGTTCTATGTTTTTGGTAGCTTCTTCCATGGACAGATTGAATAATGCATCCACTATAGGTTGGTCCGAATGGTATTGAGGGCGATTGGACAAGTCTGTGGTCAATGACCAATCCCGTTCTTGCGTATCGGCCTCATTAAATGGATTCATTTTGAGCGTGACCGAGTAGATGTTCCCTTCACCCGTAGGCTGAAGCTTCAAACCTTTTTCTTCCAGCCCCACAAAATCCCAGGACAGCGGCAAGGATCCACCCGCGAGATAAAAACCTTTGAGTTCGGCCTTAGCGACTTTTGAACCGTCATACGCTTCGAAGTAACCTTTCTTTTCCAATTGTTCGACCACAGGAGTCATATCCACCCGGAAGGTATACTCATAGTTGGCCGGCAAATAAGTGTCAGGTCTTTCGGGTCTGGGATCTGGAGCAGCACCAAAAGTGATCACTGGGGATTGATGTTCGTCACCAATCAGCACCCAGTGTTCTGTGCCGGGCATCTCATTGTCCTTTTCATTGACACTGATCTTGAAAAATACCAGGCGTGAATAGGTTTCTCCCGCAGGACTTTTATAGTTGGAATGGATTTGAGTCGGAGAAAGGACCGTGGCCACATTATGGCCTTGCACGACATGATCGCTGAACAATGTATATGCATCTGAAGAGTATAGCGGGGCATCTTTAGGCAAGGTTTGCTGACAGGCCATCAGGGAGAGCATCGCTAGGCCAATAAATATCTTATTCATACCACGGATATTGTCCCCTAAAGGTAGACACTATTCAGAGGAAAGCCCCGAAGGGTGAAGTTTATATGTTCCTGAATATTTTCCTTTCAGCAAGTAATAAGTACACGGCATAGGCGGTGCCAATCCATAGCACGAGGAGGCTAAAACCCGACTACACAGAAGTGGTGCTCATGCGGATCCCCAGTTTACCACCAAGATAGGCCATGGGTATATAGGCCACGAGCAGGTCAAGCGCCACAAACCAGGTGGGAGCCGGGATGATATATGCGGCATAGATGCCTCCTGCAAGAGTCAATATACCAATGACGAATGCCAGCCGCATCTTATTGGATGCAGCGATCCAGGCAGCAACCAATGCTCCGGATAAGGTGCCCAGGGCATGGGCCAGGAATGGAAAGATAAAATGTCTGGGTTCGAGCAGACTGGCCGCGGCTTGAATGCCTTCTGGGGTGGTGAGGTCAGCTCCTGCGGGAGGAGGGATGATCGAACCGCTGAGCATGATCAGGCCCATATTCACGATTCCACCGATCACAAAGCCGGCGATGATGGCGAGGATATTTCGCATAGTAGGATGCATGGAAGGATAGTTTAGTTGGTGTGATAATTTCTATCCCTTAAACATACTTAAATCCTGGCACTTTCAAAGAGCAGTATCTTTAAATCACTGGTTTACTGCCAGAGATCACTTGTGCGCTGGAAGGGATGTTTACATGCCCCTCCGTATAGTTATCAAAAATCCAATCGAAAAGTTCGGATTTGATGATTTCGACCTGAGCGTCGGTAGCCGTTTTGAGTGCTGAAGCAAATGGTGCGGCGACTTCCCGGGTCATGGTCCAAAATGCTTCTGCCGTACCTGCGTTTACTCGACTAACGACTTCGGATTCAACCACGTTTTCGAAACCCGCCTTTTGAAAGAGCCCAGCCATTAAGCCGGGTTGTGCACATCTGAACATACCGGGTGCCCCAGGAGGTGTTTCCTGTATGTCAATATGCCTTTTGATCACTCTGGAGCAGGCAGACACCCATTGATTCTGCTCCGGTCCATTCCACACGGCGATGGACAGACGTCCTCCAGGTTTCAGGATCCTGAACATTTCCATCAAGGCAAGGGACATGTCCGGAAAAAACATAAAACCAAAACGACAACTGATAGCATTAAAGGTATCGTCCTCAAAGGGCATCGCACTGACGTCACAAGCGACGGTTTCAATATTGGTCAAACCTCTTTTGGCAGCGTGGTCAAGGGCAATGTCAAGCATTTTATTTGCAATATCCGTGATCACGACTTTTCCGGTAGGGACCAGAGCTGCTATCGACAAGCCAGGTTCGCCGGTACCTGATGCTACATCAAGGACTATATCGTCGGGATTCAAACGCAAGCTGATGATGATGGCTTCACCAGCTGGCCGATTGGCTTCCATCAGGATATCATCCCACTTTCTCCAGCCCGGTGAAAATTCATTCCATGACTGTTTTTGAGCGTCACTGATCTGTTGAAGTTTGGGATCCATGATGGCTTGGGTTTATTGCTTCCAAAACGTGATGATGATGAAAAAGATAATCGTGCAAATACCGATGAGGGAAATCATAAAAAGGTAATCTGCGATCGTTTCCAGACGGGATTCTAATGGTTGCTTTTCTGTGCGGATCGAAATGAAGGATAGCACAGACGAAATCGTAAGGAGCAGAGCGATCATCGCCGTAAACTCATCAATGAGTGAGTTTTCTGTATTGTCGGTTATATGCAGGGAGGTGATGATAAACAGACAGACACCCAGGAGATTAGCCGAGGTGTTGAGGATATGTTGTGATGTTTTGTTGGCCAAGACTTTTTGTTTTTAATGCTGGAATAACGCAGGTCGAAGAAAGTTCATTTTTCTGGGATGATTAACAGAATGCTAATACGCCGTTTTTAGACGATCTCTATTCATTAAGGCAGGCATTTTCTGTAGCCCGACAGGATTATTCTTTGGAGCGACTAAACCACGAGGTCTGATAGCCTATCGACACATTGGTATAATCCTGGCCAATACGTACCACTGCGCCCGTGCTGACCGCGAGTTTTATAGAACTTCTTTTTCCTATGGGTAACACACCCGTAAGTCCCACCCGTGAATTGGACTGGCGATCATCGTTGTAGGTGTCATCGATGGTCGTCTGCCCGCCGGCGTAATAGGTTGTATTCAGGGCGACCCACAACCTGGGTTTGATATTATAACTCAGATGGGCTTGAAATGCCCCTAAAGGATCCTGTTCTCGGACCAGGTCTCCGGGATAGAAATCGTTATTGTCAGTAAAAAGCCAGAGACCGGCATACACATCAACCAGCCATCGCTGGCCCAAAGGTTGTGAGAGTGCGAGCTCAGGGCGAACAGACCACCTGTGGGTTCCGATATTGACCAGTTTATCGGGATAATACTGTCCGGTAGGAGTCTGGATATTGAGGCTGATTCCGATGATGGTTTTTTGCTTTACACTTTTAAATGCTTCAAGGGATGTAGCCGGTGCGCCAACCAATAAAACTGACCATCGGAGTCGCAGGTCGCCAAAGCCCGACCGTTCTCTTTCCTCATGCTGGCCATTGACGTCGCCATTGACCTGGGCCCAAGTATAAGGCGCGGCCACCAGAATCTGAGATGTCTTCCCCAAAAGACCGAAAGCATGCACCAAACCAACCGAAGGAGTTTGGGCGGTGATCTTGATATTCTGGATGGGTAGGGTAGGGTCCGTCAGCACGCTTCCGTCCAGGAAAGAAAAACCTGCAACGACCGAATTAGTACCGGTAGGAACCCAGAAGTAGGCGCGGGGATCCAGGTCCTGACCCCGCAACCCGGTTACAGATATTGCCAAATTTAAAAGTAGCACACATGCGGCCTTCAGCGTATGATCCCATGCTTTGGATACAATCATATAGTCAGCAATGATTCCTAAACGTGTTGGATCGTCAAAATGAATCAACCGGCGTCTGCATGAAGATCTTATTTTTTCAGTTCGATGGTTACTTTGTCGATTTTGCCTGAGAATTTTGCGGGTGCTCCATATTCGGTGACCGGCGTCCCGTCATCGGTGCCGATATCCGCTAAATCATCCACCGAGAATATCCCGGGCTGGGTTTTGGAGAGCACACCCTCCGCGACTTTTTCACCATTGACAAGCATCGTTGCTTTACCTCCTTTTCCGGCACCACCGCCATCATACTTGAAATCATAAACCAGTGTATACTTCCCTGCCGCAAGGCTTTTCTTAGCCACGATGGAGGTAGTTTCCAGTCCGATGTAATTATAGGTGAAGGCCGGTTTCCCCTTTTTCATATACAGGCTCAGTCCACCAAAACGACCGCCCTGGCATACGATGACTCCGTTAGCACCTTTCTCCACTTCGATATCAGCCGTAATCGTATAGGATTTATTCCGAAGGTCAATGAACACGTCAACCCCCATGCCTTTCATCCCTTCTCCATAAGTGACAGAAGTGCGGTTACCCATCACCGTAGGCCGGCCCATCAATTCGGCATTGGTCCTTTCCAGGAGCCGGTCATCCAGCGGCAAGACATGATAGATTTCAGCTTCATGCATAAATGAACTCTTCAAGGCATTCAATTTGTCCGGGTTCTGTTTAGCCAGATCGTTGGACAGGCTAAAGTCTTCATTGGTGTTGTACAATTGCCAAGGGTCATCAGCTAATGACTGGGGAGGCTTTTGCAACCAGGCCGCCCTGTGTACCGCCCTGGCCAACCAGCCGTCCTGGTAAATGGCACGGTTACCAAACATTTCGAAATACTGCAAGGTGTGTTTTTCAGGGGCGACTGCGGAATTGAATGTATAAGCCAGGCTTGTGCCTTCAATCGGATCCTGGGCAATGCCATTGACCATGGAAGGGGCAGGAATGTGTGTAGCTTCATACACCGTGGGTGCGATGTCAATGACATGACCAAATTGAGAACGTAGTTCGCCTTTGCTTTTTATACCTGCAGGCCAGTGAATGACCATGCCGTTGCGGGTGCCACCGAAGTCAGCAGCCACTTGCTTGGTATAAGCAAAAGGAGCATCCATGGCTACCGCCCATCCGGCAGAATAATGTGGATAGGTGCTTGGCGAGCCCCATTCATCATAATGCTTCAGCATATCCTCCACCTTTTCAGGCACCGCATTGAAGTAGGTCATTTCACTAAACATCCCATTCATCTGGCCTTCCGCGCTGGCCCCATTATCGCCTGCGATATAGATGAAAAGGGTATTGTCCATTACGCCCAGACCCTCAATCGCGGACACCAGACGACCGACTTCATAATCCGTTTGTTCCCCGAAGCCGGCATAGACTTCCATCTGGCGGGTAAAGAGCTTTTTCTCATCGGCCGACAATTTGTCCCAGTCTTTAATATCGGTAGGCTTGGGTGCCAGTTGGGTAGTAGAGGGGACGATGCCCATTTTCTTCTGGCGTTCGAGCGTTTCTTTACGCACAGCATCCCAGCCCTGATCAAATTTGCCCTTGTATTTTTCTGCCCAGGAGGCCGGCACATGATGAGGCGCGTGGGTCGCTCCCGGGGCGTAATAGATAAAGAAGGGCTTATCCGGACTTAAAGCTTGCTGGAACCTGACCCAGGAAATCGCCTTATCCGTCATATCTGTGGTGAAGTGGTAATTGGGATCATCAGGAAGTTCAACCTGTGTCGTGCCATCGTAGATCAACGGAGCCCACTGATTGGTTTCACCTCCGATAAATCCATAGAATTTTTCAAATCCCGAATGGGTGGGCCACCGGTCGAAGGGGCCTGAATTGGAAATTTCCCATGGTGGCGTTTCGTGGTATTTGCCGAAGGCGGCCGTGCTGTATCCATTTTGCCGGAGTACCTCTGCCATCGGGGTGATAGATTGTGGACGTACTCCGGTATTGCCCGGAAATTGGGTCGCTGTCTCCATGATGGAACCGGCATTATTGCTGTGGTGGTTATAACCGGTCAAAAGAGCTACCCTTGTCGGGGAACACAACGATGTCGTATGGAAGCGATTATATTTCAGACCGGTACTCGCGAGCCGGTCCATCGTGGGCATATGCACTGGGCCACCAAACGTTTCCGATGCGCCGAAGCCCATATCGTCAATAAGCACGATCACGATATTGGGCGCCTTCTCAGGCGCTTTAACCTCAAATCGAGGCGGCGCTGTAGCATTCCGCGCATCAAGTTCCGTATAGGTTTTACGGACAGGCTCCTTAATCGGCAGGGACGTACGATCCAATGCCTGACCGGAGAGCTGACCAGATATACCCACGAGGATACATAGGGCCAAACCATTTCTTAAAAGTGCAAATAAGGAGTTCATAAAATGAATTTTATCCAAGGTATTGAATATTATACAGTGGGGTTAAAATTAAGCCAACCGTAAGAGACTCATTATGACAGGCATCATAAGGGATTATGATATCAATCAGGAGAGGATGCTCGAGACCCATATGATCATTAGGATGCCGGGTTCGTCCTAAATATAGGCTGTGATGTTCAAGATGAGAAAAACGTCTGTGCCTCTTGCCCAAATCAATTCAAGACCGGAATTAATGTTGTGGGTATAGTTTCCTTTTGCGATAGAAATGAAGTTTAAACATTAAACGCAATGTAAATGGGGCTTGATCGAAAATGGAAGGTGGGTTGGTTATCGATTTGAATTGGCACCACACTGATAGTCCAGGAGGAATAAATTTGTTTTATACAACCATCTTTGGGGATCCTTGTTTTAGTTTGTTAAATCACGCCTTATCAACTTATCCGCTATGACAACAACACTTTCCAATAAGACTGCACTCATCACCGGTGGATCAAAAGGGATCGGCCTCGGAATCGCCGAAGCGATGGCCCGCGAACACATGAAAGTAGCCGTCACCAGCCGGCATTTTGAAGAAGCCCAGGCCGCGGCCAAACATCTGATCAGCCTTGGCGCAGCTTCGGCGTTAGCCCTCGAATGTGACGTCCGGGATTATGCCGCCCAGCAAAATGTGGTGGCAGAAGCACTCAAAGACTGGGGTCACCTTGATGTAGTAATTGCCAATGCGGGTGTCGGTTATTTTGGTTCTATTGATACCATGTCACACGAACGTTGGCATGATATCATCGACACTAACCTGACGGGCGTTTTCTACACCCTTCAGGCCAGCGTAGAGGCCCTCAAGGCTAGCAAAGGATACCTGGTGACTATTGCCAGTCTGGCAGGAGCCAATTTTTTCGCAAACGGTGCAGCCTACAACGCCAGCAAATTCGGATTGGTAGGATTTACGCAGGCCGCTATGCTTGATCTGCGGCCACATGGTATCAAAGTGACCACCATTATGCCTGGTTCGGTAGCGACGTATTTCAATAATCATACTCCCTCAGAGGCTGATGCATGGAAAATCCAGCCCGAAGACATTGGTCAGATGGTCATCGATCTCCTGCGGATGAATCCCCGCACACTGCCGAGTAAGATTGAAGTCAGACCCAGTATGCCGGCTTGAATCCCGTAATTTCTAATACAGGAATGAAAACAGAAGCAGGGATGTTGCATGCAACATCCCTGCTTCTGTTTGGTCAAATATGGCTAACTTATCACCTCATTTTTAGCCATGAAACAATACTATTCTATTCTCCGGGTCGCTAACCGGTTGCGATTGCTCTCCCTACTGATGGTGATATACCATTACACCGGTCTTGATGCCCAGGAACGCCAAATCATGACCCTTCAGGAAGGCTGGAAATTTTCCTTAGGCCAACATAATGGTGCAGCCGAATTCGACTTTGATGCCTCGTCCTGGAAAACCGTTCAAGTCCCGCATGACTGGGCCATTGCCGGACCGTTTATTCCGGATGCGGATGGCAACACTGCCAAATTGCCCTGGAAAGGGGAGGGCTGGTACCGGTACAATCTTGATTTGCCCTCGACCATGATGGGCAAGCAGATCTATCTCGTCTTTGATGGCGTGATGGCTTTCCCTCAGGTCTATGTCAATGGCAAATTGGCCGGCACCTGGGATTATGGTTACAATTCTTTCTATATCGATATCACTGCTTTCTTAATTCCCAACAGCCCCAACGTCATCGCTGTGCATGTCGATACCCGAAACCACGATAGCCGTTGGTATCCGGGCGCAGGGATCTTTAGAAAAGTACAAGTGATCGCGATGGATCCGGTACATGCAGGTATGTGGGGCATCCAGGTCACTACGCCGCTCATCAAGCCAAACTACGCCAAGGTCAATGTGATCACCACGGTAGACAATCAATCTGCAGTTAAAGAGGATAGTGTCATCGTCCAACAATTTATACTAAGCCCCAAAGGCAAAGAAGTCGCAACTTCATCTGCTATAGCCAACCTGCTGCCAGGAGCATCACGCACGGTCGAGTGTACTATGACCCTCACCGACCCGCAACGATGGGATATAGGCCATGGGGTAATGTATCGTCTCAAGACTGTGGTGCGGGCACATGACCGAATCCTGGATATCGTCTATACCGATTTTGGTGTGCGTTCGATGCACTTCACCGCAGACCATGGATTTTATCTCAATGACAAGCGCGTCCAACTTAAGGGCGTCAACCTCCATCATGATCACGGACCACTAGGTGCAGCCTTTTATCCAAGGGCCATGGAGCGGCAATTGCAGCTCCTCCAGGAGATGGGATGCAATGCGATCCGTACCAGCCACAATGCCCCTGCTCCTGAATTGCTTGACATGTGCGACCGGATGGGCATCCTGGTGCTGGATGAACTCTTCGATAAATATGATCGCAAAGCTGACATCATGGACACGACGGATTTTGAAGCCTTCGCGCGTCGCAACGTCGATCACTTTATCCGAAGGGATCGGAATCACCCTTCTGTATTTCTTTGGAGTGTAGGCAACGAGATCGGCGATGTGCAGTGGAATGTCAACGGAGGCTTTGCAAAATTGCGCACAATGGTCAATGAAGTGAGGCGATATGATATGAGTCGCCCCGTCACCCTGGTCTGTGATAGCAGGAACAGTGCCGCGTTACGACATTTTGATTTTTATGATGTACACAGTTGGAACTATGGTCGACGATACGATCTCGCACATCAACTGGAACCGAATAAAGCAGTCATTATTTCAGAGTCAGCCTCTGCGGTCAGTACGCGTGGTTTTTATGAATGGCCCTTGCCGGAAAAGAAAACGGACTTTACTTCATCATTGCAGGTGAGTTCATATGACCTCAATGCACCGGACTGGGCAGAAATTCCGGATGATGATTTTATGTGGCAGCAGGAAGAAAATTATGTTGCCGGTGAATTTGTCTGGACGGGCTTTGACTACCTCGGCGAACCCACGCCGTATGACAATGCAGCCGTCAAGCGAATGGGCCTGACGGATCAACAGGCATCGGTGAGTTCCTATTTTGGCATTTTTGATCTTGTGGGTATTCCCAAGGATCGATATTATCTCTATAAGAGTTATTGGAATCCAACAGACACTACGATTCATATTCTTCCCCATTGGAACTGGAAGGGTATGGAAGGAAAAAACATACCTGTATTTGTCTATACCAATGGCGATTGCGCGGAACTCTTTCTCAATGGCAGGTCATTGGGTATGCGTTGTAAGAAACCAGATGCCACTAATTCGGTCGAGCGTTTCCGCCTGATGTGGAAGGACGTGACCTATGAGACTGGCGAACTCAAAGCAGTATCGTATAAGGAAGGCCAACGTCTTGGGGAAACTACAATGATGACAGTGGGCAAAGCGTATAGTCTGAAATTGACACCTGACCACACGGTTATTCATGCTGACGGAACTGATCTTTCCTATGTGCTGGTAGAGGCTATTGATAAAAAAGGAAATCCTACCCCTGTCGATGATCAGTTGGTGGAGTTTACGATTTCCGGATCCGGAACGATAGCAGGTGTAGGCAATGGAAATCCGCAGTGCAAGGATGGGTTTCAATCCTCCCAGGTCCGGTTGTTTTATGGAAAAGCAATGTTAATTTTACGTGCTTCGACCAATCCGGGAAATATTGAGGTCAATGCGCAGGCCAAAGGATTGGCTAAAGCATTTACCATTATCCATACTGAATAATTTTTTCAAAATAATTGATAAGCAAATAGAATAACACTGACTATGAATAAGCCGCATTCTACAGGTTACAAGTTGCATCCAAGGAGTTGGAATTTAAAAAATGTTGTCAATTTCCTTATTGGCATTTTGTGTTTGGTATACGCGTTTCCATCTACGGCACAAACCTGCCAGGATGCCAGTGTGGAATTGAGTGCAGTCGTGCAGGCAGATCCACCACGCATCACACTCAATTGGGTGGCTAATGCCGGTGCCACGCAACATTTCGTGTATCGCAAACTCAAGACTGGTACATCATGGGGTGCGGTGATTGGGTCTTTACCGGGTACTGCAACACAGTTTATAGATTCTACTGTGAGTGTCGGAGTGTCTTATGAATACCGGGTTTCCCGTCAGGCGGCAGCATACTCCGGTTTTGGATATATCAATGCAGGCATAGAGATTCCGGCGGTACATAAACGTGGCATACTCATTCTGGTGGTCGACGATACATTTTCTGATTCGCTGGCATCGGAGATCAATCGATTGAAAGATGATCTGGAAGGAGAAGGTTGGAAAGTAGTGCAGCACAACGTGGCGAGGAATATGCCGGTTACACAAGTGAAAGCCCTCATCGTGGGGACCTACAACCTTGATAAAGTCAATACCAAAGCAGTCTTCATCCTGGGACATGTCAAGGTGCCTTACAGTGGAGATCTCAATCCTGATGGTCATCCCGATCATGAAGGAGCATGGCCGGCAGACGTCTATTATGCGGATATGAATGGCACCTGGACTGACAATACAGTCAATGTCACCGTAGCTGGCGATGAGCGACATTACAATACCCCGGAGGATGGAAAATTTGATCAAACCTTGCTACCCAGTGATGTTGAATTGCAAATCGGCCGCGTCGACTTCGCAAACATGCCTTCGTTTGCCGCGTCCGAACAGCAATTGCTAAAAAACTATTTAGACAAGGATCACGCCTACCGAAACAAATGGTTTACGGCATCCTATAGAGCTGTAGTGGATGACAACTTTGGTTATTTCAGTGGGGAGGCATTTGCGGCGAGCGGATATAAAAACATTGGTCCATTAGTGGGGCCTGGCAATGTGAGGGCGGATGATTATTTCTTGTCTATGCGGGATAGTAGTTATCTGTGGTCGTATGGTTGCGGTGGCGGTTGGTATCAGGGTGCTGGTGGTATCGGCAGCACTACTGATTTTGCCAACAGCAATTTAAAGTCGGTGTTCACTTTGCTCTTTGGCAGTTATTTTGGGGACTGGGATTCGCAGGACAATTTCCTGAGGGCGCCATTGGCGCAGGGTACCACGCTAACCAATGGCTGGAGTGGCAGGCCGCATTGGGTCCTGCATCACATGGGTCTTGGTGAGACTATAGGGTACAGCACCCGCGTCACGCAAAACAATAATGCTCTGTACTATTATAGTTATGGAGGTCGGTTTATTCACATCGCGCTCATGGGGGATCCTACCTTACGTAATGATGTTGTTGCTCCGGCCGGTAATCTTTCAGTAACTGATATTGGCACGTATCATCAATTGACCTGGTCTCCATCTCCTGATCCTGTCATGGGGTATTATGTGTATGTCAAAGCGGCCGGTGATGCAGATTATACATTATTGAATGACACTCCGCTTCAGGATATTGCTTATGCTAATTTGTGCGTTGCGGATACCGGTGTGCTGACATACATGGTTAGGGCTGTCAAGTTGCAGCAATCGGCCAGTGGTTCCTATTTCAACCTGAGTAGGGGAGTGACCGATACCATCACGAGCCACGGCATACAGGTGGTTGACGCGTTAGCCTCCTATGAAATTGCCGGTAGTGCTGTCATATTTTCAGACTTGTCCACCAACGCTACGATCTGGCAATGGATCTTTGGGGATGGTGCTGAGAGTTCAGAGCAGAACCCGATCCATGAGTATAAGGATGGTTATTTCAATGCTACGCTCATTGCCTCCAATGGCTGCAGCGCGGATACCTTTTATTTTGATATCAACATTTTTGCCGGGATTCAAGACATCACTGATGATCCTGCCATTTCGTTGGCTCCAAATCCTGGTGCTGGAGTATTTGTTTTGACCTGGCCTGCATCCTTTGGTGTTGTGGACCTCGAAGTCTATTCATTATTTGGTCAACCGATTCTTTGGCATCACGACCTGCAGTCAGGCAGCCCGATTGATCTCCGTGGATTATCGGATGGGATCTATGTGGTGCATATCAAGCATGATGGTGGGGTCAGCTTTAAACGACTGATCCTCCAGCAATGATAAGATTGATCTCGCAAGTTAAAACTTGCAAACGCGCAAGCGTCCGTACGGACGCTTAACGTGATCAACTTAATTTAGCTAATGGCCGTTAAGCTTAAGTTCACTTAAGCTTTAATTTTAATTCCGTTAAGCTTAAGTTCACTTAAGCTTGTGCGTTAGCAAAATTTATTTTGCACACCCAGACCATAAAAATCCCACAGCTTTTCCTAATTTTAACAACCACATACGAAATCAATACCACCCATGCCTTCCTACGCCGATCAAGTCGCCTGGCTCTTCCTGCTGGCGATTCCCATCGCCTGTATTGCCTGGACGGTCACCCACGAAGAAATCTTCCGGGAGCCCAGGGAATATTGTATCGGCAGATCGAAAAATGCATCCTCTCTGCTGGCCCGCAAATTCTTCTATCTGTTTACCTGCGAATATTGCTTCAGTCATTATGTGACGATCGGCGCGTTATTCCTGACCGGGTACAAGCTGTTGCTGGACGACTGGCGGGGCTTCATCATCAGCGGATTTGCGCTGGTATGGATCGCCAATGTCTATATGAGCATCTTCGGTTTCATCCGGGTAGGCATGAAGGAAACCAAGATGGAAGCCGATATGGATGAACTTCGCCTTAAAGAGGTTAAAAAGAAAATGGGCATCTGATGGCGGAACCCCTGACGCCTTACCAATACCACTATCCGCATTTTTTGGATATCAGCCGTTTACATGCAGACCTGAAGCCCTCAGGACTGCGTCCTGTCATACATTTGGACCCTAAATCCAGGGAGGAAGTATTGGTTTTAAAGAAAACAGACAAGACGACCGGGGATGTAGCATCACAGCCAACGATTTTGTTTGAAGCCGGTACATTTTTAATGGTAGATGGCTCATACCTCTATGGCTGGCAGCGGTTCACTAACGGGATACTGATTCGGCAATTTCTACTCCATGAAGAGGATATCCACGCTTCCGTGCAGGAAGACTTTATTGAGATCATCGAATATGCACCGGGAATACACCATCGAAAAACATCATTACGTTACCGGCATTTTGTCACCTTCATCCGTAAATCAAATCTCCACGTAGCAGAAGATTGGTATGAACGATTTGTCATCCTTCATCTCCACGAAGACCAAATGCAAATCATACCCATGGATGCGTTTAATGAGACGGGTGGAGATCCTATGTATGTGTGGCCGGCACTAGCCTCATTGAATCCTGAAACGATGATCCTCTACGGCCATGGTATGCGGATGGGCAGCTTTGAGATCAAACTCAATCCCTTACCCTGTTGAACTTACTTCCCTCAGGTTGTGGTTTAAATGCAAATAGAAATGGTAAGGGATATTGGTGATTGGTTTTCTAATAACTTACAACCCAATCCCTGTCTATCCGCTTACAACCTCTAACCTATTCGGCCGGCATATGCCTTTTCTTCCGGTAGGCCAGCTGCGTGAGCACGACTACTATTGCCAGGCTGATAATCCCCTGAATCCAAAGACCATTGGTATGCAGCGCTTGCATGAAATAATCATAATAACCATGCGCAAAGGCGGCCAGCAGCAACGCGAGTATGCTATACAAAAGCGTTTTCGAAGCAACCATTTTGGCCTCCCCCAGAAAATACCCCATGATGACGGCAAACACCGCATTGGCAGGTGCCCCGGTGATCATGCGCAGCATAGCCGTCTCCGTATCACCATTCACGACATAAAGAATGTTTTCGGCTGTAGCATATCCCATGCCGGCCATCAACGCATAGACGATGCCATCGAAAGGCTGATTGAAATGCTTGTTGTAAAACGTCATGCCCCGCAAAAACAAAAACTTGAAGCCTTCGCCGAGCAGACCCACAAATACAAAGGCGGAAATCATCTGGGACGCCACACTGGTGTCATCGGTGTAGATAAACTGATGCAATAGGAAACCAATACCCCGGGAAATGAAAAAGGCTACAGCACCGTATACTGCGGTCAGTAATAATTGCCCCGAGGGCTCAGGCTCGCGAAGGTCGCGCAGATAAATGTAGAGGGCTATAAGCACCCCGGGCACAAAGGCAAGCAACAACAGCAATCCGGTTGACATGGTAGTCGGAATTGAAAGCGTGAGTAATGACAAAGACAACAAAGACTATAATGTAACTGGGATGGTCAGGTGCGGTGGTGGATGCCAACCCTCCATAAAGATGAAAAATTTAACCGAGCTATCCAAAAAGTGGACGTATTTGACTCATTACCAGACAGCCCTGCTTAAGTTGAAAATGATAAGGGTCAAGGCTAAAACTGATATCAATCACCTTTTGGATCCTGGCCGCAGGAGGTCGATGAAAGGAAATCAGGTTAATTTTGCAAGTCGTGATTATAAAATCGTAAACCATGTCAGAAGGCATCAGAAACTTTGAACTCCTCCATCATAACAGCCTCAACAAGTCCACGGCCTTTAGCCGCGAAGAACGCGAAGCATTCGGACTGCGGGGACTTTTACCTTATGCGGTCTCCAACCAGGATGTCCAGATCCAGCGGATCATGGAAAATCTCCGCCGAAAGGATACGGACATAGAAAAATACATTCTGCTGTCCAGCCTGCAGGATCGTAACGAACGTTTGTTTTTCCGCCTTGTCGTGGAGCATATCGAGCAAATCATGCCGATCATCTACACGCCTACGGTCGGACAAGCCTGCAAAGAGTTTTCACACATCTTCCGGCATACCCAGGGATTCTATATCTCTCCCGAAGACAAAGGGCAGATCTCCACGATCATGAAAAACTGGCCTAAAAAAGATGTCCGCGTCATCGTGGTCACCGATGGCCAGCGCATCCTTGGCCTGGGAGACCTGGGCGCTAATGGCATGGGGATCCCCATCGGTAAACTGGCCCTGTATTGTGCATGTGCCGGTATCCATCCGGATCAATGCATGCCGGTCATGCTGGATGTGGGCACCAACAACGAAGAACTACTCAAAGACCCGCTATACATTGGGTATCCACATCATCGACTGGATGATGGCGCGTATGATCAACTGGTCGATGAATTTGTCATGGCCGTACAGGAGCGCTTCCCGGATGCCTTGATTCAATTCGAAGATTTCCTGACCCCGAATGCCTATGGTTTGCTGAATCGCTACAAAGACAAAGTGCTTTGTTTCAATGACGATATCCAGGGCACTGCCGCTGTTGTGCTGGCTGGATTGTATGCCTCCACCCGGATCACCGGCCGCCCTTACAAGGATCTGAAGATCATGTTCCTTGGAGCCGGATCAGCGGGTACCGGTATTGCGGACTTATTGGTCAGGGCGTTCGAAGCCGAAGGCTTATCCACCAAAGAAGCTTACGAGAGATTGTGGTTTGTCGATGGCACCGGACTCGTGGTCAAGAGTCGTAAAGACCTTGCTGAACATAAAGTTCCTTATGCCCATGATGTCGAGTTTCTCGATTTCCATGATGCCATCGAATTTGTTCAGCCCCATATTCTGATCGGTGCTACCGCCAAAGGAGGATCATTTACCAAAGACGCTATTGAACTCATGAGTGCCTTTAATGAGCGACCTGTGGTCTTTGCGCTCTCTAATCCTACTGATAAGGCAGAGTGCACCGCCGAACAAGCCTATGAATGGAGTAAAGGCAAGGCCGTCTTTGCCAGCGGCAGTCCTTTCAAGGCCGTATCCATGTTTGGAAAAGTCTTCAAGCCCGGCCAGGGCAATAATGCATACATCTTTCCAGGGGTTGGACTGGGCGCGATCATATCGAAGGCCACAGTAATCAAGGATGAGATATTCCTGACCGCAGCCAAGACACTAGCCCACGTAGTGAGTCAGGAAGACATAGATAGAGGCTCCTTGTATCCACCGTTAAGAGATATCCGACGCATTTCCTGGGAGATTGCTACTGCGGTCGCCGAACAGGTATTTGCCGAGGGATTGGCACGTACCAGCCGGCCGGCGGATTTGAAGAAGGTGGTCAAGGATTATATGTACGATCCAAGGTATTAAGGACCGGCTACCCTTTTTCACTACTCCTGTTGCCGCAGTTTGCAGCATCGGATGCACTAGTCTCGGCAGTATCTGCATTTGGGCAGGAACAATTGTAGGACCTCGATCAAAATACAATTGGACAAACAGGTTTATATTCACGGCATGGATAAGCGATACTTTTGGGTAACCCTTCTTTTATTGGTAACCTTTCATTTGCTGCCTGCCCAGTCTTCCAGGGTTGGAAAAAAGGAATTGAAAACTTTACGGGAATATATGTCCGGGGCTTTCAGCACGGAAGCTCAGTCCCTTTCAGATTCTACTTACTTCCATGTGGTCCTGCACATGACTCCGCTGTGGCCAAAGAGCAAGGATGGATATTGGCTCTATGTGGAGCAGGCGATTGCTTCATCCCTGGAGAAGCCATACCGGCAGAGGGTATACCACTTGTTCCTTGAAGATGATACGACGATCATCAGCCAGGTTTATGACATCAGGAACCCGTTACAATATACCGGGGCCTGGGGTGATCAAGCCACGCTGAAAACACTGACCCGCGATTCGATTATTCTCAGGGAGGGTTGTGGAATTTATCTGCATCGTCATCCTGATGGTTCTTACTCCGGCACTACCCCAGGTCGTCAATGCCTCAGTGCATTACGCGGCTCAGTGTATGCCACATCAGAAGTGAGCGTTTATCCGGACCGCCTGATCAGTTGGGACAGAGGCTGGAATGCCGAAGGTGTGCAGGTATGGGGTGCTACCAAAGCGGCTTATGTTTTTATCCGAAAGGAGTCCGCGACCAAATCGGAAAAGCAGCCATAAGGAAGAATGGTCATGGTATGCCCATGCCTGGTTTCTAAGTATCTTCGGTTCTTTGAAATCCGCCACTGATGATTTTACAAACAGATCGGCTGGCACTGCGCCGCTTTGCGGTGAGTGATGCCCCGTTTATGCACAGATTACTCAATGATCCTTCCTGGCTGCAGTTTATCGGTGACCGAAATGTCCGCTCCATACCGGATGCCGAACGCTACCTTCAGGATGGCGCTATTAAGAGTTATCAGGATCATGGCTTTGGCTTTTACCTGGTCACGCTCAGAGACTCCGGCGAGCCCATTGGTACTTGCGGTTTCGCGCAACGACCCTTTCTGGAGCATCCTGATTTTGGCCTGGCTTTTCTACCGGAATATACCGGCCTGGGATATGCCCATGAGATCTCAGCCTATACCCTGCAGTATGGCTACGATGTGCTTGGACTTAACAGGATATTGGCCTATACCACCGAAGACAACAAACGATCCATTGCGTTGCTGACCAAACTGGGTTTTAGATACGATCGTCAGATCATGATAGATCAGGAAGAACTTTTACTTTTTGAAATCAACAGAATACAGCTTGGGAATTAAGCGCTTCATAAAGAATCATCGAGTGTTTATAAAAAGTGTTCTACTGGAAATCTGCTGGTCAATAACCATTTGAAATGCAATGCGCATATGACCTTTTTATTCTGGACGTTATGGATCATTGATATTCTTCTGCTGGCCTTGACGGTCCTGGGCAAGAATTTTCGCTCTGGGTTCGGTGCTGGAGTGGATCTCAACATACTCTTCATCGTCATCTTACTGATCATACTTGCGGCCAGCCTGTGGATTTGGCTGGTGCTAAAACAAAAGATGACAGGCGTAATCGTGGCAGGTCTGCCCATGCTGGCTATGCTGATTTACTATTTTATCGACACCAAGAAATCCAGTCAAAACTAAAGGGTATGAAGATCAGCGAAATGCTGCAAAAGCGATTCAACAAGCCTGAAAACAAAGGGGATGATTTTGGTTTTACCAATCAATATGCCAGCAACAGCAAGCGGATCATCAATAAAGACGGCTCGTTTAATGTCATCCGGATTGGGGAGAAGAAGTCCCTTTTTCACAATCTGGTGACGATGAGCTGGTTCAGGTTTGCCTGTACCGTACTCAGTTTTTACCTGGTACTCAATGTGGTCTTCGCATTGATCTATCTGCTGGTGGATTTCAATGGCATTGGAAAGACGACCGATTATATGGTCAGTAATCGATTTTTAATTGCTTCTTTTTTCAGCGCGCAGACCTTGACCACTGTGGGATATGGCTCACTCTATCCACTCAATGCCGGTATCAGCGCCCTGGCAGCGATCGAAGCGCTCATCGGCCTGATGAGTTTTGCGATTTTCACCGGACTCATGTATGGACGCTTTGCTCGTCCTACCCGCATTATCCGGTTTTCCAAAAACATGCTCTATGTTCCCTACAAGCAAGGCTATGCCCTGATGTTTAGGGTGGCCAATCAACGGGATCACGATCTCACCCAACTGGAAGCTCGCCTGCTCATGAGTGTTGTGGTCAATGATCAAGGCAAGGAAAGCCGCAAATACCAGGCCCTTGAGGTCGAGAATAATCGGGTAGTGTATTTTCCGCTCAACTGGACCATCGTGCATTATATCGATGAGAAGAGCCCGCTCTATGGCCTGAGCCGCGATGATATATTCGCATCACAAATGGAATGGCTGGTGATGATCAAAGGGTATAATATCACGGCCGTACAGGATATTCATGAAAAGAGTTCCTATACGCTGAATGAACTGGTTTGGAATGCCAAATTCAGTATTCCCTATCACATTCGGGAAGACGGCATTACGCAGTTTGAACTAGACAAAATTGATGCCTTCGAGCGCCTGCCCGACTCGGATTTGGTCGAAAAATAAGCCAATCGACATCCTTTTCATTCTATCTTACAGCCCCCTTCGGCAATGGCCAGAGGCGGATATATTCTTTATCAAAATATCAACGATTATGTACAGGATCTTCTATTTATGTATACTGATTTGTATAGGAGCCCGGGCCGACGCGCAGCCTGAAGCCAGGTTACTCAGATTTCCTACGGTTTCGAAAGACGCCGTTGTCTTTTCATACGCCGGCGACCTCTATTCGGTGGCCAGAACAGGGGGGACAGCCCGCCGGTTGACCACTGATGTGGGCAATGAGATTTTCGCCCGCTTCTCTCCGGATGGAAAAACCCTTGCTTTTACCGGCCAGTATGACGGCAATACCGAAGTATACACCATGCCAGCTGCTGGTGGAGCCCCCGTCCGACTCACCTGGACAGCAACCCTCGGACGCGATGACCTCGGAGACCGCATGGGACCTAATAATATCGTCATGACCTGGAAAAATGACAATTCAGGCATTGTCTACCGGAGCCGCAAAACCTCTTTCAATGATTTCAAGGGCCAACTCTATGTGGCCGATGTCAAAGGAGGCCTCTCCACTGAATTACCTTTTTCAGTGGGAGGTTGGTGTTCCTACGCGCCGGACAATTCCAAACTCGCGATGAATATGATCTTCAGGGAATTCAGGACCTGGAAATATTACAAAGGCGGGATGGCCGATGATATCTATATGTATGATTTCGCCACAGGCCAGATGCAGAATATCACCAACAATCCCGCACAGGATATTATCCCGATGTGGTATGGCGATAAAATCTATTTCTGCAGTGACCGCGATCGCACGATGAACATCTTTGTGTATGACATTCCGACCGCGCAGGTCAGGAAAGTAACAAACTACACGGAGTACGATGTCAAGTTCCCAAGCCTGGGATCGGATGCGATCGTGTATGAAAACGGTGGATACATTTATCTTCTCGATCTCAAGACCGGGAGCTCATCTAAGGTGACGATTGCCATTGCTGACGATGGAGCCATTGGCCGCAATGAGATGGTCGATGCCTCTGCCTTTATCGAAGGGGGTGATTATGATCTCGGTCCCGACGGCAATCGTATGACCGTGACCGCTCGCGGTGATATCTGGACCATTCCCGCAAAAGAAGGCATCACGCGCAACCTGACCAAAACACCTGGTGTTCACGAAAGGTCAGTCACCTGGTCACCGGATGGCAAATACCTCGCTTACATCAGTGACGCCACCGGTGAGGATGAGATCTATATCCGCACACAGGATGGTCTCGAAGCCCCCATGCAGTTGACCACCAATGGGGATACGTACAAATATTGGCTCGGATGGTCTCCCGATAGTAAAAAGTTGGTATGGGCGGATAAAAAACTGCGCCTCCAGTATGTAGACATCAATACCAAACAGGTGACCCTGGTGGATCAGGCCCATGCCTGGGAACATGGTGGTGCCAACTGGTCACCTGATAGCCGATGGATCGTGTATGGCAGGACGGATGATGACTTCCGCGGAAAAGTATTCCTGTATGATACGCAGAGTAAGGCATCAACGCTGGTCTCCGACCATTGGTATGAAGCCTACGGTGGTGTGTTCAGTCCTGATGGGAAATACCTGTATTTCGTTTCCGACAGGGATTTCAATCCAACGTATAGCCGCACTGAATGGAACCACAGCTATGCGGATATGTCTAAAGTGTACCTGGTGACCCTTGCTAAATCAACTCCTTCGCCATTTGCGCCAAAGAACGATGAGGTTCAGGTCAAAGTCGATACTACAGCAGCTGCCTCTGCGAAAACAGCGGATACCAAAAAGAAAGGCGATAAGGAAAAGCCGGAGGAAGTCAAAGACAAACCTGCCACCCCTGCAGTCCCTGCCACCGTCATTGACCTGGATGGAATCCAGGAGCGGTCTGTAGCTCTTCCAATCTCCGCTGGCAACTACTTCGGCATCACTCCCGTGGAAGATGCAGTGTACTATGTAGCGAGTTCGACGAAATCACCCAGAGGTATTTTGAAAGTCTATAACCTCAAGGATAAAAAGGAAACAGACATCGGAGAGTATGGTAGCTATGTCATCTCGTCCAATAAGAAGAAAATGCTGATCAGCAAGGATGGTGGTTTTGCCATCATCGATCTGCCAAAAGATAAAGTGGCATCTCTTGACAAGAAGGTAGATATGTCCAATATGAAACTGGTCGTAGATCGTAAGGCAGAATGGGCACAGATCTATTATGAGTCGTGGAGACAAATGCGCGACTTCTTCTATGATCCGGGCATGCATGGCATCGACTGGAATGCGATGAAGAAAAAGTATGAGGTTTTGTTGCCTTATGTCAACCATCGCCAGGATTTGACGTATATCATCGGAGAATTGATCGGTGAGTTGAGCGTAGGCCATGCCTACGTTGGAGGTGGTGATGTGCCCAAGACGGAGCGTTTACCACAAGGATTGCTCGGCGCGAAGGTGAGTCGCGATGCAAGTGGGTATTTTAAAATTGATAAGATACTCAAAGGGGAAAACTGGACGGCCTCTACCCGATCACCTTTGACCGAAGTCGGGGTCAATGTCAATGTTGGAGATTATATCATCGAGGTCAATGGAGTGAGCACACAAACCGTAAAGGATGTGTATCAACTATTGGTCAACACCGCAGGTAAAACCGTGGAACTGACTGTTAACAGCAAACCCGACAAAGCGGGCAGCCGTAAAACGCTGGTGGTGCCAACCGGTGATGAGTCTGATCTCTACTATCTCGAGTGGGTCAGGAAGAATATTGATTACGTCAGTGCCAAGACCAATGGCCAGGTCGGATATATCCACATCCCGGACATGGGGTCAGGAGGATTGAATGAGTTTGTCAAATACTATTATCCGCAATTGCAGAAGAAGGCACTGATCATTGACGACCGTGGTAATGGTGGAGGAAATGTGTCTCCTCAAATTGCTGAGCGTCTCAATCGGAAGCCGGTCTTCGTGGATATGCCACGTAATGTAACGCTACCCAATACGGATCCTGAATCGGCATATGGGCCAAAGGTGTTGTTGATTGACCAATATTCTGCATCGGATGGGGATATCTTCCCATATCGTTTCAGAAGCCTGGGCCTGGGTAAGATCGTAGGTCGACGGTCCTGGGGTGGTATCGTCGGTATCCGCGGTTCGCTGCCATTTATTGATGGTGGTATACTCAACCGTCCTGAATTTGCCAACTACGACATCGATGGTAAATCGTGGCCGATTGAAGGGTATGGCGTGGATCCTGATATCCAGGTCTTCAATAGCCCTGCGGATGAATACAAAGGAGAGGACGATCAGTTGGACAAGGCACTGGAGGTGATTATGGAAGAGTTGAAAAACCGTAAGGAGATTCCACCGCCACCGCCTTATCCTAAGCGTAACTAATGGTTTAAAAATAAAAAAGAGGGGCACACTAAAAGCATGCCCCTCTTTTTTTATTTGCTTGGATCTTATCGGGCAATCACAATCCGGGTTCTGAAAATTCCGGTTTTTGAAATACCCTCCAACACATACATGCCGGTAGATACATTTCTGATATTGATGATTCTTTCTTCATTCCACCATCCGGCAACTCGGCCATCCAGTGCACGCAAGCTGATTTCATATCCCGTTAGATCCGGCAGATCGATGGTCAATTGATCACCTGCTGGATTGGGATATACCCGGACATCGACTTCTTGAGGCGCAGTCGTTCCAACAGTACGATTATCTTCTATTTCTATAGAATCAATTGCAATACTGCATCCACTTAAATCAGAAACCAGGACACTGTAATATCCTGCTTCCAGTCCGGAGATATCTTCTGCATTATTGAGATACCCATTCGGGCCCGACCAGATATAAAAATACTCAGGTGTACCACCCAATACTTTGATGTCGATGGAAGCTTCAGTACTATCTGTCAGATGGACGATCAGAAATGCGGCGGTAAGCGAATCCGGCTGCGCGATCGTAAATGTATCCGTGTTGGTACATCCGGTACCAAGATCTGTAATCAATACACTCGAGTTGCCCGCACATAACTCATCTGCATACTCCAGGGTGTCACCATTGCTCCACAAAACGGAATAGGGACCGACCCCATTGGCAATATCTACTTCAGCGCTGCCAGTGCATTGGCCATAGCAATACGCGTCAAATACGGTTAACGCATGGCTCAGCGAACAGATAAATTCAGCAATCACAACAGACTGAGAGTCGAGACATCCGTTGAAATCCGTAATGGTCAGGAAATACGCTCCGGGAGCCAGGTTAGTCACCAGAGAATCGGTGCTGCTATTGCTCCAGGCATAAGAATATGGTGCCGTGCCACCCGAGGGCAACGCCCAGGCCGTCCCATTGTTGGCGTTATTACCATACTCCGGAGTCGAACCTGCACCTGCCACCAGGATGGCGGGTTCGGTGATCACGAAGGACGTAATCTCAATGCATCCGTTTGCATCTGTCACGGTTAACTCATATTCTGCAGCACATAAGTTGTCAATGCTCATCGCGGTGCTTCCATTACTCCACAGAAAGGTATACGGACCTGTTCCACCAAATATGCCGAGGATCTGAACCTGACCATTGCATATTCCGGCACAAGAGGCATTAACAGTTATAGCTTCTACGGTGATTTCTTCGCATCCAAAAGCATTGACACTTACACTTTGTGTCGATGTACATCCTGCATCATCAGTAACCAGGACGGTGTATACCCCGGGAGCAAGTCCTGTGATCACCTGGGTGTCCTCTCCGTTGCTCCAGGCGTAACTATAGGGTGGGGTTCCGCCAAAGGCTGCTGAAAAGGCGGTACCATCATTTAATCCAACCCCAGTTTCATCAGTAGAGCCTGCGTTTGGATTAAGCGGGTTGACATTGGTGATAGTGACGGAGCCGGTGGCTGATTCACCGCTGGCATCCGTTACGGTGACTGAGTATACCCCTGCATCAAGATTGGTGATGGTCGGAGTGGTTTCTCCATTGCTCCATAAATAGGTAAAAGGAGCAGTACCACCGGTGACCGTAGCGGTAGCGCTGCCGTCAGGATTGCAAAATGAATTTGCATTCTGGCCGGTAACCACTAATTCCACAGGAGGGGTTAAGGAAAAGCGATATACGGTTCCGTCATCAGGGGTGCCCTCCAGCGTTACATCAGACATATTCAGTTGGGGCGCTGCAGCACTTCCACCCAGGAAATGGCCATTGATCAGGACATCGTTGACCATATCATAATCTGTGATGCCACTCAAGG
Organism: Saprospiraceae bacterium; assembly: GCA_044227555.1. Lineage (GTDB taxonomy): Bacteria > Bacteroidota > Bacteroidia > Chitinophagales > Saprospiraceae > Opimibacter. The sequence continues at coordinate 9,462 of JBGAWQ010000024.1, read as the reverse complement.
CGCCTCCGTCCGCATAAAATACAGCCGGATTACTGATCAGGCTTTCGCCGAAGCGAAACTCTACCCGGTTGCTCGTTTCATAAAGCCACATTTGCAGGTTGACATACATATCTGTTGTGCCAAGAGCATCGTATTCAATATATGAACCGGCGTTTTTCATCTCCACCTTTAGAATCCGGCTTCCTGCCGCGCCATCCACTTTATAACTGATCGGTGACATGGATACTCCGCCGACATAGCCCCTGTCAATGAGATCTACTTCAAAAGGGAACACATAGGTTCCTATATCCGGATTCGAAGTGGCTGATTGAAAGAACATCCCGGTGCCAAAAAACTCGACATAGCTGATCGGATTGCCATTGAGCTCAAAAGGAAACGGGATACTTACCGTATAGGCCGGGTCATCCCAAAGATCATTTTGATTCAAAGATGTTGCACCGGTAAGATCTTCATAAGGTTCATTCAGTACGGAAAAGAGGTAAGTAAAACTTCCCCGTGATCCTTCCGTGGACTGATGACCTTGGAAAACTTTTCGGTCCGGCTTGGACGAAGATTGACTCTCAGCTTGCAAGCTGAATACAATGGCTAGAATAGTGAGTAGACAGAGTTTTTTCATGCGGAAATGGATTATGGGTTAGACTATTTTTACGGCTCAAATTAAGACTATAATATCCATTTGCAGAAAATAGGACGTCACGATTATTTCCTGAATGTCTTCAGTCCCAATTTTTGACACATGATTGTCGTCTGCCTGACAGATATTTATTGGTCCGCGGCGATAACCTCAGGCACGTTTTTGTTGAGCGCACGATTGACAATATACACGCCCACCAGCGTAACTAATGAACCCGTGATAATCAGCGCGGTCAGAGGTTCGCCGGTAAACAGGCTTCCGGCCAGAACAGCCACAATAGGATTGATATAGGCATACACCGATACGAGGCCTGTCGGCAGTCTTTGTAAAGCATAGAGGTAGGCCACGAAAGCAATGACGGAACTGACCACTACCAGGAAGAAAATCGCGCCCCAGGTATACAATCGTATTTCTCCTACAGGAATGACATCACCAGTCGCTTTGGCAAAGAGACTCAAGGTGATGCCGGAAATCAGCATCTGCCATCCAATGCTATGGTAAGGATTGAAGGTAGACGCAAATTCTTTAGTGTAAATCGTCCCATAGGCCCAGGCCAGTGAAGCCATCAGCCCAAGAAATATCCCCCCGAGAAATGAATAGTTGAAGAGCTCATGCAAGTGTTCATAGAAAACGATGCATACGCCTCCGAACCCCACCAGGATTCCACTCCATGCCATTCCGGGAATGCGGTTGCCTCCCCGAACGGCCAGGATGAGCACCAGCCAAAGCGGAAATATGGCGCCCATGATAGCACTCAATCCTGCAGTCGTGAGTTTGACACCCCATGAAGCCAGCCCGTTGCTGATCATAAAATTGAGGAGGGAAAGCAATAAGATCGGGTACCATTCTTTTTTTCGTGGAAGCTTTGCGCCACGCAAAAGGAAAAACAATACATAGGCCGTTCCGGCCAGGGTCTGACGAATCCCCACCATCTGAAAGGTGGGCATGTATCTCACCGCCTCTTTGGTGCCGACCCACGATACGCCCCATACCAAACAGACAAGGGCCAGGGCGAAATAAGCTTTTTGATCCGTCTTCACCATGTGATTTCAGCAGGCAAAGGTGCGGATAATGTATGAACAGGCCAAAGGATGCCTTGCGGGGTAAGGTCGATGTCAGGAATCATCAATACCCCTTGATTCGCTTCCAGAGTTGGGCAAACAGTTCCCCGATTTTTCCATCAGGGGATTCCCGGTTTTCAGAAAAGACAAGTTGACCGTCTTCCTCCCGCACCACAAAACGGAATACAAAGTCATGATAATCCTTGATGGTATCCGGAATAGCACCGTATCGAAGGTCAGTCAATACCGTCATCGAGTCTGTGCGGTATGCGGCCAGGTATCCATCAGAAAACCACTTTAGGGTCTGATATTCTTTAACCTCTTTCCAGGCCCGGTCGAGCGAATCATTTTTAGGAATCACATTCAGATGATGAAGATTAGGATCTGAATCGAAGATCGAATACAATCCAACGTAATAGTTTGTCTGGTCTTCAGCGACACACGACCACAGGATGTTGTTGAATATCGTTGGACTGGCCCGGCATCGCTGAGCCTCAATATGCCGATGATGGAGTGCCTGATCAAATACATGATCCACATAGCATTTGTTGACTAAGGTCAGCAGCATATACAAACTACTAATGCCCATTCCCCACCAGAGCGCCACCGATCTGCCCCGGGTGTCCCTGCGGCGTGCAGCCACGATGATCATACAGATCAGGAAAGGCACTGTATACAGCGGATCCACCACGGCAATATTGTTGAAGGCGACCCTGTAGTCCGAGAAGGGTTGAAAAATCTGGGTACCAAAAGCGGTAAAGCAATCGAGGAGCCAGTGGGTAAAGAAGGCCAGGAAAAATAACCAATACCATTGCCTGAAGGTGGCCACAGGCTCTTCCAGTTCTTTCTTCATGTAATGGTGATACAAACGCATCAGCAGAAACAATGCGAGTAGAACAGTGACCAGTAGAAACCACCAAAGCGGATACCCGTCATGCGCTACCAGGTAATTGATGCCAAAGGTGATGCCCCCCAGCAAGACGATATTGATGACAGAAATCAGGGCCTTGTACCATCGGGTTTTATGAAACTTAGAGTCGTACAATTTGTAGATCAGTCCCCCAAAAAGGAAAGGCGCCACCACCGAAAAGAAGATCGAATGGGAGATACTTCTATGAAAGGCCAGCGCCTGGATATCATCCATAAACGGGTTGGCGAATACATCCAGATCCGGTATGGTGCCCCCGATGGCTCCCCACACCATGGCCCGGTTGCCAATCTTACGGCCAAGGGCAATTTCGCCGACCGCAGCACCAAGAACGATTTGTGTGAGTGAATCCATGGAGGGCAAAAGTAAGCAGGCCAGCGAGAGATTGCCTATCCTTTTTTTAGTCAGTATAAAGGCTTTCCTGGTATATGAGGGTCAGCTTTGCTTTATATGGATTGGATTAGCGTTTCATTTGCTTTGTCTGGGCAGCGTTGTCCATGACGTGCGGTATCTTTGCCATCTAACATCATGACTACTATGCGTAATTTATTGTTTGCACTCTGTCTCTTACCCCTGGCTTCATACGGCCAGAAATCAGCAATAGGCTGGCAGACGTTTTCGATTGGAGCTCCGGCGCTGCAGATCCTGCTGCCAGGCGAGCCTCTGCCCCAAAATGCCAATTTGCCCGAAGCGGTACAGTCCTATATCAAAAAGTATGAAGCTTTCTACTATCAAGATGGCAAAGGCCTGGTGGTGACCCTGATGCACGTGGTCTACAGTGTCGATGTCATGTCAGATGTCAAAGGCGCCATCGATGGGACCAACGGACAATGGGAAAGGACCGGTTCAAAAGTTGCGGTACTAAGTACGACGAACAACAAGATAAATGGGAAAAACGCAATCCAGCAACGCGGTAAGCTGATCAATGGGGGCCAGGAAAATGATTACATGGATATCGTCATCGGAGAAGGTGCCAAACTATGGCAAGTCATCGTGATGGTGCCTTCCAAAGACACAGTATTGCAAACCACGATGCAAAAGATCATCGATTCGATTAGCATTAAATAAACAAGGTGCAGGCTATAAAGAGAAAAGCCCGGGTGATCTGCCCGGGCTTTTCTCTTTAATACAGGATCTTTTTTGGATCCATATTGAATTAGTCTTTAGGAACCAGATTAGGATTGAGCAGATCGTAAAACTGATCGAGTTTTGGCATGATGATGATCCGGGTCCGGCGATTGATCGCGCGGTTTTCCGGAGTGTCATTAGGAGCCAGCGCATTGAATTCGCCGCGACCTGCAGCAATCAAACGATTAGGATCAATCTTGTAGGTGTCTTGCAATACCCGCACGACAGAGGTCGCGCGCTTCACGCTGAGATCCCAGTTGTCCTTGACACAGTCAGAACTGATGGGCACATTGTCGGTATAACCTTCGATCATCACTTCGAAATCAGGACGCTCATTGACAATGGATGCGATTTTACCGAGCACCTCGGATGCCTTGGGTGTCAGGTTAGAGCTGCCGGTTTTGAACAGCATCTTGTCAGACAGGTTGATCATGACGACGGTCTTATCCACTTTGATTTCTACATCCTTATCCTCTATACCATCCTTCAGGTTCGCTTTGAGGTTGGCAGAAAGCGCCAGGTTGATGCTGTCCGCTTTCGTTTTGGCAGCTTGCAGCAAATGGATGTATTTGTCCTTCTCCGCAAGTTGGGCCAGCGTCAGCTTCATGTTTTCATTGGCCGTCTGAGACATCACAGCCATGTCACCGACTTGTGTAACTTGTTTGTCACGTTGCGTCTTGCAATCTGCCAGTTGAGCACGCAGATCCGCGACTTGTTCTTCCCGCAGCGTTTTTTCAGTCTTAAGGGTATTGAGTTCAGAGGAGCACGCGGTCAGACGAGCCATATAATCATTGAGGCTCTCGCCACATTTTCCAAGTTGCTCATTGGCCGTCTTCAGATCGGCTTCCAGCGCGGTAAATTTTTTCTTGCTCACACAAGAGGCAAGCATGATCACAGAAAGGGCGATCACACTCAGGTACGTACGGTTCATGTTTTTGTGTTTAAGGTGATTAGGTAGTAGTATTTTAATCGGATATGGTATAACCCAAGTCCTGAGAGACCGTGGATTATCCATGCAAATTTACGGGTATATGTGGTGGTTTTCATGAATTGGCGTTGATTATTTGTCGGACAGGATTCTTTACTGTACTTTCAGTTAATTGCCTATTTTTATTGGGATCAACCACGCATTCGGGGTATTTTATTTCATCACTACTATCGACATCAAACCTCATGAACAGACGGAAATTTATCATTGGATCCACGATTGCCGGGACCAGCCTGATGACCAACCAGGCCGCCTTTGCCAACAGTATCACGCCTAAAAAGAAACCGGAATCGGTCATCATTATTGGCGCCGGATTCGCCGGACTGACCGCGGCCTGGCTCTTGAAAAAGCAAGGCGTCCAGGTGTATGTCCTGGAAGCCCGCAACCGAATCGGTGGCCGTGTTCATTCGTTCAGACCAGAAGGCGCCAATGGCCAGGTGATAGAACTGGGCGCAGAATGGGTAGGCAACTCACATACCTCCCTGATCAGTATGTGTAAGGAGTTCGGTCTCGAGTTGTTCAATAACCAATTTGACACCCATCTCACGTTTGAAAACAATTATTCGAAAGCCGGCGAATGGAGCATGAGCAAGGAACTGGAGGAGTTCTGGATGAAGAAATCTGATCTCTGGGAAACGTATGCCGAAAGTGCAAAGAAGAAACTCGATAAAATGGATTGGTGGCGTTGGCTGTCCAATCAGGGTTTTTCGGAACGGGACTTACTCCTTCGGGATCTGATGGACAGCACGGATTTTGGAGAAAGCATTCGCCATACCTCAGGGTATTCTGCCTTCGCCGAATACGCTGAGAGTAGTGAGAAAAATGAAATGGACCTAAAAATCCGTGGTGGCAATACCATGCTCGCCGAAAAACTGGCGGATGCCATCGGTCGTGAAAATATCCGCCTCAGCCATAAAGTATTGCAGATCGTACAGTCTAAGAAAAAAGTCTCTGTCACCTGCGAAGGTGCCAAGGCGTTCGAAGCGGATCGGCTGATCTGCACAGCCCCTACTTATTCAGTCATGAAGATCAAATGGGATCCGGTATTGCCTTCCGAACAGGTAGATGCGATGAATGCCCTTCAATATGCCCGTATTGCCAAATTCCCGTTTGTGTTTAAAGAGAAATTCTGGAAGGAGGAGAATTTTGACATGATTACGGACACCCCCGCACATTATTTCTATCACGCCACCAAAGACCAGGGAGGCAAGTCAGGCGTACTCATATCCTATGTCACCGGGGATAAAGTAGATTCCATGGCCTCGATGACCAAAGATCAGCGTCAAAACATCGTGCTCGATGCCCTCAAGCCTGCATTCGGGGATGTGCGAAAATATCTATCCGATAGCCTGATGTACTATTGGGGTACAGATCCGTATTCGAGAGGGGCCTATGCCTTCTATGGCAAAGGCCAATGGTTTGGAGTCATGCCTGTGCTACGTCAGCCGTTCGAAAAGGTCTATTTCGCCGGAGAACATCTCGCCGACTGGCAAGGGTTTATGGAGGGCGCCATCAATACCGCAGAAGAAGCCGTTGAGCAAATCATGGGTTAATCCCATTTAGCCACGGACCCTGAAGAAGGTTTGCTTATTTCTTCTTTTTCGTTTTGGTCAGCCGTATCTGATCATCACTGCTGTCATCAAAAGCCTCTGGTCGGCCAGACCCATCAAATTTCATATTGATCACCAGGGTCTTGTCATCATCAAAACGATAAATACCTTCCATGCGGGAAACCTCAAGTTCGCCACCATCCATCGAAATGACAAAATCCATGGTGTGTGGGGTGACGGTGTCGTCAATTTCGTATACCATATCGAAGACCATGCCTTCGACTTTATACGCCTTGCCACCAATGGATTCTCCATTGACGGTAAACGCTACGTAGCCTTCTTTGTCAAACGTGATGATGCCCACCTCACCTCCGTCTTCACCCTTCCATTTGCCAATCAGGGATTGAGCCGAGAGGGTAGTAGTGGTAAAACTCAGAGTAATCCAAAGTATCAGCAGGCTTGTGGAAGCGTTTTTCATGATGGTGTAGTATTTGTCCGCTACGAATGTAGTAAAAAGTAAGGTGCCTGGAGTACGCCGCTTCCTAAAGCCCTGTTATAGACGTTGCTTGATTACCATGGAGATGATTTTTCAGGGGAAAATTGGTTTCGGGTGGCGTATCTTGGACAGCAAGATGCAGGATCATTCATCATCTTCAGGTCACCCTCCTCTTAAAGGTCTCATCCTCGCCGGTGGGGAAAGCACACGAATGGGATGGGACAAAGGCATGATGGACTATCACGGTTTGCCGCAACGTGATTGGTTAGCACAATTAATTCAGCCCTACGTCGCTGAGGTCTTTTTATCCGCGCGTCCGGGTCAGATCACCTATGCCACAACACCTATTCTTGAAGACAGGTATACAGCACTTGGCCCTTTTGGAGCAATTCTTTCTGCCTTTCAGTATGATCCGACATCTGCATGGCTGGTGATCGCTTGTGATTTTCCCCTGCTTGATGATGCCGCGATACAAAAACTTATCCTGGACCGGAATGCTACTTCTATCGCCACGAGTTACCTCGATCCTCATACGTTGATGCCTGAACCCTGGATTTCGATTCTAGAACCCTCGATCTATCCTTTGTTGGAAGACTACCATCATCGGGGCCGAAGCAGTCTCAGAGGACTGCTGGTGGATTACAACAGTCACGTTATTCGTCCGGAGGATACGGATGTTCTGCTCAATGCCAATACACCTGATGAAGCTGAATCACTCAGGGAAAAGTTGGATTCGAAGATCTAATCACCTTTGTTATTAAATAAAAAAGGAGCAGTCATCCTGCTCCTCTTTTATTATTGGTCGATCTTGATAAATCGTTGGATAGACATCCTGTCTTTTGTACGGAGACTCATGAGGTACATACCTGTATCGAGCCCTGTCAGATCAATCGGCTCACCATTCCATTCACCCCGAAGCAAATCGCGTCCATGAACATCCAGGATCCGGTATTCGGCCTCACCTTCGATGCCACTGATATGTAACAGGTGAGTCGCAGGTGAAGGATAGAGATTGAACATTGGCTTTTCGCCGACATGACCTGTGGCGGAGATGATGACATGGACCGTATCACTGATCGTAATACATCCATTTTCAACAGTCATGATCGCAAAGTAATCACCGGACACGGTCGCTGTATAGGTTGCAAAATTGGCGCCCGGGATCTGAGCACCATCCAGGTACCATTGATAGGCTAAACCATCCGCAGAAAGAGATAACATATTGTCATTGACCAATACGACTATATCAGGTGGTACGATAGGGGCGATCGGTATCTCAGCTGTAGCGGACGTTCCACAAGGATTGGCACCTGTTGCGGTGACCACACCGGCCTCTGCGCCAACTATAAACTCAATGGTAGGTTCATCCGAAGCCCCAACAACTTGCCAGTCAGAAGGATAGGTCCAACTGATGGCATCAGCATATTCCTGATTGGCAATGTAGGTAGCGAGATCAAAACGGCAAGGGGTGCTTTCTCCGGATACACCATGCATCCTTGGGCGTAATTCAGTGGCTGCGGGCAATTGCAGGGTAGCGGATCCACAGACATTTGTGCCTGTCACACTGATGATGCCAGAAGTTTCGCCGACAAAGACCTGGATTGAATTATTGTGTTCTGCACCAAACACATCCCAGGTAGAATCCGGGAATGTCCATGTATAATCGCTGATGTCCTGGCCGGTGACACTATAGGTGAGCAATTCAGCTTCACATGGTGTTGGATCTCCTGTGAGATTGAGCAGTCTGGGAATAAGGATGGGTCCTGCGCCCGCACTGATCGGGCTCGAAAATCCGCAGGAATTGAGGCCGGTCACCGAAATCGTCCCGGCATTGCGCCCGACTTTTACATGAACCGTATCGTTGTTGGGGTTGCCGATGATCTGCCATCCACTTGGAAATAACCAGAAATATTGATCCACATTCAGGGAGGTGATGCTGTATTCCACCGTATCATTTTCACAAGGAACGGTGTTCCCTTGCAGATCAGATATCACAGGCAATTCAGTGCAATAGGGCAGGATTTCAATGTCAGAGCCATACCCGAAGATCCATGCTGATCCATTGGGGTTAGGTAAACCAGTGACGCCATAGAGCGGATAGTCAGTGATATAGCCGGACTGCCAGTTGGTCCCGCCATTGAAGGTAATGTAGGCCCGGCCTTCACTGCTCGTCCTGCCTACGATAATGCCGGTATCTGGCGTGATGAAGTAGACACCATCCCAAAACCGATCGATAGGCAGGGTGATGGGTTCCCAGGTATCGCCTGCATTTGGGGTATGCCACATGGTCTTTTTAAAACTGGAAGTGACCAGCCATCCCTCCTCGCCGATAAACTGGGTCTGCTCATATTGCAGGCCGGCTTCAGGGGCAGCAATAGGATTCCAGGTAGCGCCCTGGTCCGCACTCCGTAATATCAGCCCATTAAATCCGGTAGCCATATATCGCATATTGTCAATCCTGGCCAGCGAGCGTATCTGTCCATTGGTCTGGAACACCGTATCCCATGTTGTGCCTCCATCATCAGTGCGAAGGATTAGACCACTGGTTGAAGCGGCCAACACCACAGTTGGAGAAATGGCCAGTATGTCCTGTACGTTGACCCCAAGAAACGCGGCCTTTTGCTCCCAGGTATCACCTTGATCCGCAGAATGGTAAATGCGTTGCGCGGCACCGAGC
>JBGAWQ010000023.1:0-48792 GCA_044227555.1 Saprospiraceae bacterium | reverse complement strand
TGAAAGTATTCAAACCTTTTTAAAATATTGTCCATCTTCGATGGACAGCCGGGGGATTAGCTCAGCTGGCTAGAGCATCCGTACGGAGGGCCATGGGTTCGAATCCCTTGTTTGAATGAAAGTATTCAAACCTTTTTAAAATATTGTCCATCTTCGATGGACAGCCGGGGGATTAGCTCAGCTGGCTAGAGCACCTGCCTTGCACGCAGGGGGTCATGGGTTCGAATCCCTTATCCTCCACTCTCAAAAGGTCATTCGTTTCGTACGGATGGCCTTTTTTATTTAAATGATTAGCTCAGCTGACTAGAGCATCCCGCCACGCTTGCTTTCCTTGAAAGCGTGTGCGGCGGGAGGGTCATGGGTTCGAATCATCTTACTTGTGGCGCCTTTTGCGCCATCCTCCAACATTGATCACCGAAGCCCCGGCGAAGGTGAAAAGGCCGACCGATTGGCCAGGCTTTTCTTTTTACTGGCTACCGCACTATCGTCACGTCTCCCGTGAAATACCTGGTCACCACTGCATTCCCAGCCAAATATTGAAGTGCAACCCGGTACACATACACCCCGGGATTTAAAAGATCACCATGAGATCTGCCATCCCAGGCGATTGGCCAAGTCGTTTGACTAAAGACCTCGCTACCCCACCGGTCATAGACCCTGGAGTCGATGCGGTGGACGGTAAGGTCAGCAGCTCCACTTACAGTCCAGACATCATTCACCCCATCCCCATTGGGTGAAAAAAGATTGGGGAAGTATACATCAGAAGAACAATCGGCATCAAGGCTTACCTCCACTTCTTCTTTGACCTCACCACAGATAGAATTCACCTGTACCGAATAATTCCCGGGTGCACTTATCTGCATCACGGGAAGAATACTCCCATCGTTCCACAAATAACTGGCATCAAATGTTTGCGTGGCATCCAGCACAATTTCTTCGCCCGGACAAAGTGATTGCGAGGGAACCCAATCCAATACCGGGAGATTAAGATCATATCCGATCATCACGGTATCAAATACCTGCCCGCATTGATTGGACAGAGTGACGACAAATTGTTGTGCCTTATCCGCAAGTAAAGCGGAACCTGTTGATCCGTCCTGCCATAGCACGGAAGACGAAGTAATAGGCACTTCAAGCCATAAAGTTTCTCCTGGACATAAAACCGTATCCGGACCCAGGTCAACGTCGGGAGGAAGAGCGTCAAAACCCACGGCGATAGTATCAGATGCCGACCCGCAAAAATTGGATTCCGTAAGGATATATTGCCCCGCCCCTGTGACGGTAAAGGATGGAGTTGAAGAACCTTCCTGCCAGAGAATGGCTGTCCCACTCCCGGCATTGGAAATCAATTCCAATATTTCACCCTCGCACAAAGTCGTGTCAGCTCCCAAATAAGGCACAGGAACTTTCGTATCCAGATCGACATGGATGGAATCCACATCAGTTCCGCATGCATTACTGACCTGGAGCACATACACGCCAGATTGATGCACTAATAACTCTGGTTCCGTGCTGCCGTCGTGCCAGAGGTAGTCCACTCCTCCGATGAATGACTCGAGTAATACGGTATCTCCGCTACAACCAAGAATATCCGGTCCCATATCCAGGTCCGGGCCATGGGTGTCTTCATAAATAAGCAGTGAATCGGTGTCTGATCCGCAAGCATTCGATACCGTCAAGGTGATCATTCCCGGTTGGGTCACATCGATAAAAGATATGGTGCTGCCTCCGGTCCACTGATACGATACTCCGGTGAGACCGGGAGAAAGATGAATAGTCTCACCCGGGCATAAAGGTTGATCGGGACCCAGATCAAGTAATGGTAACCCTTCCAGGAGGCTCACGGCCACATCATCTTCAGCAAGTCCGCATTGATTCGAAATCTCCGCATGCACCATTTCATCATCAGAGACGGTATAGCTGGTACCGGAACTTCCATCCGGCCATAAAATCTGGACACCAGGGGTCGTAATCGAAAAAGTGATCGTCTCACCGGGACATAGGGACGTATCTGGGCCAAGATCCAAAACAGGTGCTGGTGGTAACAGGACTACCAATGAAGAATCGGAATCGGAACCACACCCATTGTATACTTCCACAATCACCAACCCTGGCTGGCTCACTTCAAAAGTGGGCTGGCCAGAGCCATCCTGCCATAACCAGGTTTGGACATTTGAGGATATCGGATTCAGGCCAACTAAATCACCCGGGCAAATGGAAAGATCTGCAGGAATATCCACGGTGGGCGGAGGCCCGGCATCGGCTACTGAAACTGTGTCGATATCTGTGCCACAGGCATTGCTCACCGTCAAACTATAGGATCCGGGTAATGTCACTTCGATGGAAGAAGCCTGGGAGCCGTCATTCCACACATAACTCACTCCGGATACCCCGGGCTCAAGTTGTAGGGTATCTCCCTGGCAAAGATTTAATCCTGAAGGGAGTTGGATCACAGGAGGGTTGTTACTCACGGAAACGATCACCGTATCAAAAGCCTGGCTGCATCCATTACTGATCATCAGGGAATACGATCCGGGACCAGTGATCATAAGACTATCTGCAGTACTCATATCCTGCCATACATAATCCACTCCGGTCACGCCGGCAAAAAGTGTGAATTGCTCTCCGGGACAAAGCGATAAATCAGGACCTAGATCAGGGTTTGCCAGCAAGGGAATCTCAACGATTTCGACAGTATCACTACCAGACCCGCACATGCTTGTGACCAGGAGGGAATAGGTGCCGCCTGCATGTACCCATAAGGAATCCTCCTGTGAATGGTCCTGCCAGAGATAGACTCCCGGATCGCCTGTGTTGGTCAGCAAAATGGAATCCCCTGCACAAATCTGGTCATCCGGAGGCAATTCTACGTGCAACGTAGAATTAAGCACATCGATACTCACCGTATCCGAAACGGAAAAACATTCATTAGTTACGGTGGTACTGTAGTTGCCTTCCGCCAGAACCACTAGAGTATCTGCGGTAGAGTGGTCCTGCCATTCAATGCCACTGGCTCCGTAATATTGGGCGGTTAGGGTATAGGGCAATTGAAATGCGCACAACATGAAATCACTGCCGAGGCTAACTCCTGGCGGTTGGATTTCATTGACACTCAATTGATCCGAATCCGAGCCGCAGGCATTGGAAGCAGTCACACTATAGTTTCCTCCGGCAGTAATCGTGTAGGTCGCGTCATTACTTCCATCCTGCCAAATATATTCGAATACAGGATCGAGGCTAATCACATACGGCATGCCTTCACAAATTGTGATATTACTACCAAGGGATACAGTGGGCTGAGGGAGATCCGTTACGGTGACATCATCTTCCTGCGAACCACAAACATTAGTGATAACCAGGTCGTACTCTCCGCCTTGAACGATTTCATATTCCGGTGACGAACTTCCATCCTGCCACTCAAAATCTCCAAGGCTTTCGTCGAAATTGAAGCTGATCACTTCTCCGGGACATAACTGTACATCCGGCCCCAGGGTAAACGCTGGTAATGATGCCCCTTCGACTAGAATGGTATCGGCTGTGGTCATACAACCGTCATCCATCGTGACACTATACATGCCACCTTGGGTAATGGTTAAACCCGATCCTGTGGAACCATTACTCCATTCGTAGTCCCATTGAGGATCCAACTCCAATTGCAGGGTTTCTCCCTCACATAGTGTGGTTTGTTCAAGCGGAATATCTACCGGAGGAGCTCCAATGATCTCCACATCCACAGTGGCCATTCCGACATTACAACCATTGGTTACCGTAAGTGAATAGGTACCGCTTTCGCTTACAGTGAGGGTTGGTTCATGTGATCCATCGCCCCAGGTATAAGAAACCCCGGACAATTCAGGATCAATTGTATAAGAATAGCAGGACTGAACCGGACTATCCAGGTTGATATCCAACACCTCAGCCGGATCGCCTTCCATGACGCTGACGTCATCCAGATACATATAGGCATAGTTGGGTGCCCCATAACAAGAGTCCAGGGACGTATTGGCATTAGTATAAAAATTCCCAATCGTGATGAATGATTCTCCACCTTCTGCTTCAAAACAACCGCTTATTTTTTGCCACCCGTTTCTTTCATAAATAAACCCCTGTACATAATCGATCTGAGGAATCACATTAATACACTCGAAGCCGGAATATGAAGGTGGAACATCCGAAAAATAAGCTCCGATATGATTGACCGCACAATAGGATTCAGGCCTGCTGACATAAAACTCCACGTAGTAGGTAGTGCCAGCGACTAATGGGGTCTGCAGCGGGGCCTGAAAATACTCCCGTGCATTTGAAAAATAGAGGTACACAAATAACCCGCCGTATGCGTCACCCGTATGGGCGGGTTCATAGCCAACGATATTCTGGGGTACCTGGTAATCAACGTCCCCACAGGGATGGAAATAATCAATGTTACCCCCATTGCCATTCTGCCATGGAGGACAAGGATAAGGTGGCCCGGGCGAAGAGTTATCTCCGGGAGGGCACCAATCATGGACTTCAAAACTCGGATTGGACACCAGATTCTGAGCATCCACATGCAGACCCGCTGCCAGGAACAAACAAGTAATTTCTCCTATTAATGTGAATCTGGGCATTGGCTTGAGGTGCAATATCAATGTTAATATACCGAATATTTCCTGACGAAAGGGCCATGATTGCAGGATAGCCGAGGAATACAGCTCCAGAAACCTCCTTTACTTGTGGTAGGCTGAAAGCGTAAATGATCTTTAGAAATATTAAATGGCGAGGATATACATATTAGCAAATTTTTAATATATTTATTCTTGATATTATTTCATTTTATCATCAAACCACTCCTTTATGAAACTCTTTACAAAAACAACTCTCACCCTGTTTGCCTTCCTGATGGTCACGCAAATGGTATCTGCTCAAAAAGTCAATTCCGGCGCATGGATGATCGGAGGTACTATTGGGTTCAACAGCATAACAACGGATGGGGATGACAATGCCGAAACCTATCTCAATGTTTCTCCAAGCCTCGGCTATTTCTTTATGAATGATCTGGCTATTGGTGCAAGGATGAGCCTGACTACATACTCCTATGATGGTGATTCCAATAGTGAGTTTGGATTCGGCCCATGGGCAAGGTACTATATAGTAGGCTCCCCATTATTTGCTCAGGCTGGAATGGATTTTGGAACAGCAGGTTTTGACTTTTTCTCGCTGTTCACGGACGAAGGAAGCACAACCCTCAATTTAGGGGTCGGTTATTCATGGTTTTTAAACAATGCTGTGGCCATTGAGCCTATGGTCCAGTATAACATTTACTCCGCTGCTGATGACGGTGTATTTTCAGACTATAGCCGGTTTGGTTTTAACATCGGCGTCCAGGCTTTTCTGGGTCGCAATTAAGATGGATTGCAGCTTTCGGTTTTATAAGGAAAACCCTTACGGATCACCGTGAGGGTTTTCTTTTGCTTTAATGGGTATCCAGATGGGAAATCCTCTCTCCCCATGGAGCCCTGAACATTGAAATCATCAAATACATCAGGTCCGGGCATCGTACCAACTTCCTTCTGTATCTTACAGCAAACAGGAAAGGAAATATCGCCGTGACGACGGAAAACGCATATTTTCATTTCCGGTATCGTTTTTTGACAAGAAACCGTATATTTCTGCCTGTGAAATGGGCTGAATCCTCCCCTCTTGGATTCTTTAGCTTGCTTTTCAGGACGTTATACATTCATTTATTTATTAACTAATTTTCTGGTATTCAGGAACCTTTACTGCTTCGTGGCTATGATTAAAAGACCGGTTTTTTATATCTCTTTGGTCCTTATGCTGACCGTGAGTGTCGTTCGTGGACAGGACATCCACTTTTCCCAGTTCTATATGTCCCCACTGACCCTCAACCCTGCCCTGACCGGGGTGATGAATTGTAACACCCGGATCGTCGGCAACTACCGCAACCAATGGGCTTCTGTCCTCGGAAAAAGCGCGTACAATACCTACAGCATCTCCTACGATCAGAAAATGCCCGTCGGCCGTTATGATTACTTCGGTTTCGGGGCCAATGTATGGAGCGATGTGGCCGGATCTCTGGATTTCCAGACCCTGACTATGAAACTCTCCGGCTCCTACAGCCGTCGTGTAGGAGGTGACCGCCACAAAGCCCACTATGTAGTACTTGGCGCAGAAGCCGGCGCCTCCCAACGAAGCATCGATTATACCAATGCTCAATGGCCCGTGCAAGTCAACAATGGCGAGCATGATCCTACGATCGATCCGGGAGAAAGCAACCTGGCTGATAATTTCCTCTTTGGTGATATCGGTATGGGTGTACTTTGGTTCTCTGTGCTTGACAAACGAACCAATTTCTATATCGGAGGTGCATTCAACCACCTCAACCAGGCTAACCTTTCATTCTACCGCGAAGACGGCCAGGCTGTAGAAAAATATTATTCGAAAGCAGTACTCCATGCTGGTGGTCAGTTCCCAATGGGTCGCCATGGCGATGTATCTCTCGTTCCTGGCGCCGTCTTCTTTAACCAGGGCCCATCTCTCGAGATCAACGCAGGTAATAGCTTCCGCTTTAATCTCGATGGCAACAATGACCAATCCTTCCAACTTGGTGCATGGGTTCGTTTGGCCCGTCACTTTGAAAAGCCTCTCCTGATGGACGCTTTCATCCTGTCCACCCGCTTTGACTATTCCAACTGGGGGATCGGATTCAGCTATGATATCAACGTCTCCAGCTTAAGCGAGGAATCCAGAGGCAACGGAGGTTTCGAATTCTCTATGATCTATCTGGTATGCGGCCCGCAAAGCCGCGGCGTATACTGTCCGAAATTCTAAATAAAAAAAGAAAAGGGAAGAGTGAAAAGTGGGCAATTAGGTTGTCCACTTTTCACTTTTCTTTTTTAACTTTATCACCACCCCCCTTGGTCAGATTATAGTCTCCATGACATGCTTTTTTTAAACGACTTTAATTCTACTACGGGATGTTTGGCAACACTAAGAATGATCAAAAGACTAAGGCTAACGGTATCACTACCGCCTCAACAACGTCAAGTAACAGCCTGGTCCAGGGAACCAATATTGAAGGCACCGTACATGCCGACAAGGATATCCGCATAGACGGCACCCTCCGGGGAACACTCACCTGCAAAGGCAAAGTCATCATCGGCCCGACCGGACAAATCACCGGTGATATCACTTGTGAAAATGCCGTGATCGAAGGACGCTTTGAAGGCATCCTCATCGTCGGTGACGTCCTGCATGTCAAGGAAACTGCCCGAATCGATGGCGATGTCACCACACAGAAACTGGTAGTACAACCTGGTTCTATATTCAACGTCAAATGCAAGATGGGTGCTACGAATAGCACCGTTCGCAAGGTATCCGGAGAAGAAGAAGTGATTGAATTGGGCGCTCTCGGGAAATCAAAAGCCGCGATGTCTTGACCGCGAAACCCTCGCCGTCCAATCCGTACCTGAAATACAGTGGCCTGGTCTTCCAGCTCTTTGTCCTCCTGGCCATAGCCGCATGGTTGGGACAGAAATTAGATGCCTATATGAAGACCTCAGATCCTTATTTTACGATCGCTCTGATCCTCTTATTCACCACCGGGTTCTTTTATTCCCTCATCAAAGAACTCTCCCGCAGAGATGAACCCTAAACGATTCTTCGGCGGCCTCTTGTTGACCGCAGCCACCCAACTGGTTCTGACTTTCCTGCTGACGCTGGCCATACCAGGACTAAAGTCGCATCTTGGATTTATCCTGGTGAGTGTCTTTGTAATGATGCTTTTCTGCACCATGCTGTATGCCGCTGCACGTATCCTGGTCGCCAGTGCCAATGCAAAACATTATATCCAGTTGATCATGATCGCCGTCTTCCTCAAGATGCTGGTCTGCCTGGTATTGATCATTGGGTACAAAAAAGGATTTGCCCCGACAGATCATACCTTTGTCTGGCCATTTCTGATTATCTATGTGACCTCCACCGTCTACGAAGTGGTCTTCCTGGACAAAGTGGGCAGACAAAACAAAACAACACCGTCATGACCAACACATCTACACTCACTGTCGAAATAGAGGGACGCCGGTTTGAACTCACTGCGGATGAATGGCAGAATCTGGATGCCATCGGCATCTCCCCCGATACCTTTCACCTGATCGATGATGGCCAGGCCCACACCATCAGACTCATCTCCGCGGATCCGGCAACACGCCGATATACCTTCAACATCAATGGTGAAATCAAAGAGGTATCCCTGGTCACCTCCCTCGACTTGCTGATCGAAAAAATGGGTCTCAATGCCTCGCATGCTAAAAAACAAACTGTTCTTAAAGCCCCTATGCCCGGTCTGGTGACAGGGATTAAAGTAGTCGCGGGACAAGAAGTAGAGAAAGGGGCTCCCCTCATCGTCCTCGAAGCCATGAAAATGGAAAACCTCATTGTAGCTCCACATCACGCCATCATTCGTGACATCAAAGTGAGTGTAAGTCAGGCTGTGGATAAAGGAGCGATCCTGGTAGCGTTCGCTGACTAGCCAGCAGCAATTCCTATAACCTTCATAAGGCTATAAGCTTATTGAGCTTATAAAGGTTATTAAGCTTATACGTTTTGTGCCAGTTTCTTTCACAGATTACTACTCCCGGGAAAACATCTTTCCTATAAACTCCATAAACCTATAAACCCATAAACCTATAAACCTATAAACCTATAAACCTATTGAGGTTATAGAGCTTATATGGATATTCTTTCGGAACAGCCGTCTCTAGTAATTCGCTTCAAAGAAAGTCTTGTAATCGGCCAATGATCTGGCCTTAATGACTTCCCGATAATTTTTCTGCGTGATCGGATAGACTTCGAAAATGGCATTGGCTGGTAGAAAATCCTTGGGATTGCGAACAGCCGTCTCGTAATACTGCATCGCCTTTTCTTTGGTCGTAAAAGACCTTACCAAAACCAACGAATGGTTTTTGGCCGGATCAAAAACCAGACTGGTAAACTTCAGGTTGTCTAACGCGAAATACTTTTTGTGAAATTCCGCCAAAGCGATTTTGGTATCCGCAAGACTGACCTCTTCCTGATTGCTCACATAGACGATGATGAAATGCAGCGCATTTTCTTCCATGGTAAACGTGGCTGACTCCAGACCGGATTCGCCATAAGATTTTCCTGAACCACTATCGCCCAACAGCAGGAGCATGTCCCTCGCCTTTTTCTCTTCTTCTGTATTAGGATATCGGGCTATGACGTGCTTCAATCCATCCACGTATGCATCCTTTCCTTGCTGCGCGCCGAGACACATAGCCTTCAGCAGATCAAACTTGGCCATCAACTCATTGTTGGCCCCGAAGGTGTCCTCCAGCCCAGCAATGCGGGTAAGCACTTCATCGTACTTGCCCTGATCAAACATGGTAAAGGTTTCATCATAATACCGAAGCAGACGATCACGCTCGGACATCTGGGTCGCTGCGAAATTGGGATCAGAGAGAACTTTAGCAAAACGCGAATTGGGGTACTGGGCGATGATCATGGACTTATACCTTTCTGCACGAGCATGATCGCCGGCAGACAAAGAAGAAAGATACAGTTGATAGAAGGTTTCCAGCTCTTCCGGAGCATCCGGATATTTTTCCAACAACGACTCGAGGACGTCGATCGAGCTCTGGAAATCATCCAGCCTGTCCCGATACAATTGTCCCAGCAACAGCATGGACTTCCGGATCCTTGAATGGCATACCGCCCTGGCTGAGTCGGTCTTGGGAACATCCTTGAGAAAGTCCTCGATTTCACTTTCATAAATCCCAACAGGTGCATCCGACTTTTGGCTGATCGATTCAGCAGTATTGAGATATTCACTGGCCCGTGATCTGACCCGCCAATAATCCGTCAATGGGATATCACTCCAGGTGCGATCAAATTCACGCTTTGCCTTCTTTATATTTTTCTGATCAAAAGCCCAAAAAACACCACCGGCGTCATCACTCCGTGCAAGACCAGCTGCAGGAAGGCTCCCCGGGCTGGCCGCAGTACCGGAAGGAGATGTCTTGGTGTTGTTAGCCTGGTATTTGCTTTTCTCTGCAGCCTCCTGCGCTTCCTTTTGCTTTTGCAATTTGATGCTTACGGCTACAGCTTTCAACTGATCCGGAGACAGATTAGATAAGTAAAGCAAAGAATCCTGCAAATCAATCGTATTGAGATTGACCGCAATGTCGGTCAGGTTATCTGCCAGTTTCTTAACCTTCTTGTACCGGGGATCCGTATTTTTCATGATCGCCTCACAGGCTTTATACGCACCTTCTGCCTCGACATACTTCAGTTCCTTCATGTACAACTCAGCGAGCAGAAACTGGCTTTCCACCTGCTGGAATTTATCTTCACCGATGTTGGCTACACTTTTTTCCAAATGACCGATCGCCAGTGGAATATCATTTTCATCGATGGCCATGGTTGCCATGATGTAATAAATACGTCCGAGGTAAGGTTGATTTTTTTCATCCTTGACCATTTTTTCTAGACGGTCAAGAGCTTCTGCTTTAGTGATTGTATTGTTTTTGACTGAAGCCTGGATGATCATGAGTTGGGTGCTGAACACCATTTCATAATCATTGCTGAAACTCAGCGCCTGCTCATAGTATTTTCGGGCCTCATCAATTCGCCCATTCTTGAAATGCAACTGGGCAATGATGTAGCTATACCTTGCCTTGAGCGATTTATCCCTGGCGCGCTCCACGGCTTGTTCGAGGAAAGGTATGACCTGTTCAAAATTTTCCCGCTTCATGTGGTAGTAGGCCCGGGCCACCGGAAGTTCTTCATACACACGTGGAGGGATCACATCATCAGCTTCCAGCCTGCGGAACTGATAATCCGCCGCGGTCCAGTTTTCACGTTCGATATAGGACTTGGCCAGCCAAAGTATCGCTTCATCATACGCTGCCGCACGGAGAAAGAAATTGGCCTGGTCGCCTTCGGCTTTAGCCTTGGCCTTTAATTCCGCAGCAGATGGCTCATATTTCTTGATTTCTGAAGTTGGGATCGTGGTGGTACCATCCGCAGCTTTGGTAGTTCCCGGGCGAACGAGGTCATCGGTTGGCAATCCCTTTTTCTTACGGCGCCTCAGCTCTTTGTTATAATCCTTGCGTTCTTTCTCCGCTTTCTTACGTGCTTTCTGAAGTTCCTTTTGACGCTTATTGGCAGCCTTGGCATCTGAAGAAGACTTGCTATGTGCTGCAGCACCTGCCTTGTAGCTTTTCTTGAATTTTACACTGTTCCTCTTGCCATTGGGCTGGAACTCATCCATATAAAACTCGAAGGCATTTTCGGAGGCTTCGTAATCCTTTTTCAGGTAAAGGGACTTCCCGATGAGCAGGTAGCAGTCGTCCACCCAGTCGCTGTATTTGTGCAGGGTCACGACGACCGACACTTTCTTGATAGCTTCATCCAGGTCGGCCTTGACCGCATCGGCATTTTCTACGGCTGCATACTTATAGATCGGAAGGATTTCGTTGTAATTGTCATGATACTGCTTATCGAGCGTGACCATGCTGGCTTCCACCAGCTCATTGGCATTAAACCAGCCGTTAAACCTGGAGGTCAGATTATGATAGTATTGCCCTACCTTTGATTGCTCGTTATGGCTTTTTTGCGTCACGCACCCGCTTACCAACCCTAAGGTCAGTATGATCAGAAAGGAGTTTTTCACGTTGAAAGTGTATAAAAGACTGTTTGGCTTCAAATCCGGCGGTATTTGGACGAAAAGATTAATCCTATTTAACTGAATTTGAGGCAAATTTATTTCAAAATATCAATATCCGTTTCTAGCCGCAGATTATGATCGAACAGGTAAAAACGCGTAAACGTAACTGGCATACCATCTACCGGCTGGTCCTGCGTAAGGATGAGACCCTGGAGGAGGTGGGTTCATACCGTCTGACTCTGCTCAACATCTATATTCTCCTGTCCAGTATCGTCATTGTGGCTATGGGATTGATGGCGGTAGTGATCTTTTTCACTCCCCTCAAAAGGCTGGTTCCTGGCTATGCGGAGCCCTCCCAACACCCGGAATACATCAAACTCAGCAAGAAAATGGCTGCCCTGGAGGCCGAATTGGGCAGTTACAAGGTCTATTATGAGCATTTCAACCAGTTGATCCGTCAACCGGATAGTATCGTAGCTCCGAAAGTGGACTATACGTCCAGGATCGCCAATGAAAAGAAGGATATCCAAACGGGTGGGAAAAAAGTGAGTGGAAGTGAACCTAAACGGGCCGAAAATCCGGTTCTCAACTCCGCCCCACCCTCTTCCATTCTCAGTTCAGCCGACTACCGATACCTGATGCCTCCGATTTCCGGGGTGATCAGCAGTGGATTTGATGCCGCCACGGAGCATTTTGGAGTGGATATCCTTGCGCCGCATGACACCCCCGTCAAAGCCATTTGGGATGGGCATGTAATCACTGCTGACTGGACGCTGGAGACCGGCTATACCATTGGCATTCAGCACAGTAACGACATGGTGTCGTTTTATAAACACAATGCTACCCTCCTCAAACGTAACGGGGCTTTTGTACGGGCCGGTGAAGCCATCGCCATCATCGGAAATACCGGTAAGCTCAGTTCCGGGCCACACTTACATTTTGAACTGTGGTTGCAAGGCAAACCCGTCGATCCCACCAATTACATTGACTTTTAACCGCACAGCCAGTCTAGTTTCCTGTGATCAATTTTACATTCATTAACAAGCAAAGGGCCATCTGCCGAAATATCTTTGGCATAGCCTTTGTTTACTACTCTGACGTACTGAATGAAAAAGCAGAATCTAATCCCCATTTATAACGAAAAGGGTGAGACCCTGAGTCCCCGCCTTCCGGTGGAGGTCAAGAATTTTCTGATAGATATCGATGGTACGATCTGCGATGATATCCCCAACGAAGAACCGGAGCGAATGGTCGATGTCGCACCCTATCTGGATGCCCTGGAGATGATCAATGCCTGGTATGACGAAGGCCATGTGATTACCTTTTTCACTTCCCGGACCGAAGTACATCGCGAAATCACAGAGACCTGGTTAAAAAAATGTGGCTTTAAATATCATGGCCTGCTGGTTGGCAAGCCGAGAGGTGGCAATTATCATTGGATCGACAACCATATCGTCAAAGCCACAAGGTTTAAAGGTAAGTTTACCAACTTCGTCCTCAAGAATAAAGAGATCGAAGTGTTTGAAAAGTAGCTTTTCCTTCCACCGTATCCATCCTATTTCTTAAACAAATCTTTGATGGCCTGATCGAGGTTAGGATACTTGAACACGTATCCCTGCCCGAGCAATCTCGTAGGATGACCGTTGAGGCTTTGGAATAGCATCATATGCATCTTACCCAATACTAGAGAGAGCCCAATGCGTGGTACTGGCAGTAGTATTCGAGGTGGCTTATGCCCTTTGCTCACCTCTTTCGTCAGCATTCGATTGGGCACCGGGTGAGGAGCCACGGCAAGAAAGATTCCTTTCATTTCAGGCTTTTCAATGGCCATCATCATGGCGTTGACGAGATCATCTATATGGATCCATGACCAATATTGCTTGCCTGATCCAAAGACGCCTAAAAATCCAAAGGGTGCCGTCATCAGCATTTCTTTTAATGCACCACCTTTCCGGCTTAATACGAGACCAATACGGAAGATCGCCACACGGATATGAAGTGCTTCTATTTTATGATGGGCGTTTTCCCAATTCACTACTGTCCTGACCATCCAATCATCACCTTGCGCGATGGGGGTCAGTTCGTCGACCACCTCCTGTCCATGATCTCCATAGATGCCTATGGCGGATGCCCCGATGTATAACGAGGTTTGCAGAAGCCCTGACCGCAGATATTTTTCGATGGTAGCCGCCGCCTCAACACGACTATTTTGAATAGCCGTTTTCCGGGATACTGTCCATCGCTGGCCTGCAATCGGCACCCCTGCCAGGTTGACGATCACATCATAAGTGATCGGGCTATTAATATCTATTTGATGCGTATCTGGATTCCAATGAATGTTACCTGGACCAACCTGACGGCTTAGGATATCAACCTCCCAGGATAACTGGCGTGCTGCCTCCTGTAAAGCAGTTCCAATCAGTCCTGTACCCCCCGCGATGAGCATTCTCCTTTTCATGGCAGTGTAAACAAAGATGGAGCCGCATAGTTACCATTTTGAGCCTAAACTTGCGGACAGGGATCTTGCATCCGGCAGGGGCATGCACTGCAAACCCACGATGCTGATTATCTTTGAAATATGTGCCCGAAAAGAATAATAACCCATCTCACCTGGTGCTTGATGCTGGCTGTATTAGCCGCATGTAAGTCCACCCCCGAAACGGCTCCATTCGAAGTCACGGTCCGATTACCCAATGAGCCGGAAAGTCTGCATCCGATTTTTTCAAAAAGTCTATATGCTTCTCAGATCGAAAGCTTAATTCTGCTCCCGATAGCAGAATATGACCCGATGACAATGACCCTATCTCCATTATTGATCACTGCGATTCCCGTCGGTGAAAAGGTTACCGAAGGAAAACATGCGAATGGAAAAGTATTCCATTTGCAGTTTCGACCCGAAGCGAATTGGGCAGATGGCAAACCGGTTACGGGTGAGGATTACCTGTTTACGTTCAAATCAGTGTATAATCCTCATGTCAACGCGCCAAGTTGGAAATCATTCATGGATTTCATCAGTGAAATTGTAGTAGACCCGAATGATCCCAAAAAAGTGTCCGTCTATCTCGACAGCACGTATATCCTGGATCTCGAAGCCACCATCAATTTCAACCTGTACCCGGCGCATACCTACGACCCTGAAAATATCATGTCGGGATTTACGCTCGAAGAACTTCGTGATCCCGGAAAGCAATGGACGGCTGAGCAGGACAGTTTGCTCAAGCGATTTGCCACGCTATATGAATCTCCGGAGTATTTCAGAGAGACCGTTTCCGGTTCCGGGCCCTATCAATTGGATCAATGGATGACCGGAGAATTCATTCGTCTCATTCGTAAAGAACATTGGTGGGGAGATCAACTGAAAGATCCACCACTCTTGTTGCAAGCGTATCCCAGTGCAATCACGTACCGGATCATCCTCGATGCAGCAGCGGCAGAAGCTGCGCTTAAGGCCGGAGAAATCGACCTGATGGCTGAAGTTCCGGTGAGTGACTTTATCCGGTTGAAAGGGGATGATCAGTGGAAAGACAAATTACAATTTGCCACTCCTGCGTTGATGCAGGTCAACTACATTGAAGTCAACAACCGGGATTCTATCCTTGCTGATGCGCGAATCCGAAAAGCACTCGCCTACTCCATAGATTATGATGGTATCCTCAATGAGGTGATGCAAGGATTAGCACGACGCGCCACAGGGCCTATCCATCCGGATAAGCCGTATTATGATGCCGCGCTGCAACCCATCAAACAGGATGTCAATCAGTCGCTTTCATTAATCCAGCAGGCCGGATGGAAAGACACCAATGGTAATGGCACGCCGGATAAAATGATTGGTGGCAAGCGGGAAGAGCTGAAGCTTGAAATCAAGATTACCAATAAAGAAGAAGGCATGGCCATTGCCAATATTGTAAAAGAGAATGCAGCAAAAGCCGGTTTCGAAATTGATATTGTGGTCGTCGATCCAAGCCAATTGCAACAAGATGTTCGGCAAAACAATTTCGAGTTGCTTCCATTGCGTGTTCGTGCTTTTCCAAGCGCGGATGATCCATTTCCGATCTGGCACTCCTCTAACGATCGTCAGGGAGGATCCAATCGAAGTGGATTTCATAATGCCGAGCTGGATCAGGTGTTGGAAGAATTACGGACCACAGAGAACTCTGAAACGCGCGACGCAGATTATAAGCGATTCCAGGAGATCCTGTATGATCAACAACCTGCTATCTTTTTATATGTACCGTTAGAACGGATTATTGGGAGTCAGCGGATAGAACTTCAAACGTCTGCGCGTCGTCCGGGCTACTTTGAAAATCTGCTTAAACCGGCAGGTTCTTAAACCAGGTATATGTTGACATCCCTGCTTACGCGCCTGGTCTATGCTCTGGTCTTGCTGGGGATGATCTCCATCCTGGCATTTGGCATGAGTCGTCTCGTGCCGGGGGATGAAATCCTGGATTACCTCAGTATCGATGATTCCCGGTACTCTTCGTCTGCTGATGCGCTGGAGCAAAGAAACGCTTATGCGAAAGTGGCTGCTAAGCGCGGACTTGATCTTCCGGTGTTTTATTTTTCCATTACCCCTGGCTACTACCCTGATTCACTATTTCGTTTGACGCCAGCTACGGACCGCGATGCGGTTATTGAATGGATCAGGGCCTCTAAAAACAAAGAAGGTTCACTCCGACTACATCACGACCTTCGTGCCGCCTTGTCGCATGTATGTCCGCAGAGTGATACCTCGGCAATAGCAGATCAATGGTGCGCGGAGATTGGTGCTTTGCTCAATACTGAAAACCTGTTTACAGTGCATCATGGGATCATCAGGCTGAGAGATGCAGAACATGCTGATGACCCGTCATGGACCATCCTTTCACAACAACTTCAGAAGGATATTGATGTGCTTGTCGGAACGTCCGCCTCATGGACTACATGGGATTTGCTGCCTGCTTTCCGCTGGCATGGAACACATAATCAATATCATCGCTGGTTGATTGATTTCATCACCTTCAAACCTGTGACATCGCTGATAGACGGGCGTAACGCATGGTTAAAAATCCTGGAGGCCCTGAAATGGACATTATTGCTGAATGGACTTGCCTTTGTGCTGGCCATATGTTTAGGCATGTGGATAGGTATATGGAGCGCAAAGCATGATGGACAGCAGGGGGAAAAAGTAGTGACAACCATGTTATTTGCCTGGTTTGCTATACCGGGATTTTGGCTGGCGACTTTGTTGATTTATTTCCTTGCTTCGGGGGAATGGCTCACCCTCTTTCCGGCCGGAGGTTTGGGTCCATATCATAGTGGTATTGGCATGGCGGAAAAAAGTGTGATCATAGCTAGACATTTTACACTGCCTGTATTATGTCTGGCGATGGGATCTCTAGCCTATGTATCCCGGCAGATGAAGCAATCCGTACTGAATCAGTTTGGGCAACCGTATGTCATGGCACTTCGGGCCCAGGGGATAGCTGAAAAAAACATTCTGAGAAAACATGTGATTCGTAATGCACTTTTTCCAATGATCACCATGATCGGAGGTGCGTTGCCTGCTTTACTATCGGGTTCGCTGATCATCGAAGTGATCTTTAGTATCCCGGGAATGGGGCGGCTCTTGTATACCAGTTTGATGGCGAGGGACTGGCCGGTCGTGTTTCCGGTGTTGATGCTTGGCGCTGTGGTTACGGTAATAGCATATATACTGACCGATGTGATTTATAAATGGGCAGATCCCCGTGTTAAAAGCCTGGAGCCATGAAAGGGATACGTCATTTGCTCAACAGGCTTCCTGGTTGGTCAGATCATAATGGAGTCAGGTATGCATGGTGCTATCTTGGTGTAGTCACTGTGCTTGCGGTCTTAGGTCCCTGGATCGCTAACGAACGGCCTTATTATTGTCAGCTTGAGGGGCAGGGTTATTGGCCCATGTTTTCAAAGGTTTCTGAGGCCGGGCTTTCTAGTGCACATCCTGCTTATGCGCCGGTGTCATGGAATACAACGATGTTTCAATCGGCCTGGCGAGCGCCCATTCCGTATAGTCATACTACCATTGATTTGAAGTCGGGCGCGCATTTAAGTCCTTTCGCTGAGCAGAAGGTACCACTGCGTTTCAGGCATTGGTTGGGTACAGATGGCTTGGGCAGGGATGTGCTTGCGGGGATGATCCGTGGATGCAGAGTGAGTTTGTTGATTGGATTAGGTTCTATGTTGCTGGCCCTTCTTATTGGCATACCCATGGGTGCAGCCGCTGCGTGGTGGGGTAACCGGGGATGGCAAATGACCACGGTCCAATGGATAGCAGCATGGTGTGTGCTGATCATGTTGATGATCATTTGGCTGGCGCCACTTGCCGGTTCAATAAAATGGTTGGTGACATTGGCACTTGGGATTGCAATGTGTATGGTCTTACGCTGGCGTGCTAGAAAGCATCAAAGGAGCTTTGCGGTTCCATTCGACCTTATGGTTATGGGTAGCATCAGTATCACGGATGGTTTTCCGGCCATCTTTCTGATTCTGATCCTCGTCGCTATCCTTCCATTCAAGGGATGGGTCGTGGTGATGATGACGATAGCTTTGTTGCGATGGCCGACGATGGCGAGGTATATGCGGGCAGAAGTGTTTAAAATGCGGGAGACCAATTACATACGTGCGGCTCGTTTGCTCAACATTCCCGATATTCAGATTTTATGGAGGCATGTCATTCCTTATGCTTTTAGGCCGGTGATGATCTCTTTCATCTTCGGAGTGTCTTCTGCAATTCTGGCGGAATCGTCTCTGTCTTTTCTTGGATTAGGTCTTCCGACGGAGGAGATCAATTGGGGGCGATTGCTCGCGCAGTCGAGGAACCATTTTGATGCATGGTGGCTGGTGGTGTTTCCGGGGTGCGCGATTTTCTTTACCCTGCTTTCCCTGAATACTATAGGCAGCACCTGGGAAAAGTATTTAAAAATGAAAATTGAAAAATGAAGAAAGCTATGGATGTACGGATTGGCTTCTTCAATAATCAATATGGTGATGAAGGAATCAAGACTCCATAGACGTTGAGCGGAGTCGAAACGTCAACGTGAACATTGTTTCAAACAGAAAATTTAAAGTCAATCTTGGGCTAAGGAAATCACGGTCGTTGAGCGGAGTCGAAACGACGACACCTAGGAATTTCACCAGACAAGAGGCGCACGGAGGCACGGAGAACACGGAGTAAAAGGGGTACTAATCTCTCGTTTACCAGAAGATATTTACCAGATCGCTTAGAGTTTAGGGCTAAGGGCTTAGGATTCTACGGTTGCTCACCCCTCGCTTCTCACCATTCACCTCCTTCACGCATTGGTCTTTCTTCAATTTTCATTTTTCACTTTTCAATTGGTATGCTTCTCCTTGTGTTTCGGCTTATAGGCTCCCTTTTCTTTCTTGTAATGTTTGCCTTTGGGGAGAAGGCCGGAAGTGCTTTTACTGGTTTTATAGTTGCCGTGCTTGTCCACTTTGGTTTGGGCGGATTCGGCGGGGCAGCCTGACTTTTTACTGCAGGCAGGGGTTGAAAAGGCGATCAGTACTAGGATCAGGAGGGTCCCAATGTGCTTCATGGCCGTAAAAATAGGGGTTTTAGAGCAGGAGGAGTGAAAAAAGGCAATAAAATCAGGCCTTTCAGTCCTTTTTTCATGTATAAAGTTTGTTTTTAATATATCGGCGACATACATTTACGCCCGAATTCAACTATTGTTTAACATTATAACTAAGCTGAAAATGAACAAAGGCGATTTAATTGAAGCTATTGCAAAAGGCTCAGACCTGACTAAGGCTGATGCCGGCCGTGCACTTGATGCAACTCTCGAAGCTATCACCAAGACTCTGAAGAAAGGAGACAAGGTGACACTTCCAGGTTTCGGCACATTCTCTACCAGCAAGCGTGCTGCCCGTACAGGCCGCAACCCAGCTACCGGTGAGACCATCAAGATCAAAGCTAAGAAGACAGCTAAATTCAAAGCTGGTTCTGCGCTGGCTGATGCCGTGAAGTAATATCACGTCCACATCGATCGTGCCGCAATAGCGGTGCAAACCATGAAGAAGGCACTCTGATCTAAGGCTGCCTTCTTCTTTTTACCCCAGGCCCTAACTCCCACAAGGAGGAATTGAATATATATAATTGCAGAAAATGCCAACCAGAGAAGAACTCAATAGAATATCGAGCCAGGTAAGGCGCGACATCATCCGCATGGTCCATCAATGTCAGAGTGGTCATCCCGGCGGATCCCTGGGCTGCACCGATTTTATGGTTGCCCTGTACTTCCACACCATGCGACATCAGCTGCCCTTCAACATGGAAGGCAAAGGAGAGGATATGTTTTTCCTTTCGAATGGACACATCTCACCTGTATGGTATAGTGTGCTATCCCGTAGTGGTTATTTTCCGGTTGCTGAACTTGGAACATTCCGAAAACTCAACACCCGTCTTCAAGGTCATCCTACCACACACGAAGGTCTGCCTGGCGTGCGAGTGGCTTCAGGTTCTCTGGGTCAGGGACTCTCCGTAGCCATCGGTGCCGCACTCTCCAAACGCATGGACCAGGATAAAAACCTGGTGTATGTACTCACCGGTGATGGCGAACTTCAGGAAGGACAAGTGTGGGAAGCCATGATGGCCGCTGCCCACCATAAAATAGATAATCTCATCGTCACTGTCGATTGGAATGGCCAGCAAATTGATGGTCCCACTAAAGAAGTAATGTCCCTGGGTGACCTCGGCTCAAAGTGGAAATCATTTGGCTGGATCGTATTACACATGAATGGCAATGCCATGGATGATGTGATTGATACCCTGGACCAGGCGAAAGCGCTTACCGGCAAAGGTCAACCCGTAGTCATCCTGATGAAGACCGAGATGGGATACGGTGTAGATTTCATGATGGGCAGCCACCACTGGCATGGCGTAGCCCCGAATGATGAACAGAAAGACAAAGCATTGGCGCAGCTGGAGGAGACGCTTGGGGACTATTAGCAGAGAGCATAGAGCAGAGAGGCATATCGTAACGCAGTGAAGATCCCGCAGTGTTGCTAAGCCACTAAGCGGGAGAGCATTGTGCTTAGGGCTGGAAGGCGAAAGGGCTGAAAGGCAAAGGCAAAGGCAAAGGCAATTTTGCTTTTATGAAACCAATTTGCGAAAATGAATTAAAATACTTCAGCGACATCCTCGTGCTGAGCGGTGTCGAAGCATGCGATCCAAATTTTTAGTGCAAAGTGGGGATAGCATAGAGATGGGTGATGGATTGAACACGATTCGATTTTTAATAAAAGAAAACATGTTATCAGATTTTCCAGTAACCGGTAAGAAAGCCACCCGCGATGGGTTTGGTGATGGATTGTTGGCTGTAGGACAACAAAATCCAAATGTAGTGGCGCTATGCGCGGACCTCATCGGATCGCTCAAGATGAATGCTTTTATCAAAGCTTTCCCGGAGCGATTTGTACAGACTGGTATTGCGGAAGCCAATATGATGGGCATCGCCGCCGGTTTGGCCACTGCCGGTAAAATACCATATACAGGCACGTTCGCCAACTTCTCCACGGGTCGTGTTTATGACCAGATCAGACAATCCATCGCATACTCTCATAAAAATGTAAAAATCTGCGCATCCCATGCGGGGTTGACGCTTGGTGAAGATGGCGCCACGCATCAGATCCTCGAAGACATCGGTATGATGAAGATGCTTCCGGGCATGACCGTCATCAATCCTTGCGATTATAATCAAACCAAAGCAGCAACGATTGCTATTGCTCAACATCATGGACCTGTATACTTGCGCTTTGGTCGCCCGTCCTGGCCGATCGTGATCCCGGAATCTATGCCTTTCGTGATCGGCAAGGGTATCATGATGCAGGAAGGATCGGATGTCACTATCGTCGCCACCGGACATCTGGTAGCTTATGCGATGGAGGCTGTCGTAGCTTTACAACAGCAAGGCATCAGTGCCGAGCTTATCAATATCCATACGATCAAGCCTCTGGACGAAGAGATCATTTTGGATTCGGTATCGAAAACCAAATGTGTCGTCACTGCAGAAGAGCACCAACGCCATGGCGGACTCGGTGATTCTGTTGCACAACTCCTGGCCCGCAAACGTCCGACACCGCAGGAATATGTAGCGGTCAATGACAGCTTTGGGGAGAGTGGGACACCGGATCAACTGTTACTAAAGTACGGATTAGGTCCTGCCAATATCACAGAGGCAGCACGAGAAGTCCTCAAGCGGAAATAAACCTTACAGTTTATTCAACAAGCAGGGCTATAAAGCCTGTCAACAGGATGTTGGAATCGGCATGTTTGAAGTAATCCGCTTCAAACGTTTACCGTTAAATCACTTAGCCTATCCGTTGGCTCATTCCAATGACATATTTTTCCTTAAACCTTTAGGTTTGGGGGGCTAACCATTTATCTCTACCTGTAAATCAAATATCATCATGATGCAGTATTATCCTCTCGCCCCTGGCAACCAATGGACTTATCGTCAAAAAGACGGAAGCACCTATACTAATGCAGTCACGGCCATGGAAGGTCCGGTCATCACTATGAAAAACAGCACGGTCGCTGAACCTACCAGAGTAAAAGTAGAAAGCGGGGTGATGTACAATGAACTCATGGCTCCGGGCAATTTTCAACCGTGGCTCAAAGACGTGATGCACCAGGGAGATACATGGGAAGCCGCATTTACGGCCAATGGACTGAACAGTATCATGGCCTTTACTGTCAAAGAAGCCGGCAGCTCTAAAGTAGTAAACGGCAAGTCGTATCCCGACGTCATCATGCTCGAAGCCGAAAGTAAAATCATCATGAATGGCAACCAGATCAGCACCAACTTTTTCACCCAATATTATTATGCCAAAGGCGTAGGATTGATCCTGACTACATCGTCCATGGGTGATGAACATGTACTGGTCAGTTGTGAAGTCAACTGACGAAGGACCGCAGTCGCGTAGCCGACTCAGGCTTCTTGCATCACTTCCTTGCCATTATTCCCTGATAACCTACTTATCCAATCTTCAGGTCGTTCGACTATAAATTTTACTTTCTTCTGATCGGAAAGGGTTATAGCCATGCCATTGGAGATCAGTCCAAGGGATTTAAAAGCATGTAATGAAACGATTTCCTGGAGTGCAATTGAAAATGTTTCATTACGGAAATTGTACGCGTGGGATTTAAACACCAGCCGCTTGTCGGTGAGGTATAACTTCCCCCCGATACTTTCGAGCCCTTTCAAATGACTGGCCTGGGCGCCGAAGAGCATGGTTTCGTCTTTCTCAGGCGTGATTTCGGTGGATTGAGCTACACGCTTTGAATTGGCAAATGCGCCCATACCCCATCCAAACAAGATCCCTGCAACCAACCCACCTGTTAATCCGGAGATGACCGTAAAACCCATATTCCGCAAAGACCAATCGCCCTCCACCAAAAGGTGAGAAAGGATATAGAGCATGGCCATGGGTAACCCAAAATAAATACCGATTTTGATTTTGCTACGTCTGTCCATATGCTGAAGAGATTAGTTTCCCGATATAAAACGGTTCCGATAACAACCGGTTATTTGATTTTGTTCATTGGAAATTTTTGAAGCTGCTCTATGCCATTACTAATGCCGGATATTTCCGCCTCCAGCGAATCCGGGCGAACCTGCCGGTAAGAAATCACTTGCGGGAAATCATGTTGTTTGTTTTCAAACATAAATCCATCAGGTCGGACGGATGTAGATTCGAAACTCACCGTGGCACCTTGCTGTCCTCCGGGCGGATCGACGATATAGTAAAGCTTACCGCTTCGGGCCTGCAGATGGACCGTTTCAAATAATAGGGTGTCCGTCCCTTGAAGAATATAGCTTTTGGCGTACATACTGCGGGAATCACCCTTTCTCCAGGTTTCATATAGACTGCCTTGATCCGTTTTCATTTCCCAGGTCCCAACAATCCAATGGGCATTGAAGAGCAATTTTTGCGAACTCTGACAACTCTCAAAAGGTATGATCAGCAGAAAAATCAAACATCGGGAAAGGGACATAGACCGTAAATTTAAAACGTCCACCCAAGATTTACTCCCACAGGATAAAAATCAATGTTGGGTGTGATTTGATTTTGAATTGGAAACTGAACGAATACCCGCGACATCAATCGTTTGGGCTTCAATGGAAAACTTCTGATGGCTATAATTGGATAAAAGACATATCCAGGCGTCTTGTTGCCAGAAATATAGCTTCCTCCCATACCTGCCTCAAAAAAAACTTTTGGACCTTGAAAGCCAACCGTGACGCGTTGCGGAATGGATAGATAGGAGCCAGTTGTCACCAAATTGCCGTTGACAATGGTACTCACATCACCCCACCCTACTCCGGCACTAACGGACATTAGAATAGATGGTTTTAGAAATATTTCTCTTTCGTAATTGAGAGATACTCGGGCGGCATCTCCATTGAAACTGGCGAATACTGCATTCTTTGGTCTAAGGATGATTTCTTGCTGCTGAGATAAAAGAAGATGAAAAGAACTCATCTGAGTCAGTAGCAGTAAAATGTATCTCACCAGAAATTGCATACACACGACATTAGTATGTTCAATACCTTGTCAAAATCGGTAAAAACTCTATCCATGGCCCGACTTCCTCTTTATATTGCTTACACATGACCCTGGTGATCTGAGCGATATGACTGAGGTCATGTACGGTCCAGGTAGATAGTAAATGACGCAATGTCACTTTACCAAATTTGGGATGAATGCCCTCTTTGAATAAATCTGATTCCTGGATATTCAAAGCAGTAAGGATCCCAAGATTCTGCATACGAAGCGTCTTAAACTCACCCAAAAGTTGATTCATACTTTTTCCTTTGCTTTCTTCAAATTGCGCAAAGCGGTCATAGGGAGTAAAGTTTTTGTCTCCGCTATCGCGAAGGATGATCTGCAAGCGGGCCATCCAGTCGGTTTTCTCCCCATGGAGCAGGTGTCCAACCACATCAAATGGACTAAAGGTGCTTTCACCTTCATTGGGCATGATCCACTCATCAGAGAGGTCTGCTAGTAAGGATTCTAACACCGCAGGTGTCCGCTCCAGAATCTCCAGTGTTTTATGAAGTTCAAATGTCATTTTGATATGGGTTAAATCAGTGTTTTTTCTGTCATAACACTTTCCGGTAAAACCTCCTGGTAGCGATGATATGGCCTATAGAATAAAATTCCCAACTATATATCGGTGATGTGGAAGAGTCCAAACCCCAACTCCAGCTATAAGGAAATATGCCTTTCACCAGATAAATATACTTCACAAGCACTTGTCATTAACCTACTGCTTCTATGTTTTTAAAAAGCTGGGTGTGCTGCTCTTTGAAAACTTTTTCCATCGGAGATTTGACTGGAAGTTTCGAATTAAAATGAATGGTCTCCTTCACCTGCGTATGATCACCTTCTTGCACCAATGCAAAGCGCATCTCAATGCGGACCATCCTAAAGACTACGGCTCGCATGATCACGGTGTGGTCAATAGGATTAGCCTCAATCGTCGCCGGATAGGTAAAAGAATATGGAATAAACCCCAGTTTTAATGTCTCATGGATCAAGTATCTATCCGGGCCCGTATGATCGATGTGGGTAATAACAGGATGGACTGATGCAAATTTTTGCATATCTGTGAGGTATGTGAAGACAACATCAATAGATTTTTTTATACAAAATGTTAGTTCCATGAAGTTTACACGCTATGTGAAAATTACAAATTCATCTACCCTCTGCATTTACAATTCGATGAGTTAATGATCTATTCCACACTCCTCCATTCAAAAGTGGATCCATATTCATTGATGGACAAGCCCAGGTGGGTTTGATACCATTCCTTCATTTTTCCAGGGTCTTTGTATTTATAAAAGATGCCGCCGATACCAGTTACTTTTTGCATTGGTTTGATTGTATTGCTTGGTGTGAGATGATGCAGCGTATTTATACACCATTTATCATGGTTGATTCTTCGTGATCCATTGTTTCCAATCCTTAAATAAATACCAACCCCAAATCACCTCCATCATCTGGAGCGTGGCATATCCGGCATACAACGTCCAACCTAACCGGGTATCTCCTGTATGAACGTCAATATATACAAGGCCAAAGAATATAGCTGGCACCAGGGATAAAATCTTAAGCCATTGCGGATACAGGCTACACCAAAACATAAAGATCAAGGCAGGAATCATGGGCATCGCCATGGTCGCTTCCCTTTCCAAATTGATCCCGGTCTTGCCGAGAGCCGCAAGCGAAATGCCGTGGGTAATACCCAGTAAGATATATGCTGAAGCAGCAACATGCTGTCCCCGTATACCGGTATACCTGCCCGCCATCACCGATGCTGAAATAGCAAAGGCATTGCCAATCTGATAGCAAAGTAGTTGCTCACTACACCCTTCCTCCAGGAAAAATCCGATCCATCCCAGAACGAGATTGGAGATATATGCCGTAAGTATAATGTAAACGAGACTTTTATTCTCCCAATCTGTCTTACTCATCATATGCATCTGGTATATGTGGATGATTCATGGCCATCTCGTTTATCTATATGGCTTGTAATAAAGTATGGTTGCTCCTGAACCAAGAGTCTTTGATCCAAGCAGATGGAGTCGCATGAGCTCCGTCAATCCTTTAAACAGGTGCAATCCTTTACCGGCAATCACCGGGTGAATGCACAACTGATACTCATCGATTAACTTCAATTCCGTCATGGCTGAGATCAGGCTTGGACTCCCCACAAAAATATCCTTACCCTGCTGCTGTTTGAGGTGCTCTACTTCCTCCTTGAGCGGCCTGGTGGCCAGTCTCGCACTATCCCAGCTCAGTTTCCTGAGTGAATTTGAAAAGACAACTTTAGGAATATGGTCTATCGCTACCGCAAACGCATCCAGGGAAGGGCTACCGGAAGGCGATTTGACCAGGGATGGCCAATAGTCTTCCATCATCTGATACGTAATCCTTCCGTACAACAACACTCCACCGTCATTCAAGGTCTGGGTATAATGCTGATGCAACTCTTCATCCGCGATACCGACCGTGTGGTCACAGTATCCATCAAGAGACATATTGATGCCGGCAATTACTTTCCGCATATACATGAAATTTGAAGGGCCAAGGTCTGAAAAATTATCCCAAGCGAATGCGTCTCTCCACTAATGCCGCCACAATCTGACCAGGTGAATGAACAACACCAGGCAAAACAATCCAAAGGAGATATATGTACTGACGTAAGCCAACGGAATGCTGATGATTTGAAGTAATATGCCAGCGAGGATAATGGTGTTCTCAAATCGGGTTGAAAACTTATTCAGTACGTTCTCGGGTATCAATTTCTTCTTCATGGCATACACCCAAATAGCAGAAAAGGCGAGGTTCATCAATACATAATTGATCGCAACAACGGTGACAGCATAAGGGCTCTGAAAATTTCTTCCGGCGAGGGAGGTGGTAAATGGAGTGGCCGACAAGAACAGGATGAAAAGAAAATTCATTTGCACAATGTGAATGTCTGCCTTTTTCAGCATCCGGAAAAGATTATGATGATCCATCCACAACACCACAATGGTAGAAAAGGAGATCAGATAACTGATAACCGATGGAATAATATGAATCAGATACGATTGTATATCTCCGTCGGTCTCAAAAGGATCTTCCGGCACCCGAAACTCCAGCACAAGGATAGTCATGATAATGGCCAGGATCGCGTCTATAAAGGTTTCAAAGCGGGCCTTTTCGGATTCTTCAGTGAATTGTCTCAACATATACTATCATCGAAATTTTACTAAAATAACTTTCATGCCAAATGCCTGGAAGGAAACCTTAACCACACGAAAAGTATAAAAAGTATCGGGCAGTATTCTAATGAAGGAAAAGATCTTCATTCAGCACCAACTTCTTCCCGGGCACCAGCACCAGATGGCCACCTGATGCTATATGCTGGGTGATATCAAGCATGCATTCACCACCAGGTAAAGGATCTATAACGATGGTATATCCGGCAGGAAGGACCACAGGAGGTTTCAGGCTGTTGACCCACAGCCCGGGAGTACTCCAGCTACCATCTCCGGAGAAAGTAAATGTGGTCACAACCGACTTGGCTATAAATACACCTTCACTCATGTTTTGGTAACTCCCTGAAGGTGTAGTTTCAGCTTTTACAGCCCTCACCATATATATATTGCCTGGCAACAAAGATGGCATAGTATCTGTATACGTAGTTCCTCCAATTAAAGTCGGGTTGAGCTTGACAAAGACGCCCGACATACTGTCTGACTGGTAAATATTGTAGCCTAAAATATTCGTATCTGATGAGGCCAGCCAATTTAATTGTATAACAGCTCCTGTCTGGGTAGCGGTGAGTTGTGTTACAGGGTAAACCGTATGCAATCGCAAAGAAGGATCCCCCATGAGTACCATGTGGACACCTCCGAGCCATTGATTATTGCCGGGATCATAGATGCCTGTATTATTCTGACTCTGCATGGTGGAAAAGCCGATGGTCTCTCCCAATCCCATGTGATGGAAATACCATCGTGGCCCTCCCCCCGTCCAACAAGTAGTCAAAGGCATGCCAGCATTGGCGAGTGGCGCTCTGAGCAAGTGATTCGTCGTGCCTGTGATGCCTCCCTTTGCCCATTCCACAAAATAGCTCCCATACAATTGCATGAAGACTGTATTGAGGTTGAGATTGATGCATTGCGAACTGGACATCACAGGATAGGCACAGCTCGTGTCACTCCCACCTCCGGCCATATACGTCCATAGGTAAGACCGGGCCTGTAGGGAATCCATAAACACATGGCAGGTCCCATTTCCGGAACATCCGTTTGTATTCATGGATGCTATACCGGTGCTCCCAAACATCGGCGCAAAACTCCGCCAGGCCACAGAAGAAGTTTGGGGTATGCTGTTGTCCAGATGCGTATTGAGCAAAGCCCGCCTTGCAGGGTTAATGACTTTATGTCTATAGGCGTGATTTTTAATTAAATACTGCCGGATCAGCTCTACTTCACTTGATGGAAATCCGGTCATGCTATGCATATCAATACGGCCTACTTGAAGTTCTACCGGTGAAGGAATGACACTTTGATCCCAACGTCCGTCATTGGGCATGTTAGGAGTATAGACTTGTCCAGTATTATTAGTGGTTACCGTGGAGTCAGTCCATGCACCATTGACATCGGCATAGAAGACATCTGCGGGCTGGGCACCAATTCTTTCGGCATGACCATCAGGGGCATAATTACCGGCATAGGGAATCCCAAAATGACCGATGATCAGTAATGCCTTGACGGTAGCACCAGGTTGATTATACTCGTCTATAATCCAGCTTTTGACAATCGTGTCTTGCGTGGAGGCTGAAAAATCATGTCGCTTTACCATCCATCCATCTCCGATGAGATCTTGAATCAATTGATCCAATTCGGAATCAAGGGGTGTTGCAAAGCCATTATCGATAGCAAGAAGCATCGTGCCACGTTGCTCTTCTGGTGGAATCTCAATACCCGTGTAGAGATATCCATAGCCGGTCAGTAAAGGTGTAGTCTTGACCACCCGGTATTCATATTTGATACCTGCCGATACATTGTTATCTATATAACTGATGGCATTGCCGGCCAGCGATGCCAGATGAGTCCAGTTTGTATCTGAAGGCAGTTTCTTATCCAGAGCATACGACAGAGCGTTTGGATCGGTGACCCAGGACACTGTGATTTGTGGTGGTGCAGCCATCACTTGTGCGGACGTCAATACGGAATAATCGACTCCATAGGGTGTATTTAAAATGTAGAAAGGCGCATCGCTGATGTCATACACATTGTCATTTGCGGCGTTCGCAATTCTGATAAAGCAATTTACGGAAGTGGTATTCGGGATCGTCCAGGAATAGCTGCCCGTTGCGGCCGGAGTGGAAGGCGTAATCGTGGTCCATGGGCCCGTGCTACCAGAGGTACTGTATTGAAGTTTTACATTATTGATACCTGCCTGCACCTGCCAGATAATAAACCGTTTGGTGCCCACGAGAAATAGATCTCCACCAACATTGGGTTGCAGCAAATTGATGGGTTGCGGAGGCGTGTATACCTGATATTTTAAAATACCTGAATCCCCAACGGCGAAGCCTGTTGTATCATTGACCATATCCAGTTCCCAAATAGAGCCGGCGGTCATCGAGCTACTTTGGGCAGCCCAGGTGGCACCCGCATTGCTGGTCGCAATGATGACACCTTGTCGGCCACAGGCATATCCTTTCATTGTATTTAGGAAATCAATGCCTAATAATTCAAATTGAGTGCCACTGGTTTGTCCGGTCCAGGGGGTAGCTCCGCCATCAGTGGTATGTCTGATGATTCCATTACCCCCAACAATCCAACCATTATTCGCGTCTGCAAAACGAATATCATTAAAGGTCAGAAAGCTGGTCACCCCGGAATTGGTTTGATAGGTCCAGTTCGAGCCATTGGTGGTTTTAAGTAGCGTGGGACTATTCTGGGTATTATTGAATCCACCACATACCCAACCTGAAGTGGAGCTCAGCATTTCGAGTCCCCACATCGAGACCCCTTGGTTGGCCTGCTGGATCCAGTTGACTCCACCATTGGTAGTCTTCAGGAGTACGTTTCCATTGCCCACGATCCAGCCGATACTTGAAGTGACAAATCGAATTGAATTGTACTGACTGGTATATGGTGAGCTTTGCGGTGACCATGTAGTGCCACCATTGGTGGTCGTGATAATAGTCCCTTCATCTCCACAAGCCCAACCCTGATTAGCATCCAGAAAAAATAAGCTCCGTATCGTATTGGTGATACCTGAGGTCTGTGCAGTCCAGGTCATCCCCCCGTTCGTTGTTTTCAGGATCGTTCCCGATTCGCCGGCTGCCCATCCAGTAGATAGATCAATAAACTTGACGGTTTTTAGTTGCTCGGTAACCGGCAGACCATTGACGGGAACCCAGACCTGAGCATGTGCGGATATCAAGAGGATGGATGAAAAACATATCAGGCAAAGCTTCACCAGCAATGTCGGATAAAATGAAACAAGCCCTAAAAAATCCTTCATCAAGAAATGATCTATTGGGTAAAAGGTAACAAAGGGTCCGTTGATATCCTTCATCTGGTCATACGAACCAATAATAAGTTTGGATCCTTGCCTTTAAAGTTATAAAATAAGCGGGTTTGATCTATGGATACTGGCGGAAGGGTTTACGCTGCCCTTCATTATCGTTGCAATGGGCAAAATCCAGGAAAGGGAAATTAAGCACCTCTTAAAATAGGATATCCCGGCTAAGTTCTTTTTATAAGTGTTGAATGCAAGACCTTAATTTTCCAATCTTTCCCATCTCTCACGACAAAAACGGTTTCCACCCAATGGAGGGTAGTTAATTTTTCATTCCTGAAAATTTCAGAATGGAGGTTGTATGTCGCCCAGGCGACCCTTCCCTTGACGTTTGTGGAGATAAACTCAAGTCTGTTCGTTCGCTTGAAATCAGGTGCTGTATTTAAAGTGATGGCCTTCTGAATGAGCGTATCGGCATTCCAGATACTTCCATATTCGATGAGCACAATATCATCCGCGCAATAATTCATCAGGCCTACAGAATCTCTGTTGGACAATGATTCAAACAGGTTAGAAATAGTTTCCTGCACTTCAAGTTGGCTTTTATTCCAACGTGTTTGAGCGTAGGACAAAGCAGATAGTGAAATCGCGATCAGCAGAAGAGTCGTTTTTTTCATAGATAAAGTCCTTACGTAAGACGAAGTAATTAAGTTAATTTTTTTGAACTGACTATGGTTTAGGAATGATTTGATGTAGATGAGGTGGGTTTTACTATAAAAATGTGGACGCTATCAAAACTCCCGTATGTTATTTAACTTTATAAAATATATATCAAATATGCGTTATCGCATCTTCAGACATTTTGCCTTGCCGCGGTATGGGACACTTGCTGGTCTCTTATGGCTGGTGACGACTGTTGGAGTGCATGGACAAAATCTAGTGCCGAATCCCAGTTTTGAAGACCACATCGCCTGTCCCTGTTTTGGATGCGCAACCAACAACAGCCCCATGCTCTGTCCCCCATGGTGGACGTATGGATCCTGCGATTATTTTCATGCCTGCAGTAGCTTCTGGTCTTATGCTGTGCCAAACAATGCATTCGGAGGTCAGTTTGCCAACACCGGAGATGCTTACATCGGAGCTCACTCTTATGCGCCTGATGTCCTTCGGGAATTGGCCTATGTCGCGCTTCTCGATACACTGGAGGCAGGCCATTGCTACAAAGTCGGCTTCTACTTAAACCTTGGTGACACCGAATGCGGGATTGACCATTTTGGTGCATTGTTGTCTCCCGCCCCGCTGACTTCTCCCCTTGGCATGACACCTCAAATCGATTTAGGGGGTAATATGTTTACAGATACGATCAACTGGGTTTTTGTTTTTGGTTATATCATCGCCACCGGAAATGAAGCCTATATTACCATTGGGAACTTTTATCATGATGCGGAGACTACCCTTGAACCTGACTGTTCGCAACCCGGAGTTTACTCCTATTTTTTTATTGATGATGTGATCGTAGAAGAGGTACCCGAAGAAGAAATTGATGTTGAACTCGACGGTCCTATTTCAGCATGTGACTCCGTACTCCTGGTTCCTACCGTAGACCCGGAGGCTGAGGATATTTTATATATCTGGAGTGACGGCACACGCAATCCCACCCTCATGGTCTATACCTCCGGACAGTATTCAGTAACGGTATATTACGGTTGCAACAGTGACGTAGCCACCGTCGATGTTACGATCTATGATGCTCCGCCAGTCCAACTTGCAGATGACGAAATCATCATGTGTGCCGGAAATACCTATGATATATCTCTCGACCCAAGTGTGGGCACCTACGAATGGCAGGATGGCTCAACTAGTCCAGATTATTCCATCAGCTCCACAGGACAATATTCTGTAACCCTTGACGATGGTTGCCATCTGTCATCAGACACCATTGATGTTCTTGTGGTAGAGCCACCAGACCCCATTTCATTGGGGGTTGACACCTTTCTATGCCCGGGCGGCATGATCACGTATTCCTTAGATCCGGCCCAGGGAGAGTATGTATGGCAGGATGGTTCGAACGATTCCGTTTATCCTATTGATGAAGCAGGAACCTATAGTGTGACTGTGACGAATATGTGCGGAGTAAGTTCGGATGAAGTTGAAGTGATTGACATCATACCCCCCATTTTTGATATTGGTCCCGATACGACGCATCTTTGTGTCGGTCAGATCGTGGATATCACCCTCGAGCCTACCATGGGTAGCTTTCATTGGCAGGATGGCAACAATAGTCCGTTTTACGTCATCAGCCAGGCAGGCGTATACAGCATTACGGTGACGAATGGATGCGGGATGGAAACAGATCAGATGATCGTGGATATGACTGCTCCCCCATTGATCCAATTAGGTCCTGACACTTCCATTTGTATGGGTGATACAGTGGTATTGGATGGTGGAGTAAATACGGGTAATTATCTATGGCAAAATGGCTCCACAAATAATACGTTCGAGGTTACTACTGCTGGCCAGTATGCTCTGTCGATCACCAATGCCTGTGGTTTTGACAGAGATTCCTTGACGGTTGCATCGATGGCACCGCTACTGCAACCCAACCTGGGTCCGGATATCAATTTATGTCCTGGCGAACAAGCCACCGTGAGCATAGATGCTGCAGGAGCAAGTATAGTCTGGAACGACCTGAGTACGACAGATTCTCTGCTGATTGTTACGGCCGGAATTTATTACGTACAAGTTTCAAATGCATGTGAGGTGTTGTCAGATACGATCAATGTATTCGGATCGGGCCAACCACCATCAATATCCCTCGCCGCTGATTTCAATTTATGTCAAGGAGATAGCACGGTCCTCGAGGCCGGGATCACAGGGGTGACCTATATGTGGAATGATGGCTCTCAAAATTCTCAACTTTCTGTTTACGCCCCTGGTCAATATATATTAACGGTGAGCAATAATTGTGGTACAGATAGTGATACCATTCAAGTCGGTGATGGCGGACCTCCTCCGTCTGTTTCCCTTGGAAATGATACTTCCATTTGCCTTGGCACTATCATCACTATATTGCCTACATATTCGAATGTGGACAATTGGTCCTGGCAGGATGGATCCATTATCCCATCCTATAATTCGACAGTCGCAGGTGAAATCCATGTTATAGTTTCAAACACCTGTGGTGTCGATGCAGATACTTTGCTAATCGGGTTGCTTCCGGCTGTACCAAATATTTCATTAGGGGCCGACACATCCATTTGCATAGGGGACACCCTCTCCTTCTTGATTGATCCTACGGATGTGGAAATAGTATGGCAGGATGGGACGACTAATGCCAATCTGGATGTCACCGAGGCTGGTCCAGTTATCGCCATGATCTCTAATAGTTGTGGTTCATTCTCAGATACACTTTTGGTTTCTATGTACCCACAAATTCCACAATTGGACTTAGGCATGGATCAGTCTATCTGTCCGGGAGAAACCATTGTAGTGGACCCAGGGAT
The DNA here is from genome assembly GCA_044227555.1 of Saprospiraceae bacterium. GTDB lineage: Bacteria > Bacteroidota > Bacteroidia > Chitinophagales > Saprospiraceae > Opimibacter. Next base: position 14,532 of record JBGAWQ010000023.1, on the reverse strand, counting down.
TAGTGGAGTGTCCTACTTATGGCAGGACGGCTCTACAGGTTCGACATTGAGTATCACCCAGCAAGAAACCATTATCCTGGAGATCTCCAATGAATGCGGGTCATCCCTGGACACTTTGGAAATATATGAAAGCACCGATGGGCCACAAGTAGATCTTGGGGCTGATATTGTGGCTTGTGCCGGAGATACGGTAATGATTGCATCTCACATTGTTGGTGTCAACTATCAATGGCAGGATGGATCTACAGTGCCAAATTACCAGACTACCATATCCGGAACCTATATACTCCAGGTCAGTAATTTGTGTGGGAGTGATCGTGATTCTGTCGATGTGGAGATCAGTGGTGAGGCTCCGGTGGTGGATCTTGGAAAAGATACCACGCTGTGCGAAGGCAACACCCTCTTGCTGTCCTACGTAGCTGATCCCATCACTACGGTTCAATGGCAAGATGGATCTGATGCGGAAACATTACTGATCCAATCCGCGGGTATATATTCTCTCACAGCCACTAACCGATGTGGTTATGATGCGGACAGTATCGAAATCAAATACATGGATGCTCCTGATCCATTTGATTTAGGAGCAGATACAACATTGTGTCCAGGGGAGAGCTATATGTTGTCAGCACCGGCAACTACCCATGAACTTCTTTGGCAAAACGGAAGTACGTTTCCTCAATTATTGGTCACCAGTGCAGGTAGTTATGTCCTCGAAATAAGCAATATGTGTGGCAAAGAGACTGATAGCGTAAAGGTTTCAATCGAGGATCTGTTGCTTGCAGTGGATTTGGGTCCTGACACGGTGCTTTGTCCCGGAGCTAGTCTGACATTAGATGCGACTCAAACTGTACCTGCCGGCTATATTTGGAATACGGGAGATGAAGGATCGATAGTCACTGTGACCACTCCCGGGCTTTACGCCATCACCGTATTCACACCATGCCAGAGTATATCTGATGAGAGGGTCGTGGGTTTAAAATCAGATTGTCTATCTGATCCTGATAATACATCCATCTATATTCCAAATGTATTCTCTCCCAATGATGATCAAATCAATGATCTTTTCAGGATAGATTTCGGTTCTGATATTCAAGTCTTATCCATAAATGGTAGCCTATTTGACCGATGGGGAAATTTGGTCTATAGATCTGATCACATTCCATTCAGATGGGACGGCCAAACGCATGATCTTAAAGCACCACCTGGCACCTATGTGTATCTCATCCTATTGACCTATCAGGCCAATGGAAAACAATATGTGGAAAAATTCTCCGGCGATGTGACGTTGATCCGATAAGGAGATTTCAGGTCAAATAACTTAGCCTTCGAAAACATCCGGTGAAACTGAGACACCTAATGGCTGAGCAAGTCCGATGAGTATCCCCTCGGGTCCCCGGATATAGCATAGACGATACATATCCTGGTATTGAACCACTTCCTCAACCAGTTGCCCACCCAGCGGATATAGCCTGTTCAGCAATTCATCGAGATGGTCAACCGTAAACATTATGCGGAGGTAACCTAAGGCGTTGACAGGTGCGTTACGATGATCGGAAGCAATGGGAGGATGAATGTAGCGACAGATTTCAAGCCGACTATGTCCATCGGGCGTAACCATCATGGCGATCTCTACCTGCTGATCCCTGAGTCCGGTGACACGACCAGACCACTCTCCTTCAATCAAGGCACGGCCTTCCAGGATAAGTCCGAGCTCACTAAAAAAAGCAATGGCATCCTCCAGGGATTCCACTACGATGCCAACATTGTCCATTAGCAATAGATTGCTTTTTGGCATTTGACTCAGTTTTAGGATTAAGGTTTATGGTTAATTTTCGAGGATGATTTCATAGTCATCTCCCCAGTGTGCATTCAGTTTTAGTAAGGCATTGTAATTTTTGTCGGGTGGAAATTTATGACTCCATGTCTGGATCACCTTATCCAATACTTTTCTATCCTCCTTGATAAAAGCGACTGTGCCACGGGCATAGTAATACCATGTTTTTGCATCACTATCACCAAACCAAAGGTATACTTTGGCATACGTCTTCTTGAAGTACTTTGTAGCCAGTTCATATTCATGAGCCATGGCGTACATCTGCCCGGTATGCCAATACAGAGCATGCTTATTTGAAGCATTTCGTGAATGTAAATATAAAACCATAAGTTCCGCGGCTTCGTGATACTTGCCCGATGCGGTCAATTTGCGCCAGCAGCACGTGTCGGAATCGAATATGACCTGTGGATAAGATAAAGAGGGAACTATCCCTGCACCTGTTTCCTGCGAAAAGGAATCTTTGCTCATCAGTAATAAAAGTAGGATTGCAACTTTCTTCATGGCCATTCGAAGTTGCGAAAGTTAATTAATAGACGACGACCAACCTCCACGCTTCCCTCCAAATCCGGGCCAACCATCTAATCAAAGGCGGTCTGACGATTTTTTCCCAGGCTCCGGTGCGATTTCTTAACCCAAGTCAACGGATGCCCATAGGGAGACAGAGACCTTTGAGTCACGACTTCAATAACGCCCAACCTGGAAAGAACAAACCTAAGCGTTGATTCGATGCGACAAATAGCATTGCAAAAACAGTTGAACGAAACGTAAACCACTTAAACAAAATAAATATGAATGACTTCCTCATAGGCTTAGCCTGGACCCTCGGAATCATAGCGTTTCTCGAAATATTTAAAAGTTTTGACAAACGGCTGATTGCGGCATACACCCTGATGGGTATTCCTTTCATTTACATTGGCTTTTCCTACCATGACACTTCATCGTTGATAGCTAGTATACTTTCCGTTGCATTTTTTGTCGCCCTGGCCTATTACGGCTACAAGAAAAATTTTAATCTGGTCATTGCCGGGCTTGCCTTACATGCGGTATGGGATCTGGTATTTCCACTTTTCTCTTCGATGGCGCCGGAGGGGTATGATGTCTTTTGTATCACCATAGATGTCCTGCTGGCCTTGTACTTTTTCTTACTTCCTCCTGGACGTAAAGAGCTGGAATGAAATAAGGAAATCAACTTTCTCATTGCATTCCAGTTTTCAATACATCAGCCTTTTTTGATAGGCGCCAATAACCAGTAAAAGATCCAGGCAAACCAGGAGATGAAGAGAACTGCAAGTACCCATGCTACTTTCTCACTGCCACTCGTCTTGTTAGAGGTCACAATAATCAAAATGGGCAGTACCCAGCAGAAAGCCAATAAGGCGATAATCATGAAAATACTTAATCCAGCCATAACCGTTTCATTTGATTTAAAGTTGAATACTCCTCCATTTACCAATATGGGGTTTTACATCCACATGGGAAATATAAGCATTCTGTTTAGTTAATTCGCCGTGGCAGAAGCGGCACATTGAGCGGAGTCGAAATGTTTTTTCCTGCAACGCTTCAATTGCGCGGGACAGCAACCACCGCTTCGTCTTCCAGTGACTGTTGCAAAGATTCTACTTTGGCCAGGCGGCTTTCCAGGTCGGCGCGCAATTGTTGATTTTCGGATTGGAGCCGGAGGATCATCTTGTACAACTCCTGCGTAGCAGACACATTGAGCATAGCTACCGCATCATAGTCGACATTGAGGAGATCATCCACATGCTTGCCATACACAAATATTTTTCCGGAGAGTAATTCATCCACTTTGAAAGTGTGGTTATCGATCACGTCTACGCGTACAACTTTTTCGCCTAGTCCTTCGAGGATCAGGCGGACCTGATCACCATTGGTAAACTCATGGGGCTTGGAGGTCGTGATGATCGTATGTTGGTCTTTTACGTGGCTGGAGGCAGCTACTTCAAACACATTTGGAATGATGCCTGAGTTGGTATTGACGGCTTGCGGGTAAACACTCTGCAGTTGCTGGGCGATCACTTTCTTTTGCGGAGTGCTGCCATTCTGGACCTCATCGATGTATGTATAGTCTGTAACCTCAATGGCATTGAGGGTGGCCAGGTCTTGCTTCGTGTCGGTTGTCCCTTTGATATTTTTTATCCTTTGATCACTCGTGGCTACAAATCCACCGCCATTAGCCCAGAAATATCCGTCGGCAATAATCTGCACATTTCCACTCGGACTATTATTATATACCAAATTGGGACCTGTGGTCAGATTGAAATAATTCCTGTTCTGGTCTGGAGCTGTTATACCGGTTCCGGATACATGCAAAGGCCCTTCGGGACTGGTGGTCCCAATGCCTATCTCTCCGGTTGATGCAATCCTCATCCTTTCGGTGTAATTGGTTGAAAAGGCTAAGGAGCCATCATCCGTGAAACCTCCTCTTAAAAAATTAATGGACTCTGAAAGGGGACCTCCATTATAAGACTGTCCGATAGCTGTCATGCAACTGCCTATAGTGTTGGTGTCAGCACCCCTTGTCACATTCAATTGGAAAAAAGTATCCACTATAGCGGTGGCCAATGAACCAACGATTGCACCTACCGCATTGCTGCTGCTACGTACTGTAAGTGGACATAACGGAGCCGTGGTACCAATCCCTACAAATCCAGAGCCAGTGATACGCATCAGTTCCTTTGAACTGGTAGAATTGATCCCGGAATAAAACACATGATTATCCGAAGGACCAGCAATCTGGTACCGCATGCTATTGGTATTGTTGCCAAGGCCAAAATATTGATGGTCGTTATTGACACTTTCAAATAAAACCAACTTCCGGTTGGCTGTCGAATTGCCCAATTGCAAGAGTGCATGTGGTGCAGTAGTCCCAATACCCACTTCACCGTTCCCGGTGATACGCATCAATTCCCTCGAACTGGTTGAATTGATCCCGGAATAAAACACATGATTATCATTTGCATTAGCCACCTGGTATCGAAGCATGCCGCCATTGATACCAAAACCAAGGTATTCATGATCATTATTGGTTGTTTCGTATAGGACGATTTTCCGGTTGGTAAGTGTGTTTCCAAGTTGGAGCAAGGCATGGGGTGCAGGAGTGCCGATCCCGACATACCCTTCTATAATAGCTCCATTGGCGGGAGCCACAAGGGCGCCTCCATATCCGGCACCAATAGTCAGATTACCTTCTATATCCAGGTTGGATACCGGCGTAGGTGTTCCGATCCCAACTTTACCTTCGATAATCGCTCCGTTGGCCGGGGCAACATTTGTACCTCCATATCCCGAACCAATAGTCAGATTACCTTCTATATCCAGGTTGGATACTGGCGTAGGCGTTCCGATCCCAACTTTACCTTCGATAATCGCTCCGTTGGCCGGTGCTACATTTGTACCTCCATATCCTGCACCAATTGTTAGGTTTCCTTTGATGTCCAATTTTGAAAAAGGTGTGGATGTTCCGATCCCTATGGCCCCTGCAGAGGTTATTCTCATCTGCTCAGTAGTATTTGTGGTAAAGGCCATCGCTCCATCATTCGTAAGTGCCCCTCTCATAAATCTAATGGATTCGGAGAGGCTTCCTCCATTGTAGGACTGCCCGATCGCCGTCATCCAACTGTTCACAGTGTTTGTTGTGGAACCTCTCGATACATTCAATTGAAAAAACGTATCTGCAATCGCAGTAGCTAAGGAGGCCACTATAGCTCCTTCTGTATTGCTGCTTGTTCGCACCGCTAGGGGAAATGTAGGCACCTTTGTACCAATACCAACAAATCCGGTGCCGGTGATCCGCATCAGTTCTTTGGAGCTACTCGAATTGGCCCCGGCATAAAACACATGATTTTCACTGGCCCCGGACACCTGGTATCGAAGCATGCCTGGATTAATTCCAAAACCAAAATATTCATGATCATTGTTGTTATTTTCATATAAAACAATTTTACGGCTGAGGACTCTGTTGTCCAATTGAAGAGGAGCATGCGCAGTATGGGTCCCCAAACCTACCCGTGGAGCAAGGGTGTAAATAGTCGCTCCGTTAGACTCCCAAATGGTATTGGCCGAGGCTTCACCTGTAATGCTATTGATGGAGATCGTTTTTTCACAACTCAGATTGACGATCGCCAACTCATGTGAGTTTCTACAACTCACATAGGCTGTGGTCCCCTTGACCACCACACCATGTGGAAACGAACTTAAAACCATACTGGTCTCAAAGGTGAGGTTTGCCGGATTACTACTATTAAAAATGGCTAAGGTGTTAATATTGGCGAGTGTTACAGCTACAAAATTGCCAAACACGGCCAATGTGCGCGGCTTAAATCCTAAGTTGTAGGCTCCCACTACTACAGGGGCCTGAGGGTTTTGTAAAGAAATGGTCTTCAGTGTGTACTCCACATTATTATCCAGAATCACATAGGCCAGTTGGCCACGAACAACCATATCCACACAATAGTTACCCAATAAAGCGGATTCGAATACGATGGTAGGGTTGGATGGGTTACTGATATCAACGACCGTAAATACATCAGAACCTCTGTTACCGATATAAACATAGGGACCTGACACGCAGATCGTACTTGCCTGCAGAGAGATGCTCAATGAACTGACCAATGCGGGTACCGGCAGGATGTTGATATCGAAAATTTGTAATGTAGCACCCGAACTATTGATGACATATGCATATTGGCCTTGAACAGCAACATCCACCGGGAATACACCGGTTGTTGCTGTGCCTACCAGTAGTGGAGATGCGGGGTCCGCCAGATTGAACACTTGCAACGTATTACTACCCGAATTAACTACACAGGCATTGTCCGAAGCAACCACTAAAGCAACCGGACCTGTACCTAAGGCTACACTTGAGGTTTCTACCGGGTTTCCCGGATCTGCGACATCAAACGTCCTTAAAAGGCTTGAAAAAATATTGACCACATAGGCATAATTATTTGAAACATCCAGGGCAGCAGGAGAGCTCAGCGATGGAGTTCTGCTCAATACTTTCATGCAACTAAAATCCGGAACGACTTGATCACTTAGAAAATCACTTGCCTTTAGGTCGGCCCATTCAGCCATACCCATGGAATCAGATTTTAAAAACCGCCCTGTAGCCTGTGTACCATCCGCGAGTTTCAGTTTTCCGGCCACATCAAGTTTAGCCAGCGTATCAGGAGACGACGTTCCAACCCCAACTGTTCCATTACTCATGATCCTCATTCGCTCGACTGCGCTGGTGCTCAAGCCGATCGATCCGTTGTTCGCTCCGGTACCCCTATAAAATTTCAAGGCCTCGGAGAGCGGACCCCCGTCATACGATTGCCCGATGCCGGTCATCCATTGACCAGGGCCACCTGATGAATCTCCCCTCGTGGCATTCAATTGATATAGCGAATCCATAATCCCGTTGGCCAGCGAAACTACCGGCGCTCCGGATGTTGTATCAGCTGTGCGAACCGTGAGCGGAGCTGTTGGAGCCGTGGTCCCGATTCCCACATTTTGTGCCATCATCCCGGTAGCCAACAGCAATCCAATTCCCAATAACAATGACTTTAATGTCATCCTCTTCCTCCTCGATATGGTGGTGACATAATCATCTGCCATGACCACCTTGCCATCCTCTTCCATACGAACAATCTTATGCTTGTTGACAAGGTCCGACTTATTGACGCGTACGAATCCAAACAACTGCAGGGGTGTTGCATACGTTTTAAGCACCCTGGCCGTCATCATCGGAGCAGAGGCCTCTGCATGGATCAGGGTGTAACTGCCGTTGGCCTGCAGCCTGATGATTTGATCCGGTTTGATTTGTAATGATTTGCCACGGGAGAGGACCCGGATCGAGAATGTGGTTTCTTTAGAGGGCGCCTGGGAAACCGGAAAGGAAGAGTTAGTGGTCATGATACCTTTGATTTTGGAATTGTTGATGAAATTGAGGTGTGGTGACTTTGCCAATGATCGCGAGCGTATACGGGGGACGGAGAGCATGTACAACCCTTTGGAATCAGAGGCCAGGGAGATTCAGGTGGACTTTCCTAAAGGGCAGCCGTCCCGTCACCAGCCCCCGGCCTTTTCTTTAGCAGCCACTTCAGCTTTAAGACTTTCGAAATCCTGCTCCAGTTTTTCATTTCTGGACTGGAGCGCGAGGAACATCTTGTAGAGTTCCTGGGTAGCGGATACATTGAGCATGGCTACTGCGTCATAGTCTACATTGAGCAGATCTTTCACATGCTTTCCATACACAAATATTTTCCCGGATAGCGCCTCATCTACCTTGAATGTATGAGCATCGATCACCCGGGCCTTTAATAATTTTTCGCCTCCGCCTTCCATGATGAGGCGGATCTGGTCTCCATCGGAAAAATCATGAGCCTTGGATGTGGTGATGATCGTATGCTGATCCATGACCTGGTTGGCTGCGGCCACTTCAAACACATTAGGGATAATTCCTTCATTGGTATTGACGGCTTGCGGGTAGACACTTTGGAGTTGCTGAGCGATCACTTTCTTTTGAGGAGTGCTGCCATTTTGGATCTCATCGATGTAAGTATAGTCCGTGATTTCAATGGCATTGAGCGTGGCCAGGTCTTGCTTCGTGTCAGTCGTTCCTTTGATATTTTTTATCCGTTTATCACTGGTGGCTACGAAACCGCCGCCATTGGCCCAGAAATATCCGTCGGCAATGATCTGTATATTACCACTTGGGCTGGTATTACTGATCAGGTTAGGACCGGTGTCGGCATTAAAATAGTTTCGTTCTTGTGAAGTTGACGTATAACCGATGCCGGAGACATGTAGTGGAGCTAATGGATTGTGCCAGCCAATACCCACTTTACCCTGGACGAGTAATCCATTTTCCGGAGCAGGAACCACTCCTGCATAATTGTAGCCAATGACCGTACCTCCGTTTACATCCAGAAATGATAATGGATTATGCCAGCCAATACCCACCTTGCCTTCAACGATCAATCCTTCTGCAGGTGCATATTGATTTCCGGCATAATTACTCCCTATGGCGACACCTCCTTCAATATCTAGTTTGGAGGCTGGCTGTGTGCCGATGCCCACCTGGCCTTCAATGATCATCCCATTGGCAGGAGCGGTTGTCGCACCGGCATACAAACTCCCGATGGTGACTCCCCCTCCAACATCCAATGCGGAGAGCGGATTACTTGTGCCTATCCCCACCTTGCCCTGGCCGGTGATCCGCATCAACTCTGTTGAACTGGTGGAATTCAATCCTGAAAAGAAAACATGATTGTCATTGGCATTGGCCACCTGGTATCTCATCATTCCGGGATTGATACCAAATCCAAGAAATTGATGATCATTATTGGCGGATTCGAATAAAACAATTTTCCGGTTGGTCAGTGTGTTGGCCAATTGCAGCAAGGCATGAGGAAATGGTGTACCAATTCCAATATCTCCGGTGGAGGTTATTCTCATTCTTTCGATATTATTGGTGGTCAAGGCCATGGCGCCATCTGTGGCTGAAATTCCGCGTATAAATTTTATACCCTCTGTGATACTGCCTCCGTTATAGGCCTGGCCAATGGCAGTGGTCCAACTCCCTGCAATATTGGTGGTGGCACCCCGGGTGACATTCAACTGAAACAGACTATCACCAATTGCACTGGCCAAAGAAGCTACTTTGGCGCCCTCCGTGGTGTTCGATGTACGTACGGTAAGAGGGAATGCCGGGGATGACGTACCTATCCCTACCCGAGTACTGGAGGTCGCTCCATTGAGTCCACTGATACTGCCAAGCACCAGGCTGTTGTCAGTATCTACCCTGGCATAGGCCCCGATCGCTGTGGCATTGACAAGGCCTGCTTGATTTACATTGGCGCGATATCCCAATGCCGTATTAAAACTCCCCGTGGTATTGGAACTTAACGCCAGATGACCTTCAGCTATATTTTTACTACCGGTGGTGTTATTGACCATCGAACTGTCTCCGCTGGCTAAATTTAAATTACCCGTAGTGTTAGCACGAAGGGCAGCGTATCCATTGGCAACATTACCGGAACCCACAGAGTTGAAACGAAGAGCTTCAACCCCGCTCGCCGTGTTATTATTCCCTTCGGTATTGTTACGAAGGGCATAAAATCCATTGGCCATGTTGTTGCTTCCGATCGTATTAAAGCGAAGGGCTTCAACTCCATTGGCCGTGTTATTATTTCCTTCGGTGTTGGTGCGCAAAGATTGCTGACCAGTGGCGGTATTATAGTTACCGGTCGTGTTATGAAAGAGTGCTTCCAATCCGTTGGCCGTATTGTGACTCCCTGTGATATTGCTATACAGGGATCGGTATCCGTTGGCTGTATTGTTGACCCCCTCGGTGTTGCTATACAGGGCTTTAGATCCATTGGCCACATTAAAATTTCCTGTTGTATTGCTTCGTAGGGCGGTGGCGCCATTGGCGGTATTTTCATTTCCGCTGGTATTACTTAATAGCGCTTCATGTCCTGTAGCTGTATTCAGATTTCCGGTGATATTGGTTTGCATTGATTTGTACCCATTGGCGACATTACCCATACCTGTCGTGGTTTGCTTTCCGGACTGGTATCCCAGGAAGGTATTCTGGTTGTCAGAGAGGTCATCATTCATGCCAGCTTCATAACCCAAAAAAACTGAACCATCTCCCGTGCTTTTCCCAATACGTCCGGCTTCCTGGTTATTGACCCTGAGCATGAGGGGGACATCATCCGTCGTGCCAATAAAATGAGAGGACGCATTAGTGCCGGAATTTCCTATTGTACTCCAGGCATTTCTGGCGCTGGAATCGCCATGCAAATACACCCAGGTCGATGAGGTGAAATAGGCAAAGGAGGTTGAATCCGTATTGTAGATCAATAGCCCGGGTGCGGGACTGACGATAGCGTTCATTTGGGCTGAGGTTAGCCTTGGAACCAATACGCCCAAGGTAGAACTGTTTACATCCAGTAATGCCGAAGGGTCGGGTGCTGTGGTGCCTATCCCTACATTTTGTGCAAATGTGATCGTTGCCGCCATCATGGTCAGCATGAGCATTATGGGTTTGATTCCTGATGGCGCGAATATGGACAGGTTAAGCCGGGACTGCTTCAGATGAGCAGTTGGGTTGGTCAGTAGAGGTAACGACACGCAGTTTGAATAGTTAATGGTCATGATGCCTGATGTTTTCGATTTGTTGATCTATGCGCTCCAGGTTCCGGTGAAACACCCAGCCGATGATGATCATCACGAACACGGTCGTGATGATGGCGATCAGGGCGGGATTTTTCCAGGATAAGCGGAAACGCATGGTGCTTTTTTTTCGAAAACAAAGGTTGGGACCCGGACCCTCAGCCTCCAAATTCTGAGGGTTGACAATGGCGGTGACAGTGTGGGGGACAAAGAGGGGGACAAAGAGGGAACGCCTTTAGATATCAGGGGATTAGAAAAAAAACTAAAGGGAGGAAAAGGCGGGAAGGCTTAAGAGGCCAACGAGGCTAAAGGCAACTTCCATCAGATCAAACCCACCACCTCATCCAAAGAGCCATCTTCGGGCAAGTTGATCTTCCGGCGGAGCCGGTGACGGGTCTTCTTGATAGAGTCTGCGCTGATGCCAAGCATCCCGGCCATATCTCGGGGAGTAATCTGGAGTTTGGTCAAGGCCAGGAGGCGGATTTCGCCCGGGGTGAGGTCGGGCATTTTCTCCTTTAACCTTATAAAAAAGCCGGGATAGACCTGGTCAAAGAGTTCGCGAAAGCGACGCCAGTCGTCATCGGTCAGGATGCTGGCATTGGTGAGGTGGATCATACGTGACATGCGCTCGTCATGCTGTATCGAACCGGATTGCTGGAGTTGTTCAATTTCAGCCTTGAAGGCCTGGATCAGTTCATTCTTTTCTACCAGGGCATGGGTGTAGGTGCTCAATTCATTTTGAGCACGTAACAATTGATCAGCGGCATTTCTTTGTTTGATGAGGTTGAGTTCGGCTTCCTGTTTACGCTGATACTGGATGCGGCGGATCCAGGTCACCGTGAGCAGGGCGGTTAGCAACAAAATCACAAAAAGAGCATTTCTCAATAGCACCTGCCTGGATCTGTCCTTTTCGAGCAATTGAATATCGGTGTTGTATTTATCGACCTGTACCTGCAACTTGGCATGCTCCAGTATTTTTTTGTCGCGCGCCACTTCAAGGATCTGTTTGTGGTGGTCCAGGGAATCCGCATACTGGACGGCCTTCGCATAGTCCCCTTTAAGACGCGTGTAGGTATACAGATTGGTGAAATAGGTGATGAGCCCTTCCACCTGGTAGGTGATTTTATTTTGGGCGGCATAGCGCATATATTCTTCAGCCTCCGCAATCCTTCCTTTGTACAGTGCCATGGTGGCCAGGGTTTGTGCGGCATTGGAGGCGCTGCCAGGCTGGTTCATTCGGATACTTTCCTTAAAGTCTGTTTCGATCAGGGGCCAGGCTTCATCATAGCGGCCCATTTTATAATACACATTCCCAAGGTTGCCTTTGGTGAGGCCGATCCAAAATGAATCCCGCGATATCTGTGCTGCTTCAACGGCCAGGCGTAGAAAATACGCGGCAGAGTCATACTGCTCCAGGTTCATATAACACAGCCCGATATTATTCAAACCATTACGCGGAAAACTTTCAGAGGATATCGGGAGTTTAACGGTTTGCGCTTCCTTCAAAAAACGAATCGTAGATTCAAAATCACTGAAGGCATAGAAAGAATCCCCCATCAGCTCTAGGTCGTTGACCTTCTGAAAAGGACTTGGCCATCCATACTCCTTGAGCATGGCATACCCTTTCATCATTCGCTCAAACCCAATTCCCCATCGACCATATTCGGCATCATTAATCCCTCCATAGACCAGGAGTTCGGCTTCCCTGCGCTTGAGTCCCTTGCGCTGCGCCTCCTGGATAGCATGGAGCAGAAATTGTTCCTTGTCCGCTGTCTCCACTTGATTAGTGGAAGGAAAAATCCTCAATTGCTGCAACACACATAGCATAGCGAGGTCCTCATTTCCCTTCTTTTCAAAGGCGCCCTGCAGTGCTTCAAGTTTTTCGGATGCACCACCATGATAATCTCTGCCAATTGAACCAAAAACAGTTCCCAGTGCCAGATAACGTTCCGCTTCCGGTAAGGAGAGGATAGAATCGACCTGGCAGAAAGCGGTCGCGGGCAAACAGCAGATGGCCAGGAAAAGAATAAATTGGAAAAAAGATTTAACAATTCTAGACATGGAAGAATGAAACATGAGCGTCAGGGTAAGTGTGGTGTGGAGGAGGGTTTGCTCCCAGATTTAACCAAATATACTTTTCCCTTTTCAGATATCCATATCCATCCGTATTATCCTCATTGGACAATTCGCAGCAGATCTTACATTCTGCTCTTATTCTTTATGTGCTAGGATGTTCTGTTAGATGCCTTTCTAATCGATTCTTCCGACGAGACAGCACCGGCCAAATTCAGAGGCTACGTACCATTTGGGAATGACTGGCATATTGAGAAGCCGATGTTATGCTTTGATGATATTGATCTTGGGAATTTCGTCTAACGCTAAAGGATGCTCGTAGGCAGGCCGACTGAGTTTGGACTGATTCAGGGGCACCTTTGTTCAAATTTACGTTTTCATTTTCAATGCAGATAGCCCTGCTTATGAGCATCCGATGTTATGAGCAGAAATTCGTTCGGCAGCAAAACTATCTTACCCTTTAAACGCCGGAAAAATGATAGTTGTTGAATCCTTGAGTTGACCGTTTCTCATATGCTTTGTCTTCCGAATAAAGTGATCGGTGTTTTGATCAAAGTCCTGGTAAACTGCATGAATGAGCTTAAGTTTTCCATTTTCATACTTATAAGTTTCGTTCCTATAGATATTTCCGGCCATGCCACCAACACTGTGTGTACGAATCCGCTTATTGGTATCGTCAAATTGTGGATTCTCTAACCCGCCTAAGTCTGTGTTAAAAATAAAACTTGTACTTAAACGATCAAATGTGTAAAAGGAATAACCTTTGTTTCCAGTAGCTCCGTACCAATCTAACAGGACAAGATCCTTATAACCATCAAAATTGACATCAATAGCTCTTAAGTCCTCTTCATAACTACGATGTTCTCCTACATCAGCAGCTATTATCTGATAAGGCGCTGACTCCCCGGCCTTAGATATTTGTATAGTTCTGTGGAATGTGTTGGGATCAAAAATCAGTTCAACAATAATATTTGCCAGTGATGGATTTATAACAAAACTATATTCCTGTTTAGTCAAGGTAAAACATGTCAAATCGCTACTAACAACATGTTTGCGAGGGTGAGTTTTTTGTGAATTAGCGACTTCATCTTGAAATGGCCTCTTAGGACTTTCTTTTTGACAAGCCATAACAAGCAGCATTAACAATAGTATATTTCCATTTGTTAAGTTCATTTGACGGGGAATCAGCTAACCATATAACCACAATGAATCATTTCCAATTTTTAATTGTTCATAGCGTCTGGGCTTCGCGACGTGGCGCTTCGGGCTTTCATCTTCAAGATAGTAAAAACTAAATCAAAGGAGAAGGTAACAGGCTAGAAATGTCCGCCATGGCGTGAAGCTATTGTTATCGGTTGTTCGACTTAGATGTTTTTGATCATCGAATTATAATCTTCATGTGAACCGATCCAAAACCACACCATTGCATCATCTTCAAGAAT